>CAWJBA010000027.1:0-379672 GCA_963841075.1 Terriglobia bacterium
ATCCTGGCCGAGCGGCCCGCGGACGAGCAGGGCGCATGGCGGACTTAGCACGGCGAAACTGGCTAAGGAGCAGGAAGGAGGTGCTCGGGATGCTGACCAGGCTGATCAAGGCGGCGGTCATCGCGGCAGTGCTGGCCCTGGTGATCGACTCGCTGCCTGACATCAAGCGGTACCTCGAAATTCGCGAGATGTTACCCAGCACGCCAGGAAGGACGTGAGGGACGTGGAAGTAGTACTGGGTTTCGTGGTCGGCTACTTCGTGGGCACCCGCCAGGGTCGCAGGGGCCTGCAGGAGGCGATCGACTCGGCTCAGGCGATCATGGCGTCCCCGGAGACCCGGCGGATGCTGAGCGAGGCCATATCCACGGCCGAAACCGTGGCCGGCCCGGTCATGAACCGCGCGGGCCGCAAGACCGGCGGCAGCCGGGCCGCGTTCATCGGTAGCGTGGTAGACGAGCTCATCGAGCGGCGATCCCGCCGCGCGGCGTGATCACCAGGACGACAAGGGAGCGGCATGCACGAATTCGGCTTGTGCGAGGGCGTGCTGGACGCGGTGCGCCAGCGGGCCGGCGGCCGCCAGGTGGCCGCGATCCGGGTCGGTCGGGGTCCGGCATGCCGTGGACGCCGAATCCCTGGCCCAGGCGTTCGCCATGATGGCTGAAAGGCACCGAAGCGGCCGGGCAGCGCCGCCGTAGAGCTCGTGACGGTGCCGGCCACCATCACGTGCCCCGACTGCGGGTTCAGCGGCGAGACCACTGACCTGCTGGCCACCTGCCCGCGCTGCGCCAGCCCCAACACCAAGATCAGCGGCGGCGACGAAATGACGCTGGAATCGATCCGGTACGCCGCGGCGTCAGCGGCGGAGAGGGGATAGGCATGTGGCGCCTGGGCATCCCGGCCCAGCTGGTGGCGGGGGACACCAGCCATCCCGATCTGGCCATGGCCGAAGTGGGCGGCGTGCGCCGGGTGATCAACATCGGCCTGCTCGACGAGCCGCCCCGCGCCGGTGACTGGGTGCTGGTCCACATGGGCTTCGCGCTGTCGGTCATGACCGCGGAGGAGGCCCGGGAAGCCCTGGACGCCCTCGGCGCGGAATACGAAGCGGAGCAGGAAGCCGGGCAGGAAGCGGCGAGACAAGCGGCCGGGGAAATCGGGTGAGCGGCGCACCGCCGCCGGGCGTGGCTCCGGGCCCCGGGCCGGGCGTGGGGCCGGGACCGGGGCCGGGCGCGGGGCCGGGCCCGAGCGGCCCGCTGATGTTCGTCCGTTACGCCTACCCGCCGAACTCCCTCGGCTACTGCGGGCCCGCCGACTTCGCCGCCTTCCGGGAGTACGCCGTGGCCGGCGTGGTCGACGGCGGCCTGGTCCAGCTGGCCCAGGCGTTCGCCGGGGCCTGGCCGTACCTGGAGCTGATCGCGGCCGGCTGCGGAATCCGCGACCCGCTGGACCGCCGCGTGGTCGAGGCCTACTGGGTCGGCAACAGCCTGCTGGAGGCGATCCCGGTCACCAAGATCGGCGACTCGATGCAGGACCGTTTCCGCCTGCGGACCGGCGGCAACTTCCCGTTCCTGGCCGAGGGGGTGCTGGCCGGCGGGGTGCCGCACCACAGCTTCGCCGTCTTCTGCGTGTACCCGTGGACCGGCCTGCTGGGCGATGACCGCAAGGCCAGGCACGCGCTCACGGTCCTGGACCGGTGCCGGATCCGGTGGGGCCGGGTGACCGCCGTGCACGGTGACCAGGCGATGGTGGATGTGCCGGCCGCTCGTGCTGGGACGGCCGCCTGCTGACCCTCGGGATCGCCGGCCGCCGAGACGGCCCAGCTGGCCCTGGACGGCGCGACCCTGGCCCACAGCGTCAACCCGGGTGACTGGGTGTCGCTGCACTGGGACTGGATCTGCGACCGGCTCACCCAGCACCAGCTGCGGGGCCCTGCGCGGCTTCACGCTGCGTCACCTGGACCTGGTTAACCACCGCGTCGAGCACCCGGGCACGCTCGCCTTCCTCGGCTGACCGCGGTTAGCACGCCGGCCGGGTGAGGATGTTGTTGAGCTTGGCCAGCAGGCCGGGTTCGGAGAATGGTTTCTCGATGAGGTTGACTCCGGGCTCGAGGACGCCCTGGGCGCTGAGCAGGCCCTGGGTGTAGCCGGACATGTAGAGGACCCGCACGCCGGGCTGGCGGGCGCGGATCTGCTGCGCGACTTCGTCACCCATCATCTGCGGCATGATGACGTCGGTGAGGAGCAGGTCGATGCGGTCGGGGTGCTGGTGACGAGGTCGATGCCGCGGGGCCGCTGGCGGCGGTCAGGACGTGGTAGCCGTTGCGGCTCAGTATCCGGCGGGACTCGCGCAGGGCGGGCTCGTCTTCGACGATGAGCACGATGGTCCGTGCCGCCGTCGGGCTCGGGGGCGGCGGCGGCTGGGCGGGGGCGGCGGCCGGTGGCGGGCAGGAGCATGCTGAAGGTGGTGCCGTGGCCAGGTTCGGTGTAGACCCAGATCGTGCCGGCCGCCTGGGTGACGATGCCGTAGACGGTGGCCAGGCCCAGACCGGTGCCCTTGCCGCGGGCCTTGGTGGTGAAGAAGGGCTCGAAGATGCGTGCCGAGATGGCTCGGGTCCATGCCGGTGCCGGTGTCGGTGACGGTCAGGCAGCCACGTAGCGCCCGGCGCAGGTCGGACTTGGGTGGCTGGCGTAGGCGTCGTCGAGCTCGACGTTGGCGGTGTCGATGGTCAGCTTGCCGCCGTCGGGCATGGCGTCGCGGGCGTTGACGGCGAGGTTCATGAGGACCTGCTCGAGCTGGCCGGGGTCGGCCAGCACCTTGCTCAGGTCGGCGGACAGGTCGTCGGCCAGTTCGATGTGCTCGCCCAGGGTGCGGCGCAGCAGGTGCCGTACCTCGGTGACCAGGTCGTTCAGGTTCAGCACACGCGGCTGGATAACGTCGCGGCGAGCGAAGGCGAGCAGCTGGCGGGTGAGTCCGGCGGCCTGTTCGGCGGCCGCCTCGACCTGCACCAGATCGGCGCGGACGGCCTCCCACTCGACTTGACGGGGATCTTTGCCTACCTCCTCGCGGGCGAACGCGGCGTAGTTGGAGATAACGCCGAGGAGGTTGTTGAAGTCGTGGGCCACGCCTCCGGCCAGCTGGCCGAGGCTTTCCATCCGCTGGACCTGGTTCAGCTTGTGCTTCCAGCCGGGCACGTTCGGCCTCGGCCCTGAGCCGTTCGGCCTCGGCCTGCGCTTCGATCCGGTCGGTGACGTCGCGAACGGCGGCGGTGATGAGCAGTCCCTGGCTGGTGGGGATGGCGGATAGGGAGATGTCCGCCGGGAAGGTGCTGCCGTCGCGGCGGCGTCCGGCCAGCTGAAGGCCGGCGCCCATCGGCCGGGGCCGGGGGTCGGCTACGTAGCCGTCCCGGTGCCGGGCGTGGAAGGTGCGGGCGTCGTCGGGAACGAGCATCTCGACGTGCTGGCCGATCAGCTCGTCGCGGTGGTACCCGAACAGCCGCTCGGCCTGCGCGTTCACCAACGCGATCCGGCCGTCGGCTTCGACGCACACCATGGCGTCGGGCGCTGCTTCCAAGAGGCCGGTGAATCTGGCGTCCGCAGTCGTCGGCACGCTCTTCACGATAAGTAACTTTACCTTAACGATGTGTGAAACTAGCTGGTGGCGGGGACCGCCGGGCGCTAACGCAGCCGGTAGGTCACGGCGCGGGCCAACCAGCAGGCCGCGAGCGCCTGCAGGACGCCGATCAGCAGCGGGCAGGCCACGCCGACCGCGGAGTACGGGGGCAGCCCGGCCAGGGCGGCGACCACCCGGGCGGTCGCCCCGACCGGAGCGCCGGACCGCACGGGCCACCACAGCGCGGCGCCCCAGCCTACGCACACGGCCAGCACCACCGAGCCGACCGCCCGGCGCGCGCGCCACGGCCGGCCCCGGCCGCGATCCCGGCCACGAACGGGAGGAACCACAATCCGTACGCGGCGGCCAGGCCGAGCAGCGCCGCGAGGGCCGCGCACAGGGCCAGCCCGGCCGTGACCGGCGCCGCCGGCCGCCGGTTCCCGAACGACGGCACGTGCGGGGGCGGCTGGCGCTTGGCCAGCTGGTCGGGAGGGCGTCGCGCACCGAGCCGGTAGGCGCCGCGCTTGCCCAGGCGCTTCGGGTCAGCCATCGGGCCGAACCACGGTCAGGGCCCACGTCACCGACCCGGCCACCTGGCCGGGCTCAGGCACCGGCAGGTACTGGCCGTCCCACCACAGCGGGATCAGGTTGTCGTACCAGGGTGACGCGGGGTTCTCGCTCTGCCCGCCCGGGTAAACGCCTACGGCGCTGACGGCCGCGGGGCTGGCGGCGCTGGCCCCCTCGGCGCTGACGCCCGCGGCGGGGAGGGCCACGATCATCCGCCAGCTCGGGCCGGTGCTCGCGGTCAGCCCGCCGTCGGCCGCGTCCGGGGTGAACGGGTCACCGCCATCGGGCCGGGGACCGTACCCCAGGCCGCTGGCCCCGCTCAGGGCGGGGAACTCCCGCGAGTGCAGCCGTCCCCAGGCCCAGGTCGCCGGCGCGCCGCCCAGCGTGGACGACAGGTGCGCCACCGCGGCGGCGAAGGCCTGGCGCATGACCTGCGGCGCCGTCCGGCGCGGCCCCGACGGCAGCGAGAAGGCCGGGTTCGACGGGTCGCTCAGCGTCCACGCCTCCAGGTCCTCGTCCAGGCTGGGCTGGTCGTCGGCGGACACCGTCAGGCCTGCGGAGTCCTCGGACACGGGAACCCGGGCGTGGTTCCACCACGGCTGGAACACCTCCGACAGGTAGTCGCCCCAGAACGTCCACCAGACCGAAGCCGCGGCGGAATCGGTGGCCATAGTCGAGTTCCAGGTGCCTAGTGGGTGCACCACGGTCCGTTCGGTGGAAGAAAGCGGGGTGGTGCGCAGCGCGGTCAGCAATTCCGGGACCATGCGCACGGCGAGCTGGTCGGTCAGGCTCGTCTGGACGGCGGCGAAACTGGCCGGGGTAGCGGGGTGCGCCGCTGGCCCAGGGCGGCGTAGATGGTGGCGGCGCGGTAGCCGGGATCGAAGAAGTCGGCGCTGGTGCCGATGTAATAGGGGTAGGCGGCGGTGACGGGCCGCTGGTTGGCGGTGGCCAGCACGTGCGAGGCCGGATCGTCGTAGGCCTGCGGCACCGCCGAGTAGGGGATGACGCCGACCAGGTCGCACGCGCCGGTGCCGCTCATCGGCAGCCAGGGCTGGCAGGCCGGGCCGGTCTGCGGATAGTAGCCCGCCGAGATCGCGCCGATGTTCCCGGCCGCATCCGCGTAGACGAAGTTCTGCGAGGGCGCGTACCAGCCGGCCAGGGCCGCCTTGAACTGGCTGAAGTTGCTGGCCTGGTAGATCCCGTTGATCGCGGCCAGGTCGGGCGAGGGCACGTTGCCCATCCAGTCGACCGATGTCGTCTGCCCGGCCTGGGTCATGATCGGGCCGTGCACGGTGATGTCCACGGTCAGGTTCACGGTCGCCGCGCCGCGCACCGGGATCTGGTAGTGCACCACCTGCATCTTGCGCCAGGCTCCGTCCCAGTAGTACTGGCCGGGCAGGCTCTTAGCGGTCTCCTCGTGGTAGAAGAAGGTGGCCTGGTTCTGCGTGTCGGTCAGCGACCAGGCGATATGGGCGTTATGTCCGATGAGGATCCCGGGCAAGCCCGGCACGCTGACCCCGGCCGCGTCGAGGCCCGGCGCGGACAAGGCGACCTCGTACCAGACCGACGGCAGCGTCTGCGGCAGGTGCGGGTCTCAGCCGGCCAGCAGGGCGCCGCCGCCCTTGACCGCGGGCCCGTCGGCCGCCCACGCGTTGCTGTCCGGGTATTCGTGGGCAGCTGCCCCGCGGGTAGCTGGCTGAACTGGGCGAGCAGCGTGCCCGCCGCCTGCGCTTCGGCCGACGTGACGCCCGAACGGCCTGTGGTGCCGGGATCCGGTGCACCGTCCGCCGGGAGCGGGCGCTGGCTGGGGGTGAGCTGGGCGGCGGTGAGCTGGCTGGGGGTTAGCGTGCTGGCGGCGCCGGGCGCCAGCGGAATCAGGGCGGGCCTGGGGTACGGGCCTGGGTCATAGGGCGTCTGCGCGTTCTTGGCGATGATGGGGAACCAGGCCATGGTGAGGGCCGGGCCGAGAGATCGCTCGAGCAGGGCGTAGTCAAGCGGGGTGGTGGTGAAGTCGAGTTCCTGGCTGAGCTCGCCCTGGATGACGAGGCTGTCCACCGGGGTCCACGGACCGGGGTATACGCCGGGCAGGGAGAACACGGCCGGCCACTGACCGCTGGCGTGAACCTGCGCGATGTCGTCGTTCACCCCCTCGGCGTAGTCGGTCAGCGCCTGGGCGGGCGGGCTGGCCTTCGGCAGCTGCGCCCATTCCTGCTCCGCGGTGCGCAGCAGGCCCAGTTCCAGCTCGAATTTGTCCGAGGCCAGGTCGGTCGGCCCGGCGAGCTGCGCGAGTCTCCCCTCGCCCAGACGGCGCTCTTCGTCCATCTCCGAGAGCCGGAACCGGGCGTGCACGTAGCCGAGCGCGAGGAACAGGTCGTGAGTGCTGGCGGCGCTGATCGAAGCGGCACCCTGCTCGGTGAACGTGACACTGACCGGCTGGCGCAGCCCGGGCAGCTGCAGGGTTTCCGAGCGGACCGGCTGGCCGCCTGCCGCTGAGCTCCACACGCCGTGCCCCGGATCGAGCGCGGGACCGAGGGTCGGGATCGTGGCGTACCCGAACCCGAGCACGCCGAGCAGCAGGGCGGACACGCAGGCGGCGGCGATGATGTTGGCGGCCCGCCAGAACGGCCGGCCGGGACGTACGGGCCCGATTCGCAACTGGCGCGCCCGCATGCCCCCTGTTGTACCACTCTGTTCTACCACCGGCGCGGCAGCTGCCCGTTACTTCCAGTCCGGGTCGGCGGCCAGCTTCTCGGCGATCCGGTCGTGGAAGCTCTGGCGTTGCAGCGCCGCCTCGATGTCGGTCACGACCCGGCCGACCGGGTACGGGATCTCGTTCTCGATGTCGGCCACCGCCGCCTCGGTGGCCCGCCATTCCGCGGCCAGCTGGCCCGCGATCCGGCGGGCCTTGGCCGTCAGGGTGATCCGCCTGGTGCGGGCGTCAGCGCCGGTGGTGGTCCGGACCAGGCCGCGGCCCGCATCGCGGCGACCTTCTGGCTGGTGGCCGAGTGCGTGCGCTGCACCGAGGAAGCCAGCTCGGTGATGGTCATCGGCCCGCGCGCGTGCAGCCGGAGCAGCTCCATCACCATGCTCGGCGTGAGCCCGGTGATCTGCGCCTCGGCGTAGATCCGGGCGATGTCGGCGTCCATCGCGGCCAGCAGGAGGCGCAGCGGCCGCCACTCGCTCTGCTCGGTCGGGTCGGCCGGGCGGTCCTCGGTCACGACCCGATCGTAACAGGCCTTGTGTAATAATTATAACAGGCTTTATATAAGTACTGTTGTATTGCGTGCTGGTGCGCGATCAAGGAGGGCGATGACCGCGGGACGGCTGCTGGCCGACATCAGGCCACTGCGCGAGTCCCCGGCCTTCCGGCGGCTGTGGGCCGGGTCGACGCTGTCGGCGGTCGGCGGGGCGCTGACCTGTTCGCGGTGCCGCTGCAGGTGTACGATATCACCCGATCACCGCTGGCGGTCGGCGCCATCGGGCTGGCCCAGGTGGTCCCCACCGTGACGATCGGGCTGCTCGGCGGCGCTGTCGCCGACGCGGTCGACCGGCGCACCCTCGTGCTGGCGGCCACCAGCGGCAGCGCGGCCGTGTCGGCGGGCCTCGCCGCGCAGGCCTTCGCTGGGCTGCAGTCGGTCTGGCTGCTGTACGCCTTGGTCGCCGTGTCGTCCTCGATCAGCGCGGTCAACGCCCCGGCCCGGCGGACCTTCATCCCGAGCCTGCTGCCGGCCGGCCAGCTGACCGCTGGCCTCGCGCTCGACCGGCTGAGTTTCCAGCTCATGCTGATCGCCGGGCCGGCCATGGCCGGGCTGATCACCGCGGCGCCGGGCCTCGGCCTACCGGCGTGCTACCTCATCGACGCAATCAGCTTCGCCTTCTCCTTGTACGGCGTGGCCCGGTGCCGGCGCTGCCGCGGACTTACGGTGCGCGGGCGGCTACCGCGAGTCCGTTCGGTCGCCGCGGGAGTCAGGTACATCGGGCGCAGCCGGTGCTCAAGGGGGCATTCCTGCGCCGACCTGAACGCCACCATCTTCGGCCTGCCGGTCGCGCTGTTTCCGGCCATCAACGCCGAGCGCTTCGGCGGGGACCGCCCGCCACGCTGGGCCTGTTCACCGCCGCGATCGGAATCGGCGGCCTGATCACCGCGGTGCTGTCCGGGCCGGTGGGCGGATCACCCGGCCGGGCCGGGCCATGCTCACCGCGGTGGCCGTCTGGGGTGCCGCGTTCGCCGGCTTCGCCATCGCGACCTACCTGGTGGCTGACCCTGCTCATGCTGGCCATAGCGGGCGCAGCGGACACCTTTACCGTGGTCTTCCGCGGCACGATCGTTCAGCAGAGCACGCCTGAGGAATTCCGCGGCCGGGTACCGCGGCCGACTACGTAGTGGGAGTGAGCGGCGGCCAGCTCGGCAACCTCGAGGCCGGCGCGCTGGGCTCGCTGACCTCGCCGACGATCGCGCGCTCAGCGGCGGCCTGATCACAATCGCGGGCGCGGTCGTCATCGCCGTCACCCTGCCCGCCTTCACCCGCTACCGGGCCGGCGGGCGGCGCTCGCGAGGCTGCCTGACCAATGAGAGTGGCGCTGTACTGGTTCTTATGGGTACAGAGCCACTCTCATTTGGTGCGGGGTTGGGGGGCTGCGGGCGATCCTGCCCGCGGGGCGATGCCCGGGGGGCCCGCGCGGCCTGATGCGTCCCCGCTGCACCGTTTGCGTGGTGGATCCGGGCTACATGGTAGATCGGGTGCACTGGGGGGCGTGTTGCAAATTAAGTTTGGGTGTTTTGCCTGGTAAAACGGGGTTTATGGCGCACAGGTTCTCTTCCGGTGGATGCGACTCCGCTCGCCTCGTCAGGCGACGGATTTGCAGCGCCGGACTACGATCGCCTGGTGGACTCACCGGTAGAAATCGGCGCATTCCAGGAATCTGATTTCGACCAAGGCGCTGCGCACTATCGAGTAATCGTGGATGCGGATCCCGCCGACTACAACATGGAAAAGATCGTGCCCATGTTGCGGAGCCTGGTTTCAGCGGCCACGGACTGGATGCATGACCAGCCTTTTCGAAGCTATATGTTTCTCTATCATTTTCCTCGCGGGCCCGGAGGCGGCGGCATGGAGCATGCTTACTCTACTGCCATCGAAGTCAGTGCCAGCCGGCTGGCTGGGAATCCGGATTCGCTGAGCGATGTAACCGCCCACGAGTTCTTTCATCTGTGGAATGTGAAGCGCATCCGCCCGCAATCGCTCGAGCCCATTGATTACACGAAAGAAAATTACACCGACGCCTTGTGGTTCAGCGAAGGCGCCACCACCACCGCGGGGAACATCATCCAGTTGCGCGCCGGCCTTTTGGACGAAGCACATTACCTCAGGGCGTTGTCGGGCGAGATTACCGAACTGGAGCGGCGGCCGGCTCATCTTACCCAATCGGCGGAAGAGTCCAGCCTCGACGCATGGCTCGAAAAATACGATTACTATCGCCTTCCCGAGCGCAGCATTTCGTATTACAACAAAGGCAACTTGCTTGGGGTGATGCTCGACTTGCAGGTGCGCGAGGCGAGTCACGGAGCGGCCTCCATTCGCGACGTCTTTCAGTGGATGAATGAACACTACGCGCGCCAGGGACTGTTCTTTCCCGGCAACGAAGGCGTGCGCCGCGCCGCCGAAGCGGTCAGCCACACCGATCTGGGATGGTTTTTCGAGAAGTATGTTGCGGGCACCGAAGAAATTCCGTGGGATGATTTCTTCCGGAGCGTTGGGCTTCATCTGGCACAGGGAACCAGTTCGGTCGCAGATCCTGGTTTCGTTGCCGTGCGAAACTTTGACGCTGGGCTGGTAGTTGCCGCAGTTACCCCCGGAAGCGCCGCCGAACAGGCTGGTCTCGCGACGGGCGATTCGATCCGGGAGATAAACGGCCACGGCACCGGTGATCGCTACGCCGGGCATTTTGCGGGTTTGCGTCCAGGCGAGACGGTTCGCCTGCGTGTCCGCAACTCCGAAGGCGAGCGCGAACTGCAATGGGTTCTCGGCACCCGGCAGGAGCTTGAGTTTACGCTGGTGGATCTGGACAAAGTCTCGCCCGACCAAAAGGCTCGCCGCTCCGCCTGGGTGAGAGGCGAGGTCCAGATGATGGCAGGGGCTCGGCCATGATTCGCACCATCGCGATGCTTGCGTTCTGGGCGCTGGCGCTTCCATTCGCGGCGGTGATTTGTTTCCCCTGGACTTTCCTCACCGGCGATATTCGATTTCTTTACCGCGTGGCCATGGGAGCAGCCTGGGCGGGGGCGCGCCTGGCTGGGATACGGGTGCAAACCGTCGGACTCGACAAACTTGATCCCCAGCGCACTTACGTTTTCATGTCCAACCACGTCTCCAACATTGATCCGCCGGTCATGCTGCCGCTGATTCCGCGCCGCACCTCGGTGATGGCAAAGAAACAGTTGTTTGACTACCCGCTGCTGGGGAAAACCATGCGGATCGGCTCGTTGGTTCCGGTTGACCGCGAAAATCGGGACGCCGGCATCTCTGCGGTGCGAGCGGCGGCCGCGGTCCTGCGACAGGGCATCAACATGACGATCTATGTCGAGGGCCATCGATCGTTTGATGGCAAATTGCTGCCCTTCAAGAAAGGTCCGTTCTACCTGGCCATGGAGTGTGGTGTGCCGGTCGTGCCGGTAACGATTTCGGGTTCGCATTACGTCATGCCCAAAGGGAGATTCGCCATCAAGCCCGGAACCGTCACGCTGACCTTCCATCCGCCCATCGAACCCGGGAATTTTGGAAGCCGCGAAGTGCTGATGGAAAAAGTGAGGCGAGCTATCGACAGCGCTTTGCCGCCAGGAGATGCAGGAAGGACGATCTTCCTCCGTACCCGCGGTGCCCCCAGTGGTCAATCCTTCGACGCCTTAGCCCGCACCGCCCGCGCGATCTCCGGCAACCTGCTGAGCAAAGCGGAATACTTCAGCCACAACTTGTGATCCACCGCCGGAGCGCCACTGACAATCGCCCCGGCTTCGATGTCGCCTGCCACCCCACTTTGTGGAGTCACGATCGCGCCATCGC
Source organism: Terriglobia bacterium (assembly GCA_963841075.1). GTDB lineage: Bacteria > Acidobacteriota > Terriglobia > Terriglobales > Acidobacteriaceae > JAIQFF01. The sequence continues at coordinate 11,235 of CAWJBA010000027.1, forward strand.
CGATCTTGCAGTGCCCCACCACGCCAACCTGCCCGGTCAGAATCACGTGGTTGCCGACGTCGGTCGAGCCGGCCAGTCCGACCTGCGAGGCCAGCAGCGAGTGCTCCCCGATGCGGGAGCCGTGACCGACCTGCACCAGATTGTCGATCTTCGTGCCTCGACCGATTCTGGTTTTCTCCACGCTGGCGCGGTCGATGCAGGAATTGGCTTGAATCTCGACGTCGTCTTCGATGACGACCGCCTCGGGCTGCAGGATCTTGTACCAGTGCCCGGAATCGTCCTTGGCAAAACCGAAGCCATCGGCTCCGATGACCGCGCCGTTCTGCAGCAGCACACGATTGCCCAGTCGGCAACCCTCGCGCACGATCGCATGAGCGTGGGCAAAGAAGTGGTCTCCGATCTTGGCGTCGCGGTAGATAACCACGTGCGCCAGCAACACCGCATCCCTGCCAATCTCAACCCCCTGGTCGATGACGACATAGGGCCCAATGTGAGAGCCTTGCGCCGATCCTGGCCGAAGGATGCACCACCGCCGTCGGATGCACTCCCGGCTCATAACGCGGCGGCTTGCAGAAGAGCTCCAGCGCGTGCGCAAAGGCAAGATAAGGATTCTTGCTGCGCAGCAGGGCGGTCGAAACAGCAGGGAACTCTTCGGACACGATTACGGCCGAAGCTTTGGTCGTCCGCGCCGCGCCGGCATACTTGGGATTGGCTACGAAGGTGAGCTGTCCGGGTCCTGCATCTTTGATGCCGGCCACCCCGGTAATTTCAAGGTCAGGGGAACCGTTTTCCAGGCGCGAATTGAGCGCAGCAGCAATCTGAGCGAGTTTCATAGGCATAGTCCTGAGACAGCGGGCAGAACGGTGATTGTAACGGAGGCAGAGGCGCGAGTGTTCTGTGGAACTGGTGTCATCCTGAGCGGAGCCAGCCCATTCGTTTACGAATGGGCTGGTGGAGTCGAAGGACCCCTATCAGCGGTACGAACTCGAAGCAAGCGTCACGAACGTTCCGGGTGCCCCGGGCACGCGAGACCTGGGAAGCCGGTAGGGGTTCCTTCGACTCCGTTCGAACTTCGCGAAGCGAAGTTCTCCCTCGCTCAGGATGACAAATATAGAGAGAATTAGAAAGAATCAGACCAGCCCAAGAAGAGAACCGACCAGATACAACACTTCCAGGACGGCGAGCGAGATCAGCAAGGCTTCCCGCAGCTTGGAGCGGGAGAGCGCTGTCTGTAGTTTGCCGGGATGGGCGTGCGCCGGCTTTCCCTCGAACAGGGCAGGGGGCAGGCCGGCAAACCCGGCGAATGAAGGGGCCGGACCGATGCGAGGCGCGCTCGGCCTTGCTGGGACGGCAGTAAAGTATCTGCGCTCTTCCAGGGGAACCTTGGGCAGAGTGATCAGCGACGACCAGCGCGCTAACTGCATCGATCCGGATTTCAGGTCGGCGTCTACCGGCTTCGAAGTCAGTTGCAGCGGAGGCAGGCGCTCGGGCGCCACCCGATCGGCCAGATTGCGCAGCAGGGAACTCCACCACATGTGTCCCATCTGATCGCTGACCAGTTCGCCTACGTCCACTGGCTGCGACTCAAGTTCCAGCGGCGGCAAGACCTCAGGGTTGATCACATTGCCCACATTGGTGAAAACCGTCCGGTACCAGGGCAAACTGACTGCGTCGCCGATCAGCATGCCGGTATTCACCGGCCGGGAAGTAAGGTGAAGCGGTGGCAGCTTTTCCGGAAAGAAGCGGTCGCGAAGATTGCGCAGCAGGGACTTCCAGAGCGGCCCGGTGACGCTCGGGGGGAGCAAAAGATCCAGTTCCTGATTGTTCTGGTCCGGTTCCATAGGTGCTTGCCTGCTGCTTCTCCTATGTTACACGGGTTGGATGCCGGGAAAAATAGCTACCAACTAACTTTCGAGGCACACTGGGGTACAGCGAAAAGTCCGGCGGCATGCCTGGAACTTTGCAGGGACAATCCTTCGCCTCATTTGTTACCATGTGCACCCTGGAAAGGTAGTCTTTCCTGGCGAGATCGGTTTAACAAGGAGAATTGAGATGAAACAACGACCTTTGCTTGTCACCTGCATGGTGCTGGCCCTGGCATCGGCCGCATTAGGCCGTCAAGCCGCCGCACCATCCGCGGCCGCCACCGCACGGATTACGAAAGAAGTCGGGCATGAATTGCGGATGCTGCCTTATTTCACCGTTTTCGACAATCTCTCCTACAGAGTCGACGGATACAAAGTGACCCTGATGGGCCAGGTCACCAAGCCGACCCTGAAGTCTGACGCCGGAAACGTCGTGAAGAGAATTGAAGGTGTTGAAGAAGTCGACAACCAGATCGAAGTTCTGCCGCTGTCCCCCAACGACGACCGCATTCGCCGCGCTCTTTATCGCTCGATATACGGCTATGGGCCGTTGCAGAAGTACGCGCTCGGGGTGCAACAATCCATCCGGATCATTGTGAAGAACGGAAACGCGACCCTCGAAGGCGTGGTGGACAACGAAGGCGACAAGGATGTGGCCAACATCCGCGCCAAAGGCGTGCCCGGAGTGTTTTCCGTAACCAACAATCTGCAGGTGGCGAGCAAGTAGGATTTTTTACGATTTAAAGGCCGGTCGGCTTGAACGCGGAGATTCAATGGTTCGCCCGCCTCTCGAAGCAGGAGAGGCGGGAGTTGTTCGTTTGATCGAACCACCACCTGGCCGCTGCCGGAAATCGTTGCAGCGTTGGGATCTCCACTTCACTCCCCAAACATGGGGACCTGCCGGTTGTCCGGAGGAGCGCCCTTGCGGCGGCGATGGGTGGCGCCGATCACGGCCAGCACCGTCAGCGATTCCAGTGCGCTGCGGGGCACAAAAATCCTTTGTATGTTCGAGCGCAAGTCGGGGGGATTGATCAGGAAGCCCTCGGCGGTGGTCAGGCTGAGGTCGTTGGGCATCATGCCTTCCAGAACCTCGTTGTCTTTAAATTTGAGCCTGATCCAGAGCCCTTCGGTGCGCGGCCGGCTGGTGAAGGTCTTGCGGCTCAGCAGTTCGGAATCGCCGAATTCGCGGACGAAATAGACCGCCTTGATGTCCTTCAGATCGATGGCAACGACGTTTCCGGAGGTATTCAGGAGCTCGAGTTTGCCCTCGCGGACGAAGTTGGCCGGAGCAACGTGTCCGTTGATCGAATCCCGGTCCATTTTCCGGACCACGACTTTCTTATGGGTTGAGGGCATTCAGTCTTCAGTCTTCAGTCGTCAGTCGTCAGCGTGGCCCTCAGGATTGGGGACCGACGACTGGGGTTAGTTTCGGGCTCGGAAGTCAGTCATAGTCTGCGGTCATCAGACGCAGGGGGTGGGCTGACGACTGAAGACCGACGACTGGCGACTGTTTTCCCCAAGTTCAACCAGATTCTCGCACTTTTCCGGCAAAAAACAGATTCCTTGTACGTTCGTTGTAGCCAAACCGTTAACCTTGTGTTATTTTCTGTAGCTTGCGGCGTCCTATCTGGTGTACTCTAAGCCTATTGGATAGAGTGACTTACCTAAAAGCGACCGGAGTAGTCCGTTTTCTCGCGGGAGAACCTGTGGAAAACTCGCTCTCTGCCGTGGTGAACCGGGTCGCGGAGCCGCGTCCTTAGCAAGATGGCCGATTACATATACACCATGGAAATCCGGCTGACGCCGGACCAGCAGCGCGGCGTCGTCCTGGTTCAAGATATTGCCCGTGCCGCCGGTATGAACATTTACCTCACCGGAGGCGCGGTCCGAGACATCATCAGCGGTTTTCCCATCCGCGACCTCGACTTTTCGGTGCAGGGCAATCCTTTAAAGTTGCAAAAAGACCTGGAGAAGGCGGGCGTAAAGATTGCCGGCAGCGACGAGGATTTCAAGACGCTTTACCTGGGACTGCCCGGAAACGTTCGCGCGGAAATCAGCATGGCGCGGCTCGAGCACTACGAGAAAGCCGGCAAGCCTCCGGTTATTACGCCCGCCACGCTCATCGAGGACCTGCGCCGCCGGGATTTCACCGTCAACGCCATGGCCTTGTCGTTGAATCCGGGCTCGCGCGGCCTGCTCATGGACCCTTTCAACGGCGCGGCCGACATCGAAGCGAAAGTCCTGCGCGTCCTGCATAACTACGCTTTCGTCGAGGACCCTTCACGCCTGATTCGGGCAACCCGCTTTGCCGCGCGCTTTCATTGGCCGCTCGAGGAACGCACCCAGGCTCGCTTCGAGTCTGCCAAGGAAAATAATTACATCGAATACATCACCAACAAGGCCGTAGGGTACGAGACTGAGCAGTTGGCCTACGAAGAAGACCCGTTGCATATCGTGCGCGTGCTGGAGAAGGAAGGGTGGCTGAAGATACTGAATCAGCATTGGAGCACCGCCAAGGTGGATACGGCCCAACTGGGCCAGCTCCTGAAGACCCGCCAGCAGATGACAGAGTTGGGCTACGCTCCGGATCCAGCGCCCGCTGTCATGTATTTCCTGACCGCCCGGCTGGCGGACAAAGATATCGCCGATATGCGCCGGCTGATGCCCCGCAAAGACCTGGTCGAGGCCTGGCGAGATCTCGAGGACCACGCCAAGGAGCTGGCAAAACGACTTGTCGGCAAGGAAGCCGCCACCCCCTCCCGCGCCTGGAAACTGCTCTCGGAGGCGCGGCCGGAGATGATCCTGTTCCTGGCTCTTACCGCCCGCCAACAGGCGGTGGCCCAGAAGATCAAGAACTTCTTCACCAAGTGGCGGCAGGTGCAGCAGAAAATCCCATTGCTGGAGATGACCGAGCTGCATATCACGCCTCAGCTCCCGGAATATCCCAAGATTGCGCACGACGTCTTCATGCTGCTGCTTGACGGCAAGCTGCGGTCGCGAACCGAGACCCTGAAATTCCTGAAACCTCTGGCGCCGCCGCCCCCACCGCCGCCACCTCCGCCACCGCCCAAGCGGGGAAGGGCGGCCAAGGCAGCTGCCGCGGAAGCGGCCGCTGCCGCGGCCGCTGCCGCTGCCACGGCGGCGACCGCCGGCAAGAAGAAGGGAAAAGGGCAAGCTGCGCCCGCCAATGTCAAACCAGCGGTCGCCTCTGCTAAACCGGCTGCTGCCAAAGCAGCTACCGCCAAAGTAGAATCGCCGAAGACGCCTGCGCCCAAACCCGAAAAAGCCAACTCTGCGAAAAAAGCGCCTGCTACTGCCGGTAATAAGAACAAAGGCAAGAAGAAGCGCTGAGTACGTCGCGGTATCCGTTCAAGTTTTGTTAAGCGGAATGCTTGGGCATTCCGTAAATACTTGCGCCTGGAGTGAGGGTTGAAAAAACTCGGGAAAATTCTGCTCGTAATCTGCCTGTTGCTCGCCGTGGCCATCACTCTCACCGTCGGCTGGCGCCCGTTCATCGGCCCCAGGACCAGGGCTACAAACAACCGCGAGTTTGAACGCACTCCGGAACGGCTGGCTCGAGGACGCTATCTCGTAACCGGGTTGATGGGCTGCGAAATTTGCCACACGCCGAAGGACTGGAAGACCCACGGAGCTCCCAACCTGCCGGGTATGGAACTGGCAGGGCAGGTCATCCCGGTAGACAATTTGCCGGGCACAATCATCGCTGCGAACCTTACGCCGGATCCGGAAACGGGCGCGGCCCGGTGGACTGACGACCAAATTGCGCGCGCCATCCGGGAAGGCATTACCCACGATGGCCGCACGATTTTCCCCATGATGCCCTACTCCGCCTACCGCAACCTTTCGGATGAAGACGCGGCTTCCATCGTGGTCTATCTGCGCTCCATTGCGCCCGTTCGAAATCCGCTGCCTCCTACCCGCGTCAACTTCCCGGTCAACTATCTGATCCGCGGCGTTCCGGAACCGCTGACCAGTCCGGTCAGCGGTCCGGGCCCGCAATCGAGTCCGTTGGAACGGGGAAAATATCTGGCGACCGTCGGCTGCGGATGCCACACTCCCACCGACCATAAGGGCCCGATCCCCGGCCTGGCCTATGCCGGCGGCGAAGTCTTGAAGGGACCATGGGGAGAGGTCACCAGCGCCAACATCACGCAAGACGCCTCCGGTATCAGCTATTACGACGAGGCCATGTTTCTGCAAGTGATGCGCACCGGATACGTGAAGGCAAGAAAGTTGTCATCCATCATGCCCTTCGGCGAATTCGACAACCTCACCGACGATGATCTGAAGGCCATCTTCGCCTATCTACATTCCCTGCCTAACGTCAAACACACGGTGGACAACAGCCTGCCGCCAACCTATTGCAAACTGTGCCGGCAGAAGCATGGTGGCGGAGAACAAAACTAAGTCGCAACGTGACAGGGCCGCTGAAGATTTGACAAACCGCAGCCGCCGGCGGCGCTATACTCCACCGTATGCGGCACCGGTGGGCCATTTCGGCGGTATGCGCGGTGGCGCTGGCGGGGTCTTTGTCAGCGCAAATGCATGGCGGCGGCTCCCGCGGCGGAGGGTCGCTGGGGGGACACAGCGGATTTTCCTCCTCCGGTTTCCGTGGGGGATCGGGCATGAACGCGGCACCGCACTCCGGCCCGACTTTTGGCAGCGGCTTGCGTCAGCCTGCCTTCCACAATGGTACGTCTTTCGGTACCTTCCACGGTCCCGCTTTCGGTCATCGACGTTTTCGTAACCGAGTTTTCTTCTCCTCGGTGTACCCAGGCTATTTCGGATACTACGGGTACCCAGGCTCCTACAATGGCGACTTCTACTCCACCGCGAATTCCTACCCGGCTTACGACTACGACGGTTCCAATTATTACGACTCGACTCAAAATGAAGTAGCCCAGCAGCAACAGGACATCGATCGCCTGGAAGATGAAGTTGCGCGTCTGCGCGCGCAGCGGGAATCAGATCAGCGAGAATCACACGAAGCCTCAGCGTCGCAAGCCGAGAGCACCTCCGAACTCCCGACTCCCACCCTGCTGATTTTCCGCGACAAGCATACCCAGGAAGTGCAGAACTACGCAGTGGTCGGCGGCACTCTTTGGATTTTCGGTGAGCAGCGGGCCACTAAGCTCCCGCTGTCGTCGCTGGATGTCGACGCCACCACCAAAGCCAACGACGATCGCGGCGTAGATTTTCAAGTGCCGCGCTAGATATATCAAAATAGAGATCTCAGGAGCTTTCGCTCGCTCGCCCGGACGGGGCGTCCGGGCCTACATGGTCTGGTGTGGTCGCGGGCGACTCGCCCGCGTCGTCCTACTGTGGATAAACTCCCAGCCCGCCTCGACGATTTCCCATTAGAATAAGAGCAAGCAAGATCGCCACAACTATCCATGTCCCAATTCGTCCACCTGCACCTTCATACCGACTACTCCATGCTGGACGGCGCCTGCGACGTGGAGAAGCTTGTCCAGCGCGTGAAAGAGCTCGGCATGCCTGCGGTGGCCATGACCGATCATGGCAATATCTTCGGCGCGGTCCACTTTGTCAATGCGGCCAACAAGGCGGGAGTGAAACCGATCGTCGGGTGCGAGCTCTACATCTGCAAGAAGGATGACCACAACATCGAACGCACTCCGCCCGACGGCGATACCTACAACCATCTTCTGGTGCTGGCGGAAAACGAGGAAGGCTACCGCAACCTGGCCAAGATTACTTCGGAAGCCTCGTTACGCGGCTTCTACTACAAGCCCCGGGTCAGCAAAAAGTTTCTGGCAGAACACTCCAAAGGCTTGATCGGACTTTCGGGCTGCCTGAAAGGCGAAGTCGCTGAACGCCTGATGGAGGAGAAATACGAAGCTGCCCGCACCGCGGCCGTCACTTACCGCGACATTTTCGGAGCGAACAACTTTTTCCTCGAGATTCAGGACCAGGGTCTGGAGCAGGAACATCGCATCCACTCCAACCTCTTCCGGCTGGAAAAAGAGCTCGGCCTTCCCCTGGTGGCCACCAATGACAGCCACTATCTCTGCGAAGACGATGCCCACGCCCAGGACGTGATGCTGTGCATTCAGACCGGCAAGTCGATCCAGGACACCAACCGCATGAAGTTCCAGGGCACGGACTTTTTCGTCAAGAGCCATGACGAAATGCATCGTGTCTTCAAGGACGCCCCCGACGTGCTCAGCCGCACGCTCGGGATCGCGGAACGCTGCAACATGCGGCTGGAGAAGATCAGCAATCCCTTTCCGCACTTCGACGTCCCGGCTGGATTCACCCTGGACAGCTATTTCGAGCACGTCTCTCGCGAAGGATTCGCTCGCCGCCTGGAGACTCTGCGACCGCTCCAATCGCAGGGGCGCCTGAAACACAGCCTGGCGGAATACGAACAGCGTCTGGCCCGGGAACTGGCCATTATTCAGCAGATGAAATTTTCCGGATACTTTCTCATCGTCTGGGATTTCATTCGCTACGCCCGCGAGCGCGACATTCCGGTCGGGCCGGGCCGCGGTTCGGCCGCTGGTTCACTGGTCTCCTATTCTCTGGGCATCACCGATCTCGATCCGTTACAGCATGAGCTGATCTTCGAACGCTTCCTCAATCCCGAACGCATTTCGCTGCCCGATATCGATATCGATTTCTGCATGAACCGCCGCGGCGAGGTCATCAATTACGTCACGGCAAAGTATGGCCGCGAGAATGTAGCCCAGATCATCACCTTTGGCACCATGGCGGCCAAGGCGGCGATCAAGGACGTCGGCCGCGCCATGGACGTGCCTTACGCCGATGTCGATCGCATCGCCAAGATGGTCCCCACCACGCTGAACATCAAGCTGGAGGATGCGATCCGGGAATCTCCGGCGCTGCAGCAGGCCTATGACAGTGATCCCCAGGTGCGTGAACTGCTGAACACCGCGAAGAAACTTGAAGGCATGGTGCGCAACGCGGGAGTACACGCCGCGGGCGTGGTGATCTCGCCCCGGCCACTTAACGAACTGGTCCCGCTGTTCAAGACCAAGAACGACGAAATCGTTACCGCCTTTGACATGGTCGCCATCGAGAAACTGGGCCTGCTCAAGATGGATTTCCTGGGCCTGACCACGCTCACCATTCTTGATGACGCGGTGAAGCTGATTGCGCAGACCCGAGGCGAGCACATCGCTCTGGATGGCCTGCTGCTCGACGATCAGGAAACTTATCAGAAGGTTTTTCACAAGGGGCTGACCTCCGGCGTCTTCCAGTTTGAATCTCGCGGCATGCGCGACGTGCTGCGGCGCTACCAACCCAATTCCATTGAAGACCTCACCGCCCTGAACGCGCTTTACCGCCCCGGTCCCATCCAGGGCGGTATGATTGACGACTTCATCGATCGCAAACACGGCCGCAAAAAGATCGAATATGAACTGCCCGAACTGCAGGAGATCCTGCAGGAGACGCTGGGCGTCATCGTCTATCAGGAACAGGTGATGCAGATCGCCAACCGCCTGGCCGGGTACTCACTCGGTGAAGCTGATCTCTTGCGCCGCGCCATGGGCAAGAAGATCGCGTCCGAGATGGCGGCGCAGCGTGAACGGTTCGTTACCGGCGCCAACCAGCGTGGCTATCCCCCCAAGAAGATTGAAAAGATTTTCGACCTGATGGCGCAGTTCGCGGGTTACGGCTTCAATAAGTCGCACTCCGCCGCGTATGCGCTGCTGGCCTATCAGACGGCATATTTGAAGACTCGCTTCCCGGTCGAGTTCATGGCCGCGCTGCTGACTTCGGTGACCGGTAGCACGGATGATGTGGTCAAGTACATCAACGAGTGCCGTGAAATGGGCATCGCTGTTGAGGCTCCCGACATTAACGTAAGCGATGCCAACTTTACGCCGCATGGCAGCGCGATTCGATTTGGCCTCGCCGCGGTAAAAAACGTTGGACATAACGCCATCGAATCCATCGTGGCCGGACGCAGGGAGCTTGGCCGCTACAGTTCCATTTACGAATTTTGCGAAAAAGTCGATCTGCGGCTGCTGAACAAGCGCGTTCTGGAGTCGCTGATCAAGAGCGGCGCCATGGACGGCCTTGGCCGCCGGGCTCAACTGATGGCGGTCCTCGATCGCGCTATCGAAGGCGCGCAGAAGACGCAGCGCGATGCCGAAAGCGGCCAGCACGGGCTTTTCGGCGTCTTCGAGCAGGAGGAAGTTTCGTCGTCGCAGAACAAGCTGCCTGATACTCCCGACTGGGACGAGCACACGCGCCTTGCCAACGAGAAAGAGATTCTGGGCTTCTTCATCAGTGGGCATCCGCTGGAAAAATATCGCGACAAACTGGAAGGCCTGCGCGCCCTCAGCACGGAAGAGATCAGCGCTCTGGGCAGGTCTACCGGCAAGGACGAGAACATCATTACCGCCGGGATCATCACCAATCTTCGCGTGTTGAAATCCAAGCGCGGCGATTTCTATGCCCAGGGTGCGCTCGAAGATATGGCGGGCTCGGTCGAGATGCTGGTGTTCCCCGAGGCTTATCGCAAGCTGCAGGAGAAAGTGAAACTGGAAGTGCCGGTATTGATCCGCGGGGGCGTGCGCATCGAGGAAGGCGCAAATCCGAAGCTGACGGTGAATGACATCAGTTCACTGGAAGATGCGAAAGTCCCGTTGCCCAATTCACTTCGCATTCGGGTTCCGCTTGAGACCGCGAGTGAGTCTACGGTCGACGCTTTGCACAGCCTTTGTGCGCAGCAAAAAGGTGCGGCCAAGGTGTTGTTTGACGTGGAACGCCAGGGAGATTTCATGGTAGTGATGGAGGCGGAAGGCTATAATGTCCTACCAGACCGCGCCTTCATCGCCAGGGTGGAAGAGCTCTGTGGCCGGGGTGCGGTGCGCGTAATTGACTGAGGCAACAACCGTGAGTGAGACCGCGTTACGACGCTCTCGCTCCCGAATCTGGTGAAGCAGTCTTTTCGGGCTTCATGCAGGCTCCAAGAAGAGCCGTACTGAAATCTGCGGCAGATAAGAGTTTCCATTCAAAAGAATCCCAAGCTGGGAGCGAAGATTGCACCATCGGTGCCTGATGAAGCCCTGGTGATGGCGGGAACCGAGCTTCTCCTGTCCATGGTGGAAGCCCGCCTGTCGCGCAACGGCAATGGCAACGGTGGCAATATGGAGTCGGGCGAAAAGACGCACCTGGAACTGGGAAAAATCGAGCAGCAGGTTGCCCGCTTGCAGGGGGCCGCAGGACCCGACGAGAAAACTCAGCGCGAAATTCAGGTACTTCACGACCGGATTCAGGCGTTACGCAAAGACATGTCATCCTCGTCCTCTCAAGCCTGGGAAAAAACCGAACTGGCCCGGCATGCCCAGCGTCCTTATCTGCTCGACTATATCGAGCGCATCTTCACGGAGTGGAGCGAAATTCACGGTGATCGCGGCTACGCGGATGACCCAGCCATCATCGCCGGTATGGCGCGTTTCCATGGCGAAGAGGTGATGATCGTCGGGCATCAGAAAGCCCGCGACACCAAGCAAAAGGTCTACCGCAATTTCGGCATGCCGAATCCGGAGGGCTACCGCAAGGCCCTGCGGGTGATGAAGATTGCGGAAAAATTCGGCCGTCCCTTGCTGACTTTCGTAGACACGCCGGGCGCGTATCCCGGACTGGGCGCGGAGGAGCGCGGCCAGGCCGAAGCGATCGCCCACAACCTGCGCGAGATGGCGCGGCTGCAGATTCCGATTATCACCACCATCACCGGCGAAGGCGGAAGCGGCGGGGCCCTCGCCATCGCCATCGCCGATCGGGTGCTGATGATGGAGAACTCGATTTATTCCGTGATCTCGCCGGAAGGCTGCGCGTCGATCATGTGGCGCGATCCCAACCAAGAAAGCGCTGGCCGCCGAGGCCATGCGAATTACCGCTGAAGACCTGAAAGAGCTGGGCTGCATCGATGGCATCGTGCCCGAACCTGAGGGCGGTGCCCATGTTGATCACGAAGCCGCCGCGGCCTTACTCGATAGTGCACTGCAGAAAAATCTCGCTGAATTGAAGCGAGGTACGATCAAAGAGCTCGTAGCCACCCGCTACGAAAAATTCCGCAAGATGGCGCAGTTCTTTACCGGCGACGAGTAGAGGGACCTTCCCAACCTTCACGTCACTGCTTTCTCTCTGCTACCCTGCACAGCGATTGGGTTTGACTAGTCACCGCGGCACCAGGGTAGTCTGCAGATGGTCCGGCCAGCAGGGGCTCCGCCTCTTTACCGCGGAGATGAGCGTCAAGAAAACCGGCGATGTAGTCCCGCACTGCGCTCACAGCCTTGTCCGGGCCCATGCTGCCGGTCTTGATCGCGTCCCTGGCCAGCCAGACTGCATCGGATGTTGTCAGATGCTCGGCGCCTTCGAGATTCACGGCGAATCGCGGACCGCGCAGGCTGCTCCACAACTTGCATTCGTTTTCGGTCCACTGCTTGCGTCCCGAAGCGAGGATCAGGACCGGGGTCGCCGTTGGTCGCACCACCGCATCCGGTACGTCGCCATCGTGGACATCAATGATGATGCCCGCCTGGAAGCCACGATCCCGCTGAACTCCAAGCGATGCCGCCAATCCACCCATGGAGTGGCCTGCGACCGCAACCTTGGTCGTATCCAGCTTACCGGCGAACGGGCCCTGGGCAGTCGTATTCATCCGCTGCAGTTCACGGCGGACGAACTTGAGGTCAGCCAGCCGTACGGTTAAGGCCAAAGACAGCGCTTGTTGATCCTCGAGCAACGCCGCGCCCAGATGGCTGCCGAAACCGGAGTGGACAAACCGCCCATCGGGAAACTCGACCGCCGTCGCTTCATAGGTGTGGTCCACGGACGCGACCACATAACCACGGCTTGCCAGATCTTCGAAGATGAACGTGTAATCGGTAAATGTCCCGGTATAGCCGTGGGTGAAGACGACCACGGGATGGGCTCCGTTTGCAACTGGGAGCATCCTGGCAACTGTTCGTCGTTACCGCGGGCAGGGGAAGCCTCATCAGCTGGGAGAAATAGCTCCAGACGGAAGCAGGCGTATATTCTGCCGGCTTGCAAGCCTGTAGCAACGAGGCCGGATACCAGAACCGCACCATCAACTCCCGCTTGCTTCCGTCTTCCAGGAAAGGATCGTTGCGCGTTTGGTCAACCAGGCGCATCACGCGTGTTCCAACCCGGTTGGGCCCAGTCGGGCTGGGTGCGCTCACTGATCCGAAGGTGACCAGGGCCGAGCGTACCAGCGGACTGCTGAGGGTTTTCTTGATCTGGACGCGACAGAGCTGGACGCCAACTCCGGTCAGGCTAACGACCTGGGGACTGTCGCTGCTGTCGTCAAAGATGCTGAGACTGCCGTTCGCCGTACCTGCACTTCGTCGGTTTGAAGGTCACAGTGATGGTGCAGGACAGCGAGGGGGCCGACACTTGCACCGCAGTCGTTGGTTTGAGCAAACGGTGCGCTGGCCGAGATGCTGGCGATATTCAGACTTGCACTCCCCGTATTGGTAAGCGTCGTAACCATCGCTCGACTGGTTCCTCCGACGCTGACCCCTCCAAGGTTCAGGCTGGCCGGAACCAGCTTGACCGTGCCTGCCGTGATCGTGATCGTCGCGCCGGCTGATTTGGTGGCATCTTTTACTGAAACTGCGTTGAGTGTGGCGGTCGGATTGGCGGGTACCGATGCCGGCGCGGTATAGGTGGTGGCGGCTACCGCTTGCCGTGCTGGAAGGCGACGCTGTTCCGCAGGCTGGCGAACATGCGGCCGAGTTCTGGACGACCGTCCAGGTGACGCCCGCATTGGATGGATCAAAACTCACCGTGGGGATGAACTGTTGCGTCGCGTTTGCCGGCATCAGCGCACTTGTGGGGCTGACGGAAACTGCGATTGCGTGAACGGTAACCTGCGCGAAGTTGGTGGCCCCGGTGTTGAACACCGAAGTGGCTGTGATGGTCACCGCTTGGTCAGCGACGGGCGGGGTGCCTGGAGCTGTGTATGTGGTTGCGACGCCACTCAAAGTAGCAGCGGGTGAGACTGTGCCACAAGGTCCAGGATCGCAGGACAATGTCCACGTCACCCCTTGGTTGGTTGGGTCATTGGCAACACTGGCCACGATGATGGAAGTGCCGCCCGCTTGCACATCGGTTGCGCTCTGCGAGTCGATGGAGACGGAGGTTCCTGGCACCACGAAGTTTACACCGTTCACCGCCGTGGGGTCCGTAACCGAGGTGGCGGTCACCGCGACACTCAAGTCGCCGGTGGGCAGCGTGGCCGGAGCGGTGTAGGTGGTGGGGGCCCCGCTCGCTGTTGCCAGAGGCGAAATCGTGCCACATGGTGGAGAGGCGCACTCTACCATCCAGGTCACTCCCTTGTTCATCGGATCGTTGGCGACCGTTGCAGTGAATTGCACCACGGTCCCGACCGGCACGGTGCTTGGGGTCGGAGTCACCGTCACTGCGATCGAAGGGGGGCTGACGGTGACCGTCGCGGCGGCCGAGGCTGAGCTGGAAGTTGCCGAAGTGGCCGTAATCTTGACCATCAGAGCAGCGGTGAAAGAACTGGCGGGCGCGGTGTAGGTCGCGGCCACACCGCTGGCCGTCGTGACTGGTGAAACCGATCCGCAGGACATCGAGGCACACGATACCGTCCACGTAACTCCCTTGTTCGCGGTGTCGTTGGTTACCGTTGCCGTCACTTGCACTGTGCCACCGGCCGCCACGCTGTTTGTGCTCAATCCGAGCGAGACACTTACGGGGAAGTGCGTTTGACTGCCACTGTTGCTGCCTCCGCAACCGGCAATAAGGATTGTCAGGACTGCTTCCAGGCATACGACGAAAGAAAACGTGGAGCGTTTCACAACGCCCTCCTTGCGGGCAGCGTGACCGGAGAACGGCCAACCCGTTCGATCTCGAATATCAAACTGCTTTGATTACCCAGGAGCCTGAGAATAAAGGGCCGTTAGCAAAACCAACGTCATTGGCTTCGGGGAATGATGAAGCCTTTCGATAAGAGGAAAGATTATCCAATCGAACGGATTGGAAGTCAACGGACAGCAGCGTAGCGCCGATTGTTTGGGATTTCGACCCCGTTCTTATTCTGGTACAGCCTTTGCGAGCCCCGCCTCTGCGGCTGTTCGCTCAGGTGTAGCTGCCGTATAATAAAGGGTTCTGCTCCACAGGAATTGCGGGCGGAGAAACTCCGCTCGCAGGACGAGGAAGGACGGGGAATGGCCACCACGGATGTATCTCTCCACGCTGAGAGTCGCCCACCGGAACAAAAGCGCATCATCAACGACATGAGTATCCAGGTCGCGACCGTCAATGGTTCGGGATCGCAGAGTTCCAACACGGTTTTGCTGCGCAGCATTTTCCAGATGGGCATTCCAGTTTCAGGCAAGAATTTATTCCCCTCAAATATCGCCGGACTGCCCACCTGGTACACGATTCGCGCCAACAAAGACGGCTACATCGCGCGCAAGAAGGAAATCGATTTCGTGGTTGCCATGAATTCCGAGACCGCGCATGAGGACGTAATGTCGGTGGCTCCCGGTGCGGCAGTTCTGTACGACGAGCCGCTGAATCTCAACACGCTTCGTTCTGACCTGGTTTTCTATGCCGTTCCCTACGACAAGCTGGTTGCGCCCGTCTGTCCTGAAGCCAAGCTGCGCAAGCTGGTCAAGAACATGATTTACGTGGGCGTGGTGGCCCAGCTGCTGCAAATCGACATTGCAGAAGTGGAGAAGGCAATTCGCAAGCAATTTGCGAAGAAAGTGAAAGCCGCCAACCTGAATCTGGCAGCGGTAAAGGCGGGATACGATTATGCCGCCGCCAATCTCACCAAGCGTGATCCTTATTTCATCCAGCGCATGGACAAGACCGCCGGCAAGATCATCATCGACGGCAATGCCGCGGCGGCTCTGGGTTGCATGTTCGCCGGCGCGACCATGATCGCCTGGTATCCGATTACTCCGTCGTCGTCGCTGCCGGAGAGCATGATCGAGTACATGAAGCGCTTCCGCATCCGCGCCGACGGTAAGGCAACTTTTGCCATCGTGCAGGCGGAAGATGAACTGGCCGCCATCGGCATGGTGCTGGGCGCGGGTTGGGCAGGCGCGCGCGCCATGACCGCCACCGCCGGGCCAGGCATTTCGCTCATGGCCGAATTCGCCGGACTTGCTTATTACGCCGAAGTTCCGGGCGTGATCTGGGACATCCAGCGCGTCGGTCCTTCCACCGGCTTGCCCACGCGCACTTCGCAGGGCGATATTCTCTCGACCGCGTTCCTCTCCCACGGAGACACCAAGCACATCCTGCTGCTGCCTTGTTCGGCGGAAGAGTGTTTCAGCATGGCGGGCGACGCTTTCGATCTGGCCGAGCAGTTCCAGACCTTGGTGTTCGTTATGTCCGATCTTGATCTGGGCATGAATAACTGGATGGCTGACCCCTTCAAGTATCCGGAGAAGCCGATCAAGCGCGGCAAAGTGTTGAGCAAAGCAGACCTCGACCGGCTTGGCGGTTTTGCCCGCTACCAGGACGTCGACGGAGACGGCATCGGTTATCGCACTCTGCCTGGCACCGATCATCCCGCCGCTGCTTACTTCGCCCGAGGCAGCGGACACAACGAGAAAGCGCAATACAGCGAACGTCCAGACGACTTCGAACGCAACATGGAGCGGCTGAACCGAAAATTTGAGACGGCCCGTTCCTTCGTGCCGCGCCCCGAGGTCGATAGCGGCAAGTCAAAGATCGGCATCATCGGATACGGCACTTCGCACTGGGGCCTGATCGAAGCCCGCGATCAGTTGCGCCAGGAATACAACATCGAGACCGATTATCTGCGTCTGCGAGCGTATCCGTTCACTCGCGAAGTCCACGATTTCGTGAAGCAGCACGACGTGGTCTACGTGGTCGAACAGAACCGCGATGCGCAGATGCTGACGCTGCTCAAGATGGATCTGGAGGCCGCGCTCCACACCCGCCTGCGCAGCATCGCTCACATTCACGGCCTGCCGCTTGATGCGCGCTCGGTCACCGACGAACTCATGACCATGGAGGGTAAGTAAATGGCGACCAGCACGCCCGATAAACCGGCTCCGGCACCGAAAACCAATCGCATCGGTTTGACGGTCATCGATTATCGCGGTGGCAAGACCACGCTGTGCGCCGGTTGCGGCCACAATGCCATTTCGGAGCGCATTATCGACGCCATGTACGAGATGGGTGTGCCGCCCGAACGAGTGATCAAACCCAGTGGCATCGGCTGCTCGTCCAAGAGTCCGGCCTACTTCATGGGCCGCTCGCACAGCTTTAATGCCGTGCACGGCCGCATGCCCTCGGTCGCCACCGGTGCGGTGCTGGCGAACCGCCACCTGATCGCTCTCGGCGTCAGCGGCGACGGCGACACTGCCTCCATCGGCGTCGGACAGTTTATCCACCTCATGCGGCGCAATCTGCCCATCATTTACATCATCGAAGACAACGGCGTCTACGGACTGACCAAGGGACAATTCTCCGCCACGGCCGACATGGGCTCCACGCTGAAAACCGGCGTGATCAACGACCTCCCGCCCATCGACACCTGCGCCATGGCCATCACGCTGGGCGCGACTTTCGTGGGCCGGTCGTTCTCAGGAGACAAAAAACAACTACATGCCATGATGAAAGCGGCCATCGCCCACAAGGGCACGGTCATGCTTGACGTAGTTTCTCCCTGCGTCACCTTTAACGATCACGAAGGCTCGACGAAATCCTACAAATACATGAAGGACCACGAAGAGCCGCTGCAGGAAGTCAGCTTTGTGCCGGCCTTCGAGGATATCGCCGTCGATTACGACCCGGGAACCACGATCGATGTGACCATGCACGACGGCTCTCATCTCCGCCTGCGCAAACTGGAAGAAGAGTACGATCCCACCAATCGTATCCGCGCCATCACCCGTCTGAACGAAGCGCACGAGAAGGGCGAAGTCCTGACCGGCGTGTTTTACGTCAATTCCAAGACTCCAACTTTCGTTGATCTGCTGAACATGACGGAAGAGCCGCTGGCGACGCTGCCTGAATCGGCGGTGCGGCCGGGCAGGGAAGTGCTGGAACAGGTGATGGAGGAGCTGCGATAAAGTTGTGCGGGGCGGGGCGCCCGCCCACACATAATTTAGGGCGTCATGGGTAAGTCCAGCACCGGGTTCTGCGAGAAAAAGTCGAAGGGTCGAAGCGTAAACTCATGCCACATAGTTGGCATAATCGGCCAGTCTTCGGCGCGCGGCACGTGGTGAAAACCCATGGTGTACCAGGCCACGATGTCCTTGTTCTCGATCGGCCGGTTCGCTTTGGTCCACACCGCCAGTCCCTCGTTACCCTTGCTGGAAGACGGAAAAACTCCCGCAGCGTAAAATTCGTCCGGGTTGTACGGTGTCACCCAGAGTTGATGGGCTGAAAAGGCGCCCACTTTTTGCGGACCGTCCTCCGGATCAAGTAATGATGCTGCCGTCACGCCGGGCATCAGTTCGTATCCCGTCGGATATCCCAGCGGGCCTTTGACGTTTGGGTTGACAAAGCGCCACATAGTCGGCCGCTCCAGGTGAATGTCCATCATCGCGTCCGCTTCGGTGCGCGCTGTGAACGGCTCCATCACCCAGATGCTTTTCCTTGACGGTTTGTTCTTCACTTCGCGTTTGACCAGGCGGTCCGGGAGAAACGAATTGTTCTCGCCGTCCACATCCAGGTCCAGACGGAACGAAAAGAAGTGATCATGATTGACTCCAACCGTGTTCTCCGCCACGAAGTGCCCGTATTCTTCTTTCACCATCTCTCCGCCTGCATTGGGCTCGGTCTTTTCTTTCACCGGCTTTACCTCGATCACGCCAGTGGCTCCAACGGCCGCGCGGATTGAACCATCGCGCTCGAATCGCCAGTCGATCATGTAGTCGTAGTTTCCAACCACCATGGCCGTACGCAATACGAGGGTTCGGCTAGGCCGGCCCCAAACCTCGTCCCGTTCAAAATGGCGCCAGCTCGGTCCACCCGTTGGTACCTCAAACAGGCAAGCCTGGTGCGAATGGAGCACCGGCATTCCGTGATCGTCGCCGTACAGGGCATCGAAATAGGACGCGTTGGCGGGGCAGTCCACTCCCTCGCGCAACGCGGTCAGGATGCCGCCCGTGTAAAACTCTCCCGCGTCAATGAAGACGCGAGTCGCCCAACCCGTCGCCGGATCCATGTACGGCACATACAATTCCGACACCGAACCCTCGTACATTACGGACCGCATTCGGCCCCCGTCCTCGAATCGGACAAGATTCAACACCGGACCTACACGCGCATCGAGTCGGAAGCGGAACCGCCAGTTTTGCCAGCTGACCTCACCATTGGTGATCCGGAAACTCGGACCCGCCGGCTGTGTGACTTCGATCGGCGTGGTTCCGGGCCTGGGGTTTTCCGGCGCTTCCTCGAAGTTGATGGGACCTGCCGGCACCGGAGCGATGCCGGCGTCTTCGACCGCGAGCACCTTCTGGTCTTTCGCGTCGATCTCTACGTACAGTCCCTCGATCTCGCGGCCCCAGGTGAGAAACTCGCCGTGCATGTCACTGCAGTTGCCGTACATGATGCGATGGCCGTCCAATTCCGGGCGGGCGAAGTATCCGAACGGGAGGGGCTCGCACTTCACGGTGTTCAGGTCCGTGATGCCTCGTTTTTTCAGAGCTTCAATTACCCGCGGATCCTTCTTGATGGCCTCGGCAAGGTCACGAAATTCTGAGTCAAAAAATGGGCCTTGCACATCCGGGCGCTCTCTGAACGCCAGCAGTTTGCGGCCCGGAATGTCCACCCGGGCTTCAGTGACTACACCTTTCTTGATAAGAATTACGTCGGCCTCGCGGAATATAGGATCGCCTGTCTTCCAGGCCAGCACGCGATCCTTGGGCGGCTCATGCAAGAGCACGCTGGGGACGAAAGTATCAGCGTCGAGCTTGCCGTTGTCCCGCAGCACATCATAGACAGCCCAGTATTCCTGCGACGTCAGTGCTTGCAGTGGATGCTGCACGACGGCCTGGGCAGCGGCCAGACCTACCGCAAACGCGAGAAACGGAACTGCAAGAACAAGACAAAGACAGGAGCGGAAGCGGACGAGCATGGTCGATTTCTCCCCTGATGTCGATCTCTGAAATTCAATTTGATTATGTCGGTGTCGGGTCGCCGATTCGGCGCGTAAGTTTACCATTGGCTGCAGATATGGAGATATGGCTAAGCGCGCCGAGGCGCAGTCGTTGACTTGCTCCTCGCATTCCACCTACCATGTCGCAAACCCATGATCGGCCAAACCATCTCGCACTACCACATCGTCGAGAAGCTCGGTGGGGGCGGTATGGGTGTGGTCTATAAGGCTGAGGACACCGAGCTGGGCCGCTTCGTCGCCCTCAAATTCCTGCCCGACGAACTGTCGCGAGACCCGCAAGCCCTGGAACGCTTTCGCCGGGAGGCGCGCGCCGCGTCCGCTCTGAATCATCCCAATATTTGCACCATCCACGAAATCGGCAAACATGGCGAGCAGACTTTTATCGCGATGGAGTTTCTTGACGGGGTAACCCTGAAGAACCTGATCGCGGGAAGGCCGTTAGAGAACGAGACTCTGCTGGCGCTCGCGATTGAGATCGCCGACGGATTGGACGCCGCGCATTCCCAGGGCATCGTCCACCGCGACATCAAGCCCGCCAACATCTTTGTCACCAAGCGCGGACACGCCAAAGTGCTGGATTTCGGGCTGGCCAAGGTCGCTCCCGTCAGTCCTTCCGTGCCGATGACTTCGGCGAACACGATGACGGCGGCGATCGATGCACAACATCTGACCAGCCCCGGCTCTACCCTGGGCACCATCGCCTACATGTCACCGGAGCAAGCTCGAGGCAAAGAACTGGATGCTCGCAGCGATTTGTTTTCTTTCGGCGCCGTGCTCTACGAGATGGCCACCGGCACGCTCCCGTTCCATGGCAGCAGTTCCGCGGAGACCTTCAAGGCCATCCTGGACGCGGCGCCCGTGCAGGCTTTGCGCCTGAATCCCGCTGTGCCGGCCGAACTGGAACGGATTATCAACAAAGGGTTGGAAAAAGATCGCAACCTCCGCTACCAAAGCGCGGCGGAGGTGCGAGCGGACCTGCAACGATTGAAGCGCGACACGGATTCCGGCCGTTCTTCTGCCACAATATCCGGAACAAATACAGGAATTGCACCCGTGGCAGTGACCAGCGGGTCGAGCCCGGCCTTCAACCCTACCCGCTCACGATGGAAACTCTGGGCAGGCATAGGCGGCGCGGCACTACTCGCCATCGTAGCTTTCATCTACATCCAATCTCGCCCCGCCTCCCAGCCCAGGGTATCCGGCTACGTCCCGATTACGCACGATGGAACTCAAAAGTGGACGGTTGGCACCGACGGGTCAAGACTCTTTCTTGCCGAGTACGGTGCGGGCCAGGGCATTGTCCAGGTTTCAACTTCTGGAGGAGAAGTGGCGCCCATACCCGCGCCGTCGTCCAGCATGGTGGCGCTTGCAGTTTCCCCTGACGGATCCACGATACTGGCTGCAGACGAGGTTGGCCAAACGGCATTTCGTGGCCCGCTGTGGGCGCTGCCGGTGCTCGGCGGTTCGCCTCGGCGGCTGGGCGACGCCGCCGGTCAGGTAGGGGCCTGGTCTCCCGACGGCCAAAAAATTGTTTACGGTGACGGCCACGATTTGACAGTGGCCAACGGCGATGGTTCCGCGCCCACCAAGCTTTTCTCCTCTTCCGATCAAGTGCTCGATGTAGCCTGGTCGCCGGATGGCTCGCTGATTCGATTTTCGGTCGGGAGTAGGAGCAATATTGGGAGGCAGTTGTGGCAGATTTCGGCGACCGGAAAAGACCCGGCCCCGTTTCTTCCCGGCTGGAATCCGCCTCCCGACGAGTGCTGCGGCCAGTGGACTTCCGACGGCAAGTATTTTGTCTTCCAGGCGAAAAACAATATCTGGGCTCGTGCGGAAAACCAAAGTTGGTTCGGAAAAACCGACCGTCAACCTTTCCAGTTGACTTCTGGCCCCATGAGTTTCTCCTCCCCGCGGCCCAGCAAGGACGGCAAAAAGCTGTTTGTTGTGGGAACTTTGCCGCGCGGAGAGCTGACCCGGTACGACCCCAAGTCAGGCAACTTCTCCGCGTTTCTCTCCGGAATTTCGGCCGACGGCGTCAGCTTCTCCCGCGATGGGCAGTGGGTAGCCTACGCTTCTTATCCAGACGCAACCTTGTGGAAAAGCAAAGCGGACGGAAGCCAGCGAATTCAGTTGAGTTATGCACCACTCAGTGCTGTGATGCCCCGCTGGTCGCCGGATAACCGGCAGATCGCTTTCTTTTCTTTTGCGCCCGGCAAAAAGACAAAGTTATACATCGTTTCAGCCGAGGGCGGAACGCCCAGCGAAGCCGTTCCTCAAGACCCGCGGGATGAATGGGACCCCACCTGGTCGGCGGACGGAACCAAGATCGCGTTCGGCAGCGTCTCAGCCAATCTTGACGGTGATATCCAGATACTCGATCTGCAGACCAAACAAGTTGCGGCCCTGCCCGGCTCCAAGGGGCTTTTCTCGCCTCGTTGGTCGCCTGATGGACGCTATCTTATCGCCCTGACTTCCGACTCCAGTTCCATTATGTCTTTCGATTTCGCCGCCCAGAAATGGGAACAGATCGCGAAGCTAAACCTGGGCTTCCCCAACTGGTCGAAGAACAGCGACTACGTTTATTTCCTGCACGAAGGAGACGACCCGGCTGTGATGCGGGTGCGCCTCAGCGACCACAAAGTCGAGCGTGTCGCCGAACTGAAAAACTTCCGGCAGGCGGGTTTCTTCAGCATCTGGCTGGGCCTGGCCCCCGACGATTCCCCTCTTCTGCTGCGCGACACCGGCACTCAGGAAATCTACTCCCTCGACTGGCAAACCCAGTAAATCACTTCGGCCGTCCGGCACATAACAACCGTTGTAAGCAGCCAGCGACGATTACGCCGCAAGCCACTCAGGCTGCTAACATTCCTTTGCCAACCCTTGGCTCCGAAACAGCGTCTGAGAGCTGATGCCAATGACTGAGACCGGGACCAGACAGGCCCGAGCCAGACAAACGCGCACCAGACCGGTAAGCAAGGTCCTGCTGCTCGTGATATCGCTGATCGTGATCGCGCTGGCGGCGGTGATTGTGACCGGAATACATCTCTCCAATCCGTACCTGCACAAGAAGGTGGTGGAGATGCTCAGCGAGAAATTCCACGCTGCGGTGGAACTCAAAGACTTCCACGTCTATCTGTTTCCGGGAGCGAGGATCGAAGGTTCGGGGCTGGTGCTCCGTCACGAAGGCCGAACCGATATTCCGCCGCTGATTTCGATTCGCGAGTTCACCGCCGAGGCCGGCATTCTGGGACTGCCCTGGAAACCGTGGAAGGTCGACCAGATCACGCTCAAAGGACTGGTCATACAGATTCCTCCCAAGGAGGACCGAGGGCAGAATTGGCCGAAGGCGCGCAGTATTCCCGTGTCAATCGGAACCATCGTGTCGGACGATGCGGAGCTTCGCCTGCTGCCCAAGTCGGCGGACAAAGATCCCCACGTGTTCGCAATTCATCACCTGGTGATGCACTCGGTGGGGCTCGACCGTCCCGCCAAATTCAGCGCGGAGCTTACCAACGCCATCCCTCCGGGGGAGATCGAGGCCAAGGGAACCTTTGGCCCGTGGAGCCCCGACGATCCGGGACAGACCCCGTTGGCGGCTGAATACACCTTCGACAAGGCTGACCTGGGAGTATTCAAGGGGATCAGTGGGATGCTGTCGTCGACCGGCAAATTCGGCGGCGTCCTGGAGAGGATTGAAGTCGAAGGCAAGACCTCGACCCCCGATTTCACGGTGAGACTCGGCGGGCATCCGCTGCCGCTTGACACGGTCTTCAGCGCCACAGTGGACGGCACCAACGGGGATACGCTTCTGCACCCAGTGACCGCACACCTGTTGAATACGGTCATCGTGGCCCAGGGCGGCGTGGTGAAATCCACTGACAAAACCAGACCGGGTAAGCGAATCACGCTCGACGTGACCGTTGACAAAGGCAGGATCGAAGACCTGCTTCGCCTGGCGGTAAAAGCCAGTCAGCCTACGTTGACCGGAGCCGTGACTTTTCGCACCAAGTTTGATCTGCCTACAGGGAAGGAAGATATAACCGACCGTCTGAATCTGGACGGAAAGTTCGACGTCGAACATGCGCAATTTACCAGCCCCGACGTGACCTCTAAAATCGAGACCTTAAGCCGCAAAGCGCAAGGCCAGCCGGAGAATAAGGAAGCGGGCAGCAGCGTATCGCAATTGCGAGGAAATTTCTTGCTGGATAACGGTGTCATCACGTTTCGTGGCCTGACCTTCAGCGTGACTGGAGCCGTTGTCGCTCTCCAGGGCAAGTACGGCCTGGAAAAGGAAGAACTCGATTTCTTCGGCAAGTTACGAATGCAGGCCAAGCTCTCGCAGACTACAACCGGGGCAAAATCCTTTGTGCTGAAAGCTGTCGATCCCTTCTTCCGGAAAAATGGGCAGACCGAGGTGCCCATCAAAATTACAGGGCAACGTGACCACCCATCTTTCGGGCTCGATCTACACCACAAGGATAAGCCCAAGGGCGAGTGAGCCCGATAGCAGAGTGCGAAGAAATAGAGTGTTAGGCCACGTCCTTTTTCTTGACGCCGCCGGGTTCGCCGGAGTGTTCCGGGCCTGCACCGGGCTCAGGGAAATCCGTGTCTGAAGATTTCAGCATGGGATCCTGGTCGCGATGGCCTAGTTGTCCCGCCATGGAAGTATTGCCCGGGTCCTCATGCGGCCTGTCGTCTTCTACGGCGCCTTTACCGCGATCCTGGTCGTCGGCGAGAGCCGCATCCAGATCATTTTTGGGTTCAGTCATGAATGGTCCTTGTCTCAGGCCCGACCTACGCCGGCCCGTCTGCCTAGACTATCGCGAAACTTTTGCTGCTGGAAAGGGTAATACTGTAGATTAGAAGGAAAGAACACGGAGCGGGCAATGAGGCTTCTGACGATTGGTCTTCTTATGGCGATGATTCTGTTTGCGGCTGCCGCCGGAGCCGAGACCAACCCACGTTATGAAGCGAAGGCCAGCGTGGCGGCGCACCGGAAAGAAGCCCGGGATAAACAAGGCAGGAATAATATCCGGCGTCAACGGCGCTCCCGGGCCCAGGGCCGTCATCATCGCGGCCATCCGACGGGCTGAACGCCTGCCGCCCGTGAGGGCTTATTGCGGCTTTCTCGCTTCCGCTCCCGTAGTTGCTACTCCCAGCTTGCGCAGCCGGTCCCGCGCCTGCATGGCTTCATTCGACTTGGGATAGCGCTGCATGACGTGGCGTAGGGCGGCGATTCCGGCTTCCTGCTGTCCCAGTTCGATCAGCGCGAAACCTTTCTTCAATTCAGCCGACGCCGCCTTGTTTCCGTCCGGGAAGCTCTGCAGAACCTGATCGTAACTCTTGGCCGCGGCCGCGTAGTTACCCTGCTTGTACTGGATATCAGCCAGATAGAAGTTGGAATTTCCGGCCAGATCCGTGTTGGGGTAGAACTTCACATAGTCCCCAAATTCCTGTGCCGCCAGATCGCTCTTTCCGGCCTGATAATCGCGCAGGGCATTGTTGTAGAGGACGTCGGGTGGCGGAGCCGCTGCCGCCTGCTGTTGCTGCTGGGTTTGCTGGACGGCAATGCTCTGCTGTGCCGCCTGCATGTCCTCGAGTTGTTTGCTCACCTTGCCCAGCCGCGCCTTTAGCTCATCCAAGGTATCGTTGAGGGACTGGATCTGTCCCGAAAGCTGGTCCGCATGGGTGCCGCTGTCGCTCTGCTGTTTCTGTAGAGTGGTTTGAAGATCGGTGACGGACGTCGCCACTTTGTTGGCCCGGTCCGTGCTTTGCTCGATCAGGTGCTGCAGCACGCCCATGCGTTCGTCAAAGGACTGTTGCATGTGGGCGATTCTGTCCTGCAGATCCTGCACTTGAGTCTGCAGTTGAACCATGTCTTTGTTTACGGCCCAGGTAGGGGTCGCGCCCGCCAGGAGCAAGGTCAGGATGACAAGCAAAACGGGATATCGCTGAGTTTTCATAGTCTGGTACCTGCGATGTGAAGAGTGTATATCCGTCCGGGCCAGAGGACGAAGGGGTGATGCAGCGCCAGCGTCCCACGTCTGGCCATACTCTACCAGGCCGCGCGAGGGCGAGACGCCCTCGCGACAGCCGGCGGGACGCCGGCGCTACCTAGGACCTTACTTCCCGTAGACGAAGTGACCACGCCGGTTCTGCTGCCAGCACTGCTCGTTCGATTCGGTGCAGAACGGTTTCTCTTTTCCGTAGCTGATCGTCTTAACATGGTCGGCGGCTACGCCTCCCTGCACCAGGGCGTTGCGCACGGAATTAGCGCGGCTGTCACCCAGGGCCAGGTTGTATTCCGTCGAACCGCGTTCGTCGCAGTGACCTTCCACCGTAAAGCTGATGTTGGGATGCTGCCGCAGGAACTCGATATCGCCCTGCATCGACGACTGCTGATCGGGGCTGATGTCGCTCTTGTCGTACTCGAAGTAGATGTCCTTCACGGTTTGTGAGAACAGTTCTTCCTCGGTGGCCGAGACCTGGGGCGGTGGCGGCGGAGCCGAAGTCACGGTGACCCGCGCGGTGGCTGTCTGCGTCCCGCCCGGTCCTTTCGCGGTCAGAGTGTAGGTCGTGGAATCGGATGGCGTCACGCTCTGCGACCCGCTGGCCTGCACCGCGCCCACGCTGTCAATGCTGACATCGGTTGCGTTGCTGGTCTGCCAGGTCAAGGTCGTGGAGCCGCCCTTTTCGACCGTATTCGGGTTGGCCGTGAGCGAAGCTGTGGGTGCGGCTGGCGGCGGTGGCGGCGGCGGTGGCGGTGGCGCGACTTTCTTCTTGCACGCGCCCAACGTCATGATCGCCATCAGGGCGAACACTAACATCATCCATCTGACTTTTCGTTGCTTCACTCTGCTCCTCCGTACTCTTGGTGCGCATCGATTGATGTACTCGGTTGCGTTCGTTGCGCCCGGCTCAGGTCCGGAGAGGGAAAATGCGCTTCGCCTCGTCCGGGAATTAACTGCAAAACAGCGAATATGATTCCGCGATTAGTTCCAAAGTTTATTTCCAGCTCCAGTTGGGCTGACTGTTGGCGCCCGCAAAGGTCAGCTGCTTCTGATTGGTACCATCGGCCAGCATGGTCCATATCTGGAGACTGCCGGCACGGCTGGACTGGAAAATAATGTGCCGTCCATCCGGCGACCAATACGGGAAGTCGTTTCGTCCGCCGTCGTGAGTCAGCTGCACCCACTGCTTGCTGGCAATGTCCATGATGTAAATGTCCTGCGCGCCGGGCGCTCCGGGGCCGTACTTGCGCATCCAGGAAACCACCAGGAATTGGCCATTCGGCGACCAGGCCGGAGAAACCGCATATCCCTGGTCGGTGAGGCGCTGGACGTTGGTGCCGTCGGCATCCATGGTGTAAACCTGCGGCAGCCCCGTCCGTCCGCTCACCCACGCGATTTGAGCGCCGGTCTTGCGATTCCACGCCGGCGAGACGTCCGGACCTTTGAAGGCCGTAATCCGCTTCAGATTCCCTCCCGAAGCGTCGACGACATAGATCTCGGGATCTCCGCTACGCGAAGAGGAAAAGGCCAATCTAGTTCCGTCCGGGGCCCACGCCGGAGACAGGTTGGTTCCCCCGAACCGCGGAAACGAAACCAGGCGATTCAGGTCGAGGGAATACATCAGAATGTCCCAACCGGTCTTGGTCAGGGAACTGAAAGCGATGCGCGAACCGTCGGGCGACACTCTTGGGGACAACGAAATCGAACCCAGATGCGTCACTTCGTGCTGGTTGGCGCCGTCGTAGTCCATCGCCCAGACTTCCTTGTGCCCGCTGCGGCTGCTTACAAAATAAATTTTGCTTTCGGCGATGCCGGCAATTCCGCCGCCCAGGCGAAAAATAATTTCATCGGCAAATTTGTGCGCTGTCGCGCGCGCGGCGTCGGGGGTCGCGGCATCCTGATACTGCTTGCCCAGCACCTGCGGCGAGGTCACGTTCTTAACGTCGTAAAGCCAGCCCTGCACCGTCATGCCATTGCCGGACACACCCAGATTGCCGAAGGCCAGCATGGCGGCATTGGGCGGAGGCGCGCTCCAGCCTTCAAACTTTACGTCGGCGGGAGTGCCCACCTGCCCCAGGGGATAAAAGCTCTTCGAAACCATGTCGAAGATGCCGGCATTGTCCAAATCGTTCCACAAGGTTTCGTTGAATGCCTTCAGCAGGTCGGCATTCTTGGCATCCTGAGTCGAGGCATTGAAATCGGGAACCGCCAGGCGTACTTTCTCCACGCCCAACCCGGTGCCGGTTTTAATCCAGTCCTGGGCAAAGCTCGAGGTCAACAGAAACAGCGGTAATAGAAGTAAGAAAAATCGCTTCATCAATAATCGCTTCCTGACTGTGTAGTACGAAGTGGCAAATTTTCTTATCCGGCGTCATCCTGAAGGGCTTCAGTCCCGACGGATCTCGCGCGTACTGCTCAGGCCAGCCGACGTTGACCGCTCTACGCCAGATCCTTCGCTTCGCTCACGATGACGCCGTTAAAAAGGGAACAACACCAAACTCGCGGCCAGCAACTGAAAGCCCAAAAAACGCCCTCTTATCTTTTGTAATCGAACCAGAACTCTACCGACACCTTATTCGCGGCATAATCCGAGGGCAAGGGACCAAAAGTGTCAATGCGCTGAATCGCTCGCGTGGCCGACTGATCGAGCGATGGGACACCACTCGATTGCTCCACTTGAACGTTCGCGGGGTGACCGTCGCGCATTACATCGAAGGTTACGTAGACCCGTTGTGCAGTCGAAATGCTGGGGTCCACTTCATACTTCAGCCAATTCTCGGAAACCTTCTGCTGCACGACGCGCACATACCAGGCGTAGCGCGCCCCAAAATCGCCGCCACCGCCGGTGAATCCGAAGCCGCCCTTGGCCCCATTGGCGCTGAAGGTGCCGTACGGCCCGCTCACCGGCCCGCCCTGGCCGAAGGGAACGACATTATCGGCCTCCTCAACTGGCTCGGGCTTTGCTTTTGCCTTGGTAGCGCTGGTCTTCGGCGTCGGCTTGGTCTTCGCGATCTTGTCCGGAATTGGAATCGCGTCTGGCAATTGCTCCTGTACCGGTTCGGGCTTGGGCAGCGATTGCGTTAGTCCCTTCGAGTCATTGGCCAGAACGTTTTTCGTCTGGCTCGGAGTGGCCGGCAGAGGCACGGTACTCACCAGGGTCACGCCCATGGCATCGCCGCCACCGCCCGCGCCCCAGCCTTCGCCATGGCTGCTGGGCGCGACCACGGCGTAGAGCACAATGGCGCCTGCGATCGCAACATGCAGCCCGAGCGACCACGTGAGGTTGCGTCCCCAGCGGTCGTGTTCGAAGAAGATTTCAGCGTTGGCTGCCATGCGCGTCCAGCGGTTGGGTAACGATGCTTACATTGGTGATGCCGGAAGATTTGACCGCGTCCATGACGGTGGCAAACGCCCCGAAGGGCACATCTTCGTCAGCGCGGATAAAGATCGACTGGTGCTGCGGGTCGCGGATTTTCTGTTTGAGCTTGGCCGCAATCTCGTTGATGTTGATGGTGTCGTTGCCCAGAAAAACCCGTTGCTGTTTGTTGATACTGATCACCAGGCGCTCTTCGGTAATCTCTTTCACGGATCGCGTCTTGGGAACGTTGACCTCGATGCCTGACTGCAGCACGGGGGCCGTGACCATGAAGATGATCAGCAGCACAAGCACGACATCGACCAGCGGCGTGATGTTGATGTCGGAGAGGGAAGTTTGAGTGCGTCCGTTGGAAGCCGTAAAGGCCATTACCGCTGCACCCCCGGAGCTTCAGCCGTGCGGTAGGCTGGCTGCGGCTGCTGGCGATCGACCGCATTCAGCATTTCCATGGCAAAGTCGTCGCCGCGAGCGGCCAGTTCGCGAATCGATCCGCCAATCAAGTTGTAGGCGATGACGGCGGGGATGGCGGCCGCCAGTCCGGCGGCGGTCGTTATCAGGGCCTCGGATATTCCGGGTGCGACGGCGCGCAGGGTCGCGGCGCCTGCCGTTCCCAGACCATGAAATGCGTCTATGATGCCCCAGACGGTCCCAAACAGGCCGACGAACGGGGTGACTGCGCCGGTGATCGCCAGCCACGGCAGGTTGCGTTCAAAGCGAGTCAGCTCTTCCGAGTTCGCAATCTGCATGGCGCGCTGTATCGACAACGGATTACGGATCATGCCGTTCGATGCGGCAGCCTGACGCCGGTACTCCTCGAAACCGCCCTCGAATACTCCTACCAGCGGGCTGGGACGAAACTGTTCCGCCACGGCGCCGACGTCCTGCAGGCGCTGGGCCTTACGGAAGGCGCGCACAAAACGGCCGCTCTGCACTCGCGCCCGCCGCAGAACGCTCCACTTGGAGAGAATAATCGCCCAGGAAACCAGGCTGAAGATAAGAAGGAGAAGTAAGACCACCTTGGCGACGGGGCCGGTTTCACCCACCAGGTCAATAATTTCGCCGCCGACCGCTGCTGCCAGCAAGGGATACAGATTCATTGGTTTTAGGAGGATTCCTGCCTTAATTATAGACCATCGCCGGGAGGCGAAACTGTCGACGAACACGATCTATTACCCCGAGAGGCTGTGCAAAAAAGCAGCGTGTGAGCACCTTTCTGAGAACCGGGAACTGCGAACCGAAAACTGTTTTCATGCTATGCTGCGCTCAACTTCGTCATCTCAAGACTGCTGGCCAGGACCACGGTGCTGATCGAGCTGCGGTTAGAAAACTACGCGGTCGTAGAGAACCTCGCGGTCGAGTTCGCGCCCGGCTTGAATCTTCTGACCGGGGAAACTGGCGCGGGAAAATCCATCCTCATTGATGCCCTGGCCCTTCTTCTGGGAGACAAGGCCTCCAGCGACGTGATTCGCTCCGGAGCCGACAAGGCCACAATTTCCGCGGTCTTTGAAGTCGAAGGCGGGGCGGAGAAGACGGTGGCTCAAATCCTGGAGAATAACGGCATCGATCAAGCTCAGGAAGATGAAACGATCATCCTGCGGCGCGAAATTTCCGCCGGCGGCAAGGGACGAGTCTTCGTCAACAACCAGCCCGCGACTGTCGCGGTGTTGCGTCAGCTGGCCCCGTACCTCGCGACCATCCACGCCCAGAACGAATCGCTGATGTCGTTCGACGCCTCCACCCGGCTGCGGCTGCTCGACAGCTTCGCCAATATCCAGATCGAAGCCACTGCGGAGGCCTTTTCCGCGTGGAAGAGCATTCAAGTTCGTATTGAAGAATTGCAGCGTGATGAGCAAGACCGCCTGCGTCTGCTCGATCTGTGGTCGTTTCAGGCGCGCGAGATCGAAGACGCCAAACTTCATTCGGGAGAAGACGAGCGGCTGGAAATCGAGAAGCGCGTTCTGTCCAATGCCGAAAAGATTCACAGCGCAGCCATGAATGCTTTCGATCTGCTCTACGAGGGCAATGCTTCGACCGCGGCATCGCTGCGGACAGCGCAAAAGCATATCGAAGAGCTGGCGCGCTACGAACCCAAGTTTCAAGAGACCATGGCTACGCTCGAAACCGCCCGCATCAGCGTGGAAGACGTCGGCGCCAGCCTGCGCGACTATGCCGGCGGCGTCGAGGCCTCGCCCGAGCACCTGGCGGAAGTAGAAGACCGGCTCGCTGCCATGGACCGCCTCAAGCGCAAGTATGGTCCCACGCTTGAAGATGTGATCCAGCACGGCGCCGAAGTCAGCCGCAAGCTTTCCGAAATGGAGAACAAAGACGAGGTGCTCCGCCAGCTTCGCGGCGAGTTGGCGCAGGCGGCTGAAATCTACCTGCACGCGGCACGAACAATTTCGAAGAAGCGCTACGAGGCGGCGCGAAAGCTGGAGAAGCTGGTCGAGGCCGAGATCAACGACCTGGCCATGAGGTCCAGTTTCCGGATTGAAGTCAGCGGCACCGACGAAGAAGGGAACTGGACTGCCGCCGGGTTCGATCAGGTTCTTTACATGATCGCCACTAACCCCGGCGAACCCCTGCGACAGATGGAACACATCGCCTCCGGCGGCGAACTGTCGCGGGTGATGCTGGCCCTCAAGGCAAGCGTCGAGGCCGCATCTTCTTTCAGCAAGAAGCGGAATTCAGGAGCGCAGCGCACTCTCGTCTTCGACGAGATTGACACTGGAATAGGCGGGCGGGCCGCCGAAGCTGTGGGTAAGAAACTCAAGAGCCTGTCCCGTTCAAGCCAGGTCCTTTGCGTTACCCACCTTCCACAGATCGCCACCTTCGCGGACCATCACTATCTGATCGAAAAAAAGGCCGTCGGCGGCCGCACCCGGACCAGCGTCCACCTCATAACCGGGGAGGAGCGTACGGAGGAAGTGGCCCGAATGCTCAGCGGCGCCAAGCTGACCGAAACCTCTCGTAAACACGCCGAGCAGATGCTAAAAACCAACGCGTGAGGTTCCCGAAGCTCCTACAGTATCGGATCCCGGGAGTCCAAAAGAGGACGGTAATTTGTGTTCCGAGACGCTTTTGGGGTGCTGACTAAGCCCGAATTGTCGGGCCTCGGATTGGACTAGGCGAGGTCCACTACAGTTCGCTGCAGGAATTCTTCCCGATCACTGCTAATCCTAAGCCTTTCTATGGCTTACGTTGACCAAGTGGGTACTTATCCGATACTCTAGTTGCTAACTACCCCTAGGGCACGTGTACCCTAAGAAGGCAGAGTATGGCTTCATTTCAGGAAGAAAAGACGCTGCTTTTGCTCAAGCCCCGCGGTTTTTGCGCGGGTGTGGTGCGGGCCATCGATATTGTCCGCATCGCCCTCGAGGCCTTCGGACCGCCAATCTACGTCCGCAAGGAGATTGTGCATAACCGGTTCGTGGTCGAGGAATTGCAAGGCAAGGGCGCCATTTTTGTCGACAGCGTGGAAGAAGTCCCAAATGGGGAGCGGGTGATCTACAGCGCCCACGGGGTCTCGCCGGAGGTGCGCGAGGCCAGTGAGCACCGCGATCTGCGGGTGATTGACGCAACCTGCCCCTTGGTCACGAAGGTCCACGTTGAAGCCGTGAAGTTTGCCAAAGAAGGCTATTCCCTGATCCTGATCGGCCACCGCGACCATGACGAGGTCATCGGGACATTAGGCGAGGCGCCGGTCGTGACTCAGGTGGTGGGTTCACCGGAAGAAGTTGCGTCGCTTACCGTAGCCGATCCCGACCGGGTGGCTTACCTGACCCAGACCACACTGAGCCTCGACGAGACCCGCGACATTATTGCCGCTCTGCGGCAGCGCTTCCCCAACATCAAGGGGCCGGCGGCACAGGACATCTGCTACGCCACCGAGAATCGGCAAGTGGCAGTGAAGCACGTGGCTTCAGACGCTGACCTGCTGCTGGTAGTCGGCTCGGACAACAGCTCGAATTCGAATCGCCTGGTGGAAGTTGCCCGCAACCTGGGCACGGGCTCTCACCTCATCGACAGTTTCCGCAACATCCGGCCGGAATGGCTGGAGGGTGTGAAGACCATCGCGCTGACCGCAGGCGCCTCCGCTCCGGAATGCCTGGTGGAAGAAGTGGTGAAGTTCCTGGGGACCGAAGGCTTTTCCAACGTGCAGGAAGTCGAGGTCATGCCGGAGAACGTAAGGTTTGGGCTGCCTCCTGAAATTGTGGAAGCCATTGCTGCCGCGCCCTCCGGGGCGGCTGTGGAGTAACGATAGCAAATTATGGACGACATCTCCCCCTCCCTGTCTTCCGCCTCTGCTGTGCCACAGATGCGCTTCGGAAAAATTGATGATCTGGTCAGCCGGGTGGCGGTTGCCATTGACGGCGCGCGGCATCGCCTGTTTTCCGAGCAGCACGAAGAAGGCTACTGGTGTGGCGAACTGGAAGCCGATGCCACGCTCGAAGCCGATTACATCGTGTTGCATGTTTTGCTGGGCACGGGCAACCCCGAGCGCATGGCAAAGGCAGCGCGTTACATTCTGGAACACCAGAACGAGGATGGCGGATGGGGAATCTACTATCAGGGCCCGTCCAATGTCAGCGCGTCGGTAAAGTGCTACTTCGGACTGAAACTGGCAGGGTACGCCGCTGACCATCCGGACCTGGTTCGCGCCCGCAAGAAGATTCTGGAGATGGGCGGGGTCACCGAGGTCAACACTTTTACCAAGATTTATCTCTGCTTCTTTGGACAGTACGACTACGACGCGGTTCCCGCTATCCCCCCGGAAATCGTTCTGTTTCCCAAGTGGTTCTGGTTCAACATCTACGAGATCTCTTCGTGGTCGCGCGCCATTCTGGTGCCGCTGTCGATTTGCTACGCCAAGAAGCCGTTCAAGAAGATTCCCGAGGAGTTGGGCGTCGAAGAGTTGTTTGTGAGAGGGCGCGACAAATCGCGGATGCGTTTGCGCTGGGATAAGAAGCGGTTTTCGTGGCGCAATTTCTTCCTGTCGCTCGATCGCCTGACCCATTGGTTTGAGCGCGTGCACATTCGGCCGCTGCGTTCGGTCGCCCTGAAGGTGGCTGAAAAGTGGATACTGGAACGTTTCGAAATGAGCGACGGCCTGGGAGCGATTTTTCCCTCCATGATGAACTCCATCATCGCGATGCGCTGCCTGGGATATTCGGTGGACGATCCCCAGGTGATTCGCGCCATGGACGAATTTGAAAAGCTGGGCATCGAGGAAGAGGAAACGTTCCGCATGCAGCCCTGCAAGTCGCCGGTTTGGGATACCGCCTACGCGCTGTTTGCCCTGGGCGAAAGCGGAGTGCCGGCCAGCGATCCCCGCATGGTGAAATGCGCTGACTGGATCCTGCAGAAGCAGGTGCGTACCGCCGGCGACTGGAAGGTCAAAAACAAGCAAGGCCAGCCCGGTGGCTGGTACTTCGAATTCAACAACGAGTTCTATCCGGACGTAGACGACAGCGCCATGGTTTGTCTGGGGCTGGCCCACGTGGAACATCCTAACGGTCGTTACCAGCGCGAGTCGGTGCAGCGCGCCATCGACTGGATGCTCTCCATGCAGTGCCGCAACGGCGGCTGGGCGTCGTTCGACAAGAACAACGACCGCATGGTGTTCCAGCACGTTCCCTTCGCCGACCACAACGCCATGCTCGATCCGGCGACGGTGGACATCACCGGACGTGTCCTCGAGATGCTGGCCGCATATGGATACGACAAAAACCATCCGGCAGTAAAAAAAGCGTTGAAGTTTATCCGCGACGAGCAGGAGCCCGACGGCTCCTGGTTCGGACGCTGGGGCGTCAACTATATCTACGGCACCATGCTGGTCCTGCGTGGCCTGGAGGCGATGGAGATCGATCACCACGAGCCCTACGTGCAGCAGGCCGCCGAGTGGCTGCGCATGGTGCAGAACCCCGATGGCGGTTGGGGCGAAACTTGTGGCTCTTACGACGATCCCAACACCAAGGGCGTCGGCCCCAGCACCCCATCGCAGACGGCGTGGGCCATCATGGGATTGCTGGCGGCTAACGATACTCGGAGCGACTGTGTGGTTCGTGGCGTCGCCTATTTGCTGAAGACCCAGAAGAAAGACGGTTCCTGGGACGAGCCCCACTACACCGGCACCGGCTTCCCGCGCGTGTTCTACCTGATGTACCACATGTACCGGCAATACTTCCCGCTGATCGCGCTGACAACGTACAAGAAGGTCATGGCGGAGAGAAGCAGTAGTTAAGCACTTGGCACTTGGCCAAATCCATAACTGTCAGGTCAATGGCTAAGTGCTAATCGCCAATTGCTGGTTTCGGCACCGTGCGAGAACAAGCAATTAGCTAAGCGGCGATTGGCACTTGGCCACTGACCTCGCAGCCAAGGATGTGGCCAAGTGCCAATTGCTAGTTGCCAATTGCTGATTTCCAATGCTGGCCTTTGTCACCGGAGCGACGGGATTCGTCGGCAGCCATGTGGCCCGCGCGCTGGCCGCTCAAGGCGCCGGTCTCCGGCTCTTGATTCGCTCCAGCAGCGACCTCAGGAATATTCAGGGGCTGCAGGCTGAGCAAGTTGTCGGCGACCTTCGCGACCCGGCGTCCTTGAAGAACGCCGTGGCTGGATGCGACGTGGTCTTTCATGTCGCCGCCGACTATCGCTTATGGGTTCGCGATCCCGATGAGATGTATCGCTCTAACGTCGAAGGCACAAAGGCGATCCTGGAGGCGGCCCGGGAGAATAAAGTCCGCCGCGTGGTGTACACCTCGAGCGTTGCGACCATGGGATTCCAATCGAACGGGCATCTCGCCGACGAGGACTCGCCGGTCTCCCTCGCGAATATGATCGGGCCTTACAAGCGTTCGAAATTTATGGCGGAAGAGATCGCTATCCAGGCCGGCCGATCAGGAATGGATGTGGTGGTGGTAAACCCCACAACGCCGGTGGGTGAGCGCGACATCAAACCCACGCCTACGGGAAGAATTGTGGTGGATTTTCTCAAGCGGAAGTTTCCGGCGTACGTGGACACTGGGTTGAATTTGGTGGATGTCGCCGAGTGTGCCCGCGGGCACATCGCTGCCCTGGAAAAAGGAAAGAGCGGCGAGCGCTACATACTGGGCGGCGAGAATCTGACGTTGAAGCAAATTCTCGACAAGCTTGCGGCCATCACGGGGCTGCCCTCGCCCAGCATAAAGGTTCCGTACGTGGTCGCCCTTGCGACCGGGGTAGTGGACCAGGTATTCACGGGTTACGTCCGGAATCGCGAACCCCGGGCTACCATCGACGCGGTGCGCATGGGCAGAAAAAAGATGTTCGTATCTTCAGGCAAGGCGGAGCGCGATCTGGGATGGAAAACAGTTCCCGTCGATGACGCCCTTTGCCGCGCCGTCGAATGGTTCCAAGCCAACGGCTATGTCCACGCCGCGTAAGGCTCCGTAGGACTGTGTGGGACCGGGTCTCAGACCCGGTCAGGCCGAGCGAAGCTCGGCAAGGTTTAAGCATTGCCAAACATCGCCAAAGTCGCCATTGTCGCCGCCCTCGAGCGCGAGGTGCGTCCGTTGATCAAACAATGGCGCGCGGTCGAGCGCGAGCACGACGGCAGAAAATACAAGTTTTTTGAGAACCACCGTGCGGTACTGGTCTGCAGCGGCATCGGTGCGGAAGCGGCGCGGCGAGCGACCGAAGCGATCATTAATCTATATGCACCGGTTTTGGTGCAGTCCGCCGGCTTTGCCGGGGCCCTGGATCCGACG
The DNA here is from genome assembly GCA_963841075.1 of Terriglobia bacterium. Classification (GTDB taxonomy): domain Bacteria; phylum Acidobacteriota; class Terriglobia; order Terriglobales; family Acidobacteriaceae; genus JAIQFF01. The sequence goes on from CAWJBA010000027.1 coordinate 48,407, forward strand.
CTCAAAGTAGGCACGGTGCTGACTCCCATTTGTGTGATCGACGCTAAAGACGGAAGCCGTATTGAGGCCGGCGTGGGGTATTGGGTCCTGGTCACCGTCGACCATCCTGCCAGCGCAAAGGAAAAAGCCAAGCTGGCGGAGGCCTACTGGGCCCATGCGGTTGACATGGAAGCGGCCGCCGTGGCCCGCGCCGCCCAGGTGCATAACATCACATTTGTCGGGCTCAAAGCCATTTCGGACGAAGCCAATTTCGAAATGCCGCCGATGGAGCGATTCATCGCCAACGACGGCCAGCTTCGAACCGCGGCTTTCGCCGCCCATGTTGCGGTTCGACCCTGGCTCTGGCCACGGATGTTTCAACTGGCCAGAAACAGCTCCAAAGCGGCGGCAGCCCTGTGCGAATGGCTGGAGCAATACAACCAGGACCCTGAAGATTTGGTCGATTCCGAGCCTGACTTGCATCCAACCTCTGACAGTTCCGATTAAGAGCCGCTTTGACATGGCCATTGCCGGACAATTCGCGATCGAAGACAGCAAGCAGGCGATTCCTGCCACAATGCTGGCGGCGGTCTATCGCGGCATCAACGACGTCCGCATGGAGACTGTTCCAGTTCCAAAGATTGGCCCTGGGGAATTACTGGTGCGCGTGCACACCTGCGGGGTCTGCGGCACTGATTTAAAAAAAATTGCCACCGGCTCGCACTCCGCCCCGCGCATTTTTGGACACGAAACTGCGGGCATGATAGCCGCCGTGGGTGCAGGCGTCCGCGATTTCCAACCCGGTGACAGGGTGGTCATTTTCCACCACATCCCGTGCGGTGACTGTTACTACTGCCGCAGCAAAACGTTTGCCCAGTGCGAGACTTACAAGAGGGTTGGATGTACCGCCGGCTTCGAACCGTCCGGGGGAGGTTTCGCAGAATATGTCCGCGCCATGGACTGGATTGCTCAGCGAGGCACGGTACACATTCCGGATCATGTCTCTTACGAGCAAGCGTGCTTTGTCGAGCCCATCAATACCTGCATGAAGGGAATTGAAAGATTGGGATTACGGCAGGGCGAGACGGTTCTAGTGATAGGTCAAGGTCCTATCGGTATCATGTTGAGTGTATTGGCTAAACGGACAGGTTCAACCGTAGTCACTTCCGATTTGTATCCCCAAAGGCTTACAATATCTACAAGTTACGGCTTGGGGAACAGCATTGATGCCTCGCGTACCGATGTTGTAAAAGCGGTGCGTGAGATGACCGAAGGACGTGGTGCAGATGCAGCCATCCTGGCGGTCGGCGGTAATGGTTTGATCCGGACTGCGATGGATGCGGTACGTCCTGGAGCCCGGGTTCTGCTGTTCGCGCAGACGGTGCACGGGGACGCCACTTTCGATCCCGGGGCCGTGTGTGTAGATGAGAAAACACTGTTGGGGTCGTATAGCGCTTCGATCGATCTGCAAGCGGCATCGGTGCAGTTTGTCATGAACCGTGAAATGGATTTGGAACGGTTGATTACGCATCGGTTCTCGTTGGCTCGCAGCGTCGAAGCTCTGAACCTGGCTGCCCATCCCCAACCCGAGTCGATGAAAGTAGCGATTCAACCGGGCAGCTCGTGGGAAGGAAGTCGAGCGTGAACGGAAAGATGACAGCAGCCGTCCTCTATGGCAAAGAGGACGTAAAGATTGAAAGAGTGCCCATCCCGCGAGTTGGCGATGGTGAAGTACTTGTCAAAGTGCAGGTCGCACTGACCTGCGGTACAGACCTGAAGGTCTATCAGCGCGGCTACCACGCGCGCATGATCGTTCCCCCCGCCCTCTTCGGACACGAACTGGCCGGAGTGATAGAAGAAGTCGGGCACGGTGTGCGCGGCTTCAAAAAGGGCATGCGGGTGGTGGCGCTGAATTCGGCGCCCTGCCAGATGTGCTTCTACTGCTCCAAACATCAGGAAAATCTCTGCGAAGACCTGCTGTTCAACAACGGCGCCTACGCCGAGTACATTCGCATTCCCCGCCGCATCGTCGAGACCAACATGTTGGCGGTTCCCGCTGACGTCACTTACGAAGAAGCGGCGATGGTTGAACCTCTGGCTTGCGTGTTGCGCGGATTGCACGAGACCGGTGTAGAAATCGGAGACACCGTTACCGTCATCGGTGGGGGCCCGATCGGCTTGATGTTCGTTCAGGTAGCCAAGGCCACGGGCTGTAACGTCATTTCCGTAGTGAAGCGCGATTCCCAGGTGGCGGCTGCCAAACGCATGGGCGCGCATGAAGTCGTGCAGATCACGAAAGTGAAGGATGCGGTGGAAGCCGTCCGCCAGATTTCGCCCGAGAAGCGTGGCAGCGATGTTGTGGTCGAAGCCGTCGGACGCGCCGAAGCATGGGAGTGGGCCATTGACATGGTCCGCAAAGGCGGCACGGTCAATTTCTTCGGCGGGTGCGCCAGCGGCACCAAGGTTCAGCTCGACACCAACCGCCTGCACTATTCAGAAGTCACGCTGAAGGCCACGTTCCACCACACGCCGGAAACGGTGCGCAAGGCTTTCGCCCTTATCGCAGAAAAGAAAATTCGCTCGACCGACTACATCACCGGAGAAGCGCCTCTATCGCGGTTGCAGCAGGTCCTCCGCCACATGCTGAACCGTAACGGTGATATCAAAACGGCAATTATTCCTGGTCACTAAGGCCTGGTCGTGGAAGAAAAAATGAACGACCTGGGCAGGTAGCAGGTACGGAGCTGTTTGCATTTCCGGCGCCGTTCCGCTCTTGACGATCAGCACTTTCGCACGATCGGGGGACGAAACTGACCATGCCATCCATTGCCAGCAACGACTCCCGTACTGCGCCCATTGCCCTGGGCTGGGACCGGCTTCCCAAGGAATATGCCATCCCGGAGGAAGCGCCTTCAATCGCTGAGGCCCAGGAGTACTGCCGCCGCCTCGCCCGCAGTCACTATGAGAATTTCTCCGTCGCCACATGGTTTTTGCCCGAACGTTTGCGCCAGCACTTTTTCAATCTCTATGCTTACTGCCGAATCTCGGATGATCTGGGCGACGAAGTCGGCGACCCGGAGGCCTCTCTCGCCATGCTCGACCAGTGGCAGGCCGAGCTCGATGCCTGCTATGCCGGCCATCCCCGGCACCCGGTTTTCGTTGCCCTCGAAGAGACCATCCAAAAGTTTGATATCCCTAAACAACCCTTCCACGATCTGCTGAAGGCTTTTCGTCAGGATCAGACGATCACCCGGTTTGAGCAGTTCGAAGATGTGTTGAGCTACTGTCGCTATTCGGCGAATCCGGTGGGCCATCTCGTCCTCTATCTCTGCGGATACCGTGATCCCGAACGGCAGGCGTTGTCGGATTTCACCTGCACCGCGTTGCAACTGGCCAACTTCTGGCAAGATGTCAGTGACGATTATTCCAAGGGGCGAATCTACCTTCCGCTGGAAGATCTTCGGCACTACCGGGTCACCGAAGACGATATTTCGGCCGCCCGCAACACCTCACAGTTCTGCGAAATGATGCGCTTTGAGGTTAAACGCGCCCGCCGCTGGTTCGAGCAAGGCTTGCCTCTGGCGGGGCTGGTCGATCGCGAACTCGCGGTAGACATCGAACTGTTCAGCCGCGGCGGAATAGAGATTCTGAACGCCATCGAGCGTCAGCGATACGCCGTACTGGGACGGCGCCCCGCCATTTCGAAGACCCGGAAGCTGGCGCTGGTGGCCCGCGCGGCAGTGGGGAAGCTGCTGGGGGAACTGGTATGAGCATCGCGGTGCAGCCGATGCCCTCGCCATTTTCGCCGACGGCGTCGCAAATCGCGGTCGCCTATTCCGTATGCCGCAGCATTACGCGCACGGCGGCCAAAAATTTCTACTACGCCTTTCTGGTTCTGCCTCCGGCCAAACGCCAGGCGCTGTGCGCGGTGTACGCCTACATGCGGCGCTGCGACGATATTGCCGACGACTTCAAAATCCCTGCTTACGAGAGAAGGCAAAAGCTCGAAGCCTGGCTGGACGCCTTTCACCGCACCGAATCCGGTCATCCCACGGACGATCCCGTGCTGTTGGCACTGACCGATACCCAGCGCCGCTACAAGATTCCCGTCGATCTTCTCGACCAACTGGCTTACGGGACCGGAATGGATATTCGGGATAGCGCCAGCGGCGCCTCGTCGGACGTCGCAGACTTGCAGGTGCTTTACCGGACGTTCAGCGACCTTCGCCAGTATTGCTACCGCGTGGCTTCGGTTGTAGGCCTGGTTTGCATCCGCATTTTTGGGTATCGCGATCCTGCGGCGGAGGGACTGGCGGAAAATCTGGGCCTGGCGTTTCAGCTGACGAACATCATCCGCGATGTTCAGGAAGACGCAGCCATGGGAAGGATTTATCTTCCCGCCGAGGACCTCGAGCGTTTCAAAATTGCGCAAGCCGACTTCCGCCAGAGCGCAATTCCGGAGCGCCTGCGCTGGCTGCTCGCGGCCGAGGCCGACCGCGCCCGCGAATACTACGGCGCTGCCCAGGAGTTGCTCCCGCTCATCGACGAGGACAGCCAGCCCGCGCTGTGGGTGCTGGTCACCATTTATCGCCGGCTGCTGGAGAAAATCTCAGACCGAAAGTACGACGTCTTCGGCAGGAAGATCGGCCTGACGGTCCGGGAAAAGCTCGTCATCCTGGGAAAGGGTCTGGTGAAACGCCTGGCTTGATGACGGAGCGCTGGACACAATCTCCAAGAGTCGCAGTGGTGGGAGGCGGACTCGCGGGACTGGCCGCCGGAAGCGCGCTGGCGGAAAGCGGTTTTCGCGTCACCCTCTTCGAGCGCCGCCCCTATCTCGGCGGACGAGCGTCGTCGTATCAGCACCCCGGTACCGGCGAAGTGGTAGACAACTGCCAACACGTTCTGCTCGGCTGCTGCACCAACCTGGTCGAGTTTTATCGCCGCATCGGCGTCGAAGATAAGATTCGATGGTATGAGCAGCTTACCTTTCTCGAGCCCGGCGGCCGAGCCTCCGTGATCGAGCCTACGGCCCTTCCGGCTCCCCTGCACACCGCGCCGTCGTTTCTGAGAGCTTCGTGCCTCAACCTGGCCGACAAGCTTGCGATCGGCGCCGGTCTCGCCGCCCTCACCCCGATCGCGCCCCACGACACTGGCGAATCCTTTTTGCAGTGGCTACGCCGCCACGGACAAACTGAGCGAGCTATCGATCGATTCTGGAAGACGGTCCTGGTCAGCGCGCTGAACGAGGAAATCGATCTGATCTCGGTCCCTTACGCCGCACAGGTGGTGCGCGAGTCATTTCTGAAGTCGCGCGCGGCCGGACGCATGGGCGTGCCCACGGTCCCCCTCACCGAACTCTACAGCCGAGCTGGCGAATACATCACGGCACGCGGAGGAGAGGTGCGCCTGCGCGCTAATGCGGAGTCGTTCCGGGCTGAGTTTGCCGATGTAAAGCTCCTGCTGGGTGGTGGAGAAGAGAGCTTTGATTTCGTCATTCCCGCCGTGCCCTTCGATGTTTTGTCGCGCATGTTGCCGCAAACCACGGCGGCGGAGCCTTTGCGCCAGACTCTCAGCCGCTTCGAGACCTCGCCGATCACGGGCATCCACCTTTGGTTCGACCGTCAGATTACCGACCTTGACCACGCCGTATTGCTCGACCGCACCATCCAGTGGATGTTCCACAAATCCAAGCTGCTGGCGGCACCTGGCGAGCATACGAATGGGCCGAAGAAAAGCTCGAGCGGGGATAGTGACGCAAACAATAGTTATGTCGAGCTGGTAGTCAGTTCGTCGAAGACTCTCGTTGAGAAGTCCCGCCAGGAGATTATCGATCTGGCACTGGAGGAGTTGCGTGAGTTTATCCCCGGCGCGCGCGCAGCGAACCTGGTGAAAGCCACGGTGATTAAGGAAGTCCACGCCACTTATTCGCCCCGCCCCGGCATCGAATCACACCGTCCCAGTCCGGAAACCGTCTGGCCACGCATTTTTCTCGCCGGAGATTGGACGGCGACGGGATGGCCAGCCACGATGGAAGGCGCAGTGCGCAGCGGTTATGCCGCGGCCCAATGCGTGGCCCGGGTCGCTGGAAGACGAGACGCGGCGTTCCTGGTGCCAGACTTGCCTGCGTCGGGATTCATGCGGCTGTTCGGCTAGCCGAGGGGGGCGTCGTCCACGATGGGAGCCCTACCGCGCCAGCCCCGAGTGGAAGAGCCGCGAAGCGGCGAAAAGAATGTAGCCCACGGCGTAAGCCGTGGGTAAACGTTAAGAAAATAGCCCAGCCCCGAAGGGGCGGAAGAAAACGGACGATCCATCTGACACGAATCGGCGCGTGAAACGTGTCTTTCGCCCCGTTAGGGCTCGCTCTTATTGTGGCTTTCACCCACGGCTTACGCCGTGGGCTATATTCTTGGCGCCGCTCCGCGGCTCCCTTAAATTGAGTGATTATCGCGAGGCGGTGGCGGGCGTTTCCGGCGATAGTTTCGAATGGATCAACGACTCCACCTGGCTCCAAACCTTGGGATCGCATTCGATTTCGGTGTGGGCTTTTACCAGAATGCGGTCGAACCAGGGATAGCCTTCGCAACTGACGGGACTCGCCTTATAGTCGTAGCGGAAATTTCCCAGGATTTCGGTGTGGACCGGGTCAGCCGCCCGTATCTGCGGGCGCCCGTGCACGATCCCATCCGGTTGATAGAAATTGATCGCCTGTCCTACGTTGGCCGGAATCAGTGAGTCGTTCTCGCCGATCTTCGCCACGCTGTCCACCTGAATGGTGAGGAGAACAGGAATTCCATCCCTCTCCAACTTCCGCGCCAGAGTCACGGTTTCCGAGGCGCCCCAGCTATGGCCGAAGATAACAATGCGGGCATCGTGCTTTTCTTCCGAAGATAACGTCCCGTCGTTGTCTCGATCCAGCCGCCGCAGAATTTCTTTGTAAGCCTGGTCGCGTTGGCGGTTCGCAAAACTCTGTACGTATACCCCTTCGCGTTGCTGGTTGCGAAGGTGCTCGACCACCTGCACAGTGCTGTGCGCATGCGCATCGTGTTTCACGAAGCCGCCGACGAAGCCGATGACCATGGCCTGCGATGCCGCACGATTCTCCACGGAAGTTACGGGTTGAGGTTCCCCCGCTTCCGCAAACGCCATCGCGAACGTCATCGCGAAAGACAGGAAGAAGAGGCCCAGCCGGACGAAGGTACGCGTACAGCGCATGACAGGAATCAAATCATAGCAAGAAAGACACGGGGCGACGGGCTAAATTTCGCCACTCAAGGTTTTGCTGTGAATAAATTTGCGGAAGATGAGACTTAATTTGCGCTCGAAGAGACGTCGACTGCTTATTCGCTGCCGGACAGAGTGCTGCCCCGCTCGGCAGGCGTTGCCGCTCTCGCCACCGCGCTGGCCCGGTCGGCCCGGACGGATTCCAGAAGCTTCCAATCTTTCCTGAATTCCACCATGCTCTCGCGGCGATGTTTGGGGCTCTTTAAAACATACCCGATGCGGGCGAGAACCAGTTCATGGGCCAGGTCTGTGTCGGCGCCGGAGCTGAAGATGTTGTTGGCGCTCAAGCCGATCCTCGACGTTTCGTTTCCATCGGAGAATTCCATCCAGAGAGCGCCGCTGGAGTCAGCTATGGGAGTGCCAGCCTCGTCCAGGCGGCGAAAGAACTTCTTCAACGAACCGTACGTATTCGGAGATTCGGCAAGAAGGTCAGCGAATGCAGCCCGATATTGTTCCCATTCTTCGGGAGTACCGACCACTTTGGCGCGCTGTTGGATCTTGTCGGATTTGAGCTCTTCGGCGAGCGCATCGTTGTTCTCAGCCTTGGCCCGCTTGATCTTATACTCCGCCTCCGTGGCCTCGATCGTCGGGTGTTCTTCAAGTTCGCGTTGCGGATTAAATCGCCCGGTGAGGATGTACGATGCGGCCACGAACGGCAGCACGTGATCGGCAAAGATCAGCATGGGGACCACCAGCTTCTTCGAACGAACCAACTGCTCGGTTCCCCCGCGGCACTCGCTGCTTCGCTTGATCGTGCCGGGTACCTGCGCGAAATGCAGCACCCGAAATTCTGCCTCGGGATGGCGATGCGCATAACGGCTGAACGATCGCGCAATCGCTTTCGGACTGGTCATGCCGAAGTCATTGATGTAGTCGGGTCCGGTGGCGTTCGGAAAATAGGTATTGATGATGCGCCGGGTGAAGTCGGCGCAATTGCGGGTCATGCCGTTGAAATGGTTCTGGTTGGCTTCCGTGTTGAACTGTTCGATCAGGGCCAGGTCCTGCTGGACCGTGGTACTCACCACGAACATGTAGATACTTCGCTCCATGGTGGCTGCGACCATTTCCCGCCACTCCGCCTTGTGGCTGGTCTGGCAGGACTCGGTGGCGCAGTAAGCGGATAAATAGTTTTCGCGGTATCTCTCCTCGAGCACGTGCTTGATTTTTTGCGACCCCACCAACGGCCGGTAGCGCGGATCTTCTACTCCGTAGAGATAAACATTGAGGGGAGCAATATTCCACTCAAAGGATTGATCTTCACCCAGGTTTATGTAGTTGCTGATGACCGAGCCCTGCTCGCCCGGCTGGCAAAGCCGGAGTTTGACCGGCGATTCGGGGCAGATGCGCGAAAAGTAGACGGCGGTGTGACCCGAACCCGTAATCCTGGCCACGCTGGTATCGAGCGATTCGTTGAGAACGACGCCTACATCGCCATATGCCCTGGAAGAGGGCAGGAAGATCACGATAAGCAAAAGCAAAAATGAAAATACCAGTCCACCCTGGAGCCTTATTGGCACCCTCATCGGCAGCACTTCGACGGATGAACTGCAAACCCGCAAATTCCCTCCTCGCATTGCCCCTGCGGGCCCAGTTCGAACCCTCAGAGTAGGATTCTCCTCAGCAGTTGGCAGGTTGTAACGGAGACCCCCGAGACCCACTTCCGCGACCCTGTAGTCTCGGCCTGCCCCATTGTTATCAATGCTTTAAGCGGAACTACTCCCCTTCTATTGTCCACACTCCCGGGCCTGCGCAAAGGTAACGGTTGGAATGGACTTTAGTAATAGCGGGACTGGTCGGGAGGACTCTCCAATTCAGGTGCGGAGAAACCGGAACAGCTGCTCAGCGAGGAAAGGGACTCTAGGCGGCCAGCAGCAAAACGCCGCCTGCGACCAGCAGCGCGGCTATCCAGCGGCGATGGTCGACGTGCTCATGCAGAAAAATCCTGGCCGCAACCGCATTGGCTACGAACGTGAGGGAAGCGGAGGCGGGAGCCACCAGGCTCACGTCCGCCCAGGACAGGGCAAACAGGAGGCTGAAAAACGCAGCCGCCATCATGAAAATACCCAGAACGAAACTAGGACGGCGAAGAATTCGCCCAGCGACCGCAAACAGGCCCGCGCGGCGCCAGAGTTCGCCCACATCGCCGACTTTCTTCATGGCTCGGGACAGGAGAACATCTCCGGCCGTGGACGCCAGTACCACCGCCAGAATCGCGCCCCAGGTGTAGGCGTGTTTCATGGCTGGCCTCTCGTTCCAACGGACTCGGTTTCTATGTGCGGCCGGCCCTGATGAGAGGGATGACGAGTCAAAGCCGGGCCCTGCGTGACAAATCCCACTCCGGCGGAGATCAGGCCAATCCCCAGCCAACGAGTGGTGGTCACCTGTTCGTGGAGGAAAAATTTGGCAATCAAAGCGAGCAGCACATAGCCCAATGAAGTGGCCGGCAGTACGTAGGTAAGATCAGCCCAGGACAGGGCTGTCATATAGGCAGCGAAAAATCCCAGCAAAAATAAAATCCCCAGTGCGACCCAGGGATTCAAGACCATAAAAACGATGTCTGGAAGGCGGTGCAGTGAGACGTTACCCACCTGCTTCATGCCGCGTGCCAGAAGAGAGTCGCCAATGGCGGCGCAAAACGTGACCGCGGCCAGCACCAGATACTTACGAAACGTCACGCAGTCTTTCTTAGGCCTTGGCGGGCTCGGCCACGGTCCCCGAGTCGCCTCTTTGACGCTTGTCTCTCACCGCCTTGTTCCGCGATGCGCGTAGCTTGAGGAAACTCTTGGCATCCTTGTAAAGACGCACCCGCTCCCCGCTGTTAAATGCCGCCTTCTTCAAAATGCGATAGATGGCTTTCGGCCGGAAGTAGTATTCATCGTAGAAGCGATGCAGCGACTCCATGATTTCGTCCGCGGGCAGTCCCGGATACTGAATCTGGGCCAACTGGTGTCCGCCTTCATCAACCATTTTCGTGTCCGCCACCATGAAACCGTTCTTCACGGCGTAGTCGTAAAGTTCGGTGCCAGGGTAAGCGTGCGCCACCGAAACCTGGATCGTTTCGACGTCCAGTTCCTTGGCAAAGTTAATCGTGTTGTTGATGGTTTCGCGGGTCTCGCCCGGCAGGCCAAGGATAAAGTCGCCATGCACCACCAGGCCGAGCTTGTGGCAATCTTTGGTGAACTGGCGGGCGCGCTCGATGGTAGCGCCCTTCTTGATGTTCTTCAGGATCTGCTGGTCGCCCGATTCATAGCCCACAATCAGCAGGCGGCATCCCGCTTCCTTCATCGCTTTCAGCGTCTCGAAGTCGGTAGTGACGCGCGAAGTGCATGACCAGGTGAGATTGAGTGGCTTCAGCTTGGCGCAAAGCTCAACCGTGCGCGCCTTCTGAATGTTGAAGGTGTCATCGTCAAAAAAGAATTCCTTGACCCACGGCCAGTACTCTTTCGCCTTCGCCATTTCACGGGCAACGTCGTCCGTCGAACGTTTGCGCCAGGCGTGACCGCTGGTGGTCTGCGGCCACAGGCAGAACGTGCACTGCGCCGGGCAGCCCCGCGTGGTATAGAGCGACACATAGGGATACAGCAGAAACGGCACAGTGTAGCGCCGGGGATCCAGATCGCGATGGTAAACATCGGTCACGTGCGGCAGCGCATCCAGGTCCTGGATCTGTGGCCGGTCAGGATTGTGGACGACGGTTCCATCCTTGCGATAGGAAACCCCAAGGATTTCTTCGAGCGGCTTGCCATTCGCGTATTCGAAAACCGAGTAATCAAATTCCTTGCGGCAGATGAAATCGATGGCCGGGCAATCTTTCAGCGTGCGATCGGGGAGAACCGTAACGTGCGGTCCCACGAAAGCAATCTTTATATTGGGATTGACGTTCTTGATAGCCTGGGCCAGCCCGATGTCGCCGGGGAAGCCAGGCGTGCTGGTGTAGAGGACGAGAAACTCGAAGTCTTTCGCCGTTTGAATGGTTTCCTCGGCCGAGATATGGTGGGATGGCGCATCGATCAGGCGCGCTCCTTCCAACATACCGGCGGGATAGGCCAGCCAGACCGGATACCAGTAAGATTCGATCTCGCGTGTGGCAGGCCAACGCGATCCGGCGCCGCCGTCAAAGTTCTCGAATGATGGTGGATTCAGGAAAAGTGTTTTTAAAGGCATAATTGTCAGTGCTTTATATTAACATTTCGGCGCGAATTTTACCCGGATTCTAGGTACGTTTCAGGTACGTGCGGGTGGGATTTCGGCCTGCGCGTGCGATCGCCCAAGTCATTCTCAACGCAACAGTTATTGAAGCGATCTATTGGTTCGCCGGCTTATTTTCCGCCGCCGACCCAGGCTTCCAGTTCGCCGGTGGCGCGCAGCAGTGTTATACCCGCTCGCTCCAGTTCAAAATTGGCATCCTGTAAAGAATTGTAACGCTCGTTGACCTGCTCACGCGCGTCCTGAACGTCGTGCCAGCTGATGCTTCCGGCATCAAGGCGGACGCGCATCGCCTCCAGATTCGATTGCGCGACCTGGTACTCCAGATCGGCCACTTCCTTTGCGGCTGCCATCTGCTCTACTGACCGCTGCAGTCTCAGCGTCTCCTCCGAAACCTGGTTCTTGACGGTTTCCGCATCCTTCTTTGCTTTTATTGCAGTGGCGTCGGCCGCCTCGGCCCGGGCCTTCTGTGTCGCGCTGAACAGGGGAAATTTTATGACCACTCCGATGGTGGCGTTATGCCGCTGAAAACTGCCCGGCTGGAAAAACTGTTGATAGTTGTTGTAGGCCGCCAGCAGGTCATACTGCGCGGCGAAGTCCACCGACGGCAAATTGGCGCGGTGTTCTCCACGGGCTCGCAGGGTTTCGGCCGTAGCACGGCTTTCCGCTGCTCGTAACCCCGGGCTCGTCTGCACTGCCGTGGTGGCCAGATCAGCTTCCTGCTTCACTTCCGGCAACGGCGGCATGGAATCCGATTCGGTTTCGATGGCAGCGGCCGGAAGCCCGGTAAGGTGAGCCAGCCGGTTGCGGATCACATCAATCGCGCCCTGAGTCTCGGCCAGGCGCAGGCGCAGCCGCGCCGTGCTGAGGCGGGCCCTGGTCTGCATCATCGGGCGGTCCACTCCCTCCTGGATCCGTTGATCGACCTGCTGCTCCACTTGAACCGCGGCCGCATGTTCTTCCTGTAAATGACCCAACAGTCTTTCCCACTTGCTCAGCTCGGCGTAGCTCAGCACGGTGTCCTGGATCACCTGGTTGCGCTGGTCTTTGCTTTGCAGCGTGGCTGCGCTCCAATCCGTCCTCGCGGCGCGGACAAAATCGCGCAGCGCAGGATTGAAAACGGCGGATTGACTGTTGAAGTTGACGATCGAGGGTGCCGAGCCCTCGAGGCTCAAGGGATATCCCCAGGATTTCCCCAGTCCCGAGCCGAGAATAAACTGGGGAATATATTGACCACGAGCCTCGCGATAGGAGGCGAAGACGCGCTGCTCATCAGCCTGGGCCGCAGCCGCGGTTGTGCTGTGGGCCAGGGCCAATTCAACCGCGCGCTTCAAGGGCAGAGGCTCGGCCGCCAGCCGGGGCAAGCCGAAAATCGCAAGCAGCAAAAAAGCGCCAATACGCGGAGCACAGCGAGGAGCGAAGTTCATCTCTTCACCTTCACGAGAAATTCGACGGGCACAAGAAATTCAACGGGGCAGAAAATGGGATTGTAAACGAGTGCAGGACTCCGAGCCGTTCAACGGTTGAGCCGGTCCAGAGCTTCCTGGGCGCGTGAGAAATTCCTGGCCAGGGACAGGGCCGCACGGTATTCCTGAGCCGCACCTTGTTTGTCGCCTTGCTTCTCCAACGCGGTGCCCAGCAGGTAGTGAGCCTTGAACGCCGGCGCTTCTTCGGCTTTGGAACTCAGGGCCAGGTAGCGCCGCAGATATTCAATGGCCGCAGGATAATTGCGCCCGCTGCGCAGCAGCACTTCTCCCGACTCCATGATGATTTCCGGCTGTTCCACCTGCGCCGAGACGGCACGGTGGATCGCGTCTTCCATGTCGTTCCAGCGCTCCTGATGGCGGAAAAACAGCGCAAGATTGAACCAGGTCAACGCGCTGCCCTGGCTGGCTGCGATGGCGGCGCGGTATTCCTTCTCGGCCGTGGCCGGATCTTTTTTCTTCTCGGCGATGCGGCCTTTAAGATAGTCGGCTTTGACTGGATCGAGCATAGCCAATGCCCGGATTTGAGCTTCGGCTTTATCGCGTCCGCCACCGACGATGCCCGGTGCTTCCAGGTAGAACTCGCCCAGATCGCTGCGCGCATCCACGTTATTCGGATCGAGCCGGACTGCAGCTTCGAACTCGTTTCGCACTTTACCGGCCAGCGATGCCGCGCTGAAGAAACTGGAACCATCCGCCTTCTCGCCATAAATCCGGCCGAGCCACAGGTGGTAACGGCTGTTGTCGGGCTCGAGCGCAACCGCCCTCTCGCAGGCAGGGATGCCACGGTCCCAATCGCCCATGGAGTAATAGGCGCGGCAAAGCAGATGGTGAGCCTGGGCATCGTTGGGAGAGCTGCTGAGCTTGGAGTGCAGCGTCGTAATGGCATCGTCGGCCCGTCCCGCGGCCAGCAGCGCGGGAGCGGAGTCGTCCGCAACCGCCGCGGCGGGGAACAGGGCCAACGCGAAAATCAGAACCTTTATGTTCATCTTTCCTCAGCCGTCCAGCGTGAACCGTCTATCGAACCACTTTTACCGCTGTGCCTTCGTGTAACGGTTTCGAGTTGGTCGAGGCCAAGGCAACCTGAGCCTTTTCCGTGATTCCGCTCGCGACCTCAACCTGGGTCAGATTCGAAATCGAAGTCTGGATGTCCCGGCGCTGCAACTCGTCATGCACAATCTGGTAGACGAAAGTCTTGCCATCGTCGAGCCGAACCGATTCGCGGGGCACGGTGAGCGCATTCTGGTGCTCCGCCGTGACGATCGTGACCCCCACGTTGATATTGGGCAGAAGCTTGAAATCCTGGTTATCCACGACGCAGGTGGTTTCGCCAACGTTGCGTGTCCCCAGCAGCTTCACCGTGGACGGTATGGTGCTGACCGAACCCTGCCAGGTCCGTCCCGGCATCGCGTCCCAGGTCAGATCGATGGTCTGGCCGCGAGCCAACCGCCCTACGTCGGGCTCGTCGACGTAGGCGCGCACCAAAACTTTCGAAAGATCGGCCTCCTGCAACACCAGGTCTCCGGGACTGAGGTAGGCGCCCTGGTGAACCGGCAGGGAGTAGACAATGCCATCGAACGGCGCGCGGATATTCAACTGACGCAGAATATTTTCCGCCGCCGCATACGCGCTCTGCGCTTCTGTTTTTTGGGCTTCCACTCTCGCAATCTCGGGCTGCGAATAGCGCCCTTTCTGTTTCTGCTGGGTCAGCTTCAAGTCCGCTTCCGCCCCCGCCAGCTGATCTTCCGCCTGCTTTACTTCGCCGGGCGAAGCGGCGCCCTGTTCCTGCAGGCGCTTCAAAGCTTCGAGGTTGCGCTGGGCAGTGTCTCGCTGATTGCGCGCTTTCACCAGTTGGGAATCCAGGGTCAGGACCTCTTCGCGATTGCCGCCGCTCTGCTGGGCGCTCACATCGGCCTGCGAAGCGCGTACCAGAGCCAGAGCGCGGGCCGCCTGGCTGCTGGCATCGGCGTCATCCAGTTGGGCCAACAGTTGCCCTCGCTTCACGCGATCGCCCTCTTTGACCAGCAGCCTCTTTACCGTGGTGCCAACCGGCGCGTGGGCTTCAAAGCTCTGCAGCGGTTCCACCTTGCCGTTGGTGGAAATAACACTGCGGATGGTGCTGCGCTCAACCATGGCGGCGCGTATGGGGATCACCTCGTCGCGCGACATGAATGAGGCCAGCAGCAACACAGCGACGGCAATCCCTGCCGCCCACAGCAGCCAGCGATTGCGGCTGAAAAATCCGTTATTGTTCGCAGTCAACGCCATCTTGCGCTAGATAATGTACCACCGCGTGGCTGAGCCCAGCCTTAACCCTTAAGACTATAGATGCACAATTCCCAGTCAGGAAGCGGAGGTATTGAAGGTAGCGCCGGCGTCCCGCCGGCCCGGTGGGCGGGCAAAGCCCGCCAGGTCTTCGAGGCGAAAACGCTTTTCAACAGCGGAGGGCGGGACGCCGGCGCTACTGTTTACAATAGAACTATGCCCAAGCCACGTTACACGCCAGAGCACGCTCAAGCAGGACTTGACCACGATTTTCCCGAAATCGAAACCTGGCCTAACCAGTTCCCGGGATACGAAATCGTCGTAGACGACCCGGAGTTCACCTCGGTCTGCCCCAAGACCAGCCTGCCGGATTTCGGCAACCTGACCATTCGCTACATGCCGGACAAGCATTGCCTGGAACTGAAGTCCCTGAAGGAATATTTGCAAAGCTACCGCAATTTAGGAATCTTTCAGGAGAATATCGTCAACCGCGTTCTGGAAGACGTGGTGCGCTGGGCAAAACCAGTCTGGGCGGAAGTGAAGGGTGATTTCCGTCCGCGCGGTGGAATCTCGACGGTCGTCGTGGCACGGTGGCCGCGTCCGAAACGGCAAGTGTCATCCTGAGCGGAGCGAGAATTTCGCTTCGCGAAATTCTTGCGGAGTCGAAGGACCCCTATAAGCTGATCAAGTGCCGGAAGCGATGTTGCGTACATCTGCTCGCAAACGCAGGTTCGTGGAAAGGTAGGGGTCCTTCGACTGCGTTGACCGATTCGGAACGAATCGGTCAACTCCGCTCAGGATGA
The DNA here is from genome assembly GCA_963841075.1 of Terriglobia bacterium. Lineage (GTDB taxonomy): Bacteria > Acidobacteriota > Terriglobia > Terriglobales > Acidobacteriaceae > JAIQFF01. The sequence goes on from CAWJBA010000027.1 coordinate 64,425, forward strand.
CAAGGGATGAGAGAAACGCGCTGCATGTTATATTCCTTCCCCAAGTGACCCAACGCAAACTTTATCCCTGGACCGCGCTCGTCATCCTGACGACGCTGAACTTCCTTAACTACATCGATCGCTCGGTATTGTTTGCGGTGCAGCCGCTGGTGCAAACCGAGTTCAAGCTCACCAACGCGCAGGTGGGATATCTCACCAGCGCTTTTTTGCTGTTTTACATGGTGGCGGCGCCATTTGTCGGTCCTCTGGCAGACCGCTATTCGCGCAAGTTGATCATCGTGCTGGGTGCGGTGTTTTGGAGCGGCCTGACGTTGATGACGGCGGTCACTCACACCTTCGGAGAATTACTGCTGCGGCATACTCTCGTGGGGGTGGGTGAAGCCACGTTTGTGACCATTGCGCCGACGTTTGTCGCGGATTCGTTTCCGGAAAATAAACGCGGCCGCATCTTCGGAATCTTTTATCTGGCGATCCCGGTTGGCACCGCGGCGGGTTATCTGCTGGGAGGCCATTTGGGAGCCACGCACGGGTGGCGTTTTCCATTTTATATTGCCGCGTTTCCCGGTTTCCTGCTGGCGCTTGCGGTGTGGTTCCTTCCTGAACCGCCGCGCGGTCAGTTCGACTCCCTGAAAGAAACTCCGGAGCGGGGAACTCTCGTGGGGTTGGCTCGCAACCCCGCCTTCTGGGCGGTGACTCTGGGCATGGCAGCCGGGACATTTTCGCTGGGAGGCATCCAGGTGTGGATGCCGACTTTTCTCTCTCGGGCGCGGGGTTACAGTCTGGAATCTGCGAACCTGATTTTTGGCCAGATCGTTGTAGTCGACGGCATTCTGGCGTCCTTGATTGGAGGCTGGCTGGGTGACCGATTGCTGCCTCGGATGAAGGGTTCGTATTACTTCGTTTCGGCAGTCAGCATGGGACTGGGTGTGCCGGTCATGATCGTCGCTCTATTTCACAAAGGACCATACATGGTCCCGGCCATCGCGGTGGCGGCGTTTCTGCTCTTGTTGAATACCTCGCCTCTCAATACGGCCCTGGTGAACTCCGTCGGTTCTCACATTCGCGCTACCGCCATCGCGGTCAACATCTTTCTTTTTCATCTTCTCGGAGATGTTCCCTCGCCCACGCTCATGGGATACGTGGCCGACCGCCATTCGTTGCAGGCTGCGTTCATCCTGCCGGTGATCGCGATGGGCGTCTCTTCTGCCATACTCTTTTACGGCATGCGCTACGCTCCTACCGTTCGCACCCAGAATGATTCAGGCGCCGCCGGAGCTCCGGCGGGATGAATTATTTCCACTGGATTGCTGGCTGCGCCCTGGGTCTGGCGTGGTTCTGGCGTCTCGCCGAAGCTGCGATCGGCGTGCCGAAAATTGCCGACATTTCCACTCCAGCCTGGGACCGCACTCCGTCGGGCGATCCTCGCGTCAGCATCGTTGTTCCCGCATGCAACGAAGCTGCCGACATCGAGGCCACGCTCTCTCGATTGCTGGCTCTCGAATACGACAATTACGAGGTCATTGCGGTGAACGACCGCTCGACCGATGGAACCGGCGACGTGATGGAGAAAGTCGCGGCAGCCGCGCACCCCGGCCAGCTCAAGGTCGTCCATGTCACCGAATTGCCCGCCGGATGGATGGGTAAACCGCACGCCATGTGGTGCGCGACCAACCTCGCCGATGGTGACTGGCTCCTGTTCACCGATGCGGATGTTCTGTTCAAGCCTGATTCTCTGCGCCGGGCCCTGGCTTACGCCGAATCTGAACGCGCCGACCATCTCGTCCTTTTTCCCCGCATGATCATGAAACACCCGGGCGAAAGGATGATGATTGCCTTCTTTCAAACGCTGTTCGCCTTCGGACACCGTCCCTGGAAAGTCGCCGATCCAAAAACCAAAGACCACATGGGCGTCGGCGCATTCAATATGATTCGACGGACCGTTTACGATGCCCTGGGCACGTACAAAGCGCTTCGCTTCGACGTGCTCGACGACATGAAACTGGGCAAGGTCGTGAAGAATGCCGGCTACACCCAACGCAATGTCTTTGGCGCCGACCTGATTTCTATCCGCTGGGCAAAGGGCGCGCTCGGCGTGGTGGATAACCTCACCAAGAATTTCTTCGCCATCATGTCGTTCCAGTGGCCGCGGGCGCTGGCCTCCTGCTTCGCGCTCGCCTTCCTGAACCTCATGCCCTTCGCGGGCATCTGGCTGGCCCACGGCTGGGCGAGGCTGGGATATGCTGTGGCCCTGTTCTCCATGTTCGCGATCTACGTAGGCATGTCGCGGAAGTCGGATATTCCGCCTTACTACTTTGTTCTGCATCCGGTCAGCACCGCGCTGTTCGTTTACACCATGCTGCGCTCGACCTTTCTGACCCTGGGGCGCGGGGGGGTAGTTTGGCGCGGAACGTTTTATCCGCTGGAAAAACTGAGGAAAGGGATGGTGTAGGGAGCCGGTGGACAAGAAAGTTTGCACGATCGAAGTGTGCGTCGATTCGTTGGAGTCGGCGATGGCAGCCGAACGTGGCGGAGCCAGCCGGGTTGAACTGTGCAGCAGTCTTCTCGAAGGCGGCATAACCCCCAGTGCCGGCCTGATCGCTACAGTACGCCAGAAAATCTCGATCGGTTTGCACGTAATGATTCGACCGCGGGCAGGTGATTTCAGTTACACCGCCGAAGAGATCGGCATCATGGGCCGTGATGTGCTCATGGCCAAACAGCTGGGCGCGCAGGGTGTCGTGTTCGGGATTCTGGATCTTGATGCGAACGTTGACATTGAGAAGACGCGTCACCTGGTCGACCTCGCGCGGCCGCTTGCGACAACCTTCCATCGCGCCTTTGATATGGCCGCCGATCTTCGCCGGTCGTTGGATCAAGTGGTTGAAGCCGGCGCGAACCGGATCCTGACATCGGGCGGGGCGCAAACTGCCGTCGAAGGGGCTGTGACAATCCGGGGTCTGGTGGAGGGAGCGGACGGACGCGTGATCGTCATGGCTTGTGGCAAGATCGACGAGCGCAACGTCAAGGATGTCCTCGAAAAAACGGGGGTTCGCGAGATCCACGTCGGATTGAGGACGCCCGCCGCCAGTCCCATGCGCTACAGGAACGAAAATATCTCGCTGGGAACGCTCAAAGACAACGAATACACGCGCTTCATCGTGCGCGAAGATAGAGTCTCGCAACTGGTACAAGCAGCGCACGGGAAAAATCACGAATAACCGATTGCGGCTCTAAGGTCCCCGGCGTGACTTATTGTTCCGGGTCCTCGGGCGCCTGGGTAACGATGTCAGGGGGCTGCTTCTTGGAAGTCTTTCTTGCAGCTTTGGGATGGCTGAATGTTCCGGCGCTGTAGCGGCCCTTCTTCTCGACGTCGTAGTTCTTCGGCAGAGGCGGAATCCTCGCCCCTGCGCCGCCGAGCTGGCGGAATTCCTGAAGAACGATCTCCGCACGACCGTCGTACTCTTTGACCGGGCCGTGGATCTCGACCAGCCGGCCTTGCAGCTGCCGCACGTCGCCCACGCTCTTGAGGTCGGCGGGGAAGATCACGACGGTAAACGGGCATAAGCGGAAATCGTCGCAGAAGTCCAGAAAATGAACTCCGCGTACCCCTTCTTCGACTCTCACCACCGTACCCGTTACGCACTTGACCTCGCCCACGTGCTTGCGGGCTTCGGCGACCGCGATGCAGTCGGAACAGGCAAAGCTGCTGCACAGCGTCAATGCAGCCAGCATCGAAAATTGTTTAACGGTAGACAAGGCTCGGGGAGACGTTGGTCGACGGATCAGTCCCAGAGCAATTGTAGGGCGGGGGAATGACGGGCAGCGGCCGGGAGAGAAAGAAATCTGCGAATTTCCCGAAATAGAAACAACTCGGGGCCGGACTGATACCGGCCCTCGCCAGAAATAAATATATAGGGAAGCCTAGCTGAACGACTTGACTGCGCCAGCTTCGTCGTCTTTCACGTCGAAGACGGTGTAGAGCTTGGTGATCTGCAGCAGGTCGTGGACTTTCTTGGTCAGGTTCAGCAGCTTGAGTTCGCCGCCCTGGTTACGCACAGTTGTGAAAGCGCTGACCAGCTCGCCGATACCCGAGCTATCGATGTAGTTCACGTCTCCAAGGTTAAGCAGGATTTTCTTCTGCCCCTTGGAAAGCAGCTCGCGCACCACATCCTTCAGTATTACGCTGCCTTCGCCGAGAGTGATGCGGCCGCTGCAATCCACAATGGTGACGCCGTCAACCTGGCGCGTACTGGTCTTCATGCTCACTGGGAAGCCTCCTTAACGCCCTCGGATGGTCCGTGGACGTGTTTCACAAGTTTGATTTCGGTGCCCGTCTGGGAGGGGCTGATCACCACCTCGTCCATGAACGAGCGTATGAGAAAAATGCCCCGGCCCGATGTCTTCAACAGATTCTCCGGCGCCAGTGGATCGGGAATCTTATCCGGATCCAGCCCTTTGCCCTGGTCCTTGATTGTGATCACCAGGTTCCCGCCAGTCTGCTCAAAGGCCAGACTGACTTTCTTGCCGGGATCATAAGCGTTGCCATGGAGCACGGCGTTGACCGCAGCCTCGCGCACCGCCATGGCGATCCTCATGACCTCTTCGTCGTCGAAGCCCGCCTCGGTTGCGATCCGGCTGGCTGCCTGCTCGGCGCTGTCGACGGTCTCCAGCGTCGAATCTAACTCGTAGGAGACCCGTTGTTCGGTCATGGCTAAGATTGTAAGGGCGCAACTGGTGGAGCCTGGAATCTTCGCTGTCACCGCATCCTTGCCGCAGGCCGTACTGAACTGTGGCCGGAAAATACGCGGTTGCAGCGAATGCGGTAGTTTGCCCTTACGCCCCGGAAATGTCAACGCGGAGGTTGAATTCCGGTAGCGCCGGTGTCAGGCCGGCTGTCCCGGAGGGCGTCGCGCCTCCGCTGAATCGCGCTTCCTGACAGGGGTCGCGCCACAAAGCCGGTGGGCTTTGCCCGCCCTTCAGGCGGCGGTACGCCGGCGTTACAAGTATGTAGATTCTTGGTCAGCAGTTGAGTATTCTCGGGGCATGCTGACCTTTGCGCTTAGCGAACTGCTGGGTACGGCGGTTTTTGACACCGCCGGGAGCCATTGCGGCAGGGTGCGCGAGGTGGCGCTGGTCCCGCAGGAAGACCGGGCTCGGGTTGCGGTCCTGATTGTAAAGACCAGCAATGGCGACCGCCTTCTGCCATTCGTATCGGTTACCTCGATTGAGGGAGGCGTCCGCGCCGACACCGCAGTATCCGGATGGGCCCGGTCCGATGGTTCGGAGGGCATGCTCCTGCTGGGCCGCGATTTGCTCGACCAGCAGGTTATCGATGTCTTTGGGCGAAAGGTCGTCCGGGTGAACGATCTTGATCTTCTTCAGGAATCCGTCGCCAACCGGGTGGTGCTGAAAGTGGGCTCGGTGGACGTAGGGCCCCGGGGCGCGGTCCGGCGATTGCTGAAGGGCGTGGTTCCGCTGGTGGCGCTGCGGGCGCTCTTGAATCAGATTCCCCCCCGCAGCATCCCGTGGGATTTTGTTGACCTCATCGAAACCGACCCTGCCCGCCGGGTAAAACTCAAAATCTCACACGAGCGTCTGGCCAAGCTGCACCCCGCCGACATCGCCGATATTGTCGAGGACCTGGCTCCCGACGAGCGCGAGGCTGTGTTCGAGACACTCGAGCAAGGCGTAGCCGCTGGAGCGCTCGAGGAGGTCGAGCCGAAGGTACAGAAGGCGATCCTGGAGTCTCTCGACTCAGAGCGCGCGGCCGAAATCGTCGAGGAGATGGAACCAGACGCGGCCGCCGACCTGCTGGCCGATCTGCCTGAAGAGCGTACCTCGGAAATTCTTCTGGAAATGCAGCCCCAGGAACGCAAGGAGATGGTCGAACTCCTGGAGTTCAAGGAAAACACCGCTGCCGGCCGAATGAATACGGAGTACCTGGCGGTGAGGGTGAGCGCCACCGTACACGATGCAGTCGAGGCCCTGCGTCATTTCGAGGGCGGCGTCGAAACCGTCAGCACGATTTACCTGGTGGACTCGCACGGCACACTGGCCGGCGCGGTACCGCTGGCCAAGATTGTGCTGGCCACTCCTGACACCCCCATGCTTTCGCTGACCCAGGAACCTCTGATCTCTACCCACGGCGGTTCCAAGGAAAAAGAGGTTGCGGAACTGTTCGACAAGTACAACCTGCTCGACTCTGCCGGTCGTAGATGACAATAAGAAGCTAACCGGTGTCATCACCTCCGATGACATCATCAGCCTGCTGCGCGCCAATCTTTATTAGAAGAGCGGTGGTTGGTCGTTGGTCTTTGGTCGTTGGCCAAACCCATCGTATTGAGGTTTGGCCAACGACCAACGACCAACAGCCAACGACGGTTCTCCGATTTCACCTATCCAGATTTCTTCAGTCCATTTATGCTAATCGGTCACTTGAACAATCTTTTGGTTACGCATGAAGAATTTCCTGAAACGCCAGAAAATTCGGCTTCTGATCTTCTTCGCCGTCGTCGGTCCCGGTTTTATCACCGCGAACGTGGACAACGATGCCGACGGCATCTGGACCTATTCCGCGGCCGGCGCCCAGTTCGGGCACATGCTGCTATGGACCATGATCCCCATCACGGTGGCGTTGATCGTGGTGCAGGAGATTGCCGCCCGCATGGGCGCAGTCACCGGCAAGGGTCTAAGCGACCTGATTCGCGAGGAGTTTGGATTTCGCATTACGTTTTTCATGATGATCGGCCTGATCATCGTCAACTTCGGCAACGTGGTCGACTGAGTTTGCCGGTATCGCCGGCAGCCTGGAGCTGTTCGGCCTCAATAAGTACTATCACCGTTCCCATTTGCGCGGTCATCGTCTGGCTGATCGTGGTCAAGGGCCAGTACAAGAGCGTGGAGAAGGTTTTTCTGGTCGCTTCGTTTTTCTATCTCACCTACATTGTTGCCGGAGTTCTGGCCAAGCCGGCATGGCTGCAGGCACTCGAAGCCACCATCGTGCCCCCGCACAAGGAAATGTTCCTGCGCCAGGATTATCTGTACATGGCAATCGGCGTGGTCGGCACCACCATCGCCCCCTGGATGCAGTTCTACCTGCAGGCATCGATCGTGGAGAAGGGCGTGACCAAGCGGCAATACAACGCCTCGCGGCTCGACGTGGTCACGGGCTGCATCTTCACCGACATCGTGGCCTGGTTCATCATTGTGGCCTGCGCGTGCCACGCTTTACGTGCATGGCTACCACAACATCAGTGACGCGAAAGACGCGGCCCAGGCCCTTCATCCCCTGGCTGGTGATTACGCCTACATTCTGTTTGCCATGGGATTGTTCAATGCCTCGCTGTTCGCGGCGTCGATTCTGCCGCTTTCGACGGCCTACACGGTCTGCGAGGGACTGGGATTTGAATCAGGCGTGGGCAAGCGATTCAGCGAAGCTCCGGTTTTCTACTGGCTGTACACCATCCTGATCGTGGCCGGCGCCGGCGTGATCCTGATGCCCAATATGCCTCTGGTTAAGATTTCCATTCTGTCCCAGGTCGTGAACGGCAGTCGTGCTGCCCTTCGTGCTGGTCTTCATGCTGCTGCTGGTAAACAAGAAGGAATTGATGGGGGAGTATGTGAGCTCTCCTCTCTACAACGTCATCGCCTGGACGACTACCGTGGTCATGGTGGGGTTGACTCTGGCCTGGTTCTGGACGCTGCGAGGAGGGTCGGGGTAGAGGTAGAGGTGTCATCCTGAGCGGAGTCGGGGCTTCGCGATGCGAAGCCCCGCGAAGTCGAAGGACCCCTACCGGTTAATCGGGTGTCGGCGCGAAGGGTTCTTTTTTAGATTGCTGCAATGTAAGCAGGGATGTGAAGAGTAGAGGTCCTTCGACTGCGTGATTGCTTCGCTACCGCGAAGCAATCCCTTCGCTCAGGATGACAATCGCAGAGTGGTCGTGCAACTTCAGACAATTTTTCCTTCGGCTAACTCCCTTACCAGTTGCAGATCGGCTTCCAGAAAATCGAATGATGGCAGCTCCCCACGCACCGCCCAACGCATGTCTTTGAAGATCCTGTTCTCGATTTCGCCCTTGTACTCACGCACCACATAGAAGCCCAACTCGACAGCCGATCCATTCTTGTACTCGTGCCGGATGCGTGCCACCTCTTCCCCGATCGTTGCATCGATACCCAGTTCCTCATTCAATTCTCGGCGCAAGGCATCGCGCGGCTGCTCTCCCTCTTCGATCTTGCCGCCAGGGAACTCCCATTTCAGCGGCATGGTCTGGTGCCGGGTGCGCTGGCAGACGAGAATCTGGGTGTCCTTGAAAATCAATGCGGCCACGACTCGCTTCACCGAGGGCAATGGAGGCCGCTGAGAACGGCGCGGCGGTTCGGATCCCCGGCCGCCCTGGATTGGACTCGTCTGATCCTTCTGGCTGCTCATCCCGGAAGCTTTTCCAGCTGTTTGCCCACCAGGGAAGCGCAATACTCCACCAGTTTGCGGTCTTCGTCTCCGAAAGCGGCAGGGAAGTGGCTGTCGACATCCAGTTCGCCCACGACTCTATTGCGCACAAACACGGGCACCACAATTTCGGATTTAGTTTCAGTGGAGCAGGCCAGGTAGCGGTTGTCGAGCGTGACGTCATCCACCACGATGGTCTTGCCCATGGTGGCAGCGGCGCCGCAAATCCCCTGGTTCAAAGGAATCCGCGTGTGCGGTGTCATGGCTCCCTGAAAGGGCCCCAGGGCCAGCATCCGGGGTTGGGAATCGGGAAACTTGTCCTCCAGCATGTAGAAACCGACCCAGTTGTATTTGAGCATCCGGTCATGCAGCAGCTTCACGGTTTCCCACATAAAGTCTTCGACCGAGCCCGCGGCCTGGTTGAGGCGATCGATCTCTTTTTTGACGTCCTCGACTACAGAACCAGATGGCATAGAGTGGCCGTTGGTCTTCCGGCCGAGAGCACTAGATCAAATACGCATGCCGGTGATCCATCTTAGCCCTTCGGGTTGTGGAAAAGAACCGGGTGAATCGCCGCCGACAACGCCATTCCCTTCCTTCTTGAAGCGCGAGTTTTTGGGATTCATCCCTTAAACGTTACAATCTCCCGGAGGATTTTCAGGCCGTCATGTTCATCCACATGTTCGCTTTTCGCTGGAAGCCAGGCGTCACCGAGGAACAGAAGCAATGTGTCATCACGGAAATAAGAAAATTGCAGGGCCAGATCCCGGGTCTGGTGGAAACCTCCGTCGGGGTAAATATTTCTCCCCGCTCCCAGGGCTATGAACTGGGAGGGGTGATGAAATTCAGCAATCAGGCCGCGCTGGATGCCTACGGACCGCATCCAGTGCACCAGAAATTGCTGGCCTGGCTGATTCCGCTGATCGATCCCATCGAGGTAGATTTCGAAGACGACATTTGAGACGCCAATCGATGTATTCCCCCCAGGTGCTCGACCACTTCCAGAATCCGCGCAACGCTGGCGAAGTGGCAAGTGCCGACGCTTCCGCCCAGCTGGAGAATCCGGCCTGCGGCGATATTCTGAAACTGACTTTACGCATTCACGGCGGCCGCATCGAAGCCATACGATTTCTCGCCCAGGGCTGTGTTCCCACCGTAGCCTGCGCCTCGCGGCTCACTGAACTGGTGCAGGGAAGGACCGTCGATGAGGCCCGTCGACTCCGCCGCGAAGAATTAGTGGGGACCCTGGGCGGACTGCCTCCGGCCTCGACCCATGCCAGCCATCTAGCGATGGACACCCTCGCCGCGCTGATTCAGCAACTGGGAACAGGGAACTACAAACTGGAAACCGGGTCAGGAAAATAGACCGGCCACTTGCGCTCACCGGCGATGGCCGTCAACTCCGGCGTCGGATTAATCACAAAGGGGTGGCGGGCGATTTCCAGCATTTCGGCGTCCCAGATGGAATTTCCGAAGACGGCGTCCGGCGTGCGCCGGATCACTTCGCGGATCGCTCGCGGCTTGCCTTCTCCGCTGGGCACACGGATGACCTTTTCCGTAACCTTGCCGTCTTCGACGGCAACCGCGGCCGCCAGTATCCGGCTGGCTGGAATTCCGAAATGCTTCATGCCCGCCTGGATGACCCATTCGCTGGTGGAGGAGACCGCCCAGACCTCGCAGCCCATATCGTGCAAACGAAACACCAGGTCTTTCATCTCAGGAAAAAATCCACGCACCATGGTTTTTTCGAAAAATTCTCCCGCCGCGCGCACTACGTCGGCCACTGGAAGGCCGCGATTGATGGTCACCATTTCGGCGCAAATGTCGTCTTCGCTGACCCCGCCCGCCAGGTACTCGGCGTAACGCGCACGGGCCCAGCGGACAACGTCGTCCGCAACCAGTCCGCGCGTTAGCTCCCAGTCAAAGAAGCCGAATCCGGCATCGCCCGCCCAGAGCGTGCCGTCGCAATCAAAAACAGCCAGGCCGGGTTTCAGTTGCAGCACCTTCTGCATGAACTCGGCAGTATTCAATCGAGAACCCACTTTTGTGTTTTCGGGATGCATTTGAATGGAGGGATCAGCTCGCTTGAGGATTTAACAACGCCGCATACTCCTCGGGAGTATTTACATTCATGGCGACGTTCGGATCATTCACTGGAACGTACAACAGGTGCTCGGGATGCTGATGTTCAACTTCTCTCCCGGTGGCTGTAGCCGGCGCCTTGAGAAATGCCTCGATCATTTCGCGTCCGGCCAAAAATGGATGGCCATGCCGTCCGTTATATTCCGGCACCACCGCCCAGACTTCCGACGCGGCGGCTTCAAAGGCGGCCCGTAGACCGGCCAGCACTACCCCTGCGACCGGCGGACGATCCACCAGCGTAATCATCACGGCATCTCGGCCCAGGTTCAGCACCTCCTGCAAGCCCACCCGCAGGGAGCTGAACTGGCCATTCTCGGGTGCAGGATTTCGCACCAGCGATCCGCCGCTGGCATAGATCACCGGGGCCAGCAGACGCTCGTTGGCTCCGACAACAACCACCACCTGGTCTGTGGCGGAGCCCAGGGAGCGAATCGCCGCCGACAGAAAAGTCTCGCCGGAAAGTGGCTCGCCCTTGGGCACCGGAGGCCAGGGGAGCAACGCCTTATCCGATCCCATGCGCGAGGATTCGCCCGCTGCCAGTATCACTCCGCACCAACTGGGCGCCCGGCTCATGTAGCGAAGATAACAAACTTTGACCGTGAGGGATGAATGAATCGGTGGGATACATCGGTTCGCTTGCCTCGAACCATTCTTACGCCCCTTTGGGGCTGGCTCGCGTTTTTGCTGTTCACCCAAGGCTTGCGCCGTGGGCTCTATTCTTGCGCCGCTTCGCGGCTATGCTTCCTCTTCTGATTCTTCCAACTCTTTCTCCGAGGCGTCCGCTTCGCGCTGCCGTGAATGGAACCAGCTCATGTGCGGCAGGTCCCGCTCCACCCGCCGGCGCGCGGCAATCAGCTCGGCCGTAATCGACACCGCAATTTCCTCCGGAGTGATGGCCCCGATGTCCAGGCCTACCGGAGCGTGCACGCGCTCGAACAGGTCCGGCGATAGTCCTTCCTTGGTCAACTCCTGGAAGATGGTGATGGTCTTACGCCGGGAGCCGATCATCCCGATATACCGGGCGGGCGTCTGCACCGCCCAGCGCAACACGCGCATGTCATCGCGATGCCCGCGGGTGACGATTACGAGATAAGCCGATTCGCCCGGTGAGAGCCGCGCCAGGGCCCGGTCGAAATCTTCAGCGATGATTTCTTTGGCCTCAGGAAACCGTTCACGGTTGGCGTAAGCGGCGCGATCGTCCACCACGGTCACTTCAAAACCCGCGACTCGCGCAGCATTATAAAGGCTTATAGAAACATGACCTGCACCGAAAATATAAAGCGAAGCTGGAGGTAAAACCGGCTCGACGAAAATATCCAGCGTGCCGCCGCAGACCAGCCCGGTATCGTACTTGGGATCATGATTGAGGTTGAAGGTCAGGGTGCGAGCCTTCTCGCTTTCCATCACTTCGCGCGCCGCCTGCCAAATCTCCGCCTCGACGCAGCCCCCGCCGACCGTGCCCACGATGGAGCCGTCGTCGCGCACCAGCATCTTGGCAGTCTCGAACGCGGGAATCGAACCGCGCGCGTTGACGATGGTCGCTACCGCCCCGCGGCGTCCCTCCCGCCGCAGCTTGACGATCTCCTCGTAGATGTCCATTTCAGCCCGATTATCAGTCGGTTAACAGGGTAAGTCAATCATGGGAGAGAGTCTGAGTAGCGCCGGCGTCTCGCCGGCCCGATCGGCGGGCAAGGCCCGCCTATTCCTGCGCCGCTACGGTCTTAGGAGAGCCGAAGAACGGAGGGCGAGACGCCCTCCGGACAGCCGGCGGGACGCCGGCGCTACGCGGAGTCGTCGACTTCAATGCGCCTATGGTAGTTTGATTTCCAGTCGGAGGACCGATGAAAGCCGCCCGCATCCACGAATTCGGTGGTCCCGAAGTTTTGCGCTACGAAGATGTGCCCGATCCGAGGCTGAGGCAGGACCAGGTCCTGGTTCGCATCCGGGCCTGCGCTTTGAATCATCTTGATCTTTGGATTCGCAAAGGCCTGCCCGGAGTGAAGCTGCCGCACATCCTGGGATCTGATATCGCAGGCGAGATCGTCGAAGTAGGAGAGTACGTCACCGGTTTCAAGGCCGGGCAGCGGGTGTTGCTGACGCCGATGCATTTCTGCAATCACTGCGCCAAGTGTACGGCCGGACTTCAGAACCAGTGCCCGGAGTTCACGGTGTTTGGCAACGCCGTGGACGGCGGAGATTGTGAGCTGATTGCCGTGCCTGCGGTCAATGTGATTCCGATTCCCGACAGCCTGGATTTCAACCAGGCCGCCAGCGTGCCGCTGGTTTTTACCACCGCGTGGCACATGCTGGTTGGCCGCGGCGGTATTCGTCCGGGACAGACCGTGCTCGTGCTCGGCGCCAGTTCAGGGGTTGGCATCGCCGCCATCCAGGTCGCGAAGTTGTTTCACGCCCGCGTGATCACCACCGCCGGCGACGAAACCAAGCTGGAGAAGGCCCGCCTGCTGGGCGCCGACCATGGCATCAACCACTATCAGCAAAAAATTTCGGAAGAAGTGCGCAAGCTGACCAACAAAGAAGGAGTTGATATCGTCATCGAACACGTGGGCTCGGCTACGTGGGATGAAAGCGTCAAGTGTCTTAAGCCCGCCGGCATCCTGGTCACCTGCGGCGCCACCACAGGATTCAACGCAAGCATCGATTTGCGTTTCCTGTTTACCCGCCAGCTCGCACTCCTGGGTTCGTACATGGGGACGATGAGCGACCTGCGAGAAGTGCTGGGCCACATTTTTGCCGGACGACTGAAGCCCGTGGTCGATCGCGTCTTTCCTCTGCAGGAAATCCGCGCCGCGCACGAGTATCTGGAAAAGAGCCGCATGTTCGGCAAAGTGGTACTGAATCCCTAGGGCCGATCCGCTGGCTTCATCGCGATTGCTGGTGTGATTGCGGCTTAACACCAGCCATAGTGTCGAGACTGTCTCCCAACTAAGCCGAGGAAATGATTGTTAAGGTGCGTAACGCGTGAACACAGAATCGCGAGTCGCCATCGCGTGGCAGGGAGCGCAAGTCTTGAGTAGCGCCTCGTCGCCAGGTTTGCCATCCGTGTTGAAGTGTCCGTACCCCCAGCCGCCCGTCGCCGCGTACATTTTCGAGTCCTTGACCATGAACTGAATGTTTGTGGGAGGGCCGGGAACGAAAGATTGAGCCTGGCCAAAGACTTTGTTGTTTTCGTCCGACGGGACGTGACGGTAATGCAAAGCAGCAATGATTGTGCCGTCCGGGAACGGGAGCTTTCCTTCGCGATAGGCTTTGATCGCCACATCGTTTCCCAGGACTGCACCCAAACTGTTGAGGTTGCCTGCTTCATGGGCCGAGGAAATCCACCGCCAGTCGCGGTATCCTGACGGAATTTTGCTCACGTACACTGGGGCGGAATTCTGAGCCGCCTGCCCGGATGCAGGGACCATGTAGGCGATGACGCTAGCCAGCGTTGCAACCGCAACCAGCAAAAAAGGATCCGTTTCATAGCTGCTCCTTCGCACATATGGGAGTCCACAAGTTCTCTTGCCTAGTGATCGAAGCGATACGCTGCTTATCGGAATCATCAAACAACGAGACTCGGGGTGTCGACCAAATTTCACTTGCGAGAGGTTAAATCAGCAGGTTTTGAATTTTGTAGAGATTTGTAAATCCGGTCCTAACAACCGATTATCGGGCCCGGCATTACGGCACTTCATTCCGGCTTGTCGTTCACATCTCAGCGGCTTTAGCCGCTCAGATTTGGCCTTCGCGAACCGATCGTCCTTCGAAATTACTCATCAGACTGCGACTGTTACCGGCGCACGCAATCCCCGCTGAACCATGGTAACTTTCGCAAATCCTCACATTTCAATACTTTGAAAGCTGGGCCAACCGCGGGGAATAGTGTGGTTCGCCGGGAAACCGGGCTGAGAGCAATGGCGTCTAAGTAAGCCGGAGTGAGATGGAGCAACCGATAAATCGTCGCCGCTGGCAGCGTTATCCGTTTGACGCATCGTTGCGCGTCATGGTTGACGACGCTCCTGTCGATTACTCCGACATCGATCCGTCGGGCGACGAAGTTGTGGTGAATGGCCGCGGCATCCAGTTCAGCGAAGGCGGCATCGGTCTCTTCGCCGCCGCCAATCTGCCGGTTGGGAGCCAGGTCAAGGTCGAGTTCCGCACTCCGCACACCGGCGAACCCGTTCGGGTGCGCGGCAAAGTCCGCAACCGCAGCGTCTACCTGTACGGAGTCGAATTTCTTTCCGAAAGGCGTGAAGATCGCCAGAAACTGGCGCGCCTGAGCGCCGAGTTCGGCGGTCTGCCGTCGGCCTAGGCCCGACTCGGTTTCTCTCGTCTTACTTTTTACTTTCCCTTTGGTTTTACCGAACGCCCCACGTTTGGAACTTCCACGCCCAGGGCGGTGGCCAGATCAATCTGGTGGTCCTGCTCCTGCACCAGAATCTGCCGGATCTGTTCGGCCATGGCAAATTCTCCCAGGATTTCGCACTGCCGGATCCGGTCCCGATAATTTCGTACCGTCTCGTTTTCATTATTCAGGTCGAAGCGCAGCATATCTTTCGCGTCTTCCGAGGTTTTGACCGGCAGCGGAGTCACCGTCGGCATCTTCCCCAGGTAGTCGATCTGGCGCGAGATGGTCAAGGCGTGGTCCAGTTCCTGTTTGGCGTGCAGGGCAAGCTGGTCGGCGATGTTCATGTATTCCGCGCCCTTCAGAACCTGGGAGTAGACGACGTAACCGATGATGGCCTGGTACTCGCGAGACAAGTCTTCGTTCAAAAGCTCGGCCAGTCGCTCGCGGGATATTTCTTTTTCGTTGTCGGAAGATTTCGGGTCAGCCATTTCTTTCTCCTTGAGAATGTGTGGACAAATAATTGCCCGTCTATCCTACAACTTTTTGCAGCAGGGGCCCGATCCCGGCAATATTCTTTATCAGGTCGTCGGGGACATTGTGTCTGTGCTTGAGGTAATCCGCGGTGTTGTACGACACCCAGACCTTGCCGCCGCCGTCCTCCCAAATCAATGCCTTCAGCGGCAGATCGATGGCGAGCGTGGGAGAGGCAATCATCAGGGGCGTTCCACCCTTGGGGCTGCCGAAAATGATCACTTGAGTGGGCGGCATTTTCAGGCCGGCTCTCTCTGCCGCCCCACTATGGTCGATGCGGCAGAATTCGGTCAGGCCCTGGGCCTGGAGTAAAGACTCCAGCCGCTGGATGGTTTCCGCGACCGAATAAGGGCTGCTGAGGTGGACCATTCCATTGTCCGGCGGGGAAGGCACGAGGATTCTCCTTTCAAGCGAGCATGCACACGAAGTAGAGCCGCGAAGCGGCGCAAAGAATATGGACCACCGCGCCAGCCGTGGGTAGAGCGGAGCCCAAATCGAATAGCCCCGAAGGGCGGCAGAAACAGACGAGGCATGGATCACGAGGCACGGACAAAGACCGGCGCGTGAGACACGTCTCTCGCCCGGTTGGGGCTTGCTCGTATTTCCGCTTTTCGACCCACGGCTTGCGCCTTGGGCTACATTATTGACGCCGCTCCGCGGCTAGCCCAAAAAATCGCATGAGGTTCCAGCGACTTCGCCGAATCCCTCGCAGCTCGCAGCATTCTCACACCTGAGGTTCCACTGCGTGGTTTACAATACACCTGTCATGTCAGACGGACTCAGCTTCGGACCTTACGTCACCACCGAAAACGGCAAGAAGGTGGTCAAAGAACTGACCTTCGGAAATCCCACGCCTGAAGGTGTAGTGTTGACGACCCTTGATTCCGCGGTCAACTGGATGCGCAAGAATTCGATTTGGCCCCTGACCTTCGGCCTGGCCTGCTGCGCCATCGAAATGATGTCGATGGGAGCATCGCGCTTTGATATTGCCCGTTTCGGCGCCGAAGTATTTCGCCCGTCGCCGCGCCAGTCTGACCTGATCATCATCGCCGGCCGCGTCTCCAATAAAATGGCGCCAGTGATTCGCCAGCTGTGGGAGCAGATGCCGGAGCCCAAGTGGGTGATTTCGATGGGAGCCTGCGCCACCTCGGGCGGCGTGTTCAACAACTACGCCCTGGTGCAGAGCGTCAATCAGGTGATCCCCGTGGATGTCTACGTTCCCGGCTGCCCGCCGCGCCCGGAGCAGCTCATCTACGCCATCACCCTCCTGCAGGAAAAAATTCAGCAGGAACGCGGCACGGTTCGTCGCGCCCTGAATCTCACCTAAGCTTTTTCAGAATATCGACTCTCGAAATTTACTGCGGCGCGATGAAGCTGATGGTAATTCGGGTCGGCTTGGGGATGGGTTTGCCGTTCAACGTATAGGGCGTGTACCGCCATTGGCGGACGGCATCCAGCGCGGCCGCCGCCAGCATGGGATCGCCGCTGACCAACTTCAATTCCCCCACCTGCCCCTCCGTCGTTACCGTGGCGTCAATCACTACGTTGCCCTGGACGCGCAAGCGACGCGCCTCTGACGGGTAGACAGGTCTTACCTTGTGCAGCAAAACGCCTCCCGCGGTGCCCTGAGAGATTGCGGCCGTCAGCCTGGGCAGCGTCGGTGGCGCCGCCAGCGCGCTATCCAGAGCGGCGGGGTTCGGAATTGACGCGGCGATCTGGGGAACTTCGCCACCGGCCGGAACTGAAGCCGATTCCGTTCCGTCCTTTGCGCTCCTGCGATCTGTTCCTCGCATCCGTCGATACGGACGTTTATCGTTGATGGTGGCTGTTGGCTTTGCCACAGGCAACGTCGGCGGCCCGCCTATCGGCGCAGAGGCCCCCGCGCTTTCGGGCGCGGATGACGCTTCGGCCCCACCTTGCGCGGTTGCGCCAGGACGGCCAGCCGTAGAGGCCACGCTGGACGCGTACCAGGCCTTCCAGCCATACACGGCAAGCAGGGCCAAGAGTACCGTAGCGGCGAGGGCCGCATAAATCCACATTCTCTGCCGCGGTGGCTCTTCCGGCTGCGCGCCGGCGAGCGCCTCCCGCACCTGCGCCAGCTGCACTTCTGCGGCGACGGGAGGAAGCTGCTCCGGCGAGTCTTCGACCAACCCCACCGGCGCGGCCGCAGCCTCGGCGACCTCGCTGGAGGAGTTCGTGGTGACCAGGCCGCGTGCCCAGGCCGCCTCGGCCAGCCCCGCCAGCCGCTCCAGAGTCTGCATTTTGTCGTCGTTAAAGGCGTAGGACTCAGTGGAGAAAGCCTCCAGCACTCCCACCCTGCCGTATTGCCCCCGTAACGGCACTACCGCGATAGATTTCAACCCCAGCTGGCGGCACACTTCCGCATCCGCATGACGGTCCCTGGTGGCATCGTCGCAGCGCATGGTCACACCGGTACGCAGGCATTCGCCTGAGATGCCCGAATCCACATTTAACCGGTCTCCGAGCTCCGGCGCAGTCTCTCCGCTTCTCCCAACGCAGACCACTTCTCCTTCCCTGGGCATGGCGACAGCAGCTCCGGTCGCGCCCGTGAGCGACTGGGCGGCCACGGCAATCGTCCCCAGGATGTTATCGGTGGGGTGAGTATCGGATGCGATCATCCTCCGCAGCTTCACGAAGATCAGGTTGGCGGTCGACTCCCGTGAGGGTTTCGTCGGGTATGTCGGCCCGAGTTCGCACGGGAACTCGGGCTCCCGTAGATTCGGGAGGAGTGGGGGTAAGGGGAGGGACAGGGGCCATCTTTACAACCTATTGCTGACCAATACTATAGCCACCACCGAGCAGCGACTATAAGGCCGAGTGTGCGGCAAAGCTATAAGCTTGTCAACGCTTTCTAACGTGTGAGAACCAAAGTAGTTGCGCATGGCGAACGCCTGGGCGCTGAAAATTCTAACGGCCGAACCTTCAAACGAACGACGGGATCGACAAATACGTGGTCGTGCCTCGTGGTAAAACACTGCATGGCAAAAACCACCTACGCCGCCAGCGGACCGACCATCATCGCGCAGGCCCCCTGCCGGGCTGACCTGGCTGGAGGCACCATCGATCTGTGGCCCTTGTACCTGTTTCATCCCGGTGCGCTGACGCTAAATTTCGCGGTCAACATTCTCACTACCTGCCGGATCACGCCGCTGAAGGGAAGGCGCATTCATTTGCGCTCGGTTGATACTCGCCGCGAGGAGGAGTTTTCCAGCTTCGAGGCCTTGCGCGAGACCAAGCGTTTTCGCCTCCCTCTGGCCGCGCGGCTGCTGCAATTTTTTGCTCCCAAGGAAGGCCTCCTCATCGAGACGGATTCCGAGTCCCCGGCCGGCGCCGGCATTTCCGGATCATCCGCGCTCATGATCGCCAGCACCGCGGCGCTGGCCCGCTTCACCGATCGCAACCTCACCCTCGAACAGATGCGCGTCATCGCCCAGAACGTCGAGGCCCAGATCATCCAGGTGCCTACCGGTTGCCAGGATTATTACCCCGCGTTGTATGGAGGAGCCAGCGCCATTCATCTCGATGCCGACGGCATTCATCGCGAAGCGGTGACGGTTCCACCGGAAGAAATCGAGTCGCGTTTTGTGTTGGCGTACACCGGCGCGCCGCGGAAGTCGGGCATCAACAACTGGGAAGTTTTCAAGGCGCACATCAACGGCGACAAGCGGGTGTTCCGCAATTTCGAGCGCATCGTTGAAATCGCGCGCGCCATGCACCAGGCCCTGGCTAGCGCCAGATGGGAAGAGGTCGCCCGCCTGCTGCGCGAAGAATGGAAGCTGCGCCGCACGAACGCGCCCGGGATCACCACTCCGCTCATCGACAAGCTGATCAGCGCCGCCGGCCGCCACGGTGGACGAGCCGCCAAGGCCTGCGGGGCGGGCGGCGGCGGTTGCGTGATCTTTCTGGTGGAGCAGGGCTCAGCCAGCCGGGTCGCAACCGCCATCGGCGACAACGGAGGACACGTCCTGCCGCTGCAGGTGGCCCGCAACGGATTGCATGTCTGGTCGGCCTGAGGTCTGATCTTCTAAAACCGCGTCCATTAGCCAGGGACGCGAAGGAAACCAAGGGCAAAATCGCCCGTTTTAAACAGCACGTTTTTTCTCTGGACGGCGCTATAATCAAGGCAATCGCCGGCTCGGGGTGTCGTATGAACCCACGTTACGTTTCGGTCTTAGTCCCCGTTGTGCTCTTCTGCGCGGTCGTGGTCAGCGCCGACGAGTCAGAAACCCGCGCATCTTTCCAAGCAAACCCGGATGGACCTCATTCGCACCTTCAATGCCGAACTGGTCTATATCCGCTCTCCTTTTCCCATGGGAAAGACGGGACTGACCCTGAAAGACGGCAGCCTGTCGCCTAGTGGGGAAGAGATGCAAAACATGCTGGCGATGTGGGGTCCCGCCGCCAAGCCCGGCGACCAGGCCCGCATCAGCGAGATCCTGGTAAAGCACGACCGCATTCACTTCGAAATCAATGGCGGCCCGACCAAGAGACAAAAGTGGTATCAGCACATCCAGGTGTCCGGCGGCGGGGGCTCGATCCCAGTCGCGCCCAGCGATGCCAATGCCAATCCGCGGGGCTCTTACGTGGATCTTGTCTTCAACGACTACGTGCCCGAGCTGAATCCGCAGGAACTGAAAGATTTGCTGCGACCCGTATTTGACTTCAACGCCAAATCGAGAACGGAAGCGTATCTCGAGACCCTTTCACCCAAGGTGAGAGATGCGGTCAAAGCGCACCAGATTCTGGTGGGCATGAATCGGGAGATGGTGATCGCTTCGAAAGGACGTCCGCCGAAAAAAATTCGGGAAAAAGATGGCGAGGTTGAATACGAGGAGTGGATCTACGGCGAACCGCCGGCAGACGTGGATTTTGTCCGCCTGGTAGGCGACGAAGTGGTTCGCCTGGAGAGCATGAAGGTGGATGGCGAAAAGATCATCCACACCGAAAAAGAGGTGGACCTCCAACCCACCGTAGCCAAGAGCTCGGGCGAACCAGCGGTGCGCCCGCCGAATGCGCCCACCTTGCGCCGTCCCGGCGAGGACGTCGATACCGCTTCACCCACGGGAGGAGGAGCTAGAGCTCCTGTGTCCGGTCCGCCGCCGGACCCACTCGGTCAGGATGGACCGAAGCCCCAGCCCAACTGAAATTTACGTCTCGGCGGCAGCTGATCTAGCCTTCTTCTTTTGTGTGGACAGGGTTTGTGTGGGACCGGGTCTTCGACCCGGTCAGGCGGCCTGAAGGGCCGCAGTTTTGCGATTTATGCAACCGCTTTGCGGCGCTTCGCACCGCCTGACCGGGTCGAAGACCCGGTCCCACACAGACAGAAAGAACGCGCGACCTCGCCCGCGACCACACTTTCCCCTTCCACACTCTCGCGACTTGGCTCCCGCGCACCGTACCTTTACACTGGAACTGTGAAGATTGCGCTGGGGCAAATCAATCCCACAGTCGGAGACTTCTCCGGCAACGCCGCCAAGATCACCGACTTCGCGCGGCAGGCGGCGATGGCCGGCGCCGGCCTGATCCTGTTCCCAGAACTCTCCGTCTGCGGTTACCCGCCCCGGGACCTGGTCGAGCGTCCGTCGTTCGTCTCCCGCAATCGGGAGACGGTGGAACGCATTGCCGCCGAGACCCGCGGCATCGCCGTCATTTGCGGATTGGTGACGCCGGCCCAGGCCGAAACCGGCAAGTCGGTCATGAATTCGGCGGCCCTGCTCAAGGACGGCGCTATCGCCTTCCTGCAGTCGAAAATGCTTCTTCCTACCTACGATGTGTTCGACGAGATGCGTAACTTCGCGCCCGCCCACAGCCAGGCTCTGTTTTCTTTGGGTGGCAAGCAAATGGCGCTCACCATCTGCGAGGACGCATGGAACGACAAACACTTTTGGAACAAACGCCTGTACACGGTCGATCCGGTTGAGTCGCTGGTGCAGGCCGGCGGCAACTTCGTGCTGAACATTTCGGCCTCGCCCTTCTGGATAGGCAAACGCGAATTTCGCCGCGAAATGCTGGCCACCATCGCGCGACATGACAAGGTTCCGGTGGTCATGGTCAATCAGGTTGGCGGCAATGACAGCCTGGTTTTCGATGGCTCCAGCCTGGTGCTGAATTCCGCCGGCGAGGTCATCGCGCAGGGCAAATCGTTTGAGGAAGACCTGGTCTACTTCGATTCCGACCAGCTCACGGGAGAAATTCACCCGCAGATTCCGGGAGAAGAAGCCAGCGCGTACGCCGCCCTGGTGCTGGGCACGCGCGACTACGTTCGCAAGTGTGGCTTCCAGCGCGTGATCGTCGGATTGAGCGGCGGCATCGACTCTGCTCTCACCGCTTGCATTGCGGCCGACGCGGTCGGACCGGAAAACGTGATTGGCGTCGGCATGCCCGGACCGTATTCATCGTCCGGATCGGTCGATGATGCCCGGGCCCTGGCCGAAAATCTCGGCATTCGCTTCGAGTTGCTCTGCATCACCGATATCTTCGAAAGCTACCGCAAGACGCTGCAGAAAGTTTTTGCCGGCTGCAAGGAAGATACGACGGAAGAAAACATACAGGCCCGAACCCGGGGCGCGCTGCTGATGGCGCTCTCCAACAAGTTCGGAGCCATCGTTCTCAGCACCGGAAACAAAAGCGAACTGGGCGTGGGGTACTGCACCTTGTATGGAGACATGGTCGGCGGCCTGGCGGTGATTTCGGACGTGCCCAAGACACTGGTGTATCGTCTGAGCCACTACGTGAATTCGCGCCGCCCGGTGATACCCCAGGCGACGCTGGAGAAACCACCCTCGGCGGAATTGCGTCCCGATCAAAAGGACATTGATTCGCTGCCGCCGTACGATGTCCTGGACGCTATCCTCGAAGATTACGTGGAAGACTTGCACACCGCGGAACAGATCGCGGCCGATCGCAACTATGATCTGGGGTTGGTGCGGAAGGTCATTCGCATGGTGGATGGCGCCGAGTACAAGCGCCAGCAGGCCGCGCCCGGACTTAAAATTTCGGTCAAGGCTTTCGGCTCCGGCCGCCGCTTTCCTATTGCAGCCAAAACCGGCGGATAGCAACAGCCTTGACTCCGAGAACAAAATTAAACGATTCGAACTCTCGAAAGGAACTCATGCGTTCGCTGCTCTGCTGCTCACTCGTAGTCCTCGCAGTCTCAATTGCTGCTGCCCAACAGAAGTCGACCTCCAAGTCCAAAGACGCGCTTCCCCCGGTACCCGCTTTCAGCACCCGGTTGCCTTCCGAGGATACGGTGAACGGCTTCATGAAACAGATGTTCGGTTACGATCCCGCCGTGACGTGGAAGATCGTCGCCATCCGACCTTCCGAGGCCGAAGGACTCAGCGAAGTGCTGGTTTTGCTCAGCAATTCGCAGGGACAGCAGTCTAGCCGCCTGTACGTCACCGCCGATGGAGCGCATGCCGTGGTGGGCGATATTATTCCCTTCGGCGCACATCCCTTCGCAGCCGCGCAGGAAGCGCTGAGTAAGGGAATCGATGGTCCATCGCGCGGCCCGGCCGACGCTCCCGTCACCCTGGTCGAGTTCAGCGATCTGCAATGCCCGCACTGCAAGGAGGCCCAGCCCACGCTGGAGAAACTCATGTCGGACGAGAAAAATGTCCGGCTGGTGTTCCAGAATTACCCGCTGCCCGGCCATGACTGGGCTGCCAAGGCTGCCTACTACGGCGATTGCATTGGACGTACTTCGCCCGACGCATTCTGGAAATATGTGGCCGCCGTTTATGACGGGCAAAAGGAGATTACTGCGACCAATGCGGATGAAAAACTGACCGCCATTGCCGTACAGTCCGGCGCCAACGGACCGGAAACCGCCGCCTGCGCCGCCAAACCCGATACCGTTGCCCGGGTCCAGCACTCCGTCGCCTTGGGTGCCGCGCTCGATGTCTCCGGAACGCCCACCCTGTTCGTGAATGGAAGAAAGATCAGCAATGTAGGAGGCCTGCCCTACGACGTGCTGAAAGGTCTGACCGAGTTTGCCGCTCACAACGGCAACTAGGTTGCGCACAAATGGCGGGGACGCCCGGCTTCCACTTCAATTTATTTCTGCATCCAGACTTCCGCGTTCTGGCTGGGCTCGCGTTTGACGACTCGCGGCGTGATTAAAATCAGCAGTTCGTCATCGTCCGATTCCTTGCTGTTGCTGGTCATCACCTGGTTCAGGCCCGGCAACGCTCCCAGTCCAGGAATTCCATTCAGGCTGCGCGTATCGGAATTCGAGATCACTCCCGCCACGACCGCCGGTTCTCCGTCTTTCAATGCGATGCTGCCCTTGTACTCGCGGTTCGAAATCACCGGGATCCCGTTGAACGATTGCGCCTGCAAGGCGCGAAACTGTAATTCCAGGTCCAGGCTGACGTCCGAGTTTCCGTTCACCAAGGGCTTGGCCTTGATGCTCAATCCAACATCTTCGTAGTTGAACGATGGAAAAGGAGTCTGAAACGAATTGTTCTGGATGACCGACGCAATCGCAGGGGTATTGAAGACCGGAGCGAAACTCGCATTCAGAATCGGGACCCTGGTGCCGACGCGAAACGTCCCCTCGCTGCCCTGGGCAACGCGCAGGGTGGCGTGCTCCAGCGTTTTCGCCGTGCTCTCGTTCAGCGCCAGCTGAAATCCCGCAGTCCCCAGGCTGAGTCCGCTCAACGTCAGGCCGCCGCCAAACGTGGCCAGCGGATTGCTGAAAATCGAGCTCTGCTGCCCCGAGAGTTGGGCCAGAAGCCCGGAAAGAGCCGACGAGCTGGCCTGGTTAATGCCGCCGCTGGAGATGAGCTGGTTAATCAGTTGCTGGATGTTTTGTCCGGCGAGCGCCGCCAGGGCGCCGGCCGGGATGTTGAATAACTGGAAGTTGTTGGGAATCTGCAGTCCCATGTTGCGGGTCAGGGTGTTGGTGATCTCGTACACCTGCACATCGAGCATGACCTGCGGACGGGAGTCTGCCAGGCCTTCGATGATCCGGGTCGCCGCGTCCAGAACATTGCGCTGCGCCCGCACCACAATTGTGCTGGCGCCGGGTTCCGGGGTCACCAGCCGGATTTCAAAAAGATTGCGCAACATGTTGGCGACGTCAGTCAGCTCCTGCGGCGAGTTCGCACCGGGCAGGTAGAAGGCCCGCATCGCCATGCGGTCAAACTGCCGGTGGTTCTGCGCTGACTCCGCCGCCAGCAGAATCTGCTTGCTATCGAGCGGCGTCCAGAAGGTGTGGGACATCTGGCAGGCGGTCGCCATGGCGGTGTAAAAGTCGGCGCCGCCCATATCAAAGCGAATCGGGCGCGAAACAACGGATTCGTCAAAAATGGCAGTCACGCCGAACGCGGAAGCTAGCTGCGACAGCAGCTCCCGGCTATCGCCGCGGTAGTGAAAGTCAGCGCGGGCCGTGCTGGGCACGACTCGAAGCTCGTCTGCATCTGCCACCACCTGCGGCACGGATGCGGTTCTCGGCGCCCACTCTCCCATAGCGTCGTTCAAACGTTGCCGGGCAAAATCGTTTTGCGGATCGAGATTCAGTGCGGTACGGAACTCGGCCAGCGCTTCGATCTGCCGGTTCTCACGCATCTCCACATTGCCCCGAGTCAGATGATCGAAGACCAGTTGCTGGCGGGCCATTTCGCGCGCCGTCACGTACTCCACATCTTTGGGAGAAAGCCGCGCCGCCGTCTCGAACTCGTCGAAGGCCTGGTCGGGCCGCTTTTCCCGCTGCAGCTTCAGTCCCTTGGAGAACGCTTCGCTGGCTTCTTTTATTTCTTTCTTGGATGGATTGCAGGAGATGGCTCCGGGCGAGCCTTCAGGGCAAGGTACGAGCGGTGCTGTGACCGGTTGGTCGCTGGCAGAGGCGGCCAATCCCAATGTCACCAGGACAAGAACCAGCCGAATGAAGTTTCCCCAGCGCACGTCCCGATTGTAACTGGGAAGGCAACGCGGGACCGAGAGTTTCGCGACGGGCAGTGTACCTTCGTGTATTCGCCCGGAAATCTGGGCGCCGCCGCCCCGCTGTGCAGGCAATGCCACGGATTATTAGTTTCCGGGCACAAGACGCCCCGCACACCAAGGCCAGAGTGGTGGTATCAGTTGGAAATCCACCGCCTCGATTAGTATTCGAGATTGTGGCATCATGGGCCATGAATCCAACCGGCAAGACGATCCTCATCGCCGTAGTTTCGTTTGTCCTAGGTCATCTGAGCTGCGCCATTCTGCATCACCTGCACCACTTCTCAAGGTAAAGCCATGGCGAGGGTAGTGTCCTAATTTGGTTTTTTACCACGGAGGCACGGAGACACGGAGAACCAACTGCCCGGCAAGATCTCTATCTTATAGTTCTTGCAGATTCAGGTTTCTCTCCGTGACTCTGTGACTCCGTGGTGAAGAAGCAGATTAGCAGCAGATGGCGGTAGGTACCTAGCCTACCATGGCGAGGCCTGCCTTGGAAAGTTAACTCTTTTGGCGTATAAAAGTTAGTTGCGACAGCACGCGCTATTTTCCTTCCCCGTGCAGCCTCAACGCAGGTTCAAAATTCCGAGCGAGGGAACATGCCCAGCCTGACCGCCACACACGCCCCCAAGGGCCTGGAAGGAGTTGTCGCTACAAATTCCAGCATTTGCTACATCGACGGAGACCAGGGCATCCTCGCCTACCGCGGCATCGATATCCACGAACTCGCCGACCATTCCAACTTTGAAGAGACCTGCTACCTGCTGTGGTACGGCAAGCTGCCGACCGCGAGTGAACTGAAAGACTTCCGCCGCCAGCTGGCGGAGGCGCGCAAGCTGGATCCCGCGATTATCGAGTTGTTGCGCGGCGCGCCCAAAGAAACTCAGCCCATGGACGTGCTGCGCACCGCCGTCTCGGCTCTTTCTTTTTACGATCCCGAGGACAAGAAGAACGACCACGACGCCAACCTCCACAAAGCTTTCCGGCTGACTTCGCAGATTGCGATGATCGTGGCCGCCTATGATCGCGTGCGCAAAGGTAAGAAGCTAGTCGAGCCCGACCCGTCGCTCTCGCACGCCGCCAATTTTCTGCTTGCTGCTGAATGGCACCAAGCCCTCCGAGACAGCTGAACGCGCTCTCGATATCGCGCTCATCCTGCACGCCGATCACGAACTCAACGCCTCCACCTTCGCGGCGCGGGTTGTGGCGGCCACGCTTTCCGATATGCATTCCGCCGTGACCGCGGCTATCGGCGCTCTGAAAGGGCCTCTGCACGGAGGCGCCAACGAGGCGGTGTTCCAGATTCTTCAGGCCATAGACAAGGCCGGAGCCGACCCGGTCGACCACATCAAGGGCATGCTGGCGCAGAAGAAAAAAGTTCCGGGCTTCGGACACCGCGTCTATCACACGGAAGATCCTCGAGCCACACACTTGCGCAAGATGTCGAGCGACCTGGGGAAGAGCAGCGGCCAGAGCAAGTGGTTCGAGATGTCGCACAAGATCGAAGAATTTGTGAAGGCCGAGAAAAAACTCAACGCCAATGTGGACTTCTACTCCGCGTCCACCTACCACACATTAGGAATCGACGTCGATTTGTTCACCCCGGTATTCGCCGTCTCGCGCATCAGCGGCTGGGCGGCCCACGTCATCGAGCAACTCGACGACAACCGCCTGATCCGCCCCAGGGCTGATTATGTCGGACCTGCCTATCCGCAGAAATATATCCCTATGGGAGAGCGGTAGAAACCTCGCTCCTGTCCCCGCCTCATATCCAGCGTAAAATAAGCCAGTAGCCATGCGCCGCGTCTACCTCGACAATAACGCCACCACTCCCGTGCTGCCCGCGGTCTTTGAGGCCATGCAGGCCTACTTTGGCGAGCACTTCGGGAATGCGTCATCCATCCACCATCATGGACAGGAGACACGAGCGGCGGTTGAGCGCGCTCGTGAGTCGGTGGCCGCTCTGCTGGGATGCCGAGCTGCGGAAATTGTCTTCACAAGTGGCGGCACTGAAGCCGATAACCTGGCGGTGTTTGGCCTCGTCCAGCCTGGGCAGCACGTCGTCAGTTCAACCGTCGAACATCATGCGGTGCTGAACTCGTGCAAACACCTGGAAGCGTCCGGTTGCGAAGTCACCTACGTTCCGGTGAACGGCCAGGGCCGGGTCGATCCTGACGACGTTCGACGCGCGCTGCGCCCGCATACCCGGCTCATCACCATCATGATGGCCAACAATGAAACCGGTGTGCTGCAACCGCTGGAAGAAATCGGCAAAATCGCCGTTGAAGCTGACGTCTACTTCCATACCGATGCGGTACAGGCGGCGGGCAAGGTTGCGATCGACGTAAAGCGTATCGGCTGCGACCTGCTTTCCATCTCCGGACACAAGATGAATGCTCCGCAGGGCGTGGGAGCGCTGTATGTGCGCAAGGGAACCAGTCTGCGCCCCATGCTCCATGGCGGGAGCCACGAGCGCTCGCGCCGGGCGGGCACGGAAAACGTTCCCGGCATCGTCGCTCTGGGCAAAGCCGCAGAACTCGCCCGCGACGCAATTGTCCGCGGGGACCTGGAGCAGATTTGCCGCATGCGCGATCGCCTGGAGCACACCATCCTGAGCGGGATCGAATCCACGGGCGTAAACGGCCAGGGTGCGCCGCGGGTGCCGAATACCAGCAGCATCTACTTCGATTGCATCGAAGGCGAAGCGCTGGTGATTGCCCTCGACCTGAAAGGACTGGCGGTCTCGACCGGAGCCGCTTGTTCTTCCGGCGCGATTGAGCCCTCGCACGTCCTGACCGCGATGGGAATGCCGCCCGAACGGGCACGCGGCAGCCTCCGCTTCAGCCTGGGGAAGCAGAATACTTCCGAGGACATTGAATTTGCCCTGGACCTGATTCCCCAGGCCGTGGCCCGGCTGCGACGAGCTCTCGCCCATATACAATAAAAAAGTAGCTATTAGCTCTTAGCCTTTGGCTCTTAGCTAAAGGCTAAAAGCAGCTAATAGCTTAGATCTGATCATCATGTCCCAGACCCGAACCATCGCCGTCGCCATGTCGGGAGGAGTTGACTCCTCCACCGTCGCGGCTATGCTGCGTGCCGAAGGTCACAACGTCGTCGGCCTTACCATGCAGCTCTGGAACCAGCGGCGCCTGGCCGGCCACGAGGGCATGCCCGAGGCTGTGCAGGGGCGATGCTGCTCTCTAGACGACGTTTACGACGCGCGCCGGGTCGCCGAGACGATTGGCATCCCGTATTATGTCGTCAATCACGAGGAGCGTTTCGAGCGCGATGTAGTGCGGCCGTTCGTCGAGCAGTATCTGTCGGGCCGCACTCCCATCCCCTGCAGCTTGTGCAACAATCACTTGAAGTTTGACCAGCTGCTTATTGTGGCACAGCAGATTGGCGCCGACGCGCTGGCCACCGGGCATTACGCTCGCGTCGAGTTCGACGAACCGACGGGTCGTTGGCTGCTGAAGCGCCCCACCGACCGTTCCAAGGACCAGACCTACTTCCTGTTTGGCTTGACCCAGACACAGCTCAGCCGCACCCTGTTTCCCCTGGGCGGAATGATGAAGCCTGATGTGCGCCGGCTAGCCGAGCAGCACGGATTGGCGTTGGCTCAGAAGCCCGACTCACAGGAGATTTGTTTCGTCCCGGGCGGCGACTACAAGAAATTTCTGG
Organism: Terriglobia bacterium; assembly: GCA_963841075.1. Classification (GTDB taxonomy): domain Bacteria; phylum Acidobacteriota; class Terriglobia; order Terriglobales; family Acidobacteriaceae; genus JAIQFF01. The sequence continues at coordinate 93,539 of CAWJBA010000027.1, forward strand.
ATGCGTACCTCGCAGAACAGGGCGAGTCATTGCCCGACACAGCCGGCGAACTGGTTACAACCGACGGCCAGGTTGTGGGCGAGCATCGAGGCATTCACAACTTCACCGTCGGCCAGCGCAAGGGTCTGGGTGTGGCCACGGGATCTCCGCTCTACGTTATTCAGATCAAGGGAGACAGTCGCCAGGTGGTGGTCGGCGACCAGGAAGAGCTCTACTGCCATAGCCTCCGGGTGCATCGGACAAATCTGATTTCTGTCGAGGATTTGCGCGAGCCGATGAAAGTTACGGTAAAGATTCGCCATCGCCACGAAGGCGCCGCCGCGATGATTGAAAAGTCAGAAGAGGACGAGATTTTGGTGACGTTCGACCAGGCTCAGCGAGCGGTTACACCCGGCCAGGCGGCCGTATTCTACGCTGACGATGTAGTCGTGGGCGGAGGCTGGATAGCCTAAGACTGGGAACAGGGAACTGGTGACTAGAAACTGATTTTCCTGGAACCGAGCGTTTAAAAAACCAGTTTTCAGTTTCTGGTTTTCAGTTCTCAGATCCTAGATAAACATTTCGTCCTGGGGGACGGAAACATCGTTTCGACGGCGTCTTCCGCCGCCCATCAGGAAGTCCAAACCTGCAGTCAGACCCTGAATGATCCCGGAGAGCTGGCGAACGGGCGAAATGACGGTGCGGTGGACCGCGTCGCTGGTCTCTTCAATTCGATCCATGGTGCGATTGAGCAACTCGTCGGCCCGAATCACCTGCAGCCGGGTGCGATCTACGATGTCGGTGACCGTCGCATCCAGGCGCTCGACCTGGCCGCGAACGACGGTCGTGGTCTCACTGACGTTGCTGGCGATGGTGTCGATCTTCGGTCGCCACTCCACCAGCATGGACTGCGCAGTGTCCACCGTGGGCATCACTTTGGTTTTCACTTCGGTGGCCAGAGCTTCCATGCGCGAGGTGCTCTTTTTCACAGCCACAAACAGAGCTACCAGGATGCCGGCCTGGATGACCACCGCCGCCGCCGTCACACCGACAAAAATCGGAAGATAGTCCATAGAGTTTTCCGCGTTACTGCGCCGCCCGATGGAGCGCTGCGGAGGGACGCAAATTTACAGATTCTTCGACGCGCCGCCATCGGCTGCGGTGGCCTCGTGATAGGCCTGACGCCCCGCTTCGTAAGCCGACTTGAACTGTTCTTTCTGTTTATTCGCGACTTCCTTGCCCCGGTCTACCAGATCGGAAGCCTGCTCGCGGGCCTTGCGGGCGCGCTCGGCGACAAATTCTCGACCCTCGTCCGCCTTGGAACGCAAGGTTTCGCGCATCTCGCTGCCGGAACGCGGCGCATACAGCACTCCAACGGCGGCGCCGACACCCAGTCCTGCGAGGAACCAAAGGATACTATTGTTATCGTCTGACATCGAGCACACCTCCAAGCCACAAGCGGCAACTCATCAGATCGTAGCACCCGCTGTGGGGAAATACAATTCGCCTTCCCCAGACACTTGCCGTCGTTGCCTCGAAGCGAGACAATGTTTCCGCATCTGCAAGGAGGACGCCTTGAAGTACCGGCAGCACGGTTATCAGGATCGTGGCGACGAAACCCGAAAGCGAGAGCCGGCGGCAGACCGGCCGGTCAAGAAAGATACGTTCGGCCCGCGGCCGATCCAGATGCCGGGGACCAGGGCCGTATCCCGCTGTTCGCAATGCGGCTCGGTATTGCAGTCCATGAGCGACCCCGTAGGCAACTGTCCCAAGTGTGGTTTTGAGTTGCACTCCTGCAAGCAGTGTACGTACTTTGATCCCTCGAGCCGGTTCGAGTGCACTCAACCCATCCCAGAACGCATCCCGCGTAAAGACCACCGCAACGAGTGTGCGTTTTATTCCATGCGAGTCATGGTGGAGAAAGAGACTTCGACACCCGCCACCCAGCGTCCCAATGACGCCCGCCAGGCCTTTGAGAATCTCTTCAAGAAATAAGGCCCGTCGTGGTTGCTAACTCAGGAAGGCAAATCTGAGAATGTGCGCGCACTGAAGCCGCGAACCTTGCGCGCACTTGAAGCCGCGAAGCGGCGCGAGAATGTAGCCCAGGGCGCAAGCCCTGGGGATCGAAGTCAAATGTCGTAAGAGCCCCGGCGGGGCGAAAGAAGCGCCGCTACCTACAGATTTTTCCTGGTCCAATCGTCGATCTGCAGCAGGGCCTGGTTCAGATTTTCCAGCGAGTTGGCGACGCTGAAACGCAAATAGCCCTCGCCAAAGCTGCCGAAAGAAGATCCAGAAAGACAGGCCACGCCGGCCTGCTCCAAAAGCACCTCCGCGAGGCGCTTCGATTGCCAACCCGTCTTCGTGATGTTGGGGAAGGCGTAGAAAGCTCCCTTGGGCATGCGGCACGAGAAACCCTTGATCCGGTTCAACCCGGCCACAAACACGTCTCGCCGTCTCTGAAACTCCGCTCGCATCTGGTCGACTGAGGTCTGATCTCCGCTGATGGCCTCAATCCCGGCTTTCTGGGTAAAGCTCGCGGTGCATGAGTTGGCGTTTGTCATCAGCCGCGCGACTTGCTGCGCGAGGTCGGTCCGCATAACCCCATATCCCAGGCGCCATCCTGTCATGGCGTAAGTCTTCGAAAATCCATCCAGCAGAATGGTGCGTTCCTGAAAACCCGGCATTGACATAATGGAATGATGTTCGCCATCGAAGATCAGCCGGCTGTATATCTCGTCCGAGAGCACCATGATGTTGCGATCCCCGATGACTTCGGCGATGTCGTGGATATCCTGCTGGCTCAGTACGCCGCCGGTGGGATTCTGCGGCGAATTCAGGATGATGAGCCGGGTGCGGTCGCTGATCAGCGAGGCCAGCTCGTTGACGTCAAAACTGAAGTCTCTCTCCTCTCGCAAGCGGACGGGCACGGCCCGGGCTCCGACGTAGTTAATCATCGACTCGTAAATTGGAAAGCCGGGATTGGGAAATATGACTTCATCCCCGGTGTCGGCCAGGGCCAGTAGCGCGAAAAAAATAATTGGCTTGCCGCCGGGCACCACCACCACCTCATCGCTGTTGACCTTCACCCCACGGGAGCGGCTCACGTCGTCGGCGATGGCCTGCCGCAACTCGAGCAGCCCGGCCGATGGCGTGTAATGAGTCCAACCGCCGCGTAGCGCCTGGATCCCAGCCTCGACCACGTTGGCCGGGGTGTCGAAGTCGGGCTCGCCAATTTCCAGATGAATAATGGTTTTGCCCTGGCGTTCCAGGGCCCGCGCCTTGTTCAGAACTTCGAAGGCAGTTTCGGTGCCGAGGCGCGACATGCGCTCCGCCAGGCGTAGCTCGTGTTGTGTGGCTTTGTCCATATATCAAAACGGCCCATTATACAGCCCTGTATCATGGTCGCTGCATGTTCTCCAAGCGCACCGGTTGGAAGCTCACGCCAAATCGTTTTACCGAAGTCCAGCGCGAACTGAGGGCAGAGGGCAGGGAAATCATCGACCTGAGCCTCTCCAACCCCACCCGGGCGGGCTTGCGCTATGACGCTGAGGCCGTTTTGAACGCGCTGTCCAGCAAGGCAGCGATGGACTATGACCCCCAACCCAAAGGATTGATCGGTGCTCGGGAAGCTGTGGCGGCCTACTATCGGGAGCAATGCGAAATCGAGGTTAGCCCGGAGTCTCTGGTCCTGACTACCAGCACCAGCGAAGGTTACTCTTACGTTTTTCGTTTGCTGTGCAATCCCGAAGACGAAGTGCTGGTTCCCAAGCCGAGTTATCCCCTGTTCGAGTTTCTCGCCGACCTGCAGGACGTCAAGCTGACGCCTTACCCGTTGCTCTACGATCACGGCTGGCAGATCGATTTTCCATCGTTGTCCCGGGCGGTGGACTCTCGCACGCGAGCGGTGGTTGTGGTGCATCCCAATAATCCGACGGGGTCATACGTCAGCTCCGAAGAACGCGCGCTGCTGAATTCCTTCTGCCGCGACCGTGGGCTCGCTCTTATCGTCGATGAAGTTTTTTTGGACTATCCCCACGACGGCGTCCCGCGACCAAGTTTCGCTTCCAACCAGAGCGCTCTTACGTTCACCCTGAGCGGCGTCTCGAAAATCTCCGGGCTGCCGCAGATGAAATTGGCCTGGATCGCTGTCAGCGGGCCGGCACCGGTGGTGGCCACGGCCATGGACCGTCTGGAAGTTATTGCCGATACATATTTGTCGATGAATGCTCCCCTCCAGCTCGCCGCTGCGGCGCTGCTGGGGGAGCGAAAAATATCCAGCCCCAACTACTCGACCGCGTGCGGCTGAATCTCGCCGAGCTCGATCGTCAACTGGCGCGGCAGAAGGCGTCGCAGCGTTTGCAAATTCAAGGGGGCTGGTACGCCGTGTTGCGTGTGCCCATGACCCGATCCGATGAGGATCTCGCGATTGAACTGCTCCGCCAGGCTTCGGTGCTGGTCCATCCCGGACACTTCTATGATTTTCCCAGCGACGGATACCTGGTGGTTAGCCTGCTCACCCAGCCCGGCGAATTTCGCGAGGGAACGAAACGAATATTCGAACTGCTGCAGAAAGCCTGACCATCCCGCAACTGAGATCTGCAAACTGAGATCCGAGAACTGCTTTTTAATCCCAACCATCGTTTCAATCCAGATCTTATCAATCCAGATCTTAGCGATCGCAGTTTGCCGAGTTCTCCCAAGCAATGTGACAATAGCTGCATGCATAAATCTCTCTCTTCAATGGTTACTGTCTTCACGGCTGGTTTGGTGCTGTTGGGCAGCGCTCTTGCCCAGCAGACTCCCCCGGCAAAAACTCCAGCAGCGTCTGCCACCAAGACGGGGCGGGCCCCTGCGCCCAAAAGCTCGACCGCCCCGGCGCTCACAACCCAAAAGGACAAATTCAGCTATGCCCTCGGCATGAACCTGGGAGGCAGCCTGCGCAAGCAATCGGTCCCGGTCGATCCGGCCATTCTGGCGCGAGGACTAAGAGATGCGTTGGCCGGCGGCAAGACCGCGCTCACCGAGGACCAGGCGCGAGCCACGCTCATGGAAGTGCAGACGGAGATGCGGAAGAAGCAGCAGGAGCAGATGCAGTTGGCTGGGGAGGCGAGCAAGAAAGAAGGAGAAGCATTTCTGGCGGCTAACAAAAGCAAAGAAGGCGTAGTCACGCTGCCCAGCGGCCTGCAATACAAGATTCTGACTGCCGGGACCGGACCGAAACCCTCTGCCAGCGACTCGGTGGTGTGCAACTACCGCGGCACGCTGATCAACGGCACGGAATTTGACAGCTCCTACAAGCGCGGTCAACCGGCGACATTTCCGGTGACCGGGGTGATTAAAGGTTGGACCGAGGCCCTTCAACTGATGCCCGTGGGATCCAAGTGGCAGCTGTTCATTCCCTCGGATCTGGCGTATGGCGAGCGCTCCCCAGCTCCTGAAATTGGCCCGGACTCTACTTTGATCTTTGAAGTGGAACTGCTCTCAATCCAAAACAAGAGCGCCGATCAGCTCCCTGAAGCCCCAGACAAAAAGTAGCCGCGAAGCGAATCAGCGCGGTGAAAATCGTCCCGAAATAGCCGCGGAGCGGCGCAAGACTGTAGCCCAGGGCGCAAGCCCTGGGTGGGACGGGGATCGATCAGAGCCCCAAAGGGGCGAAAGAACCGGGAGCGAGCCTACCTCTTCACGAGAAACGGATTGCTCTCTCGCTCTTCTCCAATGGTTGTGAGCGGACCATGTCCCGGCACGACCACGGTTTCATCCGGCAGGGCCAGGACCTTTTCGTGCAGAGAGTTGATGATCTTCTGCATCGATCCACCCGGCAGGTCGGTGCGGCCGATGCTTCCGGCGAATAACGTGTCCCCGGCAATCAACTTCTTCTCCGCAGGAAAGTACAAACAAACGCTGCCCTCGGTATGCCCAGGAGTGTGCACGACCTGCGCGATCAACGAACCGGCCCCGACCGTATCCCCTTGATCGATGCTGCGATCGATCTCAACTTTGCCGGGATTCTCCACCCCGATCCACGCGGCCTGCGCGTCCAGCATCTTCAGCAGGGCATAGTCGTTCTGGTTGAGCAGGATGGGGGCTCCAGTGGCGGCTCGCAGCTTCATGGCTCCGCCGACGTGATCGATGTGAGCGTGAGTGATGACGATTTGCTTTACCTTGAGATTATGTTTTCGTATCAGCGCAAGAACGTCCCCGATGTCATCGCCGGGATCAATGACCATGGCTTCCCGAGTAGTCTCGTCCCCGATCACAGAGCAGTTGCACTGCAGCGGCCCGACGGGAAGGATTTCGTGAATCATGGAAGGCAAGTCGTCGGTCGTCAGTCATTAGTCGACAGGCAACGAAAAAAGCCAACGGCCAATGACCAACGACTACTTCTGCGGCGCAGGGGCGGGAGCGGGCGTTGCCGGCTGCGTTTTAGTCTGGGACGGGTTGAGTCCTTGCAGCACGGAGTTCGTGCTGCTTCCGCCCCGCGAGGCCATCACCGAGAGCGTGATCGACGTAATCATGAAAATGACGGTTGACCAGGTAGTCGCCTTGGAGAGCGCAGTCGCGGCGCCTCGCGGGCCAAATGCGGTCTGGCTTCCCATCCCGCCAAAGGCGGCCGCAATGTCACCGCTCTTTCCGCTCTGCAGCAGCACTACGATGATGAGAAAGAAAGAAACAATCACGTGAATCGTGGTAATCAGGATGATCATGCAGCCCCTATTCAGTATGTCGATCGGAAAAAAATTGGTGCGGAAGGGGGGATTTGAACCCCCACGCCTTTCGGCGCCACCCCCTCAAGATGGTGTGTCTGCCAGTTCCACCACTTCCGCACGGAGACAGCGTCGATTATAGCAAAGGGGTTTCAGTACATTACGATGGCCGCGAAGGATTTCGGAACCAGGCTGGCGCCGCCGACCAGCGCTCCATCGATTTCCTCTTCGGCCATCAAGGCCTTCACGTTTTCCGGTTTTACCGAGCCCCCGTACAGAATGCGCAGATTACTCGCGAATTCCTCGCCGAAGGCCTTCGCGGCTTCGCCTCGAATCAAGAGGTGAGCGGCAGACGCGAGTTGCGGCGTGGCAGTTTTTCCGGTTCCTATGGCCCACACGGGTTCATAAGCGACGATCAGCTTTGCCGCCTTCTTGCTCGAGATTGCATGGAAGGCACGCAGGCACTGGCGGCGCAGCACATCTTCCGTGAGGTTGGCTTCGCGCTCTTCCAGCACTTCGCCCACGCAGACGATAGGGGTGAGGCCGGCCTCGAGCGCCGCCTTCAGCTTGAAGTTCACAATGTCATCGGTTTCACCGAAATACTGACGGCGCTCGGAGTGACCGATGATGGCGTGGGTGCAGCCCATCTCCAGCAACATGGCCGGGCAGACTTCACCGGTGTACGCCCCTTCCTTTTCCCAGTATAAATTTTGGGCGCCGATGGCGACGTTCGATGCGCGCGCGATCTCGATGGCAACGTAAAGATCAATGTAGGGCGGACAGACAACGATTTCATCGCGGGTGTGGCCGGAAACCAGGGGTAGAAAGTCTTGGAAGAACGCCCGGGTCTGATCGGGGTTCTTGTACATCTTCCAATTGGCGGCCATCACTTTTTTTCTCATGAATTCCTTCCTGGGACCTCGGTGCGGAACGGCTTGTCATCCCGAGTGGGCCGTCAGGCCACGAGGACTATGCATCAAGCCGCTCCACAAAATCGGCAGGTTGCTGCTATTTTTTGTCCGTCAATGCCTCAACGCCGGGAAGTTTCTTGCCTTCCAGAAATTCCAATGAGGCTCCGCCGCCGGTGGAGATGTGGGTGATCTTATCGGCAACGCCAGCCGCATTGACCGCAGACACTGAATCTCCGCCGCCCACGATCGAGGTGGCGCCGACATTCTCTGCGATCGCGCGGGCAATCTTGAATGTGCCCTTGGCGAAAGGCGCCACCTCGAAGACGCCCATGGGGCCATTCCACAGAATGGTTGCAGCGCGTGAGATTTCGTCGGTAAAGGCTTCGATTGTCCTGGGCCCGATATCCAGGGCCATCAAATTGGCGGGAATATGGCCGCTGGCTACGGTCTGCACAATTGCGTTGGGGTCAATCTTCTCCGCCACAACGTGGTCGGTCGGCAGCAGGAATTTTACTTTGTGGGTTTTCGCTTCTTTCAGGAGGTCGCGCGCCAGATCGATCTTGTCCGCCTCCACCAGGGATTTGCCCACCGGCTCCCCCTGCGCCTTGAGGAAGGTATAGGCCATTCCGCCGCCGATGATCAGTGCGTCCACCTTGTCCAGAAGATTGCGAATCACGCCGATCTTGTCGCTGACTTTGGCGCCGCCGAGGATAGCGACAAACGGCCGCTCGGGATGGCGCAATACCTTCCCCAGGTACTCCAGCTCTTTCTCCATCAGGAGGCCGGCAGCCGCCTTCTGTACGAACCGGGTGACGCCAACGGTGGAAGCATGAGCGCGATGCGCGGTGCCAAAAGCGTCATTCACGTAGTAGTCGGCCAGGCCGGCCAGTTGCTTGGCGAACTTCGGATCGTCGGCTTCTTCTTCGGGATGAAAGCGTAGATTTTCCAGCAGCAGAGTCTGACCCTGCTCCAGCCTGCCCGCCATCTCCTCCGCTTCGGGTCCTATGCATTGCGGGCAAAATCCTACGTTTTCTCCGCGCGCCAATTCCTTGTCGAGCAGCATGCGCAGGCGTTCGGCTGCCGGCTTCAGGCTCATGGCCGGATTCGGCTTTCCCTTGGGCCGGCCGAGATGAGAGACGAGGACCAGCCGAGCCCCGTGGCGAAGGGCATACTCGATCGTGGGCAGGGTTTCGCGGATACGCGTGTCGTCGATGACCCGGCCGTCTTCGAGCGGAACGTTAAAATCCACCCGCATGAGGACGCGGTGGTTATTGAGCGACAGGTCCCGGATGGAAAGCTTTGCCATGACTTCCTCTCGGAGCGGCGCTTTGCCGCCCCCGCGCGGGCGAGTCGCCCGCGACCACACCAACACCGGAGCTTACAGGCCCTTGCTTCCCAGGTAATTAATCAGATCGTGCACGCGGGATGAATATCCCCATTCATTGTCATACCAGGAGACCACTTTCACGCAGTTGCCGCCCACCACCAGAGTCGAGGGCGCGTCAACGATGGAAGAGCGGCCGTCTCCCTTGAAGTCAGAGGAGACCAATTCCTGTTCTTCGTAGCCCAGATAGCCCTTCAGCGGGCCGCTCTCGGACGCTTTTTTGAGCGCGGCATTCACTTCTTCTTTCGTGGTTTTCTTTTCCACAAAAACCACCAGGTCGACCACCGAGACATTGGGCGTCGGCACGCGCATGGAGAAGCCGTCGAGTTTGCCGGCCAGTTCGGGAATCACCAGCTTCAAGGCCTTGGCCGCGCCGGTCGTAGTCGGAATCATGTTGATCGCAGCAGCGCGGGCGCGGCGAAGATCCTTGTGGGGAAAATCCAGAATGACCTGGTCGTTGGTGTAAGAGTGGATGGTGGTCATGGTGCCGCTGACAATCTTGAAAGTGTCGTTGATCACCTTGGCGATCGGCGCCAGGCAGTTCGTTGTGCAGGACGCGTTGGAAATGACGTGATGCTTGCCGGCATCGTACACGCCTTCATTCACACCCAGGACAACGGTGACATCCTCGTTTTTCGCGGGCGCCGAGATGATGACTTTCTTGACCGGTCCACGCATGTGCTTCTTGGCGTCGTTGGCATCGGTGAAGTGGCCGGTGGATTCGACTACGATCTGTGCGCCAACGGACTCCCAGGGCAGCTTGCCGGGGTCTCTTTCCTTGAAAACTTTGAGCGTCTTGGTGCCGATGCTGATGCTGTCTTCACCGGCGGTGATCTTGTGCGGCAGGTTGCCCAGGATGGAATCGTATTTCAGCAGGTGGGCAAGAGTTTTTGGATCGGTAAGATCGTTGACCGCCACGAATTCAATATTGCTGTCATTGAGCGAAGCTCGCAGCACGTTCCGCCCGATGCGTCCGAATCCATTGATGCCTACCTTGATTGCCATTTGGCCTCCGAAGATCTGATGTAGAACTCTGATGGAGAATTGTTAAACAAGTGGAAAGAAAAATGTTAACAGGGAAACAGAGAATGCGGCAAATGACACAGCCGTGAGAAATCTGCGCCACTGGCTAGGCTGACGGTTCGATCTCCAGATAAACGTTGGCCTTGCTCCAAAAGAACGGGATACGCGCCAGCCAGTATTTCCGTTCGATGGTTTTGCGGGCCCAGGGCCAGTCCTCTTGCGGAAGTACGCGGGCGACCGCTTCAAACTCGGGCCCGGTAACTTTTCCCCGCATGGTGCACGAGGCGATGCGCACCTTGGGATTGTTTCGAATGCGTTTGTATTTGCCCGAGTCGCTGCGGGTCATCACATAAAGCTTGTCATCTTTCTCGCCGAACCAAATCGGAGTCGGGACGGCAACGCCGTTCTTGCGAAAGGTGGTGAGGGAAATATATTTCTGCCCCTGGATTTCGGAAGGAACCGGCACTGCAACATTGTACGTCGCCCGGCGGTCGATTATGCGGCGCCGACCTGCCCTTCGATCTCGCTCAGGGCAGGTCCGCGCCGCACAACCTCAAGGCTGGCAGGCTTGGTTCGTTTCCGGCGGGCTGGATTGCCTGAGATATGTAGCTGTGTTACAAACCAAACATGCGCAAGTGGATGCGCGATCGTCTCAAGCGCCCAAAAAAGAACCCTGAATCGGGCAAGAGCGAGCCTGCACAGGCCCCTCTTCAACCTGCCTATTACGATGCCGGCGAGCGGCCTGGGCCGGTGGTTCCGCCGAGAATCATCGAAAGCGAAACCGCTGAACCGGAAATTGAAACGCAGCCGGCGCCGGAGCGTCCGACAGGCCGGGAAGAGAATGCGGAAGCTGCAGCCGTCCAGGCGCCGCGCCCGGGTGGAAGCAACAACGTCGACCCGCGCCGGAGACGGCGACGGGGACGAGGCGGACGCGGCCGGGGAGGCGCTCCAAACTCCCAGAACAGCGACAGCGCCGGACGCCGTCGTTTCGCATGAGAACGCCGGCGCGGCTGAAAACGCTCCGCCCGCCGCTCGCGCGGCGGTTGAATCTACGGGCGCGGAGAAAACAGCGACCCCACCCGTTGTCCCACGGGCTTCGAAGGGCACCGTCGTTCTTGCCATCGGGTTGCCGGGCTCGGGGAAAAGTTCCTGGTTCAAGCGACACAACATTACTCCTCTTTCGAGCGATATGTTGCGCGCGCTTTTGTTCGACGATCCCACAGAACAGCGTTTTCAGGATCTGATTTTTTCTAATTTGCGTTCCATGTTAAAAGCGCGGCTGATCGCGCGGCGGCCTTTAAATTACGTCGATGCGACCAATCTGACGCCCCACGAGCGACAAAGCTGGATCAAACTGGGGCAGGACTACGGCTATGAAGTCCAGGCCGTGTTCTTCGACGTTCCCCTGGAAGTTTGCCTCGAACGTAACCACAAGCGCGAACGCGTGGTCGCCGACGAGGTGATGCGGCGCATGAGCGCCAAGCTGAAGCCGCCGACCTTTGAAGAAGGCTTTTCGAAGATTACCGTCGTACGCGTCAAGCGCAAGGCTTGAGTCGTACGCTGGATCTTCCCAGATCGCCCATGGAGTTGCAGTTTGACAATCCTCCCAGGAATTGTCATTCCGAAGCGCGGCATTGTTGCGCGAGGAATCTGCTGCTTCGTGGCCGGCGGCAACCAGATTCCTCGCCGATAAAGCCGGCTTCGGAATGACAAGGGGGCGTTCTTTAGTTCGCCGGCCTCACCTCGCTCGGATCGCCGCCGATATTGACCGCCAAGGCTGGCGCCCATAGAATCAGAAGCAGCGGATCCTTCCGCGTTCTCGCCGAGAGTTGCCCCCTCGTTCAATGGTAGGACAGCAGATTCTGGATCTGCTTATCGGGGTTCGAATCCCTGGGGGGCAACCAATAACAAGGTACAGGGATGACCTTGACAGAAACCCAATCTCCGCCCCGCATCGGCCGAAGCATTGGCGCTCTCTTCGCTGGCTTTGTCACCGTCGTCATTCTTTCGCTCGGTACCGACCTGGCGCTGCACGCAGCCGGCATCTTTCCGGCGCTGGGCGAGCGGATGTCCGACTCCCTCCTCCTCCTCGCGACCGCTTATCGCACGGTTTATGCCATCGCGGGCGGCTACATCACGGCGCGGATGGCGCCCAATCGGCCCATGCAGCATGCCCTGGCGGGCGGATTAGTTGGTCTTGCCCTCGGTACTCTGGGCGCGGTTGTGACTTGGAATCGGGCCCTGGGCCCTCACTGGTATCCTCTCGCCCTGATCGTCACCGCGCTGCCCACCGCCTGGTTGGGCGGCAAGATTCGACTGATGCAGTTACATTCCAACCAACACTAATCGAATACCACGGTCTTGTTTCCGTAGGTCAGGACGCGGTGGCAGAGGTGCAGGCGCACGGCGCGGCCGAGGACGGTGCGCTCGAGGTCGCGTCCCTTGCGGATCATGTCTTCGATGGAATCGCGGTGCGAAACCCGGGCGACTTCCTGTTCGATGATCGGACCTTCATCCAGATTCATGGTGACGTAGTGACCCGTGGCGCCGATGAGCTTCACGCCGCGGAGGAAGGCCTGATGGTAGGGCTTGGCGCCGACGAAAGCCGGAAGAAACGAATGATGGATATTGATAATGCGATTGGGATAGTCGGCGATGAAGTCTTCGCTGAGCACTTGCATGTAGCGCGCCAGCACGATCAGCTCAATGCCGCGTGAACGCAGCTCGCGGAGTTCCTCTGCCTCCTGCTGTTTCTTGTTTTCCGGCGTGATAGGAAAATGCAGAAAGGGCACCTGGTAGCGGGTGGCAATTTCGCCGGCGTCGCTGTGATTGCTCACGACCACTCCGATTTCCGCCTTGAATTCGCCGGCCCGCTGGCGCTGCAGAAGGTCTTCGAGGCAATGCGGCAGGCGGGAGGCGAAGAGAGCAATCCTGGGGACGCGGTCGCTGAAATGGATTTCAAATTTCATGCCGAATTCCTGGGCCTGCGGGCGGAATTGCCCGGCGATCTGGTCAGCAGGGATCTGGAATCCATCGAGGCGAAATTCGAAACGGGCCAGGAAGATGCCGGCCTCGAGATCGGTGTATTGATCCGACTGGAGAATGTTTCCTCCATGACGAAAAATGAAGCTGGAAATTCCTGAGACGAGACCTTTCTGATCGGGACAGGTGACGAGCAGGGTGGCAGTCTCGGGCATGGGCTGGTAGCGGGCGTGATTAAGAGGGGAAAAGTTAGCAGAGGCGGGGACGGCGGCGCAAGGTAGTGCGGTTACGACTTCAAGGAAATCTGCTCGCGAACCGCAGCGTTCGCCAGGTGATTGGCTTCGACGTTACGTTCGCGCGGGACGTGCGTAATGGAAAACTTGAAAGAACGCGCCAGCTTGCGGCAGATCCAGTGCAGAGAATATAGGCGCGAACTACGGCAGGCGTACTCGCCCTGCATCTGGCGAACCACTACCTGGGAGTCGGAATACACGTGCAAGGCCCTTGCCTTCAGCGTCTTGGCACATTGCAGTGCTTCCAGCAGGGCAACGTACTCGGCTACGTTGTTGTCCTGGCGGCCAATCCAGCGGGCAATGCGGATGGTGCCGCCCTCCGATCCCTCGATAACAACCCCAATGCCCGACGGCCCGGGATTCCCCAGGGATCCGCCATCCACGTAGGCTATGAGGTCCAGCATCCAGTGTGGTCCGTTCTCATCAACATGCGTCAGAATGATTTTTGCGTCAAGTTGTTTATTCTGAATGCTTGCAACGCCAGACGCACGCTGTGGAATAATTTGTGGAAATCAGGAATTTCGAAACCGCGAAGAGCCATAAGCATCGCCGATTCAAGCAACTGCAATTTTCGATTTGCACAGGATTGAAAGTTGTGATTGCACACAAAAACGGCGTTGACATTTAACGTCATTGCATTTAACTTCGCGAACGTCGACGGCCGAAAGGGCTGGCTCAAATTAAAACTTAGCCAGTCTGAAGTAGGCCGGGTGATCCGCCGGAAGGGGCAACCTGGAAGGCGACCGAACCCGAAAAAACCGACGGCCCTGCGAGGGGCAGTTGGGGTTAGGGACTGCGAAAGCAGCGATCACATCAAGGGCCGTGATGGTGCATGCGTCCACGCTGTTAAGCTTCCTCGCAGGAGCTGGCAGCTAGAGCATAACCAATGTCACGGCCTTTTCCTTTTCTCCGACAACTTCCCGCTGGGCAATCATTCAGAATTCAGTCTTAATTTCCCGGTTCTCAGAAATTCTCTCCTGGATTTATCATCTCCCCTTCATGGGTGAAGTAATCAGCACGCACTGCTGTATCGCCGGAGGCGGCCCCGCCGGAATCATGCTGGGCTTTCTGCTGGCCCGTCAGGGTGTGGAAGTCGTCGTCCTCGAAAAGCATGCAGACTTTCTCCGCGACTTCCGCGGCGATACCATTCATCCCTCGACCATGGAAGTGATGTACGAACTGGGCATACTGGACGACTTTCTGAAGCGTCCGCACCAGAAGGTGCGCGAACTTGCCGGCCAGATCGGCGGTGAGTCGGTCATGCTGGCAGACTTCAGCCATCTCCCGGTGCATTGCCCGTATGTGGCTTTCATGCCGCAGTGGGAGTTTCTCAACTTCATCGCCGAAAAGGCGGGAGCCTATCCGCAGTTCCATTTGAAGATGGAGGCGGAAGTCACCGATCTCATTCAAGAAAGCGGCCGGGTGACAGGAGTGCGAGCAGGAACTCCGCAGGGTGTAATGGAAGTCCGGGCCAATTTGACCGTGGGCGCGGACGGCCGCCGTTCCGTGGTGCGCGAGCGCGCCGGCTTGCAGGCGCTGAACCTGGGCGCACCCATGGACGTCCTGTGGATGCGGGTCAGCCGCCAACCCACCGATCCGGGAGCAACCTTCGGACGCATCGATACCGGCCGCATCCTGGCGCTGCTGAACCGGGAAGAGTATTGGCAGTTGGCTTATGTAATCCCCAAGGGAAACGCCGAACGGCTCCGGCAACAAGGGCTGGAGGTGCTGCGCGAAGACCTGGGCCGGCTGGCTCCGTTTCTGCGGGACCGGGTGGATGAACTGCGCGACTGGAACGATGTCAAACTGCTTACGGTTGCGGTGGACCGCTTGCGTCAATGGTGGCGTCCGGGTCTGTTGTGCATTGGCGATGCGGCACATGCCATGTCGCCCATCGGCGGCGTCGGCATCAATCTGGCGATACAGGATGCGGTAGCGGCTGCGAACATCCTGGGCCCGAAGCTGCAGCAGGGAACTGTGGACGAAGATACCCTACGCCAGGTCGAGCGCCGCAGAACCTTTCCTACCCGGGCCACACAGTGGCTGCAGCTGACCGCGCAGAACAATGTGATTCGGGCGGTGCTGGACAGCACCAAGCCGCTCTCGGTTCCGTGGCCGGTGAAGCTGCTGAACCGCTCGCCCTGGTTACGCCGCCTGCCGGCACGTGTCGTCGGAATGGGCTTTCGCCCGGAACATGTGAAGACTCCCGGAATCCGGGTTGCCTGATCTCTATTTCCCCGCGTTCGCGCCGGTTTGGCCGATCATGACCGCGTCCTGCATCTGGCGGAACAGGTCTCCGACCGCGGACGGGGAGTGCGACACGAATATCGTGTTGCTCTTACCCTGCGCGCCAATGTCCTTCAACGTATCGAGATATTGGGTGACCAGGACGAGCATCATGACGTCCTTGGGCGTGGTGCCTTCGACCGCTGCGGCGAACGCTTCCACCGAGAGCTTCAGTCCTTCGATAATCGCCTTGCGCTGATTGGCGATGCCCTGGCCCTGCAGCGCCTTGCTTTCAGCTTCGGCCTCGGCCTGTTTTACCTTGAGGATTTTCTCGGCTTCGCCGCGGGCGCTGGCGGCTACCTGTTCACGTTGCGCCGCGTTGATCTCATTCATCGCGCTTTTTACTTTTTCGTCGGGCTCGATGTCGGTGACCAGCGCCTGGTCGATGGCGTATCCGTAGGTGGTCATCACGTCGTCGAGGCCGTCCTTGATGGCTCCGGCCAGATCGGATTGCTGCAGAAAGGCGTCGTCGAGGTTCATCTTGGGCACGTGGCCCAGAATTACGTTGAATACGTAGGACGAAATCTGCTGCTTGGGATTGGCCAGCTTGTAGAAAGACTCGTAAACCTTCTCCGGGATGACGTGATACTGCACCGATACCGGAATCTTCACGAAGACGTTGTCTTTGGTTTTGGTCTCGACGTCGAGGGCAAGCTGCTGGACTCGCAGATCGATGCGTCCCGCGATCTGGTCCAGCCAGGGCAGCTTGAAGTTGATGCCGGCAGTGGCCACGCGAAGGAACTTGCCCATGCGCTGGATCACGACGGCTTCCGCGGTCCTGACCTGGAAAAAGCCCTTCAGGATCGTGCCGACCACGAAGAACGCCACGAGCAAGTAAAAGATGACCACCAGACCCTGGGGAACGTCCATCGCCGATTCTCCTGCTGGCTGAAGGAAGGCCAGAATGAGGGCATGATATTGCGCGGCAGAGCTTCCCACAATTGTATTGCGTGGTGACGGCACACCCCGGTGCGCTCTCGGTGTTAGAGCCTAAGAAACCGGCTTAGCCATTCGTTTTTCCATGCGAACGATAGGTAAGGATTCTCCATTTGCCAGCGGGACTGCGAGATTCTCCACTGCCACATAGCCGCGAGCCTGGTAGAGCGGCACACCGGTAAGGGTTGCGCCCATCTCAAAGCGAGTAAATCCTTCTGCAAGTGCGGCGCTCTCGCAGGCTTCCAGGATCATGGTGCCGATGCCGCGTCGCACCCAGGACGGATGGACGAAGAAAGCACGAATTTTGGCAGCGTCGTGTCAGCGGCTCAAGCAGCGCAGCCTCGCGGCCAATCCATTGGTCGCCGCCGAAGAGAGTTTTCCGTCTGCTCCAGCCGCCGCAGCCTGCGATGAGCGGCGTCGAACGAACTGGATGCGTGGGCGAGTCGCCCGCGACCACACTCGATTTGGCCTCCGCCACGAAATACGTTCCATCCGCGATGAGCTGAGAATCCACGCCATAAACGCTTGCCAGCGCGCTTTCAATCTGGGACGGCGTGTAGTCTCCGGACTGCAATCCGCGAACCGAGGCATCGATCAGGGTGCGCAATACAGGAATATCTTCAGAAATAGCGGTTCGTATACGGATGTTCATGGGTGCGCGCGTGAACGCACCAGAAGTTTACGACTTTCAGCGAAAAAAGCCGTGGCTCTGCGGCCACCCGCAAATACCGCACCGGCATCTACAAGTCGAACGTTTGAGGGAATAGACCAACCGGAGATGAACAGCGACAGGGACGCTTGCAGCGGCTGTAAGACAACGAAGCCAGTCTTTTTGCTGTTTCGACTGGTGGAGTCGAGCCAGTTATGCCAGCGTTACGGTCAGTGAGGATCGAGCGAGTCCTGGAATCCGGAATGCAAATCCTGGAATTTCCAACTCGCCCGACCCTCATTCATCCCGACCGACGTTCGGCCCGAGCAGCGGTTTCTATTCTTATGGCTGAGGCCTGTCCGGCGGTGACGGGCCGTCAGGGCCCGGACCGTCTCTTCCATCTCCTGGACGACCCATGCCTGGCATGGGGCCTGGCATGGAACCGTGCATCGGTCCGTGCATCGGTCCGTGCATGGGCGGGCGTTCGGCTTTCAGTTTGAGCCACTGCTCATGGGTCAATTCGCGGCGGATACCCAGAAGCATGCGAGCGTTTGCTTTTTCCAACTCAGCGCGCGCCTGGGCGACACGATCGATTTGCGCCAGGAGTTTGTTCTCATCGGGCGGATCGGCGGCCACCAGCGGCTCCATGATCGCCTCTTCTTTTTGGACGGAGGCGGACAGGTCAATCAGCTTGAGCCGTGCGCTGTTGAAAATGTCGTCCATTTTCTTTTGCTGGTCGTCAGACAAGCCAAGTTTCTTGACGAACTCGGGATCGTCCCACCAGCGTCCCGGGGGACCCAGGCGCAAGCCTCCTCCCCGGTCCTCCGGGACCCTCCATACCATGACGGCCCGGACGGCCGGGGCCTGGTTGCGGGGGACCGTCAGGAGCGCCGGGGGGGCTGCTGTCCAAGGCACGTCGCTCCGAGCAAGAGCGTTAAGAATGAAGATCCAGCTACTAGCAAGAGTCTCTGCTTCCAGCTATGAGATGAAATCATGAATTGCTTCTCCTCTGATTTTCAAAACCTATTTATTCACGACCTTGAGTTCGTACCGACGCCTGATCCGTTCGATTCCGAAACCAGCAAAGGCTGCATGGGCGCGGGAACTGCTTCCGAAAGCTCTCCGCTTACCTCGGACAATAACTGATTGTCCTGATCGAGCTGCGCCTGTGACAACCCGCGTTCGGCGCCGGAGTCGAGACCTGGACGGATTGCGCCTGGTTCGTCTGCCGTTGGTGGCAGATAGGCTCACCGATCCCGCAACGAAGACAGAATCACGGCGGCGGCCACCATGATCCAGCGCGCAGGCCCAGACCCTGCTGGCGAAGCGTGCACGCGATGCTCTGCTCTTGCCGCCACCACAGCATCTTCACTCCAGGCGTGAGCCGCACTGCGAAAGTCGGCGATCGAGCTTTTCACCTGCTCCAGTTCATTGGCGCAAGCCGGGCAACTGAGAAGGTGCGCGTTCACGGTGAGCGATGGAACGCCCAGCAACTTGTCGGTCAACTCTTCTTTGGTCAAATGCGCGGTCGAAGGTGTGTTCATCGCGGTGCTCCAAGTCTGGCGCGTACGGCGGCTACCGCACGATAGAGATGGGTCTTCACCGTGGGAATCGTCATGCCGGTAACGGTAGCAATGTCGGAGCAAGTCCATGTCCTCGACGAAACGCATCAGAAAAATGCTGCGTTGCTTGCCGGAGAGTGCGCAGCAGGGCTTCGTGGACCATCTTCACCCGCTCTTTCGCGATCAACTGCGCTTCGGAGAGCTGGCGCCGCTGGGCAGGTAATGGCTTACGTCGCTGGCGTCAATCGCGCTGGCGGAGGCCGTCTTCCAGAAGCGGAACTTCTGGCTCTTGGTGTGATCGCGCACCAGGTTGAACGCGATCCGCATCAGCCATGTGCTGACGCTGCAATCGCCGCGAAACTGCTTCCGGGTCAGATGAGCCTTAAGAAAGCAATCCTGGGTTATCGACTCCGCCGCATCGCGATCGGGCAGCGAGAAAGCCACAAAACGGAACACTCTCGGCTTGTACTCCCGAACCAGGGCGTCGATATCTTCCAGCTCCGAGATACGGTGGTCTCCGGAGAGTGAGATGAGTTCGGCCGGGATCGTCGGGGTCATCACTAGCTATAGACGACCAGACTTCCAACTAGATTACAAGGTTCGGGGTTTTCGTAACGCCGCCGTCTCGGCGGCTGTCCGGTGGGCGTCCCGCCCACCGGGGTTCCGAGGGCGAGACGCCCTCGGGACAGCCGTCGGGACGCCGGCGCTATGAGTTCGTCGTAACAAGACGGGGAGCGAAATTCACGCGGCGGGCTTGGTGCCGGGAGGCTCGATGGCCATGAAATCTTCGGCGAAACGAAGGCTGTATTTCTCCAGCAAGGTTTGAATGCGAGCCGGATCTGCGGAGCGCAAAACCAGGCCGGCATGATGGCGTCGCTTCAGACGTAAGGCAATTTCGGGATCGTTGTAGGCCGACGTGTCGGGATCTTCCTGCCGGGCCAGCGACAGGATCAACCCCGCATACTCGCCGCGCACCGCAGGGAGCCGATAAGGTTCCTTGCCGCCGGCGATTTCGATCCGGGCCCACTCCCGCCACAGGTTGATACCGGTGGCGATCTCCACCATCTCGCTGATGTAAGCGCCGCCCACGCGGGCCGCACATTCCAGAAAATAAAAATGTCCATCGTCGTGAGCACGGATGAACTCGGCGTGGGACACGCCGCGCACCAGCCCCAGGGCTTGAATCAATTCGCAATTACTGATGCGCAGCGCGATGGCTTCTTCGGATTCGCCCGGCAAAAGGTACGTGGTAAAGATGCCGCCTTTCTGGGCTACCACCATGGGCGGCTGTCCGTAGCGGCTTACGCTCGAGAACACGACTTCCTGTTCCGAGACCACCGAATCCACGTGATAGACGTGCCCGGGGATGAATTTCTCCAGCAGGAAAGTGGATTGCTGGTCGCCCAGGGAGTCGAGTATGGGCCACAAATCTTCAGGCGCGTCGATCCGCTTGATTCCGATGGCCGAGGCTTCGGATCGAGGCTTCAGAACCCACGGGCCGGGCACGTGGCTGAGGTAGTACCGAATGTCGCCGTGATTGAGGACGGGGATGAAATCTGGCACCCGGATTTCGTGTTCGAGAGCCTGCATCCGCATGGCCAGCTTGTCGCGGAAATAGCGCATGGTGGTCAGGCCCATGCCCGGGATGCGCATGTGCTCGCGCAGAGTTGAGGCGGTTTCCATGTCGAACTCGTCGAGGGCTACGATGCGGTCGATTTTCTTTTCGCGTGCCAGGTAAGTTACGGCCTTAACGATTTCCGGCAGAGGAAGATCGGCCGGGAGATAGAAAACGTCATCCAGGCTCTCGCGCGGCCAATCGGCATTCCGTAGGGTTTCCGCCGTGAGCAGGAACACGCGGCAGCCCTGGCGCTTGCATTGGCGCATGAATTCCTGCCCTTTTTCGTAGGTAGTGATGCAGAGAAAGGTGAGCGCCGCGGCCATGAGATCACCGTCAGGCAGAAGAATATATCACTCCCGACGTGTCGGTCCTGCTGGCGTTGCCCGTAAAAGCAGCCCACCCTTCACCGTGGAGGCAAAGGGTGGGCAACGCAGCTGGCGCCACGTTTTATTCAATCAACTTTTACTACCGCCGCCAGTACCGGCGTTCCACGAACGCGCGATGTTCGAAGCGCGGAGCAAAGTAGGTGCGTCCGTAGAAGCCTGGGCGATAGCCCCAGCCCGGACGAACATACGTCGGACCATAAAAGTAAGGATCCGGCCGGTAGGCCACGAAAGGCACCGGCGCTACATACGCGTACGGACGAACGTAAACCGGCCGCGGATAAGCTGGCCCGAACGAAACCACCACGCCAGCATGGGCCTGCTGCGGAGTGAAACAAATCAGCATTACGACTAAACCAAACAGCGGAACTGCGATTTTCTTTAGCATTTCAGCACCCTCCAACCCTCACATGGTTTAAACCCCGCTGGGGGAAAAAGTTGTTTTCTGAAGCCAACCTTAAATCCATGGTTTGAAGGGGTTACGGGAGGGAGCTTGGGGCGGCGTCTGACCCACGGGCTGACGGTTCGGCTGAACCAGAGCCGGTCCCGGAGCATTTGACGATAGCGGCATTCTGATCCCGTCGAAGCTGTAGTATGTTCAAGATTCTTTTCAACCAATATGAACAACGGCAAAAAAACTCCCCTGCGCTCCACCCACTGGTTTGGCCTTCAGGACAAAGACGGATTCCTCCATCGTTCGTGGATGAAGAACCAGGGATTTCCTTCCAACCTATTCGATGGTCGACCCGTCATCGGAATCTGCAACACCTGGTCGGAGCTGACCCCGTGCAATGCCCACTTCCGCGTGATCGCGGACCGGGTGAAGCGCGGCGTATACGAAGCCGGCGGGTTTCCGCTGGAGTTTCCTGTGATGTCGCTGGGGGAAACCAACCTTCGGCCTACGGCCATGCTCTTCCGCAACCTGGTGAGTATGGATGTGGAGGAATCCATCCGGGGAAATCCGATTGATGGCGTGGTGCTGCTATGCGGATGCGACAAGACGACGCCCTCGCTCATGATGGGGGCGGCGAGTTGCGATCTGCCGGCACTCGTGGTCTCGGGCGGAGCCATGCTCAACGGCCACTTCCGCGGCGAGACGATCGGATCAGGCACAAGTGTCTGGTCGATGAGTGAAGACGTCCGCGCCGGCAAAATGAGTTGCGCCGATTTCATGGATGCGGAATCCTGCATGTCGCGGTCGGCGGGGCACTGCATGGTTATGGGCACGGCTTCGACCATGGCATGCATGGTAGAGGCCCTGGGTATGGGAATGCCGCAGAATGCGGCGATACCAGCGGTCGATTCGCGGCGCTACGTGCTGGCGCAGGAGGCGGGACGGCGAATTGTCGAGATGGTGCGCGACGATGTGAAGATGTCGCAGATTCTGACCCGGAAGGCCTTCGAGAATGCCATTCGGGTGAATGCGGCGATTGGCGGCTCCACAAATTTTGTGTTGCACATGCTCGCGCTGGCGGGCCGGGTTGGCGTGAAGCTGGAGCTCGAAGATTTCGATCGCCTCGGGCACGAACTCCCGCTTTTGGTGAACCTGATGCCTTCCGGGAGTTTCCTGATGGAAGATTTCTACTACGCCGGCGGCATTCCTGCCGTGGTTCGAGCGCTCGGGGACCTTATCCACCGCGATGCTCTGACCGTCAACGGCAAGACCATGGGTGAGAACACTGCTGAAGCCCCGTGCTGGAACGCCGAGGTCATTCATAGCCGGGAGAAACCGATCAAGGAGAAAGCCGGCATCGCGGTGCTGCGCGGCAACCTGGCGCCGGGAGGCGCGGTGGTCAAGCCTTCGGCGGCGAGTCCTCACCTGCTCAAGCATCGCGGGCGGGCCGTGGTTTTCAAAGACATCGAAGATTTCAAGCGAAGGGTGGATGATCCGGCGCTGCCAGTGGATGAGAATTCGGTGATGGTGATGCAGGGCGCGGGGCCAAAGGGTTATCCCGGCATGCCGGAAGTGGGGAATATGCCGCTGCCGAAAAAACTGCTGCAACGCGGAATCACGGATGTGGTGCGCGTTTCCGATGCGCGCATGAGCGGCACTGCGTACGGAACGGTCGTGCTGCACGTGACCCCGGAATCGGCCGCGGGAGGGCCGTTGGCCCTGGTGCACGACGGCGACGAAATTCGAACTGGACGTGGAAGCACGCAAGCTCGAACTTTGCGTGCCCGCAGATGAACTGGAACGAAGGCGGGCGGCTTGGACGCCTCCGCCTCCGCTGGCGAGTGGCGGATATCAGAAGCTCTACATCGATCACGTTCTGCAGGCCGACCGCGGCGCCGACTTCGATTTTCTGGTGGGATCGCGCGGCGCTGGAATTCCTAGAGAGAGTCACTAGAAAGCTAGGGGCTTCTGGCTCCTGGCTCTAGCCAATCAGACGCAGTCGGAAGGTACGGGCCGAAGCCAGAAGCCAGAGCCAGAAGCTAGGAGCAGGGATTCGAAATGAAAGAGTTTGAGGGGAAAGTTGCGATTGTTACCGGAACTACCGGCATTGGACGCGCCATTGCCAAGCGCTTCGCGGCAGATGGCGCCAATGTTCTGGCTTGTGGAATTGACGCGGCCGCGAATCGGGAACTGGCGCTTGAGGCCAAGGCCGGCGGCTTGAGATCTATCCGTTCAGCTATGCGACGTCACTCAACCGGATGCTGTGCAGGCGGCGGTGGCAAAAGCCGTCAAAGAATTTGGCGGCCTGGACATCATCGTCAACTCGGCCGCGTTTCATCCCTTTGGCACGGTAGTCGAAACTGATTTCGAAACCTGGAACCGCTGCCTGATGGTGAACGTGGGCAGCATTTATCTCCTGGCGCATTATGGCGTTCCGGAGATGAAAAAGCGCGGCGGGGGAGCGATCATCAACCTGGCGTCGGTGCAGGGACATGCCTGCCAGCGTGGGGTCGCGGCCTACGCGACGTCCAAGGGCGCGGTTCACAGCCTGACGCGGGCGCTGGCTTTGGACCATGCTGCCGACAATATCCGGGTGAATTCGATCAGCCCGGGATCGATACGCACTCCGATGCTGGAACTTTCGGCGGGAAACTTCGCGCCCGGCGTCCCCATCGCCGAAGTTTTCGAGCGATGGGGCGCGGCCCATCCGTTGGGACGCATTGGGACGCCGGAAGAAGTGGCGGAGTTGGCGGCCTTCCTGGTTTCGGACAGGGCGGCATTCTGCACTGGCGGCGATTATCTGGTCGACGGCGGCCTGCTGGCCGGCATCGGGGTGCAGTGATTTCAAAATCCATTGCCTCGCAACCGATTTGCGTCGCGCCGACTGGCGATCGCTGCGGCGAAGGCGCGGTCTGGCACGCGGCTCATTCCGCGGTTTACTGGACTGACATCAACCGCTTCCTGATCCATCGCTACACGTTGGCGGACCAGTGTGTCCGGACGTGGTTCTTCGATCAGCCCGTAACCGCACGTCACGTTGACCGACCGTGAGGACGTGCTCGCAGTGGTGCTCGGCTCCGGCGTGATTTTATGGGAGCCCGAGACCGATCTTTGCCACGAACCCATTTACAACCTGGAGGGATGGCCTGGCGTCCGTTGCAATGACGCGCGGGTTGATCCGCGCGGCTCGCTGTGGGTGGGCTCGATGCGCAACAACGTGAACCCGGACGGATCATCAGGAGAAGTTGGCGGAAAGGACGGCATTCTTTATCGGATCGATCCGGATGCCGCCGTGACCGATACACCGGCGAGATGTGGGCATCTCCAACACGCTGGCCTGGAGCCCCGACCGGCGTCGTTTCTATTTCGGAGATTCGCTGGCCAATACGATTTGGGCGTACGACTACGATCGTGCCACGGGAACGATCGCGAATGAACGCGTTTTCTTCGCGAACTTCGAACGTGGATTGCCGGACGGGTCGGCCATGGATGCCGAGGGCTATCTGTGGAACTGCCGATACTACGGCGGATGCATCGTTCGCGTCGCTCCAGACGGCAAAATTGATCGCGTGATCGATATGCCGGTGAAAAACATCACGACCTGCACATTCGGAGGCTCGGATCTGAAGACGCTGTTCGTAACCACCGCGTCGGCCGACGCGCCGCCGGGCGACCGGTTGGCCGGCGGACTGTATGCGATTCAGTGCGAAGTGCGCGGACAGGCCGAAAACAAGTTCCGCATATTCGGTAGTTAGCTTTCCTTTGCGTCCTTTGCGGTTTCCTTTGCGACCTCTGCGGTTAAAAAGATTTTGACCGCAAAGGTTCGCAGAGTAACCGCAAAGGACGCAAAGAGAACCTTCCGGCCCTATGCGTCGTCGTAATCTTCGGTCGAGTCGCTGAAGACATGTCGAACTCCACAAGCGCATTCCGATCGTCGCTGCGGGCCAGTGAGATGTCCTGGAACTGGACCGTCATCCTTCAGTTGCCATTTGGCGCGTCAGTATTCGTTCGCTTTCGCGCCGGTGCTGTTCTGTTCTCCAAGGCTTTTCAAATACGCGATGATTTGCCAGCGTGATGGTTCTGGCAGCGAACTCCAGGAAGGCATGCCGCGGCGCAAGTTCCCGTTTCTCAGGAACCAGAAGAGCTGGCCGTCGCCGGCCTGCTGTACCACTTGGCTGCGCAGGCTTGGCCTTTTGCCGCGGCCCAGAGCGTCGGAGCCATGGCACTTGGAACAGTGATCGGCGAACAACTTTGACCCTGCTGAGATCGCATCCGCCTGTCCCGCGTAGGGATTAGTCCGGCTGCGATCGGCTTCCGGAACCCGTTCCAGCCAGGAATTGTCGACGGCGCCGCTGAATAGCGCCGCACAAAGCAGAATCGTCGCGACCAATCCCAAGCCCCGGCATGTCATCGCGCACCTCGCCGGAACCAATTGGAGACTTGCTGAAATTCGTACGAGACTTTAACCCGGTAGATCACCCCCAGGCTGTTGTCGTTGAGGCCAAAGCCGGGCGAGAAACTGACGGCCGGACCATGGGGGATGTTGAACGCCACGGTTGGCGCCAGGTAGTGCGAGGTGGCTTTCAAACCAAATCCGTCGAGATCTCCGAGTCCGCCATAGAGTTCGACGCCGGCCAGAAAATTCTCCCGGCAAAAGACACACGGTTTGGCGCTCGCGGCCAGCGCCAGGGGCCGGCTCACTCCCAGGGCGTATCCGAATTCCCAGGGCTCGCTCTCGTTTAAATCTTTTTCCGTAATGAAGTTCTCGGAAATGTTCCAGCCCTTCGCGTTGCTGGAGAGGATGAGTTTCATTTCCAGCGACCGTTCTGTGTCGGACCGGCCCTGCGCGTTCGTGAGGCGAAGATCGGAAATACCGTCGTGCCCCACAACTTCAAGCAGACTACGATCGGCCTGGTTAAGGTTCTCGTATTCGAAATAGAGCACGGGATTGATGAAGTGGTCGTGCAGCAGGGGACGGAAGCGGTTCTCCCAGCGGTATCCCGTGAAGATCGTGCTGTCGTTCGAAGTGTGCTGTCCGCTCAAATAGACTTCGGAGGTCCACCAGCCCTTAACGCCGTATTCCAGTTCCAGAGTGGCCCCGGTGAAGAAGTTGCCGTACTGGGGTGTGCGCTTGCGTGGTTTTCAGCGCTATTTCAAGGTTGTCGGGCTCCTCGAGATCGTGCGAGTAGGTCACGAAATAGGGCCATTCCTGGGCGCGGCAGGAGCCTGCCCACAGGGACACAACAATCCAACAAAAAATGGTCAGGAATTTCATGATCTTCGGGGACCGTTCGTTAATGCAAATCTGTTGCAACTGGAAATGAACATGAGCGATCCTAACGGGGTGGAAGGAGTCGGGTCAAGACGGGGGCAGCAGTTTTCGTATCAACATTCCTGCAACCAGATGCAACGTCGTCAGACTGCTGCGCTCTTCGCAGCTCGTAGGTCGCCGTTTGATTGCCCGGATGAACAGTTTAGGACGGTAATCGTCACCAACCGCTCTCTTGTTAACCAGTTGCAACTACCTTCAGGAGAGACTGGCTTCGATTGCAAAAATGGGGTGAAGCGGAGGGTTCATTAGCAGAAACAGACGATCGCTAGTGTGGGAAAATCAACGGCGAGTAGATGTGGCTGATGATCTTCCGGGCGGGTTTGCAACGCGAAAAACGTGCTGAAACCAGCTTCTATTTCGCGCGCGGGCGCTGAAACGTCTCAAGGCATTTCTTCGCCGTATCGAACTCGGAGAATCTGCTGCCTTCCTGTTCGATCAGATAATATTCCACCCCGCCGACGCTTTCGGCTGCGGCGAAGATGCCTTTCCAATCGGCCACTCCTTCGCCAAAAAGCACGGTGTAACCCTTGTCTTGACCTGGCGCCCAGTCTTTACAGTGAAGGGATTTGACTCGTCCCGGGTTGGCGCGGATCCAGGCGACTGGGTCGGAGCCCGCCTCCAAACACGTTCCTACGTCGAACTGCAGCGCAACCGATGGCTTGGTATTCTTCGCCAGTATTTCCATCGGGCGCTTGCCGTCGACCGGAGTGAATTCCGCGCTGGTGATTGTGATAGCCGGTCTTCAGGCCCGCCGGTGCGAGCTGGTCGGCAGCTGTGTTCAGGGTATCGGCAACTTCCTTCCACCCATCCAGACCGGGCTTGGGCTGCGAGCTCGACATGATTACGTACGTGCTGCCGAGGATCACGTTCATGTCACCGGCGCGCTTGAGTTTTTCCGGAGTGAAATACGAGCTGCTGTTGTGGGTGGAGAAGCAACGGATGCCGAGATCGTCCAGAAGCTTCCGCATCTCTCTGGTCTGGGCGTCGGTCCAATCGAAATACGGGGCATAGAATTCGACGCACTGGTATCCCATCTGGGCGACAGCGCGTACCGTGCCAGTCAGATCGCCCTGCAACGCGTTGCGGACGGAGTACAGCTCGAGACCTACGGGAATCGAATTGGCGGCAAATGCATGCAGAGACAGCGGAAGCATGGCGGACATGGCGAGAAATGAGCGTCGAGACAAAGAGTGCGTCGACATAGTTTAATCCTCATCGATCCCTGGGACAGCGTGGCGAAAAAGCACACCTGAAATCAGCCGATGCCGAGCTTTTTCTGCATTTCTTCCAGAGACAAGCCCTTGGTCTCCGGATAAACCAATAACACGACGAAGAACTGCAGCACCATCATCGCCGCGAAGAACACAAAAGGATAGGCGCCTGAGGATGCCGCCATCAGCGGAAAGATCAGCGAGATGGCGGCATTCATAAACCAGTGCGAGAAACTGCCCAGGCTCTGGCCCTGCGCGCGGACCGAATTCGGAAAAACTTCCGAGAGATAGACCCAGATCACCGCGCCTTGCGAGAAGCCGAAGAAAGCGATGTAACCCACCAGCAACCAGACCAGCAGATTCTGGTGCTGGCCGGTGAAGAAAATCGCCGACACTCCAGCCAGGCAGGCCGCTGTGCCCACCGAGCCGACCAATAGGAGGGTCTTGCGCCCCAGGCGGTCGATCACCGACATGGCGATCATGGTGAAAAGCAGATTGGTGGCGCCGATCGCGACCGCCTGCAGGTTGCCCGAGACCTTGCTGAAACCGGCATGCCCGAAAATGTCGTTCAAGTAATAAAGGATCGCGTTGATACCGGAAAGCTGGTTAAACATTCCGATGCTCACCGCGAGAAAAATCGGGAATGCGAATTTTCTCGAGAAAAGCTTTTCGGTGGCCTGGCTTTGCTCGAGTCCGATGGAGGCGACGATTTCCTGCAGGTCGTGCTCGTAGTTTTCATCTCCCGTAGACTGGAGGACGGCGCGGGCTTCATTCACACGTCCCTTCTTGACCAGCCAGCGCGGGCTGCGCGGAATCGTAAATAGCATCACAAAGAACAGGGCAGCGGGAATCGCGGTCACGCCCAGCTCCCAACGCCACTCCGAGGCGCCGAAGTGTTGCAGGCTGATCAGGTAATTTGAGAAGTACGCCACCAGTATCCCAAACACGACATTGAACTGAAAAAAGCCCACCAGCCTGCCGCGCAATCTGGCCGGCGAAATCTCCGCAATGTACATGGGTCCTAAAACCGAAGAACCGCCTACGCCCAGTCCGCCGATGAAGCGAAAAGCCACCAGGGCAGACCAGTTCCAGGCGATGGCGCAACCCAGGCCTGAGATCAGATAGAGAACCGCCATGACCCGCAGGCTATCGCGCCGGCCGAAGCGTTCCCCCGGGAAACCGGCCAGCATCGCACCCAGGACCGTGCCGAAGAGCGCGCTGAACACGGTGACTCCCAGAAGAAATGGCGACAGACCGTAGGTCTGGGTGAGAGCACCGGTCGTACCGGAGATGACTGCGGTATCGAATCCGAACAGAAGACCGCCGAGAGCGGCCACGACCGTACTCTTCAGCAAGGTTGCATTCAGCTTCATGCGGACTCCAGCAGATCAGAATTATGCCCGGGGCCGCCTGCGGCGTGCCGCAAGCAGCCCACAAGTTATCACAGAGCAAACTTCAATTTATTGGACGCAATGGCGGCGAGCAGGAGAATATGAGACGGGAGGCGAAATGGACGCTTCGAACCCGGGGAAGATCAAAGCTGTGATTCTCGACTATGGTGAAGTCCTCTGCCATTCGCCGAGGACTGAAGAGTGGAGTCGCATGGCCGCCGCATTCAACCTCGAACCATCGGCATTCCGCCAGCTCTGGGGACGAGAGCGCCTGGCTTACGATCGAGGGGATGTTTCCTTCGATGACTATTGGTCGAAGCTGGCGGAAAGCGCAGGCGTGAAATTGGCGCCAGAGCAGCTGCAGGAAATCGGTGTGTGGGACCTGGAAATGTGGGCGCACGTGAACCCGGTCATGGTGGAGTGGACGCAGCAGGTCCGTCTATCAGGTGTGAAAACCGGTCTGCTTTCGAACATGCCGATTGAGATGATCCGGTATTCGCGGCGGAATTTTGCCTGGTTAAAAGATTTCGACCATACGACATTTTCGGCCGACGTAAGACTGGTCAAGCCCGAGGCGGCCATCTACGAACACAGTCTGCAGGGAGTGGGGGTCGCGGCTGCGGAGACGATTTTTGTCGATGATAAAGAGCCCAATGTTCTGGGTGCTCGCGCCGCAGGAATTCGCGCCATTCAATTTCGCTCGGCGAAACAATTCGGCGACGAACTCCGAAAGCTGGACTTTCGTATCCTGCCGGCTGACGCGCAAACGTCGTAGAGCGCTTGCTGCAGAGGTCAAGATTGCCGGCCTCGCACGACTCTCGATTCGGATAGAACGGCTCCGGACGTTTTGGAAGATGTTTTAAACATGGCCCGGGCCGCCAGGATAAACCCGACGGTATGCGCCATGCCCGCGTGCCAGGGGGCGGAACACGTCATCTGCGGCGAGTGGTCAGGAATGATTACGCCATCGAAATTGTTATTGGCCAGAATGGCGAGGATGCGAAGCATGTCGACGTCACCCTCGTCGATGAAGGTCTCGCGATAGCTCGGGACCTTGCCCACCACGTTCCGCAGGTGGATGTAGGCAATCTTTCCCTGTTTGCTGTAACGGTCGACGGCGTCGTAGATGTCGCCTTCCGTCATCTCCGCCAGCGTTCCCACGCAGAGTTCCAGGCCATTGCTCGGGCTGGGAGCGAGATCGATCAAGCGCTGATACATGGCGGGCTGGTAGACCAGGCGAGGCTGGCGGCGCATGGTGGGCATGGGAGGATCGTCGGGATGGGCCGCCAGGCGCACGCCCGATTCCTGGGCAACCGGTATCACGTCGGCCAGAAATCTTTCCAGGCGGCGCCACAACTCCTCATGGGAAATAGATGGTAACGTGCCCTTCGGAGCTTTGGCGTCGTACACCATGTTCCAGATCATTCCGTTCGGAATGGGAACCTCGTCGGCAGGACCATCCATGCCGAGAGTGACGGCATTCCCACGGCCGAGCGGAGCGGTCAC
The DNA here is from genome assembly GCA_963841075.1 of Terriglobia bacterium. Lineage (GTDB taxonomy): Bacteria > Acidobacteriota > Terriglobia > Terriglobales > Acidobacteriaceae > JAIQFF01. Next base: position 124,083 of record CAWJBA010000027.1, read on the forward strand.
ACGCCCGCATACGCCGGCCAGGCTGAAGTTATATCCCAGCACCGGAATGCCGGCTTCTCCCATGTGGCGAATGATGGTTTTGACCTTCTCGATTTGCTCAGGCCGCTGCGGACCGTCGAGAAGAATGTCGTGCCAGTGCGCGGGATCAAGATTTTCGATCGCCGCCAGAGTAAGGCCTGAGCCTTCAATCTCCCGGCGAAGGGTCTTCAGTTCTTCTACTGCCCATAGCTTCTCGGGATCGCCCGCTACTCCCCAAGGCTCATACTTTCCGCCTGACGGCTGATTATCCCGCGGATTCGACGCGCCCTGATTGAAGTAGTCGACCAGGTGAACCACCACGTGCGTGCATCCGCACTGGCGCGCGAAGTCATAGTAGTCGCGCCTTAGCATGTGGCGATAAAGGCCCAGGCCGATTTTCATAGGCGATTGCCAATGCCGGCGCCGAAGTTGGGGCTCAATATCTGGCCATTGATTTCCCTGGCCAGGGGTGAACACAAGAATACGAACGCATCGGCGATGGATTCGGGGTGTTGCAGATCGAGTTTATCCATCGCATCGCCGACGACGCAGGTGAATAATTCACGGCGGACGATGGAGAACAGTTCGTCGTCAGTTTTCCAGAGTGTCATGATGGAATCGAAGTCTCGGAGCGGGCCCTATGACTTCCCGCGCGCAATTCGAATCTTCTCGACAAACTGTTTTGCCGTATCGGTGACCAGCTGCAGGTTGCCCTTTTCGGCCCCGGCTGTGAGACTTCCGCCGACACCCACCGCGACCGCTCCCGCCTTGATCCACTCCGCGACGTTGTCCACGCTTACGCCGCCGGTCGGCATCAGGGAAGCCTGGGGCAGAGGGCCTTTCACCGCTTTCACGAAAGCTGGTCCCAGAGTCTCGCCGGGGAACAGTTTCACAATGTCGGCGCCGCACTCCATCGCCTCCACAATCTCGCGCATGGTTCCGGCGCCGGGCATATACGGGACCTGGTAACGATTGCACAAGCGCGCGGTTTCAACATTCACCGATGGACTCACGATGTACTGGGCTCCGGCCAGAATCGCGATGCGCGCGGTCTCCGGGTCCAGGACGGTTCCGGCGCCGATCAGGATTTCGCCCGACTTGTACACTTTGGCGAGGTGCTCAATCACATCCGCCGCGCCGGGAACCGTAAAGGTGATTTCAATCGCCGCGGCGCCGCCGCGGGCACATGCCTCCGCGATTCGTGTGGCCAGATCTGCACTGTGAGTTCGCACAATGGCCACCAGTCCCGATTCAAGTATTTCTGCGAGAACCTTGAGTTTCAGCATAGTGATAGTTATGTTCTTACTTCTATTGCGTCCTTTCCGATTGAGTTGCGGGGCCCTGCAGCTTCTGGAATTCCTGGGTTTCGCGTTCCGCGTTGTAGCCTTGCGCCAGCAGCGCGTATCCCAGCAACTGGTGCGCGGCCGCGAGATCCGGAGATAATTCCAGAGCATGTTTGAGAGGAGCGATGGCGGCGCCGTATTCCTGATTCTCCATCGTCGTTGGCGACGAATATATCAGTGAAGCCGTCATCAGTGTAGTCGGCGAAAGCCACGCCCAGGGCCCGGCCTTTCTGGCGGCAATCCCTGACTTCTGGCTGACATCCGTGAGGGCGCCGTCACCATTATTGTGATAGAGGATATTGGGGGTAGCGGGAAATTCTTCCGGTGGACAATAGGTATGCCATTCTCCTCCGCAGGTCTAGCTGTGCGGGGCATCCCACTCCATGTAACGGCGACGAACAGACCCTTCTGGGCCAGGTGCATGCCTGGTCCGGATTTTGTTGGCCCGGTTTCGCGCACGCGCAGTCGGGGAGGCCTTTGTTCGGCCGAGGCAACGCTTCTCGCCCGCTTGATTTACAATCCTTTGCGCCTGCCAGGGGGCCGCTCAAGTCTGTGCTCGGCTGAAGCCGCCGTTCAGGACACCGCGCATGAAAACAATCCAAAGCCTCGAATATTCCGAAGCCAGACAAATCATCGACGCGATTGTCGAACGGGCCTTACACATGAAAAAGGCCGCTGTGGTCGCCGTGGCGGACTCGCACGGCGAACTTATTGCCTTTGCTCGCATGGATGGCGCTCCGATCTCTTCCATCCGCATCGCGGCCAACAAGGCGTGGACGGCGGCGCGGGAGCGCAAGTCCACCCAGGAGATTGGCGAGAGGGCCCGGCATCCGGAAAACGGCCACGATATTGCCTACTACGGCGACCCAAAATTTGTGGGTTGGGGCGGCGGCGTTCCCGTTTGGAAAGACGGCGAGGTTGTGGGTGCAGTGGCCGTCAGCGGGCTTTCATCGAGCGAAGACGTTGTTCTGGCGACGCTGGGCATAGAACTGGTGACTGGCAAAGCAAAGAAGCCTCGCTAAGAAGCGAGATCCGTCGAAAGACATGACTCTCTTGGCGTTGTTTGCGGGGTTCCTTTGCGACCTTTGCGGTAAAAAGCTCTTGACCGCAAAGTTCGCAAAGAGAAGGCGCAAAGGTCGCAAAGAAAACTGAACGAAATATAAGGACCCAACCTAGGAAAATGGCAAAGACGACTGTCACTTTTGGCGAGATCATGTTGCGGCTGGCGCCGCCGGGCTTCGAAAGAATTCTTCAGACCGGTCAGTTCGTGGCGACCTTTGGAGGGGGCGAGGCCAATGTGGCCGTCGCGCTGGCACAACTGGGCCTGCCCGCGGCCTTCGTTACCGTCTTGCCCGACAAGAACCCGGTTGCCGATGCCGTAGTGGGCGAACTTCGCCGCTTCGGCGTGGATACGTCCCGCATCGTCCGCGGCAAGGGACGGATGGGCGTTTACTACGTCGAGGCCGGGGCCAACCAGCGTCCTTCCAAGGTGGTATACGACCGTGAGAACAGCGCTATCGCTCTGGCCAAGCTGGGTGCGATCAACTGGGAGCACGCTCTGGACGACGCGGGATGGTTCCACGTTACCGGCATCACCCCGGCCATCAGCAGCTCTGCGGCCGATCTGGCGCTCGAGGCCGTGAAGAAGGCCCGGGCGAAGGGAATTTCCGTCTCCTGCGATCTCAACTATCGCAAGAACCTCTGGAAGTGGGGAAAGCCGGCCGCAGAAGTCATGCGCGAGCTGGTTAAGAATATAGATATCGCGATCGCCAATGAAGAAGATGTGCAAATGGCCCTCGGCATTGAAGCCGAAGTGGATGTGCACTCCGGCCAGCTCGATCGCGCCCAATACGAGAAACTGACGGCGAAGGTCCTGAGCCAGTATCCCAACCTGAAGGCGATCGCCATCACCCTGCGGGAGTCGAAGAGCGCATCGCACAACGGCTGGTCGGCGTGCTTGAACGACCGGCAAAAGTTCAGCGTCAGCCGGTCCTACGAAATCACTCATATCGTCGATCGGGTAGGCTCGGGGGATTCCTTCGCCGCCGGCCTGATTTACGGCTTTCAGGTGCTGCCCACGCATCAGGAAGCGCTTGAGTTCGCGGTGGCGACAAGTTGCCTGAAGCACTCTCAACCAGGCGACTTCAGCCGCTCGACGGCAGACGAAGTGAATGCCTTGCTCAAAGGCGACGGCTCGGGAAGAGTGCAACGGTAAAAACTGTTCAAAGCAGAGGCGCCATGATGCGCACGATCTCACATACTAAAACCCAAGTTGCTGCGGTTCTTCTACTTTTTGTCCTACCCGCGCTGTGCCAGGCCCCGCAACCTTCGTCGGCGGACGTCGAAGCTCGCGTCGAATCTCTCCTCAAGCAACTGTCCCTGGAAGAGAAGGTGGACCTGATTGGCGGCGTAGATGATTTCTACATTCGGGCCAATGAGCGCATCCATTTACCCCGGCTGAAGATGGCGGATGGGCCGATTGGAGTGCGCAACTATGGAGCGTCCACGGCCTTTGGCGGCGTCGGCATGGCGGCTGCCTGGGACCCGCAGCTGGCGCAAAAAATGGGAGCTGTCGTCGGCCAGGACGCGCGCGCCCGGGGCGTGCATTTCATGCTGGGACCGGGAGTGAACATTTACCGCTCGCCGCTGAATGGCAGGAATTTCGAGTACTTCGGCGAAGACCCCTTTCTGGCTGCCCGCACCGCAGTCGCTTACATAGAAGGAGTGCAAAGCCAGGGAGTCAGCTCGACGGTCAAGCACTTCATGGGAAACAATTCGGAGTTTGACCGGCACAACACCGATTCGATCATCGATGAACGCACCATGCACGAAATCTATCTGCCTGCGTTCGAGGCCGCGGTGAAAGAAGCGAACGTCGGTGCGGTGATGGATTCCTACAACCTCACCAACGGCCTGCATCTCACGCAGAGCGGATATTTCAACACCGACATCGCCAAGAAAGAGTGGGGTTTCAAGGGCGTCATGATGTCCGATTGGGACGCTACCTACGATGCCGTGGCAGCGGCGAACGGCGGTCTCGACCTGGAAATGCCGTCGGGAAAGTTCATGAACCGCGCCTTGCTCCTGCCTGCGATCCGCGACGGAAAAGTCAGCGAAGCCACGATCGATGATAAAGTGCGGCGCATCCTGAGAACCGCGGTTCGATTTGGCTGGATGGATCGCAACCAGACGGAAACCTCCATTTCCCGGCTCAACTCCGAGGGAGATCAGGTTGCACTCGAGGGCGCGCGAGCGGGCATGGTCTTGCTGAAGAATGACGGCGGCCTGTTGCCCCTGGACAAAGGGAAGGATCAAGTCCATCGCGGTGATCGGGCCGGATGCCTACCCCGCGCAACCGGTGGGCGGAGGCAGCGGCGCGGTTCAGCCGTTCGCAGCGGTGAGTTTCCTGCAGGGAATTGCCAGCTATTTGGGCACAGGCGCCAAGGTCTACTACGCTGCCGGACTCCCGACATTGGACGAGATGGCGAAGCAAACGAAATTCAACACCGAGGCAAGCGGGGGCAAGCCCGGCCTGAGAGCTGAGTTCTTTGATAACGCAACTCTCTCCGGCAAGCCGGGCATCGAGCGAGTCGACGACCGGGCCAGCTACGATCCGGGAGCCACTGAGGGCATGACTGCGAATGACCAGTCGATCCGTTGGACCGGCTACTTTACGCCGGCCACTCCTGGCGAATACCTGGTTTTCGTTCAAGGTCCGGGAGAGAACGGCGGCTACCGGCTGTATATCGATAAGAAGATCGTGATCGATGACTGGACCCAGGCGTATGCCTTCCTGAGTCAGGTCAAGATCTCGTTGCAGCCCGGCCCGCACCAGATTCAGCTCGAATACTTCGTGAAAAAAGGCTGGGGGAAGTCGAAACTGAACTTCGGCATCGTGCGGCCTGAGGATCTGGTCAGCGCAGAAGCGAAGGCAGTTGCCGCGCAAGCGGATGCGGTGGTCGTTGCGGTCGGCTTCGATCAGTCCATCGAAGGCGAGAGCGCGGACCGCATGTTCGCTCTGCCTCCCGGGCAGGACGAGCTTGTTAACCAGATTGCCGCCACCAACAAGAACACGGTTGTCGTCGTGACTTCCGGCGGCGGTGTCGACATGACCGGATGGGTCGACCATGTGCCCGCATTATTCCAGGCGTGGTTTCCGGGACAGGAAGGCGGCGCCGCCCTGGCCCAGCTTTTGTTCGGGGAATTCAGTCCGTCGGGTAAATTGCCGATGACCTTCGACCGGCGCTGGGAAGAGAATCCCGCGCACGACACTTACTATCCCAAAGGTGGAGATAAGAAGGTCACGTACACCGAGGGCGTCTTCGTCGGTTACCGGGGCTACGACAAGTCGGGAGTGAAGCCGTTGTTTCCATTTGGCTACGGTCTTTCTTATACGACCTTCGCCTATAAGAACCTGACAATTTCGCCGGCAACGTCGGCTGGCCACGGAATTGAAGTGCATTTCGAAGTCACGAACAGCGGAAGCCGAGCAGGCGCAGAAGTCGCGCAAGTCTACGTGGGCGACCGGCATTCCAGCGTTCCCCGTCCCACGAAAGAGTTGAAGGGATTTGCGAAACTCAAACTCGCTCCCGGCGAAACCCAGACAGTCACCATCACTCTCGACCGTCGCGCCTTTGCCTACTACGACGTCAAGACGCACGACTGGAAGATTGAACCTGGCGATTTCGATGTGTACGTGGCCAAGTCGGCGGCGCAGATTGAATTGACGGGGAAGGTGGCGGTGGCACCGTAGGCTGCAGATTTGAAGGAAGAGCCGACGCAAGAGCCGCGAAGCGGCGTCAGAATGTAGCCCGGGGCGTAAGCCCCGGGGGAAAATCGCAACCGACCGAGCTCCGAAGGAGCGAAAGAAACGATTGTGTGGCAACGAAAACGCCCGCCTCGCGCGCGCGTTTTCTTTCGCCCCTTCGGGGCTCTGCCGCGCTGCCGAGCCGGCCCATGGCTTACGCCATGGGCTACATTCTTACGGCGCTTCGCGCCTGCCATGCACTGCGCGCTACCGAACGCGCTGCACGGACTAGAGCTTGACCCATTCCCGCGACGCTGCCGACCGTTCGGCTGCGTCCAGCACCCGCTGCACTGCGACCGCATCTTCGAAATCCGGATACCGCGATTCTTTTCGCGCCAGGGCCCCCAGAAAATCTCCCAGCGTGGCGATGAACGTGTGCTCGTAACCGATGATGTGGCCGGGCTTCCAGAAATTCTGCGAATAAGGATGGTCCGGGCCGGTCACCATGATGTTCCGCATGCCCTGCTGGTTGGGGGTTTCGGCAGCATCGAAGAATTCGAGCTGATTCATTTCTTCCAGGTTGAAACGTATCATGCCCTTGGAACCGTTGATCTCGAATGCGTGCCGATTGCGGCAGCCCACACCATAGCGCGTCGCTTCAAACGTGCCGACACTGCCGTTGGCGTAGCGAGCGAGGAAATATGTGGCATCGTCCACGTCGCGGCCGGGGACGAAGGTCTTTGTCATTGCCGTCAATTCGGTGATCGGCCCGTTGAGATAGAGCGCGGAGTCGACGGAGTGCGAAAGCAGATCCCCCGCAGCTCCCAGTCCCGCCTCAGACCGCTTGTAGCGCCAGGTCCCAGCCTTGCTGGGATCATTCCCCGACTGGTTTAAATAAAGAGCGCGATAGTGGAAGGTCTGGCCAATGCGTCCTTCATCGATCAGCCGTTTGGCGAAGACCACCGCCGGAATTCGCCGGTAGTTGAACCAGACCAGGTTGGGAATTTGCCCGATCGCCTGCGCCATGCTTTCGGCTTCCTGTAAAGACGCCGCCAGAGGCTTTTCGCACCAAACCATTTTTCCGGCCTTGGCTGCGGCGATCGCGATGGGCGCGTGCAGGGCGTTAGGAACCGCGATGTCGACAACATCAATGTCGGGGCGGGTTACGACGGCTTGCCACTCGGTCGCAACTTCTTCCCATCCCCACTGCGCCGCCGCGGCGTCAAGCTTGGCCTGGTTGCGTCCGCAGACGGCTCTTAGAGTCAGCTCAAAAGGAACGTCGAAGAAGTGCGTGACCTGGCGGAAGGCGTTCGAGTGTGCCTTGCCCATGGAACCCGTGCCGATCATCGCAATATTCAGCTTCTTCTTTGGCATGGATAAGATAAGGGGTTAGAGGTCGCGCTGGGAGCGCGCTCGTTGCATCGCAGTCTATCACCGCCTTCGACGACGCTGAGGTGCTCATAAACAGAAAAATGCCCCATCCGTCGTAGACGCGCGACGAATGGGGCACCTCGGCCAAGTAAACTCTATGCGGCAGCGCGAAGCGTTAGTTGTTCCAGACGATCTCTGCCTTCTTCGCGGACGTGTGCTCTTTCTTGAGCATGCGGGCGGAATCGCCGAGAGGAACGACGTACGCCGGCGTCGCCACTTCCCACAAGGGCCTTACGCCGTGTGCCTGCACATTGACGGACTGTTCCATAATGTCCTGTTGCTGGCCCATCCCCTGTTGCGAGGCATGGCCCGCGTGGCTCTGAAACTCGTAGATCGTAGGTTCAGCGCTCATTCCGCTGGCGCCGATGGCTGACTGCCCGAAGGCCATTCCCGCAAAACAAAGGATGCCTAAAACGCACAATGTAATTTTCATCAATGTCCTCCTACCCAGAAGAATCCGGGGTCAACATTCCAGGATCAAGGTATGGGAGACGGCCTTGAGTTCCTGCTACCCTTTCCTGACTACACCTGGACAATATGCAAGACCCGTACCAAACTTTGCCGGAGCGATATCTGTACTTTGCGGAAAAATTGCAAGGTCCGCTGCAACTTTTTGCATAATCGTGGAGGACCGAGGCCGAGGAATGCCTTGATGGAAGCGGGTTTTGGCCTTCCGGGATTCAGCTCTGCGCTGCGGCAAACCGGCAACGGCGCAGCAAATATTGGAAAAGGACACGCCGCAATCTCGGCCGGCCTCTGGGGTCCACGCCGAGTTCAATTGGACAGGTGACCTTGGTAACGCCTTCTGGCACCTGTGGGCCATTTCGTAACCCAGGCCTGCCGCATACCATCGCAATATTCCGGACAGGAGAGCGCCAAATGGATAACATATCGATCCGGGACGGACTGCTGGCCGCATTAACCGAGTGTTATGAAGCAGATACCGCCCATTTCGTCAGTTTGCCCAAACAGATTGTGGACTCATCCTCGGCCCGAGAGGTCATTTCCGACCTCCGCAATGAGGGATACGTCGAGGAACGCGAACGCGGTGTAATCCGCTTTACCCGGCGCGGCTATGAGTCGCTCCGAGAGCACTTTGATTCGACCCGCCGCGAGCCCAGCGTCCTGATGGCCGTCTAGCCTCCCGCCCGGCAGACCGGGTCCGTCGCCGAAACCTGGGGCACGCCCGCGATTCAATTCGACGCCTCCTTATATTTCAGCGTCAACTATTTCAGCATCGCGATCTTCATGTTGCGGAAATACACTTCCGACCCTTCGCATTGAAAGAGGATTTTGCCCTTTGTGGTGTTTGCATTCGTTCCCAGGAGGGCGAGTTTTCCGTTTACAAAATACGTAATCCGGTCGTGATTAACCACCAGTTCCAGGACATTCCATTTTCCGTGCAGCCGTTCCAGATCGTTTACCGGATCGCGGTGTCCGGTGACATTGACCAGCGGGCCCCTGCCAATATGCGGGATGCGAATATATGCGCCCGGCCCGGATGAAGTGCTTTCATACACCTTGCCGTCCACGGTCGCGCCGGTGCCGCCGACCACCCACATATCGCCCGTGCCGCCTTCATTGATCTGAAATTCCATCATCCGCGGCCAGACCTTGAGCGGCCCGGTGATGTTGTATTGAATACCGCTGTCCCTGGCCTTCCCCTCGCGTGGCGGATACGTCTTTTCGCCCCATTTGAATTCGGCGCGCAGGTAATAATTTTCATATTCCTTCTGGGTTACAAGCCCGCCGAACTCCTGCCCCGAGATGTACAGCATGCCTTTTTCAACCTGAAAGACTTTGTTGGGATCGTTGTTGATACCTTGTTTCTCGAGCAAGGTGTCGAAGCCGGTCAAATCCTTCCCATTAAAAAGCGGTGACAGTTTTGCGTGTGGAGGTACGGAAGGCCTTGCCTGAGCCGATGCCGTTATGCTCAGCATTAGCCCGAGCGTTGCCATACCTAACATGTGCACCATCTGCGGCCCGATCTGAGTTCTCATGGGTATGCCTTTCGCAATCCATCAAGCTTGAATTTCATGGTAAACAAAATGCCGTTTGACGGGTTCTCGTAGAACGAAGAGTTTGAGTGGCCATCGCCTTAGGGCTTTGCGGGCAGCGGCTGCCAGAGCTCGATCTTGTTCCCATCCGAGTCATAGATCCAGGCAAAGCGGCCGTAGGATTCATCCATTCGTTTGGGGTCGATCTTTACTCCCTCTTGTTTTAAGCGGTCGAGCAAGGCATCCATATCGTCCACGATGTAATTGATCATGAACGGTGCGGGGCTGGGATCGAAATACTTGGTGGAGGCGGGAAAAACAGTCCAGACTGTAACGTGTTCCTTTTGCGGGTCGTCGTGTTCGCGCCACGGAAGCATCACGCCCTGGCCTTTGTCAGCGAGTCCAAGATGCTTCGCATACCATTCGCGCATCTCATCACGATTAGCGGATTTGAAGAAGACACCGCCGATTCCAATGATGCGCCCGCGCTGCTCCACTTTGACAGGCGGCTTCGACTTTTCAGGTTGCGGAGACTTCACTTCCTGTCCTCCTGTTGAGCGGGCCGAGATGAGCAACAGCGACCCGAGCGCAATTGTGCTCCAGGGTAGTCTTTGCATGTGTGGGATTATACAAGTTTCGATTTCGAATGGACGGGTGGCCCAGGCTTTTGATCTTGCGGGCATTACCAACATAGGGGGTGCCCCATCCTTCGCGTTTTTTGCGAAGGGTGGGAGTCGCAAATGCCCGCACCCAGTGGGTTTGATCACGTGTCTACAACAAAATCAAATAGCACACGCAGCATCGCCGCCCACCCTTGCAAAAAACGCAAGGATGGGGCACCCCCAGTGGGAATGGTGCATGCAAGGGTTGTTAAGGCGGGACCCGCCTGGCTTGACTGGCCACCCACCGTAGCTGCCTTAGCTCGAATATGCTTGCATTTGCATTCGGATCGAGCGTGCAAGCCCGTCAAGATTTCCGTATATGCTCTTACTCGTTACGTTCATCTTGCGTAGGAGTGCAAATACCGCCGTATATAGGCTGGCGGATACTCGGTATTTGATGACTCCGACCGTTCGGTAAGTCGGAAGCGAAAGGATGTCCTTAATCCTCCGACCGGGATTGCCGGAAAGTAGGAACGACCCTGCCTGCCGGTCTAGCCTGGCATTAAACTGCCTCGGCTCAGCTATCCACGCGACGTTGTAGTTGTGGCGATCGACTACATTGTCAAAGACGGCGTCTTGTTGTGAATATATAGACTGTCGTGTTTCGCGAAACGTCGGGTCTTTTCTGGAAATGTGACTGATGGATCGTTCCATCACGGCCGTGTAATCGACTGCGATAACGGCAAAGTCTTTCTTTGTCTCCGGGCTGTAAGCCTCAAGTGCGAAATAGATGGCGACGTAAGGGCTTTCGCTGAAATCCAGGAGCCGAGTAGGCACTCCATAGTGCTGCATGATTGAAAGCCAAGCAAGCTTGGATTCTGGCCGCGCGTTTTCCGTGTCGTACAGATGAAACTTCGATTTGAAATGGTCTAGTGACCACTGCTCGTATTTTGTGGCTTCCTTCGGTGACCACTTCGGGCCCAGCATCCGTTCGAGTGATGATTCAAGGCGCCAGCGGTAGTCCGCGTGACCACGAAACATATAGTGATTCGGCAGGGCGTTAAGCGAACGAAGAAGCCTGCTCACCGAAGTGATGTTAATTGTCTTCATTGAGGCGGACCCGTTTGTACAATCCTTGCAGATCTTTGAGCACTACTTCTGGTTTTTCATCTTCGTCGTACCGACGTTTAGCTGCATCGCCCCGGAGATGAACAACCGTGGATCTTTGACCCTTCTCGCGTCTGATGGTTGCGGAAGCCTCGTTCCCGGTAGCGGCCGTACTGCGAGCGACAGACTGAATAACATCCCGGTTGAGATCCTCGCCTTGTATCTGCGCCTTCCCCTTGTTGCCGTTTGCCGAGTACAGATACACCGACAGGGGCTTTTGAAAAAGCTCGTCTGCGTCGAACGGATTAGGCCCATGAAAAGTCGCCGTAAACCGCGAGACGCGGTAAGCGGTCTCTAAAGTTGAAACAAAGTCGTTTGGGTCGGGAATTGGCGCGATGTTTACATAGGTGTTTGTTTCGAGCACCACCTCCGTATGAGCAAGCAGGTCCTGAGTCCTAAAAGCGAGGTATTTTACAGACGGAACGAGACTTGCCTTGTTTGCGATGCCGATGATTCCAATCTCGGCGTCAAAAACACAGCGAGTGTAGGGACTAGTCTCGAACTCCTGTTCGAGAAAATTGCCTGACTCCGCGTCGAACATTTCAATAGTCGACCGGTTCGTCCTCCCAACCGCGAACTGCCCAGTGGCTTGCGAGAACAATTCCACGTTTCCGATGTGCCAGATGTAACCCTTCTTGGGCGCGCTGGACGGTTTCTCAAGGATTGCCCGTAGAAGCAATTCCGGAGAAGACAAGTTGTGCTCGAAAAAACTTGGGAGCGAACTCTTAATGAAATTGGCTCTAAAGAGGCTGTATTCGACTGAGGCCATTAAGCTTGCTCGATGGGCCGCAATAACGAGTAACTCGGGAAGTGTTCAAGATACTACCCTAAAATATTGATGACCACCAGATCTACTTATCCTGTTTGGTATCCGACTAGGCCCTTTTCACGGGGATACGCTTGCACGTCGCGGACTTTGGCCGAATGACAAACTATTCCATTGTCCGGGGAGTGAAAAATTTGGAACCGCCCTACTCAAGCTATGGTAGGGCTTGAATGGGCAACCTGCGCTTTTCAGATTGAAAATGCCTTCATTTCTGCTCATCCGTCAGGTACGCGGGCGGATCTGACGCTCGTCTCTTTTCTAGTTTTCTTCCAAGCCACACCAAGCCGTAACCAGTAGCGCCGAAGCTGGCCCCGATAACTACAAACGGTGCCAACGTGATCCCTACTCCGGTGCCGACGGCCGTCAGCCCGACTCCGCCAATCGTGCAATATAAGCCCGCCCCACATGCCCCGCCGAGTACCGATGTGCCTGCTGTCTTGAGGACTACTTTCCCGGTCTCGTTCACGATCAAACCTCCGAACGTCGCTTTGCAGAGTCTTGGGAAACACTAAAGCCGGCCACGGGGGACCGGCCGCCCTCCTTGCACTCCAATAAATAAACAGGGCGGAATTCCTTCAACGATTCTACAGGAAGGGTGGATCGTTCAAAAGTTGTGCGTAGCTGAGATCCGACGTCTGAAATGATTGGTGGAGGCGGCGGGAGTTGAACCCGCGTCCGAAAATGTTACTGGTCAAGAGACTACATGCTTATTCGCGTTCATGCCCTCGGCATTACCCGAGGACGTTCGCGGCTGCTGCTCAGAACGGACAAGAAACAGCAGACGCTAGCCTGAGATCTTAGCCTCCCTCCCCAGACGTAGAAGAGAAGAGCAGCCTTCAGTGTGACGCTCGCTCACAGCCCGAAGGCAAAGCTGTGGAGAGCGGCTGCCTAATTAATTAGGCTGCGTATGCCATTTCTTGATTGGCAATTATCATTTTGCCCACGATTACAGGTGCGAGCACCCTGGCATGCCTCTTGGCCGCAAGCATCTCCGTCGAAGCCGTGACGCCCCCACTGGTGGGAATGGCCTTGCAAAGAACAGACAACAGGGCTTTAAAGCCCTCTTCCAATCTAGGGATGAACCCAGGGGAAGTCAAACATACGATTGGATGTAGCCAAGGTTACAAAAGGTGCTCGTCCTGAGGGTGCATTAGACCCACCTTCGGGGGATAGGAGAGCGGTGGCGGGAGCATCATACTTAGAGGTAGGAAGCTATTCTTAGGGAGACTTAATGACTACCATTTCGAAGACCTTGCTGATCGCCGTTCTGACGATTGGTGCAGTGTTTTCAGTAACATCGGGGCTGGCACAGCCCAGGGCGGAGACCGCCGAGCAGCAGCTTTTCCAGGCCATCAACCGGCAGCGGGCAGCCAACGGACTTCCTCCCCTGAAGTGGGACGAATCCCTGGCCATTGCCGCCCGCCAGCATGCGGAAGCCATGGCGGCCCAGAGATCGATTTCCCACGGATTTCCCGGGGAACTAAGCCTTCCCAGCCGGGCCGCGCGAGCCGGCGCCCGTTTCAGCTGGCTCTCGGAGAATGTCGCCGCCGGTCCGAATGCGGAGAACATCAGCGAGCAATGGATGGAGTCTCCCAATCACCGCGCCAATCTGCTCGATGCAGACATGGATACGATCGGCGCCGGAGCCGCTGAACGTAACGGAGTCGTCTTCGCGGTAGCCGATTTCTGCAAAGCCAAGCACTAATCGAGAGCGGAAAATTAAGCTCGAGGGTACCCCGTCCAGGCTCTGCTTGGGCGGGGTTTTCGGTTAGAGCTACAATTCTCTAAATCTCGGGTCGGTTACAGTCGTGACGCAGTAGTCTTTCAGGCGGTGGAAATGTCGACGCGGATAGTTTTCGGGCTTGTGTGTTCGCTGGTTGTGATGCTGCAAGGTTCAGCAGATTATCCGGCGAAGCCGGTGCGGATAATCGAACCATTCGGTGCTGGCGGTGGACCTGACCTCATAGCTCGCTCGATCACTCCGAAGCTAACCGCGCTATGGGGCCAGCCTGTGACAGTAGAGAATCATCCTGGTGCGGGGAGTACAGCGGCGCCCGCTCTGGTTGCGCAGTCGCCAGCTGATGGTTACACATTGCTGGTTAACACCAGCGCTCAGGCTTACAGCGCCGTGCTGTTAAAGAATCTGCCGTATGACCCGTTGAACGATTTCATTCCGGTCGCTCCACTCACCAGCCAACCCTATGTGCTGGTGGCGGGCACGTCATCAGGCATCGCCTCAGTCCGCGATCTCATTGCCGCTGCGAAGGCAAAGCCGGGCGAGCTGAAGTTCGGCTCGTCTGGCGTTGGCACCGGCACTCACCTGGGGGCCGAGAAATTCAATCTACGGACGGGCATTAAAGCCTTACATGTACCTGGCAACACGACCCCCGAAGCGATCGCCGATACGGTCGCTGGCCGTACCACTTACCTGATTACACCGATCTCTTACGCCTTGGCCGACATCCGTATGGGCAGGCTGCGCGCTTTGGGCGTAACGACCAACACGCGCTCACCCTTGCTACCAGAAGTGCCCACGATCGCTGAGGCCGGCGTCACGGGCTTCGACTATCCAATTTGGTATGGGGTATGGGTGCGCGCAGGCACTCCGACCGGAGTGGTGGACAAGCTAGCGAAGGACATCGCCCGGGTTCTGGCCGCGCCTGATATGCGCGACTCGCTGGCGAAGCAGGGGGCCGATCCAATGAGTATGACGCAGCCTGAGTTCGCGCACTTTGTAGTGAGAGAGAGTGAAAATGCCGCACGTATCATCAAAGCCGCCGGGATCAAACCTCGGTAACCGAGATTCCATAAATCGCGTACTGGGGACGACCCTGCTCCGAAAGGTCTAGTCGACGACCAAACTGGAACTCAGCTGTTGTTAACAGGCCTCTATACCAACTACGACCCTAGTGCTTGCCAAGGTTTCTAAGTGTAATCGCGATTTAACCACGCGTCGCGGTCACAGGCGGCTCGCCAACTACTGCTTTCCCGCGCATGGTGCGGCAACCTGAGAGTTCGAGACTTTCTCCGCGAAATTCATGTAGTCCGGTCAATTTCTTCCTTGGTCAAGGGAACGCCGAGGAGAGTGGTTCCGTATTTTTCAAATTCCGCCTTCCGTTGCTCTAGCGTTTGGGGCGTACTATCGTTTGGACTGGGGTCCCACCAAACATCCATCAGCCCTGCCGGCGTGTAGAGATGGATTGCTCCGCTGGTGGACCTGCTTGCATGACTCCAGCGGTGCGGAATTCTCATTGGCAGCAGCAAGGAATCGCCAGCCCCCAGACGCTGGCGCTTGCCTCCAACTTCCGCCACGATTAGGTTGACTCTTGAAGCGGCTTCGGTTCGGGATTTACGCAGCGCTCCCTCAGAGCTAACCGGAAGCTACAGGACCAAGACTTTATTACCATAGCCGGAAAATCATAAAAACCACTTGCATGTCTACTACACTTGTAGTAATACTGCATACGTGCATAGGAGAAGCAAATGGCCGGTCCGGCATTGAGCAAACTCGAGCTTCGCATCATGGAGGTATTGTGGAACCGCGGCACCGCGTCCATCCGTGAAATCCAAGAGACTTTCCCGGAAAAGCAGCGACCCGCCTACACCACCATTCAAACAACGGTTTATCGCCTCGAGGCCAAGAACGCGGTTGGCCGCGTAAGAAAAGTCGGAAACTTCCACGTGTTCGAAGCCGCGGTGTCGCGCGATGCCGCGCAACGCCGGCTGATTGATGACCTGATAGCGCTCTTCGGGGGCCGCACCCAACCGGTGATGGCACACCTCATTGAGTCGGGCAAGCTGACGCTGGCCGACGTGAAGGAGGCCGAAAAGACCCTGCGCCAATTGCAAAGAAAGGAGAAGCCGGAATGACCGTTCATTCTCTGTCGGGTCTTTGGAGTGCAGCCGCGCCGGTATTGGGAGATCACCTGTGGCAGTCGACAGTGTGCGCCGTAGTTGCTGCGTTGCTCACGCTCACACTGCGTCGCAATCAGGCCCGAGTCCGGTATTGGCTCTGGCTGGCTGCGTCAATCAAGTTTCTGGTGCCTTTCTCAGTGCTGGTGGCGCTCGGCAACCGCTTCGCCTGGCGGCATATTTCGAACGCGGGCGGCGCGCTCTATGTCGCGATTGAGCAGGTCGGACAGCCTTTCACGCAGGCAGCACCGGCAGTGGTTCAAGCCGCTCCCGCTCCTACTCTGGCCCGCATGCTTCATCTGCTCCCGATCGCCGCTGGTGTTTGGCTGTGTGGATTCCTGACCGTGTTTGGCATCTGGGCTGCGCGTTGGCTGCGAATTCGCGCAGCGGCAGCAAAAGCGGTTCCTCGGCGGGAGGGTCGTGAAATAGATGCGCTGCGCAGATTGCTGGCCTCAGGGATGACCTCAGACGAAATTGACATCCGGCTTTCGCGCGACCTCACTCGAGCCGGGAATCTTCGGCATTGTGCACCCAGTTTTGCTCTGGCCGGAAGGGCTCTCCGAGAAACTCGATGATGCTCACCTGGAGGCGGTGATCGCGCATGAACTATGCCATGTCCGGCGTCGCGACAACCTCACGGCGGCAATCCACATGCTCGTCGAAGCGGCTTTCTGGTTTCATCCGCTGGTCTGGTGGCTGGGCGCGCGCCTCATCGACGAACGCGAGCGCGCCTGCGACGAAGAGGTTTTGCAACGCGGCAGCGAACGGCACCTCTATGCCGAAAGCATTCTGAAAATCTGCGAGTTCTGTTTGAGTTCTCCTCTGACCTGCGTGTCAGGCGTTACGGGCGCCGATCTAAAGAAAAGGATGGTTCACATCATGACCGACCATGTTATTCGCAACCTCAACTTCCCTCGAAAACTCCTGCTGTGGACAGCCGCATGCCTCGCCATCGCTCTGCCCATCGCTTTTGGCCTGCTCAACGCCACTCCGAGCCACGCGCAAGGGCAACTCTCCGTTACGCCCAAGTTCGTATCTGTCTCGATCAAGCCTCACCCGAGTGAAGGCAATGGCTTGGTAATGTCAAGGATGATGATGTCGCCGATTAATGGTGACCTTCACCGCAAACAACGTTTCCCCGCATTCCCTCCTTCAGCTTGCCTACCACATTCAGGACACGCAGCTCGCCGGAGAGCCGGAGTGGTTCAAGTCAACGACTTACGACATTGACGCGAAGGTTGATCAGTCCGCGGTCGATGAAATGCGCAAGCTCAGTGACGACCAGCGAAACCTGGTGCACCAACACATGCTTCAACAGTTCCTCGCTGACTATTTCAAAGTGACCTTGCACCAGGAATCCAGAGATCTTCCTGTGTACGAACTGCTCATTGCTGAGGGCGGCCCCAAGCTCCAGAAAGTGGACAAACATGGTTTCATGCATATGGGAGTAGGCGAACTGAGCTCGCAGGGAACTCCCGTGACATTGCTAACGGCGCAGTTATCGCAACGTCTCGGGCGAACCGTTGTAGACAAAACCGGGCTCGATGGTGACTATGCCTTCAATCTCCACTGGACCCCTGACGCCGAGGAACAAGCGCGCATCCGCGCTGCCGGCTTGCCACCTGAACTGATGAAGGCGGAACAGCCTGCAGCTTCCGGTCCTCCGCTTCTTACGGCGGTAGAAGAGCAACTGGGACTGAAGCTGCAGCCGCAAACGGAACGCGTGCAGGTTCTCGTCATCGACCACGCCGAGCAGCCTTCACAGAACAACTAAAACCACATACATTCGGTGCCCCACTTCTGCCTGTTGTCGGCAGAAGTGGGATTCCTGCAACTCCGCGGACGGTTGATGGGCGAACCGGAAGTTATCCTCCACCTAAGAGCGGCGGTCCTGAGCGCAGGATAGTTGGCGTAATCAGGCGTTAGCACTCACAACCTCGACCATTGCTGATTTGCTAACGGACCCAAGCAGACCCAAATCCGCCGGTAAATTATTGAAGCCGCGGAAACGACAGTTAGCCCCGAAACACAGGGTCCCTCCATTTCGCTCGGGATGACAGCGTTTTTGGTGGGAACTGCAGAAAATCCCCGCCCAAGCGGAGCTTGGACGGGGCACCCTCAGTGTGCTACTAAGGGCAGGGCGCGCCTGCGGCCTGCCACTGTTTCACTTTCGCGGCAAACTCATCGTGGGACATGGGCACGGCAGTTCGACCTTCGCCCGGATTCCACGCCCACATCACTAATTTGTCCTCGGTCAGGTGTTCGACGAGCTGTTCGAGATTCCGGTTCCTGTTGCGCTTTGGGTCTTTGATTGACTGGCAGATCTGGCCGTCTGTCAGGCCCTGCCAGATCATCGGCACGGCGGCCGTGGGCAGGCCCCAGTTGGGCGCGCCGGGAGGAAGATGTGCGCCCTCAAGATTGTGGTCCTGATGACAGGTGCTGCATTTTTCTGCCGTAATACCGTGGCCTGCGGGGCCGCGCCGTACATTCATGGCATGGGGATGCCCGTCATCGCCCTGCCGGGGAAAGTCTCCGGTCGAGTGACAATTCATACATCGAGGATGCCGTAGCACTGGGACAAAGGCGGTGAATAACGATCCGTCCCGAGCCGCGGGCGCGGCCGCGGCGCTGCTCTTCGAGGGTGGTTCTGCGGCTGCGAAAGGCCGGGAGAGCAGCAGCGCGCTGCCCAGAGCGAGAATTGCAAACGTGGTCGATGGCCGGATTGGCGAGAAGTTTTTCATACGGCCTCCGACAGGCGGATGGGTAGCCGCCGCACCCGTTTTCCGGTGGCTGCATACAGGGCATTCGCGATTGCCGGCGCGGCGCAGGGAACACCCGGCTCGCCGATTCCACCGGATTTCTCATTACTTTCGACGATGTAGGTTTCGATCTCGGGACATTCGTTCATGCGCAAAACAGGGAAAGTGTTGAAATTGGTTTGCTGCAGGCGCCCATTCTCGAAGGTGAGCTCCTGAAAGAGCGCCGCCGAAGCGCCGAAGATGGCCCCGCCTTCGATCTGGGCGGCGATAATCCCGGGGTTTACGTATTGACCGCAGTCCACCGCACATACCATGCGATGTACTTTGATCTTCCCGTCAGTGACCGAGACTTCAGCCACGTGGGCCAGGTAACTGCCGAAGGCAAAGTGCACGGCGATGCCACGGCCCATCCCTTGGGGCAGCGGCTTGCCCCATCCCGATTTCTGCGCGGCCAGATCCAGGACCCCGAGATATCTAGGCTGTTTCTGCAGCAAATCACGCCGGAACTGGTAGGGATCCTTCTGCGCCAGAGCGGCAAGTTCATCCATAAAGCTCTCGACGGCGAACGCAGTGTGAGAGTGTCCTACGGAACGTAGCCACTGGACTGGAACATTGACATCGGCTCCGTGAGACTCGACAGTGATATTTGGAATCGCGTAGGGAAGGTCGTCAATGCCCTCGACCGATGCGGGGTCGTAAGGTTTGCCCCCCATCATCGCCTCAAAGGGCGTTCCTTTCATGATGGACTGTCCTACAGAACGCGATGTAAAGGTCACTGCATTGCCATTCGCGTCGATGCCACCCTGCATGGCATGCAGAAAAGCAGGGCGATACCAGCCGCCCTGCATATCATCTTCGCGCGTCCATACGACTTTCACTTTTGCCGGAGGGCCGATTGCTTTGGCAACGTGAACCGCCTCGACCACGAAGTCTGACTGCGGGGTTGCGCGCCGGCCGAAGCCTCCGCCAAGGAAAGTAGTGTGCAGCTGAACTTTCTCATTGGGCAGACCTGCAGTTTTCGCGGCATTGGCCCGGTCAATGGTTTGGAATTGAGAGCCGGTCCAGACTTCGCAGGAATCCTGCCGCAGGTCCACGACGCAATTCAACGGCTCCATCATCAGGTGCGAGAGATACGGAACCTCGTACACCGCTTCAATTTTCTTGGCGGCGCCAGCGAGCGCCGTCGAGGCATCGCCTTCCTTGCGGACGCTTGCGCCCGGCGTCTTCGCCTTCTCACGGAACTGCTGCATCATCTGGCTGGTGCTGAAGGTTTGCATAGCGCCTTCGTCCCAGTCGATGCGCAGGGCGTCACGCGCAACTTTCGCTTGCCAGAAAGTGTCGGCGACAACGGCGACACCTGAGGGGACCTGCGCGATTTTGCGGACGTCCGGGCATGGAGCGCGCCCGGGAATCGTCAACGCTCTTGACCTTGGCTCCGAAGATTGGAGGACGGGCGACCACCGCGGTCAACATTCCCGGCAGGTTCACGTCGAGTCCGAAGACCGCTTTGCCATTCAGTTTGACGGGAGTGTCGAGGCGCTTGATGGGCTTGCGGATCAGTTTGAAGTTCTTGGGATCCTTCAGTTCGACCTTCGCGGGCGGAGGCAGTTTCGCTGCATCCGCAGCCAGTTGGCCATAGGTTAACTTCCGGTTGGAACTATCGCGGTTGGAAATATCGAAGACTGCACCGGACTCGGTGCGACAGGAAGCGGGATCAATATTCCATCGCTGGGCGGCGGCGGTGACCAGCATGGAGCGCGCGGCGGCGCCGGCTTGCCGGAATTGCTCGAGACCGGACCACACGCTCGAGCTTCCCCCGGTCATTTGCATCCCGAAGGCGGGATGGTTGTACTTTGGATCCACCGGAGCCGATTCAAAGCCTACCTTCGACCAGTCGGCATCGAGTTCGTCGGCGAGCAGCATGGGCAGCGACGTATAGACGCCCTGGCCCATCTCGGAGTGGTTCACGATGACGGTGACTCGCTCGTCGGTTCCGATCCGGACAAAAGCGTTGGGCATGAAGGTGCCCGCAGATTCCTGCGCAGATGCCTGAGCGCCGGTTCCTGGGAAGTAAAATCCAAGCAGAAGGCCGCCACTTGCAGCCACGGAAAATTTCAGAAACTCGCGGCGGGCGATGCCCTTCGGCACGCCTTCAGTCCCGACCGTTGGAGTGCTCATTGCGCGCCTCCCTTGGCCACCATGCCGGCAGCCCGGTGGATAGCCTTACGAATACGGGGATAAGTCCCGCAGCGGCAGATGTTGCCGGTCATAGCTTCATCGATGTCCTCGTCGGTGGGCTGGGGTTTCTCACGCAGCAGCACTGCCGCGCTCATGAGCTGTCCCGACTGGCAGTAGCCGCATTGAGGCACATCCTCTTCCAGCCAGGCGAGTTGCAAGGGATGGGTCAGATCGGGAGATAGTCCTTCGATCGTGGTGACGGCTTTGCCCGCCGCGCGCGACACCGGAGCCACACACGAACGAACCGCCTCGCCATCAATGTGAATGGTACAGGCGCCGCATTGGGCCATGCCGCATCCATATTTTGTTCCGGTAAGAAGCAGGTGATCTCGGATAACCCAGAGCAGCGGAGTTGTGGGATCAACATCGAGATCGACGGGCTTGCCATTTACGGAGAAGGCAATCATGGTTCTCTCCTTAAATATTAGTCCGGGACGCTGGCCTAAGATGCGTGTCGCCGGGCACCCGCTGCCCGGAGATTTCTCAACAGGATAAACCTTCCGCAGATTCTTTAGAGTTCTCTTTGCGTACTTTGCGGATCCTTTGCGGTAAAAGCTCTTGACCGCAAAGGCCGCGAAAGAAAAGCCGCAAAGGTCGCAAAAGAAAATACTATATCCCGCCGCTATTTTGCTGATGCTAGCTATCGATAAAGCTGCGCCAGCCTGCTGTAAGTCCATTGTCTGGCGGGGAAACGGTACGCCAGGTCCTGCGAGGTTGGCGCGCCAGAGGAGGAACCCGCCCGAACTCTATTGCCTATACGGAACATCGCACCTTATACTTCGCCATGGGTTTGGCGGAAATTAGCCGCTTCGACCACCCGGTTCTGCAGGATTATCTCGTCGACGATGCCTATGACGAGACGTTTGAGAGTCCAGGCAAACCTCGCCCGCACTACGCTCCTCTACTAGAGACGTTTTCTTCGCTGCCCGCCGACGAGATTCGCCGCCGCAAGCATTCCGCCGACCTGGCCTTCCTGAACCAGGGCATTACCTTCACGGTTTACGGGCGTGAAGAAGGGACGGAGCGGATCTTCCCCTATGACCTCCTGCCCCGGCTCATCACCAGCGCGGAATGGAGCCGCATCGAACGCGGGCTGACGCAACGCATCACGGCGCTCAACCTTTTCCTGCGAGACATCTATCACGAGGGCCGCATTCTTTCGGATGGCACCGTGCCCCGCGAGATCGTGTACAGCTGCAGGCACTTCCGGCGGCAGATGCGCGGGCTGCAGGTGCCGCGCAATGTTTACGTGGCCATCGTGGGCTCGGACTTGATCCGCATGCCGAACGGAGAGTTCGTGGTGCTGGAAGACAATCTGCGCGTGCCCAGCGGGGTCTCCTACATGCTGACCAACCGCCGGGTAATGAAGCGGATCTTCCCCAATCTGTTTCGCCGCCAGGGCGTTCGCCCCATCGAGCATTACACCCAGGCTTTGCTGAGCACGCTGCGCTCGCTTTCCCCGGAAGGAAGGCCGGAGCCCACCATTGTGCTGCTGAGTCCGGGAGTCTTCAACTCGGCTTATTTCGAACATGCCTATCTGGCGCGACAGATGGGAATCGAACTGGTTGAAGGCCGCGACCTGGTCACCCACGACAACGTGGTTTATATGCGGACCACCACTGGCCTAACCCGCGTGGACGTTATCTACCGCCGGGTGGACGACGACTTCATCGATCCACTGGCATTTCGCTCGGATTCGGTTTTGGGAGTTTCCGGATTATTCAACGCCTACAGGGCAGGAAATGTGACCCTGGCGAATGCCTTCGGCACGGGCGTGGCCGATGACAAAGCGCTCTATGCGTATGTCCCCAAGATCATCAAATACTATCTCGGCGAAGATCCTGTATTGAACAACGTTGAAACCTATCTCCTTATGGATCCGGCGCAGCGTAGCCACGTTTTGCAGAATCTCGACAAGCTGGTGGTGAAGGCGGTGGGAGAGTCGGGCGGTTACGGCATGCTGATCGGGCCGCACAGCAGCAGCGCGCAGCGCCAGGAATTTCACGATCGCATCATCGCCGACCCGCGAAATTATATTGCGCAGCCCACGATCACGTTTTCGCGGGCGCCCTGTTTTATCGATGACACGCTGCAACCCCGCCATGTGGACTTGCGCCCCTATGTGCTGTTTGGCGACAAAGTAACGATCGTCCCTGGCGGGCTTACCCGCGTGGCCCTGCGGAGAGGATCGCTGGTGGTCAATTCATCGCAGGGCGGCGGCAGTAAAGATACCTGGGTGTTAAACCAATAAGCATTCTTCGTTAAATATGCTCTCTCGCGTCGCTGACAACCTGTACTGGATGAGCCGGTATCTGGAACGGGCCGAGCACGCGGCTCGTCTGCTGGATGTAAATCTGAACCTGATGCTGGACGAATCCGCTTCGAGCGCCGACCGGCGCTGGCGGCGGGTCCTGGCGGCGCTGGGGAATCCGCCGAACCTGGCGTGGAGCGGTGACGCGTACCAGGTGGCGCAGATCCTTACCTTCGATCCGGGAAATCGCTCGTCGATCACAGCCTGCGTGGCAGCGGCCCGCGAGAACGCGCGCCAGGTGCGCGAAGAAATCAGCTCCGACCAGTGGCAGAGGCTGAACCATCTTTTTCACCAGGTGACGCGGCACAAGCCGAACGAAACCGATGATGTGCTGCCCTCCGACTTTCTCCTGGCCGTGATCGAGGGCGTGCACCTCATCCAGGGCGTCACCGATTCGACCATGAGCCACGGCGAGGGCTGGCATTTTATCCAGGTGGGACGTTACATGGAGCGCTCCTGCGCCACGGTTACTCTGCTGGGCCTGTATCATCGCGAGTTTTGGGGTCGTCCCGATCAGACGCCCGAGGCGGCCGAGTATCTGGAATGGATTGGGCTGCTGCGATCATGTACGGCGTTTGAAGCGTATTGCAAGGTCTACACCGCGGATATCAGTCCCGACCGGATCATCGAATTTCTCCTGTTGAATCCGGAGTTCCCGCACTCGGTGCGCTACTCCATCGATCGGCTGCAACGGGCCCTGGAAGCGGTCCACGGGGAAGGCGGAAAGCGGCGTGGCGCCCAGTTGACCAGGCTGGCGGGGCGGTTGCAGGCTTCACTGGGTTTTGGGCAAATTTCCGAGATCCTGTCGCAGGATGTCGGCGGGTACTTGCAGGATATTTTGCGGCAGTGCGGCGACATTCACGAAACCATCTACGAAGTCTACGTGAACTATGCGATCCAGACAGCTTTGGCCGGATAGGAGCCCAGGTTTTCATGTTCTATTCGATTCAGCATCTGACGAAATTTCACTACGCCTCCGCGGTAAGTGAGAGTGTGATGGAAGCCCGGATGCATCCGCGCAGTGAGGGAAACCAGCGTTGTCTTACGTTTCACCTGGCGGTGAGCCCGCGCTGCCGGGTGTTCGCATATCGCGATCACGTCGGCAATAACATCCACCATTTCGATATTCCGGGACAACATTCCTACCTGGTGATCGTGGCGGAGTCGTTGCTGGATATACAGCCGTCGCTGGAAATCCCGCCGGCTTTGACGCCAGACGCCTGGGCCGAAGCCGATGAGCAGGTCAAGATGGGCGATTACTGGGAGATGCTGCTGCCCAGCGAGTTTGCCCAGCCCACGCCGGCTTTGCAGGAACTCGCACAGAAACTGGAAGTTCGCCGGCGGGACGATCCTCTAAGCTTATTGCGGGAACTGAATCAGAGACTCTATGACTGGTTCGAATATGTCCCCAAGAGCACGAAAGTAGACTCGCCCATCGACGATGCCATCGCGAGCCGTCAAGGAGTATGCCAGGATTTTGCCCACATCATGATTGCCCTGGTGCGCAGGCTGAAAATTCCTTGCCGATATGTCAGTGGCTACCTGTATCGCCGCGCCAGCGATCATGACCGCTCCGTGGTGGACGCGACTCATGCCTGGGTAGAAGCATTTCTGCCCCCCTTAGGTTGGGTCGGGTTTGATCCCACCAACTGTCTGCTGGCGGGTGAGCGCCACATCCGCACTGCTATCGGCCGTGACTACGCCGACGTGCCGCCGACTCGAGGAATCTTTCGTGGACATACTCCCAGCGAGTTATCGGTCGCGGTGCGAGTAACCGCCTCGGTCGAACCTCCGGAACTCGAACAAGGGCTGCCCGTTCCGGAGGAATGGTCGCTATTGGTCGAAAAGGCGCAGGAGCCTCCGCCTCGCCCTGCTAAAAACCCGCAGCAGGAGCAGCAACAGCAACAACAATAGGGCGTTATCTCCCGCCCAAGCAGAGCCTGGATGGGCATCCGCGTGTTGAAACGATACTGAATCCTCCGGCCATTTCTGACATCTGACCTACGGGTGTTGACCAAGCCGGCTGTTGACCAAGTCATGATCCTTTTCGTCCAACCATGTATGGAGCGCTGTCAGGGGAGCTGCCGGTGAAGGCGCAGTGTCTGCCATTCAGTCAGATCCCGCACACTACAAAGCTTTTCACTGATTTTCTTTCCTGGTCTCCCTCCATCCAGCCTTTCTACCCGCGCTCTCCGCATTTATCGGAGTGGCTCAAAGACGAAACCGCAACCCTGAATTATGACGCCGCGCGGCGAGCCAGCGTGGCCGATATCCTGGAACGGCAGAACCGGATCTGGAACGCTTCACCCAAGACTCTCGAGAATATCGCGCGACTCCGAGGCGGCGCCTCCGCGGTCGTCACCGGGCAACAAGTCGGTTTGTTTGGCGGGCCGCTCTTTTCCATCTTCAAGGCGCTCAGCACGATCAAGCTGGCCCAGGAGGCGACCGCTGCCGGCTCGGACTGCGTCCCGATATTCTGGCTGGCGACGACCGACCACGACCTGGACGAGATCAGTCAGGTTTCGTTCTTAGGCCCCGACGGTTCGCTGCAGAAGCTTTCATCCTCCACTCGAGGATTACCTGACGCCCCGGTCGGGACGGTGACATTTGGTCCCGAGATCGAGCCACTGGTTGAAACTGCCGCGGGCTTGCTGGGTGATTCCGAAGCGACGAAGTTCCTGGGCGATGCGTATCGTCCGGGACAGAACTTTGGCAGCTCGTTCGGTCACCTCTTTTCACGGCTGTTTGCCGATTGGGGAGTAATCCTGCTCGATGCTTCCGATCCGGAGCTGCATCGGATCGCGGCTCCCATTTACAGCGCCGCCATTGAGCGCGCGGCGGAGCTGGATGACGCTTTGCTGGCGCGCGGCAGGGAACTGGAGGCCGCAGGTTATCACCAGCAGGTCAAGGTGACGCCTTCGTCCACCCTCTTGTTTACGCTGCGCGACGGGGCCCGCGTGCCGGTACATCGTCAACCCAATAGCGTCGGATCATTCGTGGTCCGATCTCTGGATAAGGACGAGGCCATACCGCAGGCCGAGCTGTTGCGACAGATTGCATCCGAACCGCAGAGCTTCAGCGCCAACGTCCTGCTGCGGCCGGTGGTGCAAGACTATCTTCTTCCGACGCTGGCGTACGTAGGTGGGGCAGCGGAAATCGCGTACTTTGGCCAGGGTGCCGTGGTTTACAAGGCGCTATTAGGGCGGACTACTCCGATTATTCCCCGATTCTCGGCGTCGATTGTAGAAGCGAAACCTCAAGCACTACTTGAGCGTTATCGCTTGACCCTTCCGGATGTTTTGCTGGGTCCTGAGATGCTGCGCGAAGCTTTGGCGACACATGCACTTCCGTCCGATTTGCAGGATGCATTCGATCGGGCAGAATCCTCGCTGCGGCAGTCTTTGGCTCCAATCCAGCAATCGCTGGAGCGCCTGGACAAGACTTTGCTGGAAGCCGCTGCCAACGCCGGATCGAAGATGCAGCACCAGCTGGAGCAGTTACGCTCGCGGGCGGCGCGGGCAGAGTTGCGGCAGAGCGAAGTGGTCGGACGTCATGCGGAATTGTTGAGCAACAACCTCTATCCCAATAAGGTCCTGCAGGAGCGGGAGATCGGCGGCGTCTATTTCATGGCCCGCTACGGAGTCGAACTCTTGCACGGCCTGTACGACACCCTCCGCACCGACTGCCTGGATCATCAGATCATTAGTCTGTAACCCTCCGCGTCACCTTTATTACTTGTCATCTTGAGCGGAGCGCAATCATTCGCTTGCGAATGTTTGCGAGGAGTCGAAGGACCCCTATTGAAAAAAGGGTGCCGCCAGCGAGATTTACACTGGGCTGCATCCAGCCAGAGTCTCGCGGGGGCAGTTAAGCTGATAGGGGTCCTTCGACTGCGGCCTGGCTCGCTTCGCGAAGCAGACCTTCGCTCAGGATGACAGAGCAATATCTCAGAATGGCACAGGAATCAGGAGTGTGGCTGACTTCGTGACCAGAAAAGCGTAATATCTTTCCTTTTGGTGAGCCGTTCAATTTGCGTCTGCTGGCGTCCAAACACCGCACCCCATGCCCTCGTCCCTGACCTCGCTGCTGGCCGCTCTCCCCATACCTCTGACCTGGCTGGAGTCCGCTTTTCAGTCCCAGTTGCTGTTGCTGGTCTTGTTCGAAGACTTCAGCAAGAAGAGCGACATCTTCAACATTTTGTGGGCCCTGGTCTTCGGCTTCGCGACGCTCAATATTCTCGGGCTGGTGGCCCGTCGGTTTGAGCCCAACCGCAACCGCCTGAATTTCGGCGAGACCATTGCCATCATGGTGGTGATCGTCTCCATCGTTCTTTTGGGCTGGGAGATGCTCAACCTTTTCAAGATTTTCCCCATCAAGCTGCAGCGTCACGACTAAGTGGTTTTGGGGTATGATTCGGTCATGCCGAAGGACGTTCCCCCGTTCGAGGTGACCTGCCCCTGCTGCAATGCCGTCCTTAAGGTGGACCCTGAAATCAGGGGTGTTATCGCTCATACCGCGGCGGTCAAGCCCAAGATGTTCGCCGACATCGAGGAAGCCGCGCGGGCTATGAAAGAACAGGACAACCGCCGCGACTCCATTTTCCGGCAATCGGTAGAAGCCCAGAAGAACGCTTCCAGCCTGCTCGAAAAGAAATTCCAGGAAGCGGTCAAGAAGGCCAAAGAGTCTCCCGACACTGGAAAGCCGATTCGGGATTTCGATTTGGACTAAGTTTGTAACCAGTAATTCACAGG
The DNA here is from genome assembly GCA_963841075.1 of Terriglobia bacterium. Lineage (GTDB taxonomy): Bacteria > Acidobacteriota > Terriglobia > Terriglobales > Acidobacteriaceae > JAIQFF01. Next base: position 152,185 of record CAWJBA010000027.1, read on the forward strand.
TTCTTAATCGATTAAGAGTAGAATTCTCCATCGTGCCGCCTCCTCTCCTCCTCGGCCACCGTGGGGCCCGTTTGTCCGCCGTCCCCGAAAACACTTTCGCCTCGTTCGATCTTGCTCTCCAGCACGGCTGCGACGGTTTTGAGTTTGACGTTCGTCTCGCGGCTGACGGATCGGCGGTAGTTTGTCACGATGCCAAGGTTGGCAATGTCACAATCGCTCGGGCGCGAGCCACCCAGTTAACTCAATTGCCCCGTCTCCCTGATGTGATTCAGCGATACGGAAAACGGGCCTTCCTCGACATCGAGCTCAAGGTAAATGATCTGGAAGCGAAGGTGCTGGCGGCCCTGAGCAAGTTTCCTCCGGCCCAGGATTACGTGGTTTCTTCATTTCTTCCCGAGGTCGTCATGAACCTGGAGGCACGCAGCTCCACAGTTCGCATAGGGATTATCTGCGAGACCCTGGCCCAACTTGAGACTTGGCGCGACCTGCCCGTCGACTACGTAATTCCCAGCGCGGCTCTGGTTGACCGGTCGCTGGTGCAGGAAATTCAACGCGCCGGCCTGCGAATTCTCGTCTGGACTGTGAATGCCAGGGAAGCCATGCTGCGTCTGGCGGGGTGGGGAGTGGATGGCATCATCTCCGATGACACCGAACTCCTGGTGCGCACGTTGCGATGATCTGGGAGTAAGGCAATGCGCCGGCGTTTCGCCCGGGGGCTTGCTCGTTTCGAGGCCAGAGGTTTATTGTTTCTGCGCAGCTCAGCATGATCAAGAGAATTCCATGACAGTCCGCAAACTATTCGCCCTGTTTTACGCGCCTGTGCTTGTGTTCTCACTGATAGCGGCGTCTCCTGCTCAAGAGAAGGCTCGCGCGAATGAAGGCCGCTGGGAGGGAAACGTCGTCCGGAGCGATCCGGACAAGTCAACCTTGACGGTTCGGAGTGCAGATTCAAATATTGAGAGAATCGTTCACTATGACAGCGGGACTAAATGGGTCAGCCAGGAGCATGGCAGCAACAAGATCTACGAGATTGACCCTACCCAGGTGAAGGAAAATGATCGAGTGATCGCCCGAGGCATATGGGACAGAGGCGCACTTTACGCCACTCTAATCTCGAAGCGCCTCTCCCACTCCAACTGAGTTCTCCTGTCGCGACACTTGCCGGTGATCGCGGCGTCCAAAGCCCACAGCGCAGAAAACATTTTGGTAGCGGCGCTCTAGTCGGCGGCGGCTTCAAGGACGGTGTCCACGCGCGCCGGCTTACGCAGGAAGGTGGAACGCTCGACTTCAAATGCCTCCAGTTGCGCAGAGGACTCCGAATCGCTCCATCCCATAGCGGCGCCGATGCGGGCGGCGGCTTCCCGGCTGCAGGACGGGGACCAGCAGGCGCCTAACGCGACCGGTACTCGCCGCAGCAGCACATCTCCCAACGTGGCCGCGCATTCTCCCACCACGGCGTCGACCGCCTCGGCCACGATGTGCTCGGTGTGTGAACAGAGTGGGGCGCGCAGGTCTGCACTACGCTGCGCCATGCGCGAGATGTCAAGGGCACGCCGGCCGTGCCATTCAACGATGCCGCGAGCGGTGTCTTCGTTAATACCTCCCGCATTGCTGATTTCAATTACCCACTGGTCTACGAGAAGGTTGGCGCTTTCCGCGGAGGCGATGGCCATCGTGGTCGAAGACTTTGTCGAAAGTCCAATCTTGGCCGCGCACTGCCGCGCCAGCTCCCCGGCGGTAGTCAGCTTGCCGCCAATTACGGAGACCATGTGCTCGGCGCCATCCCCAGCATGATCGTGAAGATAGTGTTTGCGGGTGACCGCCGCCGCGCTTTCCTTGGGCGCGAAAGGAAGCGGCCGCACGCCCGCAAAGCTGTAGCGGATATCCGCGGCCGAGAGCTTCACCTGGGGGAACAGCCGGGCGAAGGAGCGCACCAGGTAGTCGATCTCCTCTTGCGCCGGTTGGACCTTGCCCGGGTCGCCCTGGTCTGCAACCTCAGTGGTGCCCACCAAAACCTGTTCATTCCAGGGAATAACGAATATGGGCCGTTTGTCCACGGCCTCGGTGTACACCGCCGCGTCCGGAGCGCCCGCGAATCGCGGCAGCACGATATGCGAACCGCGAACGCCACCCACCATCGGGCCCGAGGTTTCTACGCGGGAGCGCTGGCACAGGCGGTCCGCCCAGGGACCAGTGGCGTTGATGATCCAGGTTGCTTCGACGCGCTCTTCCTTGCCGCTTAACTGGTCCCGCAACAGGACGCCGGCCACCCGGCGATGGCGGATATCGGCGGCCAGCACCTGGGTATGATTGCGCGCCACGGCGCCGGCCTCTATGGCCTCTACCAGCCATTCCGCGACCAGGCGCTCGGGAAATTCACACTGTGCATCCTCGTAGCTGAACACCGACCAGCGCCGCCCCGAATCGAGCAGGCGTTCCAGCTTCTGCTGGTCCGCGCGGCTTGATCCCGCCTGCAGCCTCCCCCCGCCCAGCCGGCGATACAGCCAAAGACCGGTACGGATAGCGAGAGCGCTGCGACCGCTGCTCCGGTCGAGAGCCAACAGGAAATGAATGGGATGCACCAGGTGCGGCCGTTCCTGCAGCAACCGCCGGCGTTCGAGCAGAGACTCGCGGACCAGTCCCAGCTCGCCGTGTTCCAGATAGCGCAGGCCGCCGTGAATGATGCGCGTGGCGCGGCTGGTGGTTCCCGCCGCAAAGTCGTGTTGCTCGACCAGCAGTGTCCGGCGGCCGGCACGGGCGCACTCCCGCGCAATGGCAACACCGTTGATCCCGCCGCCGACAACGATGACGTGGAAACGTTCGCCCTCGAGCGGTCGCCTTATGGGGGGAGCGTAGTTCATCAGAGATTAGGCCCGAGCCTGGTACACCACTAGGATAACCTGCCCGAGTTTTGGAATTGAGAAAAGATAACGTCGGTTAGCAGGGGTAACCTGGAACGCCTGAGGGTTTCAAGACGCAGATGAAATCAAACCCTGTAATTCATTCTGTAGTAATCAGTTACGTTTAGCTCGCGCGTTCTTGTCATCCATGGCGGAGTCGAAGGACCCCTATAAGCCTTTCAGGTGCTGGGGAACGGGGGCGATTCGATGCCACTGCTGTAAGTTAGGGGTCCTCGCTCGGGGCAGGCCCATTCGTAAACGAATGGGCTGCCTCCGCTCGGCTGACGCTTTGCGGTTCTGGCATTGATTGCCCATTCTCGCCCCGGTCGTTTACAGTGTTTGGGCCTCATGCCCACTACCGGAGAACGCTTCGAACGCGCGGTTGCCATCATGGCCAGGCTGCGCGGTCCGGGAGGGTGTCCCTGGGACCGGGAACAGACCTTCGATTCGATCAAGCCCTACACTCTCGAGGAAACCTACGAAGTTCTCGAAGCCATTGACAATCGGGATTGGGACGAACTCCCCGGCGAGCTTGGCGATTTGCTGCTGCAGGTCTTGTTTTACTCCCAGATGGCCAAAGATCAGGGCACATTTTCGATCGACGAAGTCCTGGATCGCCTTGCCACCAAGCTGGTCGATCGTCATCCGCACGTTTTTGGCGATGTGAAGGCTGAGACTTCCTCCGAGGTGCTGCGAAACTGGCAGGCGTTAAAAGCGCAAGAGAAGTTACAAGCTAAAGAGAAAAAGCGGGGACCGGTCGAGGCCGGCGACACCGGGAAAAATTCGAACTCGTCCGAGTCCGTGCTGGCCGGAGTTTCCACGGCGATGCCGGCTTTGATGGAAGCTTACAAACTCAGTTCGCGGGCAGCGCAGGTCGGCTTCGACTGGCCGAACGTGGAAGGCCTGTTTGAAAAGCTGAAGGAAGAGACGGGGGAGTTGCAGCAGGCCCTGGAACAGTTCCCCGAGCCCGGTCCGCGACCACACGGCCGGGGAGTTGCTGGGGCAAGTGGACAGCAACTCCACGGACCCCTCAGGCAGCATCTGGAGGAGGAAGTAGGAGACCTGCTTTTTGTGCTGGTGAATATTGCGCGCTATCTTTCGCTCGATCCCGAGTCAGCCCTGAGAAAGACAAATCGGAAATTCAAGCGGCGATTCCAGTGGATGGAGGAGCAACTACGCGCTGCCGGAAGCAGCCCGGAGCGAACCTCCATGGCGGAACTGGAGTTATTGTGGCAGCGGGCGAAAGTCCATCTGAGAGAAAACGAGCGGGAGAGCGAACGCGAGGCCGGATGACTGGAAGTACGACCGGGAGTACGATTGTGATCCGCAGCTGTCACGGTCTCGACGAGGTATCTGCCTGCGTCAGCCTGCAGAAGGAAGTCTGGAATTTCACCGATGCTGAACTGGTGCCGCTGCGTATGTTTGTCGTAGCGGAAAAGATTGGCGGGCAGGTTATCGGGGCTTTCGACGGCGGGAAGATGGTGGCCTTCGCTTTGGCGCTGCCGGGCTCGCGCGCGGGACATTCCTATCTGCATTCGCAGATGCTGGCGGTGCAAAGCGGATATCGCAACGCCGGCCTGGGGCGTCGAATCAAGCTCTTTCAGCGGGAAGATGCTCTGGCCCGCGGATTTGAATTGATCGAGTGGACGTTTGATCCCCTGGAAATCAAGAATGCGCACCTGAACATCGAGCGTTTGGGCGCTATCGCTCGCCGCTATCACGTGAATCAGTACGGAATTACATCTTCGCCTCTACAGGGCGGCTTGCCATCCGATCGGCTGGTGGCAGAGTGGTGGCTGAAATCGAAGCGTGTGGAGAATGTATTGCGGGGGGACCCGAAGCCGGCATTTGAAACTCTGGCGACAATTTCGGTTCCTGCTCAAATTTACCAATGGAAGGCGTCGCCGGCCACCCGCGAGCGCGCTCGCGATGTTCAGGAACGCAACCGGAAAGATTTCTTGCAGGCCTTTTCGGATGGATTGGCGGTTTTAGGCTACGAATGCGATCAGCAAAAGTCCGGCAAGTTCCTGCTGGGACGATTCCAGGAAACACTCGCATATCCCTCTTGAGCTGCGATGAAGATTGAACGGATTACTTTACGAGAAATTAGAATGCCGCTCGTCCAATTTTTCGAGACGAGCTTTGGCCGGGTGTATAGCCGGCGCATCCTGCTGCTCAAAGTCACTTGCGACGGAGTCGACGCATGGGGAGAGTGCGTGGCCGCCGAAGATCCGTTTTACAGCTCGGAGTGGATCGAGAGCGCCTGGTCGACCATCCAACATTACCTGGCGCCGGCAGTCCTCGGACGTCCGCTGGCCGCAGCCCACGAAGTGGCCGGCCTGATGGCAAGAGTGCGCGGGAACCGGATGGCCAAGGCGGCGATCGAGAACGCTGTCTGGGACGCCGAGGCCAGACAGAAGCAGCTGCCCCTGTGGAAGCTGCTGGGGGGCACGAGTCGCGAAATCCAGTGCGGCGTCTCGATCGGTATCCAGGATTCCATCGAGCAACTGCTCGACAAAATCGAGGTCGAGGTCGCCGCCGGCTACCGCCGCATCAAGGTGAAGGTCAAGCCAGGTTGGGACATTGACGTACTGGAGCGAATACGGTCACGCTGGCCCGATATCCTACTGAGCTGCGACGCGAACTCGGCGTATCGCCTGGATGAGGTCGAGCACCTGCGCAAATTTGATCGCTTCGAGCTGCTCATGATCGAGCAGCCGCTGTGGAACGACGACATCTACTACCACGCCCGGCTGCAGCGCGAATTGAAAACCTCGATCTGTTTGGACGAATCCATCCGCCATGCGCGCGACGCGGCGGCGGCGGTCGAAACCGGAGCCTGCCGCATCGTGAATGTCAAGGTCGGCCGGGTGGGCGGATTCAGCGAGGCCCGGAGAGTGCACGATGTCTGCCAGGACAACAACGTGCCGGTATGGTGTGGCGGCATGCTCGAAACCGGTGTGGGCCGGACCCACAATATCGCGCTTTCTACGCTGCAGAATTTCCGGCTCCCCGGAGACGTGTCGGCGTCGAAACGCTATTGGGCGGAAGACATCATCGAGCCCGAGGTCAAGGTCAGCGCTCAGGGCACCATCACGGTCAGTGATGAACCCGGGACCGGCTACCGCGTTCGTGAGGACCTGATCGACAAGCTTTCAGTCAGGGAAGAGACATTTGTGGCAGGCTGAATCCGGGTGGGACAAGAGACTACTTGTTGCCGAGGGCCGGCTGATTTTGTGCGATTGCACCCTGCTGTTCTTTCAGGAGTTGAATGCCCTGGGCGAAAGTCAGATCCGGGGGCACGGGGTGGAAATCACTAAAGATCTCGGTCGACTTGATATCAATGCCCTTGAACAACAGGATCTTGCCGGTGAAAGCGAGGTCCATGCGAGCGATGGTCCAGTCGACGCCGTTGACATCGGTCTGATCGACAAGAAAATGGCCGCCGCGATCGAGATGGCCAAGAATACCCCATCCGAAAGCCACGTCCTTGAAAAGATTTCCATCGATTCGGGCAATGTGCAGTTTTTTCTCGTCGATCAGCACCGTTCCTTGCATGCCGATCAGGACCTGCTCCACGTGTGTGGGTGGATAGTATTTCGGATTGGGACGAAACTTGAGCCGCAAGAGCGGATCGCCCGGCTTGCCCACTCCCGGTCTGCCGGTTTCCGTGCCGTCATATTCATAAAGAAAAGCGTCGGGCAATGCCTTCAAGATAAGGTTGACCCGCTCAGCGCTTTCTCTCTCCTGTCTTCGCTTCCGATCCAATTCGGCGGGCTCATGCAAGAAGCGCTCGATACGGCCGTATTCGGCGCGACGCTGCTCCTGATCGAGTGGCTGATCGTTGTTCGCCACCACCATACCCACCATGGCGTCGCGCGTTTCCACCATGAGTTTTGTTTGCGATCCGCTCGGGGTTTGCTTGCGTTGCCGGCACAGGTACTTGGTGCCTTGGTTATTACTCTTGATTTCGTTCTGGACAGCTCGCCTAACGAGTTCACCGGGCGGGATTGCGGGAGGTTCTTCGGCCACGCTCCAGACCGCTAAGGCCCAGGTCACTGAGCAGACGACAAGCGCCCCAAGGAGTATTTGCAAGCCTGTCCGGAGGGTTGGTTTCATGGGATCAAGGTATGCCCTGCTAGGTTAGACGAAAAACAAGGCCGCGATGTTGTCTAAATGGTCCGCTAACCTGGCAGTAACCCGGAACTGGAACCGTTGAAGCCAACGGGTCTGAGGGTTTGATCGACTTCCGGCAGGTTGCTCCGGTGATCGCTGTGGGATATAGTTCGATGAAGCACGAATGGCGTTCGCGAGGGGTTGCGGGGTTTCCTTTTAATTAGCGCTTTTAGCCCTTGCAAGTCGCAGGTGACTTGGGATTCCCGTGCGCGTATGGATGTAAACCGTGCCCAAGGGGGGCCGAAATCATGGAGACGCCGAAGACGGCAGAGTTTGCGCACATCGGCAAGTCCGTCATCATCAAGGGAGAACTCTCGGGCAGCGAGGACCTTTATGTGGATGGTCAGGTCGAAGGCAGTATCGAACTGTCGGGTAACCGGTTAATCATTGGCCCTCACGGCCAGGTCCGGGCAAATGTAAACGCCAAAGGCGTGATCGTCCAGGGCAAGCTGGATGGCAACATCCGTGCTTCCGAGCGCACCGAGTTGACCAAGTCGGCGGTCGCGGTTGGCGACATCACCACCCAGCGGATTGCCATTGAAGAAGGTGCGTACTTCAAGGGCAAGGTGGATATCCAAAAAGATTTGGCGAAGAAGACGGAAGAGGCCAAGCCGGGGCCGGTCGCAAGCGCCTCCGCGGTAGCGAGTTCGGCGGGGGCCGGCGGCACTCCCACGGTGGCTGTGAAAATGAACCCGAGCGATGGCAAGTAGCTTCTGCCCTCCGATTTCTTCAGCCTGGCAAGTTCAGATCAGTAAGCGAATGATCCGGATGCCCATCGGTTACCACGGGTGTCGGTGGCATACAGCTTCATGAAATTTTTTGGTTCGTCAGACACCGCGCAGGACTCGGCCGCGGCCCGGGGAGCGAAGCTCACCCGCCGCTCCAGCAGTCTCGCCCAGCTGATCAAGTCCCTCGATTCGGAAGATACGCTGTGCATCCTCGACCTGGGCTCGACCTCTCCGGCCAACATCCGCTACTGCACCGAGCGCGGGCACAAGATCTACAGCGACGACCTGCTGATCTCCTCCACCGACCCGTCGCTCGCCATCAAGGATGAGTCTGGCAAGCCTGCCCTCGACAGCAAGCGCTTCCTGGAAGAAAACCTGGTCTATCCCGGCGCTCAATTCGACATAGTGCTGTGCTGGAATCTACCCGATTATCTGGATGAGAGCCTGGTGAAGCCGGTGGTTGGACGGCTATGGTCGCTACTCAAGCCGGGAGGCATGCTGCTGGCCTTTTTTCACACCCAGGAAGCGGGGCCGGATGCTCCCTGCTACCGTTACCACATCGTAGGCGGCGATACCCTGGAGATGCAGCACATCGCCCGCGGCGACGGTAAGAAAGGCGGGCCCGCCAGCAAATTCCGCCTGCAACGGGTGTTCAACAACCGGAATATCGAAAATCTCTTTCGTGATTTTGCTTCCATCAAGTTCTTCCTCGCCCGCGACAACGTTCGCGAAGTCCTGGTGGTGCGCTAGCTTTCCTGTCATCTGAGCGGACCTGGTCTCGCCTCACCGAGTCTTGCGCACCAGATAATTGGTAATTGCCGGAGTGCGTTCCAAAAAAGTGAGGACGGGTCGGCGAACGTATCCCGGTAGCATCATCATGCGGCGAATTTTGGAGGATGCGCGGAAAACCGGCAACAACGATCCCCGGTATGCCCGGCTGTATCGGCTCACCGCATCGGACAGGGAAGTCTGGGCGGCGAAAAAAAGGCGCGAGGCACAGCGCCGCCAGGGAACCGCTTCGCAGAGCGAGAGAAATCCCGTCGCCCACGAATGGATCGACAAATCCTGCAGCGTCTCCGGCCATGAGGACACCGTCTTTTTCCGGTTGCGGAGCGCGGAAGATCAAAGGCGAAGTGCTCACCGGATCGCTGAGCTGAGTCCAATTCTGACTCCGCTCTCGCAGCGCAGGATGCCTGGCGAAGACTTCGGGCAAAGAGCTGGCCACGTCGGCTCGCACCATGGCAGAGGCGTTCACCCGCACCGTGGCCGAACTTTCGTCAGTCACAGCGACGGGCTGGACCCCGCAGTAACCACCGTTGAAGAAGTACAAATCCACCGATGGCTCGGACCTCGGCCCGGAAATCGGCTCGGCAAAATGAGCTTTCACCCCTAGCCATTTCTCCTGGCCGACGCCATTCTCCCCGGGGGAAAGATTCAGATTCGACCAGCGCCCGGACGCGTTTATCAGGGCTCGCGTTTCAAACTCTTCACTGGCGGTCGTAACCCGGAACGGGCCACCGCCAGCGATGCTTTGGACGGTCACCTGCTGCCGGGCATCCACACCGGCGCTTTCAGCAGATCGCCAGAGCGCAGCGTCCAGATCATAGCGGGCAATGCTGGCGGCGGCCGGATTCACTGCGGCCCGAAGAGTGCGGCCATCGAGGAAAATACGGGCTCGGCGAATGCGAGCCGCGCCCTGTAGCAGAGCGGCATGTTGAAGGTCGAGGAGATCTTTAAGCACGCCGAGGGATTCGGCCGACACAAACTCGCCGCAAACTTTGTGGCGGGGAAAGCGTCCACGCTCCAGCAACAAGACGCGGACACCCTGGCGCGCTGCGGAAATTGCTGCAGAGGCGCCTGCCGGGCCGCCGCCGATGACGATCAGGTCGTAGAGCATCCAGTTGCCAGTTTTCAGTTCTTAGTTCTCAGTGCTTCCATGCAATCACTCCCATGCGAAACAGGTAGTGACGTTGAATCTCCACTCTCGAGGCGCTGCTTTGCGCCAGCATGGTCCTCATCTCTTCCAGAGTGTAGGCCTGGCGCACGGAAGCGGGAGCGTCATTCCAGGTGATACGGCTGCGGAAGAGAGGTAATCCGGCATACACCAGCGCCATGTGCATCGCGTGCCGGACCAGATCGTTGATCAGCACGCCAATCCGGCACACCCGCAGGGCTTCGTCGACAAATTGTACGAGTTCATGGGGAGAGAGGTGGTGTGCGAACAGGTTCGAACTCAGCAAATCAAAACTCTCTCCCCGAAAGGGGAGAGCGAGAGCATCGCCGGCAACCACCCGGTTTCCATTATTCAAATGGGATGGAGAGCGATCGAGGGATGTGACCCGCAGGCTTATTCCACGGTGACGTAGCCGCTCGCCAGCCGTTTCTGGAACGTATCCGGACCCAGCGGCCACTTCGAGCATGGATAGCGAATTCCGCCCGGTTTTGCGCGCTACCCGCTCGACCATATCCCCGGTGGTGGCGATGCCGCCAAACCAGCGATTAATACGGCGCAGGTCGGCAAGAGATCCAGCGACTTCGGCAGGCGTGCCGGCATCGGTGTCGAGGAATTCAGCTGTGGCCGTGCGCTTCATGGAAAGGCAGTTGTCAGTCTTCAGTCTTCAGCAAAGCTCAGTCCCGCTTTTGCTGACGACTGATAACTGACGGCTGATAACTGTTTCTAGACTTCGGCCAGTTCCTCTTCCAACAGCTGCTTGTTGTAGAGGTCGCTGTAGTAACCGTTGCGGGCCAGTAATTCGTCGTGGGTTCCCAGTTCCACGATGCGGCCGGCGTGCAGCACCGCGATCATGTCAGCATTCCGCACCGTGGAAACGCGATGAGAGATGAATATCGTGGTCCGGCCCCGCATGACTTCGCGGAGATGGTTAAGGATCTTGTCTTCGGTGTGAGTATCGACACTGGAAAGAGCGTCATCAAGAATCAGGATGCGAGGATTGCGGATGATGGCCCTCGCGATCGCGGTCCGCTGCTTCTGACCGCCGGAAAGGGTAATACCGCGCTCGCCCACCAGGGTTCGGTACTGCTCGGGAAATTCTTCGATGTCATGGGCGATGTTGGCGGCCTCTGCCGCCGCCCTTATTTTTTCGTCGCTGGCATCGTCCTCGCCGAAGGCGATGTTTTCGCGGATGGTTTCGCTGAACAGGAAAGTCTCCTGCGGCACAAATCCGATCTGGCGGCGGAGCGACGCCAGAGGATATTCGCGCACCGGCCTGCCATCGATCCAGACCGCGCCGGGCGCGGCATCGTAAATACGGGGGATAAGGCTGACCAGCGTGCTCTTACCCGAGCCGGTAGGGCCAACGATGGCCAGACTGCTGCCCTCCGGTATGCGAAGGTTGATGTCGTGCAGAACCGGCACACCATTGTAGGCAAAGTTCAAACCGCGGAATTCAATCTCTCCCCGAATTTGTGAGGCGCCGCCCGCGGACGTGGCTTTTGCTTCGGGTCCATCCTGGATTTCGGGCTGCTCGACCAGGATTTCGTTGATCCGGCCCATAGAGGCGGTCCCGCGCTGGAAGATATTGATCACCCAACCCAGCGCGATCACCGGCCAGGTCAGCTGCACCATGTAGGTGTTGAAGGCAACGAAACCGCCGACGGTCATGCGTCCCGAGAGGACTTCGCGCCCGCCCAGCCACAACACCAGCACAATGGCGAGACCCAGCATGGTCTCGAGCGTGGGCCAGAGCATGCCCATCAGGCGAACCAGTTTCAAGCTGCGGTTGATGTATTCCCGGTTGGAGGTTTCGAAGGCCGCGATCTCCGGCTCTTCCTGAACGTACGCCCGGATCACGCGAGCGCCGGAAAAATTCTCCTGCGCCCGGGCCGAGATTTCGGAAAACATGGCCTGGATCTTCTCGAAGCGTTCGTGAATCTGCTTGCCGAAATACTGCACCGTAATGCTGACTAATGGCAGCGGCAGAAATGCATACATGGTCAGCTTGGGACTGATCGAGAGCATGAAGACCAGGGCGCCCGCGGTAAATACGATCGTGTTCGCCGAATACATGATGGCCGGCCCCAGCAACATGCGGACCGCGTTCAGGTCATTGGTGGCCCGGGCCATGATGTCCCCGGTGCGAGTGCGCTGGTAGTAGGAATACGAAAGGCTTTCCAGGTGGCGGAACAGATCATTGCGCAGGTCGAACTCAATCTCGCGCGAAATGCCAATCACGATCCAGCGGGTCAGATATTGAAAGATACCCTTGATCCCCGCGACTCCCATGAGCTCGAGGGAGTAAGTCAGCAGCTTTTCACGACTGACCCCGGCTCGGAGGCCGTCCACGGCGTGGCGTAGCACCAATGGAAAAAGGATCCAGACGCCGTTGTTAATGAAAACGCAGATCGTGCCTATGAAATAGCTGCCACGGTACTTACGCAGGTAGGGAAACAGTGGACGCAGGCTCTTGGGCAGCATGTGTTTCTAGTAGATGACATTCTACCAGCCCAAGGTTCACGTGTGGCGCGGGCGCCCCGCCCGTGGCGTTTGAGGTTGCTTTGATTCTCGCGGGTGAGTCGCCCGCTGCCACACGGCTTAAGCCGAATCGCCCTGGAAGGCCAGTGCGCACGCTACCAATAGCATGACGATCCAGCCCAGCAGGAAGATCCAGCTCGAAGCCATCAGGTAAATATAGGCTGCGTTCATACGGTCGTTCCTAGGAGGAGCCGAGCGCCGGGAGCGTCCGGCAATCCAACCGCGTTTGGCCGGTCAGATGTTTGTAGTTCTGCACAATTTCACGAACGGCATTCAGCCGGCCGAGAGTCGTGAGATGAGCGTCGGTCAGCGCCTCATCGATCTCGGTCATCCAGCAATCGACGGCGGTCTGCACGCCCTGCGCCATTTCTTCAGCGATGGCCAGGACCAGGTCACGGTTGACAGCGGCGTTTGCCACGGGATTAATTTCCTTTCCTGAAGGATCTGCCTGAAGGAAGCTGTCGCCGGTCGCCAGAGTATGAGTTTGGATTAAACATGAATGGCTGGCGGCCGGCGAATTCTTTACTGATTCTGGGTCTGCCCCGGCGCCTTGCCCTGCATGCGATTCATCATCCTCTGCTCGTGCTGGCTGATCAGCGCATTCAGTTTTGTTTTCTGATCCGGAGTCAGGACCTGTACCATTTCCGACGCGATGCGGGCGTGCTGCACGGCGAGCTCGGTCATGGCCTGGGTCTGCTGCGAGGCCAGCTCGCGGGCTTTGCCTTCGTCGAAACTGCCGCTCATGACCAGGTCCCGCAACTGTGAGTGACCTTGCGCCATTTGCAGCATTAACGGCTGCAGCGCTGGGTCGTTCCTTCGTCATGATGGCCTTCACCTGCGCCCGCTGCGCGTCGGTAAGGTCGAGCTGGTGAACGTACATCCCCAGCATTGGATCGCCGAACATGCCATGTCCGCGCATGTGGACGTGTTTCACGGTTTGCGATACTCGCAACCGCCGCCATCACCGCCATCACCAAAACGACCGCCGCGATTTTGAAATATTTTGTTTTCATTTGCGCTCCTCCGGCAGCCCCCAGGCCACCGGAACCCTTACACCTTCTGTGATCATTAGAAGCGCTCTGGGCATGGCTGGCGGTAAAGAGTCGGTCAAAGGGAGTAAAGTTTTGTAAAGCCTAAACCTCGCAGGGATTGACAATTCTTTACCGCGGGGCGCCACCGCTGCTGTAGAAGTACAATAGAGCCTGTGGACCGCATTCTCGTTATCGATGACGACGTCGAACTGTGCAGCCTGGTGGGCGAGTATCTGGCGCCCGAGGGCTTTCAGGTCGAATCCGCCGCGGACGGAAATCGCGGTCTGGAGCAGGCGCTGAACGGAGACTTTCTGCTGGTGGTGCTCGATGTAATGCTGCCCGGCTTGAACGGATTCGAAGTGCTGCGGCGGCTGCGCGACAAGTCCAGGATTCCGGTGCTCCTGCTTACCGCGCGCGGCGAAGACGTTGACCGCATCGTCGGCCTCGAGATCGGCGCTGACGACTATCTTCCCAAGCCGTTCAATCCGCGGGAACTGGTGGCCCGCATCCGGGCGATCTTGCGGCGGACACGTGCCTCGGAAAGATCGGGTGCCGGACAGCCTTCTGAAATCCTGCGCGTGGGTGAAGTCGAACTCGATCCGGCCACCCGCACCGTTCTGCAAAAAGGCAAGCCGGTGGAGTTCACTTCGGTCGAGTTCAATCTGCTGCATGTGCTGTTGCGCGAAGCCGGACGCGTGGTGCCTCGCGAACGCCTGGTGGATATCGTGCTCAGCCGCAAGTTCTCGCCTTTTGACCGCAGCATCGATATGCACGTCAGCAAGATTCGCAAGAAGCTGGGCGACTCCGATTCTGGAGTGGATCACATCAAGACCGTGCGCGGCGTGGGATACATCTTCACCCGTCCCCAGGAAGTTGCCGCCGAGAAGGTGAGGACATGAAGAGTCTTTTTCTCAAGATTTTTCTTTCCTACTGGATGGCGCAGGCCTTGTTCCTGGCGCTGGCAATCTTGATTACGCTCGCTATGCGTGAGCGCGGGGAGTCGGCCATCTGGGACGCGCAGCAAGCCTGCTGTCTTCAGCAAGGCGGTACAGACTTACGAACAAAGCGGACCGGCTGAAGTGCGACGATATCTGGAGGAGGTCCGCGACTCGCTGCACACCCGGATATATCTGCTGAACGATCAGGGACAAGATGTTTCCGGACGCGAGCTGCCCCGATGGGCAGAATCCCTGGGGAAGGGTGTGGAGCCCCCTAGTCGCGACTTTTGGCAGCGCGTGACTCCCAGTCCATTTCGGCGGCAGGTGCAGGTTGCGGCCAGCGGTCATCGCTATACCTTGGTGGCATTCTTGCCGCCGGGAGGTCCCTTTGGACCGGGCGGCGTTCCCGGTTTGACTATTCTTATCGGAATCATTTCGTCCGGCCTGGTGTGCTATCTGCTGGCCCGATATCTGACCTCTCCGGTTGTGCGGCTGCGAGCTGCTACCCAGCGCCTGGCCGCCGGCGATCTGAGTGCCCGCGCGGGCGGGCTGGCCGCCCGGCGGCGGGATGAGATGGCGCAACTGGTGCGCGATTTTGACACCATGGCGGAGCGCCTGGAAGCGACAGTGAACGCGCAGGCCCGGTTGCTGAATGATATTTCCCACGAGTTGAGGTCTCCGCTGGCCCGTCTCAACGTTGCTTCGGCCTTGGCCCACCAGCGTGCCGGGGTGGAGGCCCACAGCGCCCTCGAACGCATCGACCTGGAAGCCGAGCGCCTCAACGAGCTCATCGGCGGCTTGCTCACCATTGCGCGACTTGACAGCGGAAACGATGCCCGGCAAAAGTCGCCCATCCCATTAGGAGAGATGATCGAGGGCATCGCCGCCGACGCTGACTTCGAAGCCCAGGGCCGCAATTGCCGGGTGGAAAGTATCATCCGGCAAGACTGCACGGTAATGGGCTCTCCCATCCTGCTGCATAGCGCGATTGAGAATGTGGTCCGCAATGCAGCTCGCTACACTCAGGAGGGTACCAGCGTCCAGATCAGCCTCGAGCGCGGCGAAGGCAGCGGCGGACCGCAAGCGGTGGTCCGGATCGTGGATTCGGGTCCGGGCGTGCCTGAGGAAGAGCTGGACAAGCTGTTTCGGCCGTTCTACCGCATCGACGATGCCCGCGGCCGTCAGACCGGCGGCGTGGGATTGGGGCTCGCCATCACCGAACGCGCCATTCGCCTGCACGGCGGTAGCGTCAAAGCCAGCAATCGGCCCGAGGGCGGTCTTCAGGTCGAAATTCGGCTGCCACTGGCGGCGGCCGCGGCTAGCCCTGGCGCAGCTGAACCCACTGGACGGCATGATGTGCTGGAAACAAGTTCCACCCGCTCGCATTGAGGTTCTTGCATCGAGCTTTTCTCGTTAAGCGTCCGGGTGAAAATTTGGCGGGCAACTTTCTACCTCCCAGGCGGTTCCAACCAGCCAGCGTGGTTTGCTCTTCCGGGTTATTCCTGATACACAAATGAGGGTAGTTTTTGGACCTCAATCTTCCGCCGCAAGTGTAAGTGGTTGGTCGGAAAGCTTGAGAGAGGATAGGGAGAAACAAACGAATGGGGACGAGGTTCCGGTTCCTGGCGGGGATAGGGGTTTTGGCTTTGCTGCTCGGTTTGAGCACCTGCACCACTAGCAGTTCATCAACATCTTCCGGCACGGGCGCCCTGTTTGTGGCTACCCAGGGGGATTCGTCAGTTTCGTCCTTCAGCATCGATCTGAGTACGGGCCTTCTCACCGCGAATGGCGCCGAGGTACCCACCGGCGGCGCGGCTTCGGCGATGCTCCTGGCGCCGGACGGGACCGAGCTTTTCATCGCCAATAGCGCCACCAACAACATCTCAGCCTACACCGTAAAGTCAGATGGAACTCTGGCCGCCGCCTCTGGGACGTCTTCGACTGGAATGACCCCTTTAAATATGGCCATGGACGCGGCAGGGCACTTCCTTTTTGTGGCCAATCAAGGGTCGCAGATCGACCCGGCTTCAGGCACAGTTTCGGTATTTGCGGTCCAGGGCACGACCTTGACCGCAGTAGCCGGATCTCCTTTTCCCGCGGCCGCGCCCGGTGCGCCCACCGGTCCTGGCCCTGCCGGCTTGGCGGTCACGCCCGATGGAAAGTTTCTCTACGTGGCCAACCAGTTTGACAGCACGGTTACGAAATTCTCCGTGGATGCCTCGGGCGTGCTGACCCAGGGACCCGTGGTGGCGGTCGGCACAACGCCGGCGACGGCCGCCGTGACTTCCGACGGCGGTTTCCTTTACGTAGGCAATGCGAGCACGATTTCAGCGTTCTCCATATGCAACCAGGTGGTAATCAACTGCACCGATCCGAACAGTCCGGACGGCAGCCTCACGGCGGTTGCGGGCTCGCCTTTTTCGGCGGGGATCGAGCCCATTGCGATTCTCCCTTCGCCCTCGGGAAAGTTCCTTTTTGCGATCAACCGGCAGTCCAACCAGATTTCCGAATATAAGATCGCCACGGGAACCGGCGTCCTGACCCCCAATTCACAAGCCTCGATCTCCACTGGGGCTCATCCTACCGGGGGTGCGATTCGTGTAGGTACTACCACCCTCTCGGCGACCGGCGGCATCACGGTTTACCTCTACGTACCGAATCTGGGTGGGTCTTCGGTGTCGGTGTACAGCTTCGATTCGACATTGGGCACCCTCGGCCTGGTGGGCGGACCGGTGACAACTCCCGGAGGGCAGCCCTCGGCAGTGGCGACGAGATAAGATCTCGTTTTGGGGTCTAGTTTCTGGTTTCCAGTTCCTGTTTTCCGCTCTGAAGACTACTTCTGGAAAAGCAACGGCGCAAAGTGCGCGAGATTGTCCCGCCATACCATCCACACGTGCATGCCGGGAGTCTGGATCGCGGTCGGTTGCACACCTTTCTCTTTCAGCCAGGCAATGAATTTCTGGTTGCGTTCGAACAGTCCGTCCTCGGTCCCGCAGGAAATCCACAGTAATTGAAGCCGGGCATTGATGGCTGGTGCTGACTGGCTGGTGATTCCCGGGAAGATCGAACCGTAGTCGTCTCCTCCCAGGGGAGCGGAGCTGAAGCCTCCGATATAGGCGAAGTCATCAAGATGATTGAGGCCCACCCGCAAGCTCTCCGCGCCGCCCATGGAAAGGCCGGCCACGGCGTGGTCCTCGCGTTTTTCCGAGATCGGGTATTGCTGTTTCACCAGGGGCATGACCTCCTGGAAAAGCGCGTCTGAGAACCCGGTATAGTTTCGTCGCACCAGTTCAGTGTCCCTCCAGATGACCCAACCCCGTTTGATCACTTCCATGGTTCCATAGCCGAGCGGCATGACCACGATCATGGGCTTGGCCTTCCCCTGCGCGATCAGGTTGTCGAGGATCACGTTGGCCTTCCCCATGGCAGTCCATGCGCTGGGGTCGCCGCTGTATCCGTGAAGCAGGTAAAGCACCGGATACTTCTGCTTGCTGCCCGAATCAAAATTGGGGGGAGTGTAGACAAAGTATTCGCTGTTGATCCCCACAATATTTGACCGGTAGAAGTGATGATGCACCACGCCATGCGGAACGTTCGCCGCCTCCCAGGGCATGGGCGGCTGACCGGGAACGAGAAAAATATTCTGGGTCGCGAAAAAACTGGTCTTGAACGTCACATTGTGCGGGTCAAGGACATCCGTGCCATCCACCTTGAACCAGTAGCTGTAATACTCCGGAGCCAGCCCGGGTATGGTGACACTCCAGGTGCCATCCGGCGATTTCGTCATGGGAAACGGGTCCTTCACGCCTTCGAGATGTAATTCGACCTTCGCGGCGTTCGGCATAGCCAGCCGAAAAATAGCCGTTCCGTCCGGCTGCAATTGCGGATCGACAGGAGGCGCCGCATCAAGTGGGACGGGAGCGGTGGACTGAGGCGGTTTTGCGGCGGTCTGGGCGCGCGCAGGACAAGGCCCCAGACTGCAGCCGAGCATTGCGACCAAAGCGAGACGTGAGAAAGCGGACAGCACGGCGCAGCGGAGCGATCGTGACATCGGGGATTCCCCTCGGATCTGAAATTCTTGAGCCTCACAGTCTACAAGGGTGTTCGTTCGGCGAAAAATCCGCTGTCATCCTGAGGAAGCGGAGCCCTTCGCGCCGCGAAGGGCTCCCGACGAAGGACCTGTGCATTCCGGACGATGGCGGTGCCCAACGCCGTCAGAGCCGTCAGATTTGCAACGTGCTTCCGCTTCCGATTTGGGCCGCGACTAACTGGAGGGTAGCGGGGAATGCATAGGTCCTTCGCTTGCTTTCATCCCGCTTCGCGGGACGAAAGACTGCGCTCAGGATGACAGCCCGTGTGTGCCCAGACAGCGGTTATGTCGGCACTTTAAGAATCAAATATCCACCCGCCAACCCGAACAGCAGATCCGGGGCCCAGGCCGCCAGGACAGGGGGCAACTGGCTGACGTTTCCCATCGACTCGGACAAGCGCGAAATCATGATGTACAACAAGCCGATCCCTACCGCTGTCGCCACACCTGCAACCGCGCCTCGCTTGCCCGCGGCCAGCGCGAAAGGAATGGCCAGAACGGCCATGATCAGTGAATTGAGCGGGAAGGCGAACTTTTCCTGCAACTGGACTTTGAGCCTCACCACGTCGAATCCGCTCTGCTGCAGATCGTGGATGTAGCGGCGCAGATCTTCAGAGTTCATCTCAGAAGATTGCCGCACCTCTTTCTTGAAATATCCCGGCGGCTCGCTGATAGAGGCAAACGTGGCCACGTCGAAGGTGCGATAGTCGGTGATGGCGGAATCGTGCACACTTCGTTCCCATCCCTGGGTGCACACCCAGCGTTGCAGACGTTCTTCCCAGTGCGCCTGGTCGGCGTAAACCCGCGAGGTCAACTGGAAAGTCGCCGGGTCGAACTGGAAGACCGAGAGATTGCCGAACTGATCGCGGTCGGGATCAAAAAGTTGATAGTAGTAAATCGTTGAGTGCTGTCCGAAAATCCATTTGCGGTCGGGATTCAAATAGGTCTGCGCCGGCTTGCCCTTGATCAGATTGCGCAGCGCGTCCTGGCGTTTATTGGCATGCGGCAGGTAGAACTGATCGAAGAAAAACAGTCCGGCGGCCAGCAGGGTTGACACCACCAAAATAGGAACGATCACGCGATAGATGCTGATGCCGGTGGCCTTGATCGCCGTGATTTCATTAGAGCGCTGCATCAGCCCCAGCGTTACCAGAACCGCCAGCAGAATACTCAGGTGCAGAACGTTGTACAGAAAGAAAGGCGCAACGTTGACCAGATACTCCCCCACGATCAAGGGCGAAATACGGTTCCGCAGAATGTCTCCGAGCAGCTCGAAAAGGGTGAACACCTGCAGCAACATCAGGAACGATGCCACGATCATGGCGAGATAGACGAGAAAATCCCGCAGGACATAGTCGTCGAGGATCATGGGGAAGCTGGCGCTGAACACGCGGCGGCGGGTGGCGGCTCGCTGAAAGGCGTCCTCGGGCCGGTTAAAGCGAAGAAGATTTTTTCCGCCTTGCGCCCATCTGGATTTCATCGGGTTCCACTTGGCGCGAAACCATCCAATCTCAAAGGGCCGGCGTTCCGCCCGCCACAACAGAAATGCCCCGCCCAGGAAGAAAACCATGTTGGCCAGCCACGCGCCCAGGGCGGGCGACACTTTTCCCTGGCGAGCCAGCGATACTCCGATCAAAGTTACCGAGTAGTAGGCGAAGACCAGGATGATGGTGAGCACAAATCCCGCGGATTTGCCGCCTTTTTTCGACGAGAGCCCCAACGGTATTCCCACCAGGGCCAACACCAGGCAAGAGGTCGGCAGCGCGAAACGACGGTGAAACTCGATGAGGTACCAGGGCGCCACATATTTCTTGACCCTGCGGGCCTGCTCCGGCAAATCCCAGGTAAGCATTTGCGCCGCGGGTACGGGCTCCTGATCACGGTTTTCCGCTTGCGGAACCGGGATGGGGACGTCGGTCTGATCAAAAGTTGAAATCTGGTAATGGTTGGGAGAATCGGGATCGGTTTCATGCGTGGACCCGCCCGTCAGGTGAAGGTGCAGCACCTGCGGCCCTTCGCTGACCAGGATGCCTTGCCGGGCAAGGGTAATGCGCGGGGATGCCGGATTCGTGATGTCCGCGATGAACACACCCTTCCAGATGGCGGCACCCTGCGCGGTTTTCACGTCCTGAACGTAAAGTACGAGTTTGGGAAAGCCTTCGTAAAAGACTCTGGGCTGGACTTCGAACGATGCCTGCGAAGCCTTGAGCCGGTCCTCCAATCGTCCCAGGGCGGCTTGCGATTCCGGGGCGAGGTACACGGCGTTGAACATGGCCAACGCCCAGGCAATGACGGCGAAGATAGAAATTACCCTCAGGAATGTCCAGACGCCGATGCCGCTGGCGCGCATCGCCGTAATTTCGCTGTCAGCGGCCAGCCGGCTCAGCCCGATCAGGATTCCCACAAGCACGCCCATGGGGATGGTGTAGGTGAACGCCACCGGCAGAGTGAAGATAAATATTTCCGCCACGCTGGGCAGGGGCGCGCTGTTGCGCACGACCAAATCAAGAATGTGGCCCAGGTCCCGAGTGAACAGCACGAATGTGAACACCGCAATGCCAATGGCGGCATGGGAGATCACTTCACTCAGAATGTAGCGGGTCAGAATGCGCATGGGCCGGGCTCAATGATGAGCTTAGCCGAGCATAGCACGGGGAATTGATAGATGGCCGGAGGTATGAGGAGTCGTGTCCTCGCATGGTACCCGGGTTCGCATCCTCAAAAAGAACGTGTCATCCCGAGCGCAGTCTCGAGCCGCGCTCGCGCGGTGAGAGCAAGTCGAGGGACCCCTACTCTGCCGGGGACTGATCAGCTCATAGGGGTCCTTCGACTCCGCGATATGTTTCGCGAAGCGAAACATGTCGCTCCACTCAGGATGACAGGGAAAACCGTTCTACTCGGTTTTCAAGAACAAGGCCGACAGCGGCGGCAAGGTCAAGCTCAAAGAGTACGGACGGCCGTGAGTGGGATGAGCATCTGCGTGGACGCCTCCCAGGTTCCCCATGCCGCTTCCCCCGTATTCCAGGGCGTCGCTGTTCAGAAGCTCGCGCCAGAATCCACCGGAGGGCACGCCGACCCGGTATCCATAGCGAGGGACGGGAGTGAAATTACAGACGATGACCACGTCATCGCCTGGCGTTCGGCTCTTGCGCAAAAGGGAAATGACGCTGGCGGCAGTGTCATTGCAGTCGATCCATTCGAACCCCGCAGGGTCGGAATCGAGTTGGTGCAGGGCGGGCTGTTCGCCATAGACGTGGTTCAATTGCGCGACCCAGTTCTGCACACCTCGGTGGACAGGATATTGCAGAACATGCCACTCCAGGCTGGTGTCATGTGCCCACTCGCGCACCTGCCCGAATTCGCAGCCCATGAACAGCATTTTCTTGCCGGGTTGAGCGTACATGTAACCGAACAGCAGGCGCAGGTTGGCGAACTTTTGCCATTCATCTCCCGGCATTTTGCCGATGAGCGAACCCTTGCCGTGGACCACCTCGTCATGCGACAGCGGCAATACAAAGTTTTCGGTGAAGCCATACAGCATGCGGAAGGTGAGTTGATTGTGATGATAGCGGCGATGAATCGGGTCCTGGGAGAAATAGGAGAGCGTATCGTGCATCCAGCCCATGTCCCACTTCATGCCGAAGCCCAATCCGCCGACATACGTCGGACGCGACACCATGGGCCACGCCGTCGACTCTTCCGCGATGGTCTGGATGCCGGGATATTCTTTGTATGCCTCGGTATTGAACTGCCGCAGGAAATCGATCGCTTCCAGATTCTCGCGGCCGCCAAACTTGTTGGGGATCCACTCCCCGGCCTTGCGCGAATAGTCGAGGTACAGCATCGAAGCCACGGCATCCACGCGCAGCCCGTCGATGTGATACTTGTCCAGCCAGAACAGGCCGCTGGCCATGAGAAAACTGCGTACCTCGTTGCGACCGTAGTTAAAGATGAAGGTCTTCCAGTCGGGATGAAAACCCTTGCGCGCGTCGGCATGCTCGTAAAGGTGCGTGCCGTCAAAATAGGCCAGCCCGTGCGCGTCGGTAGGGAAGTGAGAAGGGACCCAATCCAGAATGACTCCGATGCCGTGCTGGTGCAGATAGTCCACCAGGTACATGAAGTCCTGGGGCGTGCCGTAGCGCGAAGTGGGCGCGAAATATCCTGTGGTCTGATAGCCCCACGAGCCGTAGAACGGATGCTCCATGATGGGCATCAATTCCACGTGGGTAAAATTCATTCGCTTTACGTAGTCCGCCAGGCGAGGCGCGGTTTCACGATAAGTCAGCGGCCGGTTGTCTTCCTCCGGCACCCTCATCCAGGAACCGAGGTGAACTTCATAGACGGAAATCGGCGCCTGCAGCGAATCGCGCTTGGACCGCGTTTCCACCCAGTCCTTGTCAGCCCACTCGTAATCGAGGTCCCACACCACGGACGCCGTGCGCGGCGGATTTTCGTGCAGAATGCCAAACGGGTCGGCTTTCTCGCCGACGAATCCCTGATTGTGGGAGACGATGTGGTACTTGTACAACGCGCCTTTACCCACGCCGGCCACAAAGCCTTCCCAGATACCGGAGCTCCCGCGAGCCTGAAGGAAGTGGGACTGAGTGTCCCATCCGTTGAAGTCGCCTACGACAGAGACCGAGCTGGCATTGGGCGCCCAAACACCAAAGTATGTTCCCGGCTTTCCTTCAACCGTAGTCAGGTGCGCGCCCAGCTTGTCGTAAATCCGGTAGTGGGTACCTTCGTTAAAGAGATGGAGATCCTGGTCCGTCAACAGACTCGTAGTAGTGGCACGCGAAGGTGGGGCCAACGTCTGTGTGGTTTCTTTGCTCATCACGAGATCAATGCTCGTCTAAGTGTACCGGAGTTTGGGTAATGGGTGTCAGTTTGAAATGTGGGGGGCTCGCTTCCAGTGCAAATTCGGTGCATCATATACGCGCTTCTCGATTCGCCGGATCAGGAAGATCCGCGGGAGATCGCGACGACAGAATCCAATCGGCGGCCACACGCCACAAAGGAGATCGCCCATGCATGCGCAGCAAATCAACCGCCTGAGCGGCAGAGTCTTGATCGTCCTGTCTTCCATCGCGCTGCTTACGGTGCTGAGCGGGTACACTCAGCCGCCCCAGACGGACGAGGGCGCGGGGGCACATATTTTTCAGCTGTCAATCGTGGCATTGGTGCCGGTAATCCTCCTTTTCCTCGCAACCGCAGACTGGAAGCAGCCTTTGCGAAGCGCACGCTCATTGATCTTCCCCGCCGCCGCTTTGGCCAGCGCATTCGGAGCACTGTATTATCTCGAGCATTACTACTACCGGTGACTCGCGCCACACGCGCCGCAATCCTGCTAGACTGCTAGCTTTGCTTTGGAAGCCTCACGCTCATGCCTGTTCTGCGCGTCGTAGTTCTGTGGCACCAGCATCAACCGTTTTACAAGGACCTGGTCACCGGTGAGTACCGGTTGCCCTGGGTCCGGTTGCATGCGCTCAAGGACTACTACGGCATGGTCAAACTGCTGGACGAGTTCCCCGACGTCCATCAGACATTTAACCTCGTCCCTTCTCTGATTACGCAAATTCAGGACTACGTGACCGGGGCGGCAAAGGACCCCTTTTTGGAAGTCGCCGCCAAGCCCGCGAAGGACCTTAATCCAAACGAGCGTCGTTTTGCTTTGCTCTATCTCTTCCAGGCGAATCCGCAGAATCTGATTGGCCGATATCCGCGCTACCGCGAGTTGTGGGAGCACTTTCGCAACACGGGCGGCACACCGGAAGCCGCCGAGAAATATTTCTCGCCGCAGGACCTTACCGACCTGCAGGTCCTCTCGCAAATCGCCTGGTTCGACGAATTTTTCCTGGACGAGCCCGACATTGCCGCACTCATCAGGAAAGAACGCGACTACTCCCTCGAAGACCAGCGCTTCGTGATGAAGCGAGAGCGGGAACTACTGGCCAAGGCGTTGCCCGCCCATGCCGAAGCGGCGCAGCAGGGGCGAATTGAAATCTCGACCTCCGCCTTCTATCACCCGATTCTGCCGCTGGTCTGCGACACCAACATGGGCGCGGTTTCGAGCCCGGGCCTGCCGCTGCCGCAGAATCGTTTTCGCCATCCCGAGGACGCCCGCGAGCAACTCCTGCGCGGCCTGAATTTGCACCAGGAGGTCTTCGGCATTCGCCCTCAGGGGGTCTGGCCGTCTGAGGGGAGCGTTTCGGAGGAAGCCATCGCTATCGCACAAAGTCTGGGCGTGAAGTGGATGGCCACCGACGAAGAAGTATTAGGCCGAAGCCTGGGAATCTCTTTTGGCCGCGACGGTCATGGCCACCTCCCGGCAGAGTTGGCCGAGAAACTTTACACCGTTCATCGCTTCGACACTGACCAGGCCCAGATGAACCTGATTTTTCGGGATCACAAAATCTCGGACCTGATTGGATTCGTGTACTCCGGCATGGCTCCCCAGGACGCCGCTCAGCACCTCATGCACAACATCAGGGAGTGCGCACAGCCAGTTCTCGACGCAGGGCATGACGCCCTCGTCCCCATCATTCTCGATGGCGAAAACGCCTGGGAGTACTACCCTCAATCCGGACGGGAATTCCTGCGCCGGTTCTATGATGCGCTGCAGCGCGAGCCCGGAGTCGAAGCGACAACGGTTTCCGAGGCCATCGCGCGGCAGCAGAATTCTTCCATGCTGAAATCGCTGGTTCCCGGCTCATGGATTCACGCCAACTTCAACGTGTGGATTGGCGCTCCGGAAGACAATCGCTCCTGGGACTACCTTTATCACGCACGCGAGTTCTACTCCCAGGCCGCGCCCACGGTTCCCGAGGCCCAGCGACAACTCGCCTTCGAAGAAATCCTGATTGCCGAAGGCAGCGACTGGAACTGGTGGTACGGCCCGGAGCACCACTCCGCCAACGACCGCGAGTTCGATGAACTCTACCGCAAGCACCTTTCTAATATTTATCAGCTGCTGGGAGCGCGTCCGCCCGACTATCTGGCGCAGCCGATTCTGGGCGGGATGGAGCGTCCGGCGGTGCTGCCGCAGACGGCCTATATCCATCCCCGCATCACCGGCGACATGGTGCGCTACTTCGAATGGATGGGGGCTGCCGTCTATACCGCCGACCGCCGTGCCGGTGCGATGCACGGCAAACAATTCATGCTCGACGCAGTCTATGCCGGCATCGATAAATCCCACATCTATGGGCGTTTGGATTTTATCGAAAACGAAATCCCGGCAGCCGCATTCGAATTGGTGGTCAACCTCGAGGCCGCCGTACAGGGCGAACCGCCACGACGCACCTTGCGCCTCGACGTTGGAGCGGAAGCAGGGAGAATGCGTCGTTGGAAGATCAGCGTTCCTCAATCGGAACAGTCCCTGGCATCTTCTGATCAGCCCAGCGATCAGGCCAGTGTCGCTCTGTTGCGCAACTTCGAATTCAGACTTCCTCTGCAGTGGTTGCTGTCTGTTCCTTTGGAATCGGCAGTAGCAAAACCCAAGGGGGAATTGGCCGGTCAGGTAGCAACCACGCTGAGGCTGCGCTTCAGCCTGTGGCAAAACGGTCTACCCGTAGATGCACTGCCCGTTGAGGGATGGATGGAGCTGCGGTTAGTGAGCGAGGAAGAGTTGATCTCGTTGCAGTAGAGGGAAAAAAGGCGGCGCGAGGAGTTCGCGCCGCCAGCATTCTTCGCCCCGTCCGGGCCGGATCACTCAACTTGTCCACAGGGCCTGCGCCCTATGCCGTACTCTTGTAGCGCTTCGCGTTTCCTTACTGACCCGCGGTGTCGGTCGTCATCACCAGCGGACGGCTCAATTCCATCATCAGATCTGTTCCCGAGGGCAACATCGCTCCGCGCTTCTTTCCCAGCCAGTGCGCGACGGTGATAGTAGCCCCAATCCCTCCGCCGACCAATAGACCTTTGCCGTGCTTGGCGAGACCGCCGATCAGCATGCCGGCTCCGGTGCCCATGCCGATTTCGGTCAGGTCTTTTCCATCGATGCCGTCGCCCTTGAACTGACCTTCGGTATTCACATCGGTTCCGTTGCGCAGACTGGTATCCACCAGGGTCGCGTTGAGCATGTAACGCTCGCCCGTGGGCAGGACCACCGCCTCCGGCAGAATTCCGATCGTGGGTTTGCCCGCGATGCGGCGGGGATCATTGACTTTTGTGACCCGCCCTTGCACTGTGGCGCCGGCCGGAATCACCGTCTTTCCGTCGAGCATCACGGCATCAACCACTCGCCCGGAGAAGGGGTCGCCTTCTTTGCTGGAGAACGTGGACATCGTGTTTTCAAGTTTGACTTTGAAGGACGTGCCCGCGGGAAGAGCCATGTTGGTTTGCGCTCCGGCCGCAGCCGCCAGCAACATCACGGCAAGCGTTACAAGTATTTTTTTCATTTCGCCTCCTTGGTTTCCCGCTATTTAGCCGACCCGGTCCTCGAACCCACCTCAACCGGAAACCGATAATTTCCGAACTGCCTCCATAACCTGACTAAACGGGGCACGATCCGTTTGGTTGTCCCCACGATAGATGTACCCAACTCTCCGGTCGCGATCGATCACCAGGGTTGCAGGATGCGCTATTTGGATCGCATCTATGCCCAGGCGGTGATACAACCCGTAGGCTTTCGTCACGGAGCGGTCTTGATCCAGCAGAAACGGGTACGAGACCGGATGCGATTTCAGAAACTTCGCCGGCTTCCATACCCCGGTACTCTTTTCCGCCGCGATGTAGACCAGTTGCGCTCCTGCCTGTTCGATTTCAGATTTCATTGGCTCTAACTGAGCCATGCGTTGCACGCAATTCGGTCACCAGGTGCCGCGCAGGAACTCAACAATCAGCGCACCGCGGGACAGGAACCCCGAAAGCGAAAGAATTCCGTCACGGTTAGCCGCCGACAGCAGAAATTCCGGTGCACGCGAGCCGACTGACAGCGTTTCCGTGCGGTCGGACATCCTGATTTCGACTCTAGAGCACAAGCGGCTGTCGGCAGCCTGTGAAAAACTCGAGGAACCACAGTAGGCACGGGCTCGCAAAGCTTGTGTAGGGTGACGCGGGAGTGTGTAGGGCGGGCGTGTCGTCCGCGTCCACATACGCAAAACCCGATATAATCGCCAGTCTCAGCACACAACACAGCGAGGGCACATAAGTCATCATGGACGTCATCACTCAAATTCAGGAAATCCAGGCGCGGGAGATTCTCGATTCTCGCGGCAATCCCACCGTCGAGGCGGAAATTACTCTGGCCGACGGAACCCGGGGCCGGGCGGCGGTGCCCAGCGGAGCATCGACGGGCGAGCATGAAGCCGTGGAGCTGCGCGACGGCGACAAGCAACGCTATTTGGGCAAGGGCGTACTCAGAGCGGTAGAGAATGTGAACACCGAAATTGCCGACGCGCTGGCCAATATGGACGCAGCCGACCAGCGCGCCATCGATCAGAAGATGATCGAATTGGACGGCACCGAAAACAAAGGTCGATTGGGCGCCAATGCCATTCTGGCGGTTTCGATGGCGGCGGCACGGGCGTCAGCCGCAGCCTTCAGCCTGCCACTCTACCGTTACCTCGGCGGCGCCGGCGCCAACATTCTGCCCACGCCGATGATGAATATCCTCAACGGCGGCGCCCATGCCGACAGCAACGTGGACTTTCAGGAGTTCATGGTGATGCCCGTCGGCGCGAAGTCTTTCTCCGACGCATTGCGCTGGGGCGTCGAGGTATTCCACACTTTGAAAGGCGTTCTGAAAAAGCGTGGCTACAACACGGCGGTGGGCGATGAAGGCGGCTTTGCGCCCTCGGTGAAATCGAATGTCGAAGGTATTGAAGTCGTTCTCGAAGCCATCACGCAGGCCGGCTACAAGCCCGGGGAACAGATTTCGATCGCTCTCGATCCAGCGGCCAGCGAGTTCTATCAGGACGGCAAGTATGTGTTCAAGAAATCCGACAAGTCGAGCAAGAGTTCTGACGAGATGGTCCGCTTCTGGGCGAAGTGGGTGAAGGATTATCCCATCGTCTCGCTGGAAGACGGTTTGTCGGAGAACGACTGGGAGGGCTGGCAGAATCTAACCAAAGAACTCGGCGGGAAGATCCAACTCGTGGGCGACGACTTGTTCGTCACCAATGTCACGTTCCTGCAGAAGGGAATCGACCAGCACGTGGCCAACTCGATTCTGATCAAGGTGAATCAGATTGGCACGGTCAGCGAAACCCTGGACGCGATCGACCTGGCGCGGCGCAATGGCTATACCTCCGTCATCTCGCACCGCTCGGGAGAGACAGAGGACACGTTCATCGGCGATCTCGCGGTAGCGACCGGTGCGGGCCAGATCAAAACCGGCTCGGCGTCGCGCACCGATCGCATCGCAAAATACAACCAGCTGCTGAGGATTGAAGAAGAATTAGGCGATGGGGCAAGGTTCCTGGGATTAAGGCATTGAATTACGCAGGATAGTCTGAGAAATATCCCTGAAGCTGCCGAACGCGACGAACTACGTAGGGGCAGATGTCCTCATCTGCCCGGTCGAGCGAAGCTCGACAGAAATCCGTCTAACTAACCGACTAGCGGAGCCTTGCTCCGCTGGGCAGATGAGGACATCTGTCCTACGTATTCGGTTTTTGATCAAAATCCCATTCGATCGTCGGCCGAAGGCCCATAGGTGGACGGCAAGGGCTTTTCGTTCAGGCGCAAGTAAACGCCGAGTTGGGCCCGGTGATGCACCAGGTGGTTCAGAAACATTTGCCGATAGGCAAGAAAACGCGATCCATCGAAGATCGGCTTGCCTTGAAAACTGAGCTTCCAGTTCTGGGTCCAGGCTTCGTCGGACGTGTTTTTAAGCGCGGCGCGAGCTTTGGCCGCACCCTCGTCGAAAGCCTTCACCAGTTGGGCCGCCGACTCAAAGGGAACCCGGGTACGAGTACTCTTGGCGAAATCGAGTTCCGGGGTAGTCAGCACGGTGACGCCGAATCCGGCCAGCTCGGCTACGTGCGGAGCCAGTTGGTCCAGTCGCATCGACTTCGGGTGAGGCGCGAATTCTTTCTTGTCTTCGGGGACGCGCTCTAACATGGTGCGCGTGGTTTTCATTTCAGCATCAAATTCCGGCAGTAGAAGTTCGGTTAGAGACATATATTCTCCGTTGGTGTCAAAACACTTTGGCGGTGGTCCCTGGCGTAAAAGACGAGGGAATGTTTTTCGGTCACAACTGACTATATTATGCGGTCGCGGATTTGAAAACCTCTTCCCGTCGCCTATAATTTCTCTTCTTTCAAAGGCAATTGTTCCTCTGCGTCTACACGTAAGACTGCGTCCAGCGAGCCAGACAGAATACCGGGAGCTTAATGAACCGTCCCAGACCACTTGTGCTGATTATCCTTGACGGCTGGGGATACCGCGCCGAAACCAAGGCCAACGCCATTGCCCTGGCCCGCAAGCCTACCTACGACCGGTTGCTGCGCGAATATCCCAACACCCTGATTCAGACCAGCGGCCATTACGTCGGCTTGCCCGATGGACAGATGGGGAACAGCGAGGTCGGTCATCTTAACATCGGCGCCGGGCGCATCGTGCACATGGACAGTACCCGCATCGAGCTGATGATCCAGAATGGCGAGTTCTTTTCGCATCCGGCTTTGCTGAGCGCCATGAAGAATGCGCGCTCGGGCGGCCGCCGGCTGCATCTTTTCGGACTACTTTCGGACGGCGGCGTGCACTCCTATCAAACCCATCTCTATGCTCTCCTCAAGATGGCCAAGCAAAACGGCGTTGACCGCGTATTCGTTCATGCCTTTATGGATGGACGCGACACGCTGCCCACCAACGGCGCCGGATATCTGGAGCAGCTGCAGCAGAAGATTCGCGAGTACAGCACAGGGAAGATCGCTTCCGTGAACGGGCGCTACTACGCCATGGACCGCGACCGCCGCTGGGAGCGCATCGCCAAGGCATTCAATGCGATGGTTTTCGGCGACGGCGAAGGCGGCAAGTACGTAGACCCGGTGCAGGGCGTGAAAGATTCCTACAACAAAGGCGTGACCGACGAATTCATCGTGCCCTTCGTTTGCCTGGACAATCGCGGCGAGCCGCTCACGACAATACGTGATGACGATTCCTGCATCTGCTTCAACTTCCGTGCCGATCGCGTCCGCCAGATCACGCGCGCTCTGACTCGTAACAGCGGCCTGAACCCGCAAGCCGGAATGGATCTGCCCGGCGCGGCGGACCTCGATCTTGCAATTCCCCGTGATCGTGTGCCAAAAAATCTGCACTATGTATGCATGACCCAGTACGACAAGAAGTTCACGCTTCCCGTGGTGATTCCGCCGGAATCGATGGACAACATTCTGGCCAACGTGATGGGTCAGATGAGCCTGCGCAACCTCCGCGTCGCGGAGACGGAAAAGTACGCTCATGTAACGTACTTCTTTAACGGCGGCGTCGAGCAGCCCTTTCCCGGAGAGGACCGCCTGGTCATACCGTCACAAAAAGTTGCCACTTACGATCTGAAACCGGAGATGAGCGCCGCTGGAATTGCCGACGCGGTGATCAAGGCGGTGGAAGACGGGACTTTCGACGTCATCATCGTGAATTTTGCCAACGCCGATATGGTCGGGCATTCCGGAAAGATTGAGCCGACGGTCAAGGCGGTCGAAACCGTGGACGCCTGCCTGGGCAGGATCGAGCCGGTGGTTCGCGCCAAGGGTGGAGCACTGCTGATTACCGCTGATCACGGCAATGCGGAAATGATGATCGATCCCGCCACCGGGGGCCCGCACACTGCCCACACGACGAATCCGGTGCCCTTTATTGTGGTGGCGGAGAATGGAAAGAAATTCTCGCTGAAGCCGGGCGGCTCCCTGCGTGATATCTCGCCGACTGTACTGGGCATGCTGGGCATCCCGCAGCCGAAAGAAATGACAGGAAGCGATCTCCGACAGGTCTTGAAAAATACTTAATTGCCGGTGTGGGACCGGGTAGGAGACCCGGTTCCACAACATCCATGTCTTAGGCGGCAGCGGCGATTCTGCGGATCAGGTCCTCCTGTTCAGTCCTGCTTTCGGCGCCGATGGTAAAGGCGTCAAGCACGCCAAGCGATAGCGCATACTTCAAAGCCTCGTCCTGCCGATTGCGCAGATCGCCCTGCCCAAGAATCTTCATGCCGACGATGCCTTTTCCGGCGGCCTTCATTTCGCGGAGCACGCTCACCACGGTATCGGGATCGGCGTCCATGTGGGACCCAATCGGGTTGATCCGCACCAGATCGACTTCGACCCAGGGGGACTTCGCCGCCGCGCGCAGCGCCTCGATGCTATGGCAGGAGCAGCCATGCGCCCGGATGATTCCTTTTTCCTTGGCTTCGGAGAGAACGTCCATCACACCCCGGTAGCGTTCAGTCCAGTCGCCTTCGGTGACGCAGTGCATCAGGCAGATATCGAGATAGTCGGTTCCCAGTTCCTTGCGAAAACGGTCGAGATCGGCGCGGGCTTCGGCGGGATCGCGCGACCAGGTCTTGGTAAGAACGGTGACTTTATCGCGAGGAACATGTTTGAGTGCTTCGGCCACGTGGGGATGGCTTCCATACGTATCCGCGGCGTCGAAGAAACGTAAGCCGTTATCGTGGCCGTTCAGCAGCAAATCGGAAAGGCCTTTGACGCCGAGAGCGGTCTGATGAGAATGATGTCCGCTGCCAACTGTGCCCGTTCCCATGGCGAGACGGCTGGTCTTGATTCCGGTACTACCGATCATCACGGTATCTGCCGCGCTGAACTTGCGAGGTAAAGCCGGCACCGCACTCATGGCCTTGGCCAGGCGTTGGGAGCCGAGCCACGCCGCTCCCGCTCCCCAGGTCGCTCCAATAATGAAATCTCTACGCTTCATCGCCGCCACCTCATGAATGAAATGTCTTTATCACTTAAACGAAATGATCATCGCTGCGGATATCAACCATCTTGACCCCTTCGTCAGGACGTGTACAAGACAAAAGTGCGGACGTTAAACGTCCACTCCAGCTAACCCTACCGCGCCGTCCGCATGAATTCAAGAGTTCGTCGTTGGCAGTGCGGATTGCGATACCGGTCAAGATTTTTCCCTCGTTTCTACAGTCTTTCCCCCACCTCCGGGCGTGCAACTCTAAGGCGCCAATCTGGATCACAGTGGGGTCACTGGGACGGGTTACTCAATCATCAACGGAGGTGACTCATGCTTTGGACGATTTTTGTGATTCTGCTGGTGTTGTGGTTATTGGGAATCGTGAGTTCGTTCACCCTGGGCGGCTTCATCCACATTCTTTTGGTGGTGGCCATCGTCGTACTGCTGATCCAGCTGATAACCGGCCGCCGGCCAGCGCTCTAGCCGATAGCGCCCTCGGGAGCCATAACCGACAAGTAAAGTCGAAACCTAACTCCAAGGAGGAGAAAGTGAAAAGATCTATTGCAACGATATTCAGTCTGATCGCATTGCTGGGCAGCATGGCTCTGGCCGATGCCAAAGACGATTCTGTCGACCGGCTGCAGAACGCCGGCGACGTGCTTAAGCAAATCATGGACGCGCCGGACAAGGGCATTCCGGAAGAAGTGCTCGACGGCGCCAAGTGCATCGTCGTAGTTCCTCACCTGATCAAGGCTGGTTTCATTGTCGGCGGCAAGCACGGACGCGGCGTCGCCAGCTGCCGCACCGCAACCGGCTGGAGTGCGCCTGCCTTCATCTCTGTCGGCGGCGGAAGCGCGGGTTTTCAGATTGGTGCTGAAGGCGTTGACCTGGTGATGCTGGTGATGAACGACAAGGGTCTGCAGCACCTGCTTTCCAGCAAATTCCAGATCAGCGGGGAAGGCTCCGCTGCGGCCGGCCCGGTGGGACGTCATGCCTCGGCGGGGACCGACTGGAAGATGAATGCTGAGTTGCTGACTTACTCGCGCTCGAAAGGCGCATTTGCCGGTCTTACCCTGGAAGGCGCCGTCGTCGAACAGGATGCGGATTCAACCACCGCCATCTATGGCCGGGACATAGGCTTCCGCAAGATCCTCATGGGCGGAGTGACACCTACCGCCGATGCAGCGCCCTTCATGTCTGCTCTTTCGATGGCCGGCCATCAGGCTGCCGCCCACGAGGCCAAGGAAGACATGCAGGACAAGAAAGACAATAACTAAAATAGGAATCGCCGCTTTGTCTACCAGCCCCGCCTCACGGCGGGGCCTTTTTTGTTGGCCGAAGGCCATGTAGGGACGGATCGTGCAGGGACGGGTCTCTGACCCGTCCAGGTCGAGCGAAGCTCGACAGGGTTTTTCTCGCCGCCCGAAAGAGCCCGCCGAGCTTCGCTCGGCCCGACCGGGTCTGAGACCCGGTCCCACATAGTCCGTTTAACTTCCCGCGCCGTGTACGCAACACGATCGCCTGTGTTTGAATAATGTCATGGACCTGATTGAACATTTCACCCGTCTTTTCGCATACGACGGCTGGGCAAATCAGGAAGTTCTTTCCGGGTTGCGCACCGCCGCAACGCCGCCTCGCGCCCTGAACTTGATGGCCCATGTTTTCTCGTCCCAGCGCCTGTGGATGGAACGGCTGGAGCAGAAGCCGCAAACGCTGCCGGTTTGGCCGGAGTTCACGATCGAGGAATGTGAAAGGCAAGCCGCAGAGTTGCCAGTCCTATGGAAGCTTTACCTGGCAGGGAGTAGCGAAGCCGATCTGACTGAACCGGTAAGCTATCGAAACAGCCAGGGCGAAACCTGGAGCAGTCGCAAGGATGACATACTGATGCACCTGATCACACACTCGGCTTATCATCGCGGGCAGGTCGCGGCGACCGTGCGGGCTTCCGGGACCACACCGGCCTATACCGATTTTATTCATAGCATTCGCCAGGGCTTCGTAAAATAACCTCAATGCCAGCCTCCGCAACCAATGACAGCACGATCACTCCCTTTCTGGTAGTGCAATTTTGTCTGGTGCTGCTCGCCATTTCTGCTGTCGTCTTCCGTCCCGGTGAATGGAACGCTGCGCGTATCGCAGGACTCTGCATTGCGCTTCCTGCCGCGGTCTTATTTTTCACCGCGCGCTGGCAGTTGGGACGCTCTTTCTCGATCACCCCGCAGGCACGGCAACTGGTCACCCGAGGCCTGTATTCGAAGATCAGGAATCCGATTTACGTCTTCAGCGCGTTGCTTTTAGTGGGTGTCCTGATCGCTTTGCAATATCGTTATGCACTCCTCATCCCGCTCGTGCTGATTCCGATTCAGATTCTCCGCGCCCGTAAAGAGGCCCGGGTTCTGGAAGCCCGATTTGGCGAGGACTACAGAAAATACAAGGCAGGCACCTGGTTCTAGCCGGACGCATCTAACAAAACAGGGCCGTAAAGACGATCTGGGGGATGGGTTGGGGATTGGGGATTGCTCAATGAAGAGGCTTTTTTTCTCAGCTGGCGCCGTATTCGCCTTTGCTGTAACGTCGCTGGCTCAGGTCTCTACCGAAGCCGCTCCCGCAAATTCGGCTCCCCAGGCTGAGACTGCAAAAACCCAGGCCTCCGCTGCGCCGGCCAACGCGCTGGACTCAGGAACTCTTCTTTCGGTCGCGTTATCAAAATCGCTCGATGCCAGAAAAAGTAAAGCGAACGACAGGATCGAAGCCCGGACGGCCACGGATATTCTGGCGCACGGTCGAATTGTGGTTCGCCGCGACACGAAAATCCTCGGCCACGTAACCACGGCCAAGTCCCATACCAAGACATCTCCAGATTCAATGCTAGGGATAACTTTTGACCGAATGCAGCTGAAAGGCGGGAGCGAAGTTGCTCTTCCAATGGTCATACAGGCAGTCGCGCGACCCTTGCAGCCGGCCTACAACCCGGAGGGAAATATGGCTTCGCGGCCAGGCCTGCCCCCGAGCTTGTCGGGCCCGAGGGTTCCGCTTGGGGATGCGTCGACTTCCAACGCCCCATCCGCCATCCCACCTTCGTATCCAGGGGACCTGGCCGTACCTCCAGACCCCATGGCTCCGCGCAACATAAATTCAACCGTCGTGCCCCTCAGCCCCACCAGTCACGGGGTCGTCGGGATGAAGGATATCTCCCTGGAAACGACAGCCTCAGAGTCCGTTCTGAGCTCGAACACGGTGAACGTCCATCTCGACGCCGGAACGCAACTCATTCTGCGGGTCCAGTAATCACGGTACTCGTTGTTCGACACCATCAGGAAGCGAGCGCATATCGCCGGTCTGCCTGCGCAAGCAAGGCCATCATCTCATCCAGCGAGGCGATGTCGAACTCCGACATGGCGTTGGTATTTTCCAGTCTCTCCTGCACCGAGCGCGAGGGATTGAACAATTTGAAGCGGATATCGTGATCGCGGCACCAGCGCTGCAGGAATACCAGAACTCCGATTCCACCGCCCCCGATGGCGCGCATCTCCGTAAGATCCAGCACAATGATGTGGGCCTGGCGTTGAGACGTAACCGCGTCGCGCAACTTGAACGCTTCGTCGCTGCGTACAAACCTGCCTTCACATTCCACGACCGCCAGTTCACCGACCTTATCAATATGTACAGACATGGTCTCCTCCGCGTTAGGGTCTGATCATGTACAAGCACGGCAAATGCCAACCGCAAGAGCCAGCGTTTTGTGATGGATACGACGCCGTTAGGAAGACAGCAGGAAGTTTCGATGGGTTGGCACGAAATTCTGAGCTAGGGACAATACTGTAGGGGAACAAAATATCCAGGAGGAATTCGTTTTCGGTGGCTCCGAGCCGGCTGCATATTCCCCGGCAGAGCGCTATCGACCCAACGTCCAGGAGGCAGAGGACGCTACGATAGCGCTGCCGGTAATTGGCCCAAACTGAGAAAAAGCATAAGACGGCGACTGCACCAATCCTAGTGCATTGTCAGGTACCTCACATGATGAAGCTATCCTTTGCGTTCTTCGTGGATTCCCAGGCGAACTTTGCGTTTAGGACTCTTTCCCTTGCGGTGCTTCAAGCCCCGAATCTCTCGGCGGCGCGAGCCTTCGCCTTTGCCGCTTCCTCTTCCCGATTCTTAGGCGGCGCGGTGGTTTCCAGGGACCGGAGAAGGCGGGTCGAGATGCCGGCTATCTCGTCGATGGCACCCAGGAAGGCCTCTTCGTTCGCCTTGGATGGCTTGTTGAAGCCGGTGATTTTCCTGACGAACTGCAGCGAAGCTGCTCGAACCTCGTCGTCCGTGACTGGCGGATCGAAGTTAAAAAGGATTTTGATATTTCTGCACATTTCCCATGATCTCCCGTCTCACTTAACGCCTTTCTCCGGGTCCCAGGAGCCCTGCAGCCTGCGAATGTAAATGATCTGCCCGATGTGGTACGCATTGTGCGTCCCGATATGTGCGATCGTCGAATACCAGGACTCCAGCTTCTTGTCATCGGCAGCTTCGATGGCCTTTTCCCAGTCGGTGAGGACCTGATCGAGTTGCTGCACCGTCGCGGCCCATTTCTTGCTGTCAAAGTTGTCGAAGGTTTCGTCGTTCTTGCCGCTGAACTTTGGCGGAGGCTCGCCTTTAAATTTCGCCAACTCTTCCTGGTTCCAGAAAACCAGATGATTGGCCAGCTGCCCGATGGAATGATTTCCTTTGCCATCCCGCCAGCTGGCTTGCTCCGGCGTGAGTCCTTCGACCGCCGTATTCGCGGGCACAAACCACTCCTTCTGATTGTGAGTGGTCTTCAATTGCTCCAGCAGAATGCTCTTGAGGGTGGGCGCGGGCTTGGGAGCTTGCGCCGGATCTTGCGCAGCGGCGTAAAAGGACAGAGTCAAAACCAGGAAGCAAACGTTGAGTCTCATAGTTCGATGTTCCTCTAGCGCTTAGACGTTCCGGCTCACGATTCGGCTAGCAGTGTTCTCAAATACAAGTGCCCCGGTCCGGCGGACTCCCACCCTCGCAAAAGACGCGAGGATGGGGCACCGAGGGCGCGCCTAGCCATCGGCGTCGTGGGTCTTCTCTGTGTCCTCAGCGTCCTCCGTGGTTAAAGCTTTTTCCGGCCGGAGCAGAGGGAACAGAATCACGTCCCGAATGGTATGCGAGTCAGTCAGCAGCATGGCCAGGCGGTCGACCCCTACGCCGACTCCGCCCGCAGGGGGCATGCCATACGACAGTGCCCGAATGTAGTCCTCGTCCATCTGGTGGGCTTCATCATCGCCCCGCTCTCGTTCCTGGAGTTGTTGTTCGAAGCGCCGGCGCTGATCTTCGGGATCGTTTAGTTCGCTGAAGCCGTTGGCAATTTCCATTTTCCCGGCGAAGATTTCCCAGCGCTCAGTCCAATCCGGCTCGTCGGCCTTCTGTTTGGAAAGCGGCGAAACCGCGGTAGGGAACTCGTAAATAATCGTGGGCTGAATGAGATGTTCCTCTGCCGCGGCTTCAAAGAGTGCGGCAATAGTTTTTCCAGGCGGCTGTTTAGGATCGTAGGCGACGTGCGCATGCCCCGAGTTGAAGCGCTTGACCAAGCCTTCGACGCCTTCGGGCGATGCGAACTCCGGCATCTCCGGCTTCGCGCCGGCGGCCTCCGGCCAGTAGTGAATGATGGCTTCGCGCATCGTCATGCGCCGCCAGTTCGACCCGGCCCAATCAATCTCATCGTCTCCCCACTTGGCCTTGGTCCCGCCGTTGACATCTCTCGCGGCCTGCTCGATCAGTTGCTGGGTCAGGTCCATCACTCCGCGATAATCGGTATATGCCTGGTAGAACTCCAGCATGGTGAACTCGGGGTTCCAACGCCAGCCCAATCCCTCGTTGCGGAAGTTGCGATTGATCTCATAAACCCGATCGAATCCTCCCACGGTCAATCGCTTGAGGTACAACTCCGGCGCGATGCGCAGGAAAAGATCCATGTCGAGCGTGTTGTGGTGCGTTACAAACGGCCGCGCCACCGCCCCGCCCGCGATGGGCTGCATCATCGGCGTTTCTACTTCGACAAATCCCTGCGCATCCATGAAGCGCCGCAACGACTGCACCAGCTTGCTGCGCTTGAGAAACACCTCGCGGACTTCTGGATTCATCACCAGATCAACGTAGCGTTGCCGGTAACGCAGCTCGACATCGGTCAAGCCATGCCATTTTTCCGGCAGCGGCAGCAAGTCTTTGGAAAGAAACGTAATCTCTTCCACGTGCACCGAGAGCTCGCCGGTGCGGGTGCGAAACAGATAACCGCTTACACCGACGTGATCGCCCAGGTCGAGCAGTTTGTACAGTTCGAAGCCCTTCTCTCCCACCGCGTCTTTCTTGACGTAGATCTGCAGCCTCTTGCCGTCCTGCTGCAGATGCGCGAAGCCAGCCTTGCCCATCAGCCGGATCGCCATAATTCGCCCCGCGACCCGTACGTTGACTCGCGGATTCTCCAGCTGCTCGGCCGTTTTCTCGGTGTACTCCGCCAGAATCTGCGGGATGGTATGGGTGAATTCGTACTTGCGGGGATAGACCTGCTGTCCCAGAGCTTCAATCTGTTTCAGCTTGTCCCGCCGCAGTTCGTAAATCTTCTCGTCGAGTGCCAAAGGGTTCCTTGTCCAGCGATCGCCAACGAATGAACGCGCACAGCCGCGAACGGTGAACAGCGATTATAAACAAGCGGGAGAAAGTGGCGCGGATGGATCGTCAGATCCTGATTCACACCTTAAGCAGTTCGAGGTAGATGGCCATTCCAACCACGGCATCGACACCCATGACGTCCAGGCGATCGACCTCTTCCTGTGTCCTGATGCCACCGGCCACGATCAGTTGCTTGCCGGTCAGGCTGCGGAGTTCAGAAACAACGTCGAGAGGCATGCCCAGCAGCAATCCTTCGGTATCAATATGAGTGTAAAGAAAGCCGTGGCACCAGGGTTCGAGAGTGCGCATCATTTGCGCCGGAGAAATCTCCGTAAGCTGGCGCCATCCCCGGACCGCGACTCTCCCGCCCTTGGAATCGACGGCGAAGACCAATTTGTCCGCCCCGATTTGTTCCGCGAGCTGCGCGGCGAAAGCACTCTGAACGGTTCCATTCTGGATGAGCGACGACCCGATGATCACGCGTAACGCGCCATCGGCAAGCATTTCCTGCGCAGCTTGAGGTGTGCGAATCCCGCCGCCTACCTGGCAGGGAAGCCGCCGCAGCAGAGAGCGCACAATTGAACGGTTGTTTCCCTGCCCAATCGCAGCATCAAGATCGATGATCTGCACCAGGGGATATTTGTCGAAGCGCTCCAGCCAGGGTTCGAAGTCGTCGAATTCCAGCGCCTTTTTCTCTCCCTGCACCAGCTGAACGATTTTGCCCCCCATCAGATCAATCGAAGGAATCAGCATGGCCACCTCATGGGAATTCCGGCAGATCGTAACTCCTGCTTGAGTTTGCCGATGGGAATGATTCCGAGGTGAAAGATGGATGCCGCCAGGGCCGCATCCGCCTGTCCGTCGCGGAAGACGTCCACGAAGTGCTCGGCAGCGCCCGCGCCTCCGGAGGCGATCACGGGAATATTTACGGCTCCAGCCACCGCCCGCGTCAGCTCGCAATCGAAGCCGTCGCGCATGCCATCCCGGTCAATCGAGGTGAGCAGTATCTCGCCCGCTCCGCATTGTTCGGCCTCGCCGGCCCAGGCCACGGCGTCGCGTCCTGTGGAATCGCGGCCTCCCGTGGCTTTCACCCCGAAGTGCAGGCCGTTGCCATTGCTGACGCGGAGAGCATCGATTGCAACGATCACAGCCTGTGAGCCGTAGCGGTGGGCAATTCGACCAATCAGAGCTGGATTTGCCAGTGCCGCCGAGTTGACCGCGACCTTGTCCGCTCCGGCGTCGAACACAGCCGCGGCGTCGTCGAGCGAACGGATGCCCCCGCCTACCGTAAAAGGTATGAACAACTGACGCGCCGTTCGGCGAACCACGTCGAGCAGGGTAGAGCGATTCTCATAGGTAGCAGAAATATCCAGCAGCACGACTTCATCGGCCCCCGACCGGCCATGGCTCAGAGCCAGTTCGGCGGGATCGCCGGCGTCGCGCAGGTCGGAAAACTTGACACCCTTGACCACGCGCCCCGCGTCGACATCCAGGCAGGCGATAATGCGCTTGGTTAACATTTCTGGACCGAGTTCCTATAGTTCACAAAAATTGCGGAGCAACTGAAGCCCCGCCGTCCCGGATTTTTCCGGATGAAACTGCACACCAAAAAGATCTCGATGCTCCACCACGGCCGAGAACAATCCGCCGTATTCGCACTTGCCCACGGTGGATTCGACCAGGGGAGCGCGGTAGGAGTGGGTGAAATACACGAACGAATCCGGCGGGATTCCACGCAGCAAGCGCGAAGACCCGCTCACCTGCAACTGGTTCCACCCGACGTGCGGAGATTTCACGGCAGCCGGAAACTTCTCGCACTCTCCCGGAAACAGCCCCAGGCCGCGCAGTTGAGGTGCCTCCTGGCTGGACTCGAACATCCATTGCATGCCCAGGCAGATACCGAGCAGAGGAACCTTGCGATCGATTGCATTCACCACCGATTCCTGCAACTCGCCCGAGAGAGCAGTCGTGGCTTCGAAGTTTCCCACGCCGGGCAGAACCACTTTGCTGGCTCGCGCTATCTCTTGCGGGTCCGCAGTGATCGCGGACTCGAATCCGAGATGGTCGAAGGCTTTTTTTACCGACGCGAGATTCCCGGCGCGATAGTCCACTATGGCGATCACAACAACCCCTTGGTGCTGGGCAACAGGCGAGCCATCCGCCGGTCACGCCAGCAGGCCGCCCGTAGCGCCCGCGAGAAAGCCTTGAACAGCGCTTCAATCTTGTGATGGTTCGACCGGCCATAGAGCACACGCGCATGAACGTTGGCATGCGCACCTCGGGCGAAACCTTCGAAGAAGTCATAGACCAGTTCAGCTTGCAGATCGCCTACCAGCCGCTGGCGGACTTTGGTATCGACCACAGAAGAGGCGCGCCCGCCGAAATCCACCGCCGCGAGGCCCAGGGTCTCGTCCATGGGCATGACAAAATATCCGGCACGCAATATTCCCCGCTTCGATCCCAGCGCCTTGTGAAATGCCTCGCCCAGAACGATGCCGACGTCTTCCACGGTATGGTGCTGGTCCACGTCAAGGTCGCCCCGGGCCTGCAGCTCCAGGTCAAAACCACCGTGCCGGGCAAATAACTCCAGCATGTGATCAAAGAAACGGATACCTGTCGAAACTCTGTACTGGCCGCGCCCGTCGATATTGAGCACCGCCCGAATCGCGGTTTCCTGCGTCTTGCGCTCGATGCGAGCCCGCCTCATGCCGGTTTCCTTTCTCCCCAGCCGATCTCTTCCAAAGTTTCGCGCAGCGTCCCCAGCAATCGTTCCGTGTGCTCACGCCAGCCGGCAGTGATGCGAACACAACCGTCGCAGCCGAAATCTGACGAGCGATCGCGCACCAGAATTCCGCGCGTTTTCATTCCCTGGACAAAAGCCGCATGGCTCCGCCCGATCCGCGCCAGGACAAAATTGGCCTGGCTCGGCCAGAAGGGAATTCCCAGCGCGCGAAATTCCTCCTCCAACCGGGTTCGGCTCCACTTAACCTCGGCCACATAGCGTCGAACATACTCCTGATCGGCCAGGGCCGCCGGCAAACAGGCGAGCGCAACGCCGTTGACGTTATAGGGCGAGCAGGAGCGCCGCAGATTCCGCATCTGCTCGGCCGCTCCTGCCAGGACGCCGACCCTCAAACTGGCCATCCCGTAAGCCTTGGAGAATGTCCGTGCGATAAACAGGTTCTGAACCTGGCCGGCGTATTCCAGCAACGACTCGCCATGGAATTCGAAGTAGGCTTCATCCACCAGCACCGCAGCCTGGGGCGCGCTGCGGGCAATCAGCAATAAATCTTCCACAGACGCTACCGCGCCGGTCGGATTATTCGGATTCGCAACCGCAATCAGCCGCGTCTTGGGGGATGTCGTGTAAGCCAGGACTTTGGCGGTAGGAAAGGAAAAATCATCGTTCGCAGGAATCGAGATGACCCGGGCCCCCGTCGCGGCCGCGCAAATCTGGTACATCGCAAAAGTCGGGATCACGATCACGGCCTCGTCTTCCGGCTCCAGATATGCCTCGCAGACCAGATGGATGGCCTCGTCCACGCCATTGGTCAACAGAACCTGTTCCGGCCGCAGTCCCAGAAAAGCCGCAACCTCACGTTCCACCGGCTCGCGTTCCGGGTAGCAAGCCAGCTCTTCGGGCAAAACCCGCTGCAATCGTTCGATCACTCGGGGCGAACATCCGCCCGTGTTCTCGTTGAAGTCGAGGCGTAGTCCGGAGCGGTCGCCCAGCGGCGGCTGGTACTGCTTGAGCTTGCGGATGGCTTCTCGCGCTTCAAGCATTGCCATACCTCACTTCGATCGAGCAGGCGTGAGCCTTTAGATTCTCGGTTTGGGCCAGAGTAAGAATTGAAGGCGCAATTCTCCGCAGACCCGCGCGGGACAGCTCCTGCACCGTCATCACCTTGACGAAATCGAGCACGCTCAGGCCTCCACGGAAGCGCGCAACCCCTGCGGTGGGGAGCACGTGGTTCGGTCCGGACCCATAATCCCCGGCGGCCTGCGCTGAATAAGCGCCGAGGAAAATCGAGCCGGCGCTGGTGATGGCAGGAAGGTTCGCGCGGGTGGTGGTCAGATGTTCCGGCGCGATCCGGTTCGTCCAGTCCACAGCTTGTTGCAAAGATTTAGCCACCAGCACCGCCCCATGTCTTCGCAGCGACTGCATGGCCACGGCGTTTCCCCGGCCCAGGGAAGCCGCCAATTCCGCAACGGAACGCGCAAGTTTTTGTGACTGCGTGATCAGCAGAACCAGGGCCTCGGGATCATGCTCGGCTTGTGCGACCAGGTCGGACGCAACAAAAGACGGCTCTCCGTCGTCCAGAAGAACCAATCCTTCGGTCGGGCCGGCCAGAAAATCGATGGCGCAGTCAAAGGCCACCAGTTTCTTTGCCGTGGTCACAAACAAATTTCCCGGCCCGACGATCTTGGTTACTCTTGGAACGCTCTTCGTGCCGTAAGCCAGGGCAGCAATCGCCTGTGCCCCTCCAATGCGGTAGAACTCGCGGACGCCCAGCAGCGCCGCCGCTGCCAGCGTCGCTTGCGCCGGGCGCGGCGAAACTACCCGTATCTCCTTCACTCCCGCGACCTGCGCCGGAATCACCGTCATCAGCAAAGTTGAGGGCAGGGGATAACGTCCGCCGGGCACGTAGCATCCGACGGAGCTGAGCGGACGCACCAACTGACCCAGTCTCCGGCCCTGCTGCATTCGTTCCCACTCGCGAGGCCTCTGCCACTCACAAAATTTCCGGATATTGGCGGCAGCAGTTTCCAGAGCAGCGCGCAGTTCGCGTGACGAACTCTTCAGCGCGGCCTGCATTTCGGCTTCCGAAACTCGCAAGGGATCGCCGGAGTGGAGACCATCCCATCGTTCCGCGTAGCGCCGCAGGGCTCGATCCCCATCCCGTCGCACGCTCTGCACGATGCGTCGCACTCGCGGCTCCAGCGCGTCGAGCTTCTGTCCCCGCCGCTCCAGTTTCCGCACGTAGCTTTCAGCCGCACGACCTTGAAGAATCCGCATCACATGACCACCTTGTTCAGCGGATATTCCACAATGCCTTCGGCATTCGCAGCCTTCAGCCGGGGGATAATCTCCCAGGCCGCCGACTCTTCAATAATTGTGTTCACCGCCACCCACGCCTCGTCGCTGAGCGTGGCGACGGTAGGCTTCTGTAATGCAGGCAACACCCCGAGCACCGCTGCCAGGTCTGACTTGCGGACGTTGAGCATCAGGCCCACTCGCCCCTGGGCCTCCATCGCGCCGCGAAGCATGACAGCCAGGTTTTCGATCTTGCGGCGTTTGTCGCCGTCTTTCCACGAGGAAGTGTTGGCGATGATCTGGGTGTTGGATTCGAGCAGGGTGTCGATAATGCGCAGATGATTGGCGCGCAGGGAACTGCCGGTTTCGGTGACTTCCACAATCGCGTCGGCCAGCGTCGGGGGCTTCACCTCGGTGGCTCCCCAGGAGAACTCCACCCGCACGCTCACACCCTTCCTGCCGAAATAATTCCGCGTGACGTTTACCAACTCGGTGGCCACGATGCAGTCCGCAAGGTCCTCGGCGCGCTGGTAGCTGGAAGCCTCGGGCACGGCCAACACCCACCGCACTTTCCCGCGGCTCTGCTTGGCGTAGATCAGGTCGGCGACGGTCACGACCTCGAGTCCGCTTTCCGTCACCCAGTCGAGCCCGGTCAACCCGGCGTCGAGCACACCATGCTCCACGTAGCGCGCCATCTCCTGCGCCCGAATCAGCATGCATTCGACATCGGGATCGGCAGTGCTCGCCGAGTATGAGCGGCCGTTGGTATAGACGGTGAGTCCGGCGCGCGCAAACAATTGCAGCGTCGCCTCCTGCAGACTCCCTTTAGGAATGCCGATGCGCAGTTTCATGGCAACGATCCTTCGGCCTGGGCCGCTTCTCTGCCCAGGGGAACCTTCTCGGTGAAGCAGGAACGCGTCCCGTTATGGCAGACCACGCCTTTCCCCTGCACCCGCACCTGCAGCAAGACGGTGTCGCGATCGCAATCGGTCGCGGCCGAGACCACTTCGAGGCGGTTGCCGGAAGTTTCGCCCTTGGT
This sequence comes from Terriglobia bacterium, assembly GCA_963841075.1. Taxonomy (GTDB): domain Bacteria; phylum Acidobacteriota; class Terriglobia; order Terriglobales; family Acidobacteriaceae; genus JAIQFF01. The sequence continues at coordinate 197,143 of CAWJBA010000027.1, forward strand.
CCAAAGCTGGTTGCGGGTGCGGCTGAAGAACGTGACATACCCAGCCCTCAGGGTCTGCTCAAAGGCCTCCCGATTCATGAAGCCGAGCATCAGCACTTCGCCGCTAGCCGCATCCTGCACGATGGCCGGCAGCAGCCCCTGCATCTTGTCGAAATCGATTTCCTGGGTCGTCTGTCGTTCAGATATGCGTGGTTCAGACATGTAGGTCTCCAAAATTGTGGCTAAAAACAAAAAGCCCGCTGGCGCAAATCGCGTCAGCGGGCCGAATCTTGTGAGTGAGCTCTAACCTATCTCAGGACACCCCCGCCAACACGTTGTGCACATGATGGTGATGGTGGAGATGGGAGAAAAAACTCATCGCTAAAGAAGATAGCTGAGGCACGCGGTTCATGTCAAAAGTTATTTTCAGCTGCAACCAGACACGTTGGGACAGCTATTGCGGCTGTCCGGCGGAGCGAGGCTCGCTCCCCGTAGTGGCGCAACTTGAAAATCCCCTGGAATTGTCACTCCGAAGGGCGGCTTTGTCGCCCGAGGAATCTGCTGGTTCGCTGCTGGCGCGCAGTAGACTCCTCGCCGATAGACCTGGCTTCGGAATGCCAAGGGTAGGCGTGTCCTCTGCAGACTGCGTCGCTTCACGCTCCCGATCGATTGACATTCCCCACACAGCGAGTGTACGGTTCCGGACACTACCAAAGGGACAACAAATTTACATCGCACCGGCGTTCTCGCGAAAAAACCGGTGACTCGTTGAGGAGGAAAAATTGGGTAGAGGAAAATTGTGGAACGTGTTTGCCTGTATGTGCACGCTTGCGATGATGGCCGCCGTGGCCTCACCCGCTTGCGCGCAAGACGAAGTGAAGGAAAAACCGCCGATGTACAGCTATGTCGCGTTCTGGAATATCCCGCGTGCGCAGTGGGGAGAGATGGAGAAGAATTCCGCCGCCGACCAGAAAGTTCTGGACAAGCTCGTGGCCGACGGGACCATCGTGGCCTATGGAGACGACTTCACCCTTGTGCACACGGCGGACGGGATGACGCACGACGACTGGTGGTCGGCAATGTCCATGGCGGCCGTGCTGAACGTGCTGGACAGGTTCTACAAGTCCGGGACGCCAACTGCGCCCGTCCTCGCCAGCGCCACCAAGCACTCGGACGGTATATATGTCAGCCGGTTCTATAACTGGCGTCCGGGTACTTACAAAGGCGCCTATTCGCGCGTGGGATATTACAAACTGAAGCCGGATGCGCCGGATAACGGGGTTGAGGCTCTCAGCAAGAGCTTTATCGTGCCGATGCTGGAGAAACTCCTGGCCGATGGATCGATTATCGAGTACGAAGTCGATACCGAAGCGATTCACACCGAGTCCCCGGGAGCGTTCTGGATCGACGTGATCTCGCCCAATGCTGACGGCCTGGATAAATTGAATACAGCGTTGATGAATGCAAGGAAGACGAATCCTCTAAGTGGTGCGGCGTTCGAATCGATGATTGACTCGTCAGCCCACCGCGACAATCTGGTCAGCTCAACCGTAACCTACAAATAGGTGCACTGGCTCGTTTCTCTGCGGCGGCTGCGTTTTTGACGTCAGCCGCCGTAGGCTTTTTCGGACTTTAATCGATTGTCAGTCGCTGCGCCTTGAAGGCAAAGGGAGTCAGCGTTAATATGAAGTTGAGTCGCGCGGGCAAACTGGTACGAGGAGTGCGATGCCGCAAAACTACGTTCCCATTTTCATCTTCATCGCTTTCGTCGGAATTATGCTTCCCGTCACGCTGCTGGCCGCCAAGCTGGTGCGCCCGGACAATCCCAGCAAGACCAAATTGATGCCCTACGAGTGCGGCATTGACCCGGTCGACAGCTCCCGCGGGCGCTACACCGTTCGTTATTACATCGTCGCCATCCTTTTTGTCGTATTCGACGTAGAGACTATCTTTCTTTTTCCGTGGGCAGTGCAGTTCAAGGCACTGGGCGCGTTCGGACTGATCGAAATGCTGATTTTCCTGCTCATCCTGGTTGTTGGCTACATCTGGATCTGGAAGAAGGGCGCCCTGGAATGGGTATGATTGCGTAGGGGCAGGTGTCCCACCTGCCCAGCGGAGCAACGCTCCGCAAGGTTTTTGCTTTCTAGCTAAGTTGTATTCCGCAATGCCGAACCTCCCCACCTCCGAGACTTTCACCGCCAGCCGCTGGACCAAAGGCAACCTGTTTTTCCCGGTTCGAATCACGGTCACACCGCAACACGTCAGCCGGACAAAATCCCGTCTGTTCGGGAGCAGCGAAGAAAGCATCGCCTTGGGGAAGGTCGCTTCGGTCCAGATTTCAACGGGAGTGATCTGGTCCAATATTCGCATCGATTCTTCCGGAGGCACTGCCCCCATTACCAGCCACGGCCATCGCAAGGCCGACGCCCTTCGAATTCGCGAGTTGATCGAGAGCTATCAGGCGGAGCAAAGAAAGTGAGCAAGAAATGTAAACTACGAAGGGACATGAATGGCCACGGAGGTAGGGAATCTTCAGGTGACCTTCGTATCCTTACGCGGTACATGATTTTAAGCCGCCGGCATCTCACCTCCGCGATTGACACTTAGTTTGCAAGCTGTTAAAAGTTAACGTTCTTCTATACGCCCGTGGCGCCGGAGGTTTGTACCTTCCGTAGCTATGCCTGAGGACATCAAATCCCCCGCACCTCCGCCGAGTGGTGAGCCGAAAGCCCCGGCGGGCGCCCCACTTTCCGGCAGCGTTCAGTCATCCCCGGAAAAACCCGCACCTCCGAAGGCAGCCGAGCACGCCGCTCCTCCGAAGCCGACAGGTCCCGCGCCCGTTCCCTGGGATTCGCCCATGATCGCCCGGCTTAAGGGCCAGCATGGAACCGGCATTCGCGAGGCCAATACCTACCTCGGCCAGAAATATATCGTTGCCGATTCGTCGCTCATTCCTGAACTGTTGCAGGTCTTGCGCGATCAGGAGGAGTTCGACTATTGCGTGGATGTAACCGCCGTGCACTATCCCGACCGCGAGAAGCAATTTGAGGTGGTCTGGATTCTCTACTCTTTCTCCCATAATGAGCGTATTCGAGTGACTGCGAGATATGCCGACGGAGAATCCGTGCCCAGCGCGGTTTCCATCTGGCCAGCCGCGAACTGGCTGGAGCGCGAAGTCTTCGATATGTTCGGCATTCGCTTTGAAGGGCATCCCGACCTGAAGCGCATTCTTCTTCCGGACGGCTGGAAGGGTCATCCCCTGCGCAAGGATTACGGCATCATTCAGCAGGACCAAGAGTGGGTTCAGATCAACCTGGGGATCGAGAGCGGGCAATGACCGACCGGACAACCCTTGACCCGAAAGCGATCGACCGGACTTCCCACCTGGAACTTGAGCAGCACGACAAGACATTTCTCGATTCCAACGAGCTGATCATCAATATGGGCCCGCAGCACCCCGCTACTCACGGCGTGTTGCGCGTCATTCTGAAGCTCGATGGCGAAAAGGTTCTGGGCACGGAGTGCGTGATCGGGTACCTCCATCGCGGGGTGGAAAAAATTGCCGAACACCGCACCTATACCATGTTCAATCCCTACGTGGATCGCATGGACTACGTCGCCGCGGTGTCGAATGGCCTGGGCTATTGCGAAGCGGTAGAAAAGCTGCTGAACATAGAAGCCCCGCGCCGGGCGCAATACATTCGCGTGATCCTCACCGAACTGAATCGCCTGGCCAGCCATATGCTCTGGCTGGGAACGCATGCGCTCGATATCGGCGCCATCACTCCACTCTTCTATACTTTTCGTGATCGGGAAGAAATTCTCAAGATTTTTGAGAAGTACTGCGGCGCCCGCCTGACGACCCACGCCTTTCGCATCGGTGGGTGTTCGTATGAGACCTACGAAGGCTTCGAGCGCGAAGTCGAGAAGTTTCTCAAGTTCGTCTCTCCCAAGATTGACGAATACGAAGAGCTGCTTACCACGAACCGGATCTGGGTCGAACGCACCAGGGATGTGGGCAAGATTTCTGCCCGGGAATGTATCGCGTTGGGAGTGACCGGCCCTGTGCTCCGGGCCAGCGGCGTGAAATGGGACTTGCGCAAAGCCCAGCCCTACGCTGCTTACGCCGACTTCGATTTCGATATTCCAATCGGTGAAAACGGCGATACCTACGACCGGTATATCGTCCGTATGCAGGAAATGCGGCAATCGCTGCGCATCATCGATCAGGCGATTGGCAAAATCCCCGATGGCCCCATCATGGCCAAGGTCGCGAAAGTCATGAAGCCGCCGGTGGGCGAAATTTATCACTCGATCGAGGCCCCGAAAGGCGAGCTGGGATATTTCATCGTGAGCGATGGCTCGACCCAGCCCTACCGCATACGCGTGCGTCCGCCCTCCTTCGTAAATCTGCAGGCGCTGGACATGATGGTGCGCGGCGCGCTCGTAGCCGACGTCATTGCGGTGATCGGAACTCTGGACATTGTTCTCGGCGAGGTGGATCGCTGATGCTCGACTACATCACCTCCTACCTCAAGAGCGACACCACGCCAGGCTCAGCCGGCAACATGTTCTGGGCCTTCGTTTATATCGTTTTGATTTTCCTCGGGCTTTCCGTGGCTGTGATCGCGATGAACTGGCTGGAGCGGAAAATTCTGGCGCACATGCAGGTGAGGCTCGGCCCTATGCGCGTCGGCCCGCACGGCCTCCTGCAACCCATTGCGGATGCCCTGAAGCTCTTGATCAAGGAAGACATCATGCCGGCCGAAGCCGATCCGTGGGTCTTTTGGATGGCTCCGCTCATTGTGGTGATCACGGCCTTCACCGTCTTCATCGTCGTGCCTTTTGGTCCCACGCATGCTGTTACCGACATGAACATCGGCGTGCTCTTCATGCTGGGAGTCTCGTCACTGAGTGTTCTGGGCGTGGTCATGGCGGGATGGGCCTCGAATTCCCACTATCCGCTGATGGGCGCGCTGCGCTCCAGCGCGCAAATGGTTTCCTATGAAATCGCCATGGGCCTGGCGGTGATTTCGGCGGTGCTGATGACCAGCCTGAATAAAGAAGGCATCGGCACCCTGAGCATGATCGGAATCGTGCAGGCGCAACAGGCTCAGCACGTCTGGTTCGTTTTCAAGTTCTTCCCGCTGGGACTGATCGCGTTCTTCATCTTCGCGGTCGCCATGGTGGCGGAGACCAATCGCGCTCCCTTCGATCTGCCGGAAGCCGAATCAGAGCTGACCGCCGGCTTCCATACCGAATACAGCGGCTTCCGCTGGTCGCTCTTCTTCCTGGCGGAATATTCGGCCATGATCGCGGTGTCATCGATCGCCGTGACGTTGTGGTTGGGGGGATGGATGCGCCCCTTTCCCAACGCTCTGGACGGGGAAACATGGGACCTGGTGTTCTCGCTGGTCCCCGGCTTGACGTTTCTGTTCCTCGCCGCCATCACGTTCTACAGCACCGCCCGCATGCCCAAGCATCCTTACTTCAAAATACAGACCGTTGGACTGGGCGGATTCGGGGCGGTCCTGGCTTTGATCGGCGTGGCTCTGTTCGTCCCGCCGGTGCGCGATCGGGTGCAGGATATTTTCTGGTTCAGCGCGAAAGTGGCGTTCTCCATGTACATGTACATATGGTATCGCGGCACCTTCCCGCGCTACCGCTTCGATCAACTCATGAAAGTAGGTTGGAAAGTTCTATTGCCGTTAGGAATTGGCGTCTTGGTTCTGACGGCAGTCGCAGGAATAATGTTCGCGTAGGGGCAGGTGTCTCACCTGCCCAGCCGAGCAAAGCTCGGCAAAGATTTGTGGAGTAAGGCTGTAACCAATAAACGCGGGCCGTGATGCCCGGAAAAAATATGGCACCAGTAGCCACAACCTTCTTCTTCTACTTTTTATCGGCAGTGACCGTGCTGAGCGGCGTGCTGGTCATCACCCGCAAGAATGCGGTGCACTCCGCCCTGGCCCTGATCATGTCGCTGCTCGGGCAGGCAGCTCTGTACCTGATGCTGTATGCCCCATTCGTCGCCGGCGTGCAAATCATTCTCTACGCCGGCGGCATCATGGTGCTGTTCCTGTTCGTAATCATGCTGGTCAATCTGGAAAAGTCGCAGAAGGAAGCCCAGTTCAACCGGCAATGGCTGGTCGGACTGGTCACAGCGCTGGCCCTCGGTACGCTTTTCGTGCTGGTATACGTGAAGGGAAGGGCGCTGTTTCCGGACCGCGGAGTCCTTATGCCGGAGCAGTCCAACACCCAGCAGGTCGCGGTCCTGCTCTACGGCAACTATATGTTTACCTTCGAGATCGCCTCGCTCTTATTGCTGGTGGCGATCATCGGGGCAGTCGTAATGGCGAAGAAGAGAATTTGAGAAAACCAGCTATTAGCTCTTAGCTTTTAGCCAAAATACTTGAAACGGCCAGCTGAAAGCAACAAGCTAAGAGCTAAAGGCTAAGGGCTAAAAGCTCAAAAAATGGCTCCCATATCCACACTCCACTATCTCGTTGTCGCAGCCGCCCTCTTCATTCTGGGCGTCATCGGCGTGTTGACGCGACGAAATGTGGTGATCGTGCTGATGTCGATCGAACTGATACTGAACGCGGTAAACCTGAACCTGGTGGCGTTCTCGCGGATCTGGGGATTGCATGGACAGATCTTTGCCATTTTCGTAATCACCGACGCAGCCGCGGAAGCCGCCGTCGGCCTGGGAATCCTGATCGCCTTCTTCAGAAACAAAGAGACGGTAAACATCGACGAAGTGGATTTGATGAAATGGTGAGAAAGCAGCAATTGGCAATTAGCAATTGGCACTTAGCCGCAAAGGGTACTTGCAGAATGCTCTACGTCAATTTAAGGAACAAATCCTAATTGCTGAATGCTGAAGACTGACGACTGAAGACTGAAGACTGACAACTAAAAAATGTTCTTTCTCGACCACATCTGGCTCGTTCCGCTGTTCCCGGCCTTCGGTGCCGCCCTCATGTTCTTTTTCGGCCGCCGGCTGCAAAAGGCGACGGTAAGCGCGGTTTGTGTAGGCGCGGTGGCGCTGACCTTCGTCTTCGTCTGCTGTGCCGTCTGGCAGTACACCGGATACGCTCACGACAATCCGGGCAAGCCCTTCGAGAAAATCGTTTACACCTGGCTGGGCACCGACACCGGCCACATGAACTATCTCAAGCACGACGGCACTCCAGCGGCATTCCATGCCGATGCCGGCTTCTTGCTTGATCCCTTGTCCGCCATCTGGCTGCTGTTCGTGACCGGAGTGGGCACGCTCATCCATATTTACTCCATCGGCTACATGGCGCATGAGGGCGGTTACTACCGCTTCTTCGGATATCTCAACCTGTTCATGTTTTCCATGCTCACGCTCATCCTGGCGAACAACTATGTCCTGATGTTTGTGGGTTGGGAAGGCGTGGGCCTGTGTTCGTACCTGTTGATCGGTTTCTATTTTCATCGCCAATCGGCCAGCACCGCCGCCAACAAGGCGTTCATCGTCAACCGAATTGGTGACGCCGGCTTTCTGCTGGGTATGTTCACCATCGCCTGGTACTTCGGCTCGATGCGCTTGACCGAGATCACGCACATGGCCCGCAGCGGACACTTCGCCATCGGTGATCCCATCATCACCGCCGCGACTCTTCTTCTATTCGTCGGCGCATGCGGCAAGTCGGCCCAGCTTCCGTTGTATGTGTGGCTTCCCGACGCCATGGAAGGCCCGACTCCAGTCTCCGCGCTCATCCACGCCGCGACCATGGTCACCGCAGGCGTGTATATGGTGGCAAGGTCGAATGCATTGTTTGTTCTTGCGCCGGGCTCGATGAAGACCATGGCTTTCATCGGGGCGTTCACTGCGCTGTTTGCCGCCACCATCGCCCTGGTGCAAAACGACATCAAGCGGGTGTTGGCTTACTCCACCGTCTCCCAATTGGGATACATGTTCCTGGCGCTGGGAGTCGGCGCATTCGCCGCCGGCGCCTTCCACGTCTTTACGCACGCCTTCTTCAAGGCCCTCCTGTTCCTCGGCGCCGGATCGGTCATCCACGCCATGAGCGGCGAGCAGGACATGCGCAACATGGGCGATCTTCACCGGCGCATCCCAATTACTCACTGGACGATGTTCATCGCCACCTTTGCCATCGCAGGCATTCCGCCCTTCGCTGGCTTCTTCTCGAAAGACGAAATTCTGTGGCAGGCCTGGTCGTCCGAAGGCGGCGCGTACCGCCTCTTATGGATGGTGGGCTACGCCACCGCATTGATGACCGCGTTCTACATGTTCCGCCTGATGTTCCTTACCTTCCACGGCCAGCCGCGCATGAGCCACGAGGTAGAACATCACATCCACGAGTCTCCGAAATCGATGACTGTGCCGTTGATCCTGCTTGCCCTGTGCGCGGTCACCGCGGGATGGCTGGGCTGGCCGCACAGCCTGGCCGGGTCGAATCGCTTCGAGAAATTCCTCGAGCCGGTATTTGCCCGCGAGGCTGCGGTTTTCCAGGAAGAAGGCAAGGCAGCCCAACTAGCCGCGGGCGAGAAAGAAGAAGAGCACACTAACCCGGTGGAATACTTCCTGATGGCCCTCTCCGTCGCGGCGGCCGTGGCCGGATTCGGCATGGCTTGGAATTTCTACCGCGACGCCGGCAAAGGCTACGCCGAGCCCATCGAGGAAAAAGCCGCCGGCCGTCTATACCGTTTTGCTGAACAAGTATTACGTCGACGAAGCCTATGACTACGCCTTTACCGGCCGCCGCAAGGTGCGCGGCGTACGCCTGGGCGTAATGGGATTGGGCGAAGCGTCATCATGGTTCGATTCGCACGTCATCGATGGCATCGTCAACGGATGGGGCTGGATGACCCGCCGAAGTGGAACTATATCGAACTGGTGGGACAAATGGATCATTGACGGACTCTTCGTCAATGGGCTTGCTATTGTCTCGCGGATGCTGTCTTATCCCGTGCGCCTGCTGGAGTGGGGTCTGGTGCAGTGGTACGCCCTGGTGATGGTGATCGGGCTGGTAGGATTCGTTTTCTATTACGCAGTGCGGTAGCGAAGGGATTGCTGACGACTAACGACTGACGACCGACGACTGCTTTTATGCACAATCACATTCTCTCGATCATTCTTTTCACGCCGCTGGCCGGCGCTCTTCTGCTCATCTTTGTCCCCAAGGAGCAGAAAGACGCCATTCGCTGGATCGCAAACATTTTTGCGCTGGCCGGCCTGCTGGTTTCCATCCCGCTGGTGCCGTGGTTCTGGGCGCTGCGCTTCGAACCGGGCTTCAAGTTCATGGAAGGCACGCCCAATAACTGGATTCCGTCGATCGGAGCGGGCTACGTTCTGGGCATCGACGGCATTTCCTTCCTGCTGATCATGCTGACCACGCTGCTGGGCTGGATTTCGATTCTCTCCTCGTGGACCGCAATCGAAAATCGGGTGAAGGAGTACTACATCTGGTTTCTGGTTCTGCAAACCGGCATGCTGGGCGTCTTCATGGCGCTCGATTTCTTCCTGTTCTTCGTCTTCTGGGAAGCCATGCTGGTTCCCATGTATCTGCTGATCGGCATCTGGGGCGGCCCGCGAAAACTCTACGCCGCCATCAAGTTCTTCCTCTACACCTTGTTCGGATCGGTGTTGATGCTGCTTTCGGTCCTGTTTCTGTATTTCTATAACTTTCATCAAACCGGCCAGTACACCTTCAGCATCCAGGCTTTGTACAAGACGGCGCCGCTGATCTTCCACGACCCGGCTTACGGTTCGACCTTCGCCATTCTTCTCTTCGTGGCTTTCTTTCTGGCGTTCGCGATTAAAGTTCCAATGTTTCCGTTCCACACCTGGCTGCCCGACGCCCACGTTGAGGCGCCCACGGCGGGTTCGGTTATTCTGGCCGGCGTGCTGCTGAAAATGGGAACGTACGGCTTCGTCCGCTTCGCCCTTCCATTCTTTCCCGACGTAGTGATGCACCCCAAAGTGCGCGGCTGGATGATCGCTCTCTCTATCATCGGCATCATCTACGGAGCGTTGGTCTCCCTGATGCAGAAGGATATGAAGAAACTGGTGGCATACTCGTCGGTCAGCCACCTGGGCTTCTGCACGCTGGGAATATTTGCGCTGAACCCGGCTGGACTAAGTGGTTCAGTGCTGCAACAGATCAATCACGGCATTTCGACCGGCGCTCTGTTCTTGATCGTCGGCATTCTGTATGAACGGCGCCATACCCGCGAAATATCGGAGTACGGCGGCATCTCGAACGTGATGCCGGTCTACGCCACCATCACCATGATCATGTTCCTTTCCTCCATGGGACTGCCGCTGCTCAACGGGTTCGTCGGCGAGTTCACCATCCTGCAGGGCACGTTCATGGAGAACTGGAAGTGGGCGGCCTGGGCCGTCCCCGGCGTGATTCTGGCGGCTGCATATTTGCTGTGGCTCTACCAGCGGGTGTTCTTCGGCACGGTGACAAATCCCAAGAACGAAAAGCTGCACGACCTTACCCCGCGCGAATTGTTGACCTTCGCACCCCTGGTGATCATCGCTTTCTGGATTGGCCTCTATCCCAAGCCGTTCTTTCAGATCCTTGAGCAACCGGTAAACCAGATCGTTTACACCGTGCGCGGGAAAGACTATCCCGGCGTGCGGGATGTGAACGCAGCGATTCAACCCGCCGATGAAGCGGCGGATGCTGCGGCGGTGCAGGCAGCTTTGAACGAATCGAAGGGAACTAAATAGTGTCGGGCAACATGGCGCAAAATTTCGGCCGGGTCGACTATCTGATGGCGCTGCCCGTCATTCTCCTGACGCTGTTTGCCTTGGGGATCCTGCTCCTCGACCTCATGTTGCCCGCGCAATGGAAGCGGATCAACGCCCTGACGGCTCTGGTCGGCATTCTGTTCTCGGCCGCTGGAGTGGTAAAGATTCAGCTGGCCTTGAACGCCGCCGGGGTTCCGGGAGAATCCGCCTTCCTGAACTCCATGGTGGTGGATCGCTTCACCATTTACTTCTGGTATCTCTTCCTGGCCGGCGCTGCGATTTCCGTCCTGATGTCGGCCCACTATCTTGAAGTCGAGCACGAAAACCACGGCGAGTTTTACGCCCTGCTTTTGTTTTCAGTTGTGGGCATGATGTGCATGGCTTCCGGCTTCGACGTGGTGCTCATCTTCATCGGCCTGGAGTTGATGGCGATTTCCACGTACGTGCTGGTTGGATTCCTGCGCACCGATCGCCGCTCCAATGAAGCTGCTCTGAAGTATTTGCTCCTGGGCGCGTTTTCCTCCGGCATATTTGCCTATGGCTTGTCGTTGTTCTACGGCCTGACCGGAAGCACCAGCCTGCTCGGGATCAGAAGCGGCCTGGTTCGGCTGGCGGCGGCCCATCCCAATCACGTCGACCCGATTGCGGTGGTCGCTCTGCTGACCACGTCAGTCGGCTTGTTTTTCAAGATCGCGGCCATCCCCTTCCACCAGTGGCTTCCCGACGCCTACGAAGGCGCCCCCACCAGCGTCACCGGATTTATGTCGGTTGCGGTAAAAGCCGCGGCCTGGGCCATGCTGCTGCGCATCTTCCTCTGGGGACTGTATCCGCTGCGTACCGTCTACGTGCCCCTGCTGATCTTCGTTTCGGTCCTGACCATGACCGGCGCGAATCTCGCCGCATTGACCCAGAGCAATCTGAAGCGCCTGCTGGCCTACTCTTCGATCGCTCACGTCGGCTACATGCTGCTCGGCCTGGTGGCGCTGGCCTCGGTCGCGTATCCGGCGCCAGCTTTCTTCGATGGACTCAAGGGCATCCTGCTCTACTTGCTGGTTTACACCTTCATGAACCTGGGAGCCTTCGGAGTGATCGCCTCGCTGCGCCAACGCAACGTGATCGGCGACGAAATGGACGACATTGCCGGCCTCTATTTCCGCGCTCCCACCGAGGCCGTGCTGATGCTGATTTTTCTGCTCTCGCTGGCGGGCATCCCGCCGCTGGCCGGCTTCTACGGAAAATATTTCATCTACCTCAGCCTGGTCGAGAGTGGCCACTACGTGCTGGCTTCGCTGGCCGTGCTCTACGCCGTCTTCGGACTCTATTACTACATGCGCATCGCCAACCAGATGTTCATGCGCGAAGCCCTGGACAAGACTCTACTTCCAATCAGCGTCGGGATGCGGCTGGCCCTGGGTGTTTCCGCTTTCGCTACCGTCTACATCGGAGTCTTCCCCGAACAGTTCATCCGCATCGTGAACTGGTCGCTGGGTATTGCGCAGACCACATCGGTGGCCGGTCTGATACGCTAGACCGCGATCCGGGAGGGCAGGGAAGACTTCCGGCGTCGCTCGCAATGTCTGGTCCGGATGACAATTCGAAAAAGGAAAGAAGCCTGTGGATCCAGATGGCCAAGTACAGCCAGCTGGCCTTCGTGTTTCCGGCGGCGACCATCGCCGGATGGCTGATTGGAGTAGCGCTGGACCGCTGGCTGCACACCACCTGGCTTTACATCGTGGGACTGATCGTAGGCATCATTGCCGGCTTCGTCGAGTTGATCCGGGCCGCGATGTCCTCGGAGTCCAAATGATGATCCGCATGTGACGGTCCAAGAATGACACCAGCCGAGCCCGTTGTCTTCGAAGCCGATGACGACGGACCCGAATAGCGAAGCCTTCTATTCCGGCACTCTGGATCGGATCTCTCGCTTCATGCTCGCGCTCGCGTTTGTGCTGACTCTAGCCGCAGTGTGGCATTACGGCTGGCGAATCGCGCTCGGATTCGCCTGCGGAAGCGCTGTCGCCTACCTGAATTTCTTCTGGTTGAAGCGAGTGGTGAGCGCCCTGGCTGATCGTGCCACGCAGTCGGGCCAGACGCAATCCAGCCAGGGTGTGGTGTTGCGCTTCTTGCTTCGCTACGTTTTGATGGGCCTCGGAGCCTATGTTATATTCACTGTTTCTCCCGCGAGTCTCTACGGGTTATTGGCCGGCCTGTTCCTGCCCGTAGCTGCCATCGCGTGCGAAGCCGCCTATGAGTTGTGGATAGCTCTGGCGAAATCGGCCTGGCTACTAGCTTCTGGCTTCAAACTTGAAACATTCCGTAGGGGTTAATGGTCTGCTGAGGAGCCAAAAGCTAGAGGCCGAGAAGCTAGAAGCGCCTTTCATGCCTGAACAACTCTGGTTTACCGAAATTCTGAACCATCTCTTCGCCGGTCCGGTCACGGGACTGCTGCGAATGTTCCACATTGAACCGCGATATCCTCAGGCGCCCATCACCAATCCGGTGGCAATGCAGCTTCTGGTGGTTTTATTTCTGATCGCCTTATTCGTCCTGGTGCGCTTGAGATTGTCCGTGGACAAGCCTGGCGCCCTGCAGCATGTTTTTGAGGGCGCCCATGGCTTCGTTGAAGACCAGAGCCACGAAATCATCGGCCACGGCAGCTCCGCCTTTACTCCTTTTTTGGTGACGCTGGCTTTTTTCATTCTCATCTGCAATCTGATCGGGCTGATTCCAGGTTTCGAATCGCCGACGGCAGTGCCCATAGTTCCTTTGGGCTGCGCCATTTGCGCTTTCATCTACTACAACGTCCAGGGAATCCGCAAAAAGGGATTGGGTCACTACGCGGCACACTTTCTGGGGCCGTCCGACCCCAGCATGTCTCTGTTCATTCGTATCCCTTTGTCCATTTTGATGTTGCCGATTGAGATCGTCAGCCACTCGGCGAGGGTTCTTTCGTTGACTATCCGCCTTTGGGCCAACATGTTCGCCGGCGATCTGGTTACGATGGCGTTCTTTTCCATGGTTTCTGTGGGCGTGCCGGTGATATTTCTCGGGCTCCACATCGGCGTGTCGCTCTTGCAGACCTATATTTTTATTCTGCTCACCATGGTGTATCTCTCGGGAGCGGTGGCGGAGGAACATTAACTTAACTTCAGTTCCTAGTTTCGAGTTTCCAGTTTCCAGTTAGTTCTGGAAACCAGAAACTGGAAACTGGAAACGGCCGTTAGCGTGAGGGCGTTTGCATCACAAACGAACGTCAACCACCCACTGGCGGCAATTCATAGCACGAGGAGAAACAACATGCGGAAACTGAGTTATCTGTTCATGGCACTTTCTTTACTTTGCTTCGCCGTGCCTGCGTTCGCGCAGGGCGCGGAAGCGGCCGGCACCAACTGGGTGGCAATCACCGCCGGCTTTTCCATGGCGATTGCTTCGGGCCTGTGCGCGCTGGGCCAGGCGAAAGCCACGGCGTCAGCCGCGGAAGCGCTGGGACGCAATCCCGCGGCCCGTCCCGGGATTCAGCTGGCTCTGATTCTGGGTCTGGCGCTGATCGAGTCGCTCGCGCTCTACACGCTGGCGATTATTATCGTGAAGGTAAAGTAGAAAATCCGCACTAAGATCGACAAGCCTCTGGTGGACCCATCCTTTCGCAAAGTGCGCGAAAGGGTGGGGCACCCGGGCTTTTTCTTTTGAAGTGAGAGTGTTCAGGCCTACGACGTTTGCGGTTTGCGCTTGCCGTCCCAGTCGCTTTCCTTGCTGGCGGATGACTTCTCCAGAGAGTCCACCAGAATTCGGCGCAGCCGGTAGCGGCTTTCTAAATCGGTATTCACGATCTCAAACCCTACTTCGTTGACCCGGGCGCGGCGCAACAGGACTTGCCCACGTATGTGGCGGGCCCCGGTGGCGATGTCGATGTTGGCTTCCGACCCTACGCGGAGATTGTCCTCTTTGGTGCCCATGCCGCCGCCCAGGCTCAATTCGCGAATCAGAATGCTGGATTTCCCCCAGGAACTGCTGATCGTGGCGTGCAGAGTCTTGCGCAGCACTATGCGCTCGTAACGCCGTTGCCTGACCCAGGGACAAGCGGGCGCTGAATCCAGCGGCGCGATGGCCAACTCTGCCGGCTCCAAACCGCTGTCCGACATGACCTGGCTGCCGTAGCGAGGATCGATCTTTACCAAGGCTTGGGCGGCGGCGATGCGCAACTCCCGGTGATGAGTCCAGCGCCACATTTTTTTCGTTTCCAGCAGGTTGCGAAGCACTGGCACGGCATCGTTTTCCCGCAACCGGCCGAGCGATTCCACCGCTTTCAACTGAATCAGTGCCGAGCGTCCCTGGGCTTCGCCCGCTTCCGCCATGACCGCCAGCGACGGGACCGCGGTGCGGTCGCCGCTCATGCCAATCTCATCAATGGCCTGGGGCAGGACCAGCGAATCCAGAATTTCCAGCAGCTCCAGCAGGGAGCGTCCACGATCATGAGCTGCGCCGTAAGCAATCTGGCGCACCACTACGTCGTGATAGAAACGGTTCCACTCGGGCAGGCGCGAAGGCAGCAACTCGAGCAGAGTCGGCACATCCAGGCGGCTGAGCAGGCCCACCACGGCGGCAGCCTGGCGAGGCTGGCCGGTGCGCACCATCTCGCGCAGCTGTTGCAGGGCAGGATCTCCCAGGTCTTTCACAATGTCCATAATGCGGTCGCATTCTTCGCGCCGCATGCAGCGGAAAAATCTGTCCGCCAGATGCTCCACCGCCGCTCCCGACGTCCGGCGCAAGACCTGAAGCAGGTCGGCGGGAAGCTGCGGCAGGTACATGGCTTCTTCGATGAACTCGGGCAAGCGGTTTTCCACGCCGATTCGCGGCCGCAGTTCGGTGGCCAGCACGGGACGCTGGCGCGCGATATTTTCCATCGCGATACAGAGTTCGCTCAAGGCGCCAAACTGTTTGTGGGTGCTGGCTTCGGTGCTGAGGCGCACAAAGGCGGCGCTCAGCATGCTTTGCAGGTCGGGATCCGACTCCTGGCCCATCAGCTCGCCGATCTTGCGGATGGACAGCGCCATCAATTCTCCGCCCGCGGCTCCGAACAGGTCCGCCAGCTGGCTGATGCCGGTGGCGATTCGGCGGCGCGGCTCGGGGTCCTTTGCATCCAGGCAGTTCAGGTAGTTTTGCAGAATGGCGACCGCAGTCTCCTTGTCGCCACGGTCCAGCAGTATCTCGACAAACTGCCTCACGTTGCGCGGAGGCACGCACGGCGCTTCATGCGACAGTAGGACGCTCTTCTTGCCCGCTTCCGGCACTTCCGCCCAGAACATGCGGTCCAGGATGTCGGCATGCGATTCCACCAGGATGCCGGCCTTGCTCATCTTGTCTTCCTGGAGCTTCAGGATCTGGCGCAGGGTGTCCATCTGACGGCTCATGTGCTCCATCATCTGGTGCACCGCGTTGACCTTCACCTCGCCCTTCTGAAAACGTTCCAGGGCGAAACGAATGGCCATATGCTCGGCCGCTTTCATCAGCAGCGGAGTATTGTCCGATTGCTCCGCATTGATATTGACCTGGGCTGCCAGACTACCCAGCAATTGCTGCAGGTTGACTTTGGTATTGGGGTCAACTGTGGTCAGTTCTTTTTGCAGCGCCGAAGTATCCGCGTTGGGGTCTCCGCCAACCTCTCCGAATCGTGTCAGCAGGCGGATCGTCTGGATAACTTCTTCTTCCTGCAAGGGCACGACGCCACCAGTCCAGGTTCCGCCACCCGTGACCGGTACGCCGCCCTCAACTGCTGGTCCGGCGTTCGGAACGCTTCCGACGGGAGCGCCTCCGGGAACACCACCGCCGCTTTTTGCGCCCTCCGCGGCTGCGATCAACTGCAAAAGCTTCTGCGGATCATTGAGCCATTGCTTGAATTCCGGGCCCAGCGTTTGGGCTGCGATCTGCGCCGCGATGCTGATCTCTCCGGTGGAAGGATCGGCAGCCACGAACCGCACTTCGTTGATCCGGATCGAGGCCGTCTTGCTATCCCCGAAAGTGGTCTTGATCTCTCTGACTACATCCTGCGCCCGGGATCCGCCCAGCGCGAAGGCTCGCACCAGCTGGATGAATTCTTCCTTCGTGACCTGGTTAGAAAAATGGATGCTGGCGAGGCCTGCCGTGGTCAGCAGTTGTGCGAAGCTGCGCTCCGCTTGCCCGGTCTCCAGCGGAATTCCATCCAGCAGCAGCTTGTTTTCTGAGACGCCCAGCAGAAAAGCCCCTTCGGACCCTTTGGGCAGACCGTCCTGCAATTCTTTCCAGGTAATTGCGAACTGGCCTTCGGTACGTTTGTGGTCGAGTCCGTACAAGCGGACATACTTCACCAGTATGTTCAGACTGTGGACAAACGCCCGGGCGGACGCAATCCGGCTGTCTTTACTTGTGTCTGCCGTTTGGATAAGCGGCTCCTCTTGAGGGCTTCTGTTACCGGCTAAGGGTAATGCGAAACCATGAGAAGATACACATTACGGAGGTAATGCAGCCCATTTGGCCTTCCGTCAGGCCAACCGGAGCCAGTGCTCTTTGGGCATCCCCTGGCGCACATCGACCATGCCAACGAAGCCGGCTAAAAATAGATCAGGCCTCGAATTCTGGATGAACCGCGTCCTCGAAGAATGCGACCGGGCCAGTGTTAACTTCGCGCCCGATCCGGTGCACGATCTGCGGGTGGCCTTGCGCCGCTGCGCCTCGATGGCGGACGGGATTGCGGCCATCGATCCCGATCCTGCCTGGAAGGACATGAAGAAAGCAGGGAAGTTCCTCTTCCGCCGCCTGGGAGAACTGCGAGATATCCAGGTGATGCAAGAATGGGTGCACAGCCTGGACACTCCGGGTGATCCGGTTGTGGCGCCATTGCTGCGCTCCATCGTGGTCCGCGAGGAGCCGCTGCAACAGGAAGCCGCCCAGGCGTTGGCCCAATTCGACCGCAAACAGTGGCTGCGCTGGAGCCGCACCCTGCCCCGCCGGATGACGAGGTTCCGGCCGGGCAGCCTGATCTTCCGTCACCTCGCGCTCGAGCGCTGGACGGAAGCCTATAAGCTGCATCGTCAGGCCCTGCGCAGCGACTCCGCTCCGGCCTTTCACCGCCTCCGCATCGGCATCAAGCGGTTTCGCTATATCGTGGAAAATTTCCTGCCTGACCTGGATGCGGCCTGGGGCGGCGATCTTAAGCACATGCAGGACCTCCTGGGCGAGGTCCACGATCTCGATGTTCTGTGGCCCGCCGCCGTGGCCGCCAACATCTTTCCCGATAGCGAATCTCAGTCGCGCTGGCAGACCAGAATTGCTGCGGAGCGCGCTCAGCGAATTCAGGCCTACCGCGAAAAGATGTTGGGGGGAAGCGACGGCGAGAGTGTCACAGATTCTCTCTGGCAAATTTGGCGCAGCCAGCTTCCCGATCGCAAGCAAACTGAAACCGCCGCCCTGCTTCGCCTGCAGGTATGGGCGTCATTGCTCGACCCCGATTCCATGCATTCCCGCCGGGTGGCGCGGCTGGCTCTCCAGCTGTACGACGGACTGGCGGCTCTTGGCAAAGTGTCACGGCCCGCCGCTCAGGAGCGTGCCATTTTACAAGTCGCGGCGCTGCTGCATGACGTGGGCAGGGCCAGGAATGAAGCGGGTCATCATAAAGCGACTTATCGTATGATCCGCCGGCTTTCACCGCCGCTAGGCTGGCGCACGCAGGATTTGCTCACCGCCGCAGTCGTCGCCCGCTACCATCGCGGAGCGCTGCCTCGCGCCGGACAGAAACCCCTCCGCGGCTTTTCCCTGAAACAAAGGCAAGACGTAGCTAGACTGGCGGCGATTCTGCGCCTGGCAAACGCTTTCGATGCCTCCCGGGACGGCCATATCCGGCGGCTGCGAGTCATCACGGAACACGAAGGAACCAAGATTCTGCTGGTCATGGCCCAGGGCTATTCTCCGCGCGATAACCAGGCGGAGGGAATTGCCGCCGCCCGACATTTGCTGGAGACCGTCTATCGCCGCCCCGTCATGGTCAAGCCGATGAAAATATCAAGGTCGAAACCAAAGCCGAGTAACCGGAAACCGGAAATCAGAAACCGGAAACGGAGCGCCGGCAGCCAAAAGCTGGCGGCTTGAACCTGAGCCTATTCAGTCACTTCCATCTCCCGCTGCTACCGCGTACAGATTAGTCATGACTCACGCGCAACTGGTGGAAAGAGCGGTGGAGTGGCTCCGCGCCTATCGCTGCGGCATGGTTCTCTCCGAGCAGGCCTGCATCAGCGGAGAAATGCCCGACGCCATCGGCTGGAAGCGCGCCTCCCATTCCGTACTGATCGAGTGCAAGCAGTCACGCCCCGACTTTTTCGCGGATCGCGTTAAGCCCTTCCGGCAAAAACAGGAACTAGGGCTGGGGTGCGAACGTTTTTACATGACGCCTCCGGGACTGCTTCAGCACACCGATTTGCCGACCGGATGGGGTCTGCTCGAAGTGCGCCAGCGCAAAGTCGAAATCATCCGCCGCTCTGCGCGCGACCTCCGCACTCCCACCGGCCTGGCTTACGAAATGAATCTGCTGCTGGCCAGCCTGCGCCGCGTAGAAGTCCGCATCGAGCCCCAGACCATCACCGAATTCCTCAAGTGGAAGAATCGCATGCAGCGCTACAACGGCGGCGCATGGCCCACCGGCATTGAGCCCACGCACAAAGAGCAAAACTATTTTCTGGACTCCGCCCCCGTCGAGCCGCCGCCAGCCACGTAGGGGCAGATGCCCTCAGCTGCTTGGCCGAGCGAAGCTCGACAAAAGGTGTGTGGCGTTAGATCGTCAGATCTCCCGTCAGAGGTTGCAAAAAAAACCGGGCTGGTTGGCCCGGTTCAATGTGGCGTCGAGTTGAGATCAAGACTAAATCGCTTACGCGGCGCGAACTGGCAACAAGATCCCTCGGATCAGTTTGACCAGAAGGGTCACTGCATTCTCGTGCCAGGGAAAGCTGAACGGAGACGGGAGGAACATGCCGTAACATGTTGCAAGCGCGGGGCCAATTCAGACCTTAACAATCAGTTCCTGTAAAAGCTGTAAATTGTTGATATATAACTGGTTGTATAGCGGCATGTTTCTCCCTCCGACTACTCGCGTCAGCCCGTGGGAAAAGATTTACTCAAGAGGGAAATCGCTCGACCACGGTTCAGAGTTCCCGGCGCCCTTCCATGGCCTTCAGCATGGTGATTTCGTCCGCATACTCGATGTCACTGCCCACCGGAATTCCCATCGCGATCCGCGTGACTTTAAGTCCGGAGCGCCGAAGCTGGCCGGAGAGATAAGTCGCCGTGGCCTCGCCCTCGATGGTGGGATTGGTAGCCAGGATTACCTCATCCACCTCCCCGTCGTCCACGCGGCGCATGAGATTCGAAATTCGCAGCTGGTCCGGTCCGACTCCGTGCAACGGAGATATCGATCCGTGCAGCACGTGATAGACGCCGTTGAAGTGCCTGGTCTTTTCAATCGCCGCGATGTTGGTAGGTTCTTCCACCACGCAGACCATACGCTGATTGCGGGTTGCGCTGCTGCAGTAGACGCAGGGATCGACGTCGGTGATGTTGTTACATTTCGAGCACAGGCGCAGGCTTGCTTTCACATCGCGCACCGCCGCCGCCAACTCCTCGGCGTCGTCATTCGAGGAGCGCAAAATATGAAAGGCAAGCCGTTGCGCACTCTTGCTCCCAATACCCGGCAGCTTTTTCAGAGAGTCGATCAGCCGTACCATCGGTTCAGCGAATTTAGACATAAGAGAAAATTGAGTAATTGAGTAATTTAGAAATTGCGTAATTGAAGATTCGGGTGATGGCGCTGGTTTGAAATTACCCAATTACTAAATTTCCCAATTACTCAATTCTTAAAGTCCCGGAATTCCCATGCCGCCCAGCATCCCACCCACGGTGGACTGCATGGCTTCGTCAACTTTCCGGCCTGCGCCGTTGATGGCCGCAGTGATCAGATCCTGCAGCATCTCGAGATCCCCCGCTTTCACCGCTTCCGGATCGATCTTGATTTCCAGCACCTGTTTGCGGCCGTCCATCTTTACCGTCACCGTGCCGCCCCCGGCCGAGCTTTCAACCACGGTCTCCTGCATCTTTTTCTGCAGGGTTTCGTACTGCTGTTTGGCCTGCGACATCAGTTCCTGCAGGTTGAATCCTCCCATGGCGTATGTCCTTGGCGCTCTCGCGGTTGTGGATCTAGCGCTTTTCCTTGTAATCGATAATCGTCCGAATCTGAGCCCCGAATTTTTCCTTCATGCGCCGAACCACCGGATCCTGCTCCGCCCGGCCGCGCCCGCCGCCGTTGCTGGATACTGATACCGGCTGCGCCTGAGCGACTCCACCTTGTGCCACCGCGCCCGGCACCACCCGCAGTTTCAGTGGACGCCCCAGCGCACCACTGGCGCTGGCAATCATCAGCCGCTTTGCATCCGCGCCCAGAGACATCTCGATCACCGTCGCCGACGACGCTACTTTGATCACCAATTCGTTGCCTTCCAGCTTCCACTCGGCAGTCTCCAGCATATTGACCAGGATGCGATGTCCCGCCTCGCTCAAAGCATTCAGCACAGCCCCGCGGAAATCGGACGGCTGTTCTGCCGAGACGCGTTGTGGCTCGAGAGTCATCTCCGGAGCCTGCTGGACAACCGCGGCCGGGGCTGCCGATCCCATCACGACGCTGGCGGATCCTGCTCCTGCGGACGCCGCTTGCGATCCCGAGAGCGGAGTGCAGTCCGTTGAGAGCTCAGGCTTGGAACCGCCCTTGCGCGCCGAATCTGCCGCGAACGGCGAAACCGGTGCCGGACGCGTAAGGGGCGATGGCTCGGGCCTCTTGATATCCGGCACCACCGACGGTTTGCCTAACGCTCGCGGCGCTGCGGTAGCGGAGGCATCACTCAGCAACTGCTCAAGCGGCAGCAATCTGGCCGCATGCGCCATCTTCAAAAGGCCCAGCTCGAGGTGAAAGCGCTGCTCCTGACGGTATCCGAGCTCGGCGTGCGTGCGTAGCATGATCTGCAGATGCCGCGCCAGGTCCTCTTCTTCAAACAATTCGGCAATGCGGGCAACGCGCCGGCGCTCGTCGCTTGAAATCTGCAGCAGGGAAGAGTCCGCTCCCGCCACCCGCGCCACCACGGCATTGCGCAGGAAGCGCACCATCTGGCGGGCAAAATGAGTGGGGCTGTGGCCTTCGCTGATCAACCGGTCGACCAGCCGCAGCACGGTTTCACTCGAGCCCTGGGCCACGGCCTGCATGACTTCCTCCAACACGCCCGACGGGGCGGCGCCCACCAGGTTCCTGACCTGATCCGCGGTTAGCCGCCCGGTGGATGATGCAATCGCCTGGTCGAGGATCGAAAGCGCATCGCGCATCGAGCCGTCACCAGCCTCGGCCAGCAACGCCAGCGCGTCTTCATCGGCCTCGATATTTTCCCGGCCGGCAAGGTCTTTGAGCTGGTTGAGGATTTCTTCAAATCCGACGGCGCGAAAACTGAAATGCTGGCAGCGCGATCGGATAGTCTGCGGTATGTCCTCGGGCTGAGTCGTCGCCAGCATGAAGACCACGTGCCCGGGCGGCTCCTCCAGTGTCTTAAGCAACGCATTGAAAGCCGCGTCCGTAATCTGGTGGGCTTCGTCGAGAATGTAGATCTTGAAACGGTCCCGCGCTGGGCGATAGCGCGTGCCCTCGCGCAACTCGCGAATCTCATCGATGCCGCGGTTGGTGGCGGCGTCGATCTCGATCACATCCACGGAGTTGCCCGCTCGAATTTCAGTGCATGATTCACACGCCCCGCAGGGTTCCGTGACCGGCTTGTCCGACGAGCGGCAATTGAGCGCCATGGCCAGGATGCGCGCCACGGTCGTTTTCCCGATCCCGCGGTGTCCGCTGAATATGTACCCGTGCGCCGTCCGTCCCTGCTCCAGGGCATTCTTCAGGGTGCGGGTAACATGTTCCTGCCCGATCACCTCGGAGAATTTCTGGGGACGGTATTTGCGGGCTAAAACCTGATAGCTCATGGGTGGAGTACTTTCAATTATACGTGATACTTTCACGGCCATCGCGGACCGGGAAAAGTTCAAATTGGCCAAGAATCTGGCCGTCCGGCGAAAAGGCCCCTTGCGAAGAAAGCCCGCAAGGGATAGGCTTTTGGGCTTGGTCGGCTGAAGCCGGACCGGGAGGTCCCATGCAGTTGAAACTGAGCGAGCGAAACGTAAATGGCGTCATCATCGTCGATTGCAACGGCCGGATCGTATTCGGAGAAGAGTCAGCACTGCTCCGCGATACGCTCAAGAAACTCATCGTGGAAAACAGCCAGATTATCCTGAACCTGAGCGGCGTTTCTTACGTCGATAGCGGCGGGTTGGGAACGCTGGTCGCGCTCTACACCTCGGCGCAAAATGCCGGGGGTGCGGTGAAATTGGCCAACCTTACCGAACGCGTCGGAGACCTGTTGCAGGTCACCAAATTGCTGACCGTCTTCGAAGTGTACGATAGCGTGGAAAAAGCCATCGAGTCATTCAAGAAGGGCGCGGCTGCGTAAGTTGATGCTCTCCGTCTAAAACGGATTGTCATCCCGAGCGCAGCCGAGCCGCGCTCGCCGCAGCGAAACCAGTCGAGGGACCTTGCGTTGTCTTTGATTTCTCAACTCAGGTTTCTCCACTCACGCCCGTCAGCATGATCCCTAAAGTCGCGTTTCTTCTTGGCCTCGCGATTGCCGCCAGCGGTTTCGTTTCGCCGCCGGTGGCCCTGGCTTTGGGGTTGTTCTTTGGCTTCGTCTTTCCCCATCCCTTTGACCAAAGCGCGAAGAAGCTTTCGCGTTACCTGCTGCAGGCATCGGTGGTAGGACTTGGTTTCGGCATGAACCTGCACGACGTGATCCGCGCTGGCCGCAGCGGGTTTCTCTATACCGTGATCGGCATCAGCTTCACCATGGTGGCCGGCATGGCCCTGGGGGCGATGCTCAAGATGGAACGCACTCCGGCTTTCCTCATATCCACCGGCACAGCGATCTGCGGCGGCAGCGCGATCGCCGCGGTGGGCCCCATCACGGGCGCCAGTGACGAGCAGATGGCCGTTTCGCTGGGCACGGTGTTCGTTCTCAATTCAGTCGCGCTTCTCACTTTTCCTGCGATCGGCGCGGCGCTGCATCTTAGCCAGACCCAGTTCGGACTTTGGGCTGCGCTGGCCATTCACGACACCAGTTCGGTCGTAGGCGCGGCGGCGAAGTATGGGGCTGTCGCCCTGGCCGTGGGCACTACCGTGAAGCTTGCGCGGGCCCTGTGGATTGTTCCTTTGTCGCTTGCCGCCGCACTCCTCAAGCATGCCCGAGCGAAAATCCAGTGGCCGTGGTTTATTGCCTTCTTCTGTCTGGCCGCTGTGTGCAATACCTATGTGCCATCCGGCGCAGGGACGTACATCCTCCTGTCGAAGGCCGCCAAGATCGGCCTGACGGCTACGCTCTATTTGATCGGCAGCGGAATTTCAGTCGCAACCTTAAAAAAAGTGGGGCATCGCCCACTACTGCTGGGCGTGATGCTGTGGCTTCTGATTTCGGTGGGATCGCTGTGGCTGATAAGAGAAGGCTGGATTGCACTATGAAATCAGCACGACCCACGTAGGGGCAGGTGTCCCACCTGCCCAGCCGGGCAAAGCTCGGCTTACAAGGTTGAAACCGTATTAATCTTTTAAGATCAATAAAAAGCCATGCCTCCTTCAAAACCAAACATGCGTGAAAAAATTCACGCCACCATTCGCAGCATTCCCCGAGGCAAAGTATCCACCTATGGCGCGGTCGCGAAAGCCGCGGGATTTCCCCGAGGCGCCCGCCAGGTCGTGGCGGCGCTACGCGGCGCCGTCGGATTCCCGTGGCAACGGGTTCTGGGCGCCGGAGGCGCTATAAAGCTGCGCGGCGATTACGCTTTCGAACAGCGCTTCCGCCTGGAGGCCGAAGGGGTCACCGTTCCGAGGCCGCAAGGTGGACATGAAACTTCACGAACACAAATTTCCTAAGACAAAGAAACGATCTTAGCGTGGGCCATAGCGGTGTCTGCGCGATCGCTCCGCCCTAGAAGCGCCCGAGTTCAAGTAGCGCCGGCGTCCCGCCGGCTGTCCCGAGGGCGTCTCGCCCTCGCACGGAGGGCAGGATGCCCTCCGGAAGCCGCCGGGACGGCGGCGCTACGCAAGACCTCTAGCGCTGGCTCACTTCCTTGGCAGCAACCTTCTGATTAAAGTCTTCCGACTTACCGCGTGGCACGCTCAGAGACTTCCACCGACTGGCTTGCAGGTGCTTCGCAAGAAATACGATTTGACCGCAATGGTAGGCGTAATGCGCGATCTGACGGTTGATCGCCTGCATCACCGAGTGTGGTTCGCCACGGATGAGAACCGTGCGGTCAATGTCCGCATCCGACAGCGGCTCGAGGGCGGTGAACACGAATCCCCAGCCTTCCTCCCAGATTTTCATCAAGGCGGCCCTGGTTGCGGGTGGATCTTCGAACTCGGTATCGCGCTTGCGGCCCGGCTTTTCGCCATCGCTCGTCAGAAAGTCGGTCCAGCGTGACCGCATATTGCCCACCAGGTGCTTGATGATGATCGCGATCGAGTTCATTTCGCCATCCAGAACGGCGAAGAGTTGTTCGTCTGTGACCTGCTCCAGGGCCCGCTCGGTCAGATTCTTGTAGTAACGGAACAGGGACAGCGAGTCTTGCAAGTAAGAAGTAGTTAGTTCATGCGCCATTAGCGCTCCTAGACCTTGAACTGCTCATCGATCTCGACCTGGTATCCGGCCACCAGGCGGTTGGTCTCGTTCGCCATTCCGATCACCGCCATGAGTTCCTTGAACATCCCATCGGTCATGCCCTTGTTCCTGGCCCCGGCGGTATGCGAAGCAATGCAATAGCCGCATTGGTTGCTCACGCTCACTGCCAGGTAAATCAGCTCCTTGGTAAGCGGATCGAGCGAGCCGGGCCCCATGATCTGCTTGATGTCCTCCCAGGTACGCTTCAAAGTCACCGGGATCGTGGGCGATGGCCTTCCAGAAATTGTTGATCCAGTCTGTCTTGCGGGTTGCCATGATGTCGTCATAGACCGCTCTGACTTCGGGGCTGGCATCTTTGTATTCGATAAGACCGAGCGTCGCCATTTATGCTCCAGATAAAGACAAAAGATTAACTTAAAGGCCGCGAAGGACTCGCAAAGGCCGCAAAGAAATGCCAATCACGCCGACGTTTTCTTTGCGCTCTTTGCGGTGTTCTTGGCGAACTTTGCGGTTATCAGCTTTTGACGTCGCGCGCCGGCAGTTCGCCGCTAAGCAGTTTCCCTAAGTCTGCCGCCTGACAGCGTACCCCCAAATAAAACTGCCCGAACAGCGCGTACACCGCGCTCACTTCATCAAATCGCATCTCGTAAATAAGTTTCTTGAACACCAGAGGATCGTCTGCGAAAAGATCGACTCCCCATTCCCAGTCGTCGAAGCCGATCGACCCGGTAATAATCTGCCGCACTTCGCCTGCATACCGCCGCCCTACCAATCCGTGCTCATTCATCTGCCGCGCCCGTTCTTCAATGGGCAGGGTGTACCAGTTCTTGGCCTCGCCGCGCCGGCGGTCCATGGGATAAAACGAAACATACCGATGTTTCGGCATCTCCGGAAACAGTCGCGGATGCATGGCCTCTTTCTGCCGCGCCAGAACCTCCCCAATCTCCCGCTTCCAATCCTCGGAGTGCGCTTCGATGCCGCGATCCTTCAAATCCCGATAAGCCTTGATCGTAGATTCGTAGAGCCCAAGTTCGATTACTGACAAGTATGAGGTCGCCGGCTCCAGGAAATCGCTCAAACGCAGCTGTGCCAGTTGTAACTCCGCCAGGTTCAGTTCATCGAAAGATCGCCGGAAGTGGACCAGCATCAGGTCGCCCTTGTGTCCCAGCAAAGAAAACAGGGCGGATTGTCCGCCGGAATTCTGTTCCATCCGGCCCAGAACATTCGCGGCTTCATCGGTGACCGCGGCCTTTTCCGCAGCGCCCAGTTGCCGCCACGCGGACCAGCGCACCCGCATCATCTGATGCAAGACGCTATAGCCCTCGATGGTCAGCGGAACGGCGGGTATCTCGTCGGGAACAGCTTCAGGCGCGACCGGGCGGGGAGATGACATGAGCAATCCTCGATTTGTTCGACCGGCTATTGTAACTGGAGGGCTCTGCGTCCATGTGAAACCAGAAAAGAAAGATCCGTCAGCGCCAGCGCTTCAACCTGGGCCAGAGCTGGGCCAGCGTCCCGAATTTCGCGCCCTTGCAGATGAAGACATCGATATTACGCTCGAGAGCATAGGGATTGTCTACCGACGTACCCACATACTCCACACTCTCCCAGAGTTTTTCGAGCGTTTCCCGGTTGTCATCGAGAACGATCATGCAATTGCCTGAATATCCGCGCGGTCCCCACAGAAAGTAAGTTTGATGCCCGCTCAGGGCAGGGGGCAGGCCATAGCGCCGGCCCAGGAAATCGATGGCTCCGGCTTGACCGTAGTCCTGGGCAAAGATGCCGCAATCGTTGCGCTCCGCTGGACTGATCCGGTTCCAGGCCTGTGCGGTCTCGGCCACGATCTCTTCCCAGCCAAATTGATCGGAATACCACTGCGGCAAAACCGCTCTCTCGTGGCCGTGCTCCATCACCGGCGGCTTCATCGGAAGATATTTCATATACGCGATGAACCCATCCGGTGACAGGACCGGCACGACCACCGGGGCCAGGTGGGCGCCGGTCGCCAGCAGCACGATCACGATTGCCGGTTTCAGCCAGGTCAGGCGCGGGCGGTCGATTGCATTGTTGATGGTTACCGCGCCCGCCGCCAGGAGCATGGGATAGATCGGAGCCAGGTAGTAATTCTTGCCGTGGAGAACGAAGAAGACCGCGTAGCAGACCAGGTAACTCCAGCCCAGCACGCGATATTTTCTTAGCGGTTGCGAGAAAAAGAGCGCAATCAGTCCCGTGATCCAGATGGGCGCTGTGAAGGGATGGACCAGCAGTGTCTGCTGGAAGAAGTATGGCAAAGCCGGCAACACTACGTCCCGGCCTTCTGCCTTGATAGCTCGTATCAATTGCAAGAACGGCCAGTGGTAGTAGATGTTCCACAGCAAATTGGGCAGGAAAATCAGGAAGGACGCCAGCCCGCCCAGCCAGATCCATTTGTTGGCGAAGACGCGGCGTTGCTCGGTGAGCAACAGTCCGACTACGATGCCAAAGCCGAACAGCGCGATGGAATACTTCTCCTCCATGCCCAGGCCAGCGACAGCGCCGAACCACAGCCAGTTGCGGGGGTCATTGCGCTTGATCGCGAGAATCGCGAAGTAGGCGCAACCCATCCACAGATTGGGTTCGAGACAGTTGGTTCCCAGCAAACTGCCGTTCGACAGGTACTGCGGCGCAATCACGATGGTTACGGCGCTGAGCAGAAGAGCGAATCGCCTTCCCCCGAATTCGCGGGCGATCACCGCCGTTTGTACCACCAGGAGAGACGACGCCAACGCCGGAATAAAGCGCACACTGCGCAGCGAGTCGCCCAGCACGGCGCGGCATATGTGAATCAGGAAGGGAACGAGCGGAGGTTGGTCGACGTATCCCCAGGCGAGGTGATCGCCGCAGGCCATGTAATCGAACTCGTCGCGGAAGTAGCCATAACGATTGTTGAAGTAGCAATGGAAGAGGAATTTGGCCAGGGCGATGGCCAGAACGATCCCCATGCCGCCGGCGAGGAAGGATTGCCGGTCATGATCTGAAGCAGGCATGCTGGTCGTGGCGCTCGCCATGGAGGAGATCAAGAAAGTAACACTACGCTCTTCCCCCTGTCATCCTGGAGCGTTGTCCCGAATGCCCCGATCACAGCTACAATCTAACCGTCCCTCTGGAGGGAAGCACGTAAATGAGCGACCTCATCCAGTTTACGAAAGACGGCGACATCGCCATCATCACCATCAATAATCCGCCGGTGAATGCCATAAGCCCCGGCGTCCCGGAAGGAATTTCGGACGCCATCGATCAGATCAACGGCGACAGCTCGGTGATCGCGGCCGTGGTGATCGGTGGCGGCCGCACTTTCATCGCCGGCGCCGACATCAAAGAGTTCACCAAGATGACCTCCGGGAAGGCCGAGGCCGAGAGAAAGACCGGCCCGGGATTGCTGCCCCTGTTGTTAAAGATAGAAGACTGTTCCAGGCCGGTGGTAATGGCGATTCACGGCACGGCTTTCGGCGGTGGCCTGGAGGTCGCCATGTCCGGCCATTACCGTGTGGCCGTGCCCAGCGCCCAAGTCGGACAGCCGGAAGTGAAACTCGGCCTGATTCCCGGGGCCGCCGGCACGCAGCGCCTGCCGCGCCTCGCCGGAGTCGCCATGGCTGTTGAGATGTGTACCGGCGGAAATCCGGTTAAAGCCACCGACGCCCTCAAGTCCGGAATCGTGGATCGATTGATCGACGGCGACCTGCTGAAAGGCGCCGTCGCCTTCGCCCGCGAGATCGCAGGCAAGCCCGCCCCCAAAACCCGCGAACGCAATCAGAAGCTGGGCACACCCGAGCAAAACGCGCCGATTTTTGCCGCCGCCCGCGAAACCGCCCACAAGAAGCAACGCAACCTGATCGCTCCGCTGGCTGCCATCGATGCCATCGAAGCCGCCACCCGATTGCCTTTCGAAGAAGGCTGCCAGGCCGAAGCCAGACTGTTTATCGACTGCCTCTATTCTGATCAGTCGAAGGCGCTCATCCATGTTTTCTTCGGCGAACGTGAAGTCGCCAAAGTCCCGGACATTCCCAAAGAAACGCCTACTATTCCGGTTAACTCCGCCGCGGTGGCTGGCGCAGGCACCATGGGCGGCGGCATTGCCATGGTATTTGCGAACGCCGGCATTCCGGTCCTGCTGAAAGACGCCGACCAGGCGGCCCTGGATCGCGGTCTGGCCAACATTCGCAAAAACTATGCGACGTCGGTACAGCGCGGACGCTTTACTTCACAGTTCGTCGAGGAGCGACTGAACCTGATCAAGCCGACTCTGAGTTACGACGATTTCCGCCAGGCAGACATTGTGATCGAGGCCGTCTTCGAAGGCATGGCGCTTGAAGAAAGAGGTCTTCAGCGAACTCGATCGCGTGTGTAAGCCGGCGGCGATCCTGGCCAGCAACACCTCGACCCTGAATATCGACGAGATCGCGGCTGCCACTTCGCGTCCGGCGTCCGTGATCGGTACGCACTTTTTCAGTCCGGCGAATGTCATGCGGCTTCTTGAAATTGTGCGCGGCAAAGCCAGCAGCAAAGAAATAATCGCAACTTGCATGCAGCTATCCAAGAAACTGGGAAAGATCGGCGTGCTGGTCGGCAACTGCCGCGGCTTCGTGGGCAATCGCATGTTCCATCCGTATGTCCGGGAATCGGTCTTTCTAGTGGAAGAAGGCGCCAGCGTGGAGGCGGTCGACCAGGCGCTGTACGACTTCGGCATGGCTATGGGCCCGCTCGCCACCAACGACATGGCCGGGCTCGATGTGGGCTGGCGCATCCGCAAAGAGTATCGCCATCTGGAAAAGCCCGGCCTACGGCAGGCATTTGCAGCGGACAATCTCTGTGAGATGGGCCGTTTCGGCCAGAAGACCGGCGCAGGCTGGTACAAGTACGACGAGAACCGCCGGCCCACGCCCGATCCCGAGGTCGCGGCGCTGACCAAAAAATGGTCGGCCGAAGCCGGCATCCCGCAGCGGCAGATTCCTGCGGAAGAGATCGTCGATCGCTGCATCTACGCCCTGGCCAACGAAGGCGCCCGCATTCTCGAGGAAGGATATGCCTTGCGCGCCGTCGACATCGACATCATCTATATCAACGGCTACGGGTTTCCAGCCTATCGCGGCGGCCCCATGTGGTACGCCGACACCGTCGGCTTGAAAAAAGTCTACGATCGTGTCGCTGAATTCCACCGCACTCACGGAGAACTGTGGGAGCCCGCCCCGCTGCTGAAAAAATTGGCCGCCGAAAGCCGCACCTTCGCCGACTTCGACAAACAGAAAGGCACGGTAGGATAGTTCCGAATTCCTGAGGCAGCACAAAGGAAACCCACAGCCATAACATGAGAGAAGCCGTAGTCGTAGCCAGTTCGCGCACCGGTCTTGCGAAATCATTTCGCGGGTCTTTCAACATGACGCGGCCTGAAGACCTCGCCGCTCATTGCATCAAGGACGTACTCCGCAAGACGCCGCAACTCGATCCCGGCGAAATCGAAGACGTGATTCTCGGCTGCGGCCAGCCCCACGGAGTGCAGGGCCACAACATCGCGCGCGTGTCCGCCTTGCACGCCGGCCTTCCGGTTTCTACTGCCGCAATTACCGTAAACCGGTTCTGCTCGTCCGGCCTGCAGGCCATTGCCATGGCAGCGCACCAGATCGTGGCCGAAGGCGCCGAGGCCGCGATCGGCGGAGGCGTCGAGACCATCAGCCTGATCGTTCGCGATGACGATCCCAGCCCCGCCGTCAAGCAGAAGTATCCCGGCATTTACATGGTCATGGGCGAGACCGCCGAGGTGGTCGCCAAGCGCTATCAGATCAGCCGCCAGACCCAGGACGAGTATTCGCTGATCAGCCAGCAACGCACCGCACGCGCCCAGCAGCAGGGTTTTTTCGCGGGCGAGATTGCTCCCATGAAAGTGACGAAAGCGTTGCTCGACAAGACGACCGGCCGGGTCGTCGGCACCGAGCAAGTCTGCTGCGACCGCGACGAGTGCAACCGCCCAGACACCACGCTCGAAGGATTGCTCGCGCTCAAGCCCCACTTCGATCCCCACAGCGGCCAGGGCTCGGTGACGGCAGGGAACTCGTCCCAACTTTCCGACGGCGCTTCCGCGACCCTTCTGATGTCGCGCCAGCGCGCCGACCAACTCGGCATCCCCTACAAACTGATTTTTCGCGGCTTCCAGGTGGCAGGTTGCGAGCCCGACGAAATGGGCATCGGTCCGGTATTTGCCGTCCCCAGGCTGCTCCAGCGTCAGGGACTCAAAATGGAAGACATCGATCTCTGGGAGCTGAACGAAGCTTTCGCGGTGCAGGTAATCTATTGCCGCGATCGTCTCGGCATCCCCATGGACAAGCTCAACGTGAATGGTGGATCGATCGCGATCGGCCATCCCTTCGGAATGACCGGCTCACGCCTGGTGGGAACCATCGCCAACGAAATGGAACGCCGCAAGTCGCGCTACGGAGTTGTAACCATGTGCGTAGGCGGCGGTCAAGGCGCGGCCGGGCTTTTCGAGCGCCCATCCAGCATATAGGACGCTCAGGATGAATCCCGCCAAACTCAGCGCGCAACAGCTTCGCAATTTCCTGGTTAAGGTCCCGTTCGCTACGTTGCTGGACGCCCGCAAGAACAAAGTGCCCGCTTAAAAAAACCATGCCGCCTCTGGTCGTTCAAAGTCTCGACGCCTTGAAAGATCTGGTAGGCCGCGAAATTTCTACCACCGACTGGTTCGAAATCACCCAGGAGCGGATTCGCGAGTTCGCCGACGCTACCGAAGATCGCCAGTGGATCCATCTCGATCCCGACCGCGCCCAACGGGAATCGCCCTATGCCACCACCATCGCCCACGGCTTTCTGACGCTCTCCCTGCTCAGTCACTTATTGCAGCAGGCATTGCAGATTAAAAGTGGCGTCCGCATGATCGTAAATTATGGATTGAACCGGGTCCGTTTTCCGTCGCCCGCTCCCGCCGACTCGAAGATCCGCGCCCGCTTCATCCTGCAATCGTTAAAGGACGCAGGCAACGCCGTCGAAGCTGTCTTTTCGATCGCCGTGGAAGTACAGAACCGGGAAGGACAGAGTGAGCCCAAGCCCTGCTGTGTGGCCGAGTGGGTCATTCGTTTCTACCGCTAGCCGATGTCTCCTCGTTGCGAGGGCTGGGCGGCGGCGCTATAGTTGTCCCGCCGTAGTTGTCCCGCTGTAGTTGTCCCGCCATCCCAGGGAGACGCCCATGGCCGTAGCCACGCAGAACCCGCTCAACATCCCGGGACCGCCCAGATTTGCCACCCTTGAAGAGGAACGCCGGCATCGCAAACAGCGTCTGGCCGGAGCCTTTCGATTGTTCTCCCGCTTTGGATTCGATGAAGGTGTCGCAGGCCACATCACGGCCCGCGATCCCGAACGACTGGATCATTTCTGGGTCAATCCTTTTGGCATGCACTTCGGGCAAATTCGCGCCTCTGACCTGATTCTGGTAAACGACCACGGCGAAGTCGTGGAAGGGAAGTACCCGGTCAACGGCGCCGCGTTCGCCATTCACTCCCAGGTCCACGCGGCTCGTCCCGATGTCATTGCCGCCGCACACGCCCATT
This sequence comes from Terriglobia bacterium, assembly GCA_963841075.1. Classification (GTDB taxonomy): domain Bacteria; phylum Acidobacteriota; class Terriglobia; order Terriglobales; family Acidobacteriaceae; genus JAIQFF01. The sequence goes on from CAWJBA010000027.1 coordinate 230,241, forward strand.
CGCTTTATGGAAAAACCTGGTCGTCGCTGGGACGCCTGCTCGATCCCATCACGCAGGATTCCTGCGCGTTCTACGAGGACCACGCGCTGTTCGTGGACTTCACCGGTGTGGTCTATGAAACCTCCGAAGGCCAGCGCATTGCCCAGGTGCTGGGAAACAAGAAGGCAGCCATCCTTCGCAATCACGGCCTGCTGACAGTAGGCCACACGGTCGACGAAGCCGCCTGGTGGTTCATCACCATGGAACGCAGCTGCCAGGTCCAACTCATGGCCGAAGCCGCCGGCTCTCCTGTAAAGATTGACGCTGCCAACGCCGCCCTCACCCAACAGCAGGTGGGATCGCACATGGCCGGCTGGTTCCAGTTCCAGCCATTATGGGCGCGCATCGTCCGCGAGCAGCCCGACCTGCTGGAGTAAATGGTTGATGGAGACCGCCCGTTGAAGCCGCAAGTCTTGCTGCCTCAAGCGAACCGACTCAAGCGAGCGGATCGACAAAAAGATCTGCTCTTAAGTTGTTTTCCCGGGCGAAACCGCGTAGCGAGAAAGGTCCGTGACCCCGCTCGCGGCCAACACCTCATCATCGATAAAAAAGTTCCCCGTTGTGCTGCGACTGTCGCTGGTAAGAATCTGCCAGGCCGCATCGGCCACGATCTCCGGTGTCCGCCCGCGCTCAGCCTCTGCGCCGGGAATCACCTGCAGCGCCGCGGTCGCGATAATCGTTCGCGGCCACAGCGCGTTCACCGCAATCCCGGCCGACGCGAAATTCCTCCGCCATGCCCAGCACGCACATGCTCATCCCGTACTTCGCCATGGTGTAGGCCAGATGTGGGGCAAACCATTTCGCCCGCATGTCGAGCGGCGGGGAGAGCGTCAGAATGTGCGGGTTCGCCGCCTTCTTCAAATGCGGTAAACAGGCCTGCGAGCACAGGAATGTTCCCCGCGCGTTCACTCCCATCATCAGGTCGTAACGCTTCATCGGCGTCTCGAGCGTGCCGGTAAGGCTGATCGCACTGGCGTTATTCACCAGGATGTCGATGCCTCCGAAATGCCTGACCGCCTGTTCCACCGCGCCGTGCACTTGCTCTTCAAATCGAATGTCGACCACCAGGGGCAGCGCCTTTCCGCCGGCGGCTTCGATCTCGGCCGCTGCGCTGTGGATCGTTCCCGGCAGCCTGGGATGCGCCTTCTCGGTCTTGGCCGCAATGACAACATTCGCGCCGTCACGCGCCGCGCGCAACCCAATCGCCAGCCCGATGCCGCGACTGGCGCCGGTAATAAACAAAGTCTTGCCGGCAAGACTCTTCGCCGCTGCCATGTCTGCGCCTCCGTTTATGCCACAGATTATCTGAGACGTCTGGCCAAGTCGTGTATCATGCCGAGCGAGGTTTCTGAAAGCTATCCAGCTCGAGGACTTCCCAGGCCGACCATGAACGTTCCGCTTACACCTATCCGGTGCCTGTACCGCGCTGTTGATCTATATGGAAAGAAGACAGGCGTTGTCTCCGGCTCCAACTCTTTTACCTACGCCCAGTTTGGAGAGCGCTGCGAGCGTCTCGCCGCCGGGCTGATTTCCCAGGGCATCCGCCCCGGCGATCGGGTTGCATATCTCAGCTTTAACAACCATCAGCTTTTGGAAGGCTATTACGGACCTCCTCTGGTGCGTGCCATCGCAATGCCGCTCAACGTACGCCTCCAGCCCTGCCGAACTGACGGCGATTCTGAATCACGCCGGCGCCAGCATGCTGGTTTTCGAAAGCGAATTTGCGCCGCTGGTCACGGAGCTTCGAAAATCTTGTCCCGGCGTCACGAGCTACGTCGCTATCGACCAGCCCGTTCCGCAGGCGGACCTGTTCCTCGAAGACCTGATGGCGCGCGACCGCATTTCGCGCCCTGATATTTGTTCGTTTGACGAAAATGAAATCGCCGAAATCTTCTACACCAGCGGCAGCACCGGCATGCCCAAGGGCGTGATGCTGTCGCACCGCACGCTCTACGTGCATGCGTTGAGCATACTTTCCACTTTTCAATGCAAAGACACTGACGTGGAGCTGCACACCATCCCGCTGTTTCACGCCAACGGCTGGGGACGTCCCCAGAGCATCACCATGAAGGGGAGCAGGCACGTGATGGTCCGCCGCTTCGATCCCGCCTACGTGCTGCGCATTATCCAGGAGGAAAAGGCCACGTCCATGACCCTGGTTCCCACCATGGCCAATGCGCTGCTCAATTGTCCCGAGCTTGGCAAGTTCGACACCTCCAGCATGCGGACGATCACCACCGGCGGCGCAGCATCCTCTCCCGAGCTGATCGCCCGCATGGAGCAGGCGTTCCATTGCGAGGTATGTTCCGGCTACGGACTCACAGAAACCAGTCCGGTCGCTACCACGGCTCAGACCAAGAGCGATGTGGTCTGTGCCGATGACAATGAGCGGCTGGCGCGCCTGGCAGCTGCAGGCTGGCCGCTGGTCGGCTTCGAAGTTCATGTCGTCGATTGGGAAATGCGCGATGTGCCGCGGGATATGCAAACTGTAGGCGAGGTGGTCGTCCGTGGCGACAACGTGATGGACGGCTACTACCGCGAGCCCGAAGCCACCCAAGCGGCCATCACCGGCAACTGGCTGCACACCGGAGACATGGCGGTCTGGGACGACGAGAATTACATTTACATCGTCGATCGCAAGAAGGACATCATCATCAGCGGCGGCGAAAACATTTCGTCCATCGAGGTAGAGAAAGCGATCTTCGCCCACCCGGCCGTCCTCGAATGCGCCGTGGTCTCCGCACCAGATCCGCAATGGGGTGAGATTCCGGTCGCCATCATTGTGTTGAAACCCGGTCAGCAGCTAAACGAGCAACAGTTACTGCTTTCGCTCAAGCCGCGGATCGCAAAATACAAAATGCCCCGCCTGATAAAGTTCGTGGACGGCCCCCTGCCAAAAACAGGAACGGGAAAGATGCTGAAACGCGAGCTCCGCGAGGCCTTCTGGAGCGGCAAATCCGCCCGCGTCCAAGGCTAAGAAGCGCAGTCGAAGGCCCCCATAAGCTCAACTGCCCTCCGCCAGGTAGCGCTCGGCATCTTGCCGGCTTTCGGGTCGGGAGTCCGCGACGCGACTCGCTGGCCCCACGAAGCAAGGCTGGCGTCCCTGATTCGTCTCACGTATATTGGACGCCTTCATGAGCGACGTCCCCGCGAGACTCCGTCACCATCCGCGACCTGCAGAGCTTCGAAGATCTGAAGCAAGCCGAGGCCGTGGAGCAAGAGGTATGGGGACTCGCCGATCGCGACGTCATGCCCCTGGCCCTGATGATCGCAACTAAAGAGGCGGGCAGCGTCTGGATCGGCGCTTTCGATGGCGCAAAGCTGGCCGGATTCGCCTTCGGCTTCCTCGCCATGGAGTCCGGACACATCACCCTGCACTCCCACATGCTCGCCGTCCGCGAGACTTATCGCGACCTCGATCTGGGCTACAAACTTAAACTGGCGCAGCGCGAACGAGCTCTCGCCATGCGCGTCGCCGAGATGACCTGGACTTTCGATCCCTTGCAAAGCCGGAATGCCCACCTCAACTTCGGGAAACTAGGCGTAGTCTCGGAGACCTACAAGATAGATTTCTACGGACCGGAAACTTCCAGCCTCCTCCATCGCAACGGCACCGATCGCTTATGGGTAAGGTGGGCGCTCACCAGCCGCCGGGTGCGTGATCGCCTGCAAGGCAAAGACTACCGCCCCGAAATTCTCGACGCGTTGTCGCACTTGCGGCCCCTGGTCCAGTTCAACGGCGATGGCAAGCCGCTGCGCAACGATCTGGCCACGGCACTGGCGCGGCAAAGAATTGCCATCCAGATTCCCAGCGACATCGGAGCCGTCGAACACAAAGACCCGGGCCTGGCGCGCGAATGGCGGGAAGCAACGCGCTGGGCATTCATCGAGGCCCTGCGTGGTGGTTTCTTCGTGGCCGAATTCGCCCGTACCACTCGCGGCAAACAAGGCCCCGGCAACTACCTGCTGGAAAAAGGGAGCGTGGCAGAGTACGTCCCCGAACTGCAGAGAAAGCCCGACACCCCACGCTGATCTGAAGCGATCGAACGGCTACTGCATAGCCGCGAAGCGGCGTAAGACTGTAGCCCAGGGCGCAAGCCCTGGGTGAAGCGCGGAAGATGACCGAGCCCTGAAAGGGCGAAAGAATGGTTGCCAGGAGAACAGACACCAGGGCCATGACCTGCCATGCCAGACTCTGCCATGCCAAATCCCGCCAATCCTGTTCTCCTCTACGACGGCGTCTGTGGACTTTGCAACGGCCTGGTGCGGTTTGTCCTCAGGCACGACACCGCCGCTCGCTTTCGTTTCGCATCGCTGCAGAGCGCCTACGCCGCCGCGATCCTGCAGCGCCACGGCCTCGATCCGGATGATCTGGACACGGTCTACGTCGTCTCAGAAGGCGGCCAGCTCGACGGCTCGCTCCGATGCCGTGATTTTCGTTTTGCGCGAACTGGGCGGCTTTTGGAGCGCCATCGCCACGGTTGCCTCCGCATTCTTCCCAAATCGCTGCGCGACTGGGGATATGCCGTGGTCGCCCGGCACCGCTACCGCATCTTCGGAAAATACGAGACCTGTCTGCTGCCCGAAAAAAAATACCGGGATAGATTTCTTGATGCGTGATAGCCATCAAGGAGCGCATTCGCCACACAGGACACGAAAGCCAAAGGATGTCCCAAAAATTCATACCTTCGTAGACCTTCGTGGTTAACGAATTAGAGGCCCCGCCCCGTGCAGACATTTCCACCTCAGCCCCTGTAGAATCTGCAGTGCACTTTTCTGCAGTTGAATAGAGACGAGGGATCAGCATGCCCGAAAAGCCTCCAGCGGCCGATGCCCGCACCAATATCGAGTCTGTCCTGCACGAGGACCGGAAATTCGAAAGTCCGGAGCACTTCCGCCAACAGGCCCACATCAAGAGCCTGGAAGACTACGAGCGCATCTATCGCGAATCGGTCGAGCAGCCGGAAAAATTCTGGGCGGGAATCGCGAATGAGCTGCACTGGTTCAGGAAATGGGACAAGGTGCTGGAATGGAAGGTGCCGTGGGCCAAATGGTTTGTCGGCGGACAGCTCAATATTTCTTACAACTGTCTCGACCGCCATGTGCAGACTGCCCGCAAAAACAAGGCCGCGCTGATCTGGGAAAGCGAACCCGGCGAAGTTCGCACTCTCACCTATCAACAGCTTCATCGCGAAGTGCAGAAGTTCGCCAATGTTTTGAAGTCGCTTGGCGTCAAAAAAGGCGACCGGGTCGCCATCTACATGGGTATGACTCCCGAGTTACCGATCGCCATGCTGGCTTGCGCCCGCATCGGCGCCCCGCACACTGTGGTCTTCGGAGGATTCTCCTCAAACGCTCTGGTCGATCGCATTCACGACTCGCAGGCAACGGCCGTCATCACCCAGGACGGCTCCTATCGCCGCGGCGCTGAGGTCAAACTCTTTCCCGCAGTCGAAGAAGCGCTGAAGTCCTGTCCGTCGGTGAAGCATGTGATTGTCTACCGTCGCACCGGGACACCGATCAACATGCAGGCGGGCCGCGACCACTGGTGGCACGAGCTGATGGCGAAGGCGTCTGACGAATGCCCCGCTGAGCCCCTCGATGCCGAGCACCCGCTCTACATTCTTTATACCTCCGGGACCACCGGCAAGCCGAAGGGCGTGGTGCACACCACCGGCGGATATTCCGTCGGCACCTACATCACCACAAAGTGGATCTTCGACATCAAGGAGGACGACACCTACTGGTGCTCCGCCGACATCGGATGGGTCACCGGCCACAGCTACATCGTTTACGGGCCACTGCAAAACGGCACCACCTGCGTGATGTACGAAGGCGCGCCCAACTACTCCCGAGCCGGACCGTTTCTGGAGCATCATCGATCGTCATCAGGTCAGCATCTTCTATACCGCGCCCACCGCGATTCGCACCTTCACCAAGTGGGGTGACGAGTGGCCAAAGAAACACAAGCTCGACAGCCTGCGGCTGCTGGGCACGGTCGGCGAGCCCATCAATCCCGAGGCCTGGATGTGGTACCGCGAAGTCATCGGTCACAACCGTTGTCCCATCGTCGACACCTGGTGGCAAACCGAAACCGGACACATCATGCTCAGCCCCATCCCCGGCGCTATTGCGACCAAGCCGGGCTCGGCCACGCGTCCTTTCCCCGGTGTCGTTCCTGAAGTCGTCACCATGGACGGCAAACCTGTGCCCGAAGGCTCGGGCGGATTTCTCGTGCTCAAGCAGCCCTGGCCAGGAATGCTGCGCACCATTTACGGCGATCCTGATCGTTACGTCTCGCAATACTGGTCGCAGATCCCGGGCATGTACTTCACCGGCGACGGCGCTCGCAAAGACAAAGACGGCTACTTCTGGGTGATGGGCCGGGTGGACGACGTGATCAACGTCTCCGGTCACCGCCTCAGCACGATGGAGGTAGAGTCGGCGCTGGTGGCGCATGAAGCCGTTGCCGAAGCTGCGGTGGTGGCCCGTCCCGATGAAATCAAGGGTCAGGCCATTTCGGCGTTCGTCACCCTCGAGCAGGGAAGAAAGCCGACTAACGAACTGAAAGACGAGCTGCGAAAGTGGGTGGCCAAAGAGATCGGCGCCATGGCCAAGCCGGATGACATTCGTTTTACCGACATGCTGCCTAAGACTCGCAGCGGGAAAATCATGCGCCGCCTGCTCCGCGAACTTGCCAGCAGCGGCGACGTGAAAGGCGACACCACGACGCTCGAGGACTTCGGCGTGATCGCCCGCTTGAAAGAGAGCGAAGAGTCCTAAGAAGTAGAGCTGCCTCCGGCCGGCACTACCTGGTTCGATATGCGCGCTACAAAATTTGAATTCGAGCAGCGTTTCTGGATCATCGGCGGCATTATCTTCATCGCCTTCAGCCTGGGCGCGCTCGATCACGTGAACTTCGCGGTCGGTTTGCTGCACTGGCTCGCTCCCTCGATTGACCCGGACAGCGCCCGTGGAAATTTCTCGCTCCGTCTCATTTTCGCCTGTGGCGCGCTCTCGATTTTCTTATCGGCTGTACTTCGTACCTGGGCTACGGCTTACCTTCGCACCGAGGTGGTCCACGATGTCAGCCAGCACTCCGAAGCCCTGGTCGCGGACGGCCCCTATCGCTACGTCCGCAATCCCTTGTACCTCGCCAATCTGCCAATGATCGCGGGAATCGGCGTCATGGCCAGCCGCCTGGGATGGCTGTTCATGGTGGTTTGCGTGTGGGTGTTTGTCTACCGCCTGATTTTTCGCGAGGAAGACGGCCTGCGGCAGACGCAGGGAGAATCCTACGTCGCTTACCTGAAGGCGGTTCCGCGGTTCTGGCCATCGCTTACGCCGCGCGTGCCAGCCGGCGGAGGCCATGCGCGCTGGGGACAGGCCATCGCCGGCGAAATGATTTTCTGGCTTTTTGGAGTGGCCGTGCTGTGCTTCGCCATTACGTTGAATATCAAGCTGACGGGTATCGTCTTCGCAGCCAGCTTCGCCTTTTACTTCGGGGTCGTGGGTCCACTAGTGAGGAAGCGCCGAAGTGTGCCGACGGCGCGCGCTTGACCTACTCCCCCGCTCCCGTCATCACAATCGGCATCGTAGGCGTCGACGATCCCTGCTCCGGCTCGACCGTAATCGCAAACGTCTTGGCTTCGATCCCGCCGGGCAGTGGAGGTTCAATCACGGTCGCGCTGCCGCGGGCATCGGGCTTGAACACGCCCGCCGGGATGGGTGCTCCGTTCGTCGGAATCAGCCACAACTCATAGGCTTTCTGCGGCGGCAGGACCGGCATATTGCTGGCCAGGAAAATCAGGCTCGAGCGGTTCCGCACGTAGATCGCTTTGCCCTGCGGCTGCGGAGGAGCCTGCGCCGCTACCAGGGTCACGCGCAATGCGTCGGTCGAAGTCAGGGTGGAGACAACTTCGCGGGCGCGTTCGAGTTGCGCCTGCTGTTGTGCGGATTCGTCCTGCAACTGGGCCACCCGCTGTGCCAGACGGTCGCTCTGCTGCCAGAAGAAACCCGCCGACCAGCAAGATCGCTGCGGTCGCCAGCCAGGGCAGGAACGTCCACGACGATCTGCGCGCCGCAACTTTCTGCTCTCGCGGTTCTTTGCGCAATCGCCTTCAATAGCCGTTCGCGGGAGCGTCGCGGCGGCAGCCGGCCCGGACGCCGAAAGCGCGAGCAAAGCCATATCGCCGCGCAAGCGCTCCAGTTCGCGGCGGCAGGCCGGACACCCTTCCAGGTGCTTCTCGACCGCGACGCGCTCGTCGCCCTGCAAGCGCGCCGAGCGCGAGCAGCGCGAGATCGTCGGCGAATTGTTCGTGTGCGCTCATACTTCAAACACCTTCCGCAGGGCTTGCAACCCGGTGCGAATCCGAGTCTTGATCGTACCCAGCGGCTCTCCCGTCTTGGCCGCAATTTCCGTGTGGGTGAGCCCTTCGAAGTAGGCCATCTCCAGCGCGCTGCGTTGCGGCGCCGGCATGCCGCCCAGCGCGCCCCGGACTTTCTCCATGGCCCGCGCCCGCTCCGCCTCGCCCGCCATGTCGGGTTCGACGGAAACCACCACATCGGCGATATCAGTTTCCGGACGCCGTTTGCGCAGGCCATCAATGGCGCGGTTACGCGTAATCACTCCCAGCCACGCGCCCAGGTTGCCGCGGCTCGAATCAAACGCGGCCGGATTGCGCCACAACTGCATGAACACTTCCTGCAACACGTCTTCCGCGGCTCCCGTATCGCCCAGTACCCGCAACGCCACCGCATACACCAGGGAAGAATAGCGGTCGTAGAGCGTCGCCATCGCGCTCTCGTCGCCCGAGCGGATCGCCCACACCAGCGAAACCTCGCTCATTCCTCCTGTTAGTTCAGCGCCGGACAAACCGTTATCTCATCCTTTCAGAAGTACGGCCCCAGGCCCGCTGCGGATTGTCGCGGGCTGTGCTTACTTTTGTACCATCCGTCTGGTCCGCAATCGGTTACCCGCCAAAGGAAGGCCGCAAAACGATAGCAGCATCCGCGCGAGCGGCACAACCGTCGCGACTGACTCCCAGGGAGTAAACTATTGCCGAGAGGGCCTTAAATGGGAGATCTAAGCCGCATCGGTGTAGCCATCGACACGGAACTGCTTCGCCGCTTCGACCGCTTCATCGCCGGAAAAGGTTACGAGAACCGCTCCGAAGCCTTTCGCGATCTCATTCGCGACCGCCTGGTCGGCTCCGCCGTGGTCGCTCCCGATGCCTTCGTGGTGGGCACGGTCACGCTCATCTACGACCACCACACCCGCCTCTTGCCCGAGAAACTCACCGACCTGCAGCATGAGCATCATCACGTGATTATCTCCACGCTGCATGCCCACCTGGATCACGAAAGCTGCCTCGAGGTCGTCGTACTTCGCGGCAAATCAAAAGAGGTGCAAAAGCTGGCCGACCGTCTGATCAGCACCAAGGGAGTTCAGCACGGACGCCTGGTCATGAGTTCCCCCGAGACCGCCGCCCACCATCATCACTATCGCTGAGAACTGTAGAACCATGAACTGATGAGCTGAAGGATAAACCTGCAGTCCTGCAGCCAGAGCTATCGAAGCCCTACTGGCTCTTCATCGCCAGCTGTCGCTCTTCCGGCGTCATCTGTTTCCAAAGCACTTCCAGATCGCGCTGCACCCGCGAATTGCTCGGGTCCCCGTGCAGCGCCTTGGCGAACCAGCGATAGGCCGTGGGAAGATCGCGGCTCACACAGTGCCCGGTCGCGTACATGGCGCCCAGCAAGGTCTGCGCCTTGGCATTCGATTGTCGCGCGCGCGATCTGAAGATTTCTCTGCGCCCGCTCGCAGTCCTCCGGAACTCCTCGTCCGTACAGATATTTTTCTCCGTCGGCCACCAGCCGGTCTTCGAAGGTGGCCGCCGGAGCTGCCGGCGACGGCTTCGGACTCACTGATTTCGGCGATGGCATCGACGGTCGCAGCCGGCGTTTCCTTCGGCGTGCTTGGCGTCGGAGCTCGGAGTCGGTTCCGTGGCCTCGCGGATCGCTCAGCCTGCGGAGACGCTGTGCGGCGGAGCCGCCGTTGGCCTGGGCTCGCGGAATCGGGGACGGTCTGCGCTGTCGGTGGTGCGAGCTCTGGTCGGCTGGCTTCGCGGCAGCGGCGGCGGCAGCCGAAGTACTGCCCGGCAGGCTCCGCAGCAGGAGCTCGAGGCGCTTCGACTGGCCGCAGGTTGCGCCTCGGGCGGCGCCGGATTCGCTGTCGGCTCTACGGGCACGACCGGAGCCGCGGCCGCGGCCGAATCCGGAGCCGGAGCCGGGGGACTCACGCGGCGCCGACTGGCTGTTGCCGTCGGCCTCAGGATCGAATCCCGCCCAGGGATAGCCGTCACGCTGCCAGTGCCACGCCAGCAAGGCTCCGCTCACCACGCAGCAAAAGCAGAGCCAGATAGAGTCGTCCGTGGCCCCGTGGCGGCTCGTCTTCAAGCAGGTAGTCCAGGTCACGGGAGCGTTCGTCCCCCAGCCCCAAGAAAGAAGGGCCGCTGACCGGGACTCTGACTCTTTCGCGCCCCGGATCGTTGGCGACCGGCGCCGGGGGCGGCCCAACGGGAGCTCCGCACATGCCGCAGAAACGATATTGCGGATTATTCTCCTGGCCGCATTGAACGCATCGCACTGTCATGGCAGTCGGCATCACTATACTAATTCAGATGCGAATTCGGCACGTCCCTTTGGTATTCCGCTCTGCCGTGGTTCCGTAGTCCGGCACGACTGTTGTGAGCCCGCGGTCTGCGCCCTGCGATAAGGCCGGCTGACTCGCCAGCTTCCAGGCGCCCGAACGAGTCCCTCGGCTCCGACCTTTACACCTCGGTCTACAGCGTGTTACCTTAAATGCACGTTACGATCAAATTGAAACTAGAAGACAGGAGTGCACTAGGTTAGTGCTAGCCAGAGAGCAAAAGAAATCCCTCATCGACCAGTACGGCACGCATCCCACCGATACGGGCAGCCCCGAAGTCCAAATCGCGTTGCTAAGCGAGCGGATTGGCCAATTGACGGATCACTTCAAAACGCACCAGAAGGACCATGGCTCGCGCCGCGGTCTTCTCATGCTGGTCAGCAAGCGTCGCCGCCTGCTCGACTACCTCAAGATTATACGATTCCGAGCGTTACAAGACGGTTGTGCATAAGCTGGGCCTGCGCAAGTAGGTTTCTGCGGGGCCGTTCCCGGCTCGGGGTGTATTCGCCGGACCACCATCGGAATCATCCGGCCGTTGCGCAGACGGCCATCACGAAACAAGGAAAAAGCCGCGAACGGTGTGTTTCCGGCCATCCCAGAACGCTACTGGCTCTTGCCCTTCAAACTGTGCAGCCTCTCCAAACGGACGCGCGTGTGTCCTCCTGCCAAAAGGAAATGAATCATGAAACAAGAAGTATCTGTTGAACTTGCCGGCGGTAAAACCATCTCTTTTGAAACCGGAAAATTAGCCAAGCAGGCGCACGGTTCGGTCGTGGTGCGCATCGGCGATAACGTCGTTCTCGCCACCGCCACCGCCAACCCCGATCCCCGCGAGGGCATCGATTTCTTCCCCCTGACCGTCGACTATCGCGAATACACCTACGCCGGCGGACGCATCCCCGGCGGCTTCATCAAGCGCGAAGGCCGTCCCAGCGAGCGTGAAATTCTCACCAGCCGCCAGATCGACCGCCCCGTGCGCCCGCTGTTTACCGGACGGTTTCAGGTGCGAGACCCAGGTCATCGCCTTCGTGCTCTCCGCCGACACCGAAAATGATCCTGACGTCCTCGGCATCAACGGCGCATCGGCCGCACTCACCATCTCCGACATCCCGTTCGAAGGCCCCATCGGCGCGGTGCGCGTCGGCCTGGTCAATGGCGCATTCGTCATCAACCCGACTTACACCGAGATGCGCGAGAGCCTGCTGAACATCATGGTGGTCGGCACTTCCGAAGGCATCGTGATGATCGAGTCCGGCGCCAAGGAAGTGAAGGAAGAAACGGTGGTGGACGCCATCGAGTTCGCCCACACCGAGATCAAAAAGATTTGCGCCGCCATCAACGATCTGCGGCAGAAAGCAGGGAAGCCGAAGCGCCAGGTCACTCCGCCCGAGTTCGACCAGGCTTACTTCGACGACCTGAAGAACCGCGTCGGCGCCGACCTGGCCGACCGCCTCGACACCCAGAAATATCCCAAGGCGGAAAGCTACAATCTGGTTCGCGAACTCAAGAAAGGGTTGCAGGCTGCCATCCCGGCCGAAGACGAAGCCGCGCAGAAGAAATTCAAGACCTACTTCGAGACTCTGCGCGAGCGCATCTTCCGCGAACAGGTCATCAACCAGAAGCGCCGTCCCGACGGCCGCGCCTTCGACCAGATTCGCGATATCTGGATCGAAGTCGGCGTCCTGCCCCGCACCCACGGATCCGCCATCTTCACCCGCGGCGAAACCCAGGCCCTGGTCACCACCACTCTGGGCACCAGCGACGACATGCAGCGCCTCGAAGTCTTCGAAGGCGAAGCCAAGAAGCGCTTCATGCTGCACTATAACTTTCCGCCGTTTTCGGTTGGAGAGGTTGCATTTCTGCGTGGCGCAGGTCGGCGCGAAATCGGTCACGGCGCGCTGGCGGAGCGTTCCATCTCGAACGTCCTGCCCGACGAAGACAAGTGGCCTTATGCCATGCGCGTGGTCTCCGACATTCTGGAATCGAACGGCTCATCTTCGATGGCCACGGTCTGCGGAGCGTCATTGTCGCTCATGGACGCCGGCGTTCCTCTGAAGTCTCCGGTCGCAGGCGTTGCCATGGGCCTGGTCAAGGAAGGCGACAACTACGCCATCCTGACCGACATCGCTGGCGCTGAAGATCACTACGGCGACATGGACTTCAAAGTTGCCGGCACCAAGGACGGCATCACCGCCCTGCAGATGGACATCAAGGTCGGAGGCATCACGGCGCAGATCATGCGCGAAGCGATGGCCCAGGCCCAGCGCGGACGCCTCTACATTCTCGACAAGATGAACGCGGTCATCTCCGCTCCGCGCGAAAAGGTTTCGTCCTTCGCGCCGCGTATCTACACCCTGCAGATTCCGGTCGACAAGATTCGCGACGTCATCGGGCCCGGCGGCAAGATGATTCGCAGCATCATCGAGCGCACCGGCGTAAAGATCGACGTCGAGGACTCCGGCAAAATCAACGTGGCCTCGAACGACGAGGCTTCGGCAGCCAAGGCCCTCCAGATCATCGGCGACCTCACGGCCACAGCCGAGATCGGCAAGACCTATCTCGGCACAGTCACCCGCCTGGCTGATTTCGGCGCGTTCGTCGAAATCATTCCCGGCACCGACGGCCTGCTGCACATCAGCGAAGTCGCGGAGCATCGCATTAAAGATGTTCGCGACGAACTGAAAGAAGGCGACCAGGTGCTGGTGAAAGTGCTGGCCGTCGAAGGCAACCGCATCCGCCTGTCGCGCAAAGCCATTCTGAAAGAGCAGCGCGCCAAGATGGGCGGCGGCGAACTTCCACCCGAAAACGGTGGAGGAGAAAGCGGCGGCGGTGAACCCGCTCATGCCCCGGCGTTAACCATCGAAGGCGGCGCCGATTTCGCCGACGACGAACCCAACTTCAACCGCGACGCCCCGGTAGCCGGAGGCGCCCCAGGTGACCGCGGTCCAGAACGCAGCGGAGATCGTGGCCCAGATCGAGGTGGCGACCGAGGAGGCGACCGTGGACGTCGCCCCGGCGGCGGCGGTGGTGGTCGAGGACGCGGCCGAGGTGGCCCGGGACGCGGCGGCCGTGGCGGTTTCGGCGGCGGCGGACACGGCGGAGGCCGCCACTAAACCTTTGTGTGGCGCGGGCGCCCTCGCCCGCGCGCCTCAAACCTGACCAGAAAAGGCCGCGATAAAACATCGCGGCCTTTTTCTTTCCACGACCCACGTAGGGGCAGAGCCTGTCCTGAGCGAAGTCGAAGGATGCCCCACCTGCCCAGCCGAGCGAAAGCTCGGCAACCCCCTCGCATGAGCGTATCGTGACACCATGGACAAGAAAGAAATCGAGTCCCCAAAACTCACCGCCAGATTCCTGATCTGGATCACCGGATTCATGATTGTGGTGTTTGCCCTGATCGCCCACTTCGTCTGGAGAATCTTCTAGCAATCTCAGGAGGGTCGCTCCGAGGGCCACCTGCCATTCGGCTTCAATTCATCACCCGTTCTATTTCCATTTAGAGAATGGCTTCTCCCACCATGGGACAGGATCGGATGGACTTTGGTTCCGCCAACCTGCTTCGGACCTCATTTCCTCGATTAAACGCGCAAAGTAATTGTTTTTCCGGTGAGGTCGGGGCGATCTTCGTGGAATAAAGCAAATCATTCAACACGTGGAAGATTTGGAGAGGGAGTGAGTCGCCTCACCGTCTTCCGCGCACAAGGAGATCGGAGATCAGATCGTCACTGAGTACGTCCCTTAGGTTTCGGTCACCCAATTGCATTCTGAGTCACCGGCGGTGCTTGAGCCGCGCACCGAAACAGAAGGGTGATGGACATGCGAAGCTACAGCGCGCACACGATCTGCCTTACAGCATTTCTGCTCCTGATTGTTGCCACGGGATGCGGCGATCCGGATAAGACTGGCGGAAACCCAGGCCTGACGGCTCCCACCGTGACCGCCGTGGCGCCGATAGCGGGCTCCGTTGGTGCGTGCATTAACACGACTGTGAGCGCCAGGTTCAGTAAGGCGATGAATCCCGCCACCATCACAGTCGCAACTTTCACGCTGACTGGCCCCAACGGCACCGCTCTGGCAGGTCAGATTGCCTACGACGCAACCAGCAATACAGCGACCTTCACACCATCCGCAAATCTCGCTCCGTCCACTTTGTACAACGCCCAAATCTCAACCCAGGTCCGGGACGCTTTCGGCAATGACCTTGCGAATCCGATGGTTTGGAGCTTCACAACCGGTGTGACGGTTTGTTCCGGGGTCGGCGCGCCCGCGGTTCAGTCGGCTACTCCCGGCAATGGAGCGTGTCCCAATACCGTCGCAACCGCGGCCTTCAGCGAGGCCATGAACCCGGCGACAATCGATAACTCGACGTTCACTTTGACCGGCCCAGGTACGACACCGGTGAACGGGCAAGTCACCTATGACACGACGAGCAACAGCGCGATCTTCACTCCCGGCAATTCTCTGGCGACGAATACGACATACACGGCCACGATTACGACCGGGGCCGCAGACCTTTTAGGCCAGAATCTGGCAAAGGATTTTGTGTGGACCTTCACTACCGCCGCCACGATGTGTCAACCATCCCTGCCGCCTAGTTCCGTAAGCCCCGGCAACGCGTCGACCGGCACATGTTCCAACGTCGTGATTGCGGTCACCTTCCCCCAGGCGATGATGCCCGCAACCGTTAACCCGACAACCTTCAAGCTGACGGGACCTGGTATAACCTCAGTCCCCGGAAACATCACCCACGACGTCCCCAACAAGATTTTCGTCTTTTCGCCCACTGCCCCTCTTGGATTGAACACCGCCTATACCGTCACCATCACGACCGGGGCGCACGACGTATCCGGCAATGCGCTGGCGAGTGACTTCGTATCGACATTCACCACCTCTCCGACGGCGTGCGCGACACCGCCGCCACCAGCGGTGATTTCCGAAACTCCTGCCGATGAAAGCGTTGGCGTATGCCTCGACTCGACGATCACCGCGACATTCAACGAGGCCATGAACCCCGCAACCATTGACGCGATCACATTCAAAGTGAATGGTCCCGGGGTAACTCCGGTGGCCGGAGTTGTTACATTGGACGGTACTGGCAGGGTCGCTGCATTTACGCCCGCGGCGAATCTTGCGCCGGGCACGGCGTATACCGCCACGGTGACCACGGGGGCGCAGGACCTTTCGGCGAACGGACTCGCCGGCAATTTTATCTGGAGCTTTACCACGGCAACCCAGGCGTGCCAGGCGCCGGTGCCGCTAGGATCGGCGGCGAATTTCGACGCCGTAGCCGGCTCAACGGTTACGAATACCGGCCCCACCACGCTTGCCGGCGGTGACCTTGGACTCAGTCCCGGAAGCGCGGTTACCGGGTTCCCGCCGGGAACCCTGATCGCTCCCGCGGTCATGCACATTACCGATCCGACCGCGGCGCAAGGCCAGCTCGATTTGGTCATCGCCTATAACTACGCCGCAGCCTTGCCCGGAGGCGCTGCCCTGCCCGCGAACCTAAGCGGACTGACGTTCACTCCGGGCTTATACAAAAACGCGAGCACCGTCATGTTGTCGGCAGGCAACGTCACGCTGGACGCTCAGGGCAACGCCAACGCGGTCTTCATCTTCCAGATTGGGTCTACGCTCACTACCCTGGGCAGCACCCAGGTGGTTCTTGCGGGCGGCGCCCAGGCCAAGAACATCTTTTGGCAGGTCGCCAGTTCCGCGACTCTAGGCACGAACTCTATTTTCAAAGGAACGATCATCGCACTCGATGCAATCACTCTGGATACTGGCGCCAGCCTGCAAGGCAGAGCCTTGGCCCGCAACGCCGCAGTCACATTTGACAGCAATGCAGTGACCGCGCCTTAACCAATGTGCATTCTGCAGAGTGGCCCATTGCGGGTCACCTTGCCGGGCCTGGTTCAAATTCAGTGCAAGCGACTCAGTTCGGAGGAATCTTCGCCATGTCATCTGATTCTCACGCCCCTCTCGGTTCAGTTGTAGTCATGCTGTTGATGGCGGTTGCGATTGCGATTGGCTTTGCGCCGGTCGCCCTGGCGCAGGAGCCCCCCGGCCCGAAATGGGAGTTGTATGGCGGATATTCTTTTTTCCATCCCGGCGCCGATGTACATGGCGTGCTTCCGCTGGGATTGCTGCCGGTAAGCAGCCGGCTGGAAGCGAATCCGCGAGGTGTGGGCGCGAGCATTACCTATGACTTCAACCGCTGGCTGGGAATCACGCTTGACAGCAGCACGCTCTGGAACAGCGGCGAAGTCGCAGCTGACCGGGTCGATGATGCCGCGCTCTCCAACTTTTCCATCGGTCCAAAGTTCACTTTTCGTCATCGCTATTTTTCCCCGTTCCTGGAAGTTCTGGCGGGCGACCACCGGCTCATGCCGGATGCGTTTCACGACGTCCAGAAATTGGGGGTGATGGCCGGCGGCGGCCTCGATTTGGACCTGACGCGGCACTTCGCGTGGCGGATGCTGCGCGCCGATTTTGTCTATTCCAACTACCGCTACGGTCCCCAGGCGACGACTTCGGAAACCGAAATCCGCGGCATAAGGCTGCAGACCGGGCTGAATTTCATGTTGGGTGGCGGGCCGCCGCCGCTCCCTCCGGCTGCCGCCTGCGCGGCCGATCCAGCCGAAGTCTTTGCCGGGGAACCCGTAACCGCCAGTGCAAATGGATCGAATTTCAATTCGCATCGCACCGTGCGATACAACTGGAGTGGCAGTGGCGTCAGCGATGGCGGGACGAATGCTTCCACCCGGATTGAGACTGCTAATTTGCAGCCGGGCCCGTATACGGTCAATGCCAGCCTGACTGACGGCAGCAAGCGAGGTGTCGCTTCCTGCACCGCCGCATTCACGGTAAAGCGGCCCCATCCTCCCGAGATTTCATGCACCGCAGATCCCGGTACCGTGACTGCCGGCTCTTCCGCCAGCATCCGCTCGACCGCGAGCAGTCCCGACCAGCGCCGGATTCGCTACAGTTACAACGCTACCGCCGGCACGCTCTCCGGCGCTGACGACACCGCTACTCTGGACACGAGCGGTGCGCAACCCGGTCCGATCACCGTGACCTGCAGTGTCAGCGATGATCGCAATCCCGCGCTGACGGCTTCGTCAACCACCAGTGTGATGGTGGAAGCACTGCCCCCGGCTGCGCCTCCCCCGGAGGTCACCGAACTCGAGGCCCGGCTGGCCCTGCACAGTATCTACTTCCCAACTGCCCGGCCCACAGAGAAGAATCCAGAAG
Source organism: Terriglobia bacterium (assembly GCA_963841075.1). Classification (GTDB taxonomy): domain Bacteria; phylum Acidobacteriota; class Terriglobia; order Terriglobales; family Acidobacteriaceae; genus JAIQFF01. The sequence goes on from CAWJBA010000027.1 coordinate 248,245, forward strand.
GCGGGCTGGTCGAGAGTCAGCAGGCTGTGTTGAGTGACTTGGCCACCGGCTTCAACCGGTATCTCACATTCAAGCCTGAGGCCAAACTGACACTCGGCGGCCACGCTGATTCTCGCGGATCGCACACGTACAACAAAGCGCTGACCGATCGGCGGGTGGAACGGGCCAAGACCTTTCTGGTCGAACATGGTGTCCCGGCCAGCAGCATCGAGGTTCAATCGTTTGGCGAAGAGGACGATCTGACGGCCAGCCAGGTGAAAGAACAGATCGCACAAAATCCTGACCTGAGCCAGGCCGATCGCCAGCAGATGCTAAACAATTTACGAGTCATCGTGCTGGCCAACAACCGGCGTGTGGATGTCTCGCTGAGCACGACCGGGCAACAATCGGTTCGCCGCTACCCGTTCAATGCCAAAGATGCTTTACGACTGCTCAGCACGCAAGGAGTGCGGAAAGGGGCCAAGGCGAAATAGTCAGGTAAGAAGCGCCCCACTCAAGCCAAAACCTGGGTGGGCCACCACGACAAGCTCAACGACGGCGCCTTGACAACATACTTGCTGCGCCTTCATCCAGCCCCTGAGCGAGTCCACTTGGGTCCCGAGCGTGTATCCTGACACCATGGACAAAAAAGAAATCGAGTCCCCGAAGCTCACCGAAAACTTCCTGATCTGGATCGGCGCCTTCATGCTTCTGATCTTCCTCTTGCTGGCGCATTTTGTATGGCGAGTGTTCTAAGCGACACACCGACAGGGGAACTTTGTCGCAAAAACACTGCGAGGGTATAGCTTGCCTTGAAAGCCTGTAAAGCTCAATCAGGGTTGCGCTTTGTCGGCTGCTCCGGCCCGCTGCCACTGCCCGGCCAATGCTTGAAATTCGGCCAGTTCCTTAAAAGGTTGAAACTCGCTCGCGTCAAGCGCCGAGGCGTCATGCGAAGCCTCCAGCCAACGCGAGCCGCAATTCTCGCCAGCATGTTTTTCTTTTCGGACATTATCGCGTATACCCGCGCCCGCTGGTAGTGTGCCCACGCAGAACTCGCCGATCCGGCCGAGGCTAAATCGAAGTAGATCAAGGCCGCGCCGTAATCCTTCCGATCCAGGCTGTTCTGGCCGGCTTCGTAGGCCTCGATCACCAACCCCGTCAGCGCGCGTCGCACAACCAGTGCTTTCAATTCGTTCGAGCTCCGCGAGGCGTCAACACGCTTCTTGAGATCGAAAAGGTCCTGTTTTAAAGCTGCGGCGTCGTCCACATTCCCTTCGCCCGATCCGAGCGCCAGCATGCGAGCGGAAAGCGGATCGCTGATCTGCGCCTGGTGTTTGAGGGCCGATGATTCCTCCTTTTCCGCGGCTTTTACATCTTTGTTACCCCGAAGCGGGCCACCCGATTTCTCCGCCGGGCTGACGTCTGTCAGCCCCTTGAAATCGCGTATCAGCGACTTGTATTGCCGGAGCGAAGCCAGCCAATCCTTTTTACGTTCCAGCTCGCGAGCTTTAACGAGCTCTTCATCCGCGGTTTGACGGATACGGGTTGCATCTTGGGGCAGAATACCCGTAGACATTGCCTGGATGTCCATCCAGTTAAGGGCCTCTGCCAAACCTCTGGCGGTGCCCACCCGTGCTGGCCTTCGAAGATACGGATGCGGTACCGAGTTCCGTCTGCGTCCAATGCTTTTCGCAATTCCACGAATTCGCCATAGTTGAAGTCCGCGTTCCCCACCGCACCGAAGTAGGCGAATTGCGGTTTGCGCGCGGGATGGTCGCCATTGGGAAATCCCGCGGCATTTGCGATCACACCGGCTACACAGGTATTACACGACAGCGCGATCGTAGTGGCCAGGCGCGCCCCGCCGGACATTCCCGCCAGGTAGAGCCGACGATCATCGACGGGAAACCGCTGCTGTGTATCTTTCCACACCGCATTTGCAGCCACGAAAGAATCTGCCATCGGACCGTTGTGCGAATTGTTGGAAGCGGCAACGATGTATCCAAACTTCTCGGCCGCGGCCCGAACAGCCTCCACGGCGACTTCACCACGGGCGGCAGGATCAAAAACATAAATGATCGGCCATCTCCGCGTGGCAGAAAAGCCGGAGGGAAGGTAAAGAGCATAGCTTTGTTTGCTATCCGCCTCGCAAACGACTCGAGGAATTACCGTGCCCACAGGAGATGCTGAAGGAGTGATCTGGCCCAGGCTCACCGTGCAAGCCAAAGTTACACAAACGAGAGTGAAGAGCAGTTGCCGACCTGCCATCGATCACCAGAGCTAGCGCGTGGCTCAGCCCACCACCGGGAAAAACTCCAAAGGGTGCCCGCGCGGGTTTCCGTGAGCGTTTTGGTTTTCTCCAATTCGCTCCCCCAGTTAGATGTGAACGGAGGGCTAGAAGATAGCACAAGCCTGAACGTTCGCGCCTAGATTCGGGCGGGCGCCGCCGCCCGCTTGGGCAAGATTTCTCCGATGCGGCGAATCTGGGCGCCGACGCCTTTGAATTTTTCTTCTATGTTTTCGTAGCCGCGATCGATGTGATAGACGCGGTCGATGATCGACTCGCCTTCGGCCACCAGCGCGGCCAGCACCAGGGAAGCCGAGGCCCGCAGATCTGACGCCAGCACCGCCGCCGCACTCAGCGGCGAAGGCCCGCGCACTACGGCGCGCCGTCCTTCGATCTTGATGTTTGCGCCCATGCGCACCATTTCCAGCGCGTGCATGAAGCGATTTTCGAAGATATTTTCGGTAATGACGGATGTGCCCTCAGCCTGGGTGGCCAGGGCCATGTATTGGGCCTGCATGTCGGTAGGGAAACCGGGATACTCCTCGGTCACGATGTCGGCGGCTTTGATCGGATTGTCGCCCATCACGCGGACCGAATCGGCGTTGTGCCGCGTCTTGACTCCGACTTCGGTCAGTTTTTCGAGCAGAGCGCCGAGATGAGCGGGGTCGCAGCCCGCGACGTTTAGATCTCCGCCGGTCATGGCGCCGGCAATGATGAAGGTGGCAGCTTCGATGCGGTCAGGAATGATCCGGTGCTTCGCGCCATGCAAACGGCTGACGCCCTTTACCCGGATGGTGGAAGTTCCCGCGCCTTCAATCTGCGCTCCCATTTTTGTGAGCAAGTCGGCCAGGTCCGCAACTTCAGGCTCGCGGGCGCAATTTTGCATCACGGTTTCGCCCTCGGCCAGAGTTGCTGCCATCAGCAAGTCTTCGGTCCCGGTCACGGTAATTCTGTCGAATACAATTTCGCCGCCGCGCAAACGATCGGCGCTGGCCTCGATGTACCCATGTTCCTGTTTGATTCTGGCGCCGAGACGTTCCAGTCCCTTGATGTGAAGATCGATGGGGCGGGCTCCAATGGCGCATCCGCCGGGAAGCGAGACGCGGGCCCGGCCGCAGCGGGCCACCAGCGGGCCCAGGACGAGCGATGAAGCCCGCATCTGCTTGACCAGTTCGTAAGAGGCTTCGGGACTGGTTAGATTGCGGGCGCAAATGGTGGTGCGATGCTGCGCCCGGCCGTATCCCAGTTCGACCTCGGCGCCCATGGCGGCAAGCAATTTGCGCGTGGTTTCAATGTCGCGCACCTGCGGAATATTTTCGAGAATTACAGGTTCTTCCGTGAGCAGGGCTGCAGCCATCGCCGGCAGAGCGGCGTTCTTGGCTCCGCTGACTCGAATTGTTCCCAGCAGCGGATTGCCGCCGCGGATCACGAACTTATCCATACGCCCGTCTATTTTAACGGCGCTAGCGGGAAAGATTGGGTGAGAATTAGTTACTCCGTAGGACACGGCCTGCCGGGTTGGCGGTGTGGCGCGGGCGCCCGCGCCCGCGAGTGCAGCGCAACGAACTCGTAAGTTCCGGGGTGGGCGAGACGCCCACCCGACAGCCGGCGGGACGCCGGCGCTACGTTAAAGACTTCGCGCCGCCGCGATCGCTCGCCGCACATGGCCGCCGGCCGATTGCAGCGTTCGCTCTGCTTCCTTACGGTCCACTTGTGCTTGCAGCATGACCAGGGCCACAGGCACGCTGTTTCCCGCAGCCCGCAGCGCCTTCCGCGCAGCCTCTGAGCTCACACCCGCCGCCTGCTGCAGAATGCTCACCCCTCGCGCTGCCAGCTTCGAATTTCGCGGCGTTACATTCACCATGAGATTCCCGTAGACGTATCCCAGCCGGGTCATGGCCCCGCTCGAAAGCATATTCAACACCATCTTCTGCGCGGTGGCGGCCTTCATGCGGGTTGAGCCGGAAATAACTTCCGGCCCCACTTCAGTCACGATCGCCAGGTGCGCTGCCTTTTGCAGCGGCGAATTGCGATTGCAGGTCACGGAAATCGTATGCGCGCCTTTACTCCGCGCATACTCGATGGCGGCGATGGTGAACGGAGTCCGTCCGCTGGCGGCAATTCCCACGATCACATCGGTGCGGCCGGGTTTTCTTTTGGCCATCTCACGCCGGCCGAGTTCCCGGGAATCTTCGTCAGCCTCGATTGCCGAGGCCAGGGCGGCAGGGCCCCCGGCCATGATGAACTGTACTGTCCTGGGATCGACGTTGAACGTGGGCGGACACTCGGCGGCGTCGAGCGCGGCGATCCTTCCGCTGGTGCCCGCGCCGACGTAGATCAGCCGGCCTCCACGTTTGAGAGCATTCGCGATCAGGCTGACGGCGCGCGCAATCTGGGGCAGGGCGCGCCGAACTGCGTCCACCACCTTGGCATCTTCAGCATTGATGACCCGCACAACTTCGAGCGCAGATTTCAGGTCCAGGTCAGCCGACGCGCGATTGGGCTGTTCGGTAATGAGCCGGCTCAGCTTCTCCTGCGGCGTAGGGGATTGTACGTTTCAAACAGCTTTCTCCAGCGCGCGAACCACGGCATCGTGAAGCGCGGGGCGTACGTCCTTGATGGCTTTATTGCTGCAATCGGGCCAGGTCCGGTTGGTGAGCAGCGTGATCGAAAGCTTGCGTTCGGGATCGATCCACAGCGATGTGCCGGTGAATCCAAGATGTCCGAACGAACGGGAAGAGAAATACTTTCCCGACTGCGATGGTGACGAAGGCGTGTCCCAGCCCAATGCGCGGGAGGTGCCGGCCGGCAAGGTTTCCCGTCGAGTGAAGAGCGCGAGGGTTTCGGGACGGACCAGCGGCGCTCCTCCTCGCAGAAGGACGTGAGCAAAGGTTGCCAGATCTTCCGCGGTTGCGAATAAGCCCGCGTGTCCGGCCACACCGCCCAGTACGCTGGCGTTTTCGTCCTGCACTTCGCCCTGAATGATTCGTTTGCGAAAGCTTCGGTCGTCGGCAGTCGGCGGAATCTGCGGGCGCCATGTAATCGGCGGATTGAAAGCGGTGTGCAGCATCCCCAGCGGACCAAATACCTCGCGCTGACAGAATCGGTCGAGGCTTTCGTCGGCGATGCGTTCGAGCGCGACAGCCAGAATGATGAAGCCTATGTCGCTGTACTCGGCTTTCGTACCGGGAGCGGATACGAGCGGCGTGGCGAAAGCGGCGGCGAGGAGTTCCTCCCTGGTCTTGGCTTGTAAAAAGAGCTTTTCATACGCCGGCAATCCGGAGGAGTGCGCCAGCAGCATGTGCACGGTCACGTCGCGGCGTCGCGCGTCACTGCCAGCAAACTCCGGCACGATGCTGACCACGGGCGCCTCCAGATCGAGGAGGCCATGTTCGTAGAGGATCATCGCCATGCTCGTGGTCGCCACTACTTTCGTCAGCGAAGCCAGATCAAAGACGGTGCCGATGGTGGCTGGAGATGACGCAGGTTCGTAGGTAAATTGGCCGAAGGCTTTGAGGGCGACCAGTTTTCCGTGCAAGGTAACCGCGATCGAGGCGGCAGGAAAGACTTTCTGGACAATAGCTTTTTGCAGAACGTCGAAAGCTTCGCCAAAAAACGCATCCTGCCGCTCATACTCGGGAGCAGGGAAGTGAGACCCGGCGCGGATACCGGTTTTCGGCGAAGAAGAGCTTTCTGACAAGGGGATCGTATGCCCGATGTTCGGGTTATAACAAAGTTCTTGGGAAGGGTAAAGGCAGCTAAGTTGGCGAGCTTGGCCCCGACCTCACGTTAGACGCTATTAATAAAAAGCCCATCGCGGCCTGTGGCGCGGCCGTTGGCGTATCGGGTGTTCTCGAGTTTCGGATGCAGGTGAGCGATATGAGACATCCATCCATCGGCCCCAGGTGCACTCTTATGGCTGCCGCGATTGCGGCGGTCCAACAATCTGAATTTGGAGAAAGACAACATGCACCGTGCACATCATTACATCGCTTCATTGTTCCTGAGCGCTGCCATTGTGGCTCCGGGGTCGATCATGGCCAGCCCCGTACCTCAACAGGCGGAAGTCCAGGTTCGAGTCTATGACAAAGGCCACAAGGATTATCACAACTGGGACGACAACGAAAACCGCGCCTGGGGGCAGTACCTTAGCGAAAACCGCAGGAGTTCTCACGAATACGCCAAGGCCAACAAGAAGGAGCAGTCACAATACTGGAAGTGGCGCCATTCCCATCCGGACAGGAACTAACAGAGTCGTCACACCGAGCAGCAAACTTAAGAGCGCAAGAACTTACGTCCCGTCCGTAGTCCTTACGGGCGGGACTGCCGCCAGGCGGGCGGGACGCCAGCCCTGCCAGGGGCGCCATTCGCGACTTACCGCGATAGCACAGACGGCACCCCTTACTTCAGTTCCTTGAGCAATACCGCGCTGCTTGTGTAAATTCAGGGTATCCATTCAATTTTCACAACTCGGCGCTTGCAGACGTGTGGCTTCGTCGCGGTTGTGTTTTTTGTCGGCCTTTTTTCTGTGCCGCCTTCGGCTGCCGCCGCCAAGAACTCCAAAGCTCCAAACCTGGCGGTCCTCGACGCCATCGTCCTCGACGCTATCCACGATCATCAGATTCCAGGCGCCGTGCTCCTGGTGGGACACAACGGGCAAGTGATCTATCGCAAGGCTTTCGGCAGTCGCGCGCTCGAGCCGCGCCGCGAGCCTATGACGGTCGACACTATTTTTGACGTTGCATCTCTTACCAAGGTCGTGGCTACCACTACGGCGGTGATGCAGTTGGTGCAAGAAGGCAAAGTTCGGGTGAACGACACCGTGACGAAGTACATTCCGGAGTTCGCCGAGAATGGCAAAGAGGACATCACCGTCCGCAATCTGCTGACTCACTTTTCCGGACTGCGCGAAGACTTTGATCTGGATCCGCCCTGGGAGGGTCGCGACGCCGGATTCCGCCTGGCCTTCGCCGAAAAGCCCGTCTACCCGCCCGGCTCGCGATTCCTCTACAGCGATACCAACTTCATCACGCTGGCAGCGCTGGTCGAACGCGTAACCGGAACCACCTTCGACCAATACTGTGCCCGGAAAATCTTCGCTCCGCTCCAGATGTTACACACCCGCTTTCTGCCGCCCGCGGCCTGGCGGCCCAAGATCGCTCCCACCGAATACGACGAACAGGGCAAAATGCTGCGTGGAGTTGTGCACGATCCGCGGGCGCGCCGCATGGGCGGCGTGGCTGGACATGCCGGGCTTTTCTCCACCGCCGACGATCTTTCAAGATTTGCCCGCGCCCTGCTGAAGGGCAGTCCGATTCTCGCCGGAGACATGGTCGAGAAGATGACCACGCCGCAGCAGCCGCCGACGGCGCAGGTCCTGCGCGGTTTCGGCTGGGACATCGATTCGCCCTTTTCGACGCAATCGCGGCGATCTTCTTCCCGTGGGATCGTTTGGTCACACAGGATTCACCGGAACATCACTCTGGATCGATCCCACGACCCAGACTTACATCATTTTGCTGACCAACGCCGTTCATCCTCGGGGAAAGGGAAGTGCGATCGCGCTGCGCTCGAAGGTCGCCACGGCCGTGGCGGCGGCGCTGCCGCTCACCGTCGCCGAGAAGGACGAAATGCGCTGGAAGAGCATCACCGGATACAACGAAGCTCAAACCGCGGCCCGGCGTGTGGCCAGCCGGAACGGAACGGTGCAGAGCGGCATCGACGTACTCGAAGCCCACAACTTCGATGTTCTCCGCGCCTCCACTGGCAAGAAGAGAATCGGACTGCTCACCAACCAGACCGGCATTGACGCCCAGGGACGCCGCACCATCGACGTTCTCGCCCAGGCCCCCGGCATCTCGCTGGATGCGATCTTCAGTCCGGAACACGCAGTGACCGGCGCCCTGGACACAACCGACATTAGCAACTCGAAAGACGCGACAACCGGCGTTCCCGTCTATAGCGTCTACGGCAACACCGATGCCGCTCGACGTCCGCCCGCCGATGTCCTGAAAAATCTCGATGCGGTAGTGTTTGACATCCAGGACGCCGGCGCCCGCTTCTACACCTACGAAACTACGTCTGGGATATTTCGTCGAAGCCGCGGCCAAAGCCGGAATCGAGCTGATCGTCCTCGACCGTCCCAATCCGGTCACCGGCTCTTTCGTTCAGGGCCCCATCCCAGATCCCGGGCACGAAAGCTTTGTGAACTATTATCCCGTGCCCGTCCGGCACGGCATGACCATGGGCGAGCTGGCGAAAATGTTCAATGCCGAGCGCAATCTTAACGCCCGGCTTACGGTCATCCCCATGGATGGGTGGATGCGTGGCGACTGGTTCGATGCCACTGCCTTGACCTGGATTAATCCCTCGCCCAATCTCCGCAGCCTCACCCAGGCTACTTTGTATCCCGGCGTGGGTACAGTCGAATACACCAACGTTTCCGTAGGCCGGGGAACTGATACCCCCTTCGAACTGTTGGGTGCGCCCTGGATCAAAGGTACGGAGTTGGCGCAATACCTGAACGCCAGAAATATTTCCGGTGTGCGTTTTGTTCCCACAACCTTCACCCCAAGCGCGAGTAACTACTCAGGCCAGAAATGTGAAGGCGTGAATATTGTGCTGATTGAGCGCAATGCTCTGGAGGCTGCCGAACTCGGCATCGAGTTGGCTTCGGCACTGCACAAGCTGTACCCCGAACAATGGCACATGCAACGCCTCATCGAGTTGCTGAACAACCAGTCGGCGTACGACGCCATTGCGGCCGGCCAGGATCCCCGGCGCATCGCCGAGGACTGGCGCGAAGCCCTGGACAAATTTATCCAGGTTCGTCAGAAGTACCTGATTTACAAGTAGCCCGACGCCGCTCTTGTGCTTCACTTCCGCTAGAATACCGGTTAGCTCATTTGTTCACCCTGGGAGTTGAGGATGACAGCAGCAAAGCCGCCCGCACCCGCTGGAAGTTTAATCATGTACCGCTGTGCCGGTCCCAATTGCGGGACCCTCAAGGGCGACACGGACCACTGGTGGCTGATGTGGACTTCATTTCTGGAATACAACCGGCCCGTGCTCTATCTGTGTCCCTGGGATGACGCCATCGCCCAGCGCGAGGGCACTTTGCACGTCTGCGGCGAGCTCTGCGCCCAGCGCCTGCAGTCGCAGTTTATGGGCAATGTCAGGGAAAACCAGCGGTCGGCCAGCGTTTAGCGGGCTGAGGCGGCGATTTTTGACAAACTTTCCATCCTTAACTTTGCATCGTACTGGCATATCCTGTGCGATCTTGGGCCACCCTCAGGTTGACCTTTGCTTTGGGGAGTTGATGCATGCGTGCACTGATTGTGATTTTCTTTTTATGCGAGATGGCGTGCGGCATTGCCGCGGCTCAAACGGTGTCAGCAACCCGGTATGACACTCCGGCTGCCTCAACCTCACCCGCCGATGCCAGCCCGCTTACGATTCCCCCCGGCACAAAAGTACCGCTGGCGCTTAAGCAATCCATTTCGACCAAGAACGCGCGCGAAGGCGACGCCGTCTATGCCGTCACCACTTTTCCGGTCGTGATCAACGATCGCATCCTGATTCCCCCCGGCACGTATGTGCAGGGGCGAATCAGCAGCGTCAAGCGCGGCGGCCACGTGAAGGGCCGCGCCGAAGTCCTGATGCACTTCAGCACTCTGATTTACCCCGGCGGGTACACGGTAATACTGCCGGGCGCAGTCGAAAATGTTCCCGGAGCCGAAAAGACTTCGATGAAAGATGAGGAAGGCACCATTCGCCAGGACAGCCAGACCGGCGAAAAGGCCAAGACGGTAGCCACTGCCGCCGGAACCGGCGCGGTGGTCGGCGGGCTGAGTAACGGCGCCAAGGGAGGCCTGATCGGCGCCGGTGTCGGCGGCGGAGTCGGCACCGTCATCGGCCTTCTGACCCGCGGCAGTGACGTGAGAATGGAAGCCGGCACGACTCTCGAAATGGTGATCCAGCGCGAAGTTCCGCTGGATGCCAGCCGCATTCCGAAACAGTAGGAGTCCGCCCGAGTTGGTGTGGTCGCGGGCGACTCGCCCGCGCCGCTCCCTCGAATGTGGCGCGGTCTCTTCCGAAACACTTACTTCAACGTAAACAACGCATTCACGTGGGCCGTAACAGAAACGGTCTGCGGCGTGAATTCCTCCGTGGGCGCCGGAGCGGCAGCGCCCACGCTCATTTTCATCATGGCGCCGGCCATGGGCATCGGACGTACATTTTCAAATGTGTCGACCGACGCGTACGAAAGCTCTCCTACCGTTCGCCCGGCGCTTCGGGCCAGGGCCTCCGCGGAGGCGTGTGCCCGCCGGTAGGCATCATCCACGGCTTTTGCCTTGGCCGCATCCATGTCCTCCAGCGTGTAATTCAGCGACTGGGTATCCGTGACGTCGGCATCGGCGAGTTGCTGCACGATCGGCGCAACCTTGGAAAAATCCTTAAGCTTCAGCGAAACGTTTGCGTTCACCCTGTATCCCGCCAGCTTGCGTTTCGCCGTCTTGTAGTCGTAGACCGGCTGCAGCGAGAAGCTGCTGATTTCCGCAGCCTTGGGATCGATCCCGTTCGATCGCATGATCTGCCGCACTTGCTCCGCGGATTTTGAGGCGTGGTCGTAGGCCTCGCGCGAAGTCGTCTCCTGCGCCGAGATATTGAATTGCATGAGGGCGGTGTCGGGATTCGCTTCAAACTTCCCATCAGCGCCGACAAAGACGCTGTTGGGCTGAGCGGTCACGGTCGGACGTTCCTGGCTCCAGGCGGCAGGGACTGCCAGCAGGGCAATCAGCAAGGTCAACATAATCTTCATAAATTCTCTCCTGAGCAGGCAGTAATCATGCCACAGGACGGTCCAGTGTGGGTGGGGGGGTGTGGGGCGGGCGGCCCTCGCTCGCCGCCTTTGATGGTGAATTTAAAGCTGAGAAATAAGACGGATCAGAGGCCTGTCGCGCGAAACAGTAGTGTCAATCAACGCCAAGGCACCTGCAGCGGACGATCCAGCCGGACCTCGAGAATGGTCCCTTTTTGCAGCTCGAGCCTGTGGTCGCTGAAGATGGCGCGCATCACGCCCGCAGCCGCACCGGCTCGTCGCAGCGATTCCGTCGGAATCCGAGTCGTGACGCTCGCTCCCGCCCTGTGCCTCCCGCTCGATTGCGCCTTCGTCACCAGTGGTCAAGCCGTGCTCGCCTGGAATTCCGGTGATCGTCGCCATCAGCGGCGCCCATCCTCGTTCGCGTTTCGATTTCGTCGAAGCTCAGCAGCAGCCGGGGATGAAAGCCGTTGCCCACAGCGCTCACATGTCCCTTGATTCGGCTGCCGTGAAGAATCATGGTTTCATCCGGCCCCATCATGTCTTCTTCCAGCTTGGCTTTGAAGCGCTTGCCGGGCCGGACGCGGCTGACGTCGAGCGTTTCGTCGAGACGGATGAGGAATGTGGTTCCATCGGCGATGGCATGGGGAGGAGCCGGCGGCTTCTGATCGTGGTCTGGTCACGGTCGTGGTCCTGTTCCTGGGCGTTGAGCGGCACCATTGCCAAGGCCAAAGCCAAACACCAGAAGCGGCACGAACCAAGCAAAGTCATAGTCATCACCTCGGGAAAACACCTTCCAGCCCGGTTGGATGTGGAGCACGGCAGAAATTGCTGCCTGCTGAACCGGCTGAGAGGATTTTATGGATGGTTATATGAAGGCAAGCTTAAGACCCGCGGGCGAGTCGCCCGCGACCACACTTGTAATCCTAGGAAGAACTCTTGGCGCTGGAGGAGTAAGCGAAGCGGTCTGCCTGGGCGCCGATCTGGCGGCGCAGATCGCCCCAGATATTTTCCGGCATGCTGAGAAACACCTTCACAACTTCGGGATCGAATTGCTTGCCTGACCAGCGCTCAATCTCTTCACGCGCCGCCTGGAGAGTCTGAGCCGGACGGTAGGGTCGGTCGGATGTAATGGCATCGAGAGTATCAGCCACGGAGAACATGCGGGCTCCCAGCGGAATCTGTTCACCCTTCAGCCCTCGCGGGTAGCCGGTTCCATCGTAGCGTTCCTGATGCGAGTAGACGATCTCGGCGGCTTCCGCGAGGAATGGTATCCGGTTCAGGATCTGGTAGCCGTGATAACAGTGCTCGCGCATGATGATGACTTCGTCCGGCGTCAAGGCGCCCGGCTTGGTAAGAATCTTGTCGGGAATGGCCATCTTGCCGATGTCGTGCAGGAAGGCGCCGCGAGCGATCACGTCAATCTGGCTCTTGGGCAAGCCCATCTGCGCGCGCGATCGCAATGGTGAACGCCGTGACCCGCCGGGAGTGGCCTTCGGTCTCCGCGTCCTTCAAATCGAGAGCGCCACCCAGGGCCTCGAGCGTAATGTCATAGGATCGTTCGAGATCGACGATGGCTTTCTTGAGTTGTTCGGTGCGGGCCGCGACCAGCGATTCCAGCCCGGTCTGGTAGGCGCGATTCTCCTGCTTCAGGCGGCGATTCTCGAGCGCCCGCCGGACGGTGGCCAAGAGCTGTTCTCGTTCAAAAGGTTTCAGCAGGTAGTCGTAGGCGCCATTCCGGATCGCAGCCAGCGCCACCGAGATATCGTGGACCGCCGTGACCATCACCACCGGCATTTCTGGAAAGCGTTCCTTGGTTCTCTCGAGCAGACCGATGCCGTCGAGGTTGGCCATCATCAGGTCGGACAGCATGAGCTCGAACTCTTCGCCGGATTCGAGCAGTGCCAGCGCTTCCATGCCCGAGGCCGCCTGCCGGCATTTGTAGCCAGCCGTGGTCAGCATGGACGACACAATCTCGCGAATGGTCTCCTCGTCGTCGACAACCAGGATGCGATCAACTGGCATGGTTTTTCATTAGTCTACGGCCAATTCTACAGCAGTGCCGAGATTCCGAAAGTAACCAGAAGGGCAGGGAAAGGACAAGGTGTACCCGGCCGGGCGTGCTATTAAGAGAGGGAGCGCTTAACCCCTGGCTGCAATGAATCTATTGAGTTTCTCTACCCGGCTTGCCTCGGGGAGCCATGCGATCCCCGGCCTGACGCCACAGGAGTTGGCGGCGCTGGTCCTGCTTGCCGCCAGCCTTCTGGTTTTCCGCGCCTTTCGCGAACGTTACCTGCTGATCTGGACTCTGGGCTGGCTGGCCTACTTTGTCTCTCGCTGGACGCTCGCCGAGTACGACTCTGGGTCCGTTCCCACCTACGTGACCGCCATCTCTCAGGCCCAGTTCGTGCTAGCCGTATGCCTTTTCGCGGCCGCCATCTTTGTCTACACCCATGCCCGGGGACTGATCTTGCCCCTGTTGCTGATTACCTTGAGCGTAATGGGTTTTGCCGTGGCTCGGGTATGGCTCTGGCCGGATTCCATCACCCTGCGCGTGGCGCTCGAAGTTGCCTACCGCCTGGTTGCGATCACGGCGGCCTTCCGGCTGATTCGGTATCGCTGGGCACGCTGGGAGGCGGGTCCATGGCTGCTGAGTACCAGCATGCTGATGCTTCACCTCCACTGGGACCCCATCAGTTCGCATCTGCCGGCGGGGACCAACCTGATGGTCAGCCTGCTGGCAGGGTTAAGCATGCTGTTGCTGGTTTTCGACGATTACAAGTTGCACATGCGCCGGCTGGGCGTCGTGAACGCGCTCACGACCAGCATTACTCGCGCCCAGCATCACGGGCCCATCATGGTCACCGCGCTCGAGGAGCTCAAAGGGCTCATGCGCGCCAACGCGGCCTGGTTCCGTTTGCTGGAAGGCGATCGCATGGTCATTGCCCAGCAGATCGGGCTCTCCAAGAACTTCCTGGAAGCTCGACAGTCGGTTCCCCTGGACGATGACTTTGAACGGACCCTGGGCAGCACCGTCCCGGTCGTGCTGTTGAGCGCGGCTGCCGGTGATAGCGCCCGCCCCTATCTCAAACAGGAGAAATTTCATCACGTCGTGATGGTGCCGGTGCTGGGCAAGAAATCAGTGATCGGGACCCTGGCGCTGGGCAGCCGCCACAGCATCCGCTACTCGCCCGACGAGATGGAATTTCTCACCACCACCGCCCACCAGTTGGGGCTGGCGGTCGAAAACCTTCGGCTGGTGGAACAGATTCTGCGCTCGCATCGTCAGTGGACGAATACCTTCGATTCCATTCACGACCTGGTCTTACTGCACGACTCCGAATTCCGCGTCATGAAAGCGAACCACGCCCTGCTGGAAAGACTTCATCAGGCGCCCGCCGACGTCGTGGGCCAGCTTTGCGAAACCGTGCTGCCCCGCAATCATGGCCAGTGGAAAGGATGTCCCTACTGCGGACATTCGGAAGAAGGCTTTCACGAAGGGACCGACAACGCCTTCGGAGGCTTCTGCATGGTCTCCACGTCCTCCTACGTGGAGCAGGGAAGCAAGCAGAAAGGGACGATTCACGTGGTGCGCGACACCACCGACCGGCGCATCGCGGAAGAAAAATACAAGTTGCTTTTCGAGCAGATGCAGGAAGGCGTTTTCGTCGCCACGCCGGAAGGCCAACTGCTGGATTGTAACGACGCCTTCATCCGCATGCTGGGCCATCACAGCCGGGAAGAACTGATAGCCCTCAACGTGGATGCCGAGCTTTACGCCTCTCACGAGCAGCGCGAAGTGTTCCGGCGCGAAGTCGAGCTGCACAACTACGTCCGTAACTTCGAAGTGACTCTGCGCCGCAAGGACGGCACGCTGCTCACCGCCATGGAGAGCAGTTTCGCGACCCGCAACGCCGCCGGGAAAATCGAGCGCTACCAGGGTTTCCTGCTCGACATGACCGAGAAGAAGCGCGCCGAAGACGAAATCCGGCGCCGCAACCGTGAACTGAACGCCCTGAATGCCATGGCGGTCATCGCCACCCAGTCGTTCGACCTGGACGAAATTCTGAACCTTACACTGCGCCAGGTGATTTCTCTGCTCGGAGCCGAGACCGGCTCCATTTATCTTTGCGATCTGGATGAAACCACCTTCCGCCGCCGCGCCGGCTGGGGCCAGCGCAGCGCGGAGCGCGCCCGTCTCTCTGAAATCAAGTTCACCGAGGGCTTTGGCGATCTGGTGACTCGATCCCGAACGGAAGTGATCACGTCGGACTATCTGCCGCACCTGCCTTCGCAAGTCGCGGAATTTATTCGCGCCGATGGGTTGGCCTCCTGGATATGGGTGCTGTTGTGGGGAAAAGACGCACCCATCGGCATCATGGGCATCAGCAGCCGGGAGAGCCGGGAGTACACCAGCAACGACGAGAGCCTGCTGGTGGCAATCGGCCGCCAGCTGTCGACCACCATCGAGAAAGTCCGGCTCTACGAAGAAACCTGCCGCGCTTACGAAGACTTGCGCCGCACCCAGGAACAATTGCTGCAGAGCGAAAAGATGTCAGCCGTAGGACAGTTGATCGCCGGAGTCGCCCACGAGCTCAACAATCCGCTGACCGCAATTCTTGGCTACGCCCAGCTGCTGGAGAGCGAAGGGCTGGGAGAACGCGCCGCCGACTTCGTCAGCAAACTGTTCAAGCAGGCGCAGCGCACCCACCGCGTGGTGCAGAACCTGCTGTCGTTCGCCCGCCAGCGCAAGCCCCAAAAGGAGCAAGTGGATATCTGCAAGGTGCTGGATGAGACCCTGGCCTTGCGCGACTACGATCTGAAGGTCAACGACATCAGGGTAGAACGCGAGATCGAGTCTCCGATTCCGGCGGTGACCGCGGATCCGCACCAGCTCGAACAAGTCTTTCTCAATATCATCAACAACGGCGTCGACGCCATGCTCGAATCAGGCCGAACCGGTACTTTAAAGGTCCGGGTTTATGCCCATGAAGGAAATGTGGTTGCAGAATTTCAGGATTCGGGTCCCGGCATCAAGGAACCGAGTCGCATTTTCGATCCGTTCTACACCACCAAGAGCGTTGGCAAAGGCACTGGCCTGGGGCTCAGCATTTGTTATGGCATTATCAAGGAGCACGGAGGAGAGATCTCGGCCCACAATCGCGAAGATGGCGGAGCCGTCATCGAGATTCGCCTGCCCGCCAACGGAAGCGCCGGCATCACTGAAACCGCCCTGCCGGCCGCTTCACGAAAGTCGGTCATCGAGGGCAACGTCCTCCTGGTCGAGGACGAAGAAGCAGTTCTCGAATTCGAGCGCGACGTTCTGGCCGGCGCCGGCGCCAAGGTCGTGACCCTGGTGAGCGGCGATGAAGTGAAAGCCAGACTCCTGCAGGAATCGTTCGACGCCATGATTATCGACGGCAAGATGGCAAACGGATGGAATGCCCCGGATGTCTATCGCTGGATTGCCGAAAATCGGCCTGGGCTGGAAAAGCATTTGATGTTCACTTTTTCCACCCTGCTCGAACCCGAAATTCGCAGCTTTCTGCACGACAATAACGTGCCCTATCTGGTGAAGCCCTTCGAGGTCAGCGATCTGATTGCCCAGGCCCGGCGCCTGTTGCAAAAAACCCAAGCCGCCGTCGCCGGTTGATCGAGCCAGAAAAGCCGGATGACGCACCCGGCGCGACGCATTGGACGGGGTTAGAGCCGCGAAGCGACGTTAAGATGGAGCCGCGAAGCGGCGTCAAGACGGAGCCGCGGAGCGGCGTTAAGAATATAGCCCACGGCGTAAGCCGTGGGTTAGCGACCGAACCTGACCGAGCCCCAACGGGGCGAAAGACGTATCCGTCCCATGCCGCGCATTTCTCTTCCGCCCCTTCGGGGCTATTCCGTTTTTGCTGCTTAAACCCACGGCTTACGCCGTGGGCTACTTCTCGACGCCGTTCCGCGGCTAGCCCGAGGGCGCAGCTGGATTGCCGGCGCTACGAAATCACAGAGTTTTCCTGAGGGTCTTCCCGAACTCCCGAAGCGCGGTCTCGTTCCTTCGGTACCACACCCAAAGCCCGAGTTTCTCGGCTTCGACCGCCCCCGCCTTGGTCAAAATCGCCATATGGTGCGAAATCGTCGGTTGGGACAGATGGATACGCTGCTCAATATCGGAAGCGCACAATCCCACGTCCTTGCCGATCGAACACCCGCCTTGCTCCTTAAGAGCCTGCAGGATGCGCCGCCGGGTGGGGTCGGCGACGGCGTGCAAGAAACGATCCAGTTCGGGCTCCGTCATCACAGCAGCAATAATTCATAAATCGATAGATGTCAATGCAGAGCTGGGCCCCGAGGTTCGGAACCTCGGGGCGGACATGGAGACCCGGAACAGGGCGGCAGATCGCCGGAACCCCCGAGCTTACTTTTAACGACTTTTTACAATCTTTTGTTAATCCGGGCCGCTGGCGAGGATTAAGATAGCGAGCGCGCGGTAAGTACGTCCCCGCGCAAGCTTGGCTTCCTATCCAGCCGATCACAAATTTTTAAGGAGATACCCTTATGACAGCTTCTGCAAAACCAGTGCCTGACGGATTCCACACCGTAACTGCATCGCTCGTGGTTCACGACTGTCCGAAGGCCGTCGAGTTCTACAAGAAAGCGTTTGGCGCCGAAGAGCGCATGCAAATGCCAGGTCCGGGTGGAAAAATCATACATGCCGAAATTAAAATCGGTGATTCGATCGTCTTCCTGTCGGATGAAATCCCTGGAATGGGCGGCAAGTCACCACAATCCGCGGGCGCATATACCGGGGGCATTTATCTTTACGTGCCCAACGTTGACGAAACTTTCAAAAAGGCAGTGGACGCCGGCGGCAAGCCCAACGGGGGCGTAAACGACATGTTCTGGGGAGACCGCCTCGGCCATTTCATTGATCCCTTCGGCCACTCCTGGACAGTAGCCACGCATGTGGCCGATCTGACGGAACGCGAAATGGAAGAAGGAGCCCAGGCTTTCTACGCTTCGATGGCCGAGAGGAAATCGGCGTAGTCTTTATCAATGGGAAGTATCTAAACCGCAAAGGCCGCCAAGATTTTCCCGGCGACCTTTGCGGATTTTCTTTGCGCTCTTTGCGGTTAAGCTTTTTCAAGCTGACTTTTCGGGCGCGGGAGATTTCCCGAAGAGAATTTCGATCGACTAGCAGGCCGGCGCCGACCACAATAGCGCTATCCGCCACATTGAAAGCCGGCCACTGATACTGCCCGACGTAAAAGAGCAGAAAGTCTACGACCCGGCCGCTCAGCAACCGGTCCCACAGATTGCCCACCGCTCCCCCGAGAATCAACGCCAGACCGATTCCCGTGCTTTGCATGGAGTGACTGTTCCGCCACAGGAGTACAGAAACGATGGCCAGCGCCACAATCGAAAATAAGACCAGGGCGGCAATTTTCCACTCTGAGGGTGAGTCAGCGAAGAGGCCGAAGGCGGCGCCGCGATTCTCCACATGAGTCAGGCGGAAGAATCCGGGGATGATCTGAATATTGTCGTGCAGGGAAATATTCCGGGCGACCGCCCACTTCGCCATCCGGTCGAAAACTACGACCAGCACCGCAATCAGGAAGTGGAAGCTACGCGTGGTGCTCGTCGTCATGAGTAGCTCAAATCAAAAGCTCGACCGCAAAGGCCGCAAAGAAATGCCCCAAAGAATGAAGAACGCAAAGAAATCATCGCTCGATCTCTTTCAGCACCGCACTGCAACGCTCACACACCGTCGGATATTCGCTGTCCTGGCCTACGCCGACCGAATAATTCCAGCAGCGTTCACACTTCAGGCCGGCAGCCTTGCTCACCTGGACGCTCACCCCGCCGGTTCCGTTTCCTGACTTGCCTTCCTTTAATGTGACATCCGAGACGATGAACAGGTAGCGCAAGCGGTCCTGGTAGCGTTTAAGAACCGAAAAGACGGGCTCGGCGGCCGTCAGCGTGACCTGCGCTTCGAGGTTGGCGCCGCCGATCAGCTTACTTTGACGCGCCTCTTCCAGGGCCTTCAATACCTCGTTGCGTACGGCCAGCAGCGTGTTCCAATCCTCGCGCTGCTTGGGGTCGTCGACCGGAACCGAGGCGCCCAATATGTCGGAGACGCCGGGGAAGTTAGCGAGATGCACGCTGGCCGGACGGTCGGGCATAGCGGGCAGGTACTGCCAGACTTCATCGCAAGTGAAGCTGGTGATCGGCGCAAGCAGCCGGACGAGAGCCTCTCCGATACGCCAGATGGCGGTTTGCGCCGCCCGGCGGCCGCGTGAGTTTGGTGCCGAGGTGTACAGACGGTCTTTCAGTACGTCAAAGTAAAATGCACTCAACTCCACCACGCAGAAGTCATTGATCCGGTGATAAATCTTGTGAAAGGCAAACTCGTCATACCAGCGGATCACGTCCGCGGACATGGCGACGGTTTGCCGCAGCATGTACTGATCGAGAATGTCCATCTCTTCGAATGGGACCGCATGTTTCTGCGGGTCGAAATCGTAGAGGTTACTGAGGACATAGCGAAACAGGCTGTTGCGAATCTTGCGATAGCTCTCGGCGACACGCTGCATCAGCTGTTCGGAGCCCACCACATCCTCGCGGAAATCGACTGACGCTACCCAGAGACGTACGATCTCGCCGCCCAGCCGGCTGGCAATGTCGACCGGATCGACGTCATTGCCACGAGACTTGGACATGGCTTGTCCTTTCTCGTCGAGCGTCCATCCCGGCGTCACCACGCCGTGGTAGGGCGGACTGCCGTGGGTGCCCATGGCGCAGAGCAGGGAAGACTGAAACCATCCGCGGTACTGGTCCCCGCCTTCGAGATAAAGATCGGAGGGCCAGGGATAGCCAGGCTCATCGTCGATCAGCGCAAGATAGCTGGTGCCGGACTCCAGCCACACATCGAAAATATCGGTTTCGCGTTCGAAGCTGCTGGCGCTGCAGTGCGGACACTTGGTGCCGGCGGGAAGAATCGTGTCGGCTTCGGGCGTGTACCAGGCGTCGGCGCCGGAACGCGCGAAAAGCTCCGCCACCCTGGCATTGATCGCCGGATCGTTCAGCGGCTTGCCGCAGTCTTTGCACAAGAAGACAGCGATCGGCACGCCCCAGACGCGTTGCCGAGAGATGCACCAGTCAGGGCGGGTGGCAATCATGTTGTGCATCCGCTCCTTGCCCCAGGCTGGGTCCCACTTCACTTTCTCCACGTCTTCGAGGGTTCGGCTGCGCAGGGTTCCGCCGCCAGGCATGGCTGCTTCCATCGAGATGAACCACTGTTCAGTGGCACGGAAGATGATGGGATTATGGCAGCGCCAGCAATGCGGATAAGAATGCACCAGCTTTTCCGTGTGCAGCAGCGCGCCGCGCTTCTTGAGCAGCTCGATGATGGGCGCGTTGGCAGCCCAGACCTTCAGCCCGTTGTACTCGGGAAGGCCGTTGCGCATGATGCCCTTTTCGTCCACGTTGCTGGTGGCGTCGAGACCGTACTTCACGCCGGTGGCGAAGTCCTCCGCGCCATGCGAAGGCGCGGTGTGCACCACGCCGGTGCCGGTATCCATCGTGACGTAGTCGGCCAGCACGCCGAGAATCTTGCGATCGAGAAAGGGATGCTGAAAGTTCAGCCGCTCCATTTTGTTTCCGGGGAAGCGCGCCAGTTCTTTCGTATCCTGGAGATTGCATTTCGCGATCACATCGGCAGACAGCCTGTCGGCGACGATGTAGACCTCGCCGGCAGATTCCAGCGCAACGTACTCTTCCTTGGGATGGAATGCCACGGCCATGGAAGCCGGCAGGGTCCAGGGAGTAGTGGTCCAGATGATGGTGGAAACCTTCTTGCCCGCGAGCGCAGGATCAATCTTCGCCGGATCGTCGAGCAGCGCGTACTTTACCCAGACGCTTGGCGTGGTGTCGTTCTCGTATTCAACTTCGGCTTCGGCCAGCGCGGTCTCATCGTGCATGCACCAGTAAACGGCGCGCAGACCCTTGTACACGAAGTTGTTCTCGTAGAAGCTGTAAAAAGTCTTGAGCACCACCGCCTCGTATTGCGGATTCATGGTGGCATAGGGCCGGTCAAAACGTCCGAAGACGCCGATACGCTTGAACTGCTCGCGTTGCAGGTCGAGAAACTTTTCAGCAAATTTGCGGCACTCCCGTCGCACGTCGAGCGGCCGCATCTGAAGCTTCTTGCCGCCCAGCATCTGGTCTACTTTGATCTCGATGGGCAGTCCGTGGCAGTCCCATCCCGGCACATAAGGCGCGTCAAACCCGGCCATGGTCTTGGACTTGACCACGAAATCCTTCAAACATTTGTTGAGCGCGGTGCCCAGATGGATGGGTCCGCTGGTATAGGGAGGTCCATCGTGCAGAACATAGAGTTTTGCACCGCGCCGGGCCTCGCGAATGCGCTCGTAAATCCGCATCTGCTCCCAGCGGGCCAGAGCCTTGGGCTCATTCTGGGGCAGGTTGGCCTTCATGGGAAAGTCGGTCTTAGGCAGATTGATGGTGGATTTCAGCTCCAGCGGCACTCGGTTGGTTTCTCCCAAATGATTGATTTTTTTCATTATAGGGAGGGGGAGAAGGAACGTCCATTGCCCGCTGAACGATGCCGACGCATGACGTTCACTGCCGCCGGACCACGGAGCGCCGGGAGTCGCAAAAGCACTGTCGGAAAGGCTGTCGAAACGTGTACAATTTTGCTAAGTGACATTTGCCGGAAGGCAGCATCTAACTGGCTTGGGACCTTTCGTCGGGCTTGCGCGCGAGATCAGTACTAAAGTATTCGCTGAGCCGAAGCAACTTGGCAGGTAATGTGCTCATCCAGTCTAAGATAGCCTGAAGCGTAGAGAAAGCCGAACTCGGGTTAACTATGCCAACACTTGACGTCAAACCCCGCGGCGAAACCGAACCCGAACTGAATCTGCTGCTTTCAAAAACCACTTTGGAAGAGCCGCTGTGGAAGTCCCTGTTCCAGAACCTGGACGAATTTTTCTTTCCTAAAAAATTGCCGCCGCTGGTCCTGACTTCAAAACCAGTTCCGGTCAAGGACATTTGGGGTTTTTACGACTATAAGAAAAACGGCGTTCTGGGAACCACCGCATTGCACTTGCTGGTAATCGGAGCCATCATCGGCCTGACTCTGCTGGGTCGGCGAATGGTCGAGCCGATCGTGAAACCACACGAGGCAATTACGCTGGTTTCGCCCGACGATATCCCTCCGCTGGAACCCTCGAAGACGGTCTCAGGCGGCGGTGGTGGTGGCGGGGACCGCGACAAGTTTCAGGCGCCCAAGGGCAAACTGCCCAAGCAATCGATGGAGCAGATCACGCCTCCGATGGTGGTGGTGCGAAACGATAATCCCAAGCTGACGGCAGAACCTACGGTTGTGATTCCACCGCAAGTCAAGCTGGCGTCGAATAACCTGCCGAATCTGGGAGACCCAATGTCGCATTTGCCTTCCGGGCCTCCGTCGAATGGAACCGGTTCGGGAGGCGGTATTGGTTCCGGGTCCGGCGGTGGCGTAGGCGTGGGCACCGGTCCCGGCGTGGGTGAGGGACGTGGCGGCGGAGTCGGCGGCGGCGTGTTCCGCGTGGGCGGCGGAGTAAGCGCTCCGCGAGTCGTCTATCAACCCGATCCTGAGTACTCGGAAGAAGCCCGCAAAGCAAAATACCAGGGCACCTGTGTCCTTTGGCTCGTAGTCGGACCGGATGGTCGTCCGCGCGACATTCGTGTGGCGCGCAGCCTTGGCCTGGGACTTGATGAAAAGGCCATCGAAGCGGTCAAGACCTGGAAATTCGAGCCGGCCATGAAAGACGGCAAGCCGGTGGCGGTGCAGATCAACGTGGAAGTCAGCTTCCGGTTGTATTGATTGCCTTCTATGCTTAAAGCGGCCGCGAATCTCGCGGCCGTTTTGTTTGCTCGAAATTTAAAACCTGTCACCCTGAGCGAGTAAGGATCGTCCGCTCGCGGACGATCCTTGGGAGTCGAAGGGCCCCTATAAGAGGCAATGCAAGCGGTGAGCGAGGGATTCTTGCTGCTGAGGGTAAGACCACGCTGCAAGCAGTGTTCCGCTCATAGCGGCCCTTCGACTGCGTGGCCGCTTCGCTGCGCGAAGCAGCCGACTCCGCTCAGGGTGACACTACTCTTTCAGTTCCACGTGCTGAACATCTTCAATCGGACTACCTAGAAATTGCGGGCCCATCCGGCGGAATTTCTCCACGGAATCAGTCACGAAGAATTGCAGACGGGGTGCTCTGCGGCGCTCCTCCTCTGAAGACATCTTAGGCAGCCCTTTACCCAACAACTGACTTACGACGCGGGCGGTGGAGTCGGCCGAATCGACGATGGTGACATGCTGCGGCACCAGTCGATGCAGCAGCGGCTTCAGCAACGGATAGTGCGTGCAACCCAGCACCAGCACATCGGCGGACTTGAATTCTCCGGTGAATGCCTGGTCGAGATAGATCCGCGCCACCTGTTCGGCAACCGGGTGTTCCGCCCATCCTTCTTCCACCAGGGGAACGAACAGCGGACAGGCTTTCTCTGCCGCCTCGACCCCATGGGCTTGCAAAGCCCTCGCGTAGGCGTGGCTGCTCACCGTAGCCTCGGTGCCAATCACTACCACGCGTTTGACCTGGCTGGCCGCAGCGGCACGCGCAGCGCCCGGTTCCACGACACCCACCACGGGGACACTGGACGCCTGGGTGATCCGGTCGAGCGCCAGCGCCGTGGCCGTGTTGCAGCCAATCACCAGCATCTGTGCGCCGTGCTGTTCGAGATACTGCGTCGCTCCGATGGCATACTTGGCGACGGTTTCCGCTGACTTCGATCCGTAAGGAAGCCGGGCCGTGTCGCCAAAGTAAATGTAGTCGGCCTGTGGCGCGAGTGCGATCAGTTCCTTGAGCACGGTGAGCCCGCCAAAGCCGGAATCAAATACGCCGATGCGGGGCCTGCGAGTGGGCGTCATGAGAGGACGAAGGAATATCATAAATGCCGCGCCGAGGTTTTGCGGGGACAATCGGCCGTGGTATTACGATGAACCAAAAGATTCGCAGAGGAGAGAATCGATGACTCGATTGGCAGCAGCAGTTGCGATGGTGGCGTTGATGGTCGCCTTTTCGTCGTGCACATCCCGTCGTCACATCGCGATCACGCAGGACGAACTCGTCCGCAGAACGCAGGAGCTGTTCGACGCTGTTACTCTGGGCGATCAGGCGCCGTGGCTGAAATATTTCGCCGACGACAGCATGTAC
This sequence comes from Terriglobia bacterium, assembly GCA_963841075.1. GTDB lineage: Bacteria > Acidobacteriota > Terriglobia > Terriglobales > Acidobacteriaceae > JAIQFF01. The sequence continues at coordinate 272,591 of CAWJBA010000027.1, forward strand.
TTCGACGAAAAGGGAAGAAGCATGGACAAAGCGGCCCTGGTAAAGGACGTGACTCCTCTTCCGCCCGGCTATTCCGGCAGCATCTCGGTGGTCAACGCCCGGAGCCGTATTATCGGTGACACCGCCATCCTTAGCTACAATCTGAATGAAAAGGAAACGATCTTCGGTCAGGACATGACCGCGCGCTACCATGGCACCGACACCTGGATGTATCGCAACGGAAAATGGCAGATCGTGGCCGGTCAAATGCTTCCGCTACTACGAGGACCCTGCGCCAGGAAATGTGGATGTCAAGAAATATGCTGATTACGCGGGGACCTATGAGTTGGCACCGGGAAAAACTCAAATTGTTTTCGGTCGCGGCGGGGGTTTGTACCTACAACGGGAGGACCGTCCCGAGGCTGAACTGGTTCCTGAGGCGGCTGACATATTTTTCCGCAAAGGCGTGGAAGGCCGGTGTTTATTTCGACGCGGCGACGGTGGCAAGGTTGATGCCATGATTGATCGCCGGAACAATGAAGACGTGGTCTGGAAGAAAATCAGGTAGCAGCGAGGGCGGAGCTCTACGTTCGAAGACCAGCCCACTCTACTTGATGCGCGAAGTCTGCATCCGTTCCTGGCTGTGGGCGGGCTGATCGCGCACACAGCAGGGCCCAAGCGGAATCGGGGCGCCGTGCGGGCAGGTCCGGGGATGGCCAAGGAAGCTGCAAATCTTGTCCGTGGCTTCGGGCGAGAGTATGTGTTCGAATTTGCAGGCCTGCTGCTCGATCTCCGATTCGCTGTCGAGAGCCAGGCTGTCGGTAAAAAGCCTCTCGGCCAGTCGATGGCGGCGGATGATGTCGGCGGCGCGGAGGCGTCCGCGAGGCGTGAATTCGACAATCATGCTGCCGTCGCCCGTGGACACGCCGGAGGGCTTCAGCGCGTCGTGACATGGGTTCACAAACGGCTTGTGATTATGCACCTCGGGCGGATGCGGCCGGGTGGTGAGCAGGCCGAGGGCGGTCATCTTGTCGACTGCGATGCTTACCGGCAGGGCACCGTGGACTTCCATGCGCTCGATTTCGGCAATCTCTCCGTGCTCCTCGACCGCCCATAACTCCTCGAGGACTTCGTCAAACTGCTCCTCGTCGGCCATGGCGAAAACTTCCTGATCGGCAATCTTGCCGTGGTGCAATTCGATGCGGCGGTCGGCCAGACGGGCCACGACCGGGTCGTGCGTGACCATCACGATGGTACGTCCCTGGCGGTGCAGTTCGCGCAGCAGGCGCAGAACGATTTCTTCGTTGACCGCATCGAGGTTCCCCGTCGGCTCATCGGCCAAAACGATTTTCGGGTCGTTGATGAGTGCGCGAGCGATGCAGACGCGCTGCTGCTCTCCCCCCGAGAGGTGAGCCGGCAGATGCCGGGCGCGGTCTTTCAAGCCGACGTGCGCCAGAGCGGCCAGCGCTTCCTGCTCATCAGTCATGCTGTGAAAATACTGGGCCAGCATGACGTTCTCTAACGCAGTGAGGTACGGAATCAGGTGGAACTGTTGAAAGATGAATCCCACTTTTTCGGCCCGGGCGCGGTTCAAATCCTGGGTGGAGATCCGGGCCACGTCTTCATTGTCGAGCCAGATTTCGCCTGACGTGGGGCGATCGAGGCATCCGATCAGATTGACCAGGGTGGACTTGCCGGAACCTGAAGGTCCCATGACCGCCAGCCACTCTCCGGACGCAACTTCGAGAGAAATGTCATCCAGCGCACGGATCACACCGCCATTGGTTTCGGCCTGAGCCGGGTAAATGCGGCTGACATGGCTGAGCTTGATCATGTCATTCTCCCCTCAGGATGGTAGCAGGTTGAACCCGGCGGAGAAGAGATATTGGCACAATGGCGGCGATGAGGGCGATGAGAATTCCGCCCGCCAGAACCACCGGCAACACGCTCAGGCGCGGACTGACCGGGGCATGAAAATTTGTCCGGCCGATCCAGATGGCGACCCCGACCCCGATGACAAAACCGAACACCGAGCCGACTGCGCCCAAAGCAGCGGCTTCGGCCGCGAAGAACCCCTGCAGCATCCGGCCAGAGGCCCCCAAGGCCTTCATCAGGGCGAAGTCGCGGCGCCGATCGGCGACCCATCCTGTCAAAGTAGCAAGCACGCACACCGCGGCGGTGAGAATGATCAGGACGGAGGAGACCAGAAGCGTGGCCCGCATTTTGCCCAACACATTGGCCTCGCCCTCCGTGACCTGCCTGACCGGCTGAACATCGGCGGCGGGCAGAGCCTGCCTGAGCCCCTGGATAGTGGCGCTGATCTCCTCAGTCGAGCCTGTGGCTGATATCTCGACCGTCGAATAGGGCACATGCGTCCAATCGGCGAAATCGGAGAGAGAGATGTAGACGCGACTATCTTCGGCGGCCCCTGTTTTCAAAGTGCCAACCGGATTCAGCTGGATCGTGCGCCCCTGAAAGCTGAGAGCGAACGGTTTGCCCGGTTGGCCGACGACGCCGACTGCGCGCGCGCCTACCAATGCATCGCCGGAAGCTCTAGGCCAGGCGCTGACTGACCACCAGGTGCTGTCCAGCTTACGGATCTGCTCCAGGTCGGTGCCGGCCACGACCACCGAATGACCGTCGGCGGTGCGGGCCACGGCATACGCGAGGGGAACCGCAATGCCGCCGCTGCCTATCAGGGATCCGATGGTCGTCAGAGTATCGGCAGGCAGGCTCTGTCCGTCCCTGGCCACCACGACAACGTTAGCGCCGTACTTGCGAAATTCGCGCCGCAGCTTGGCCTGGACGTCCACATAGAGGTCGAGCATGGCCGTGGCCACGGCGGCCGCCACGACCATGGCCAGCAGAGCCGACGCGGCGCGTCCTCGCCTGAGGACGGCGGCGCGCACCAGCATCCGCAGGAACATCGAGGTGTGGGGCGCGGCAGCGCGGCGACGAGCGACGCTGCTGGTCTCCTGTACGCTTAGGGGCGCACTCACGCGTCACCTCGCAGCGCGTGCACCGGATCAAGCTTTACTGCCCGCCCGATGGCCGCGGCGCTGCCGGCAAAAGTCACGAGCACGGCGATGGTCAGAATGACCGGCAACAGCACCGGCTGAATCGAAATCTCCGAGGCGAAGATGGAGTGTCCCACCTGACGAGCCAGGAGCGCGCCTCCGGCGAAGCCCGCAGCTCCGGCCAGCAAAGCCAGTAGCGTGGCCTCGGCGAAAAACAAAGCCGCCACAGCCAGGTTGCCCGCCCCCAGAGCTTTCATCAGGCCCACTTCGCCGCGGCGCTCAAGCACCGAGGTGGCCATCGAAGCGGAAACCGCCAGCGCAGTGGACAGCAGCGCTGCCAGCGTGATCAGCAGCATCAACCCCTGGATGCGGGATAGCACCGTGCCTTCGTTTTGCGCCACCTGGCGAATCTGCTCGGCGTGGGAGTGGGGAATCGCCTCCTGCAACTGGAAGGCGATCGACTGCGCGTAGGGAGAGCAGTACCAGCGGTCGTACATCTCCGGCGACAGGGTTTTAGGATCGCGGCGGGCGAATGCATCTTCAGGCTTGGTCACGGCACTGACGTAAATGCGCCGCACCGCGCCGGGCTTGCCGAGAATCTGCTGTGCCAGCGCAAGCGGCGCGACGATCTGGTCGTCTTCGGGCCCGCCAGTGGAGACAATGCCCGCAATCTTTCGCGGCTGGCCTGCAATCTCGATTTCCTGCCCAGGGGCACGGCCCAGCCTCGCGGCCAGGTGGGCGCCGAGCAGGACGTCCTGCGAATTATCGTCCGGCCACGCGCCCTGTACCTTCCACCACGGATGAGTGCTGCGGACGCCGGTGACGAAATCCTGCTGTCCAAATACCACATGGCGGGAGAAGTAGGTTCCCAACAGAGTCAGGTTCTGCCCATCGCTCAGTTCCGCATTTACCGGCAACATGGGGGAGAATCCGACGATGTTGTTGCGCCAGAACATGCCTTTGATTTTCGGCAGATCGGCTTCATTGAGGTAGGCGCCGTCGCTGGGAGGCTTCAGATTCACACCGCCAATTTCGACATCCAGCGTGTCTTCCTGGGGCGTAACGATGAGATTGGCGCCGTAGCTGCGCAACTCGCGGCTGATCTTGTCGCCTATGTCGGTGGCGACCGCAATCATGGCAGTGGCCACACCCACGCCCAGCATGATGGCGACTCCGGCCAGCAGCTTGCGGCGCTTCTGCCGCCGGAAGGACTCATAAAGTAGGCGCAGGAACATGGTTTATGGTTGGAAAATGTGGGCGCCGGCGGCGATGTCCGCTTCGTGGATGATGACCGCATCGTCGGTTTGTTCGGCACGCAGCGGGACCGGGTTGCAGCCCCCGGCCATTCCTACCGACTGGCCGTTGATGGGCGCAGCACAGTTCTTGCACACGACTCCATTCGGTCCTTTGTAGAAACCTACCGGGCCGCAGATCTGGCAGGCATCGAATACGGTGGCAACCTTCCCGTCGGGCTTCTTGTAGAGCCAGAAGCGAACCGCAGTCCCACTCTCCTTGGCCTCGAAGCGATGCAGATCGCCGTCGGCGACCTCGGCGAGCGGAATGCTCACCTGACCGCCCTGGAAAGTAACTTCGGTCGCGGGCGTCAACGCGCTCACGCTCTTGGCGTAGATGAACTCGGCCGTGACCATCAGGATGAAGACGAACGAGCTGGCGTAGACCGAAACCATCCACAGGCGTTCGCGGCGGGTGCTCCACAGAGCTTTGCGGCGCTCGGCGGGGGACTCCGGAAGCGTATCGGGCTCCCGGCGTTTGACCTCGAACAAAACCATCAACGCCGCCAGAGCCACAATGGTGATGAAAAAGAACAAGTCATTGCGCACGATGGGGCCGATCAGGGCCATCTCTTCCTTTGACGAGGGAAGCACGCCATTTTCAGAAAGCTCGTGCAGGCCGGAGATAATCAGCTGGGCCGCCACAAAGAACAGGATCGCGGTCGTAACCCGGAAGAACTTCTGAAGATTGATACGTACGCTGCCCTTGACGAACATCACTCCAAACACGATGGCGACGATCACGCCTGACAGCGTGCCCAGGAAGCTGAGAAGCTCGGTGGAATTCAGCGACACCGCTCCCAGAATCAGGACAGTTTCGACGCCCTCGCGAAGCACCATCAGAAAGACGAAAAAAAACAGGCCAAACCTGGCGTTGCGTCCGGCCAGCAGGCTCACTCTGCCTTCAATCTCGCCCTTGAGCGCGCGCCCCGTCTTCATCATGAAAATGATCATGGTGACGACGAAGAAGGCGGCGATCAGCATGATCCAACCTTCAAAGATGTCCTGATTCCACTGGGTCCGCGACAGAAGAATGGCAATGCCGATGCTGCCGACAAACGCGGCAATCAGAGCGGCGAAGACGGATTTGCGAAGCTCGGGGCGCCCGATCTTGGCCAAGTAGGCGAGCGTGATGCCGACGATAAGAGCCGCTTCGACCCCTTCGCGGAGGGTTATGATGAAGGCTTGCAACATCCTGTGGAAAACTCCCCTAATGCAACTCAGTTGCATTAAACAACGCAATTGCCACTCCGTTAAGAATAGTCTCCCCCTAGTCAGGCGTCAACGGACGAGGAGTGCGCACCCTCTGCTATAACCGCTTCAGGAATTGCTTCACTTCTTCGAGTTGTGGAAAGAGACGCTCCTCTGCCTGGAACTCGGCGGAGTGGACGCACCTGCGCGTGCCCCGCAGCCTTACCGGATGCTTGAGATGGAGCATCTCGTGGTACACGATGTACTCGACGGCCGAACGCGGAACCCGGGGATGATCAAAGATGCGGCTGACCACGATGGCATTGTGGGCGGGATCGTAGTGGCCGAGGCTGTTGCGGGCGCGGTCGCGGCTCCAGGTCATCAGGGGGCGGGCCAGCAGGCCGTGAAAAAATCGGGTATTGAGGTCTTCAAATACAGCTTCCAGGTCATAACTACGCCCCTGGGCTGAATGCAGACGCTTCCGTCCCCGCATTTGGCGCATCAGGTGGGCCTTCTGGCTAATGCTGCGACTCGAAACGTAACGCCGGTAACGAGCTGCAGCTTCGCGGTCAATCGGCCGGCGGTACATTTTGGCCAGGAGGATGTGAGCGATCGCCCGCAGGACGGTGGGAGGAGCGCCTTCCAGCAGGTCCGAGAGCCGCACCAGAAGCTTGCCCTGGCGCATCCGGATGGTGTTTTTGATGCTGGTGAATGCGAAGAACTCGGTCTTCAGTTCGGGGATGGAGTCGTCCGGGCGAAGCTCGCAATACGCTTCCTCAAAGATTTGGAGAAGGCTCTTTCGCACGCTGGGCTAGATTAGCACGCGAACTTCTTGCAGCGCGCGCGAGGAAAGGGAAGTCCTTTTACACATTGTCATCCTGAGGAAGCGGAGTCCTTCGCTTCGCGAAGGACTCCCGACGAAGGATCCATGCATTGCCTGGCGATTGCAGCGTTCACCCGTCGCCAGATCTGCTCATACGCTTCCATTCTGGATTGGAGCAGACATTATGTGACAGTGGCGAGGAATGCACAGGTTCTTCGCTTGCTTTCGTCCCGCTTCGCGGGACGAAAGCCGCGCTCAGGATGACAGCGTTCAGGGTTTCGCCGGTTTCTTTTTCTGCTTGGCGGCGGCTTCCTGTTCGCCCAAGAGCTGGCGGTGGTCCAGCACGCTGCTGTCCAGGGTATCGAGCGCATTCGAAAGCAGGAACTCGTATTGTTCCTTCTCTTCCTTCTTGGCGTTGGCATCGTCGCGCAGGGCCCGCAGCTTGGCCTGGAACTCGGTGTCGCCGTCGATGACGATTTTCAGGACCTTGCGGAGGTCTGATTTGCGGCCTACGTAGGTATCGATGTTGTCATTCAATTCGTCGTACACATCGAGGAAGTCCTGCAGGCCATCATGAGTGGCCAAGCCGCGATCCGTTGTCTTGGGATCGGAGCGGGCCTGCTCAAGCGCCACCAGCCGGGCCCGGGCAAAGGTCACATAAAGTTTGAGGCGAAGGTCCGGATCCATCGCGGTATCGCGCAACTGGTCGACTTCCAAAGGATTCAGGGGATCGCGCACGTGCTCGGCCTGGCTGGGGGTGAGCAGGAAAAAAACGGCGCAGCATGCCAGTCCAACGCGAAGACAGTTCATTTGGCCTTCTTCTTACCGAACATGGCGGAAAGCAGATCAGTACGCATCTGCTCCAGTTGATCGATAGTCTGCTGGATCGGGGACTGATCTTCAAAAGCAACCGTGCGTTTGACATCGCGAAGTTTCTCGGCCATCTTGCGCAGCGCGATCTCGGTGCCCTTCAGCCTCTTTCCCGTATCAATCGACGCATCCGCAGCCTTCTTGGAGTAGCTCAATACATCCTGGAGGGAGGCATTGCCCGCGTCGGAGTTGCCGGCGTTGTAGAGCTTGTCGGCCAAGTCGACCTTCAGGTGCGCGATTTCGAGGTACAGCGCCGGCCGGTCCTCGGGCCGGGCGGATTCGGCACGAGCGACCAGTTGATCGACGCTTTCCTCTTTGGTTGCGAATGCCGGGGCTGCGAATGCGGGGGTCGCAAATGCCGGGAGAGCTCTCGCGGGCAGAGCAAAGGCGGTCAGGAGAGCAGCAAGCAGAAATACGAGAGTCGATGCCCGCATCATAGTTATTTTTGTCTATTGTGCTCGATCGCGATCAGGCGGTGGCGGGCCTGCCACTCCTGCTCGGGATATTTTCCGTTTGCCGTCTCGAGGAAGCGATGGTAATTCTCCGCCGCCGGCTTGTTTTGACGCAAGTGGTCGTAAGCCGTCGCCCGTAAAAAGTAACCGATGGGAAGTTCGGGAAGAAGCTGGGCGCGAGCATCCAGCGCCTTGATGACCAGTTCATAGTTCTTGTTTTCATTGGCTGCGGCGGCCAGGTCGCCATACGCCGACCCCAGGCCAGGTTTGAGCTGGATTGCCACCAGAAGCTCTTGCTGAGCTTCAGGAAACTTGTGCTGGTTCAGTAGAAGCCGGCCCAACCCGCAATGCAAGTCAGGATCCTTGGGCCTGGCCGCCAGCAGAGACCGGTACTGCGCTTCCGCGAGGTCATATTTCTTGGCATTGGAATACAGGTCTGCCAGATCGAGCTGCAGGGACGGATCAGTGGGCGCCAGCTTCAGCGCCACTTGCAGTTCGGCGATGGCGGGCTCGTTCTGGCCGTCCGCGGCCAGCATACGGCCTAACTGCATGTGCGCGCCCGCGTCATTAGGATGGAGGGCGACCAGCTTGCGCAGAGTCTCCTCAGCTTCGGTGTAGCGATGGCCGCGCATGTAGATGTTGGCCATGCCGGTGAGAGCGTCGGCGGATGAGGGATCAATCGCGAAGGCCTGCTTGTACTCCTGTTCGGCATCGGCAAAGCGGTTTTGATTTTCCAGCAACGGACCGGCAGAAAGATGGGGTTCAGGGTCCTTGGGATCGAGCACCGCAGCTTGCCTGAAGGCCTCGATGGCCCCATCCGGATTATTGCCCTCAAGCACGTGCCCCAGGGAAAGCCAGGCGCGGGCTTTGCCTTCGGCAATCTGCGCCGTCGGGGTCAGTCGGGTCGCGGCGCGCAGGAACTGTTCGGCGTCCGGCTGATGCGCCTTTACCAGCATGAGGCCGAGATTGAGATTGGATTCGAAGACGCTGGGTTTGGCGGCGACGGACTTGCGGTAGGCGGCAATCGAGTCGTCAGTCTTGCCCAAAGCGTTGTACAGAAATCCCAGGTCGAACCAGGCTGCGTAGTTATCGGGGTCCTGTCCGACGACTTTTTTCAGCAGAGGTTCGGCGGTGGCATAGTCCTGCTTTTCGATCGCGCTTTCAGCCTGCACGAGCTCGGGCGGGGAAGAAGGATCATCCACCGCTACTTTGTGATGACGCACGGTCTGGCTGGAGCTTTGCGCGTGCAGGCTCAAGGCAAAAGCCGCCATCATCGCCATCACACGTAGGCCCAGATGTCCCCATCTGGGCAGGCGAGCACGGCTCGCCAAGGTTTTCTTTTCACCGCGTCCCGCATCTTTTGCCGAGCTGCGCTCGGCTGGGCAGGTGGGGACACCTGCGCCTGCGCGTGTGCGCTTACTTCCGGCCGTTGGTTGGTAGTCCATTTCCATTCAGGACTCGCGCCAGGAATTTTCCGGTGTATGAATTCGGCAGCTTGGCGATGGCCTCCGGCGGCCCGGCGCCGACCACGTAACCGCCCCGCTCACCACCTTCAGGACCGAGGTCGATGACCCAGTCAGCCGTCTTGATCACTTCCAGGTTATGTTCGATCACGAGAATCGAACCCCCTGCTTCAATTAGACGGCGGAAGGCAGAGAGTAGTTTGCTGACGTCATCGAAATGCAGGCCGGTCGTGGGCTCATCAAAAATATAAAGCATGCGATTGCGGCGGCGAGCCCGCTCTGCTGAACTTGAAGGGCGGCCAATGTCCCGCGATGCCGGTTGCAGGTGCGCCGCCAGCTTCATGCGCTGCGCCTCGCCGCCCGAGAGCGTAGTCGCGGATTGCCCCAGGCGCAGATAGCCGAGTCCCACTTCCTCCAGCACCCGGAGTTTCTCCACAACCTTCGGTACGCCCGAGAAGAAATGCAAAGCCTCTCTCACGGTAAGGTCCAGGACCTCGTGAATGTTTTTGCCGCGATATCGTATCTCCAGAACTTGCGGCTTGTAACGGGCGCCTTTGCATTCTTCGCAGATCAGTTCGACGTCCGCCAGAAATTGCATTTCCACGGTGACGGTGCCGTCGCCCTGGCAGGTTTCGCAACGTCCTCCGGGAATGTTGAACGAAAAATGCCCGGCGGTAAAACCGCGTTTCTTCGACTCAGGTAGGGAGGCGAAGAGATCGCGGATTCCATCGAAGGCCTTGATATAGGTTACGGGGTTGGAACGCGGAGTTCGACCAATGGGCGATTGGTCGACCAGTATGACGTCATCGATGAGATCGTCGCCTTCCAGTTCGTGCCAGTCCGGCGAAGGCAGCGGATCGCCGCTGGTTTGCCGCTTGGCGGCGGACAACGCCTGAAACAGAACATCGTGCAGCAATGTCGATTTCCCCGAGCCGGATACGCCCGTAATGGCGACCAGCATTCCCAGAGGGACGGCAAAGTCGATGTTCTTCAGATTGTGCGCTCGGGCTCCCGAAATTTTGATCTGCCGCGAGCCCGGCTTGCGGCGAACCGCGGGAAGTTGGATTCGCAGCTCGCCGGAGAGATACCGTCCGGTGAGCGAAGCCGGTGCTTTGAGTATTTCGGCATATGTCCCTTCCGCGATCAACTGGCCGCCGCTCTCTCCCGCGCCGGGGCCAAGATCAAGAATACGATCGGAGGCGCGCATCACGTCGGGGTCGTGCTCGACCACCAGGATCGTGTTTCCCAGGTCGCGCAGGTCGTGCAGAATCTTGATCAGGCGATGAGTGTCGCGGCTGTGCAGTCCGATGGACGGCTCATCCAGAACGTATAGCGTTCCCACCAGGCGCGAGCCCAACGAAGTTGCCAGCTGAATGCGCTGGGCCTCGCCGCCGGAAAGAGTCGAGGCCAGCCGATCGAGGGTGAGATATTCCAACCCAACGTCAATCAGGAACTGCAGGCGCTCGTGAATCTCCTCCAGTAACTTGTCGGCAATCGCGGATTCCTGAGCGCTCAGTTTAACCCCGGAGAAGAACTTCGACGCTTCCTCGACCGTCATGCTGGTGACCTGGCAAATATTCTTGCCATTGATCTTCACCTGTTGAGCTTCGATGCGCAGTCGAGCGCCGCCACAAGCCGAGCAGGTGGAGTAGCCGCGGTAACGGCTGAGGAAGACGCGCACGTGCAGCTTGTATTTTTTGCGCTCCAGATGATTGAAAAAACCGCGTATGCCGAGAAACTGGCCTTCACCCTCAACTACCATGCGGCGCTGCTCCGGGTCGAGTTCGGCCCACGGGGCGTAGAGCGGAATTTTGGCCTGCTTGGCGAAGCGCTTGAGCTCGTTGAAGAGGGTTCGATATTTGGGCTTGGTCCAGGGATCAATCGCGCCCTGGTCCAGCGATTTCGATTTGTCGGGGATGACCAGATCGAGATCGAAGTCGATGGTATTGCCGAAGCCCTGGCAGCGCGGGCATGCGCCGTACGGATTGTTGAAGGAGAACAGGCGCGGCTCCGGCTCTTCGTAACGCAGATTGCATGTCTTGCATTCGAAGCGTTGGGAGAAACGTAGTCTGTTGCGACGGCCGGTCGTCACGCGGGGCGGTCTCGAAGATAACCTCGCCGGCCTCGCGATAGCTGATCTCGATCGCGTCCACGATGCGGGCTCGGGCGTCAGGGGACACGACCAAGCGATCCACCAAGAGGAAGACTGGCTGGCTGAAGTTCACGTCGAGCAGCGACTCTGGGGTGGAGAATTCGAAAATCTGGCCGTTCTGGTAAAGCCGGTTGAATCCGCGCTGGCGGAGTTCGAAGAGGCGGGTTCGCAGCTGGTCGGAAAGGGCGGGTTCGGAATTGCTTTTGCGGCTGCGAGGGCGGGCTTGTCCTGAGCCTCGAAGGGACGCCCCCGCGATAGTCGGCGGGACGCCCGCAGTACGGTCCCTGGTCCGTTTCTTGGCGCTCGGTTCTTTGTCTTCTGCCGGCGCTGGGATGGCTCCGGCTTGCAACGGAAAGAACGCATTCAGGCGGGTTCCTTCGCCCAGGGCCAGGATCGTCTGAGTTACTTCGTCTACCGTGTCTTTCTTGACCTCCTGGCCGCACTGCAGGCAGAAAGTCCTGCCGACCCGGGCAAACAGCAGCCTGAGATAGTCGTAGATCTCCGTGGCCGTGCCCACGGTCGATCGGGGGTTGCGGGTGGTATTTTTTTGTCGGATGGCTACCGCCGGGGCAATGCCGTCAATGGAATCGGCATCGGGCTTCTCGATGCGCTCCAGGAACTGGCGGGCATATGCCGAAAGCGATTCGACGTAGCGGCGCTGGCCTTCGGCATAGATAGTGTCGAAGGCGAGGGACGACTTGCCGGAGCCGGACACGCCGGTGACGACCGTCAATGAATTGTGCGGGATTTCGAAGTCCACGTTCTTGAGGTTGTGAACCCGGGCACCGCGAACCACTATCGTTTCCGTGGACATCTGTTAAAAGGGACCCGTCGCAGCCGCTTTGGCTCTTCCGAGGGTGCTCAGAAGGCTTCAGGAGAGGCTGCGAATCTTTCTATTATAAGGCAGGGCGAGGGTTGATGCGGAGAGCGCCGAGCCGCCGCCGCAGCGCTGTCATCCTGAGGAAGCGGAGCCTTTCGCTACGCGAAAGGCTCCCGACGAAGGACCTCTGCATTTTGCATGCGGTGCCAAAAGCTCTTAGGCCGCTCTACCGCGTACTCTGAAGGACGCTGTCGAGGAATGCATAGGTCCTGCGCTCGCTTTCGTCCCGCTTCGCGGGACGAAAGACTGCGCTCAGGATGACAAAGCTATGATTTGAGGAGGTTACTGATTTTCCCGGTCGCGCTTCTTGCTGTAGCGAATTGCCATGCCGGCTCCCAGCGTCATGAAGGCTACCGGCGGCAACAGCAACACCAGCACGCCTCGGCTAATGGCGTTCTGGCCGTCTTTGGCTACGGCCCTGGCGCTGCTGTAGCACATGGCGCAGCCCTGGCTGAAGGCTGGGGCTGCCCACAGCAACAGAAATACCGCAAGTGTGGTGACGCGCAGCTTCATTTCGGTACCGTCGCGATTCCAACTCCCAGGTGAAGAATCCTGAATGCGTCCGGCAGGAAGACCAGCATCATGGCCAGACAAAACACCAGCGAACTCATGGTAACCCACTTCATGGCGGAAATCTCGAACTTCAGGTGCATGAAGTAGCCGATGATGAGTCCAGCTTTAATGAGCGACAGGCCCATCAGGATCGACAACATCCGGACCAGTTCCATGTTCTGATAGGCCAGCCACACCTCGATGCCGGTCATTAGCAGCAAGGCGCCCCAGACCCACAGGAATTGTCCCTTGGAATGATGACGTTGCTCTTCGGCCGACCGCTGTTCCAGCGCTAACTGGGTTGCGTCCATCATTGGAAGTCGAGCTCCTCAGAAGTTTGTAGGCTACACGATCCTTGTCGACATCAGGTACACCAGCGGGAAAATGAACATCCAGACCAGATCGACGAAGTGCCAGTAAAGGCCGGCGACTTCCACGTCGGACGAATCGTAGACCTTGGGTTTCAGCCAGAGAACAATCGAGATCACCACCGCCGCCACCAGCAAAACGTGGGCCCCGTAGTGGAACGGGCTATAGGCAGGCGTGCCGAGCCACGCCACCAGCCACAGTCCCAGCAGAACAGGGATAAACCATCGGCGCAGTGCGACCACGCCCAGGTAAACCACGCCGAGGGTGACGTGCAACATGTGCATTCCCGTCAAGCCGAAGAAAGTGGCAGCAAATTGCGGCACGCTTTTTGTGACGTTCAAAAACTCCGGATTGCCAGCTTCGCCGGGAGGAACGGGGAAGACCGGCAAGGTCAGGCCTTCTGCGATCAGGTTGGTCCACTCGCGGCCGTGAAGCACCACGAATCCCAGGCCGCACGCCATGGTGGCGAACAACCAGAGACGCTGGGCTTTTTGGTTTCCCATCACCGCTGAACGCACCGCAAACACCATGGTCAGCGAACTGGTGAGCAGGAACGCCGTCATGAACGTCGCATTCCGGATACTTTCGGAATGGAACGGCGTCGGCCAGTTCGGGGTGGAGATGCGGCCGTAGGTATAGGCGTACAACAGGGCCCCGAACGTCAGCGAATCGGAGAGCAGGAACAGCCACATCCCGATCTTCTTGGAATAGGTGCCAAACAGGGAAGGCTCATAAGTGTTGGGCACCTGCAGCGCGACATCAGACATGTTGCGATCCCCCGAACTGGTTATGTCAAAACTGTTATACCGACCGCTAGCGCACAAACTCCAAAAGAGCAAAGATGTAAAGCCAAACCAATGCCATGAAGTGCCAGTACCAGGCGGTCACATCGACCACGATGCGGCGGTCTTCCACCGGCTTTTGCATAAGCGCCGTCGCGCCCGCATACAGCAACACCAGTAAACCTCCGGCCAGGTGAATGGCGTGGGCTCCGGTAAGCACGTAAATCATGGAACTGCTGGGGCTGGTCGCCAGGTAGAACCCACGATTTCCCAACTCGCGCCAAGCCATCCACTGGCCAGCCAGGAAAGCCAGGCCGAGGGCGACGGTTGCACCCAGCCAGGGGAAATGCCGTTCCTTTCCGATAGAAACTCCGGGAATCGACCGGACGGGAGCCAAGGCTGTCTGGCGAGTGATCTGCCGGCGCGCCAACTCCACCGTGATGCTGCTCAGCAGAAGCAGCGCCGTATTAATCAAAAGCAACCTGGTGGGCAGATTGACTTGCAGCCAGTCGCGAACGTATCCGCCGGTTCGATCATCCAGCGTAGGCAGGCCGCGACGCATGATGTAGACGCTGGTGAACGAAACAAAAAGCATGCTGCTGGCCACCAGGCCAACAATCAGCCCCAGCCGGGTGCGCCGCAACCGCTCACCATGATCGGACGACCCCTCACCGCCGCGATCGCCGCCACCGCCTCCGGGGACCGGGGGGTGCGTGCCGCCGCCGCTGCGCCCGGTCTTCGGATCCTTGATGACCGGGTCGGTGATCGTGACTGAGCTGAACGTCGCCATATCTGAACCGTGTGGCCGCGGGCGACTCGCCCGCGTAGTCTTCTAGTGCGACGGAACCGTTGCCGGGTCCGTCTGCATTACATAATCTTTCGGCGCTCCCGGAACGCTGTACTCGTACGGCCCGTGATAGACCACCGGAGTTATTCCGCCGAAGTTGTCGTGCGGCGGCGGAGTGGCCGTAGTCCACTCCAGCGTCGTCGCTTCCCACGGATTGTCGCTCGCCTTCGGTCCCTTGAACATGCTCCAGAACAGATTGATCACAAAAATAAACTGCGCGGAGATGGTGATGATCGCCGCATAGGTGATGAATGTGTTCAGCGGAATCAGATGCTTCAGATAGGCCAGCTCGGTGAACTGTGAATAGCGCCGCGGCTGTCCTGCCATCCCCAGATAGTGCATGGGCATGAAAATGGCATACGTCCCGGCCAGGGTTAGGAAGAAGTGTACCCGGCCCCAGCGCTCATTCATCATGCGGCCGAACATCTTGGGGAACCAGTAATAGGTTCCGGCGAACATGCCGAAGATCGCGGCCACGCCCATGATCAGATGGAAGTGTCCGACCACGAACGCGGTGTCATGCAAAGGAATATCCAGCACCGGCTGTGCCAGGAACGGGCCGCTCAGTCCGCCGGAGACGAACAGGGAAACGAATCCGATGGCGTAGAGCATCGGCGTCTGAAAACGTACCCGCCCGCCGCGAATCGTCCCCAGCCAATTGAACGTCTTGATGGCCGAGGGAACGCCGATGGCCATGGTCATGATGGAAAAGGCAAAAGCCGAGTAGGGGCTCATGCCGCTCATGAACATGTGATGACCCCAGACCATGAAGCCCAGAAATCCGATGCCCATGATGGCGTAAACCATCGCCTTGTATCCGAAGATCGGCTTGCGGGAGAAGGTGGAGAGCAACTGCGAAGCCACGCCCATGCCGGGCAGGATGGCGATGTAGACCTCAGGGTGTCCGAAGAACCAGAACAGGTGCTGCCAGAGCAATGGCGATCCGCCCTTGTGTCCCATGATCTGGCCGTTCACCACCACCAGCGGAACGTAGAAGCTGGTGCCGAGATTGCGATCCAGCAGCAACAGGATTCCAGCCGAGAGCAGCACGCCGAAGGCCAGCAGTCCGAGAATGGCGGTGATGAACCATGACCACACCGTCAGCGGCATGCGCATCATGGTCATACCCTTGGCGCGCAAGTCGAGAACTGTCGTGATGAAATTCAGCGCTCCCATTAACGACGCGACACAGAAAATCGCGATGCTGGTGATCCACAAATCCGCGCCAAGTTGTTCCCCCGGGCCCGCGCTGGGCAACGCGCTCAGAGGCGCATAGCCGGTCCAGCCATGAAGCGGAGCGCCGCCGGTGACAAAGAAGGCGGCGAGGATCACCACGAATGCGATGAACGTAGTCCAGAACGAAAGCATGTTCAGGACCGGGAACGCCATGTCCGGCGCGCCGATCTGGATGGGCAGAAAATAATTGCCGAATCCGCCCTGCGGAGCCGTGGTCAGCACGAAGAACACCATGATGGTGCCGTGCATAGTCAGGAGGCTGAGATAAGTTTCGGGTTGTATCTGGCCAATCAGCGGCAAATTCGCCGTCGGCCAGATCATGTGGATGCGCATCAGCAGCGACAGGAACATGCCCACGAACACTGCGGTGAGCGCCAGAAAATAATATTGAAGCCCGATGACTTTGTGATCAAGGCTGAAGATATATTTCCGGATAAAGCTGGTCGGGGCCGCGTGAGCGTGAATCGCGTGTGCGTGGGGATCGTTTCCGTGAGGATCGTGAGCGTCCTGGGCAACCATTATTGTTTCTCCGCCTCCCGCGCCGCCAGCCATTTATCGAAATCTTCCTGGCTGACGACCTTCAGCATGCCGTGCATTTTGTAGTGGCCGAGGCCGCATAGCTCGGCGCAGGCAATTTCGTAGTCTCCGACCTCGGTAGGAGTGAAGTGCATGTGGATCTCGAGGCCGGGAACCGCGTCCTGCTTGAAGCGCATGTTCGGAACAAAGAAGCTGTGAATCACGTCCACGGCCCGCAGCCTGAGGTCCACTTGACGATTGACAGGCAGATACATGGTGCCGGTCACCACGTCATCCTTTGAAGCGGGGTCGGAGGTGTCCAGCCCGACGGCGGCTTCATTGCCGGCGGAAGGATCCATCAGTTTGGGACTGGTGGCGCCAAACTTGCCGTCCGCTCCCGGATAGCGGAAGTACCAGGCGAACTGCATACCTGTGACTTCCACGGGAACCGATCCCGGATCGGCCGGCGCAAAACGCTCCCGCGCCCAAACGTTGCTGCCCATCAGGTTCAGTCCGACAAAAAGAACGGCGGTCAGCACCGTCCATACTACTTCGAGCTTGGTATTGCCGTGAGAATACTCGACCTTCTTGGCGTCGGGGCGGTCGCGGTACTGCCAGACGAAGAGTCCCAGAGCGCCCTGCGCGGCCACAAAGACGATTCCCATCAGCACATAAGTCAGCGTGAACTGATTGTCGATAAAAGCCGCTGCCGTCGAGGCGCCGTGGGGCAACCACCAGGTCTTGGCTACAAAGAAGTAAGTGCTGAAGAAAGTGATCAACCAGATAATCGCGAGCAGAGCGAGGCCCATCTACCAGACCTCCTAAGGGTCGTGGAATTCGGACACCTGCACGGACAAAAAATCGGCAAATCAAAAACAAATTCGTGGATCGCCCGGAAGTCTATCACAGCTATACGTGAGGGGCGCAAGAGTTAGAGTGAAAGAAGATAACCATGTTCATATAGGTTTGTCATCCTGAGGAAGTGGAGCCTTTCGCAAAGCGAAAGGCTCCCGACGAAGGACCCATGCATTCCGGACGATGGCAGCGCCCAATCTCGGCTACTTCTGACGACGCGTTCCAATCCGGATTTGAGCTGAGCTTTTCGCAGGCGGGGCGGAATGCACAGGTCCTTCGCTTGCTTTCGTCCCGCTGCGCGGGACGAAAGACTGCGCTCAGGATGACATTGCTGGAATTGATGGTTCACGTTTTGCTCCAAACTGACCACGACCAGTGCCTGCACTTCCCCGTACGGTATAGAATTTCCCGCTGATGCCGACGAAACATCATGGCCGCGGTCACGGGGTGCGCGTCGGCAAGAACCTCTGCTTCGCGTGCGGCCCTGACAATTTGGCCGGCATGCACCTGAAATTTACTTTCGATAAGAAACGCGAAATGTTCGTTTGCCGCTTCCGCCTGGACGACCGCTACACCGGGCCTCCAGGACACTGTCACGGCGGCATCATCGCCACAATTCTCGACGAAGCCATGGGCAAAGTGAATAAGCTTCACAACGTAATCGCGTTGACGTCGCAGATGACCGTGGACTACTTGCGGCCCGTGCCTCTGAAGAAACCCTTACGCGTCGAATCACGCGAAGTAAGCGTGCGCGGACGCAAGCACGTAAATATTGGCGAAATCCTTAACCAGAAGGGCGACGTGCTGGCCCGTGGCCGGGCAGTGTTCATCGCCATCGATCCAAAAATGTTCGCAAAGTTCGTAAGAGAGTAATGAATGTGGCCGCGGGCGACTCGCCCGCGGGCGGAGCAAAGCTCCGCACGGTTTTTCTACAATCTCTGCGCCGCTCATCCGCGGCGACAGTTCTCGAGCGCCCGCCCCAACTGTTCCACTCCCCGCCGCAACTCGCGCGCGTCCACCCCGGCGAAGCCGAGAAGCAGACCTTGTCTCCCGGAGCGAGGTCGCGAGGTGTAGCGGTTCAGAGGCATGACCTCGACGTTGTACTTCGCAGCCTCTTCCGCAACCCGATCGGCACGGATGCCCGGCGCCAGCCAGCCCACGGTCTGCAATCCGGCTTCGACATCCGCGATTTCCAGCAGACCTCCCAATCGGGAACGCGATGACTCCAGAAACACCGCAAGCCTTTCGGAGTAAAGCTCGCGCATGCGTCGAATGTGGCGGGCGAAATGCCCCTCGGTGATGAAATCGCAGAGCGCGGCCTGATCCAGCAAGGGAGCGTGCCGCATGCTGATCGACTGCGCCGCCGCGAAACGATCCACCATGACCGACGGCACCACCAGATAGGCCAGACGAAGCGCGGGGAATAAAACTTCGTTGAAGGTACCGGCGTAGATGACGACGCCGGCGCGGTCAAGACCCTGCAGGGCGGGGATGGGGCGTCCCTGGTAGCGGTACTCGCTGTCGTAGTCGTCTTCGAAAATAAAGGTGCGCGAACGCCGGGCCCACTCCAGCAACGCCAGTCTCCGGCGCAGACTCATGGTGACACCCAGCGGAAACTGATGAGCGGGGGTCACGTAAACCAGCTTGGCCTGGACCCATCGCCGCTGTCCCCATTCCAGATCCAGGCCCTCTGCATCTACCGGGACCGGATGCACTTTGGCGCCCACCGTGCGGAAGACGATGGCTGCGCCGGGATAACCGGGATCTTCCATCCACACCGGGTCTCCGGGATCGAGCAGCAGGTGGGCGGCGCGCTCCAGGGCCTCCTGCACTCCAGAAATGATGAGCACTTGTTCGATGGAACACTTCACACCGCGCGAGGCGTTCAGATATGCGGCGACCGCCTCACGCAATGGCCGGTATCCCAGGGCCTCGCCGCCGGACAACAATTGCGCCGACGCGCGGCGCAGGCGGCGGGCTGCCACCTGGGCCCACAGCGTTGTAGGGAAGACATCGAGCGCCGCCTGACCGGCGCGAAATGCCCGGGTGATACGCGGTCCGCCGCTGTGGTACCACTGCAGGCGGCGGGCATACGCCGACCATGCCACACGCCGGTGGCCGGCGGCCTTCCCCGCACTGCTGCGCCCGACCTGCAGCAGATCGTCAGGCAGGACCTGGCTTACGTAGGTGCCGGCTCCGACCTTTCCCTCCACATAACCCTCGGATTTCAATTGCTCAAATGCCGTTACCACAGTCGCGCGAGCCAGCTTGTATTCGCGAGCCAGGTCACGCGAAGCCGGGAGGCGGGCGCCAGGCGCGATCCTGCCCTCGAGGATGGCAGTGCGCAGTTCATCGTAGAACCAGCGATAGAGCGGCGTCCCCGCCAGAGGTGCGGCGAGACTCAGGGGCAGAGATGTAGCTTGTTTGGGCAAAAGCAGTCCTCAGTGGTTGGTCGTCGGTCCTTGGCCTTTGGTCCTTGGCCTCACGCTGCCGGCTGCGGTTGTTGACTTTGGCCAACGACCAATGGCCAAGGACCAACGACGTCCTAGATTGGTATGTACAGAATAGCGTAAATGGACCTTCTGGCAAGTCCAATTGAGCAGTAATCTATTCTTTAAGATTGCAGTGAAGGAGAAGCCTCATGTCGCAGAACAATGGAAGTTCGACCAGCTTGCGCCTCAAGACCGGCCTGGCGGAAATGCTCAAAGGCGGAGTCATCATGGACGTCACCAACGCCGAGCAGGCAGTCATCGCCGAAAAGGCGGGCGCGGTCTCGGTGATGGCCCTGGAGCGGGTTCCGGCGCAGATTCGCGCCGAAGGAGGCGTAGCGCGCATGGCCTCGCCGAAAAAGATTCGCGAGATCATGGCGGCGGTTTCCATTCCGGTGATGGCCAAATGCCGCATCGGACATTTTGCGGAAGCCCAGATACTTCAGGAACTGGGCGTCGATTACATCGACGAATCCGAAGTCCTGACTCCGGCGGATGAAGCCCATCACGTCGATAAGCACGCCTTCAAGGTTCCCTTCGTCTGCGGCGCCCGCAACCTGGGCGAAGCCCTGCGCCGCATCGCCGAGGGCGCGGCCATGATCCGCACCAAGGGAGAAGCCGGCACCGGCGACGTGGTCCACGCCGTGAAACACATGCGGCAGATCGTGCAGGAGATGCGGATTCTCACTGTCCTGGGCGAAGAGGAGCTGTACGCGAAGGCCAAGGAGCACCAGGCGCCCTACGAACTGGTCCGCATGGTGGCCAAGGCAGGGAAGCTCCCGGTGCCTAATTTTTCAGCCGGTGGAATCGCCACGCCCGCGGACGCGGCCCTGGTCATGCAACTGGGCGCCGAATCGGTTTTCGTCGGCTCCGGCATCTTCATGCAGGATTCGACCACCTTTGCCGATCCCGAAGAAGCCGAGAAGAGGGCCAAAGCAATCGTGCTCGCTGCCACGCACTTCAACGATCCTAAAGTATTACTGGAAGTTAGCGAAGATCTGGTGGGCGCCATGAAGGGCCTGGCCGTGTCCGGCCTGGATAACGCGCAGATGCTGCAAACGCGGGGCTGGTAGCGCCCCCGTTCCGGCGGCCAGGAAAAGGAATGCAGCATGAAAATCGGTGTCCTGGCCCTGCAAGGTGATTTCGACGCGCATCGCCGCCGGCTCGAAGAGTTGGGCGCTGAGGTTGTGCTGGTTAAGAAACCCGAGCAACTGGACGAAATTGACGGCCTGGTCATCCCCGGAGGAGAGTCCGGTACATTTCTCAAACTGCTGGGCGAAGCCGGGTTCGAAAAGCTGAAAACAGTTCGCGCTGACCAAGCCCACCTTTGGAACTTGTGCCGGCGCCATTTTGCTGGCAACCGAAGTGGACAATCCAAAGCAGGCGGGATTGGGCGCACTCGATATCGGAATCCGCCGCAATGCCTACGGCCGCCAGCTCGACAGCTCCATCCGCGAAGGCCGTTTTGTCGAAGACCGATCGGGCGAGGGCGAAGGGAAGACGGGCGACTCACCGATAGAAATGGTCTTCATCCGCGCGCCCAGGATCGAGCGCGTTGGACCTGGAGTCGAGGTGATCGCGACTGAAGGCGCCGATCCCGTAGCCGTGCGGCAAGGAAAAGCGATGGCAGCGACTTTCCATCCTGAGCTTTCTGACGATACTCGCGTGCATCAAGCCTTCCTCGACCTGGTACGCAACGGAGACAAAGTTTAAGTGGGTATAGCGTCAGGAAGTTCAAGATCAGCGCGGAGTCACTTGGTGGGCAAGAACTCGATGTTGATATCCTTACTGGCGGGCTTCAAGTCGAAATCGGCGGTTACCAGAATGCGATCAGGCGACTCCGCGGCCAACTCCACACCGAAAGCGTCCACATAGGGAATCGCTCGCTTGAGTTTGATAAGGGATGCGCGGACGGCACGTTCCGCGCTCGCCGGTACGATCTCAAACCCAAAAGCCTCGAGACGCGCCAGAGCCAGATCCATGGCCGAACGGCCGCGAACTTTGCAGGTCACGCCGGCGATCTCGCCCCAGTGAACGGCCGAGACGATTACACGGCAACTCCCACCCAGGTGCGCCTTTATGATTTCCGTAACGCGATCTGAACCGGCCTCGCCGTCCAGATAGCGAAGCACGGCGCTGGCATCAAGGGCATAGGTCACCATTTGTCTTTTTGCCGTTGTTTCTTTAAAGCGGCGGAGAGAGAAGGACCGCCCTTAAACATGCCCCGGGTTCTGTCCACCAGTTCTTCCGAAACCGGTTCCAGGACGATTCGAGAGTCCTCCAGGGCAACAGAGATCCGGGTCCCGGGTTCAATCCGGAGCGAAGCCCGCATGTCGGCGGGAATGACGAATTGGCCTTTACTGCTTACTGTGGTGATTCGACGTGTCACGGCTTACATCGTAACATAGAGTAAGCCAAGTCGGGCGCTCGGTTTTTCTTCTTGACACTCGCAATGTGTAACGCTATGGTTACGCATTATGCGGAACCGTTCGGTTACCTATTCCTCGGAAGCGGCCTTTCACGCCCTGGCCGATCCCACCCGCCGGGCAGTGCTCGATCTGCTGCGGCACGGGGTCCAGCCGGCCGGGCAGATTGCGCGCGCGTTTCCGGTATCGCGGCCCGCCATCTCCAAACATTTAAGACTGCTGCGGCGGGCCCATCTGGTGCGGGAGCGACGGGAAGGCCGGCATCGGCTGTACCAGCTGAATCCCGAACCCCTGAAGGCTGTGGATACGTGGCTGGAACAATATCGCGTCTTCTGGGAGGCTAACCTGTCCAACCTGAAGGCCTTTGTGGAGGCCGAGTACGCGAAGGAGAAGGCGTCAAAGGGCCGACCTTAATCAGGTTCAATCCACGATCGGAGGTGTGGGATCCATATGAAGGCCACCGTACTTTTCAAAATCGCTTCTGTGCTGCTCCTTCTTTTTGCAGCCGGTCATACCGTCGGTTTTCTGAGTTTCAAACCGCCTTCTGTGGAGGGCCGTGCGGTATACGAATCCATGAACAACGTTCATTTTCAGGTCAAGGGATCGACCTTCAGCTACGGTGGATTCTATCGCGGGTTTGGTCTGTCCATCACTGTCAATACGCTTTTCCTGTCTTTTCTGTCCTGGTGCCTTGGCGCTCTCGCCGGCAGCAATCCCAGGGCGAGCGCAACGCTGGGCTGGGCTCTGTGCGCGCTTCACTTGGTTTCAGTGGGTCTGAGCGTGATTTATTTTTCGGCGGTGCCGGCGGCGCTTTCCGCACTTCTGGCGGTCTGCTTCGGCTGGGCCGCTTATACATCCACTTAGACATGCCGACATCCCGATTTACGCCCGATCAAGATGCCATCGCCGGCGAATAGACATTGCGAGTAACGCCTTTGGCCGTTGGCCAGAGTCAACATTTCGCAAAGCACGAGGCCGAGACCAACGACCAACGACAACGAGCAACGACCAACCACGAACAGAGGAGAGAGTTTATGGCCACTGCCGTAGTTACGCCCGACAATGATGCAGTTCTGGCGGAAGTTTTCATTGCAGCGCCACCCGAGCGAGTATTTCAGGCAATCACTGACCCACAGCAGATGCCCTTGTGGTGGGGGCAGCAAGGGCTGTATCGAGTGACCGAGTGGAAGGCCGATGTGCGCCCGGGCGGGCACTGGCGCAGCGATGGAGTCGGAGCCGATGGCCAGGCGTTTAATGTTCATGGGGAGTATCTGGAGGTCGACCCGCCGCGGCTCCTGGTTCACACCTGGATTGCAAGTTACTCCCCCGCGTTGAAAACGGTGGTTCGCTGGGAATTGGAATCCCGCGGCGTCCATAACTTGCAACATGCCGGGCCCAAAAGAGCAGGGACGGGCACGTTCGTGAAAATCCGCCACGAAGGATTTGCTGGCAATGTCCAACAGGCAAAAGGCCACGGCGATGGTTGGATCCGCGTGCTCGGTTGGATGCAGGCTTTTGTGGAGCAGGGAAAGACCATTGACACACGCGGTGTTCCTTCGGTTTCGTAGCGCGATTTGCGATTCAGTTCCCTGTCATCCGTAGCGAAGCGGGCCTGCGCAAGCGCAGGCCCGGCCCGGCGAGTCGGGGGACCCCTTCCGTGGCACTGGAATTTGGCCGAACAACGGCGGCAGGGAAGAAGGTAGGGGGTGCTTCGACTTCGCCTATGCGGTCGCAAGCGACCACACAGGCTCCGCTCAGCATGACAGGATCTGGCTATGCCGTGGCGCCGAATCTTACCGACACCAGCTTCGAGACTCCCGGCTCCTGCATAGTTACGCCGTAGAGCACCGGCGCGATGCTCATGGTCTTCTTGCTGTGAGTAATCAGCACGAACTGGGTCTGAAGGCTCATCTCTTTGACCAGTTCGGTAAAGCGCCCGATGTTGGCTTCATCGAGCGGCGCGTCCACTTCGTCCAGGATGCAGAAGGGGCTGGGCTGGTACTGGAAGATACCGACCAGCAGGGCCAGCGCGGTCAATGCCTTCTCACCGCCGGAGAGCAGTAAGACGCTCTGCAGCCTCTTTCCCGGAGGGGAAGCCACCACGTCAATCCCGCTCTCCGCGCTGTTTTCCTCGTCGGTCAGCCGCATGAAGCCCTGCCCGCCGCCAAAAAGTTTGCGGAAGGTGGCCTGGAAGTTCTCGTTAATTTTGTGGAAGGCCTCTTCGAACTTCTGCCGTGAAAACGTGTCAATTTCCTTGATCGTCGCCTGGGTGTTCTCGATGGAATCGTAAAGATCTTTTCTCTGGGTTTCGAGAAACGCATGCCGCTCGGCCGTCTCTTTATATTCTTCAAGCGCCATCATGTTGACCGGGCCCATGGCGTCCAGCCGGGTGCGCATGTCGCGGTAGATCTGATCTTCGACGGTAAGTTGTTCGCCTCTGGCGACGGGGATTGCAGCGTCCGCTAGCAGTTCGTTACGTTCGATACCCAGCTCGTTGATGCAGGTCTCGGCCATATATTGCGCATCGGACTGCAACCTGGCCGCCGTCGCCGCGAGCTCGGCGCGGCGGTCGCGCGACTGATCGAGCGACTGGCGCATCTGGTGCAGCGCTTCGTCGATCTCCACCAGCCGGGCGCGTAACTGTTCGGACTCGACCTGCAGGAGGCCGTCGCGGGTCTCGCAGGCATTGCGCTCGGCATCGAGGTCCACCAGGCGGATGGCCAGTTCCTGGTTCTCGTTTTCGCGTCGCAGTTTCTCGGCGGCCGCGGACTCAATGTGCAACCTTAGAGCTACGACGCGCTCGATCATTTCTGTGACCAACGAATCGAGACGCTCGAGCCCAACCGTCGCGCTGCGATGACGCTCTTCAAGAGTGGCGGCGCGGGCGAGACGCTGCGAAGCATCCTGCGCCGCTTGATCGCGCCGCTGGCGCACGCCGGACAGTTGTTCCTGGCCGGCAGCCGCCAGATGCTCCAGTTCGATCCGCTGCTGCTCGGACGCGGCGATCTGCATCTGCAGTTGACCGAGCAGATCGGCTTTTTCGGTCCGCTCGGCCTCGAGGCGTTGCACTTCCTGATGAGATACCTGCAGACGTTCGCTCACCCGCGAGAATTCGGATTCCAGTTGCTGCAGCAGGTGGCCGGACGTCATCGCCTGTTTCTCCGCTTCGCGTTTTTCACCCTCGAGGCGATCCAGCAGCGAAGTGAGATCCTTCATTTCGCGGCCCAAGGTCAGGACGCGCATCTCTTCATGTTTCAGCGCCTGTTCCAGGTCTCCTAGCTGGCGCAGAACGTCGCGCAGCTCGCGCTTCATCGAAAGCGGCCCTTCCGCCCGCTGCTTGCCGCCGGTCACGGTTACGTTGTGGAAGCACTCGCCCGATTGGGAAAGAAAAAACGCATGGGGGTTTTCGAGAGCCAGCTCGCGGGCGAAGGCGGGATCGGGCACGATGTAGCCATCGCGCAGCTTGGGCAGGATGACTTCCAGCGACCGGCCAAACCCGTTGAGCACGCGAATGGCATTTTTCAGCGGGACGATCGGGCGCTCGGGGTGCACTCCTTGCGCGTTTTCGTCGATGGCAAAGGAGAACTTGGCTTGCGAATCCTCGGGATGCACCAGGAAGGTCGCCCGGCCGTCCACGTCGGTGCGAAGAAGACGCAGACCCTCGTCGGCAGCGTCCCACGATTTGACCACGATGTAATTCAGTTCGTCGCGCAGGAAATCCTCGACCACGCCTTCGTAGCGCGTTTCGACTTCAAGGAAATCGGCGAGCACGCCCGCGGGAGCCATTCCCCCCTGCATGACGCCAGATTGAAAGAGACGGCGAACCGACTCGGTCGAATAACCATGCTCGGCGATGACGGCTTCGAGCGACCCCTTTTTGCCGATCGCGGAGGCGTACTCGGCGCGCAGACTGTCGAGGTGGTTCTTGGCTTCGGATTCTTCGTGGCGCGTTGAGTCGAGCGCCTGCCGCGTCTGGCGCAGTTCCTCGGTCAGTCCCGAAACCCGTTGCGAGACCGTTTCAAATTCAAGGCCGAGCTGGCCACGTTGTCCCCCGAAAGCTTCCATCTGGGAGCTCGCCGCTGCCATCTCCGCCTGCAGACGGTTGGCCTCGCGATCAACTCCAGCCAGCCGCTCTTCTACCTGGGTATGCTGATTGCGCAGGTTCGAAGCGGCTGCCACTGCCTCCACGATCATCATTCGGGATCGTTCCTGCTGCTGTTCCAGTTCAGCCAAAGCCGCCGTGGCACTGGCCGCTTCTTGCTGGCTCTGGGCCAACTCCTGTTGCGCCGCAGCCAGGTCGCCGGCCGCCGAGTCCAGAATCTGGCGATTGGTATCGCGCTCCGCCGCCAGTGCCGCCAAGCGCTGTTGAGCCTGCGCCAGTTCGGCCTCGGACGCGGCCACGCGCTCCACCAGTTCCTCACAGCGTTCCTCGTTGTGGCGACGCTGGGCCAGGGCACGATCGGATTCCAGCTTGAGCTGACTCAGGCGCTCGCGGTTCTCGCGAACTTCGGTTTCGATGGCATAGCCGCGCTGGGTGCGCTCGGTGTGCTCAGATTCGGATTGCTGGACCATTTCAGACTGCCGCCGCATGTCCTCCGAAATGCTGCTGATCTGCGCCTCGAGCGCGGCGCTCTCCTGCTCCAGTTGGGCAAACTTGCTGGCCAGCACCAGGCGCAACTTGGCCCGCATCTCTTCGCGGAGCTTGGCATAACGCTCGGCTTTTGACGCCTGGCGCTTGAGCGAATTCATCTGGCGCGTGACTTCTTCGAAAATGTCGTTCACCCGGGCGAGGTTGATCTTGGCGTCTTCCAGGCGCGCCTCGGCGAGGCGCTTCTTGGTCTTGAACTTGGTGATGCCCGCGGCTTCTTCAATAATTGCCCGGCGATCGGTGGGACGGCTGCTCAGAATCTGTCCGATGCGTCCCTGCTCGATCAGGGCGTAGGATTCCGGTCCGAGCCCGGTCCCCATGAAGAGTTCCTGTATATCGCGCAGCCGGCACAACTTTCCGTTCAGCAGATATTCGCTTTCGCCGGTGCGGAACAGCCGCCGGTTGACTACGATCTCTCCAGCCTTAAACTGCTGCTTGAACTGTCGGCGGCGAATCTTAAGAACTACCTGGGGCCCGGCGGTCACCAAGTCGGTGGAGGTCCGGGCGTCCTCGCCCGGCTGGACGGGCGGGACGCCCGTCTCACCATTGGAGGCTGTTACCGCAGCCTCAATTTCTTCCACTCTCCCCGGTCGCGCTTCTTCGGTTAACCGCTCGGTCTCATCGGCAGCTTCGGCTCGAGCTT
The DNA here is from genome assembly GCA_963841075.1 of Terriglobia bacterium. GTDB lineage: Bacteria > Acidobacteriota > Terriglobia > Terriglobales > Acidobacteriaceae > JAIQFF01. The sequence continues at coordinate 300,073 of CAWJBA010000027.1, forward strand.
CGGCTTCGTCCCAGTCCTCAGCCGGCTGGGGCATTTCATCCTGGATTTCGACTTCGGTGGGTTCGTGCGCGTCCGCGCCGTCGTAGACCTCCGGATCGATCAGAGTCAGCGAGACCTCGGCCATGCCCGTCGGCTTGCGATCGCGAGTGCCGGCAAAGATCACGTCCTCCATACGCGAACCACGAAGGGTCTTGGCCGACTGCTCGCCCAGCACCCACGAGATGGCGTCCGCGATATTGGACTTGCCGCAACCGTTGGGGCCGATGATGGCAGCCACGCCGTCCCCGTGAAACTTGAGTTCGGTGCGGTCGCAGAACGATTTGAATCCGAGAATCTGAAGCCTTTTGAGTTTGAGCAACTTCTACTCCTTAGGTTCGCCGAAGTGGGGCTTTTGATGTGGCCGCGGGCGACTCGCCCGCGAACTGTCTCCGCAATTCAGCCCTCTGTCAGGGAAATTGAACTACGCATCAGCCCGGTTAATTAATTGGATTCCTCCAATACGTCGCTCTGCTGAGCGCCTCCCAGGCTGGAATCGGCGAGGCACAAATTAGAGCTACTGTAACGGCCAAATCACGCCGGGGTCAAGCACGAAAACACCATATCTGGTATGGCCTCACTGTCGACCGCGCCAGATTGAACACACAATGCAGCATCTGGCTGCAAATTTGGTGAGGTAGTGACGAAGGAGGGGAGAAGCGCGAGAGCCAGATAAGCCTAATCCAAACGGAAGGGAAAGGCAATCTATGTGGGGTGAAGGTAGAGAATCACATCGCAATGGTCGCCATTCATGCGGTCTATTACAATTTCGCCAGAATCCACAAGACGGTAAGCATTGCGCCAGCGATGACTGCTGGTTCTGCCCGCTCACGTTTGGAGTCCTGAGGAGATCATCCTCATGGCGGACGGATATGCGCCCCAGGCTAGTAAGCGCGGCCCTTACAAGAAACGAAATTCAAACTAAGGTATGCGACACATGGTTGTTAAGTTCCCAGTGATTGTTTGCTTTATTGGGGCAGTCAGTTGGTTTTGGCTGACGGCTAAGCTGCGTCGCTTCAGAGTCCCACAGAAACCTCCGGCTTCGCGCGCCCATTTATCACGGGAAGAGAGGCAGCGCAAAATTGTCGTAGGAAGTTGGATAACCTTTGCTGGAGCTTGCGTTTTCCTAGTCGGAGGTTTTGTGCTCTTTTGGCTGGAAAATTCAAACTGAGGCACTACCGGGGCGGACACTTCTGACTTTTCATCTGGGGCCGTTCACGGGCAGCAAAAATCCTGCCGAGCTTCGCTCGGCCTGGACGGGTCGAGAGCCCCGTCCCCACACGGTTCTTGCCAATTCGGGCTGCGCCGATTACGGCTGGCCCAGCTTCTCGAAGAACAGGCAGATCGATTCGATTCCGCGATAAAAATTTGGGATGTGAAACTTCTCGTTCGGAGCGTGCAGGTTGTCGTCGGGCAGGCCGAAGCCCATCATCACTGACGGAATTTTCAGCATATCCTGAAAATCGGTGACGATCGGAATCGAGCCGCCAGAGCGGATGAAGACCGTTTCTTTCTTGAACACGTCATGCAGAGCTTCGGTGGCGGCCTTGATGTATTGGTTGTCCGTGCCGACTACGCACGCCGGGCCTTTGCTCCATACCTTGATATTGATCTTGATGCCCTTGGGCGTCAGCTTCTTCACGTAGTCCTTATAACGCTTGAGGATGTCGTCGGGGTCCTGGTTCGGCACCAGGCGCATGGAAACTTTCGCCGACGCTTTCGCGGGAATCACCGTCTTGGCGCCGGGAGCGACAAAGCCGCCGGGCATGCCGTGGACTTCGAGCGTGGGCCTCGCCCAGGTGCGATACATCACTGAATATCCCGGTTCACCCGTCAGCACGGTCGAACCCACTTCGTCCCTTCGGTAGTGTTCCTCATTGAAGGGCAGCTTCTTCCATGCCTTGAGTTCATCTTTGCTGGGCGCCTTTACGTGTTTGTAAAAGCCCGGGATCAGGATTTTGCCCTTGGCGTCTTTCAGCTTGCTGACGATTTCGATGAGGCCAAAAAAAGGATTGGGCGCGGCTCCGCCGTACATTCCGGAATGCAGGTCGGTTTTGGCCCCCACGGCTTCAAGTTCGGTGTAGATCAGGCCGCGAAGCCCTACGCACAGCGTGGGAAGATCGGGAGCAAAGAGTTCGGTATCGCAGACCAGAGCAAAGTCAGCTTTCAACTTTGCCTTTTCCTTGCGTACAAACGCGGAGATTGACTCGCCGCCAACCTCCTCCTCGCCTTCGATGATGAACTTCACATTGATTGGCAGCTTGCCATTGTGACCCTTCATCAGGGCTTCGATGGCTTTGACTTCCATCCAGAGCTGCCCTTTGTCGTCGACCGCGCCGCGGGCGTAAAGATTGTTGTTGCGCTCGGTGGGCTCGAATGGCGGAGAAGTCCATTCATCCAGCGGATCCGGCGGCTGCACATCATAGTGGGCGTAGCAAAGCACGGTCGGCTTGCCCGGAGCATGCAGCCAGTCGGCATAGACCAGCGGGTGTCCCTTGGTGGGGATGACTTCGACGTGCTCCAGGCCAATGCGGCGAAGATCGTCGGCCACAAATTCCGCGGCCTTCTGCACGTCAGGCTTGTGCTCCTGAAGGGTACTGACGCTTGGGATGCGGAGCAGGCTTTTGAGCTCTTCGAGGAAACGTTGCTGATTGCCACGGGCGTAATCGACTGCGGGAGATGCCATGGGCGGTGCCTTTCTGGAGAGAAAACGCCTTAGTATAGCCGACGAGGCGGAGGGGGCGCGGGCGGCGTTAGCGAAGTAGCGCGACTTATCGGCGAAGTGTTCGGAGGACTCCATCGTCCACACCGGATCGCGATGCCGTAGTCGAGCATCCGGACTTGCGCAGCTTCAGGTGCTTCATTCTTCTCCAGAAACAGTCCGTGATGAATGTGGTCGCCCCAGAATGTGCGGTAGATGAAGGCCAGAGAGTCGTAATGCTCTCTGATCTGATCGGGCGTGGTGGCGATGGTGGTCATCAGTTCCGAAAACGTGCGGGCGAAAAAGCGGAGAGATCATAATCCGGTTTACCGCCGGTGACTATCTGCGCCATCACTTGCGCCGTAACCGGGGCGAGCAGGATGCCGTCGCGGAAGTGTCCCGTCGCCACCAGATAACCCGGCGTCGACGTGGCCCCGAGAATGGGCAGGTTATCGGGAGACCCGGGCCGCAATCCTGCCCACGCTTCCAGCATGCGCGCCTGGGCAAGCGCGGGCACCAGATGGATCGCGGCCCGGTGCATACGCTGAATCGTGTCCGGATCGGTCCGTTTGTCGTATCCCGCATCCTCCACTGTCGCCCCAGCCAGAATGCGGCCGTCGCTGCGCGGAACCAAATAAATTTCGGGAGACCGGATGACGTGACGCAGCAGGTCTCGAGATGTCGCCGCCAGTGACAGCATCTGCCCCTTCACCGGTCGAGTCGGAAAACAATGCGGCGGCAGTTGTCCCGCCCATGCTCCCGCACAATTCACGACGATGGGAGCAAAGTAACTCGTCTTGTCCGTGCCGACTCCGATTGCTCGTCCATTTTCTAAGAGCACCTCGGCGACGGCCGTGCCGGAAGAAATATCTACGTCACGATGCCTCGCGGCCTTCAGGGCGGCGGCGGTGAGGGCCCGAGGATCGACGCTGCGCTCTTTCAGATAAATTGCCGGCAGATTTACGGGACCAAGCGCGGGCTCAAGTTCGCCCAGAGGCGAGGGAAGCGAACAATCCGAGGCCAGATTGGGATGATCGCGGAAGTTTTCCGGTGTAGCCAAAAAAATCGTTCCCTGGTCGCGCAGATCAACCTGCATGCCGGATTCATCCTGCAACTCATGCACGAACTCGGGATACATTCGTGCGCTTGCGCTGGCGAGTTTCTGCAGCGCGGGCGGCATTTCCAGCGGGAAATCGGCCAGCATGCCGGCGGCGGCGTGGGAAGCTTCCCGCCCCGGCTCTCCGCGTTCCACGATCAGCACCGTGACGCCCAGCTTGCGCAGCGCGATGGAGAGCGACAGGCCGATGATCCCGCCGCCAATGACAATGACGTCCCACGTATTCACGTTTCGATTGTAAAGCAGCGCAGAAATTCAACGACTGGAGGACAGCCGTCGCGCCCGTCCAGCCGGGCACGGACGCCCGGCCTGCATTGTCCTGGCACTCCAAACTTTGGTTACTGCCGTTGAACCCTTCTGTGTACGTCGGCCCTCTACATCGCAACTTATAATCCGCGCAGGACTGAAACAACCGTGCCGGTTCCTTCCAACGCAATAAAAAAATCCGCCACCGGATTGCCCGCCGAGTCCGCCCCCTCGGTCTGGGTTTACAACCCATGGCTCGACCTGATCGTCGGATGCGGCGCATGGTCTGCGCCCCTGCTCCTTCTCGCCTACTACGCTTCGCGTTCGAGCGCGCTGGGCTGGTCGATCGGGTTTTACGGATTGGCCCTGCTCTTCAACTATCCCCATTACATGGCCACGATTTATCGGGCCTATCACACCGCGGAAGATTTCCAGAAATATCGGATCTTCACGGTTCACATCACCGGCCTGATTGCGCTGACGTTGATCCTGTCACACTTCTGGTTCAGCGCGATTCCGTGGATTTTTACGCTATACCTCATCTGGAGTCCCTGGCATTACAGCGGCCAGAATTACGGCCTGTTCATGATGTTCGCCCGGCGCGCCGGCGCTACTCCATCGGCCGCCAGCCGACGCGCTTTGTACTCGGCATTCCTCATTTCTTACCTGATTTTGTTTCTGAGTTTCATGACCGGCCCCTCGAACGATCCCTTGTTCATCTCGCCCGGAATTCCAGAGCGGATCAGTTACCTCGCGGTCCTGTTGCTGGGGGTGGCGTTCATCGCCTGCTCGACTTACGGCTGGTCAGAGATCGCAAGGCAGGCAGGGTGGCGCCGCCTGCTGCCGGCAGTGACGCTATTCTCCACGCAATGCCTGTGGTTTCTTTTGCCGACGGTGTTGTCGATCGCCGAGGGGTTGCGGCTGCCGCAGAGCCGGTACAGCAGCGGAGTTTTTGCAGTCATGCACTCAGCCCAGTACATCTGGATTACCAGCTACTACGCCCGCCGTGAGGCTGGCGCCAAGGGCGGCGGGTGGCGTCCCTTTGCCTACTTCGCAGTACTGGTGGCTGGCGGCATTGCGCTTTTTGTTCCCGGACCATGGCTGGCGAGCCGGCTCTTCCATCGTGATTTCGGCGCCAGCTTTCTGATTTTCACCGCGCTGGTCAATATTCATCACTTCATTCTGGATGGCGCCATCTGGAAACTTCGCGACAGCCGTATTGCCACGCTGTTACTGAATTCGAAGGAGCGATTGTCCGACGCGGCTTCAGACGCGGGAAGCCAGTGGGGAAGCGGTCTGCGCTGGGTGGTTGGGAACTCCCGCCCGGCTCGCGCTCTACGTATTGCGGCGGCCATCGTGTTGCTGGCGTGGGGAAGTATCGACCAAGTGCATTATTACCTGGCCCTGCATCAGGAAAGCCTGCCCGATTTGCAGCGCGCGGCCTCGCTCGATTCCTACGACAGCTCTCTGCAAACCCACATCGGCCTGAAGGAACTCAAAGAGGGAAAATCGCAGGAAGCAGTCACTGCATGGAACCAGGCTCTTCGGGTAAATCCCGCCAACGCCGCGCCCAGGGACGCGCTGCTCAGCTATCTCACGCAGAAGAACCGTTTTGACGATGCCTATGCGCTGACCCGCGAGTCGCTTCGTCGCTCGCCCAAGGATGTCAATCTGCTGGTGAACCACGGCATTCTGGCCAACCAACTGGGACATGCGGATGAAGCCGTCCAAAGCTGGAAGCAGGCTATCGCGCTGGATAATACGCAACTCGCGCGCATATCTCTACACAGCGAGGGAACTGGATCGGGAAGGGAAGCCGGATTCCGCGATTCCTTACTATGTGATGTTTCTCAACCAAGTGGCACAAGCCGGTCCCGGCACCCGCCCGCCGGCGCACGACTTGATCGCGATTGTGCTGCGGCTGGCGCAGTGCCAGGTGCAGGCGGATCATCTTGACCAGGCGGCAAAGACTTACGAGATGGCGCAGAAAATCGCCGCGTCGGCCGGCGAAATAAAGTTGGAAAGCATGGCCAGCATCGCCGACGCAGAACTGGCCGCTGGACACGGTAAAACCGCAAACGCGCTACAGCTCTATCAACACGCCCTCGAAATCGATCGCAAGCTGGATGACCCGCGAACCACCGCCAGCGATCTTTACAGCTATGGACTGTTTCTGCGCGACTCCGGCTTCTCGCCGCGGCTGGCTTACGCGTGCGTGCGGGAAGCGGAATCCCTGATGGGCAACGCGAAGAAGACGGGCGAAGGGAAGGAATCTCCCGAGTTCGACTCTATCGTCCAGGTTCGCGAAGACCTGGAGAAAAAACTTGCCGGTCAATCGGCCAGGCTGCCGGCTGAGCTGCGCAAAAATCTCGATTCCGCCCTGCAGGAAGCTCTCACTCTGCCCCCTTCAGCAGTCAACTAGAGCTTGCCCAGGTAGTCCAGTATTTCGGGCGTGCCCCAATCGATGGCCCCGATGAACTTGCGGCGCAGCACTCCCTGGCGGTCGATGATGTAGGTCTCGGGAAATTTGAAGGTCCCGTAGAGGTTGTTGCTTTTCTGGTCGGCGTCGCGCACCGTGAGCAAGTTGACGTTGTGCTGTTTTAGAAAATCCTGGTAGGCGCCCTGGTCGGCGTCCACGCTGATGGCCAGCACCTCCACGCCCTTGCCTTTCATCTTCTGTTGCATCTGCACCAGCGACGGCATCTCTTCAATGCAAGGCGGACACCAGGTCGCCCAGAAATTCAGCACCACCACCTTGCCGCGAAACTCATCGAGGCTGATCTTGCGATCGCTGTCCTGGACGGTGAAGCCGGGGGCGGTTGTACCGATGTTGGGAGGGCGGCTGCCGCCGTAACAACCGGTCAGCGTCACAAAGAGGGCTAGAATGGCGGTCCCGACCGAAGCACGTCGCACAAAGTTATAATAGCTGATTCGGCCTATGGTGGCGCCAGGTACAGTCGCGAGCAGCCCAACCGTGTCGGTGATCGTGCCGGCGCGCAACGAAGAAGCTTGCCTGGGAGCCTGCCTGGAGTCGCTGGCCGCCCAGACCGGCGTGGACTTCGAAATCATCGTAGTGAACGACGCTTCCACCGACCGTACGCGGGAGATTGCCCAGTCGTTTCTCCTGGTGCGGGTGGTAGACGCCGGTCCGCTGCCCTCCGGATGGACCGGAAAGAACAACGCGATGGCGGCGGGAGCCAGGAATAGCTCGCGGCGAGTGGCTGCTGTTCACCGACGCCGACACCGTACATAAATCCGGCTCTCTGGCGCGAGCGGTCGCGGAAGCAGGGGAGCGTGGTGCTGCGATGCTTTCGTATTCTCCCGAGCAGGAAGTGAGCGGATTCTGGGAAAACGCCGTGATGCCGGTGATATTCGCCGAGCTGGCTGCAACCTATCGACCGGCCCTGGTCAGCGATCCGAAGTCTTCAGCCGCTGCGGCAAATGGCCAGTACATTCTCATCGCGCGCCAGGCCTACGACGCGATCGGCGGACACGCGGCCGTGAGTTCCAGTCTTCTGGAGGACGTAGCCCTGGCCAAAGTCGTGAAAGCGTCGGGACGCAGGATTTTCTTTCGCTTCGGGGGCGATGCCGTCCGCACTCGCATGTACCGCAATTTCTCCCAACTCCGCGAAGGTTGGACCAAGAATCTGGCGCTGCTTTTTTCATCACCAGTGCGGCTGGCGCTCCTTCGACTGACCGAGTTTCTGCTGATTGCCGGCGGCGTGGCGGCGGCAGGTACGGACCTGCTGCGCGGCCACGCGAGGCCGGCCGGCGCAGCCGCGATTTTGGCGGCCATAATTTACGGTTTTCTCCTCCATCGAATTCGCAGGGCGCATTTTTCCTGGCAGGCAAACGCCTTGTCGCTCGCTGGCCTTCCCCTCTTTGCGTATCTTTTGTTGCGGTCCAGACTCTCATATAGGGAAGGACACGTGTCTTGGAAGGGAAGAACCTACGGCGGCGTGGCCGACCGAGCGCCGGCGGAAGCATTGGTGCGCACCGTCGCACCGAACCCGGTCACAGAAGGCAGATGAATGGTTTATCTCACGCGCAAAGCCGAATTCGCCGCTTCGCACTACTATCACAATCCGGATTTCACTCCGGAAGAGAACCGGCGGATCTTTGGCAAATGCAATAACCCCAACGGGCACGGGCATAACTACACGCTGGAAGTAACCGTGAAAGGCGAGGTGGATCCGCGCTCAGGATTTGTGGTTGATCTCAAGCAGTTGAAAGAAATTTTGAACCGCGAAGTCCTGGACGCCATGGACCACCGCTTTCTGAACAAAGAAGTCCCGGAGTTTGCCACCCTGATTCCCACCACCGAGAACCTTGCGATCGCCATCTGGCAACGCCTGGTGTCAAAGTTGAATAACGCCCAACTGCACCGCGTGCGGGTCTACGAGACCCCGGACCTGTTCGTCGATTTCTATGGTGAAGCATGAAGGCGTACTTGACCCGGCGATATATGTTTTCCGCGTCGCATCGATTGCATAGCGAAGCCATGTCCGAGGCGGAAAATGCGGTCACCTATGGCAAGTGCAACAACCCGTACGGCCATGGTCATAATTATTCAGTCGAGGTTACGGTCAGCGGGCCGGTGGACGAAAGCACCGGAATGGTCTGCAACCTGATCGATCTGGACAGTTTCGTGCGGAGCGAGATTGTAAAGCGCTTCGACGTGGAAAATCTGAATACTCTTGCCGAGTTCGCGCAAGCGGTTCCGACAACTGAAAACCTTTGCACTGCCATCTACGATATTTTGCAGCGCGGCTTCACCCATGCTCATCTGGAAAGGGTGCGCATCGAAGAAACCATGATGAATTCCTTCGAGTACGCCGGGGCGGCCGAGATCGCCCGCTGAGAAGGAACACATGGGGACGGCCGCCCTCGGCTGTCCGGCCGGGCAAGACCCGGCGACTCGGGAAGGGAACCAGAACCTATGGCACCGTCAGTCGAACCAGCCACTCTTACCAGCGCCACCTTTGAAGAACTGGTGCGCGAAATGATCGTCCGCATCGGGGAAGACCCAAACCGCGAAGGCCTGGTGCGCACCCCGGATCGCGTGCGGCGCTCCTGGGAATTTCTCTCGCGGGGCTACAAAGAAGACCCGGATGCCATGCTCCGCAAGGCCCTGTTTACGGTTACCTATGACGAGATGGTCATTGTCAAAGACATCGAAATGTTCAGCCTCTGCGAACATCACATGCTTCCGTTCTTCGGCAAGGTCCACGTCGCTTACATCCCCAACGGAAAAGTGATCGGCTTGAGCAAGATTCCGCGGTTGATCGAAATCTTTTCCCGCCGCCTGCAGATTCAGGAACGGCTGACCACGCAGATTGCCGAAACCATCCAGAAAGCAATCGAGCCGCAGGGCGTGGGTGTGGTGATTGAGGCGCGGCATCTGTGCATGATGATGCGCGGAGTCGAAAAGCAACATTCCGCCGCGGTGACTTCGTCCATGCTGGGCTGCTTCCGCCACGAGCAGGAGACGCGCACGGAATTTCTTTCGTTGATCCGCAACCGCGCGAACGGGGTCTAGAGCCGGACCTCGGGCGTCAGACCTCGGTCCTTAAAATACCGCTCTTAGGACTTAGTATTCGGGACAGCGGCTAAGCCGACGGCTGACGCCCGACGTCCGCCCTGCTCACCAGGTTCCGTAGCGATACCGCCGGGGACGCTCCGGGAAAATCTTGATCAGAATAATCCCGACGATGAAGCCCCCCACATGCGCCCAGAAGGCCACGCCACCGCGGGTTTCGCTGTAGTTGGCGATTGAGGTGGCGGCCCCGCTCACGAATTGCATGGCAAACCAGTATCCCAGTGTGACCCAGGCCGGCAAATAGAAAAGAAAGAAAATAGGGAACCAGATCAGCACTTTCGCCTTGGGATACAACAGGAAGTACGCCCCGAGAACTCCGGCGATTGCGCCGCTAGCTCCGACCGTGGGAACCCGGGAGTGCGGATTCAACACAACCTGTGCGAAGGCCGCTCCCAGTCCACTCAGCAAATAGAAGAGCAAATACTGGAAGTGCCCGAGATAGTCTTCAATATTGTCCCCGAAGATCCACAAAAACCACATATTGCCGATTACATGCATCCATGAGCCGTGGAGGAACATGGAGGTCAGGGCTGGAAGCAAAGCCGCCATCAGCCCTCCGTGGCCGTTTCCCGAGAGGGAAGCCGTGAGGTTGGCCGGAACCATCCCCAGTTGAAACAAGAGTGCCTTAAAGCTCTGGGGGGTTAGACTCGCCTCAAAAAGGAAGATCACGAGGTTCAGCCCAATCAGAAAATAGGTCACGTAGGGTGTGCTGAATCGAGGCTGATCGTCGCGAACAGGAAGCATGGGGGATCCAACAATCTGGTAACTTGGTGATTGGGTAATTGCGTAGTTTGAAGCGCCGCGCAATTCCCCGATTACTAAATTACCAAATTACTCAATCTCCCCATGAACGGCGTGCTGATAATCGATAAGCCGACGGGACTGACCTCGCATGACGTGGTCAACCGGGTGCGCCGCATCCTGCATGAGCCTTCGGTAGGGCACTTGGGTACGCTCGATCCGCTGGCGACCGGTGTCTTGCCGCTGGTCACCGGAAACCTCACCCGCCTGGCCCAGTTCTACGGCGCCTCGGAGAAGACCTACGAGGGCGTCATCCGCTTCGGCTTTGCCACTGATACGTATGATTCTGACGGTGAAGCAACGAGTTCGGTCCAGATAGTTGACGTATCACTTGAACAACTGCGCGCTCTCGCCATCCGGTTTGTCGGCTTGATCGAACAGATGCCGCCCCCGTTTTCGGCCAAGAAGATCAAGGGAGTGCCGGCTTACAAACTCGCCCGCAAGCACCAGGACGTCGTTCTGAAGCCGGTGTCAGTCGAAGTGAAGGAATTCGAGATTCTCGAGGCGAAGGGCGACCGGGCCAGTTTTCGCGCCCGGGTCACGTCCGGGACGTACATGCGTTCCATAGCCCACGACATGGGCCAGCAACTGGGATGCGGGGCCCATCTGCAGTCCCTGCGCCGGACGGCGCTCGGGGAGTTTGACCTGAGCCAGGCCCACACTCTGGAAGATCTGGAACTAGCCTGCAAGGCAGGCAGGAGTGAAGAGCTTTTCATTCACCCGCGCCAGCTATTGCCCGGATTCCCCTGCGTGACCGCCAACGAAGAAGTCGCGGCGCTGATTCGCAACGGACGAGCCGTAAATTTGCCCGAGCTTTCCCAGGCCCGGCAGGTGAAGGTATTCGCCGGGCAAAGGGAACTGATCGCCATCGCTACCCGGATCGCCGGGACTCTATTTCATCCCAGGATCGTGCTGGCAGCGGAGCCGGTGCGCCAGTTGGCTTCCAAGAAATAATGCCATCCTGAGCGGAGTAACTGCTTCGCGAAGCGAAGCAGTTACGAAGTCGAAGGACCCCTAGCAGCTAGGACGGTCTCGTGCTAAAAAGCCTAAGTTCTTTGGTTCTTTGCCAGCTATAGGGGTCCTTCGACTCCGCGGGATCATTCGCGAGCGAATGATCCCGCTGCGCTCAGGATGACAGGGGTTTCTCGGTCACTCGTCGATCGAATGGCAGCAGGGCTTCTGGACCGGCTTCGGCTCCATCAGCTCAACCCGGGTGAAGTTGGGATCGTACATGTTGTACTGAAACTTTCCGTCACGGCCAATCTTCGGTGTCTCCGGAGTTTTGTATCCACGCTCGACCGCAAGCTTGTATCCGGCCTGTATGTCGGGCACACCCAATGAGAGATGGTGCATGACGCCTAGCGTGTGCGGATTCGGATTCTTCGCATTCATCATGTATTCGAGCCAATCGGTCCCGTCGGGCACGCGCATCGCCACCCAGTCTGTGTCGGTGTCTTTCATCCCGCCTTGCCACTGCAGTTTGAATCCCAGAATGTCTTTATAGAAATGGTCTGCTGCCGCCCGGTCTTTCACCACCACTCCCACGTGGATGATGCGCGTCGAAATGCGGGTGTCAGGGAGAAACTTGCCAAAGCTGCGACCGTGCAGGGAGTCGGGAAGATATTGCATGAACTCGACGTCATGGCCGTCAGGATCTTTAACGTTGAAGCCCAGGCTGCCATCTCGCCTCGAAGGGAGATGTTCCGGTACCTGCACGCCGCGGCTGGCGAGGTAGGCGCGCAACTGCTCGGCATCGGTGGTTTCAAAAGATATATGGGACAGCCGGTCCATCTGGGGATCCGTCAGCTCAGGAAACACTTCAATGTATTGATGGTCGTTGACCTTGAAATAGGTAAGCAGCAGACCGGTGCCGTGGCCAGGTTCCTTGTCCAGGGTGAAGGGCTCCTGAAAGCCAAGAATTCCGGTGTAGAACTTGCGGGCAGCCGCCAGATCGTCCGTTTTCAATCCAATGTGGGCGACGCCGACAATCGGGGGTCGCGCCACCGCAGCCGCCGAATTCTGGGCCAAAAGTGGACTGGTCAGCAGGGCCGCGACGCAAATGCAGATGGTTAGGGCCAACATCGTTGTTTTCATGGATTGAGATAGTGCGGCGATCGTCGCAGGCTGTCAAGGAGATCCCAAGATAAATGTAATGTCCGATAACAGATATTATGTAAACTATAATCCGGCTTCCGTGCCTCAAGTCCATCCCTGCCACGCCGATAGTCCAGTTGAGGCCAACTCATGTCCCAAGGCACCGCGGTCGGCCGCCAGCCAGACCACGCATCCAGTCGGCGCTGGCAACGCTACAAGGTCAATGTTCCCATTCGAGTCATCGTTTGTCGCGCCATGCGAGCTTCGATTTTTGACGGCCGAGGGACCTCCCTGAGCGAAGGCGGCATGGCGCTCTTTGCCGGCGCGGAATTGCGCCCGGGCGAGCGGGTCGCAGTAGAATTCACTCCCCCGTTTTCAAGCCCGCCCATACGAGTGGACGCCAAGATTTGCAATCGCACCGGCTATCACTACGGGGTGGAGTTTCTGGCGGTGGACAACGCCCAGAGGGAAAACGTGGCTCAGCTCCGCATGCACCTGTCCAGCTTTGCCATCGTAGGTTGAGCCCCCACGAGTCCACGAGGCTAGACTTTCGCCTCCAGGAAGGTGCGGAGGTCGGCGCGAAAGCAACGCAGGGCTTCGAGTCTCTCCGGCGTGGCGTCCACGATCTCCTGCTTGGCCTGGAAGACCTGGCGGCCTTGCTTCTCGGTCAGCACCCCGATGGCTTCTCCCATGCGCCAGCCCGGCGTGCCCAGCATCTGCAGCCCGCCGATCGAGGGGACGAGCAGTGCAATGCAACTGTCGCGCACGACGCCGACGCATTTGGGAAAACGGTCGAATGTCTGCAGTTCGAATCCGGCAAGATAAATACGCTGAAGTTGTTCGGCGGGGTCTGGCATGAAAGAAGCTTTTAGCTCTTAGCTTTTAGCTTTTGGCCAAGAGCTAAGAGCCAATGGCTAAGAGCTATTCTTCACATCTTGTATCGGCCCAGGTCTTCGTCGTTCAGGCCTTCGAGCCATTTGCGAAGTTCGTCGCTGGTGACGCGGTCGGAAACATTGGTTGCCAGCTTCGAATTCTTCAGAACGTCGTCTTCGACGAATATGGGGCAATCTACCCGAAGGGCCAGTGCGAGGGCATCGGACGGACGGGAATCGATGCTGATTACGTTTCCCTGCCGCTCCATCCAGATCACTGCGTAAAAAGTGTCTTCCCGTAGTTCGGTTACCACCACTTTGTGTACCTGAGTATCCAGCCCTACCAGGACATTCTTGATCAGATCATGCGTCATGGGGCGCGGCGTGCTGACTTTCTCGATCTCGAGAGCGATGGCATTAGCCTCGTAAATCCCAACCCAGATGGGAAGCACGGAATCGCCGCTGGTGTCTTTCAGGATCACGATGGGCATGTTGGTAACCGGATCCATCATGAGCCCGCGAATTTTCATTTCGACTTCCATCGTGGCCCCCAGCGTCCTTCTTTGCTCCTTATATCACCATTTCGCCCAACAGGCTGTTGGGAAAACTCCCGGTAGTAACCACGGGAATATAGCTGCCTACATCCGGCGCCACCAGCTCCGGCGCGGTGAAGTTAAGCGTCTTGTTCTGCGAGGTGCGGCCGATCCACTGGCCGCGGGCTTCATTCTTCCCTTCAACCATGACTTCAAGAATCTGCCCTACGTGCCGCTGATAACGCCGCCTTTGGATCTCCCGCTGCCTTTCCTGCAGGACGATCAGCCGGCGGGATTTTTCTTCATCCGGAATTGCGTCTTCCAGCTGCAGCGAGGGTGTGTTGGGACGAGGCGAATACTTGAAACAAAAAATGCTGTCGTACTCGACTTCGTCGATCAGCGCGAGGGTGTGCTCAAAGTCCGCTTCCGTCTCGCCCGGGAAGCCGACGATCATGTCAGACGTGATGCTGATTTCGCGCTTGGCGGCCTTCATCCAGGCAATGCGCTCCAGGTACTGCTCGCGGGTATAGAGGCGCTGCATGGCGTCGAGCACACGGTCGGACCCACTCTGCACCGGCAGATGCACATGGTCGCAGAGGGTCGCGACGGAATCGATCGCTTCGATAATGTCACGTCCGAAATCACGAGGATGCGACGTCGTGAACCTCACTCGCCGGATGCCGGAGAGTTCGCCCACCGCCGCCAGCAGCTCGGCAAAAGTCTTCTTTCCTGACGGGTCCTTGTAAGAGTTGACGTTCTGCCCCAGAAGCTGGACTTCGGTGTAGCCCAGATCGGCCATCTGCCGGGCTTCCGCCAGGACCGAATCGGAAGTGCGGCTGCGCTCCTTGCCGCGGGTAAAGGGAACAACGCAGTAGGCACAGAACTTGTCGCAGCCTTCGATGATGGTGAGATAGCCCCGGTGCGGATTGGTGCGGGCGGTGAATTCGGTCTCGAAGCACTCGTCAGTCTCGCGATCGTCCAGGCCGGTAATCCGCTGCTTCCCTGCCTCAAGTTGCACCAGCATCTGCGGCAGCTTGCGATACGACGCGGAGCCACAGACCATCGAGACGTGAGGCGCGCGATCGAATATCTTTTCGCCTTCCTGCTGCGCCACGCAGCCCAGCACGCCGAAGCGCTTGCCCTGCTTCTGCAGCTTCTTGTAGTCGGCCAGCCGGTGGAAGACTTTCTGTTCGGCCTTATCGCGAATGGAACAGGTGTTGTAGAGGATCAGCCCGGCTTCTTCGACGGTCGGAACCCGCCGGTATCCCTGGGCCAGCAGCGTACCGACGACCTTCTCGGAATCGTGGACATTCATCTGGCAGCCGAAGACTTCCAGGTAGAACGTCTTTTGGGGATCGGCCGCCATCGCAGCTCAAGTATAACGCAGTCTTGTGTGCGGTCACCGCCACCGCAGTTCTCTGCCCCGTTCTTGCACAGGCATCCTCAGTTTTTCCACAATCCGCAATCCGCTGAAAGCCTTGTCTGGCGGGCGATTCTGCCGCCCGCGCTTCATGTCAATCAAAATGCATTGTGCGAGCTGCGCAATGTTTGAGGCCGTTCTCGACAGGCCGTTGACAAAAATTTCTTTAGGACTAGAATACGCGACGATTTCTGCCTGTAGAATTTCACTCATGACCTCTGAACTTCTAGACTCCGTGTTGTTGCAGACCGACTTCCCCGAACTGACACTGCACGCCAGCGGCAAGGTGCGGGACGTTTACCTTCTCGACGACGATCGTCTGCTGTTCGTGGCCACGGACCGCATCTCGGCGTTTGATTACGTGCTGGCGACCGGCATACCACACAAAGGCCGGGTGCTGACCCAGATTTCACTTTTCTGGTTCGAGTATCTTCGCGACCTTGTGCCCAATCATCTCGTTACCGCCGACGTCAGCCAATATCCGGCGGAGTTGCAGAAGTATGCCGACCAGCTGCGCGGCCGCTCGATGATTGTTGCGCGAGCGGAAATGTTTCCGGTGGAATGCGTGGTGCGCGGCTACATTTCCGGATCAGCCTGGAAGGAATACAAAGCCACAGGCCAGGTATGCGGCATCGAACTACCCAAAGGCCTGCGGGAGTCAGACCGGCTGCCGGAGCCCATCTTCACTCCTTCGACCAAGGCCACCAGCGGCCACGATGAGAATATTTCGTTCGCCGAAATGTCCAGAGTCGTAGGCCCGGAATTGAGCGGGCGGCTGCGCGACTTGACTCTGTCGGTTTATGGGAAGGCCGCAGACTACGCGCTGCAAAAAGGCATCATCATCGCTGACACCAAGTTCGAGTTCGGGCGAACGGCGCAGGGCATCACTCTGGCGGACGAGGTTCTTACTCCCGATTCCTCCCGTTTCTGGCCGGCGGACAAATACGCGCCCGGCAGCGCGCAGGAATCGTTCGACAAGCAGTATGTTCGGGATTATCTGGAAGAGATTCGCTGGAACAAACAGCCGCCGGCTCCTTCACTTCCCGCCGAAGTGGCGCGGCAGACCAGCGAGAAATACGTTGAGGCGTACCATCAGCTCACCGGGCTCGATCTGGATGTTTAGCCGCACCGTAGACCGCAGGAAGGCGGCATGAACGGCGCGGACTGGGTCATCCTGCTGGTAGTTTTAGCGTCAACCGTACAGGCGGCTTATTCGGGATTCTTCCAGGAGGCATTTCATCTGGCGGGCTTGATCGCCGGATATCTGGTGGCGGCATGGCAGTATCAGCGCCTGGCCGGTTTTTTCGAGCGCTATCTGAAATCGCCATGGGTGGCTGAGATTGCCGGGTTCCTGATTATTTTTTTCGCCGTCGCCGTGGCCGCCGGCATAGCCGGACAAACGGCCCGCTGGGTAATGAAGAAAACCGGTCTCAGGTTCATCGACCGGTTTTTGGGTGCGGTGTTGGGAGTGCTCCGGGGCTGCCTGATTGTGGCGGTGATTGTGGTGGGTATGACCGCCTTCACGCCTTCATCGAACCTGCTCGCAGGTTCGGAACTGGCGCCGTATTTTCAGGCAGTGGGGCGGGCCGCCATTTGGGTCGCGCCGGCGGAACTGCGGACCAGGTTTTATCAGGGACTGGATTTGCTGCGCCGTATGCCGCAGGCGGTCCCCGGCAGTGCCAAGCCGTCGCCAGTTCCGGCAAAGTAGAAGTCGACAGACATTGATTTGACAGAGATTGATTGAAGAATAGGCAGCTTTCCAGCCAGCGATTCTTCACGCAGAAAGAGAGATGCCGTGAGAGATCAGCTCGAAGCTCTGGTTATGCAGATGTATCGCAGCAACATTCTCTATTCCGAAGCTGTGCGCGAATTCAAGAAGAAATTTATCCTGACCGTCCTGCAGGAGAACAAGGGCAACCAGTGCCGCGCCGCGCGCGAACTGGGTATGCACCGCAACACGCTGAGCCGCACCATCTCGGAACTCAAGATCGACGTGCGGCAGTTGCGCGATGGCGTGAAACGTCCGCCCCGCAGTGCACGGCCGGCTGGCTATGAGAAGAAGGCGATGCGCTAGCTCCTCCCACCCCAACCCTGTACTCCCCACCGGAGCGCAGCAAAGCAAGCGTAGTGGGGGCACCTTGATTTCTATTGTGGGAATGTGTCGCTGCATGGATCCTCTTCCGTGGCGTGATCAGTAAGAACGCGACCCTGGACGGGCGGGACGCCCGTCCTCCATCAAGCTCAAGTTCCGCCATAAATAATTAAGGCAGCCCCTGAGGGCTGCCTTTTTGTTTCTGACGAACGCGCTTTCCCTACTGCGGCTTCTTGTGTACCGGAGGCTTTCTCGCCGCTGCCGGAGCGGCCTTGGTCAGCAGCGCGCCTTTCTCCATGACCATCACGAACGGGCTGGGAGTGTAAGAGACCGGTGTGCCTTCAAAATTGATCTTGTCTCCCTCCTTGGGCAAACTCCTGGCCGGAATGGCGGCGGGGAAAGAAAGTTCAATGTCGGCACGCTTCTGGTCGATGTCATCGACGCTGGCAGCCAACTGCAGCTTGGTGGGCGAAGCCCCGATGACTTGCACCTCCGCCATCTGCAGGTTCTTGCCTTTGAGCGAGTTCCAGACCGCGTCCTGGTCGGCCTGAGTTCCCACGGAAAGAACCAGTTCCCACTCCGCAAAACTCATCTCTTCGGGCTTTTTGGTTTTTACCAGATCAGCCGCCTGCTGCTGCGGCGTGGGAGGAACATATTGCGTGATCGCAAATCCGGCCGGAGGCAACGGCGTGGTTTTGGTTTGCGCCAGCACGTCGTCCCAACCTTGCTCCGAGCCGTGATACTTCACGTATCGGCTGTGACCGAACTTGATGATCGGACGCCTTCCCTGCCGGATCGGCGACCAGGTTGGCCGCGCGAGCGATGAAAAAGAGGCCATTCACGTCATCAGGAGGAGCGGCGGTCAGATAGGAAAGCGCCAGCGGGTAAACATTCTCGACATTGTTGGGATCGGCTTCCACCGCGGGCCGGAGATACTTCTGCGCCGACGCGTAATCTTTCAACTGAAGCGAAGAGAAGCCGGCAACGCTGTTCAGCAAGGCTGAGAGCTGCGCCTTCTGCTTGGTGAAATCGGCGTCTGAAACGCCATCCGGCTTGGCCATTTTGTCGACCGCCAGTAAGCCGCGCTCGGCATGCTGTTTGGCGTCTGCCCATTTCTGCGTGGCGCGCTCGTTGTAGGCCAGCAGCACCAGGGCGCGGGCGTTGTCCGGGTTGGCCGCCAGCAGGCGGTTCGCGGTGTCGATGACCTTGGCCTGGTTGTTGGCCTGCTGATAGGTTCCCATCAGCAACTCCAGCGCATCTTCCTTCATCACGCTGTTGGGATACTGGACCAGAAACGCTTCCAGTCCGCTGATCTTGGCGGCGGGGTCTGACTGTTGTACGGCGCCTACATAGGCGTTGTACTCCGCCGGATCCTTGATCTCTTTCTTCTGCGCTTGCGGCTGTGCTGCCGGGGACGCCTGGGGTTGCGGCGCAGCCGCCGGTGCCTGACCCGATGCCAAGTTAGCCAACACCAGCAAAAGCGCCACTAGACTCGTCTTCATTCGAATCGCTCCTTAGATATTTCGGGAAAAACGGCGACAGCGCCGAGGTCGCCCAAGTCAGCCAACCCGGGTCTTTCTGGAATCCCACCATGCCCATTTCAGATGGGCTCCGGAAACGCGCGGCCAGTTCCTGTAACTGTCTTTGCCGCCAAAGCCCCGTTTCCAGTGAGGCGGATTATAAGTATGTGTGCCGCCTAAGGCAAGTTTGTCTTTACAACGCGCTTCCTCCGGTCTTGTAAGATGCATTCGAGGGCGCTCGCGTCTGGTCCAAATCAGGGCCAGGGCCGCCCCCGGAGGGCGTCATCTTATGGCCGAAGTAACCACGGCGGTAACCAAGAACCAGCTGCAGGGGCAGGTAGCGATCGTTACGGGCGCGGGTAGTGGCATCGGAGCGGCTGTAGCTCGGCGACTGGCCCATATGGGCGCTCTGACCTTTCTTTGCGGCCGCCGGCGCGCTCCCCTTGAACAGACCGCGGCAGCGATCATTGCAGCCGGCGGCAAGGCGGAAATCGCCGAGTGCGACGTGACCGACCTGACTTCGGTTGAATCCGTCGCCGCCCAGGTCGAGCGCAAGTCAGGCCGCGCCGACATCCTGGTAAACAACGCAGGGGTTGGAACGTACTCCGGCCCGCTGCACCAGATGCCTTCCGAAGCGTGGGAGCAGATCATGAACACAAATCTGCGGGGCGTCTTTTATTGCATGCGCAGCTTTTCTCCCTTGATGATTCGTGCCGGAAAGGGGCATATCGTGAATATATCTTCGCTCGCGGGAAAGGTTGCCTTGCCCAATGGCGCCGCCTATGCCGCGTCCAAATTCGGATTGAACGGCCTCAGCTACTCGGTCGCGGAAGAGCTGCGCAGCCACAATATTCGAGTGTCGGTAGTGTGCCCCGGATCGGTGCACACCGACTTCGTCCCACATACGGGCAAAGACCCGAAGAAGATGCTGCAATCGGACGACGTGGCCCACGTCGTGGCCATGCTGGTGACGCAGGAACCGCAATCGTTCGTGAGCGAAGTACTGTTGCGCCCGACGCAGAAGCCTTAGCCGCCACGAACCACGTAGGGACAGATGTCCTCATCTGTCCAGTCGAGCAAAGCTCGACAGCGCTTTTGCCCTTGCCGAGTAGCGGAGCATTGCTCCACCGGGCAGATGAGGACATCTGCCCCTACGTGTTTGCGAGGAGACCCCATGGTCAAAGAGCGAATCGTCAAACAAGGTAAGAAAGCGGAGCCGAAAGCCAGCCGTCCATACATGCCGGGCTATGGAATGCCGAAAAGTACCAAAGGGCTCCTGCCCTGGAAGTGGGCGGAGCAACGCCTGCGAAAGAGTCACAATTACTGGATCACCACCGTCAAGCCGGACGGCTCTCCTCACACCATGGTGGTCTGGGGCCTCTGGCTGGACGGAGCTTTCCTGTTCAGCACGGGCAGTCAGTCTCGCAAGGCCAGGAACCTCGCTGAAAATCCCCGTTGCGTGGTCTGTACCGAACAGGCTGAGGAAGCGGTCATCGTCGAAGGCGTCGCCGAGATCGCCGCAGCGGCCGGTTCGTCCAGTATTTCTCAAGAAGTACAAACCCAAATACGACTTCGACATGTCGGGGATGGAGAAAGACATTCTCTCCATGAAAGAACCGGTTTTCGCGGTTCGCCCGCGTGGTCGTCTTCGGTTTGTACGAGAAGAAATTCATGGGCAGCGCCACCCGCTGGAAGTTCAAAAGCTAGTAGCAGCACTGTTGTAGCGCCGCCGTCCCGGCGGCTGTCGCGGGGGCGTCTCGCCCACGCAGGCAGGGCAAGATGCCCTCCCGACAGCCGTCAGGATGCCGGCGCTACGAAACGTCCGGCCGCGCTCGCACCGCCCCTACGTGGACCTTTTTGAGAGACAATAGACTCCAGAGGTTTGGGGAGATGAAACTGACTTCAATTCCGCGCTGGCTGCGCGCCCTGTTCGCCGCTTTGACTTTGTGCGCTTCGCTTCCCTGCTCGGCCGAAGTATTGAAAATCGTCGTCAACGACGCCATCCATCCCATCACCGAGGAATACATCGGGCGCGCCTTGGCGGAAGCGGACCACAATAAAGACGACGCGTTGTTGATCGAGTTGAACACTCCCGGCGGGTTGCTGGAATCCACGCGCAACATCATTGAAAAAATTCTGGCATCGCCGGTTCCGGTAGTGATCTACGTCACTCCGGGCGGCAGCCGGGCAGCCTCGGCCGGCTTCTTCATCCTGGAGAGCGCGGACGTGGCAGCCATGGCGCCGGGAACCAATACGGGCGCGGCCCATCCGGTCACGCTGGGCGGCGGCAAGGTCGACGACGTCATGAAGGAAAAGATGGAGAATGACGCCGCCGCGCTGATGCGCTCCGTGGTCTCGAAGCGCGGCCGCAACGTCGAAGTGGCCGAGAGCACGGTGCGCCAATCCAAATCCTTCACCGAGCAGGAGGCGCTCACTCAGAAACTGATTGACTACGTCGCTCCCAGCGAGCAAAGCCTGCTGCAGCAGATGCAAGGCAAGACTGTCAAACGTTTCGACGGAAAAACCGTCACCCTCAACCTGGCCGGCGAAACCATCCGGCCGTTTGATATGACGCTCAAACAGCGGATTCTGGCCTTCATCATGGATCCCAATATCGCTTTCATTCTTCTCGCCATCGGCGGCCTGGCGCTTTATGCCGAGTTCAATCATCCCGGCGCGGTGGTCCCGGGGACAGTTGGCATCGTGTTCATCCTGCTGGCGGTGTTCGCGCTCAATCTCCTGCCCGTCCGTTTCGCCGCGGTAGTGCTGATCTTCGCGTCATTCGCGCTGTTCGCATTGGAAGCTAAATTTGCAGCCCACGGCGTCCTGGCCATCGGCGGGATCGTCACCATGGTCCTCGGCGGACTCTTGCTGGTGGATGCCCCCATTCCGGAGATGAGGGTGCATCTGCTGACGGCGCTCGCGGTAAGCATTCCGCTGGGCGGGATCACCGTGTTCCTCATGAGCATTGCTCTGAAGGCGAGAGCCAACAAAGTGGTAACCGGAGCGGAGGGACTGGTGGGAGAAATCGGCATCGCGCAGACCGCGCTTTCACCCCGAGGAAAGATCTTTGTTCACGGCGAAATCTGGGATGCCATGTCATCGAGCGGCGTCTCCGCCGGGCAGACTGTCGTCGTGCTCGATGTAGAGGGGTTGCAGTTGCGGGTGGAACCGTCGGAGGCCTCGCAGCGCGCTCCTGCAGCGAACACGGTGTAAGAGCCGATTTGGCATCATGCGAGGCACTTCCATCTCGCGGAAGATGCCGTATTCTTAAGATAGTGGCGGTCATACGCCACGGAAGCGTTCCTGGGTTTCGGGCGCGGAGGCTTCAGATGGGTTTGTCGTTCACGGGGATCGCAGTTATCGTCGTTGTCCTTTACTTTCTCAGCTCCATCAAGATCCTGGCCGAATACGAACGCGGCGTGATCTTCCGACTGGGCCGCCTATTGCCGGATGCGAAAGGGCCGGGACTCATCTTTGTTTTCGCGCCGCTGGATCGCATGGTGCGGGTTTCGTTGCGGCAGGAAGCGATGGAGGTGCCTCCCCAGGACATCATTACTCGCGACAACGTGACGCTCAAAGTAAATGCCGTCATCTTTCTCCGGGTGATTGAGCCGCGCAAAGCGATAAATGAAGTTTCCAACTACGTTTACCAGACTTCGCAATTTGCGCAGACCACGCTGCGCTCGGTCCTGGGCGAGCAGGAGTTGGACGAGCTTCTTTCCCACCGCGAGAAAATCAACCTGCGCCTGCAAAGCATTCTCGACACGCACACTGCGCCCTGGGGAGTGAAGGTCACCAACGTGGAAGTCAAACAGGTGGACATGCCGGAATCCATGCTGCGCGCCATGGCCAAGCAGGCCGAGGCAGAGCGGGAAAAGCGTTCGAAGATCATTCACGCGGAAGGCGAGTTCTCCGCCGCCCAGCGCCTGGTCGATGCCGCTGCCCTGCTGGCCACGGAACCCGTCAGCGTGCAATTGCGGTATCTGCAGACCTTGACTGAAATCGGAGTCGAGAAAAACACAACGGTGATCTTCCCCGTTCCGGTCGACTTTTTCCCCGGCCTGAAAAAGATCCTGGGCAAACCGGACGGAGACAAAAGCTGAAATCGCAGTTCCGATGCCAGGCAATGAGGTGGAGTGAAACATGCCAGTTTCTGAAGACACAGAGATCACGCTGGGCACGGGCAAGATGCTGCTCCTTTTTTTCGGGCTGGTGGGCTTGTGCGCGGTGTTCTTCGGGATGGGCTTTTCACTGGGCAAGAACTCGGCCAAGCCAAACGATGCCCAGGCTGCGACGGGGACCTCAGGCCCGGTTCGTCCCACGGCCGTGAAGGCCAGCGATCCGCGCCCATCCTCCGACCTCACGTTCTACAAAGCAGTCGAGCAGAAAGACGCCAACGCCGAGCTCGCCGCTAAAGCGGTTGACGCGCCCGCGACTCCTCCGGCCAAGCCCGCTGCCGCCGACAGCGATGCGCCTCCGGACCCTGCCGCGCTGGTTTCAGCCCAGAGTAACTACTTCGTGCAGGTGGCGGCGGTCAGCAAGCAGGAAGACGCCGATGCGCTGGTCGATGCGCTGAAGAAAAAGCAGTATGCGGCCTTCGCCGCCACTCCGGGAGACAAACTCTTTCACGTGCAGGTCGGCCCTTTCTCGGACATCAAAGACGCCGAGAGCGCACGCGGCCAGCTGGTGAAGGATGGATATAACCCAATACTGAAGAAGTGATACAGCGGGCGTCAGACCCCTGACTTCGGACCTCAGACTTCAGTCCTCGGCAAGAGTGTTCATCTCTGATGCGGGGCGTCATGCTGCGCTTGCGGAGCATCTGGCGTGAAGTGGATGTGGTGCTGAGGAAGCAATTGGATAGTACGCGCAAGATCCTTCATGGCCTGAAGGTCACTCGGGATGATGCCGTTGGGGATGGTTGGAACTGGGCCACCGGGAAAGTCGAGGTCTGAAGTCCGACGTCCGAGGCCTGACGTCCGGCGTCCGCCCTACCTGCTGAATCTCTGCTCTTTCCACGGATCGCCGTACATGTGGTAACCGTTTTGTTCCCAGAATCCAGGCGTGTCGTGATCGAGAAACTCCAGACCGCGCAGCCACTTCACCGATTTCCAGGCATAGAGATGGGGAACGATGAGGCGCAGCGGGTAGCCATGCTCGGCCGTCAGCGGCTCGCCGTCGTGGTGGGTGGCGAGCAATACCTCTTCGCGGTCGAGGTCGGCCAGCGGAACATTGGCGGTAAATCCCTGTTCGGCGTGGACCAGGACGTATGCTGCTTCCGGCTTAGGGTGCGCCCGGGCCAGTAACTCGCGGAAGGCCACGCCGTCCCAATGGTTGTCGAAGCGGCTCCAGCGTGTCACGCAGTGGAAATCGCTGGTTCGCTGGATTTTCGGCAGCGCATTGAACTCTTTCCAGTTCAGCCGGAGTGGAGAATCAACCAATCCCGTCACGCGCAGGTCCCAGGTCTCAGGATTGAAGTTCGGCACCGAACCATAATGCAGAACCGGCCATTTGAGCGTGAGTGACTGGCCCGGCGGAAGCAAGCCCTCGCTCTTCTTCAATTTCTCGAGTTCTCGACGATCACTGCCCTGGAACAGCAAATCGGACCTCATTTCGCGAGGCTCAACTAAAACCTTGTTATGGAATTGGACTGTGACGGCTTCACAAAGGTTTCAAATACCTGAAGTCTAGGGCGTCCCGTAAAGCTGCCGGTACACATTGGCGTTGCGGAGAATGGCTTGCACATACTCCCGCGTCTCGGTGAAGGGGATCGACTCCACAAATTCCTGGGGATCGCGATACTTCCCTTGCCCAAGCCAATCATCCACCCGGTTCGTGCCGGCGTTGTAGGCCGCCAGCGCATATTCGAAGGCGCCAAACTTGTCGACCATCTCGCGAAAATAGCGGGTGCCCAGCTGCAGATTTACTTCGGGAGTAAACAATTCGGAGGAAGAAAAATTCCTGAGCTTTTCCTGTTTCGCCACCGCGCTGCCGACTTTGGGCAGCAGTTGCATTAGTCCCAGGGCGTTCGCCCGCGATACCGCGCTGGGATTGAATTCCGACTCCTGCCGTATGAGAGAAGCCACCAGATAAGGATCGAGGGCATTCTGCGACGAGAACTTTTTCAGGTCAAGCCAGTAGGGTTTGGGAAACAGGGCCTCCCAGTAAGGACGCGGCAAAGTTGGCAAATCCACCGCAAAGTAGTTGGGCACGACCCGCTTGAAGACCTGGATCGCTCCGTCATAGCGTCCCGCGTCTTCGTAGAGCTTTGCGGTCTCGGACGCCACCCAGTTCCCCTGGTCTTTTACCTCTTCGGCTCCGGCGGCCTGCACTTCGAGCACGGCGAAGTCCACCAAGCCACCGTTGGCCAGCACTTGCGCCTTCTGATAACGCAAATTGTCGGTCGGGGGATCGCCCGCTGTAATGTTGGTCCCGGCGCTGATGGGGGGGACCCTATCCAACAAAGCGTAATGCACCGGATCATCGTCCGACTTGATTTCCTGCAGACGCCGCCGCGCCAGCTCGCCATAGTAGAAATTGCGAAAGCGCTCGGAGAGCTTTTGGTAATATGCCCGCGCCGTCGCCTTTTCCTGGTCCTCTTCCGCCAGGCGGGCGCGCCAGTAGAGCGCCGCGGGAATTTCAGCGGAAGCGGGATACAAAGCGATCTGCTGCTCAAATCCAGCCTTGGCTTCGGCGGTTCTGCCCTGGCGCAGGCTCAGCCAAGCCACCTTCCAATGCGCGTACGAGGCGCGCCCGGCGTTGGGAAAGCGCTGCTGCAGCTCCCGGTATGCGTCAATCGCCTTGTCATAATCGGGTTTCAGCAGGTAGAAATTGCCCTCCGAAAGCAGCGCCTGTTGCAGCCACAAACTGGTGGGAGCGCTTTGGCGAAGTTCACCCAGATAGCGCAGGAAGCCATCTTCGTCTCCGCTGCTGCGAGCGATCTCTCCCAGGTTGTAAAGCCGCTGTGCGTTGATTTCGGGCGCTGAGCTCTGCAGGGCTTCCAACTCTTTTTTCGCTTCCTTGTCCTGTCCAGATCGGTGCAATGCCACTGCCATCGCCAGTTGGATCTCGGGACGGTCGTTCGGACTCGCCACTCCGAGCAGATCGCGATACTCGTCCGCGGCATCGCTGAAGCGCTTGCCTTTCGCCAGCAGATCGGCGCGCGTCCGGCGGCCGTTCGGCCCCAGAGGCGGCAGCGGCGTCGTCGAGGCCAGCTTCTTCAGTTCGACGTCGGCCTGGCTGGCCTCTGCACTGAGCGGCATCGTGATGTACAGGTTGCGCAGGATCTCGGCGGCTTTCCCTGGCTGCCCGGCTGCGGCATAGGCCCGTCCCAGCGCCAACTCCAGGTCGGCTCGCGGCGGTTGCCGGTTCTTCTCCAGAACCGTGATGGCCTCCTGCGCATGATTTTCCGCCAGCAGCGCGGAGCCATATAGAACGCGGGCGTCGCGCAACATCAGCGAGTCCGGATACTGTTTTTCAAAATCACTCAAGGTGGTGATGGCCTCTGCCGTCTTTCCGCTCTGAAAGTAGGCGGTGCCCAGATAAAAATTGACGTAATCGCCAAGATCGCCCGCACGAGTCTTGGCGCGATTAAGCGGATCTACCGCTTTGGCATAGTCCTTGTCGAGGATGTGCGCATATCCCAGCACCAGCCAGGCCAGTGCTCCGGCATCTTCCTGGGCGTGATGTCGGGCATAGGCCTCAACCCCTTCGTAGGCGGCGGGAGTGCGGTCCTGCAGCAGTTGCCGCGCCATCGGCTTCAAATTCGTGGAGGCAACGAACGCCGCGTGCATCCGGCGCGACCGGGGAGTGGGATGGCTGCGGCGCCTGATCGCAGCCTTGCTGGTTTTCTTCCGAGGCGACTGGGTTTTTGGGGTCGAGGTTTGCGCTGTCGCCGGCAAGGCGAATGGCGGCAGATCGGCGCACAGCACCGCCACAATCAAAAAAATTCTAATCAGGACCGATTGCGAACGATGAAGGACCACTCTGATTAATTTCGCCGAAAATTTGCGCCCATGATGGAAGTATCGTCTTCGGCCAGGCTGCGCACCAGTTCCTGGCTGAAGTAGTCGGCCCCGCCGGCCGCGGTATTGCCGTATCGCTTCTGGTAAGTGGCCCGGCTCTTTTCGATATCCTCTTTGAGCCGATCGTACAAATCTTTGTTCTTGCGCCCCTCGCTGACTTTCACCTGGTTGTACAGCTTGATCTCATCCACCAGCAGCCGGGCAAAACGTTGCGCCTTGCGATGGACGTCCGCATCCTCGGGCGAGAGGTTGGCGAAGGCATCGGGTGCGGGAGCGGCCGCGGCCGCCGCCGCCGTGACCACCGGTTCGGCTTGAGCCACTGCGACCGGCTGCTCGACCACCACCGGCGGAGCAGGAACCTCCTCGGGGACAGCTGCGATGTGCTTCGGCGCGTGCGCCGCGAATGGATCCGAAAGAGCTGGAGCGGCCGGCGCCGGCGCGCTTTCCACCTTTTCGCCGGGCGCTTCGGTCGATTCGTCTTTCTCATCCTTAAGCGCTTGCTTGCGCAGCGAAGCTACTTCGAGCCATGCGCTGGTCGCCAGCACCAGCAATTCGACAGCGGCGGCGTCCATTTTTCCGCCCCCATCCATACCCGCGTCGACATAGACGAGGGCCGCAACCTTTTCCTTGAGCAGCAGCGGGAGGACCAGCACCTGATCATCGCCGGGCGCGCCAAATTGCGCCACAAATTCGGGATCGACATCCGCGGTTGCGCCGCTGAACGGCATGCGCGACCGCATGGCCTGTTCCGGCACTCCAACGCTTACGTTGAAGGCAAAATTCTTGATGGTATCGTCGCCGTCTTTACTGAAACCGCGGCCTTGCCAGCCGGTAGCCGCGCCTGCTTTGACTACGAATAGCGCCGCGCGGCCGCTGTAGCGAACCGTGCTGTCCAGCAGCGCCCGCAAAATCTCGCGCTGCGTCGTGCCCGACTGGATGGCTGAAATCGCTTTTAACAGATTCGCCGACCCGGCGTCTCCAGCGCCGCCGGCCTGCGCCCCAGCCGCGTGCGGAAGCTCTTCCATCACCCGGCGAACCAACTCGTCGCGCAACTCTGGAACGCGGTTATCCAGAACTTGCGACACCGCCTTCTGCACGATTTGTTCGACTCCCGTTCTCTCTGCCATGGTCAGGTCAGCAGTTCGGCCGCTGGATCCGGCTTTTTTTCCCTTCATCTTGGTTAAACCTTGATTATAGGGTCACTTGACCGGTGCTTTCCGGTCACCTAAGGACGTGTTCTACCGTGGCATAGCCGCCTTTTGGAATTTATCGCAAACCGCCGGGAGATAGATACGTCAAAACAAATAAGCCGAAACTTGGGTTACCAAGTAAAATAACATTTCTGCCGCCAGCCTCCAGCGGCGTGAAAATTGTTGCATCGGAAGGAAGATGACAGCCATCCAACCAAGAGTAAGCGAGCCCGTCAGCGATGAGCTGGCGCTGGTTCAGGCCGCCAAAGGCGGCGATGTAAGCGCGTTTGAGGAACTGGTCCGGCGTTACGACCGGAACGTATTTCGCATCGCACAGCACATCACCCAGAACCGCGAAGACGCGGAAGATGTGGTGCAGGATGCGTTCCTCAAGGCCTACACCAATCTGGGCCAGTTCCAGGGTCAGTCGAAGTTTTATACCTGGCTGGTGCGCATCGCGGTCAACGAAGCGCTGATGAAGTTGCGGCGCCGGCGGCCCGAGCGCATGGTTTCGCTGGATGAAGATGTAAAGACCGAGGAGGATTCAGTCCCGCGCGAAGTCGCAGACTGGAGTCCGAACCCGGAGCAGCAGTACAACCAGGCGGAGCTGAAGGAAATCCTGAGCAAGACCATCCAGGGTCTTCCACCGAGTTTCCGCACTGTGTTTGTCCTGCGGGACGTAGAAGGGCTTTCGACCGAGGAAACCGCTGAGGCACTCGAGCTCAGCATTCCGGCGGTAAAATCGCGGCTCCTGCGAGCCCGGTTGCAGTTGCGAGAACGGCTCAGCCGTTACTTCCAGAAACGTGAGAGTGGAGATGGCAAACCGTGAAGTGCGCTGAGTTTCTGCAAGAGCTGACAAACTATCTTGATGGGGTCCTCGACGACCGCACCAAGGCCGAATTGGAAGACCATCTGGCTTGGTGCCACAACTGCTACGTGGTGTGCGACACCACCAAGAAAACCATCGAGATTTACCGAGACTCGCAGCTCTACGAGCTACCAGACGACCTCCGCAATCGTCTTCGTTCAGCAATTGTCGCCAAATGCGAGGCCCACAAAAAGACCGGCCCTCGCGAAGCCTGATCGAACTCTAGTCAGCTAACCCATTTCCATTGCTACGTCATACGTAAGCCCGGACGCGTCTTGCCCGGGTCTAATTTGCGGCAGCTATGACCTAAGCCGGGCCCGGCTGGGCGGGCGAGGGCACCCGCCCTTTACGCGGGTCCGCAATTTGTCCTTGATGGAACCTTTTTAAAGCGGGCTGAATCTAACCTTTTGTAACAGGTTGGACGGCCCGGGGCAGAGGGTCGTTGGGGAGGAAGTATGATTGCGGAATTATTCGATACCGTCTTCGGGTGCAAGCATTCTCATTATAGTTTTCCTATCTCGGTTCGCCCCGCTTCGCGCCGGGGTTCGGCGGCAAAGCTTACGGGCACCTATGTTGCTTGTCTGGATTGCGGCAAGGAATTTCCTTACGACTGGCAGGAGATGAAGGTCATCACCTCATCCTCGGAGCGCCGCAACTACGTGGCGTCGCTGGCCCACAAGGCCACTGCTTAAGAGGTTTCAGCCCGGTTCAAAGACAAAGCCGCGAGTTCGCTCGCGGCTTTGCTGTTTCCCCGGTAATGGATGGTCCAAAAACAAAGCCGGCGGCCGAAGCCGCCGGATCGACCCTGCGTTCCAGCAAGTCTCAGTTGCTGCTGTTGTCATCCCGCCGCTTCAGCGTCGGGCGATCATCGTCGTTGGTTCCCTTGTCGTCGCTGCCGTTTTTGTCGGGCGTGGAGGTGCGCCGCAGGCTCGGTTTGTTCTTGTCTTCCTTCTTATCCAGGATCTTGTGACGATTCTCGATCGTCGCCAGCCGGGACTTGACGTCGTCAAACTCCGATGTCGAAACCAGGTACTGCGCTCGCGCCGGCAGGACGGTTCCGATCTCTTGCTGGGATTTGGCGATCCGGTCCGGCGTCTGAGGATGCGTGGAGAAAGCCTTGGCTAGAGTACCGGGTTTCTTTTTCTCCTGAGCCTGGACCTTTTCGAAGAAGGCGATGAAAGCCTGCGGATCATACCCCGACTTGTACATGTACTGCAGCCCGAGGTAGTCGGCTTCGGACTCGAAGCTGCGCGAAAAGTGCAGGAAGGTCATGGGAAGCGCTAAACCCGCCGCCTCGTAGCCGGCATAGCCGATCGCTCCGCCTACGAAGATTAGCGGAATCGAGGCCATCTGCATCAGGTTGCCACGGGTATTTTCACGAGCCGCGTGGCAGGCCGCAACGTGGGCAATTTCGTGTGCCATCACCCCGGCCAGCTCGGCTTCTTCGTCGGCCGCCAGAATCAGTCCGGAGTTGACGTAGAAAAAACCGCCGGGCAGCGCGAAGGCATTGATATCGTCGGAGTCAATCACCTTGATGGTAAACGGCACCTGAGCATCGGAGTTGCGCACCAGGTTCTGCCCGACGCGGTTCACGTATTCCGTGACCACCGGGTCCTGGATCAGCTTGACACTCGATTCCACCTGCTGGGCATATTGCTTGCCCATCGCGATTTGTTTCTCCACGCCATACCAGTTGCCCATGCCGGTCTTGCAACCCACGTTACGGTTGCCGACGGCATCGACGTCTTCCTTACCGCCGTCGTGCTTGACCTTGTCGGGGTCGGCGGGGTTCACGGCTGCCGGCGCCGTGCTCTTGGTTGCGCCGTCGGAGGGAGGCTGGTCGCTGGGAGCTGCAGTGCCCTGGGCTCTGGGGTTGGGCCTGGGCGAAACCGCGAGGCGCCGTGTAGGTCAGCGCCAACAACACTGCCGATAGTGCCAAGAGCCGTAACTTCATAATGGACTCCCTTGTGTTCCATCCCGCCCTGGGAAGGACTGTGCACGATTATACGCCCGCCAGGAAACACCAATGCCCGGGATTTACCTGTATAGAGTTGGACGCAGAATTTGGCGCCGGGGTTACCTGCTTAGTAGCGCCGGCGTCCCTTCGACTTCGCTCAGGACAGGCCCTGCGGGGTTACAAAGACGGTTTTCCCACGATGTCGAACTCCACGCGCATCTCATTCTTCACTTTCACGGCGCCGCCGCCTACTGCGATGGGTTCGATCCCGAAGTCCTTTTGCTTGAGTTCGGCTGCTCCTTGATAGTGTCCGTTTTGTGCCCGAACTTCCAGTCTTACCGGGTGGGTCTGTCCATGCAGCGTCAAATCTCCGGTGACTGACCAGCGGCCATTGCCGGCGGGTTCAACCGCGGACGAACGGAAGCGTATTTCAGGAAACCGGGCGGTATCGAGCACCTTGGGCCCCAGCATGGTTTCCTGGATCTCGGCCCGGTCCTTGTCCGATACCTCTTTATCCATGACCCGCATCTGACGGGCGTCAATGGTGAACTCGACCGACCGCTCGGTTTCGCTGAACTTTCCGTCCTTGATGGGAGCGCTGATTTCGTGCTCGTGCCCGAAGGCTGAAAACATCCCGGTTTTAAGCACCCTCACCGTCATCACCGATTTTTGGGGATCGATATCGCTGGCCGAGGCCCAGAGCGCGACAGGCAGGAGCGTTGCCGCGAGCCACATCGTTAATTTTGTCATCGCCGCCCTATATACCAGTGTGGGGCGGGCGCTCTCGCTCGCCGTTCTTGACTTTGACCTTCCAATCGATTTCAAGGGCGCCGCACAGAAGTGCCGCCCCACACTTGGTAGAATTCCTCTCACTAGGATGCACCTTTTAGCCTGAAGCAGCCATAATTATGGCACGGGGACTTCTGAATTGAGCGAGAACGGGACGGAACACTTTGCCCCCGGCTGGCCGGGAATTGACCCGCGCTGGACTTCGAGCGCCAAGAGCGGCGTGGGTACGGCGCTCAATCTGCACAGCCGGGTGTGGTTCACCCTCAGCCACGGCATCCTGAACGAAGTCTACTATCCGCGCGTAGATCAGGCCTGCACCCGCGACATGGGACTGATTGTCACCGACGGTTCCAGCTATTTTTCCGAAGAAAAGCGCAACTGCAAGTTTGAGAACCACGCCATTCAGGATGGCGTCCCCGTCTACATACTGACCAATACAGAATTGCAGGGACGCTACCGGATCGAGAAGGAAGTATTCTCCGATCCCTACCGCAACGTCGTGCTGCAGAGGATTCGTTTCGTGCCGTTGCAGGGCAAGCTAAGCGACTATCGCCTCTACGCTCTGTTGTCACCCCATCTGGCAAACTGCGGCCGGGAAAATACGGGATGGGCCGGGGATTACAAAGGCACGCCTGCGCTGTTTGCGCGCCGCGAGTCGACCGCCCTGGCCTTCATCTGTTCCGTTCCCTGGCGAAAGATGTCAGTAGGATTTGTGGGATTCTCGGATGGGTGGCAGGACCTCTCCCAGCACTACCAGATGGCATGGAACTACACTCGCGCGGAAAACGGAAACGTGGCCCTCACCGGCGAGATCGACCTGGCGGCAGGCAATGGGGAATTCATCCTGGCGCTGGGTTTTGGCGAGATTGAGGAGGAGGCGGCGCAACACGCGCGCGCCAGTTTGCTCGAGTCTTACGACGAACTACGCCAGCACTTTGTCTGGCACTGGAAACATTGGCAGGAGGGTCTGTTGAAGCTGGATGAACCGCGGCGCGAGGTCGATCTCTATCGCGCCAGTGTGGCCGTGATGCGATCGCACGAATCAAAAGATTTTCTCGGAGGCGTGATCGCCAGCCTTTCCATTCCGTGGGGATTCAACAAAGGCGACGAGGACCTGGGCGGATACCATCTCGTCTGGCCCCGCGATCTGGTCGAAACTGCATTTGGCCTGCTGGCTGCCGGCGCCGAGCCCGACGCCCTGCGTGTCCTCCGTTATCTGGAGGTTACCCAGGAGCCGGACGGGCATTGGGCCCAGAACATGTGGTTGGATGGGCGTCCCTACTGGAACGGCATGCAGATGGACGAGGCTGCGTTCCCTATTCTTCTGGTTGACGTGATGCGCCGGCACTCTCCGTTCGTGCTGGGTACATTGGAACGGAGCTGGGCCAGTGTGAGTCGCGCCGCGGGCTTCATCCTGCGCAATGGTCCGGTGACCCAGCAAGATCGATGGGAAGAAGACGCAGGGTATTCTCCGTTTACGTTGGCGGTAGAGATATCAAGCCTGCTGGCCGCCGCCGATCTTGCAGAGGCTGTGGGCGAAAAAGACATTGCCACCTATCTGCGCGAGTCCGCGGATTGCTGGAACGACAACATCGAGCGTTGGACTTATGCAACGGGCGGCGATCTGGCGCGGCAAATCGGAGTCGAAGGCTACTACGTCCGAATTGCGCCGCCGGACTCGGATTGCGCGGCGTCGCCGCTGGAAGGCTTTGTCCCCATCAAGAACCGGCCGCCGGGAGAGAACCAGGCGCGCGCCGTGCATCTGATCAGTCCCGATTCTCTCGCCCTGGTGCGATTCGGTTTGCGCGCGCCCGACGATCCGCGAATTCTGAACACCGTCAAAGTAATCGATGCTCTGCTCAAAACGGATTTGCCTCAAGGTCCGTGCTGGTACCGCTACAACGGCGACGGCTACGGCGAGCACGAAGATGGCTCGCCCTTCGACGGAACTGGAATCGGGCGACCGTGGCCGCTGCTGGCCGGCGAACGGGCGCACTACGAACTCGCAGCCGGACGCCCCCAGGTCGCCGAAGGTCTGCTAAGAGTGATGGAACTCTCCACCGAAGGCGGCCGCCTGATCCCCGAACAGGTATGGGATTCGGCGGATATCCCCGCGCTCGAATTGTTTCGCGGCAAGCCGACCGGCTCGGCGTCTCCGCTGGTTTGGGCGCACTCCGAGTATGTGAAGTTGAGAAGGTCGCTGCGCGACGGAAAGATATTCGACCAGCCGCCGCAGACCGTGCAGCGCTACCAGGTGGAGCGGCAGAAGGCCGCGTATTTTGAATGGCGATTCAATAATAAGTGCCGGACGATGCCCCACGGAAAGAAGCTGCGAATGCTGCTGCCGTCACCGGCAACGGTGCACTGGAGCTTCGACGGATGGCAGACCACCCAGGACACAACCACCCGCGACCCACTGGGCGTTTTCGTCGCTGACCTGCCCACCGCCGAGCTGACGGCAGGTCGCGAGATCGTCTTCACATTCTACTGGCCGCAGGAACAGCGCTGGGAAGGGACGAATTACCTTGTAAGAATCGAGTGAGCAGAAGCCCGACTATCTAGCGGAAATTTGTCATCCTGAGCGGAGAATTTGCTTCGCTTCGCGAAGCAAATTCGCAGTCGAAGGACCTCTACTCTTCCCAAATTCGCTTACGGGCGCAGCCCTCGGAACAGGCCGCGCCACGATGTTCGAAAAGCTGCCAGAGGTCCTTCAACTCTCTCCGCTCAGGATGACAAATTAGGACGTGCTTCCGCGCCCCAGCTGCGCGAGATGTTCGCGTAAAGTGCGCCCGCGCAAATCGCAGACACTGCCAGCAGCCCTACTCCTTCCCAGAAAGGCCCGATCAGCACGTGTCCCAGGCCGAAAAGAGCCAGGTAAACCATCAGGCAGCCCAGTATCCAGGAAAGCAGATTGCTGCCCAGATCGCGAGTCGGCGGCACTTCGGGAGCGAGGCGGGCAAGTGGCTGCCAACCTGTTATTTGCGGACGAACACTACGGTAGAACTTGAGCAAAACATCTTCCGGTTCGGCTTTGGTCACGTAGGTGACAACCAGCCAGACTAATGTGGTGACGGCGGTTGTGGTCAAAGCTGTCTTCGCGAAAACAACCGGGTTCGTCCCGGAGAAAGGCTCGGTCCAGCGCAGCCAGATCGTCACCGCCAAAGCCGTCGCCATTGCTGAAATCTCGCTCCAGGCATTGATGCGCCACCAGTACCACCGCAGCAGGTAGACCCCGCCCGTCCCCGCGCCCACTTCGAGAACCACCTGCCATCCCGAGCGGATATCCGACAACAGAACCGAAATTCCCGCGGACGCAATCACCAGCAGCACGGTCGCCAGCCGCGAGATCAGCACGTAGTGTTTGTCGTCGGCGTCGCGCTTGATGAAACGGCGATAGAAATCCGACACCAGGTACGACGCGCCCCAGTTCAATTGCGTCGCGATGGTCGACATGAAGGCCGCCATGAATCCGGCAATCACGATGCCTCTCAGCGCCGGCGGCACATGCTGGCTCACCACCAGCATGTAGCCCGTCTCCGGATGTTCCAGGTGCGGGTACAGAACGACCGCCGCCAGCGCGGTCAGAATCCAGGGCCAGGGACGCAAAGCGTAGTGGGCGACGTTGAACCAGAGCACCGCCAGCAGACCGTTCTTCTCGTCTTTCGCACTGAAGATGCGTTGCGCGATGTAGCCGCCGCCGCCCGGTTCCGCTCCCGGATACCAGAAGGCCCACCACTGCAACCCGATATTCACTACAAAAGTGATGACCGGCAGCAGCCACAAACCTTCCTGGGAAAATGGACGGGAGAAATCAGGAAAGAACGATGTTGCATCGCCCGCGCCCGGCCCCGCGGCAGTTCGCATTTCCGCCAGACGGGACAACAGCGTACTCATTCCCCCGGCTGCGGCAACCGCATACCACGCCACGCCGATCACGATCGCCATCTTGAGCGCGAACTGAAACAGATCGGTCCACAGCACGCCCCACAATCCACCCAGCGCGACGTAGAGGCCAGTGAACGGAATCAGAAAAAGAACGCAGATGGCCAGTGCGTTGCGATCGCTCACACCCAGCGTGACCGCCACGATGCTGGTCATGGCCTTGGTCACCCATCCCAGAATCAGGCAGTTCATCAGCAGGCCGAGATATATTGCGCGGAAGCCGCGTAGAAACGCTGCCGGCTTTCCCGAATAACGCATCTCGGCGAACTGCACATCGGTGAGAAGTCCGGAGCGGCGCCACAGCCGGGCAAACAGAAACACAGTCATCATCCCGGAGAGCAGAAACGCCCACCACAACCAGTTCCCTGCTATGCCCTGGGTATAGACCAGGCCGGTAACCACCAGCGGGGTGTCGGCCGCGAATGTGGTGGCCACCATCGACGTGCCCGCCAGCCACCAGGAGACGTTGCGCCCCGACACAAAGTAGTCGTCCACGCTCTTGCCCGAGCGCGAGCGGAAATAAAGGCCCAGGGCCAGGGTGATGCCCAAATACAGAACGATGGCCGACCAGTCCAGGAAAGTGAAATTCATGGCGGGAAGAATATACCCGAGCCGGGGGCAGGTGGCAGAAAAAGGGACGGGTTGTCATCCGAGCGGAGGTTTGTTCGCTTCGCGAAGCAAGACTCGGAGTCGAAGGCCCCTACGTTCTCCGATCCGCTAGGGCGATTCGACCAAAAAAAGCTCCGCTTTACTACGGTCGATAAGCTGAAGGGGTCCTTCGACGCGAGACCGATTCGCGAGCGAACGGTCACTCCGCTCAGGATGACAGGGCGTCTGGATGAAACTAGATCTGATGTGAGCGGATTGCGCTAGCCCGAGTACACCAGTTCGACCACAGTGCAATCGTCATTGAGCGGCGTGCCGCCGCAGAAATTGGCTACCGCCGCAAAAATATCTTCCAGCGTGGCGCTCTTCGCAGCCACTGCCTCCAGGCGGGAATCTTCGAAAAAATCGCCGCGCGCGTTTTCCGCTTCGGTGACTCCGTCGGTAACCAGTATCAGACGATCGCCGGCGTGCAGGCTGACGTGGTCGCTCTCATAGGTGGCGTCGGCGAGCAAGCCGACCGGCAGGTTGCCGTGCGGCGGCCGGATCACTTCTTTATTGCAAACCAGCAACGGCGGCACGTGGCCGCAATTTACGTATTCCAGTTCTCCGTCCCGGCGGATGCGCGCGATGATCAGCGTCGCGTACTTCTCTCCAATATGCTTGTGGGTGAAGAAGCGATTGGCGGCGACCACGATATCGATCAGCGGCCTCCCGGCGGTGAGTTGGGAAAAGATCATGCCCTGCAGCGTCGAAGCCAGCAACGCTGCTGAAACTCCCTTGCCGCTGACGTCAGCCAGCACCACCGCCAGGCCCTCGTCGGTGTTGACCGCGTCAAAAAAGTCGCCCCCGATTTCCTTACAAGAAAGATTCCGGCCGCGCAGGGTCGCAAAGGGGACCTCAGGAATGGTCACGGCCATCAGCCCCTGCTGAATGGATGCGGCGATGGAGAGTTCCTGCTGATAGCGGCGGGAAGCTTCTTCGGCCTGCACCAGGCGGGCGTTCTCGATCAGCGAAGCCGCTTCCGTCGCGATGGCCCGCAGAATGTCATTGCTCACACTCGAGATGTCTCGCGAGGCGAAGCGCGAGTCCACGTAGAGCGCTCCCATCACTTCGGCTGAACTTTCGATTGGAACCGCAGCTGTGTCGCGCGTGGTCTGCACCTGCGGCTTGCGCAGAGGGATGCAGATCACGGTGCGGAGATCGTAGGCCACGATGCTGTGCCGCCCGGCCAGATCGAGCGACTGGCTGGTATCGGTGATCACGAACTCGGAATTCGACTTCACTCCTTCATCCAGAATGGAGTGCGAAATGGTGGTGTCATCGAGCAGCGGTTCGCCCTTGGAGTTGCGTCCCGCGGCGAGGCGCAGATTGTTCTCCTCGTCGCGCATGAAGACGTAGCCGCGCTCGGCGCGGGTAAGTTTCAGGGTCGCGTCCAGCAGGGTCACCAGAATTTCGTCGAGCACGCCGGTGGTGTTGAGCTTGCGCGCGGCTTCGAGAAAAAGCGTCAGCTTCTCCAGGTCGGTGGTGTCGGTCGAGATTTGAATTCCCGAAATCTGGCTGAGGAACTCGCGGGCGGTATTCGAGCTGGCATGATGGGGATGAAAGATGACGTAAGAAACGTCGCGGACGCCGAACTCAACCCGATCGTTGCGCTCCAGAGTCTTGCGCTGGATCCTCTCGCCGTTGACGAACGTTCCATGCTTGCTGCCCTGGTCCACGACGCAGAACTGCCCGTCCTCCGAGGTAATCAAGGCGTGGTCGCGGGAGACGCGAGGATCGGCGATGACCAGGTCCTTATCCACCTTGCGACCTACGGTGAACGGCGTGTGGTCGAGGTTGATGGTGCGCTGGTCGTTCCCCTGCACGTAAACCAGGGTCGGAAAAATTCCCGATCCGGGGGACGAAATGGGGCCCGTTGTAGCGGTAAAAGTCATTTGGCTGGTTTGCTCTCGTTCATCTTGTAGAAGACCACAGTCAGGCCGCCCCGCGGCCCAGGGCGGCGAGCGCTTCCTGCTCGCTGCCGAAAACCTCGAAAACCGTCGCCAGCTTGGTAATCTGCAGCACGTCGTGCAGGCGTTGTCCCAGGCCGGTGAGCTTGATATCGGCTCCCGCCGCGCGCGCCGAAGAATAGACCCCCACCAGGGTTCCCAGGCCGCCACTGTCAATATAGGTCACGCCCGACAGGTTCAATACCATACGCGGAATCTCCTCCAGGGATTGCTTGAGAAAATCGCGTAAAGCTTTGGCTTCTTCACCAAACATGATGCGGCCCTGACAGGTGACCACAGGCACGCCGTCCACCAGGCGTTTCTCGATTTTGAGGTCCATGCCCTGCTCCGAAACGTCCCGGCAGCTACCAGCGTGGGAGAAGACTAACCTGTGATCGCGGCCCAATGCAAGGCCGATGCCGTCTGGGCGAGACAGGAAAGGACGGCTTCGAGTTGAGCGGCAAACAAACCCCCGTTGTCATCCTGAGCGGAGAAGCGACTTCGCGAAGCGAAGTAGCTGCGCAGTCGAAGGACCCCTACGGGCTGCACGACTGCGCTCCGTGAGCTTGCTGAAAACAAGAACCTGCAGCGCCGGCACGATCCCGATGATAGGGGTTCCTTCGACTCCGCCGGTCCGTTCGCTCGCGAACGGGCCGGCTGCGCTCAGGATGACAAAGTTTTTCGATCGGCGAGGCCGAACTCAGGACTTCAATCGATCCGCGGCGCAAACCGTAAGCAATCCTAAGACCACCAGAGGAATGCCCAGGCTCGTGTATAGAGGCACAGCCCACGCACCCTGCACCGAACTCGCGGGCAGGAAGAATGAAGCCAGCAGCAATCCGCAGGAAGCCAGCCACGGCCAGAAACCGACCAGCAACGCCAGTCCGCAGAGCAGGCGCGTGAGCCGGTTTCGCCTCCACAATTCCTTCCAGGAGGCCGCGATCAGGAACACCGCCGGCAGCAGGAGCACCTGATTGTAAGCCGCAAAAGTGGGCACAATCACCAGGGTTACGGCCAGAACCAGTGTCAGCATGACGCCGAACGCGACCGAATCGTGAGAGGCATGACGCACCCACCAGCCCACGATGACAACCGAGATCACAGCCACCGCAGCAAGGATCTTCCCCAGCACCGGAGTGGTCAACACGTCGAGCAGCGAACCCGCGCCTCCGGTGTACTGCTGATAAGCGGCGACGGCCTGGCGAAACTCGCCAAACCATCCGGGCAGAACGTACTCGCAGGCGGCAAGAAGAATCACCGTGCTCAGGCCGAAACTCCAGAGGAATACTTGCCGCCGCCGCCAGTCGCTGACCGCCCACAGAGCGAGCCATCCCGCGACCGGCAGCGCCAACTGAGGCTTGATCGTCGCCAGGGCCAGCAACAAGCCGGCGAGTGAGAAACGCCCGGCCACCAGCGCCGCCGCGCACCCCGCCAGCAGAGCGCTGACCACCAGGGTCAACTGCTGCAGCTTGATTCCCTGCGCCACGGCGTAGCTACCGAACGTCAGGATGATCAAGATCGCGGTCACCGTGACCGAAGGCTGCCAGCGCACCACCCTCAGCCAAAGGAAAACGCTGGCCATGGTCAGAATTATGAGCAGCCAGCGAAAGCCGTTCTGCACCGCAGGAAAGGGAAAGCCGATAGTCGGCGCCAGCAGAAAGACCACGTGCAGCGGGTACGCAAAAGCCTGCTGATCTTTTGGTTCGTAACCCCCGGGTTCCTTAGCACTAGGTTCCTGAGCCCCGGGTTCGTCAGCATGGAGATTACCAGCGCGATCCGGATCTAACGGGCGGCCGTAGTATCCCGCCTGGATTTCTCGCGTGATCTCCCGGCTGTAAGGGTCGCGATGGCGCAACAACAGTTCGCGCGCCCCCAGCCAACGGGGATACAGGTCAGATAAATTTCCACGCGGGCGGCCGTGAGCCGCTGCATCAGCCTTCTGATAGGGGATAAGCACTCGCTGCACGTAAAACCACATGCTTCCGGCGAACCACAGCGCCAGCAAGAGCCCGAGTCTGGATTTTTTGAGCAAGGGTTTGCGGAAAGCCGCTCCATGTTACAACTTATGCGAGCGAACTTCCGTTGCGATTGCGAATCTGCATCTCTTCAATGATCGGAGCAGCGAGCGCAGCATTCTGCTATTTCCTCCTGCGGCATTTCCATCAGGGCGCCGGGGATTTCGGTTGGGCCATTCACGCTGCCCAGCGCGTGCTGGCCGGACAGAATCCTTATGACACACCGTTGGAACAATATCCCCTGACCGGCGCATTTTTCGCGCTGCCTTTTATCGGCCTCCGCCCCGAAGTTGCGGGCGCTCTCTTTTATGGCATCAGTTCAGCGCTGCTGGCCTTTGGCCTGACCCGTCACGGCTTCCATTACTTGTTTGTGTTCCTGGCCTATCCCTACTGGGCAGGGCTTCTCGCGGTGCAGTGGTCAGTGGCAATTTTCGCCAGCGCCTTCTTCCCTCTTCTGTTGCCCCTGAGCATGGCCAAACCGCAGATCGGATTGCCGGTTGCTCTTACTCATTTAAGCCGGCGCGGTGTCCTGGCCTGCGTGGCGGTCGCAGCGCTCACCCTGATCGCAATGCCGCGCTGGCCGTGGCTTTGGTTGGGCCAAACGAACCACTACGAGCATTTTATTCCGCTGCTGGTTCTGCCCGGACCGTTGCTGGCCCTCGCGCTGTGGCGCTATCGCGAGAAGGACGCCTGGTTCCTGGTATTGACCGCGATGATGCCGCAGCGCTGGTTCTTCGACGCATTCATCCTGTGGCTGGTCCCCAAGTCACGCCGGGAGATTCTCTTTACCGCTTTCCTGAGTTGGGGAGCAGGCCTATGGCGCTGGTACCACATCCCGCACACCTTCACCCAAGTCGGACGGATCACCGTGCTCTTTATCTATCTGCCCATGCTTGCGGTAATTTTGTTCCGCCAGTTTTTGCGCGAAGAGACTTGATCACACAGGCCAGCGCAACAAAGAAATGATTCTGTCAGCTGGTGAAGCGACGGGTCGCTGAGGTCGGACTATACTCCACCTATGTTTTTGGCTCCTCGCACCCTGGGTAACCTATCGCTCAGACCCATTCTTGTCACTTTTCTCGCGGCGACGGTTCTCCTGCACGGGTGGATGTTTTTCAGCCTTCGGCGGGAAATCGTAAATGGCTACCCCGACTTTACGATTTTCTATACGGCTGGCAAATGCATTATCCAGGGTCGCAGCCGACAACTTTATGACCTGGAAGCGCAACGCTCAATCCAGCGTGAGTTCGCCTCCCAGGTCCAGCATCGCGCCAATGCTCTTCCCTTTAATCATCCGCCGTTCGAGGCTTTACTGTTCGCGCCTCTGGCCCGCCTGCCTTATGTGGCCGCGTACCTTGTCTGGGCGGTATTTAATATTGCTCTCATTCTGGGCTTCTGGAAGATGCTTCGCCCGCGCCTGCCTGCCTTGCACGGTTTTTTACCGGCCTTGCCGCTGCTGGCAATCTTCGCTTTTTTCCCCATAATCATGGCGTTGTTGCAGGGCCAGGACTCAATCCTGGTGCTCTTTCTCTATGGCCTCGCCTTCTCCGCCCTGGCGACAGGGACGCGCTTTTGTCGCAGGATTGTGTCTCGGCCTTGCCCTTTTCAAGTTTCAGCTGGTTCTGCCCTTTGTGCTTGTGCTGTTGCTCAGACGTCAGTGGAGAGCGGTTGCAGGGTTTGCCGGTACCGCTTGCGTGTTGCTCCTGATCTCAGCGGCAGTGGTCGGTTGGAGCGGCGTGCTGGCCTATCCCGGATTTGTGCTGCGTTTGAATCGCGCTGGCGCCCAGGCGGGCATTGATCCGCGGGAT
This sequence comes from Terriglobia bacterium, assembly GCA_963841075.1. GTDB lineage: Bacteria > Acidobacteriota > Terriglobia > Terriglobales > Acidobacteriaceae > JAIQFF01. The sequence goes on from CAWJBA010000027.1 coordinate 342,294, forward strand.
ATGCCGAACCTGCGCGGCCTGGTCGCTGGATCACTGCGCTTCGAAGGTCTGCCGGCGGCACTGCTGATCATCACGCTTTCTATTGCGCTGGCGGCGCTGGCCGCTCATTGGTGGCGCGCACAAACCGAGCCTGCAGATCCAAGGCATCAGTTCGTGCTCGGGTTTTCGCTTTGTCTGACGGTGACGATCATCGCCAGCTACCATCTGTTCGTGCACGATCTCAGTCTGCTGATCCTGCCCCTCCTGTTGCTGGCAGAGTTACTTGTCTCGGGTGAAATCGCTGGACCCGCTCGCCCCCTCCTGATCGCGTCTCTCACGGCTCTGTTTTTAACGCCGTTGTACGCGATGCTTCAGTTTTCCTTACGAGAGATGAATCTGATGGTGATTGCCATCGCCATGTTCGCCGCAGGTACCGCAATCGCGCTGACCTCTAAGGCTGAACCAGCTTCTGTCGAAAAGCGTTCTGCGCAACCTGCGATATAGCTGCCATCCAACTCATTCCCATTGATGCTGAAGCCTTCGTGATGCTTCGCGTCCTTCGTGGTGAGCGCATTTCCGAACGACTGCCGACAAACTCGGGACGTTGTCGCCATGGTCGTTCGAGCGTTTATAATGCGGTCGCACATCGACCTAGACCTGAACCTCCAAGCCCGGCGATCACATTGTCCCTGATAGCTTCAGTTGTCCTCCGCTGCCGGCAGAACTTGAAGCTCCTGGCGCGAAAGCGCATGGTCACAGTGATACTGGTGGGCATGCTTACGCTCGCCATTCGTGCCTGTCTCCTGCCCCTTCTGCCCATACCGAAGCCGCACTTTCAGGACGAGTTCAGCTATTTGCTGTCAGCGGATACTTTCGCCTCCGGTCGCCTAACCAATCCTCCCCACCCTATGTGGGTGCACTTCGAAAGCGAGCACATACTGCAGCAGCCGACTTACGCGTCCATGTACCCGCCAGCGCAAGGTCTTGTCCTGGCTGCCGGGCAGGTCGTTGCAGGCATCCCCTGGCTTGGAGTCTGGTTGAGCGTAGGAGCCATGTGCGCCGCGGTCACCTGGATGCTGCAGGCATGGTTCCCTCCGGGGTGGGCGTTATTTGGAGGGCTGCTGTGCCTGATGGGACAGGGCATCTCCAGCTATTGGATGAATTCCTATTGGGGTGGCGCCGTGGCGGCGACCGGGGGAGCCCTTGTTCTGGGCGCCTTTCCGCGCCTCCTGCGATGGCAACGGACGCGCCACGCTCTGATTATGGGGTTCGGCCTGGCAATCCTGGCGAACAGTCGGCCCTACGAAGGTTTTCTATTCAGTCTTCCCGTCGGATTTTCGCTGGCCTTCTGGTTGTGGAGGCACCCAACACGATCCTGCTGGACACGGACGCAGTACCCCTGGCTCTGGTCCTTGGCTGCACTGCAGTTGCGACTGGTTACTACAACTGGCGCGTAACCGGCAAAGCCCTGGAGATGCCCGAAATCCTGAATCGTCGAACGTACGCCATGGCGCCGCTCTTTCTCGGCCAAAACCCTCGTCCAGAGCCGGAGTACAAAAACGTCGAGATGCGGAGATTTTATGCGGACTGGGAACTTTCAAGGTATCTGACAACTCGTACGGCCGGCGGATTGGCACGGGAAGAATGGGCCAAGCTGGCAACTCTGTGGTGGTTTTTTCTTGGTCCCGTACTGCCGCTCGCGCTGCTCGCCCTGCCCCGTATTGCCCGCGATCGTCGCATGAAGCTGCTCTTAATCTCAGCGATCGTCACCCTCGCTGGCTTAGCCATCGAGGCCTGGCACCAGCCGCACTATTTTGCTCCCATGACCTGCGTCATCTATGCCATCGTGATTCAAGGACTGCGCCACCTTCGGCAGTGGCGGCGAAACGGCACTCACCTGGGGCGCGCACTCGTCGCGATCGTTGGGGTCGCATGTTTTGCATTGTTTCTCTTTAACGTCCGCACCGAATATCTCAGAGTGCCGCGGGATCCCGATACTTATCCCTGGCATTGGCAGCGCGCCGAAATTCTGCAACGTCTGCATCATGAGGGGGGCCAACACCTCGTCTTTGTCCGGTACAGTTCCCAGCACGACCCGCTTCACGAATGGGTGTACAACCGGGCCGACATTGATGCTGCCGACGTCGTTTGGGCGCAGGATATGGGGAATCACAATCAGGAATTGATAAGGTATTTTGACCGGCGGCGAGTTTGGCTGCTCGAACCGAACGAACCGGCCATGGCGAGATTGTCGCCTTTTCCGTAACACATCGCATGCTTCTATATAAAATCCATCCCTAAGTCAGACTCTGGAACTTGCGATAGTTTGTTTCTTCGGAGCATGAGGAGCCTTCTGCAAACTCGCCGGGTCTTCGTCGCCATCCTCGCTCTGGGCCTGTTCACCATGGCTGCCCGCGGCGTTAGCGATCCTGATGTATGGTGGCACCTGCGCACGGGACAACTGATCCTCCAAAACCACAGCCTCTTCCATACCGATCCCTATTCGTTCACACGCTTCGGACAGCCCTGGATCAACCACGAATGGCTGGCGGAGGTTTTGTTATTCGGCATTTACCGTCTTTCAGGATTCGGCGGATTGATCGTGACCTTCGCCATCGTGATTGCGACCACGCTCCTTCTGGTTTTCGCGCGCTCGCCTGGGCGGCCCTACGTCGCCGCCTTGATCACCCTGTGGGGCGCGGTGGCCTCGGCCCCATCATGGGGGGTGCGTCCCCAGATGTTCTCTCTCCTGCTGGGGAGCATCTTTCTGCTGCTTCTCGAAGTCTCCGAACAGCGGCCCGGACTATTGTGGTGGACAGCTCCTTTGATGTTGTTGTGGGTCAATCTGCATGCCGGATATCCCATCGGATTGGCTTTCATCGCACTATTTCTGGTTGGTGAAACGCTGGAGCGATGGGCCGGTCAGAGAACCCTGGCAGACCTTCTTGCCTCGCCTTAAGAGATTGGGCGGCGCGTTCATCCTCTGTCTGGCGCTGGTCGCTGTAAATCCCAACGGCGTCCGAATTTACTGGTACCCGTTCGAGACTCTGCGATCCGCGGCGATGCACCGCTTCATTCATGAGTGGTTCTCTCCGGACTTCCACGATCCCACCTACCTGCCGCTGCTGCTCATGCTGCTGGCGCTCATTGCCGGGTTGGCGCTGGCGCCCCGCAGCCCGCGCCTGCGCAACCTGGTGCTGGTGCTGGCCACGATCCCGGCCGCGCTGCGCTCCATACGGCACATCCCGATACTGGTGCTGGTCATCGTTCCGGTGCTCGCTGAGCTTGTTCAGGCATGGCTTGAGACATCGGGCGCCTCGGGGCTATTCATAAGACCGATCGCCAGACCGACCACCGCGTCGAGAGCCCGCAACCTGGCGATTAATTTTCTGGTGCTTTTTGCCTTTGTCAGTTTCACCGTATTACGGGTGCGACACGTGATCAGTCAGCAGGCGGAAACCGAAGCCCAGAAATTCCCCGAGGCTGCGGTCAGATTCCTCCAGCAGCAAAATCCTGCCGGACCGATGATGAACCACTACAACTGGGGAGGGTATTTCATCTGGAAGCTGTATCCGCAATATCGCGTTTTCATGGACGGCCGGGCAGATGTTTATGGCGATAGCTTCATGACCGACTTCAGCCATAGCTACTATCTCACTGACGACTGGTATAAATCTCTGCAGGCCTGGGGGATTCGCACCGTTGTCCTGCCGCCGGATGCTCCCCTCGTCACCGCCCTTCGCTCGACCCCCGGGTGGAAGCAGATCTACGCCGATTCGCAAGCCGTAGTTCTGACCAGGACCCCTTAATACCCCCGTCAGGCAGGAATCAAGTTAGGTAATGCCCTCCATCAACTTTGACGTGCAAAACATTGCACACTCGACAATATTATTCCGTCTGAATATTGCATTGCTTCGCTTGGGGTGAATCTGCTGTTTCCGGCGTAAGGCATCAAGGTGAGGTCAATCATGATCCGTGCTTTGGGCAGGTTATGGGAAGAGGACGGCCAGGACGTCGCGGAGTACGCGGTGATGCTGGCGGTAATCCTTGCGGTGGTTGTGGGCACCATCCGGATGATCGGTTCGGGCGCCAACAATGTCTTTTCGTCAGTAGCCAGTTCGGTCCAGTAGTTCAACCAGAACTCGTGACCTCCCCGGGGGCCAGTCAGCTCCGTGGGTTGTGGAAGTAGACCGTCTACCGAGCCATCTTCACTTTTCGCATCCTTTGCCGGCGTGTTTCCTGCGCACCCTTTCCGGGTTGCGAGATTCCCTGGTCCCCCGCCTTTTACCGCTAACATTACCCCGATCCAACCGGCTGGATAGTCACTAGGACACCGTTTGCGATAGAGTGCAAGAAATTGTCGCTTCGCAGGATGGCCACGGGGTATTATGAGCGTGGGGAGTCGGGAGCTTCGCTCCGGCGGCACGTAAAGTCTTGATTCAGAAACCACAATAGAAATCGTGCTCTGGAGCAGGAACGACTGTCGAACGGCTTCAGGATGAGGGTTCACAGCCCGCATCCGGTTGATTTGATTGGAGGAGCAAATGAAGGCTAAGGCTATGAGTCTGTGGCGAGAGGACCAGGGCCAGGACATCGCGGAATACGCGGTAATGCTGGCGGTGATTCTGGTGATCGTCGTCGGGACCATTCGGCTGATTGGTTCCAACGCGAATAACGTATTTTCTTCGGTCGCCAGTTCCGTCCAATAGCGAACAGCGAAGAAGAAGTCAAGACACCATTACATAGCCCTTCGGTTTTGGGCTGGCAAGGCAGCTTGAGCGCAACGCGCGCAGAGCGCGCTACGCGGGTCGATGGCTGCATCAACGGCGATCCGTGGATCGGAGTTCGGTGGCCGCGGCCATGCGCCGCGCATCCGGTGGATGGTGTCGCGTCTGTGGCGATTGCCATTTTTATTTTGAGGAGCAGTCATGAATCGCACCCGGCTTTTGTTGATTGGCTTTGTGGCCCTCGCCCTGGGCGCCATCGTAAGCTACGCCGTTTACCGGACGCTGCAGACCCGGACCGGCGCAGACGCAGCTCCCGGCGTCGAAGTGGTGGTAGCCGCCAATGACATTCCCGTGGGGACCAAGGTGGGAGAGAGCGACGTAAAACTGGTGCGCTTCCCCGTGGCCGATCTGCCCTCCAACATCTTTCATCTGAAGACCTCGGTCGTCGGCAGAGGCGCGATCCTTCCGATCGCGAGAGGGGAATTTTTCCTCCCCAACAAGCTGGCGGGAGAAAATGCCGGGTCCGGAATGCAGTCCCTGATTCCGCCCGGAATGCGAGCGGTCTCAGTGCGGGTAAATGAAGTGATCGGCGTTGCCGGCTTCGTAGTGCCCGGAACCCGCGTCGATGTCCTGCTGACCGGCAACCCGTCGGGTGCGCCGGAGCAGCAGACCACCACGGTTCTCGAGAATGTGGCGGTGATCGCAACCGGCCAGAAGCTCGAGCGCAACACCGCCGGAGAGCCGCAATTGACGCCGGTCATCACCCTGCTGGTGTCTCCTGACGACGCGCAGAAGCTCACCTTGGCCACTACCCAGGGCAAGATTCAACTGGCGCTGCGCAACCCCCTGGACACCAAGCAGCAAGAACTGGCTTCGGTCGGCGCCAATGCGCTATACAAGGGCGTTCCCATGCCAACGCCCGCCGCGGCTCCGCGGCCCAAATCCACCAGCCCGCATACAGTCAAGGCCCCGCCGCCACCGCCGCTCGCGGCCTATACAGTAGAAGTGATCAAGGGAACAAAGCGAGAAGAAGTAACACCCAAGTAAGCCCAGCATCCGAGGAATCCGACATGTCGATCCGCTCCCGCATGTGGGAGAAATGCGAAGTGAATTTCAGCCCGGTAGTACGAGGGGCTCTGTCTCTTGTGTTACTGCTCGCGGTGGGCGCCGCTCAGGACCAGCCTGCCTCCCAGTCCCCAGCGGCCCAGCCGGCGCCGGCCCAGGCCCCTGGCCCCGAGGCCAGCTCCTCGGAGCCTGAAGCTGCGGCTCAAGGCGCGGCACCGCTGCGCGTCATGGTGGGAAAGTCACTGCTCATCAATACCACCGAGCGGCTTCGCCGCGTCTCGGTGACTGACGATGCAGTTGCGGACGCCATTGTCGTTACCCCTACCCAGATTCTGGTGCATGGCCGCGCCGCGGGCGAGGTGTCGTTGCTGATCTGGGACGAACTCGAGCGCTCGCGCAGCTTCGACTTGCGCGTCGACGTGGACGTCAGCACCGCCGCCGAGGAAGAAAAGCGGGTCTTCCCCGATGAGCAGATCACGGTCTCGCCGTCGCGGTCCGCTATCGTGCTCTCCGGCCACGTCTCTACCGAGGACGTTTCCAAGCGCGCGGGAATGATCGCCGAGGCTTACTCCAAGAACGTCGTCAATGTGCTTACCTTTGGTCCGGTGGGAGCGCAGGAAGTCCTGCTGGAAGTGAAGTTCGCGGAAGTCGACCGTTCAGTGATTACCCAGTTGGGTGTCAACCTCTTTGATCTGGGGCATGGAAATACTGTCGCGCTCACGCAGACCGGGCAATTCGGTTCGCTTCAGGTCCACAATACCGCCCAGACTACGACCACCAACGGCAACACTACGACGACAACTACGACCGCGACGCCGCCGACCGTAAACATTTCCGACTTTCTCAATCTTTTTATCGCCCGCACTGATATTCCCATCGGCGCGGTGATCAAAGCCCTGCAGCAAAAGAACCTGTTGCAGATTCTGGCCGAGCCCAACTTGATTGCGGTGAACGGCAAGGAAGCGAGCTTTCTCGCCGGCGGCGAATTTCCCTTCCCCATCGTGCAACCCGGGCAGGGCTTTACCGCGGTCACCATCTCGTTCAAGGAATTTGGAGTCCAGCTGAAATTTACCCCGGTGATCATGCCCAACGGAAATATCCACCTAAAGGTGGCGCCGTCGGTCAGCGCCCTGGATTTCGCCAACGCGCTCACCATTTCCGGCTTCACTGTGCCCGCGCTGAGTACGCGCAAAGCGGAAACCGAGTTCGAATTGCAGGATGGGCAAAGCTTCGTGATCGCGGGCTTGATCGACAACCGGGTCACCGATCTGTACAGCAAGGTACCCGGGCTGGGTGACATACCGATTCTGGGAAATTTTTTCAGGAGCAAGAGCGCCCAGAGGACGAATTCCGAACTGATGGTTCTGTGCACAGCCCATCGCATTTCGGCCAGCGTGCAGCCCCCTCCCCTGCCGTCCACACCCAAGCCTTATATGGACAAAGAGCAGTTTGACGGGAAAAAGCCGTCCGGGGACAAAAAGTAAAGACACAAGAAGTGAGAGCCCAGCAGTAAAAGGCATGACCTGGGTAATCTGCAAGCTATAGTTCCGGCACGTAGAATGTTGAATAACCAAGGATCAGCAGGGAGCCAGGAAACGCGATGCCCGAACTTTCAGTCGTAGTTATCGCCCAGGATAGCGAACAGCGGGCCGTGTTGCAGGTGCTGGTCGACGGGACCAGCGTAGCGCGTGTGGTGCACACCTGCACCAGTTATCCGGTGGTGCTCACAGACCCGGTCTTGCGGCGAGTGCAGAGCGCCGCTCCCCAGGTGGTACTGGTCGACGTCCCTGCGGAAAATCACACCCTGGCATTGCGGGCCATCGAATTGATCCATCAGGAAGTGCGGGACGCGGTCGTATTTGCCGTCGGCAGCATGTCCCAACCGCAGGTGATTGTCAGCGCCATGCGCTCGGGCGCCCGCGAATTCATCGAACGGCCCACCACCACCACGGACCTGCTCGAAGCCTTCGTACGGCTTTCCGCAGCGCAACGGAAGACAGATCGTGACGGACCGCGGGGGAAGGTTTTTACCGTGGTCAATGCCAAGGGCGGCAGCGGAGCCACCACCACGGCCGTGAACCTTGCCCTGGCGTTGCACGCGGCCCACGGGAATGTGGCGCTGGTTGATATTGCCGCCCTCGGCCATACCGCGCTGCAGATGAACCTGAAGCCGCAGTTCACCGTGGGAGACGCGATTCGCAATCTTCACCGGCTCGACAGTTCCCTGTTGGAAAGCTTCATGACCCGGCACAGCGGCGGTCTGCAGTTGCTGGCCGGGGCGAGCACGCCGCTGGTCGTGGAACCGCCGACCGCCGAGTTCGCGCGCTTGTTCGACTTGCTGGTCGGCCACTTCCGCTACGTGGTGGTGGATGCGTCTTCCCGGATCGACGCCACCACCCGCCTGGTCTGCAATCTTTCGGAGACCGTATTGCTGGTGGCCCACGCCGACGTGGCCTCCCTGTGGAGCGCTAACCGCATCCAGCAATATCTGAGCGAGACCGGAGGACGCGAGCGGGTGCGCCTGGTGCTGAACCGTTTCCGCAAGATCGCCGGTTTCAGCGAAGCCGATGCCGAGGCCGCGGCCGGAGCCAAGTTGCTGTGGAAAATTCCCAATCAGTATTTCGCGGTGTCGGCCGCCATCGATCGCGGGGTTCCGCTCATGCAACAGGCATACAGCGAGATGGCCAAATGTTTTTCCGGTCTGGCCGCGAGCCTGACCGAGAACGACATCGATGTAAAGCGCAAAGCCTGGTCGCTGTTCAAGACGGTTTAGGGCGGCACTCCCGGGCCAGTGTCATTCGGCGGAGACGGTGTTAGGTTAGGAAGATATGGCGAATTTGCAGACCTTCGAGAGGACCGAGTACCAGCAGGTCAAGGCCGACCTCCACCGCAAAATCCTTGACCGCCTCGACCTGGAGAAACTGGGGCGCACCCCCAGCGACGCCGCCCGCGAAGAAGTGCTCCTGCTGATCCGCAACACGGTCAACAGTGAGGCCGTGCCCCTGAGCTTCGCCGAGCGCGAGCGCCTGGCCCGGGAAATTCTCGACGAAATCTTCGGCCTGGGCCCCCTCGAGCCGCTGCTCAAAGATCCCACCATATCCGACATCCTGGTGAATCGTTACAACCGGGTCTATGTGGAACGCGCGGGCAAGCTCGAAGCCACCGGCCTGAGTTTCAAGGACGATGCGCACCTGATGCAGATCATCGATCGCATCGTCTCGCGCATCGGCAGGCGGGTCGACGAGTCCTCGCCCATGGTGGATGCACGCCTGGCGGATGGCTCCCGTGTGAATGCCATCATTCCGCCGCTGGCCATCGACGGACCCTGCCTCTCGATTCGGCGCTTCGGCCGCGATCCGGTCACAGCCCGCAACATGATCGAGAACAAGACCCTGACCGAGCCCATGCTGGAACTTCTGTCGGCCATGGTCAAAGGGCGGCTCAACTTCCTGATCTCCGGCGGAACCGGCGCCGGCAAAACCACATTGCTGAATGTTCTTTCCGGATACATTCCAAACTCTGACCGCATCGTCACCATCGAGGACGCGGCCGAATTGCAGATGAAACAGGAGCACGTGGTCCGGTTGGAGACTCGCCCTCCCAACATTGAAGGCAAGGGCGCGGTGCGACAACGGCAGTTAGTCATCAACAGTCTCCGTATGCGTCCCGACCGCATCGTGGTCGGCGAGGTCCGCGGCGAAGAAGCTTTTGACATGCTGCAGGCCATGAATACCGGTCACGAGGGCTCATTGACCACGGTCCACGCCAATACGCCTCGGGACGCGCTGGCCCGCATCGAGAATATGTGCTCCATGGCCAACCTCAACATCCCGGAGCGCGCCATGCGGCACCAGATTGCCGCTGCCATTCATGCCGTGGTGCAGGTTTCGCGCCTCTCCGACGGTACCCGCAAGGTGATCAACATCTCCGAGGTTACGGGGATGGAAGGCGATGTGATCTGCATGCAGGAAATTTTTGTTTTCGATCGCCAGGGCATCGACGAGGCGGGAAAAGTGCGCGGCAAGTTCCGCGCTGTCGGAATTCGTCCCAAGTTCGCCGACCGTCTGGCTCAGGCAGGCTGCCGCCTGCGGCCCGCGCTGTTCGAATCGCAGATGGAGGTTTAGCTAAGCCTGCGTGTTTCGCGGGCGACTCGCCCGCGGTCACGCTGGATTTGGGTGGAGCAGCGCTTCAGCGCTGCATCAAAGTCTGAATAGAAGAGCGGCTTCAGCCGCCGGATCTCATGTTCATCCTGATTGCAATCGCGGTTTTCGTGGTGGTGGCGCTGGCGGTGTTTGTCGTCGCCTCCCTGCTGGACGAGCGCAGCTCCAAAGCTCGCCTGCTCCGCGATCGTCTCTCAACCGTACAGAAGACGGCAGAACGCGAGCCCAGCCAGGAACTGGCGTTGCTGCGGGATGAAGTCATGAGCAAGATCCCGGCGCTCGACAACCTGCTGCGCAATTCCTCCAGTATTTCCAATCTTCAGACCTTGCTCGAGCAAGCCGACGTAAAGAGCCGCGCCGGCAATGTCTTGCTGCTGTGCCTGTTCAGCGGGACCGCGCTGGGGCTCATTGTTCTGCTGTTCAGCGGCTTCCCTCAGTTTGCCTGGCTGGGCCTGATCATGGGGGCCTTCCTCCCGTATTCCTACGCCAACTACAAGAGGACCAAGCGTTTCTCGAAATTCGAGGAACTTTTCCCCGAGGCCATCGACACTCTGGCCCGGGCGGTGCGCGCCGGCCACGCCTTTACCACGGCTTTGGAATTGATCGCCAGCGAGATTGCCGAGCCGGTGGCTGGCGAGTTCCGCAAACTGTTTGAAGAGCAGAAATTCGGCCTGCCGGTGCGCGATGCGTTGATCAATCTCACCGAGCGCGTGCCCCTGGTGGACGTGAAGTTCTTCGTCACGGCAGTAATGCTGCAACGCGAGACCGGCGGTAACCTTGCGGAGATCCTGGACAACCTGTCTTATGTGATTCGGGAACGCTTCAAGATCATGCGGCAGGTGCGGGTGCACACCGCTCAGGGACGGATGACCATGATGCTGCTGATGGGTCTGCCCCCCGTCATCGTTATTACCATGCAGGCCATGAACCCGAGTTTTATCCGGCCGCTCTTTGACGACCCCATCGGGCATGCCTTGATCGTGGTAGGCATTACCCTGCAAACCGTCGGTTATTTCGTGATCCGGAAGATCATTCAGATTCAGGTCTAGTAGATTCAGGTCTAAAGCATGGCACTGATACTCGCGATTATTTTGTTTCTGACCATCGTCCTGGTGGTGTTTTCGTTCGGGGCGGCGGCCTACGCGCCTTTTTCGGTGCTGGGATCGCGCCTGCGCGCGCTGGGCTGGCAGAAAACCGAGGTCAGGGAAAAGCCGGCTTTCAAGGACCGCCTGGAGCAGGCGCTCGATCCGCTGAGCAAGGCGCTTCCACTTTCACCCAGTGAAGTTTCGCGGGCGAGAAAATGGCTTATTCAGGCCGGATACCGCGAGCCGCGCCACTTGACCATTTATGTCGGCGCGCGTGTTCTGCTGGGCTTGCTTGGCATCCTGGCCGTCATCGCGGTCAAGGGCAACTTTGATCTGTTGTGGATGGTCGGAGTCGGGGGAGTTGGTTTCTTCATCCCTCGCTTCATTCTCAAACGCATGATCCGCAACCGGCAGCGCCGCATCACGCTGGCGTTGCCCGACGCCCTGGATCTAACCGTCATCTGCGTCGAGGTCGGCCTGGCTCTGGATCAGGCTCTCATGCGGGTCGGCGAGGATTTGCGCCATGCCCACCCTGACCTCAGCGATGAGTTCCACCTGATCAACCTCGAGATGCGGGCGGGCAAGCCCCGCGCCGAAGCGTTGCGAAATCTGGTGGAGCGCACCGGAGTCGACGATGTGCGCGCGTTGGTCGCAACTCTGGTACAGACCGACCGCTTCGGAACCAGCGTCAGCCAGGCGCTTCGCATCCATTCGGACTCGTTACGCACCGAGCGGCGGCAACGCGCCGAGGAGCAGGCCGCAAAAACCACCATCAAGATGATCGTGCCCCTGGTCTTGTTTGTTCTCCCCTCCATCATCTTCGTGACTTTGGGGCCGGCCATCATCCAACTCGTCCGTATCCTGGCGCCAGAGGCGGGACGCTGAAAATGCCTTTGCTTCAGGGCCCATTCCAGGAGTTGTGATGCCGGTACCAGTTTCCACGGGATACGCATTGAATCGAACCCGCCATTCTTACCTGGCCCGGCAGCTGCGCGTAGCGGACACCCATTGGTCCCGCTTCTGCGGTTTGATGGGCACCGAGTCGGAAAGCTTTCCGGCGGGACAGGGCTTGTGGATCGTTCCCTCGCGCGGCGTGCATACTTTCGCCATGCGCTTCCCGATTGATGTGGTCTACCTGGACGGCGACAAAGTTGTCGTCTACTTGCAGGAAAATCTGAAGCCATGGCGCCTCGCTCCGGTTCGTTTGCGCGCTGCTTCTGTGCTCGAGTTACCAGGCAACACCCTGACTTCCACGCAAACCTCGATCGGAGACGAGATTGAGATTGGGTTGGGACAGGCAGGTCAAGAGTGAACGACGCCCCCAACTTTCTCGTCGAATGGCCTTCGCGGTGGGACGAGTTTCTCACCGCTATAGGGCCCGCTCTGGGCAAATCGCCCAAGCGTCTGGCGGGCGAAGCCCGATCCGGGCTGTTTCCCTGGTGGGGAATTCTTCTTTCATGGGCGCTTGAGTTGCTGTTGCTGGTTGCGGTCATCGTGGTGCCGGCGAAGCTGGCCAGCATGCAACCTTATGAGCCGCCGCCCAAGCCCAAGTACGACATCATCTACTATTCCAGCAATGAACTGCCGCGCACCGAAGACGTCGGCGGCGCGGAGGCGGGTCGCTCGGGCCGCTCCGGCGGACGCGAGGCCCACCATCCCACCCAAACCATTCGGGTGGCGCGCGGCAGCACCTTGCGGGAAACCGTTGCGGATGCGCCTAAGCTCGATCTGCCGAAGTCCAATTCCGCGGTGGCCAATCTCCTTGCGGTGAAGGCGCTTCCCGGTCCTGCCCCGGCGGAAGGAATGCGGTCTTCTCTGCGATCTCCGTTGTTGAACCAGACGGCGATCGCGCCGGCGCCCCAGGTAACCGACCCGTTGCGGGCCGCGCCGAAACTATTGAACCAGACCGCGGTGGCTCCCGCTCCCCAGATCAACGACCCCTTGCGGGCTTTGCCTCAACTTCCGGTCGGCGCAGTTCCGCCCAGCGCGGCCGTGCCCCAGCGCGAGATCTCCGCGGTTCGCCTGCCTGGGTCGAATGCCGTGCAGGTGGTTCCGCCGCCAGTATCGGCTCCGGAACAGACCAGCAATTTGAATCCGAGACTTGCCATGCCGGCGCCAAGCGTCGTCGCGCCGCCGCCCACCATGGTTTCCGAGATTGCGAAAGTAGGACCTGGTTTCGGTCCGGGCGAACTGGAGAACCAGATCGTGCCCCCGGCGGTGCAGGTGGGGAACGCTGCCGCGCAGCGACAGAACATCAGTGGCCTGGGCAGCACTTCCGTTGTGCCGCCCGCGGTCCAACTGGGGGCAGGGTCGGCGCAACGTTCTATGGCTGGAGGCATGGGTTCGGGTTCAGCGGTTGTTCCGCCGCCACCGTCGGTATCTGGCGGAGGCTCACTGACTGGCCATGGCAGCGGTAATCGCGGCATAGGGTTAGGCGGGTCGTTGGATGCCGGCTTGGCAACAGCGCCGCCGAGCAGCAATGGAGGCGGAAGCGCCTCGGGTGTGGTCGTGTCCAGCCAGCCCGGATCGAAACTTGGCCTGCCCGGCAGCGGCGGAAGCGGCGCTTTGGCCATGTCTCCGTCGGGAGGCGACAAGCCGGGCTTGGGCGGATCGGGCGGCGGTGGTGGCATTGGTCGCGGTGACGGACCAGGTAGCGGATTTTCAGGCCCGGGCGCGGGAGCGGGCAAAGAAGGCTCTGGCCCCGGATCGGATCCCATGGCCCGCGGAGGCATTTCGCCCTATCCCGGTACCGGCGGCGCCGGCACCGGTACCAGCGGCACTCCCGCCATGCCTGGAGTCTCGGTAAAGGGTGGCAACAGCAACATCGTGACCCTGCCCAGCTTCGGATCCAACTCGAAGACGCCTGCGAGCCCGGCACGTTCAAATACCGTCCCGGGAAAACACGGGCCAGACATTACCATCGTCGCCAGTTCGCGTTCCGGCGGGGCGTTCAATTTCTACGGCGCGCTGAAAGGTGACAAGGTTTATACCATCTACATCACAACCACGCTCGGCACCGCGGTCATGCAGTTCGCGGACCCCGCCTCCGCGTCCCATGGCTACGCGGATGACCTCACCGCGCCACAGCCCATGCGCTCCGATCTGCCTCCCGGGCTGCCCAAGTCGCGCCTGGTGATTGCCTGCGTCCTCGACCGCTCCGGCTCGCTGCGGCGGCCTCAAGTGCTCGAGCCGGCCACGGCCGTCATGACCAGCAAAGTCCTGATCGCGCTCAACGCCTGGAAGTTCAGCCCGGTCCTGCGCGGAAATGAACCGATCGAGGTCAATGCCATCCTCGGATTCAACATCGACACGAACGACAGATACTAGAACTGCGCTTCTAGCTCCTAGCAACCTTTTTAATTCCTCGAATTGGCGAGCTAGAAGCCAGCAGCTAGAAGCTAGTAGCTAGAAGCTAGCAGCCTTTCTCTCTAGCAATACCGCCGTCTTGTCCTGATAGACGATCTTCCACTGCGTTGTCTCCTCCAGCATGTTGGCCAGCGAAGACTCTGCCGGCAGCAGGGCCCAATTTACTTTCTCCTCATTTAGAAACACGTCCCAGTCCGGGGTAAGCCGAATCGCCTTCAGGTAATCTTTCAGAAACTTCTCCCCGTACAGATCATGGCGGTCGTCGACGAAGACTTTATTTTGCGGATAGAGTCGATAGATCAAGTAGCCGCCCCAGGAATCAGGAGCGAATATAGGCTCTCGGATACCGCGTTGGACGATCACTTCAGCGGCTTCCACCGGAAAGTTTCCCGCATCGAAGTGCGCATTCATCCATGGGCGCGATCCGGGCTTGCCCGATTGAGCGCACAAGATGAGTCCCAGTAATACGGCAGCCAGTGGCCACAAGTGGGCGCGGAATCCCAGCTCAACCCTTCCCACGCGCGAGTTAAACGTCTGCCATCGTGAAAGAAACGCTCTCCACTGGATGGAAAAACTCTGATTGCTGCTGGCCTCGGCGAGCGCCTGGGTCAAGAGTGGCGCCACAATCATCGTAAGCAGCAGGGATGAAATGGGAAGGCTGCGCGAAGCATACAAGCCGCTATAAGTTGCAAACAGCAGAACCAATACTCGCGACAGGGAGGGCTTTCGGCGCGCCAGAGCCAGCGCCGCGACCGCGATCAACAAGATCGCCACAAAACACTGTTGCGCCACTCCGTGAAAATCGGGTGAGAGGAACTCGTCGATATGGTTCATCAGCCAGCGGCTGGATAGATATCGGTAAACGTGAAGGTGTAGCGCATAACCGAACGGGTTGATCAGGCTTGCCATCAGCGAAAACAAAGCCACGATTCCGAGCTTTCGCAGTTTTCTCCCAATCTGCTGCCGCGTTTCTCCATCCCTGCACCGGAAGTAGCGGAGCGCGCCGCTCCCCAGGTACAGCCCGAGCAGGACAAAACCCAGAACGAAACCTCCATGCAGGTTGGCCCACAGCAGCATTAGAGCCGGCAAATACCATAGCCGGCGGCCATCATCGCTCTCCGAGCTGTCCAGGAGCTGGAACCAGATCACGGCGAACAGCCAGCTCAGGATGTGAGGCCGAGCCAGCAAATGGATCATCGAAGCGCCCAGGGACAACGCGACAAGTAGCGCCGTCGAGGCCAGGTCTGCTCCGCGTTGCAGACATAGGCGCATAACAAGGACGAAGGTCAGGGAGATGATCACAGCCGAGAGAAAGACTACCCCGTTGAGCCCAAGCCCGTGGTGCACGCCCGCGATCACGAGGTCGTACAGCCATTCCCACGCGTACCAGGTCTGACCGCCCATGGTCGCGGAGAACGGGTCGGTCCGCGTGATCGCATGAGTGCGCAGCATCTGCTCGCCGTTGCGGATGTGCCATCCGATGCCGGCGTCACCCAGCAGCCGCGCCGACAACACGCCGCCGCTCATGGTCGCCAGCAGGATGATGAAGATAAGATCGGTCGTGGAGGGAACAAGAAAACGAAACCACGCGGGAGGAGTTGTTCTATCGATCTGCGCAGAGTTCGAATCCAAAGTGTTACCGATAGATGTAACTGAAAACTGAGAACCAAGAACTGATAACTGAAACTTAAATCCCCAACCCTGCCTGAATCTTACTCAACTCCACGAAACCCAGGCAGCACCTGCTTTTTGTAAACTTCCAGAGTCTGATCTTCGTCGCCGCACATGAGGTAAATATTGAACTGGGTTACTCCCACTTCCGCCAGCTTCCTCAGTTTCTGGCGGTGACTTTCCACCGGACCGACCAGGCAAAACCGATCCACTACTTCGTCGCTTACGAAGGCGGCGTTATCGCTGCCCACCTCGGCGTGATGCTGATAGTCGTATCCGGCGCGGTCCTGCACATAGGAAGTCAGCGACGCCGGCAGTTCTTCGGGCTTGTATCGCGATATCAGATCGACCACATGATTGGAGACCAGCGCGGGAAACCAGCGTACCCGTTGTCGCGCCAGCGCCAGATCGTCGGATACCCACACCGGGGCAGCCGCCATCACCTGAACCGATTTCGGATCCCGCCCGGCCTCCTTGGCGCCCTGCTGCACGAAACCCAGGCACCAGGCAATCAGGTCGGGATCGGCAAATTGCAGGATCACACCATCCGCGATCCGGCCTGCCAGATTCAGAACTTTCGGTCCATATCCGGCAATCCAGACCGGCGGAGAGCCCGTGGCCCATGAGAGCCGAGTAGGTTGGCCTTCATGCTGAACTTCGTGCCCTGCTGTGAGTTCGCGGAAGTTGACAACCGCACGCTCCAACTCCGACGGACTGACCGGCTTTTTACCCAACACCCGGCGCGAGCTGTCGCCGCGCCCGATACCCAACTCCATCCGTCCTCCCGAAATCAGGTTGAGCGTCGCAAAAAGACTGGCCGTAACCGTAAGGTCGCGCACCGCGGGATTGGTCACGCACGGCCCCAGCCGCATCTTCTCGGGTCGCGTTCGCCATCAGGGCGAGCAGCGGATAAGGCTCTTTCCACAGAACGTGGGAGTCAAAAATCCAGCCGTATTCGAAGCCGGCCGCCTCCGCCTGCCGGGCGAGTCCGACAATGCGTTCCACTGAAATATCCGGTTTGAGGGTGATGCCGAACTTCATGCTCTTCTCTTCTTTCGCGGCTTTACGGGAAGCGGCCGCCAGTTTGTAGAATAGAATACATCACGCTTCTGCGCGCGCAGATGGGACTCTCGCAAGCTAGGGGATTAGCGAATGGGGTTCGACACGATCATCACCGGCGGCACCGTAGTCACGGCCGCGGATACCTGTCAGGCTGATGTTGCCATCGAAAACGGCCGGGTCGTCGCCCTCGGCAGCAGCCTGCCTCGCGAAAATGCCAGGCGCCTGATTGATGCTGCCGGCAAGTATGTCTTCCCCGGCGGGATTGATGTCCACACTCATCTCGACATGCCGTTCGGCGGCACCACCAGCGCTGACGATTTTGAAACCGGCACCCGCGCCGCAGCCTTCGGCGGGACTACCACGCTGATCGACTTCGCCATTCAATACAAAGGCCAGACCCTGCGCACGGCCTTCGATGCCTGGATGCAGAAGGCTTCCTCGAAAGCGGTTGCCGACTACGGCTTCCACTGCATCATCACCGACCTGCCCGATGCGCAACTGGCGGAAATGCCGCAACTGGTGCGCGAGGGCATCACCAGCTTCAAACTCTTTATGGCTTACCCCGGCGTTTTCATGCTCGACGACGCCAGCATCTTCAAAGCCATGCGCACCTCGGCCAAGGCTGGAGCCATGGTGTGCATGCACGCGGAAAACGGCGGAGCTATTGACGTGATCGTCAAGCAGGCGCTGGCCGAGGGCAAGACCGCTCCCAAGTATCACGCCCTAACGCGTCCGACCACGGCCGAAGCCGAAGCCACTGCTCGCGCCATCGCTCTCGCGGAAATGGCCGGTGCGCCGGTTTACATCGTGCATCTCAGTTGTAACGACGCCCTGGAGAAAGTTCGCGAGGCCCGCGATCGCGGCTTGCCGGTTTACGCCGAGACCTGCCCGCAGTATCTGTATCTCTCGCTCGAAAACATGGACGCGCCCGGTTTCGAAGGCGCCAAGTATGTTTTCACTCCGCCCTTGCGCGAAAAATGGCATCAGGAGAAATTGTGGAAGGGACTAACCCATGACCACCTGCAGGTAGTCTCGACCGACCACTGCCCATTCTGCTACAAGGAGCAGAAGGAGATGGGAATCGGCGACTTCACCAAGATCCCTAACGGCGGCCCCGGCATCGAGCACCGCATGAGCCTGGTTTATTCAGGCGGAGTCGCGCAAGGGCGCTTCAGCGTAAACCGATTCGTCGAACTGGTCGCAACCACTCCAGCCAAACTCTTCGGCCTCTATCCTCGCAAGGGCACGGTTGCAGTGGGCAGCGACGCGGACCTTGTCATCTTCGATCCCAGGCGCGAGCACACCATCAGCGCCAAGACTCATCACATGCGCGTGGACTATTCCATGTTCGAGGGCATCAAGGTCACGGGAATGCCGGACGTCGTGCTCTCCCGCGGACGCGTTCTGGTCGAAGGCGATAAATTCCTGGGCCGCGCGGGACAAGGCGAGTTCATCAAACGAGGCGCCTGCCCGGCAATCTAACGGTCTGAATTGAACAGAGTTTTTTGCGTCTGATTTCCGACTCAGTACACTAGTTGCGAGACCACTTCGATCTTTCCAGAGACCGTAGGAAAAGGAATCGCCCCATGTCCACAGTCCTCACCCCCGGCCAGCAAGAACAAATGCTGGCCGCCGCCCGCGCTGCCTTCAAGAATGCCCACGCCCCCTATTCGAATTTCAAAGTGGGATCAACCATCCTGACCGAGCGCGGCGCATTATATTCCGGATGCAATGTGGAGAACGCCTCCTACGGCCTGACCATCTGCGCCGAACGAAATGCGATCTTTGCCGCAGTGGCTGCCGAAGGTACCGGCATGAGGATCAAGGCCGTTGCTGTAGCCACTGAGCAGGACGGCCCCTGCGCCCCCTGCGGCGCCTGCCGTCAGGTCATCTTCGAATTCGGCCCGGATGCTTTAGTTCTCTTTCGCGGCCAAGCCGGTACCGAACAGATGGCGATCACGCAACTGCTACCCGAAGGCTTTCGCTTGTTATGAAACAAAACGAGACACGTTTTCTCCCCTGCTGTTCAACGCACGCTGGTATCAGCTCTCGAAAACAGCTATTTGTACTGCGACCCGGTTCGGCTTACCATGTCCAACGCGCGAGGGGCGGGAGGCGCAATGAAAACTGTTCTGGCGGTGCTTCTGTTTGCAACCGTGGCGTTTTCTCAGGGCCAGCCGGACGCGGCTCGTGGGGCGGTTGGTTGCGGCCCCAGTGGGACCAAGTTCGACGTGCAGATCGACAAAAAACAACATCCCATTCTGCCGCCGGAAGCGGACAAAGCGGTCATCTATATTTTCCAGGATGCGAAGCGGGACAGTAACGCTCGCAACCTCGGAAACACGACCACCCGGGTGGGTCTCGATGGGGTCTGGGTTGGAGCCAATCATGGCAAGTCGTATTTCTTCGTGTTGGTGAATCCCGGCGACCACCACTTGTGCCTGGCTCAACAAACGATGTTGAAGTCGTCGAAGCCAGGTTCAGCGCTCAGTCTCACGGCTGAAGCGGGAAAAGTGTATTACTTCCGAGCCGGAGTGGAGGAAAAGTCCGAAACAGGGCCGGGAGTAGAGCTGGAGGCGATCGACAGCGTCGAAGGACAATCTCTCATCGCGAACTCGCCGCTTAGTATTTCTGAGGCCAGGTAGTAGCCCGTTCGCGACGGAATTACTTTCCCACGCCCTGCCTGGCAATGTAAGCTTCTGTGTCCTGACCTTCGGAGAGAGATGTCGATAAACTCGCCCTCATTGGCTTCCCCCGCCTCAACCAAGAGCATGCGGCCTCTCGACCTGATACGAAAAAAACGTGATGGCGGCGAACTTTCCGCCGACGAGATCGGTTTCCTCGTCCGCGCCTACACCGCCGACGAGATTCCCGACTACCAGATGGCGGCCTGGCTGATGGCTGTGCTGATCAGAGGAATGACGGGTCCCGAATTGAGCGCGCTTACCAGCGCCATGCTTCATTCCGGTGAAGTGCTTGATCTCTCCGACATTCCCGGCGCCAAAGTGGACAAGCATTCCACCGGAGGGGTGGGCGACAAAACGTCGCTCATCATTGCGCCGATCGTGGCTGCGGCGGGCGTGACTGTACCGATGATCAGCGGCCGCGGCCTGGGCCACACCGGCGGCACGCTCGACAAGCTGCAATCCATTCCGGGCTTCAACATCAACCTGTCGCTGAACGAATTTCGCCGCGTGCTGAAAAACTGCGGCTGCGGCCTGATCGGCCAGACTGCCGAGATCGCTCCCGCCGACAAGAAGCTTTACGCCCTGCGCGACGTTACCGCGACGGTCGAAAGCCCCAACCTGATTTGCGCCTCCATCATGAGCAAGAAATTGGCCGAGGGCATCGACGGCCTCGTGTTGGACGTGAAAACCGGCAGCGGCGCATTCATGAAGACTGAAGAAGACTCCGTCCACCTCGCCAGACTCATGGTCGAAACCGGCGAGCGCATGGGCAAGAAAATGGTTGCACTCATCACTGACATGGACCAGCCGCTGGGCCTGAAAGTTGGCAATGCCCTCGAAGTCGAAGAGTGCATCGAGGTGATGAATGGCGGGGGGCCTGCCGATCTGCGCGAAGTCTCGGTCGAACTCGCCGCCTGGATGTTCTACCTGGCCGGTCGCACGGCCAGCGTTGATGAAGGTCGTCAATTGGCGGATACACTCATTCGCGACCGGTCCGCGCTCAAGAAATTTCGCGAGATCGTGGTGCAACAGGGCGGCGACCCGTCCACGATTGACGATCCCGGGCGTTTGCCCCAGGCTCGGCATCGAACACCGGTTCCGAGTCCAGCCAGCGGATTCGTTGAGGCCATTCAATGCGAGCAGGTAGGAATTGCAAGCTTGATATTGGGCGGCGGGCGCGAAAAGAAAGAAGACCTGATCGATCCCGCGGTCGGACTGGTGCTGCAAAAGAAAGTCGGCGACCCGGTGCGGAAGGGCGAGCCGTTATGCATCGTTCACTACAACTCGGAGGCGCGCCTCGACAGCGCCGTGGAAATGCTGCAGAAGGCGTATCGTCTCGCGGAGAGGCCTCCGGCCGTGAAGCGCCCGTTGATCCACCGCGTCATCGGTAGAGAAGGAGTAGAGGCATGACGGTTCGCTCCGCTTCGTATTCACAGTCGCTTAGAAAGCAACCTTCAAGCTCCCGCACCAGGAGGCGCGAATGGGCCGTCTGACCGGGATTCTGGGCCTGGTGACCATGCTCGGGCTGGCCTATCTGTTCTCCAGCAACCGGCGCGCGATTCGGGTCAAGACCGTGGCCCTGGGACTATTCCTGCAATTTTTGTTTGCCCTGTTCGTCCTGCGCTTCAGTTTCGGCCGCAACCTGCTGGAATGGGCGGGTAAGGGCGTCGATAAATTCCTGCAGTATTCCTTTGCCGGATCGCAAATGGTATTTGGTGAATTGGGCCGCAAGGGTGGCCAGTTCGGTCTCATCTTTGCCTTTCAGGTATTGCCCACGGTAATTTTCATTTCCGCGTTCTTTGCCGTCCTCTACTACTACGGCGTGATGCAGTTCATCATCCGGCAGATGGCCAAGGTCATGATCCGCATGGGCGCCAGCGGAGCCGAATCGCTCGACGTGGCCGCCAGCATCTTTATGGGCCAGACTGAGGCGCCGCTTACCATTCGTCCGTACCTGCCGTCGTTGACTCGTTCGGAACTGATGACGGTCATGACCGCCGGCATGGCCCACGTCTCCGGCGGCATCATGGGCGCATACATTCTTTATGGCGTCGAGGCCAAACACCTGCTCAGCGCCGTGATCATGACTGCGCCCGGCACCATCCTCATGGCAAAAATGTTTGTGCCGGAAACCGAAGAGCCGCTCACCAGCCCGCACCGCAAGGCCGGCGCGGAGGACGCGCCGTCGCCGGTCACCGACATTGATCCCGAAGCCATCACCAAGGACGAGAATGTTCTCGGCGCCATTACCCGCGGGACCATCGACGGCCTGCACCTGGCCCTGAATATCGCCGCCATGCTGATTTCTTTTCTGGCGCTGATCGCACTGGTCAACGGCATTTTCGGAGGCATTCACAACCACATCACTCACTGGTTCCCTTCGAGCCTGGAGCAAATCTTCGGCGTGATCTTCGCTCCCATCGCCTTCGTCATCGGCATTCCCTGGCATGAGTGCGGCATCGTAGGCAATCTCCTAGGGACGCGCATGGTGATCAACGAACTGGTGGCGTACGGCATGCTGGGCGCACAGAAGGCGACACTCGATCCACGCTCTTTCGCCATTGCGACTTTCGCGTTGTGCGGATTCGCAAACTTCAGTTCGATTGGAATTCAGATCGGCGGGATCAGCGCGCTGGCGCCCAACAAGCGCGGCGAACTGGCAAAACTCGGCTTCCGCGCCATGATCGCCGGCACCATGGCCAACCTGATGTCAGCTTCGATCGTGGGCATTTTGCTGCAGTGACTGGACCGCGTAGGGGCAGATGTCCTCATCTGCCCAGCTGCGAGCGAAGACTCCGACAGGTTTTTGCATGCGCGCGAAAATCAGCAGAGTTTCACTCCGCCGGGCAGATGAGGACATCTGCCCCTACATGGTTCGTGCGTGGTTCTCTTACGTCAGTCCGCCCCAGGCTATGCTGGCGAACGGGTCCACAGGCGCCAGCGCGGGTAGGAGAGCCATCGCTTCGACGGCCTTTTCGGCCATGATTTGATCAAGAATCAGGGGAACTTCGAAAATGGCATAGTTCTTATAAGCGTCAACGTTGCGACGAAACTCTGCGAAGGTCGCGTCCGTCAGCATCTCATCCACTGCGGTCGCGATTTCCTTGAAGTCCCGAACCACCATTCCCAGCCGCTTTTCCACCAGCCAGATTCCGTTGTAGCGCTCCTGCGGCATGGTTCTGGCGTTGTGTTCGGTGATCACCGGCAGGCCGAATTGCAGCGCTTCGCTGATGCTGCCCGGTCCCGGCTTGCCGATGAAGAAATCCGCCAGCGACATGAAATAGTCGACCGTGGCGGTGAAGCCTTCGATCACAGCCGGCCGGGTAAGTCGCAAGTCGCGCAGTTTGCTCGCCAGCTCGAGGTTGTGGCCGCACAGGAAAATCAGCTGCAGCGGTTTCGCAGTGTGTTCCAGCTTCTTCGCAATTTCCAGCATGGACGCCGACCCGTGGCCGCCAAACATCACGATCCCGGTCGGCAAGTCAGGCTGCAGGCCCAGCTTGATTCTTTCTTCCGCGCGGTCAACCTCAGGCTTTCGATAAAAAGACGGCTTCAGAATCATGCCCGAGGTCTCGCAGACCCGTCCCTTGGGATGCCCCATTGCCAGCGCCTGCTGCTTGGCCCGCGCGCTTCCACAGATGATGAATTCCGATTCAGGCACAATCCAGAAATTCGGCGGATAGTCGGCCAGGTCCGTGAGCAGCGTGACGAAAGCCGCGTTCGGCATTTCCGCGCGAATACTCTGCGCCAGGCATCGGTTGAAATGCGGAATGACGGAAAGAACCAGGTCGGTGGGATTCTGCGCCCAATAGTTTCGCAGAATGCGAACGATCCGCGAGTGATGCAACTGGATGGTGCGCTGCAGCAAAGAGAGCAGCGGCGGCGTGAGCCGCGTCCAGCCTCTTTTCAAGATCAGGTTGTAGCCGTCCTGGATTCTCAGGCCAGTGGCGCGGTGGACGAAGTCAATCGGCTCCAGCAGTTCTTGCAGGTTCAGGAGCTTCACGTTCCAGGGATGATATTGTGACTCGAGAACGCTTTTCAACGCTCCCGCGGCACTCCGGTGTCCACCGCCTGCGTCGTGAAAAACAATCGTGAGGTTATGCATCGC
This sequence comes from Terriglobia bacterium, assembly GCA_963841075.1. Lineage (GTDB taxonomy): Bacteria > Acidobacteriota > Terriglobia > Terriglobales > Acidobacteriaceae > JAIQFF01. The sequence continues at coordinate 366,201 of CAWJBA010000027.1, forward strand.
CAACCTCCTGCGCCGCGTGTAGTATCTGCCCCTCAAAGCATCTCAACTTGCCTTTAAGGGATGATCAAAGCCACATTAATTTTCAGTGAATTAACTGCGGAGGGAACAAGTAACGTTACTTGGTGTGTTCGCGAGGAGATGTGGACTTCTAGCGGCGCGACCCCTTCTGGCAGGAGGTTATCGGGACAGCCTCCTACTTTTCGTCGGCATGGTCGTTATCCTAATTACGGCAGGGTGGTCGAGAGTGGCAAGCATGCTGTCATCCACGGGGCCAGCCAAGCCATTGTCGCGAACAATGTCGCTGAATAGTTTCGCGCTGCTGCGCATGGTGCGCACTTGTGTCTCCGGGTCCAGTGCGACCAATCCGAAGCGCAGCTTCCAGCCTTCATTCCACTCGAAGTTGTCGGTGAGCGTCCAGTGCAGATAGCCGCGAATGTCGTAGTTCTGCGCGATCAGGCCGTGCAATTCGCGCAGGACATTCACGATCAGCCAGGGTCGAATCTGGTCTTCCGCGTCGGGCACGCCGTTTTCCATGATGTAAATCGGTTTGCCCAGTCGCGCGGCCCGGCGCACCGCGTCGCTGATGGCCTTGGGATAGGCCTCGCCGTAAGGCCGGTCAACCCCGGGGTCGCCCTGCGGGACATGCGCGGGCACAAATAGATTGGTAAAGAATGTGCTGCCGTTCTTGATATCAAAAGCAACATGAAACCGGCTATACACGTTTAGCCCAACGAAATCGCAGCAGCCTTTGGCCTCGTCGTCGCGACCAGTAAACAGACCAAACGGAAAACCCAGGCGGCCGGTCTCGATCAGATCGAAAAAAGTGTGATTGAAAAGCCGGTCGAGCAAACTGGCGATGGCTCGACTCGCGATCCCCGGCAGCGGCTCGAACACTACATAATGCTGCGCCCATCCCACCTGGGCCTGGGGAACGATTTCATGAATAGCGCGATAGGCCAGCACGTGAGCACGCGCCTGGATGCGGTTTACGCGAAGAGCATTGAGCAACTGGCCTTTGTGGCCCGGCGGAAACTCGCCCAGCACATATCCGCAAGCCGCGTAGACGTTGGGCTCGTTGAAGGTGACCCACAGTCGGCAGAGGTCTCCGAGGACCCGGGCTACTTCCCGGGTGAAGCGCTCAAAAAGTTGAGGAGCATCCGCCCGCAGGAATGCGCCTCTCTGCTCAAACCAGCGTGGATGGGTGAAGTGATGCAGGCAGACGATCGGCTCTATTCCGCGCTGATGCAGGCCCTCGAGCATCTGGCGGTAACGCTGCAGCGCAACCGGATCAAAGCGGCCTTCGACCGGCTCGATCCGGCTCCACTCCAGCGAGAGCCGAAGAGCATTGATTCCCAGGTCGCGAGCGATATCAAAATCGAGCTCGGCGTTCTCCCACCAGTCGCAGGCCTTGCCAATGCTGTCGCCGGACTTGATCCGTCCCGCCAGCTCCCAGTCCGACCACTGATTGCAGTTGTCGCCTTCCACCTGATGAGCGGCGGTGGACACTCCCCACAAGAAATTTTCGGGAAATCGGAGATACCCTTCAGAACCTGCGCCCCGGAAGTCCGGCGTCGTTCATACTGGCATTGTACGATACCGGATTCAGGCTTCCGTCTTCTCCGGTTGGGCAAAGGCGCGAACACTCTCCAGAAGTTGAGTGGCGCATTCTCCCGGATCCAGTTTCTCGAAGTTCGGATCCAGCACCACCAGCGCCACCGACGGATCGATCTCCGCGAATAATTTCTTGGTCGGAGTGCCGTGTACCGACTGCATGTTCGCGCCCAGGATGGCAAGCTTCGCCTTCGTGGCCTTCAGCAGGATTTTTGCGTCCAGCACGTTGCCGGTTGTCAGCGCGCTGTAGCCGGCCCGGCACAGCACCTCGCGCATGAAAGTGCGCATGTTGAGCGAATCGTATACGCACAAGACGCGAAATTGATTACTGCCTGACTTCTCTTTGGAATATCGCGAGCCCAGGTAAGCCGCGATGATGGCTTCGGCTTCGGATTCGTAGGTCTCGAACATGGTCAGCAGGTTCGTCATCTGCAGGGTCTTGTGCAATTGCGGCTGCACTCCGCAGAGCTTGATGTCGCCGCCCTTGGCCCGCGCCGTCGAGACCAGTCGCACCAGCGCACCGATCCCGCTGCTGTCGACGAAACCCACCTGTTCCAGCTGCAGCACCACGTCGCCATAGTGGGGCAGCACGTCTCCAATTTGCGCCTGGAGTGAGAACACCTCCGAACCGGCCACGATGCGCCCGTTGCACTGCACAATCATCACTTCACCCACTGGACGGCTGTTCATGGTCAGCGGCATGGTCTCTCCTTCTAGGTTTCCTGCGCTCAATTGCGCATGGGGAGCTTTTCCCGGCGCCAGTAAAATACCACACTCGAAGCGCTTTACTCGGCTTCATGGATCGCCCGGAGTCCACTCATCGACTCGATGTCGATGCGGAAGAATACAGGTTCGATGGACAAATCACTGCTCTGTTCGCGCCTTTGTGCCAGCGGAGTTCGCCACCATTGGGAGTATTGGGCCAGTTGTTCTTTCGCATGTTCCCGCTCAGCGGCATACTGTGGCTCGTTCAGTTCCAGGTATGTTCCGGTGACAACTACGCTGGCCCAGCTCGACGGGCTTCCCATTTCGTCGACTTGCAGGCAGACCTTGGGGTTTTGCCGCATCCATTTGATCTTCTTGCCGAGCGTGGAGAAGATGTAGATGCGGTCCCTTTCATACGAAAAGCTGACCGGCACTACATACGGCTGGTTGTTCAACGAACACGCCAGCCTGCCCATCGAAACGCGGTTCAACAGCTCGCCGCATTCCTGCCGGGAAATCGGACTGATTCGCATGACGGCTTCCTTCCTGACCACGCCGCTTCCGACCGTCAGCCAGTCTAACCTACAAAATCGCCAGGGAGAACCGCGCCATTTTCGTCCGGCGGGTTAATTTGCGTTCATTCCGGCGACGCTGGAACATAAACCTGATCGGCGGCGACCAGTTCGGCATTGCTGACTTCGGTGCGAATTTTGACGCCTTGCCGTCCACTCTTTTTGACCGGTTTAGCCAGGAATGTCAGGAGGTACTGGTGCAGCAACCGCCGGCTTATGTCCTCCAGATACGGGGAGAAAGACACCGGACCTTCGGTACCCAGATAGAACGATTCCCCGCCGCTCTCGTCTGAAAGCTGGGAGAGGTAGTTCTGGCCCCAGTTAACTCGCCAGAAACTGTGACCAAAGTGACCCGCTCCTCGAGTGTAGATTGAAAATATGACGATGCCGGCCCGCTGTGCCTGCGCAACAGCGTCATCGACGTAAGGGTCGGAGCCGCCGTTAAAGCCATAACGATCGATGCCATCCGAAATCATCAAAATCTCGCGGCGAACGGGAGCGGAAGGCCAGCGCTTTATGAGATCGGTGACCGAAAAATAAGGACTGGCGTTGATGCCGGCGACCCCCATCGGCAACCGCAAAGATTTAGCCGCTGCGCTGTGGTCATCGGTGAGGTTCTGGGCGATCGCGACCGTGCCGTTGCGCATGTAGCCAACGCCGATCTTTGTTGTTGCCGGCTGCGAATTAATAAATTGGCGCAGATAGTCGAGCTGAGATCCGAGGTTGGTATCCGAGGCGTCGTCGAGCAAGAGGAAGAGTTCGAGCCCGGCGTGGTCCCCTTGCAGGGGAAGCCAGTCGGTCGTCTTGGCCCGATCGCGGCCCTGGTAAACCATCACATCTTCCTTTTGCAGGACGGGCACATCGTCGCCATGACGAGCTTCCACCGTCACCACCATGTGCACCGGAGTCCCGGTGGCCGGTGAATCTTGCGCCGCCAGCAGGGTAGCTAAGCCGAGCATGACGATGCCGATGGCAAGAATCACAGTGGGTCTCAAACGGTCTCAAGGAATGCTCATTTAGGCCAAGGAGGGCGCGTTCCACCATTTCGTTTTTTGATTTGGAAATTGGATCGTGAACACGCGCAATTCCGGGCGTTGCGAAAATCAATCTGTCGGCAAAATCACTTGGTTGATCGGCCGACCGACACGGTCGGGCTATGGGGCGGCATTCTGCCTTCTGATTTCGGCCTTCTGCCTTTCGACGCCGGTGGCTGCACAAAGCAAACTGCCACTCGCCGAGGCGCGCAATCGGATGGTCGACGAAGAAATTGTCGGCGCGGGCGTCAAAGAACCAGCGGGTGATCGAGGCCATGCGGAATACGCCGCGGCACGAGTTCGTGCCGCAGACCAGCGGAAGAACGCCTATTTCGACATGGCGCTTGCCCATCGGCGAAGGGCAGACCATCGCGGCGCCGTTCGTCGTGGCCTACATGACCGAACAACTCGATCCGCAGCCGGACGACCGGGTGCTTGGAAATTGGCACCGGCAGCGGCTATCAGGCGGCCGTGCTTAGCCCGCTGGTGAAGGACGTCTACACGATCGAAATCGTCGAGACGTTGGGCAAGCGAGGCCGAAGCAGACGCTGAAACGGCTGCAAGTACGAGCAACGTCCACGTGAAGGTTGGCGACGGCTATCAAGGCTGGCCCGAGCACGCGCCGTTCGACAAGATCATCGTCACCTGCTCGCCGGAGAAAGTGCCGCAGCCGCTGGTCGACGAACTGAGCGAAGGCGGCCGCATGGTCGTGCCCGTCGGCGAGCGCTATCAGCAAATGCTGTATCTCTTCACGAAGAAAGACGGCAAGCTGGTGGCCGAGGCGCTGCGGCCGACGCTGTTCGTGCCCATGACCGGCACGGCCGAGGCCGGACGCCAAGTGCAGCCCGATCCGCTCCACCCCCATATCGTCAACGGCAGCTTCGAGGAGCAGGGCGGCACCGATGGTGAACCGCTCGGTTGGTTTTATTGCCGCCAGATGAAAGTGCTGCAGTCCGACGAGGCCTTTCAGGGCAATCGAAAAATGTCCCCGGCCCGGAGGGAAAATCGTACTTGTACGTTCACCAACGACGTGCCCGGCCGCATCAGCCGTGCGCTGCAAGGCTTCGCGGTCGATGGCAAGAAAATCGGACGAATAGAAGTCAGCGCGATGATCCACGGCCAAAACATTGTGGCGGGCCCGCGGCCGATCAGCTGCCGCAAATCTCGCTCACGTTCTACGACGACAACTGGGCCATCATCGGTCGCACCTTCGCCGGCCCTTACCGCGGCACTTTCGATTGGCAGCGCGAAACCGAACGTTTGCGGGTTCCGCCGGGGGCCAGCAAGTGCATCATGCACATTGGGTTGCTGGGTGCGACAGGGCAATTCGATATCGACGACGTATCGATCCGCGCCATCGCTCGTTGATAGAAGTGTTTCTTAAAGCACGCAGTTGGCGGCAAGGGCCAATTTTTTGGAAGCGCGCACGAGGGGATCGGCCCGTAGCAACTCCCATACCAGGTATGAGGTGCTTTCCGGCGCACCGTTTGCGATTCCTACTTTGCAGACTGAAAGATCGAAAGCGATTCACATGCTCACACCCCAATATAGGCGAGCCGTGGAGAGTGGCCATGGCAAAACAACAAAGCAATATTTGGACAGAACTCGACGCGCTGGCCGCGGCGCTGGATTGTGGTCGAGATTTGGCAGAGGTAACTCTCAATCGATTGGAAACAGAATTAATGACGTTACCCAGCCACGAGCGGAACGAGACTCGGCGGAAAATGATCTTCATTGTTGCCCAACTTTCCCGCTTGGAAGTGCGAATGATGGCAAATAGCGGACCGCGGACACCGATTTGACTTCGTTCGCCCTGCTGGGCAAATCGCAGCCGATTCTGGCATTTTCCTTCCTGAGTTACCTCCCCACCGCCTGCTATTAACTGCAAAGGAATCAGCAGGTTGTGGTGAGTCGCTTGCCGCGTGGACATTTTTCGCAGCCGCGCAGGATTACCAAATTCATGGGCCGCGCACAAATCGAAGTTGGAGAGTTGGTCGATTGGGGATCAGATTGGTTATTCGCCGCGTCGCGCGGAAGATAATTGACCAGCCTTTGGCTCTCTTTTACTTGGAGGGTGGACTTTTATTTGAGATCGAGGAGATGGTTGGCATAAAATCGCACTTCTTCTGAATAAAAATGCCGCCAAAAGTGTCGGTTTGCCCGGCTGCCGGTTCTTGACGGGCGATGTTCTGGCGGCGTCAAATGAGAGCCCCTGTTCCGGATGATGCGAATTCTTTTCGCGTACCCCTTCAATTCGAACTTCATCCAAGGAGTTGAAACGATGTTCCGCCCGCCATTGTCTGTTTCGCTTTAATTCTCCTGCCGATCCAATACGTCGCTGCCGCCGATTTTAGCGGGGTGTGGAACGGCAAAGCGGAGTTTTCCGGCGGTCAGGTAATGGAACTTACGTACGACCTGAAAGTGCAAGGCGACAAGATCAGCGGCACGGTCGAAACGCAGCGGGGAAAACTGGAAATTTCCGACGGCAAAATCAACGGGGACGAATTCACCTTCAACACCAAGCGCGGCGATGTGACAATGGCCCACATTGCAAAGTGGAGCGATGGGAAAATCAAAATCAGCGTCCACACGTCCAACGGCGATCGCGAATATACGTTGGAACGGGTCGTCGACGTCACCGGTCACTGGGATACCGCCTTGAAATTGCCCGACGGAACGGAATTTCCCTTGAGGTACGAATTCAAATCCGACGGCGGAAAGCTGACCGGCACGGTGGAAGGGCCGGCAGGACCGATTGATCTGCACGATGTTAAGCTTGCCGGCGATACCCTTACTTACAAAGCGACGATCGGCGACAACGAAGTGAACTACGAAGGCAAAGTTGCGGATGGCAAAATCAAAGTGAAATCGCACAGGCGGGCCGTTCGGTGATCGCGAATACACGCTCACGCGGCCGCTGGATTTGGCCGGCACGTGGGAAACGAAATTCACCGGCGGCGATGGGAACGAAATCCCGCTTACCTTCGAGTTCAAAGTCGATGGCGACAAATTGACCGGTACTGTGGAAGGGCCGCTTGGTAAGCTCCCGTTCAGTAACGGCAAGATCAGCGGAGATGATATCTCCTTCGAAGTCGATTTGAACGGCACCATTATCAAGTACAAGGCAACCGTGAAACCGGGCGAATTCAAGCTCAAATCGACCGGTTTCGACCAAGAGTGGGAATTGACAATGAAGCGCACCGCTAAGAAGTGATGAGCCCCGGCTGATGCCGCGCCGACGCTCGTCACGAATCCCAGTGCCATCAAATGTGCGATCAAGTCGGAGCCGCCATAACTCACAAGTGGTAGCGACACGCCGGTGATTGGCAACAATCCGACCATCATGCCGGTATTGATCAACACTTCTGTGGCAAACAGCGCCGCCACTCCGACGGCGAATATGCGGCCAAACGGTTCTTCGGAATTCTTTGCAACGCCGCAAACAGCCCTCAACGAGAATCAAGTAGAGAACCAGCAACAGACCTGCGCCGACGAGCCCAAAGCGTTCGCCCAGCACACTGTAAACCGAATCGGTGTGCGGCTCGGGAACTCGCACCGGGGGCAATTCGTCGCGACCATCGGCAGCGAAGAAACTGCCCCACACATTCCCCAGCGCGAACATTCGCTTGGCCTGATCGAGATGAAATCCGTCGGCCGTCGGTTTTTCCAGCGGAGCGTTTTGCTGCGACAGCACCGTTGCGCGAATGCTGTTCGCGGCTCATCTGGCCCCACAGCATCGGCAACAATAGTGCGCCCGCTATTGCCAATCGCAGCAGATGCGCCGTCGCGCACCGGCGGCAAACAACATTGCGACGAGAACGGGCAGAAAAGGAGCGACGTACCAAGGTCGGGCTCCTTCAAAATCAGCAGCATGGGCAATAGCGCCATCGCCAGCGGCCACATCACGCCAGTGCTAAAACCGACGCCGATATCGCGATGCATCAGAAACGCAGAGCGGCGCAGCGATAAACGCCACTTTAGCGAATTCAGAAGGCTGAATACCGACTCCGGCAATGCGAATCCAACGTTGGCGCACATTGACGGCCGGAAAGCAGTACACAGCCAGGAGCGCGATCAAAACCAGGGCGCGTACGCCCACGAACTTGTCCGAATGAGCCGGCGATAATCGACGCCGCTTATGGCAGCATAAACACCCAGCCCGAGAATCGACCACACCACTTGCTGGCGAATGAAGGCGGCCGGAACCTTCGGTCAGTTGTTCGCTCCGGAAGATCACCAGCCAACCTGATGCCACCAGCGCCAAGATGCTCAGCGTCCAGAATCGGCCGGCACGAGTTGGTGTAATAATGCCGTTCATGAGTGAATCCGCTCTATGATCGGAAACTACGGTCCCATCGAAACTTGCGCCGCAGCAGTATAAGCCGATTGTGTCGGTCCCACCGAGAGCGAATACCCAATCAGGATTCCCCCCCTCACGGGCGTCAAAATTGCACTAATCAGTGCCGGACAAGCCATAGCCCGTAAACGGAAAAAATTGCCCAGTCTACTTGATTTGCGTGCTAGGGTTTGTATGTTTTGGGGGGTAGGCAGGCGGCTCCCCGACGTTCAACTTCTACGCTTATTTGGGAGAACGGGAAATGTTGCGAAGGAAACTTACCAAGATAACTTTGGCCGCGGGCGTGGCTTTGGCCGCCCTGATGCTGAACGTGCGCACGTCTGATGCACACTTCGGGCACCACGGATCGTCCGGTGGCAGTTGGGGATCGTCAGGGGGCAGCTGGGGTTCCTCCGGCGGTAGCTGGGGTTCCTCGGGCGGATATTATTACGGTTCGTCCGGCGGTAGCTGGGAAGCTGCGGCGGATCATCCGGCGGTTGGGGAAATCATTGGGGTTCCAGCGGTGGTAGCTGGGGTTCCAGCGGTGGTTACTCCTATTGGGGTTCGAGCGGTGGTTCCAGCGGCGGATACTACTGGGGTTCCAGTGGCGGCTCTTCGGGCGGCACCGTGATTTATGACGGTGGTGCGCCTTCGATGCCTGCCGCTCCGGGTGGATCGACGAATCCGACTCCGGCGCCCTGGTCCTAGCAGCGATGCTCCTCCGACCCCGATGCCGACCACGATGTATCGCAGCATGAACGGCAGCCAAACAGCGATGCTCAACGAGCGTACCGGCCTATGCGAAGATTTTCGTCAACGGCGCCGCGACGACCAGCACCGGCAGCGATCGTCAATTTGTCAGTCGCGGATTGTCTTCCGGCAACAAGTACGCGTATGAAGTGCGTGCTGAGTACGAGCAGGATGGCAAGACCGTGACGCAGACCAAGAGCGTGACGCTGGGCCCCGGCGAATTCGCCAATTTGGTGTTCTCGGGCGATAACAACAATGCTCCAGTGGCCGCTGGCAACAAGGCAAAGACAAAGGTCACGTTGCACGTGCCAGCCGATGCGAAGGTTTATCTATCCGGTCGTGAGACGAATTCGACCGGCGAAGTGCGTGAGTTCGCCACCTCGAAGTCGGCCCCCGGCGCAGTGGAAAAACTACACGGTGCGCGTAGTTGCCAACGTCGACGGTCGCGATGTGAGCAAGGAGGAAACGATCACGCTCACCGGTGGTGAGGATAAGGACCTGTCGTTCAATTTCAATACGAACGCAGTTGCCAGCACCGCCGCGGTCACTCGTTAAGTTAGTGGCTCGCTGAGCGCAATCATCCTCGAAGAATGCAACTGAGCCCGCGCCTCCGCACGGTTCGCCGTGCGGAGGCTTTTTGCTTTAACTGGGCCTGCTAAACCGCAGGCGAAGTGCGGTCCGTTTGCGGTTTAGCGTGCCGAACCGTATGTCCCGCACAAATGCTAAACTCGTCGGCCGGTTGATCGCGGATGAAGTTGCCGACCGATAAACTTTGCTGATGACCAAGCCTTTGCAAACCGCGCCCATTTCACCGACTGGTCGTAAACTGGCCACGCCTTGGAAAGTGCTAATCAGCATCGGGGTGGCCGTCCATTTTGCGACAATTATTTCCGCTCCTTGGTCGATGGGCGGGTTCAATCCACGCATTCCGCCGCCTGTGCTACCAGGCATCGTCGCTCAGGCGGCAGGGCCCTATCTCGACGCCACTTACGGTGGCCATGGCTATCGCTTCTTTCGCCCCGAGCCCGGGCCAAGCCATCTGGCTCGCCCGCTACCGCTTGGTCATGCCCGATGGTACGACCAGCAGCGGCACTTTTCCCGACTTGAAATCCGAGTGGCCGCGATTGTTCTATCATCGCCACTTCATGCTGACGGAAAAACTGGCGGGATTTTGGAACCCTGACGTTGCGCCGTGCACGTGCCGCCACAAGTCAAAGCGAACTCGCAAGCGATGCGAAAAACCTTTGAAGCCGTGGCCCGCTCGTACGCCATGCACTTGCTCGCATCCTCGGGAGCACGCGAAATCGCGTTGCAACTCGTGGAACATCAATTGCCAGGACCTGATGAATTGTTGACGAACATTTCGTTGAACGACCAGAAGCTGGATCAGGTGGTTTGGACCAGCCCGATTTACAGGAACGAAATGCCGTGAATTTAATAACCGGCTATTTTCGGAACTCGGTCGCGGCACCATTGCCGGCTGGAACCGTTTTTGGTTTACGCCGGCCGATCCGGCAACGCTGGGAACTACTGCATTCTGGCCGGCGCAATGCTGCTCTACACGCACCTGGTGTGGGACGCTCGATCTGGCGGGCTTTTTCGGCGGCCGGACTCCGGCGCAGATCCACCGAGGTGATCGCCGCGCTGCCCGATCATTCCGCCTTCAAGTGGAGTTGGTTTTACTGGATTCATTCGCCAATGCTGCTGTGGACATTCCACATTGCCGCACTCGTTGTCTTTGCGTTGCTCACTATCGGGCTTTGGAGCCGCACGATGTCGGTGTTGGCGTTCCTGGCCACGGTATCGTACATCAACCGGGCATCGTTGGCTCAGTTTGGTTTGGACGATACGAACGCGATGCTGGCGATGTACTTGATGATCGGACCGTGCGGAGCGGCTTATTCGGTCGATCGATGGTTGAAACGGCGGCGTGGAACTGCGGCGCGGCGGTCGAACCCAGCATTGTGCCAATTGTGGATTCGCCTCATTCAAGTGCATTTGTGTGTTCTGTATTTGTTTTCCGGAATCGGAAAACTTCAGGGTCCCTGGTGGTGGAACGGGAACTCGCTATTGATGGCAATGGCCAATCGGGAATACCAATCACTCGATGGCACCTTGTCTATTTCCCTTGGTTGGTTTACGGACTGACGCACGTTACCGTTTTCTGGGAAACGTTTTACTGCGTGCTAGTGTGGCCACGTCTGACTCGGCCGATTGTGTTGGCAATTGCCGCGGGCGTCCACCTGGGCATTGGCCTGTTTCTGGGCATGTGGACATTTGGCCTGGCGATGCTGATCGCCAATCTATCGTTTGTTTCTCCCTGGCTGGTGCGAAGAATAATCGACCGCCGGCAATCTGCTCCAGAAACTCTCGAGCAAAAGCAGTCGGACTGGCCGCCTGCCAACGCACGTATCTCCAATCGCCGGCAGAGAGTTTAGATTCGAAGCCGACCTCACTTCCGCGGTGACAGCTATTTTGCCCAGTTTGCGGTGCTTGTTTTCTAACAGAATTCTCGTTTGACATGCTCCGCCGCTACGCCGAAACTGGAGCGACACAAACTAACCAACGGGGCGCCTTTGAGGCTAAAGACGATGCGCCATATCAGCCGGCGGCAGTTCATTCAATCGACATTGGGCGGTGCGGGTTTTGCATTGGGCGCAAGCGCGGCGCCGCTTGGCTTGAGCAGTAGCCTTGCCGCCGACAAAGCGGAGAAGTCGGACTCAAAGCCCGAAACGCTTTTTCTCACTTGGCAGGCCGCGATCCGACGACGACTATGACCGTGCAATGGGTCGGAAAAGAAAGGACGCCCGAGCAGACGGCGATCGCATTTTCCGAGTTGAAGAAAGATAAATGGCACACGATTACAATGCAGGATCGTCCCTATCCGTTATCGGATTTGCATGCGTACCGTGCCGAGCTCACCGGTCTTGGCCCGCCCGGCACCGAATACGAATTTCGCGTTGGGGAGCATAAAGTTCCCTTCCGCTTTCGCACGATGCCGGCCAAGGCCACCGATCGTTCCAGTTCGTCTCCGGCGGCGACTGCGGCGTGAACCCGCACGCCGATCGCCAACAACATCCTGGCCGCCAGGCAGGACCCGATGTTCGCGCTGATCGGCGGCGACCTGGGCTACGACGACGGCAAGAAGAGTCGACAAGAGCCTTGGCGTTCATCCGCAACTACAGCCGCCACATGGTCGACAACGACGGGCGGCTGATTCCCATGGTCGTCTGCATCGGCAACCACGAAGTCAACGGCGGCTACGGCAAGCCGCGCAAGGACGCCCCGTTTTTCTTCGCCCTGCTACGACGGCCTTTATGCCGAACGCAGCTTTGCCACGCTCGACTTCGGCGACTACCTGAGCCTGGTCCTGCTCGACACCGCGCACGTCGCGCCGATCGACGGCGAACAGACCGACTGGCTCGACGGAGCGCTGGCCGAGCGCGCCGAGGACCGGCCCACCTGATCGTCGTCAACCATGTGCCGGCCTATCCGTCGTACCGCCCGATCCGAAGGTGACGCCGGAGGCAAGGAGGGACCGGGGCGGGCAATCGCAAGCACTGGGTGCCGCTGTTCGAGCGCACAACGTCGAGCGTGGTGCTCGAACACCACGACCACACGTTCAAGCGGACCCATCCGCTTCTGGACGGCCGGGTGAATTCGCAACGGCGTTCTTTACCTGGGCGATGGGTCGTGGGGCAGACTCCGCGCACCGCATTCGCCCGCGGAACGTCCCTACCTCGCCGCCTCGAGCGAGTCGTACCACCTGACGCTGCACCGCATGGAGGGCGATCAGGCGTTTCACATGGCAATCGAAGAGACAGGCAAAATCATCGACATTTGCTCGACGCAGAAAAAGCCGCGCGGCAACGTCGGCTAACTGACGACGCTTCGTCCAAAGCCAGAACAGTTCGATTGACGATGCAGGTCGTCTTTTCGAGACGCTTGATGCGTTGAAAAGACCTGCAAGACGAAGCAAACCGCCAAGCGGTGACGCCGATGGCACTGTCCTCACGGCGATTTCAACATGCCCATCCGAGGCAAAAGTTCTCGGAAAAACAGGGGCCGATTTCCAAACATGGGCACCTTATGGGCATACTGCCGACTGCCCTTTCGTTAATTTCGCCATCCAAGTCGGCGTGCCCGCACCCTCTTGCGCACTCCATCACGGTCGCGGCTCGGAACTATATTACTGAGCCGTGCGCGTCAGCTAAGCGATCAAGCGACAGAAGAGCTTTGCACTTTTGTGAGCTTCCGAACCCTTTTCGGAAAACGGTGAAAACGGTGAAAAACCGTAAAAAACGGTCGATAAACGGAGGAAAAACGGTGTGAAAACGGTGGAAAACCGCTCGCCCATTCGAGCCAGCGCGTCTTCCCGATGATCCCGCCATCACTTCGTGGTTTCTCCATCGCGGGAAAGAGGCCGGAGGTGAGGGGAAATTCGCGCCGCTAGCGCAGTTCGCA
>CAWJBA010000028.1:0-165576 GCA_963841075.1 Terriglobia bacterium
GGAAAAGCTTTCTGCGGAGACGCTGGACGATCACGGCGTACCCAACACTCATCCTGCGCATGCCTTCGAATTTTCCTCCGGTCAGCGCCCAGGGGAAACACTCTGTCCGGCATGGGCACGCCGGATTGCGCGGCAGCTATGGCACATTTTCGTTTTATACCGATGATCCCATGACCGCTCGGGAGTGGTCGAAGGCGGACAGATTATTGCCGTCAGCGTCGAAGATTCGCAGGTCGCAGCAAAATTGATCGGGCCGGACAACACTTTCCGTAAGGGATCGCCGCCCGCGCTCGAACCTTTCACGGTTTCGGTCGACCCTCTGGAGGCCGTCGCAAAATTCTCGGTACAGGGCCAGACGTTCGTGTTACGCGAGGGCGAATGGGAGCGATTGGATCACATTCAGTTCGAGCTGATTCCATTTATTCGGCAATGTGAAAGGGATCTGCGCTTCTATCTCAAGCAGGCCCATCCACGGTTCGAGTTGTACGTCTCGCCCATCAACATCTGATCCTGCTGATCCCGCGTCTGCCGCTTTCCACTCCCAGGAGTTATTCCCGCGAGCTCTTCGGAAGAGGTGGGCGAGTTCTACACGCAGGGTATTCCGAAGACACAAAAGCCCTATCGGCCGGCGTGCTCGACGACGAGGAATATCTGGAGCAGGCGAGAACCGTCCTGGCAGAACATCGCCAGATTTTCGACGCCGAGTTTCCCAAGTTCCACTCCGGCGTTGTTCTTCTTTTATTTTTCCAGCCTTGATCTCAATTCGCACATGTTCTGGCGGCTGATCGATCCGCAGCATCCGGAATACGACGCCGCGCTGGCCGCCCAGTACGGGTCGGCGCTGCCGAGTTTTATCAGCAGATCGATCAGGTGCTGGGCGAAGTTTTGCAGCGCATGGACGACCGCACAACTCTGCTGGTGCTTTCCGACCATGGATTCGCTCCCTACAACCGCTCGTTTAATCTGAATACCTGGCTGCTCAATAATGGGTACATCACGTTGAAGAGCGAGCCCAATCCCGATCAGAACCAGGCCTTCGCCGATGTGGACTGGAGCCGCACCCGCGCTTATGGCCTGGGATTGAACGGTCTTTATCTGAATCTGCGAGGGCGGGAACGCGAAGGGATTGTTGAACCGGGCGCGGCGGCGGATTCGGCTGTTAACCGAAATTAAAGACAAGCTGCTGGCGTGCGCGATCCCCAAAACAATCTGACGAGCGATTACGCGGGTGGATCGGGCCAGCGAGGTTTATCAGGGTCCATACGCGGCGCAAGGACCGGATTTGCTGGTGGGCTACAACCGCGGCTATCGCGCGGGATGGCAGACCATTCTGGCAACTTTCCCTGCGGATGTTTTCGAGAACAACACGAATCCCTGGAGCGGTGACCACTGCATGGACTACACGCTGGTCCCGGGCGTGCTGCTGAGCAATCGAACGATTGACGCGGCCACTCCCGCGCTGACCGATATTGCGCCCACCATCTTTGCGCAATTTGGAATTCCCCAGCCGGGCAGTATGATGGGACATTCCGTTTTTTCATCCAACCGCTGACGCGTCACGAAGCTGACGGGCAGAACAATATGGAGGCAGCCGAATGTCCTCGCAAAAGATCAAGATCGAAGGCGAATTGCTGGAAAAGGCAAAGCAGTGCGCGGAGGCTTCGGGCTACGCGTCCGTCGATGAGTTCGTGCTGCACACGATTGAGAAGGAAGTGAAGCGCCTGGCGCCGGACCAGGGCGGCGGCAGCGAATCCAAGGAGAAGGTGACCAAACGGCTGCAGGGTCTGGGCTACATCGAGTAGTTCATTTACGATTCGCCGCGCAAACGGTCATCGATGACGTCATCCTCCATACCGGCCGGTTTATTGCTTGTCGGCTTCGCCGGCGAACATTCCGCTCCTGCTGGTGCTTGCGATTTCCATCGTGATCGGGTTGTTGATCGTCATCGTGTTTCGCTACACTTCAGACCAGAAAGCAATCGGCCGGGCCAAAGATCGCTTGAAGGCGCATCTGCTGGCCGTCCGCCTGTTTCAGGACCAGTTGCCGGTGGTGATGCGCGCTTATGGAAAGATCCTTCGCGGAACCGGAAGCTATCTTCGCCTGGCGTTCACGCCCTTCCTGATCGCGATCCTGCCCATCACGTTCCTGATCATTCAACTTGATCGATACTTCGGCTGGATGCCGCTGCAAGCGGCGCAGACGTTTCTGGTAGAGGCGCGAGTCGAAGATCCGGCTGCCTTGAACGACACCTCGCTGCAACTGCCTCCGGAACTGTCGAGTTCAGCCCCGGCCGTCCACGTCTCCCAGAGAGAACGAGGTCACGTGGCGCGTGCTGGCCGGGCGCACTGGTCAATACGATATCCATATCGCCGTCGCTGGCCAGACCGTTTCGAAGCAGGTTGTGGTGGCGCCAGGGCTGGCTCGTATTTCGCCGGTGCGCTTGCGCGGGGATTTCTGGGAGCGCATGTTTACTTCGGGCGAGCCGGCACTGGCGGATAATCGTCCGGTGCAATCGATCGCAATAAGCTATCCCCCACGCGTGATCGACTTCGCCTGGATGGAATGGAACTGGATCGTCTTGTTCTTTGTGGTTTCGCTGATTGCGGGTTTCATCTTCAAGAGCGTCTTTGGGATTCAGGTATGAAGTTTCTTTCATGGCGGCGGAGTCGGACCGGGTTGTCTCCGGCTCTGCTGCTGATCATGGGATTGGTCCTGCTCTTTCCCCTGCGCAGCGAAGCATATGCTGGGCCTGGGGCGGGATTCGCCGTCCTCTCTTCTTTCTGGACAATCTTCGTCGCCTTTCTTTATTCCTTCTACGCGCTGGTGACCTGGCCGGTTCGCCAGCTTCTGCGATCGTTCCGGCGGCGCAAAGCGTACGGCAAGGCGCAGGTGAAGCGAGTGGTGATCGTCGGCTTCGATGGCATGGATCCCGAACTCGCCAATCGTTTCATGGGCGAAGGGAAATTGCCAAACCTCACCAAGCTGCGTGACAACGGCACCTTTCGTCCGTTGCGAACGACCTTTCCGGCAATATCTCCGGTGGCGTGGTCAACCTTTCAGACTGGAGTTAATCCCGGCAAACATAATATTTATGATTTCCTGGCCCGCGATCTGAAGAATTATTTGCCATTCCTTTCTTCGGCGCAGATCAGCGAGCCCAAGCGGCATCTGAAGATTGGCAAGTACTCGCTGCCGCTGGGCAAGTCCGATGTCAAGGGCCTGCGGAAGGGAACGCCATTCTGGCACTGGCTGGGCAAGGCGGGAGTTTTTTGTTCTGTCATCCGCGTTCCGGTAACTTTTCCGCCGGAGAAGTTTCCCGGCGTCTTGCTTTCCGGCATGTGCGTTCCTGATCTAAAAGGAAGCCAGGGAACGTTTTGTTTTTGCACTACACGGTCGAGCACCGGCAAATTTCGCGAAGGCGGCGTTCGCATTCCCATTGAACGAAATAGCGAGCGGAATGGTGCAGGGTTTCATTCCTACATTCCTGGTCCGGAGAGCCCCCTGGGGACGGGCAGCGAACTGCGTGCTGAATTCGACCTCCGCACGGATGTAAAACGCGGACAGGCGCGAATTGAAATCGATTCCGAGACTTTCACCATCAAGGTCGGCGCGTACTCAGAATGGATCCCAGTCAAGTTCAAAGCTGGCATGGGATTCACGGCCCGCGGCATCTGCCGCTTCTACCTGAAGGAAATCTCGCCGGAGGTTGAGGTGTACGTCACGCCGGTGAACATCGATCCCGGACATCCCGATTTGCCGATCTCTCATCCCGTGACCTATTCGATTTATCTGGCAAAACTTTTTGGCCCCTACGCCACACTAGGCCTCGCCGAAGATACATGGGCGCTGAATGAAGAAGTGCTCGACGACCAGGCATTTCTGGCGCAGTGTTACGGCAATCATGAAGACCGCGAGCGCATGTTCTTCGACGCGCTGGAAAAAACTCCGCAGGGACTGTGTGCATGTGTATTCGACACTACCGATCGCGTCCAACACATGTTTTGGCGCTATCTGGACAAAGATCACCCCGCAGCAAGAGATGTGCCGCAAGACCAGAAGCCGCGCGTGATTCAGGACCTCTACGATCGCATGGACACCCTGATCGGACGGGTCATGCAACAGATTGACGATCAAACCCTGCTGCTGGTGATTTCCGATCACGGCTTCAAGTCATTCAACCGCTGCATGAATCTGAATGCCTGGCTGCATCAGAACGGCTACCTGGTTTTGAAGGACGGCAAGCGCGAAAGCGGAGACTGGTTCGAAGACGTCGACTGGTCGCGCACCCGCGCCTACACCATGGGCCTGAACGGCCTTTATATGAATATCAAAGGCCGCGAGCGTGAAGGCATCGTAGAAGCCGGCGCGGAAGCGGAGGCTCTAAAAGAAGAGCTGCGCGGCAAGCTCGACGGACTGGTCGATCCAGCGTCAGGAAAGGTCGGCATCACCGGCATGTTCGACTGCGACGCCGTCTACGCCGGCCCATATGTCGACAACGCTCCCGACCTGATCGTCGGCTACGGCGAAGGTTTCCGCGCCTCATGGGATTCAGTCATGGGCAAAGTGACCACTGCAATTTTCGAAGACAATCTCAAAGCCTGGAGCGGCGATCACTGCGTTGACCCGCGGCTGGTGCCGGGCGTGCTGTTTTCGAACCGCAAGATTGCGATTGAGAAGCCGGCGATTGTGGATGTCGCGCCGACTGTAATGAAGCTGTTTGGATTGGAACTGCCTACCTATTTTGATGGGAAGCCTTGGGCAGTCGAAGCGGCGAGCGACAAGGAAAAACCCTCCTCGCTAAGGAAAACGATGACTCACACTTCCTGACTTGGCAATGCTGGCAATAAACGGAGGGTCATGCCTTCTGCAAATCTTGGCCATGCCAGGAAGAGCAGCTACTAGTATTTCCGCCATTTCCGCGCCGCTATAATTTCCTGAAGAGAAGTAGAACTCCCTCACACGATGTTGAAGAACTGCGGTTTTTTCCAATTCGTTGTACCGGATGCTTTTGTCTTTCGTGACCAGTAACCAGCCCTTTTCACCAACAAAGGGCAGCCAGTCGGTGTCTTCTGTACCGGGGCAAAGTGCTGCCCGTGACGCTCGTGCTTCACGCCATGTTGGGCGAGCGCGTCGAGAATGGGTTTGCAGTTGTGAAGATTTTCGTCGAGATAGAGAACGAAGTCTTCAGGCAGCGACGGCGGCCGTCTTCTGCTCCCAGCGGATTGCTTCTTCGATCTGCTGTGGCTCGACGCCATATTCAGAAGCTAGATCGTCTATAGATTCGCGGGCATTGAACCTGGAAGCGACCACGGCAGTCGAGATACCCGTACCCGCAATCACCGGTTTGCCAAAACCCACCGCCGGATTGATCAGGATCAGCCTGGGCTCGCTCTGCGTTCGCTCCATGACAAATGGATAAAACTTGAAAAGCCCTTTCGGATCGCGCTCGATGCGTTCGAGATAAAATTCCATCACGCCGGGAATCAGGATCTGCTGGTCTTTCGAAAGATTCACGATGCTTCCCAGATGCTCGATGAACAGGTCACGGCGGTCGGTCTGGAAGGCCTGCTCGACGAGCGGATGCTTGTGCTGGACGTATTTAGCCAGCGTTGTCAGCGCCTTGCGCACCTTGGGAATCCGAACGTCGTAGATCGCTCGCATGCTGCTGAGCATGTGGCATTCGAGCAGATTGTGTGAACGATAGGCGAGGCGGATCTTGTCCTTGCCAACCTTGATCAACGGGGGCAAAGAACCTCCTCCTTTGACCCAGTAGACGAGAGTGTTGAGGGGCACTCTCAAGATACTGAGCCGCTTCTGCGACGCCGTAGATTGGCGTCTCCATTGATCAAGTCGGTTGCTGGCCTCATGGTGTCCCTCGTCCTAGACCTAAGCATAAGGTACACGAGCCGTCATGTGCATGTCTCCAAGCAGGGATCAAGCGTAACCTACTTGGGGCGACCAGGATTCCCCTACTGAAGTCAGCGTCCCCCCGTTAACCGGCTCTTCTCCCGGCGCGAGGACCACAGCCGCCGCCACTCGGTCGCCGGGCTCCAGATGCAGCAGGCGCACGCCCTGTGCGGCGCGGCCGGATTCGCGGATCGTCGTTGAATCCATGCGGATGATTTTGCCGTACTGGCTGATCAGCATGACTTCGGATTTCTCCGTCACCTGCGCGATGCCTACGACTTTGCCGTTGCGCTCCGTGGTTTTCACGTTGATGACGCCGGAGCCGCCGCGTCCCTGCAGGCGGTATTCGTCGGCGGCGGTGCGTTTGCCATACCCGCCTTCGGTGACGGAGAGAATCAGTCTGCCTTTTTCCGGCACCAGGTCGGCTATCTGGGCGTCTGTCGCGGGCGCTTTCGTTGGATCGACTTTCGCCGGGACATCGGCCTTGGGCGTAGTCGCCATACCGACCAGGTAGTCGCCCTTTTCCATGCGGATGCCCCAGACACCGTATGCCTGGCGGCCCATGGGGCGGACGTCTTCTTCGTCGAAGCGGATGGCCTGGCCTTCGTGCGTGGCCAGGAACACGATCTGCTGGCCGTCGGTGAGATTGGCTGCGACCAGTTCGTCTCCCTGCTCGATGCTGATGGCGTAGATGCCATTCGAGCGCACGTGCGAGAAGTCCTTGAGCTCGGTCTTTTTCACCAGGCCGTTGCGGGTGGCGAAGAAGATGTACTTGCCGGTTTCTTCGAGATGGCGAACAGTGAGCATCGTGCGAACCGTCTCGCCCGGTTGCAGACCGACAAGGTTGCCGACGTGCTTGCCCTTGCCGGCCGCGCTGACGTCGGGAATTTCGTAGACCTTCAGCCAGTAGACGCGTCCGGTGTTGGTGAAGATCAGAATGTAGGCGTGCGTGGAATCGATGAAGAGATGCTCGACGAAATCCTCGTCGCGCGTCTTCATGCCGGTGCGGCCCGTGCCTCCGCGGCGCTGCATGCGGTAGGTGGAAACCGGCGTGCGCTTCATGTAGCCACCGTGGCTGACCGTGACTGCGACTTGCTCGTCGGCGATCAGGTCTTCCAGATGGATCTCGGCAGCTTCGTCTTCGATGACGGTGCGGCGCGCGTCTCCGTAGAGTTTTTTTACTTCTTCAAGCTCGCGCACGATCACGGCGCGCAGTTTCTTTTCCGAGCTCAGGATGGCCTCGTACTCGGCAATGTGCTCGCGCGTGACATTCAGTTCTTTCGTGATTTCGTCGATGGAAAGCTTGGTCAGGCGATGCAGTTGCAGTTCGAGAATCGCGTCGGCCTGAATTCCGGTGAACGGCTTTTCCGGATCGCGCTTGGGAGCCCGGCCGGTGACGTTGATGTCAATCTTCTTGCCGGCAAAGTAGGCAACCAGGTTCTCGCGGGCTTCGGCGCGGTTGGCGCTGCCGCGGATGATGGTGATCACATTGTCCAGGTGATCGAGCGCGGTCAGGTAACCTTCGAGAATGTGTTCGCGGTCTTTGGCTTTCGAGAGCAGGTAGCGCGGTGCGGCGGCGGACGACATCGACGCGGTGATCAATGAAGTGCTTGATCGCCTGCACCAGGCCCATTTCCTTGGGCTGGTTATTCACCACCGCCAGCAGGATCATGCTGAAACTTTCCTGCATCTGGGTATGCTTGAAGAGCTGGTTGAGCACGAGCTGGGGCTCGCCGTCGCGCTTGAGCTCGACCACGATGCGCATGCCATCGCGATCGCTTTCGTCGCGAATGTCGGAGATCGTGTCCACGATCTTGTCGTTCACCAGTTGCGCGATGCGCTCCACCAGGCGCGCCTTGTTGACCTGGTACGGAATTTCGGTGATGACGATGGCTTTGCGGTCTTTGTTAAAAGTCTCGATGCCCGCCTTGGCGCGCATGATGAAACGGCCGCGTCCGTTTTTGTAGGCGTCCACGATTCCGCTGCGGCCGTGAATGATTCCGGCAGTCGGGAAATCAGGGCCTTGCACGAATTTCAGAATGTCTGCGAGCTGGGCATCGGGGCTGTTCACCAGCGTGATGGTCGCGTCCACAATTTCGGTCAGGTTGTGGGGCGGAATTTTCGTCGCCATGCCCACCGCAATGCCGTCTGATCCGTTCACCAGCAGAGTTGGGAATGCGCGCGGGAAGCACGTCCGGCTCGATTTCGTTGCCGTCGTAGTTCGGGACGCATGTCGACGGTGTCTTTGTCGAGATCTTCGAGCAGCGCAGTCGCGACGCGAGTCAGCTTGGCTTCGGTGTAACGATCTGCTGCTGGCGGATCACCGTCAACCGAACCGAAGTTGCCTTGTCCATCCACCAGCGGGTAGCGCATGGCAAACGGTTGAGCCAGCCGCACCAATGCGTCGTACACCGCGAGGTTGCCATGAGGATGGTATTTGCCCATGACGTCTCCAACGATGCGGGCGCACTTGCGGGTGGACTTGTTGGGCGCCAGGCCCATCTGCTGCATGGTGTAGAGAATGCGGCGATGTACCGGCTTCAATCCGTCGCGGACGTCAGGCAGCGCGCGCCCGATGATCACCGACATCGAATAGTCGAGATACGACTTCTTCATCTCCTCTTCGATATTGACGGGTTGAATGTTGAGCGCGCCGGGAATGCCGGTGCCGTCTCCGCCGTTGGGCGGAGGAGTCAAGGGGAGTTCAGGATTCTGATCGTCGGCCATAAAAAAGCTTTTAGCTCCTAGCTTTTAGCTCTTAGCTTGGGACCTTGCGGCGTGCACATCTTTGTCCGTTAGATACACCCGGAATTCAATTCGTGTCGCACCCCTAAACATCTGCATTTAAAGGAAGTTAGGGTGAAGTCGCGATGTGAGAATTATACCATGAACCGGGGAGCAAAAAGCGGGTGTGCGCGGCGCTTCCCCGGGTTCGAATCCGGTACGCTACTAGGGCTGACGCGATTGGATAATCGAAGCTTAGAACGGGCTTCGCGAGCTACGGCCTGGTTACGATTTCGTTGGAGCTCGCGGGTAACACGAACTTCAATCCGCGCTCCTGGTTAAGCTTTAAGGTGGCGGGCACATCGAGGTCGGCAATCTGTATCTTCCGCGTCCATGATCCCGTAGTCCAATAGTCTGCCTTCGAGTAAATGATTCCGCTCATGATGGTGTATTCGCTGACTTCTTCTCTGCGGCCATCGTGAAACACGAGCACGGCCGGGGGAAGCTCGCGCGGCGGTTGAACTGCATTCTTTTGTTTCGGCACTGAGAGCCCGGTCGAGGTCTGTCCGGTCGAGATTTGTCCCATCGAAGACAAAAGCGATGCAGGTCTTTCCGAATAGTCAGGCGCGATCTGCGTACCCTCTGAGGCCCTGGCGGACGCGGTGCTGCGGACGAACCGATCACCCTGCCACTCGATCAGCAACGACTCGCGCGGAGCTGGTGGCGTGGGCGGCGGAGCCGGAGCCGCAGCCTGAAGCACAATGACCTGGGGCTGCTGCGAACCCTCTCCGGAATCGTAGTCAGACTCGGAGTAGAAACCCGGATAACCCAGGAGAATCGCGCCCCGTTCCGCGGAATGACCTTGATGGAAGCGCCCGGAACCACCGGGGAAGCCGCCACGGCGCGCTCCAATCGAACCAGCAGTCGACCCCGCGCTGATACCGAATCCGGCCGTACTCAGGCCAGCGGCACGAATCTGCGCTGTCGCTGGCGCCACCGAGAGTGCCGCAACGAGAATGGCGAAAATAATCCGGTTCAGCATTTACTTGTTCGTTTCAACTTTGGGCGGCAGCCGGAAATCAATGCCGCGATCGTCGTTTTCCTTCGCCGTAGAGGTCAGGTCCAGTTCGGCGAGCGGAATTTTATGATGACGACCTGGCGTCAGGTCGTACAACGTATCGCCAATCACAGCATAATTCTGAACTTCGAGCTGGTGACCGTCCTTGAAGACCAGCAGCGTCTGGGGCTGGTCGGGAACTGGAGCGTCGGGTGGAGGGTCTGCCTGGGCCTCGGCAGCCGGCTGCGGACGGCGTGGCCGCTGGGGATAGGTGTCTGCTACATAAGGGCGGGCGGGAGTTCCGGGACCGCGCCGGTCGAAAATAGTGGGTCCGCCACGGTCGTCCTCTTCGCCTTGGGCGTTCCTGTTGCTCGGCCGCCGCGTCCCCGGCGTACTCTCCGACCACCGGATAGGCATAGGGGATGTAGACCCCGCCGCCGGCAGGGAAAAACTGGCCGCTCTGGTGCCGATGATGCCGCATACCGGGCGGGTTCGGATTCACTGGAAACAACGGATTGATGCAGCACACCGGTTGATTGGGAAACGGGTTCCTGGGCTGAATGCCATTCGGTCCGAGCGAGGTGATGCTGGCCGGCACGCCCGGAGTGGAATTCAGATGTCCGCCAAAATTGGTCGAGGTCACGGATGCCGGAGTGCCGTTGATTTGGGCTTTGACCGAGAAAGGGCAGGCCAGAGAAACGAATCCACCCACAAACAGAGCGAGTGTCGCTACCGGGGCTGAGTTCAGCCGCCTCACATACAAATCATACCCCAGTTTAGAAGCCATGGCGCAGCTCTCTAAATAGAAACCCATCCCTTAGTTAGAGCCCTGGGCTGGCTATTTGGTTTGTCTATATTTTGTCAATTTGCCCAGGCTCTAAGTAGTTGAAGCATAAGCCGGTGACGACCATTACCCCTCAGGCGACGCGGGCCAGTTCCCACAGATTCCAGCCGGCATTCGCGACCAGCAAGCCACAGACGGCGGCCAGCGCGATCTCGCGATGACGAGTCTCAAGCAGGTCCGCGGCGATTCCGGCCACAAACACGAACAGGAAGGGGACCGCCATGAATTGAAATCCGAGGCCGGGGTAGTGTGGCACGCCCAGCGCGAGTGACAGGAACACGGCCGCCACCAGAAGTGGCGCAGTGTTGCCGAAGTAGCGAGTGCGCGGCCAGGTGAGATACGTCACCAGGGCAACCGGCAGCGCCACCACCAGCGCGGGGCTGCTTTGTCCTAGTTGCGCTAGCACCTGATGGTAGGCCCGCGGCATGGCGTAGGCCTTCTCCGAGATTTCGAGAAACGATGCGTGAAGAATTCCCTGCCAGAAGATGCGGGCATGAAAAAAGTAAGACGCGAAGCAGAGCACAATGCCAATTCCGCAGGCGACCACCCAGATCGCCAACGCCGCCAGGCGCCGGGTAGGCGCAAGGTAGAGCATGAAGGCCAGCGCAACCGGCACAACTATGATCAGGGAAAATTGGGAGCCGACCGCGAGTGCGAGTGACAATCCCAGCAGAACAATGCGCCGCCAGTTCCACAAGATCACTTCGCGAGGCGCGTACAACGTGTGGGCGACAGCGATGGCAGTGAATATCGCGCCGAACGCGCCCCAGGCCGCGCCCCCCTCGGGCTCCGCCGACCAGACGGCGCTGGCGCGGATCATTCCGGGCGAGAAGCAGTAGAGGGCCAGAGCCACGTATCCGCCGGCATTGCCGAAAAGTCGGCGCGCCACGTACCAAAGCGACCCCCCCAGCAGCAGGCCGAAAATCAGATAAGGAAAGGCGGCCAGCCAGTGCAGCGCGCGAATATTTTCAGGCTGCAGCAAAACCGTACTCATCCACAGGGGCGCGGCCGCGATCAGATACCAGAGCGGCGAATGGTTCGGATCGTAGGCGCTGCTCTCGGGCTCGGGCCAGACATCGACCGCAGTCCCGGGACTTCTGTTCTCGGGATCGAACTTGCGCAACGCGCCCACTGCCCGCGGGTTCGCATCGATCGTGGACGCTGTGCCGGTCCAAAGCGCGATGCCATGTTCGAGGCGCTCAACTTCCGCCAGATCCATGGTCCCGGACCGCGCCCCCTTTCCCACCAGCCAGAAGCACTGCGCCAGGAAGGCAAGCAGCAGGCAGGCCGCCAGCACCTGGGGCCGGCCAAAACGCTCGTGGGTGAAGAAACGGATCATGGAGAACCGGCGAGTGTTTTACCATGGCGGGGGACGAATCGGGAAACTTCCGCAGATGGACGAACCCAAAAACAGCCCGGGCGGCGAACTCGAAGAAATTTCTCCCGCGTCTCCGCAGCCCATCCCTTCACAACCCATCGTCGTTACCGGGCCCGGGTCCGCCCTCGCGCCTTTGCAGCCGACGTCCTTTGAACATACAGTGCAAAAGATATTTTTCGGGCACGACGGTCTACGCCCGATATGGCGGCTGCTGATTTATCTGCTGCTCTACCGCGGGCTGCACTTCTGCCTCTTTGTCATGCTGGCCTATGGTTTGCCCGGCCTGTCGTTCCTTTGGCGGCAAACCGCCGCGGAGATCGGAGTCGGAATCATTGCCCTGGTTCCCGCCGTGCTGATGTCGCGGATCGAGGGCAGAACACTCGGCACTTACGGCCTGCCCCTGCGCAACGCGTTTGGCAAGCTGTTCTGGTCAGGCGCACTATGGGGATTGGCTTCACTTACCCTGCTGCTGCTGGCGCTGCGTGGAATGCATGCCTTTTATTTTGGGACGATCGCGCTGCACGGTGTCCGCGTTCTAAAGTTCGCCGTGTTCTGGGCGGGGTTCTTTCTGATCGTGGCCTTCTACGAAGAATTCTTCACCCGTGGTTATACCCAATTCACCTTGACCCAGACGGTCGGCTTCTGGCCGGCCGCCATTCTTCTTTCCCTGGGTTTCGGAGCGCTGCACCTGGAGAACCCCGGGGAAAACTGGGTCGGCATTCTCGGGGCCATCGTGATCGGCTTCTTCTTCTGCCTGACATTGCGGCGCACCGGGAACCTCTGGTTTGCCGTCGGCTTCCACACTTCCTGGGACTGGGCTGAGAGCTACTTCTACTCCGTCCCGGACAGCGGTGGCGTGGCTCCCGGACATTTGCTGCATTCGTCGCTGCAGGGCCCGCGCTGGCTGACCGGCGGCTCGGTCGGGCCGGAAGGCAGCGTGTTTCTGTTTGTACTGCTGGCCTTGTTGTGGGTTGTCTTCGCCCGGGTATATCCCGAGGTGAAGTATCCGCCGCTGCCCTCATCTCAAACCACGTAGGGGCAGATGTCCTCATCTGCCCGGCGGGGCAAAGCCCCGCTATTTCTTGTTACGCAAAACGCTGTCGAGCTTCGCTCGACGGGACAGATGAGGACATCTATCCCTACGTGATCCACCTGGACCGCCGCCTTTGTCCTACCACGAATAGTGCACCGTGTAGGCTATGACCTGTTCCCCATCGGGCGCAATCGTGACCGGGAATTCTACGGTTTGCGCGTCCATCTTGTGCGAGTCCTGCGACTGCTCGGTCAGCTTCCAATTGGTCCAGCGATACAGGTGTTCGACTACGCGTACCGTCACCGCTTCCTTCTTGTGATTGCGTACCCGAATTTCGAACGACTCATCCATCGAGGTATGAGCTGAGTCCACGTGGAAGCTGGTACGCTTGCGTTCGCCGACCACATCAAACGAATTTCCGGTGAAGATGCGAATGGTTTCATCTTTCGGAGTGTGGTCGATCACGTTCTCACCGACAAATTCCAGGTGACCATCGGTGTCGCGGCGATAGAAACGCAACTTACCCTTGGGCAGCGCGATGCCAAGATGATTGACTTCGGCATTCTTGAATTCTTCCATCACCCAGACCTTGGGATTGGACTGCGTGCCATAACTCTGGTCCTGCCGAATCTGCTCCACGTTGTAGTAGCCGTACTGCGCCACCTGTGCGCCGTCGTACACATAAAGCCGCTGCGCGTGGATGCCGGTGGAGCGCACAAACTCGACCTGCTTGGTTTCCTGATCGTGCAGCGTGGTGGGCCGTGCCAGGGAGTAGAGATGGAATTCGTCGAATGATTTCTCGCTCACCACGGGCGCAGCAGCGTCATTCATCTTGGCTTTTGCTTCCGCTGCGTACATGCGCCCCGCAACCGTTCCGGGTTGAATCTTGTTCACGTCGCCGGCCATCAGCTTGATGTTCGCGTTCTCGAACGTCTTGCCGCTCTGGTTGCGCATCGTAATCCATCCCACCATGTCGAGCAGATCGGTCTTGTTCTTGGGGTTGTCGGAGACCACCAGGTTGTAATCCGCCTGCCAGCTCATGCCGCCCGCGACGTAGGAAATCTCGGCGTCGAATTTGCCGGGGTCGTTAGTTTGTAGAAGCCAGCTAAGAGTCGGCTTCAGAATGGAATCGCCGCCGAGTGCCGGAAACAACGGCTGGCCGGGCAACCCGAAGCGCAACACGCCGTCCACTTCGATGATGGGCTGGGTGAACGACGGCTGCTGATAATTTTGCGCGTAGTAGCTGCTGGGAATATAGCCGCTGCGCACGACCTTGCCCTTGACGATCTGGTTCGGTTGCACCAGAAAGTCGATCGTCTTGCCTTCGTAGAACGAGAGCAGCAACTCCTGCGAGATAGGATCGTTGCGATAGTTCTGCTCGAGCACCTGCAGGCTGCGGCCGGCGGGATCGCGCAGGATCACGGAATCCGGCTCCAGGTGTGAGGCAATGCCGGCAAACTCCGCATGGTTCACGCCCGGACTGAGATCGAGCGGCACATATTCGCGCGCCACAAAAAAGTTCTGGTTATAAATGGTGAGCGCGGGCTGGTTGCTGTTGTCGGCAGCTTTTTCTTGTCCTATCGCAGCACCGCAAAGCAAGAGCATCGTCAGCAGCAACTTCTTCATTGTCGTTTCCCCTTGTCTTCTCTCGGCGGGAAGGAGGCGTTCCCGCTCTATGGGAAGAACGCGGGCTGAGGGGAAACTTGCAGGAAGTTTTTAACCACGGAGAACACAGAGAACACGGAGGTAACCGCTGGTAACCAATTTGCGCGGCTGGGCTTGTGCTGGGAGCGTTCTCGCGGGCCCGGCAGCTAGAGATGAAAACGGGCGACCAAGGGTCGCCCGTTCGATTTGCGTTTTGATCCGCGAGAATCCGCAAAAATCCGTGGCCCAGAATTTGCTAGATATCGAGGTTTTTCACATCCAGCGCGTTGTCTTCGATGAACTTGCGACGGGCTTCGACGTCTTCGCCCATCAGCGTGCTGAAGATGATTTCGCATTCGGCGATATCTTCGAGCTTCACCGAGAGCAGGGTGCGGCGCTCGGGGTCCATGGTGGTTTGCCAGAGCTGTTCCGAATTCATTTCGCCGAGACCTTTGTAGCGGGTCTTCTCGTAGCCCCGGCTGCCGGCCTCTTTTATGTACTCGAAGAGATCGCGGACGTCGGTTTTCTCAACTACTTCGGTTTCAATCGCCTTTTTCCTGGCCACAGGCTTGGGTGCTTTCTTCGGCGCCTTATCGGCACCTTCAGTCTCAACTCCAGCTTCCTCGCTGACCTCTTCGGCGCCGTTCGCAGGCCCGTCGTCAGTGACGGCTTCGATCACAAACGGAGGCTGCATGTAAGGTTCGATCTGCTTGAATTTTGACAGCAACTGGCGATATTCGGCGGTCGAAGCCAGCTCCCAACTGATGAGATGCTCGGCACCCTGGGAGTTCACGTAGTGAACCTCCCAGAGATTGTGCTCTTCATCGAAGCGGGCATCGACGCTCTTGAAGTCGCGTTCTTTCTGCAGCTTCTTGAGTTCTTTTTCCAGCTTTTCGATTTTCTTGGGCGCGACTTTCTTCTCGCCTTCGAAATCCGCCCGCTTGGAAAGATCCAGCCGGGGCAGAAGTTCGGTGATCTTCTCGTCGCGCAGACGCTTGTTCACCTTGTCGAAGTATCCGAAGTATTCTTTCAATCCGCTGGCAAATTTGGAAAGTCCGGCGCCCTCAAGCTTGGCGGCGCCTTCGCCATAGCGCACAATCAGGCTGTCCGCCGCGCGCTTCAGGATGATCTTGTCCAGCGCGTCGTCATCCTTGATGTACTGCAGAGTTTTGCCTTTCTTGATCGAGTACAACGGAGGCTGCGCGATGAAGACATTGCCGCGCGCGATCAGCTCCTGCATGTGGCGGAAGAAAAACGTGAGCAGCAAAGTGCGGATGTGGCTTCCGTCCACGTCGGCGTCGGTCATCAGGATGATCTTGCCGTAGCGCAGCTTGGCGAAGTCGAAGTCGTCCTTGCCAATGCCGGTGCCCAGCGCCGTGATCATGGCGCGAATTTCTTCGTGGCCCAGCATCTTGTCGTAACGCGCCTTCTCGACGTTAAGAATTTTTCCTTTGAGCGGAAGGATCGCCTGGAAGCGGCGGTCGCGTCCCTGCTTGGCGGTCCCGCCGGCGGATTCACCTTCAACGAGGAAAAGCTCGCAGCGTTCCGGCTGGCGTTCCGAACAATCCGCCAGCTTGCCGGGCAGACCTCCGCCGTCGAGCGCTCCTTTGCGCCGGGTAAGGTCGCGGGCCTTGCGTGCTGCCTCGCGGGCGCGGGAGGCTTCGATGGCTTTGTTGATGATCTTGCGTCCGACGCTTGGGTTCTGCTCGAGATACGCACCTAAGCGCTCGTTCACGAATGCCTGGACGACGCCGGCTATATCGGAATTCAATTTCCCTTTGGTCTGACCTTCAAACTGGGGCTGCGGCAGCTTCACGCTGATGACCGCGACCAGGCCTTCGCGCACATCGTCGCCGGTGAGATTTTCTTTTACGTCCTTGAACAGGCCCATCTGCTGGCCGGCGTAATTGATGGTGCGAGTCAGGGCCATGCGGAAGCCGGAGAGATGCGAGCCTCCGTCGACGGTGTTGATGTTGTTGGCAAAGCTGAACACCGACTCGGAGTAGGCGTCGTTATATTGCAGCCCGATCTCCATGACCACGCCGCTGCGCTCGGCTTCCATGTAGATGGGCTTTTCGTGCAGCACTTGTTTGCCGCGGTTCAGATGCTTGATGAACTCGGCGATACCGCCGTTGTATTTGAACTCGGACGATTTTGCTTCGCCGCTTTTCGCATCCGTGGCGCGCTCGTCGGTCAGCGTGATCCGCAGGCCCTTGTTCAGGAACGCCAGCTCGCGCAGGCGCTGCGCCAGGGTGTCGTAGTTATATTCGGTCGCGGTAAAGATGCTTCGGTCGGGCAGGAAGTGGACCCTGGTTCCTGTCTTCTCTTTGACGGCGCCGGTCTTTTTGAGTTTGCTGGTGGGATCGCCCTTGGAATATGTCTGCTCCCAGGTGAATCCGTCGCGCCAGATTTCGAGGTCCAGTTCTTCGCTCAGTGCGTTCACGCAGGAGACGCCAACGCCGTGTAATCCGCCGGAAACTTTGTACGACGACGCATCGAATTTCCCGCCGGCGTGAAGTTTCGTGAGCACGACTTGCGCAGCCGGAATCTTTTCGCCGTCGATGTCCATGGCGTCCACCGGAATGCCGCGGCCGTTGTCGACCACGGTGATGGAGTTGTCCAGGTGAATGGTGACTTCGATCTTGTCGGCATAGCCGGCGAGCGCTTCGTCAACGGAGTTGTCCACGACTTCATAGACCAGATGGTGCAGTCCCATCTCGCCGGTGGAACCGATATACATGGCAGGACGTTTACGCACCGCCTCCATGCCGCCAAGCACTTTGATGGAGTCGGCGTTGTAGTCGCCGTTGCCCCCGTTTATCGCCGCGAGCTTTCCGTTTTTTACCTTAGTTTCGTCGATGGGAGTGATTTCTTTCGTGGCCATTCCGCTCCGTGGAAAATGCCGGATCCGAGCTCCTGTCCGGCACGCTTTCCCGATGTCCTGGATTTTGCCTCAAATGACTGAAATTATTAACACTTACGGCTTCCGAGGTTGTACGTAATTGTACCACGAGGGGGCGCAATTTTCGACCCCCGAACCGGGCGGGTAAACCACACATTTCCAGGGGTTTTGCGCAGTGCGAGCGTCAGAAACCAGCTTTTAGCTTTTAGCTCTTGGCTCTTAGCTTGAAACCCTTGGGACGCAGGCTCTAGAGCTTAAGAGCTAAAAGTTAATAGCTGGTTCCATCCCCGCGCCTACATGGTCAGCGCACGAGACCGGCCCGACCTGATAGCATATTGGAAGGAGATCCGAGTCCAGCATGAGTGTTCCTGTATCGCAGATGTGGACGGTTGCCAGCTATGTCATCCGGCAGAAGCTTGCCCGTCGCAAGCAGTATCCGCTGGTCCTGATGCTGGAGCCGCTCTTCCGCTGCAACCTGGCCTGCGCCGGCTGCGGCAAGATCCAGTACCCGGCCCACGTCCTTAAGCGCCAGCTGACTCCCGAGGAGTGCTTCCGGGCGGTCGATGAGTGCGGCGCGCCGGTGGTTTCGATCCCGGGCGGCGAACCGCTCATGCACCCCGAAATTGACAAGATTGTCGAAGGGCTGGTGGCGCGGAAGAAATACATCTACCTGTGCACCAACGCCTTGCTGCTCAAGGAAAAGATCCACCTCTTCAAGCCCACCAAGTATCTGACCTTCAGCGTGCATCTGGACGGCCAAAAAGAGCACCACGATTTTGCGGTTTGCCGCGAGGGCGGCTACGAGATCGCGGTAGACGCTATCCGCGAGGCTTTGGCCCGCGGCTTCCGGGTCACCACCAACACCACGCTGTTTGACGGGGCCGATCCCAAGAGCGTGCGCGCTTTCTTTGACGACATGATGGAGCTGGGCATCGAAGGCATGATGCTGTCTCCCGGCTACTCCTACGAAAAAGCGCCCGACCAGCAGCATTTCCTGGGACGCGCCCGCACCCGGCGCCTGTTCCGGGCGATCCTATCGAACCGCGAGAAGGACTGGCGCTTCAACCTGTCGCCGCTCTTCATGGAATTCCTTATGGGCAAGCGGCACTACGCCTGCACTCCCTGGGGAATGCCCACCTACAACATCTTCGGCTGGCAGAAGCCCTGCTACCTGCTGCAGGACGGCTACGCTGACACCTTCGAGGAGCTGATCCGCGAGACCGCGTGGGAATCGTACGGCACCGAGTCGGGCAATCCGCATTGTGCGAATTGCATGGTGCACAGCGGTTATGAAGCGTCCGCGGTGAATGACACTTTTGGATCGCTTGAGGGCTTCTTCGCGACGGTGAAGGGTACGCTGTTCACTCGCTATCGCGATGAGGGCGCTTTGGAGTTGCTGGAAGAACCGGCGGAGCCCGCTCATACGCTGGTGCAGATAGCCCCGAGTGAAACGCTCGAGGAGACCCGGGCGTGACTGGGAAAGCCGCCGGCCACGTTCATCCCGAAGCTCCGTCTTCCTCTCCGGACACACTCGAAGTTTCTCCGGGATGGGAGCACGAGAAGCTTGAGGGCTGGGTTCCCGCGCTGGCCTCCGAAGAAGAAACCCGCAAAGCCCTGGAAAAGGCATTCGACTACCGCGGCGATGTGACCATCACACGGAAAGACGGAACCACAGTCGAAGGCTACCTCTTTGACCGGAAGACTGGACCGACCCTTGCGGAATCGCTGGTGCGAGTTCTGCCCAGAACCTCCAACCAGCGGGTGATGATCGCGTATTCAGACATCGCAGCCCTGGCTTTCACCGGCCGCGATACGGCAGCGGGAAAAAGCTGGGAAGCCTGGGTCAAGAAATACGTGGAAAAGAAAGCCGCCGGCGAGAAACACATCGGGCTGGAGCCCGAAGCGCTGGAGTAATTCTTCTGTCATCCTGAGCGCCGCATCGCGTTCGCTTGCGAACGCGAATCGGAGTCGAAGGACCCCTATCAGCGGCACAATCACGCTGAACGGGCTTTCTCGTGCGCAGCGTCCACAAACTAGCATCGCTGCGGTTCCTTCGCTGCAGGACGACACTTAGTGCTTGTCTCGATCAGTTCGTCATCTCTTCGCTGCCGCCGATGAACGTGAAGGAAATGGCGTAGCCTTTTTCCAGCAGTAACCAGCGACGTCTGATGCATGGTAAGCGTTCCTCGCGCTTTGCTGAAGTCTCCGCGCACCAGCTTGGTCAGTCCCGATAGAAAACTCGCTGAGGCTCTTCCTTTTGCCTCAAAGCCTTTGGCGGTGGTCAGGGCGCTCAGCGATTCGAGATATTCAGCTGCGGTCTTCGTGCCGGTAGGAAGCGGCTCGGCCGCAATCACAACTGCGGAATTTATCGTTTCGCCGGTCGCTTCCGGAGGCCGTTCGAAGATGGCCAGCAGCAGCCGGGACTTGGAGGCTCGGCGGATTCGTCCTGCATGTCAGCGGTGCGATCTACCCAGCCGTAGGGAAGTCTTGTAGCTGAATCCGAAAGCTGGAGTTGCGGTAGAGTCCCGGCCGATGGTGCCGGAATCAGGGACAGCAGTCTTGGCCTTCGGTGCAGTGACGGGGTGAAGAAGCCGGCTTTTGCGCCCACAAGACCGCCGCGAACATGAGCAGGAGGACACCAGCCGGGAATCGGGCCATGAGGTCATGTTACGCCCGCGCGCAGATGGCGCGCGGGCGCCCTCACCCGGGCGCCACGCCCAGCACACCTGCCGGCGGGCGGTCTTTACGCCGCCTTGCCAGCACCGGCTGGGTGCAGAACCCGCAGCGCCGGGCGTCGATGGGAATTTCGCTCAGGCATTCGGGGCACTTCTTGGTGGTGGGGTCGGCCGGCGCCGGTGCCTTGCGCATGCGCGCGATCAAGGCGTTGATGGGCGTGACCACGAAGAAATACACGGCCGCCGCTACCAGCAGGAACGAGACCAAGGCGTTGATGAAATCGCCGACCGGAAACGGGGTGCCGTTGACGGTGAAGCTGATCGAAGAGAAATCCGGCTTGCCGACTATGGCAGCGATCAGTGGAGTAAGCAGGTCTTTGGTGAAAGCCGTCACGACCGACCCGAAGGCCGCGCCGATGACGACGCCAACCGCCAGGTCAACCACGTTGCCGCGAAGAATAAATTGCTTGAAACCGCTCAGCATGGGATGGAACCTCCAAAGACGCAAGGCGGCTAATTTACGGCGTCAGTGAGGGGTAGGTCAAGCTGAGGTTGTGTAGGGCGGGAGGCCTGTCTCAGATGCGCATGGGCATGACGATGTAGCGGTACTTGTAATCTTCGCTGTCGGCAGGGCGGAGTTGGCCGGCAGATTGCGGATCTTTGAACTCGAGTTTTACATCGCCGGCGCCAACTGCCTTCAGGAAATCGAGGATGTACTGCGCGTTGAAGCCGACCGTCAAAGAGTCGCCCTGGTAGCCGGTTTCGAGCGAGTCTTCTGATTCGCCAGTTTCTGTCGAGGAGGCAGACAGTTTTACCTCGCCTTTCTCCAACCGCAGGCGGACCGCGCGGGAGCGCTCATCGGCAAACTGCGCTACGCGGGAGATGGCCGCGCTCAAATCGTTGCCGGGCAGGGTGACGCTCTTGTTGTTGTCCTTGGGAAGTACAGCTTCATAGTTGGGGAACTGGCCGGTAAGCTGGCGCGAGGTCAGCAGCCGTTGACCGATGCGGAAATATAGCGTGGACTCGTCCTTCGCGAACTCGATGGTTTCCGCGTCGGTCGAATCGAGCAGCGATCTCAATTCATCCATCGCCTTTTTAGGGATGAGGGTCTTCAGCTCTCCCGAGACGCCGTCGAATTTTTCTCCGCTGCGCTCGATGTGCGCCAGGCGGTGTCCGTCGGTCGCAACCATGGTGATGGATTCAGGCTTCAACACCATCAGGGCGCCGTTCAAGGTATAACGTGACTCTTCGCTGGCAATGGCGAAGCCGGTTTTTGCAATCATGTTGCGCAGGACCTGCGCCGGAATCTTCACCGCGCCCACGGTTGGAAATACCGGCAGTGTAGGGAAATTCGAACGGGCCATCCCCACCATTTTTGTATTCGACCGTCCGCAGCGGATGCTGATCCAGTGGTTCTCCAGCAGCTTGATGGTGATATCGGCGTCGGGCAGCAGCTTTACGTAGTCGTGTAACTTGCGAGCGGGAATCGTACAGGAGCCTTCTTTTTTGACCTTGGCATTACACACGGTGCGCAAGCTCAGATCCAGGTCAGTCGCGGTGAGCATCAGCGCATCGCTGGAAGCTTCGAACAGATAGTTCGAGAGAATTGGAATTGTGGTTTTGCGCTCTACCACTCCTTGCGTCGCAGTCAGCTCCCGTAACAGTTCAAATTTACTGACTGTGATCTCCATGGTGGCGGTCCCCGTGACTGCAGCCAAAGCTTCTACCGGCATAACCAAAATCCCCCGTCGGGCGGCTACTTTGAGTACTTCCCTTATATCAAAATAAAAACCTATAAAACCAGTAGTAACAGAAGGGGTCCTGTAAAAGTGGAAATCGCGGCAAACCCCGCATCCAACTGAGGTCTGAGCCCAGTGTCACATGTCCAAAACTAGACGGTCACTCGGCGGAGGTGAAGGTATCGTTTGGCCATGCCTGTCAAATCCACCGGCTCTTGCACAACTTCCACACCCGATTCACAGCGCTGTTCAAGGAAGACTTGGCCGCTGAGTGGAAATATGGTTCCGGACCGCGATTCATCCACCCAACTGCTCCGTCATTTTATTGATCAGCCTGTTCAAATCTTTGTCGGTCTTCCGGTTGACATCAATCTTGTCGACGGAGTGCAGAACCGTGGTGTGATGCTTGCCGCCAAACTGGCGTCCAATCTCCGGCAATGAAGCCTCGGTGAGATGCTTGGCCAGATACATCGCGATTTGCCGGGGATAGACAATCGCGCGCGAGTTGTTTTTGGCTTTGATCTCAACCAGTCGCAATCCAAACTGCTCCGCCACCGCTTTCTGGATCGACTCGATGGTGACCTTGCGGGCCTGGGAATCGATGAAGTTCTTGAGCACCTGCTGGGTGTAGGGCAGAGTGATCTCGGCGCCGATCAGCGAAGAGTGCGCCACCAGGCGAATCAGCGCGCCTTCGAGTTCACGAACGTTGGAGCGGATGTTGGAAGCGATATAGAGCGCAACATCGGTGGGCAGGATGACTTTCTCCTGCTCCGCTTTTTTTTGCAGAATCGCGACCTTGGTTTCCAGGTCGGGCGGCTGGATATCGGCGATCAGCCCCCACTCGAAGCGGCTGCGCAGCCGGTCTTCGAATTCGGCCAGCTCTTTCGGCGGCCGGTCGCTGGCGATCACGATCTGCTTCATGGACTCGTGCAGAGCGTTGAAAGTGTGGAAGAACTCTTCCTGGGTCCGCTCTTTTTGCGCCAGGAACTGGATGTCGTCCACCAGCAACACGTCCACGTTACGGAACTTGTCGCGAAAGCTGATCATCTTGTCGTAACGCAGCGAGTTGATCATTTCGTTGGTGAACTTCTCGCTGGAGACGTAGCAGATGGCGGCCTGCGGCTGGCGGCGCTTGATCTCGTGGCCGATGGCCTGCATCAGGTGGGTCTTGCCCATGCCGACGCCGCCGTAAAGGAAGAGCGGGTTGTAAGCTTTCGAGGGACGTTCCGATACCGCCTGGCAGGCGGCGTGCGCGAACTGGTTGCCGCTGCCGATCACGAACGCGTCAAAGGTGTAACGCGGATTGAGTTGCGCCGCGCTGTCCCAATCGAAGCGCGACTGCGAGGCATGGGGAGTCGCCGGAGCCAGGTGGGCGGAGAGTCCGCCATCGTGACGCACTGGCGTGGAGGCCGGGTCATCTTCCGGGGTGACGAATTTCACTTCCTGGAATTCGAGGCCGAGGTTGTCCAGCGCTTCCTGGATCAGGTCCGCGTACTTGTCTCCCACATGGCGGAATTCCGCGGTGGGCACGCGCACGAACAGGATCGAACCGCTGGAATGGCTATACTTGGTGGGCTTCAACCAGGTGTCGTACGAGTGTCGATTGATCTTTTTTTCCAGCGCATCCAGGACGCGCAACCACGGATTGGGGGAGAGGCTTGGACTTGGAACAGACATAATAAATTTTCGTGGGGCTGCGGCCAGATCAGCGCCCGGTATCGGATGACTACGGCAAAAATTCTTTCAATTTTCCCGCCGCCGAACCGCCTTATCTGCCAGGCCGTTCGCGCTGGGACCAGAAATTTTCGTAAGCTGGATCAGACCGGCATACTAGCACAAAATTTTTCTGTATGCGGGAATCTTGTCGGCTGACTTTCTTCGTTCCTACGATTCAGAACCCTAACCGAACCTCCTGTCAAGTGTTCAACTTATAACTGTCGCGCGAGTGGTGCAGAAATCTTGTCATCCTGAGCGGAGTGGAAACTTCGCGACGCGAACTTTCCGCGCGGTCGAAGGTTCGATAGAGCCGAAACGGTCCTGAATCCCATTGGGAATTTGCTTGTACATCTAAAGAAGCCTCGAACACATAAATTGTGCTGCCGCTAGAGGTCCTTCGACTCCGCACCTCCGTTCGCGAGCGAACGGAGGCGCTTCGCTCAGGATGACAGGGTTTTAGGAAGGTCCCGGTTTGCCCGCCTGCGCGCACTCATTTATACTTCTCATTCGCTTTCAAAGAGACCGAGTTCATCAGGAGCAGCGATTTTTCATGCCCAAGCGCACATTCCAGCCCAACCGTCGTCACCGCTCGAAGACGCACGGATTTCGTACGCGGATGAAGACCAAGGCCGGCCGCGCGGTGATTTCGCGCCGGCGCGCCAAGGGCCGCAAGCGGGTGTCGGTGAAGCCCGGCTTCCGTGAGTAGTGCTTTCCCCTTTCCGGTTTTCGCGGAAGACTCGCACCCTGGGATTCGTAAATCTGGGATTCGCAAATCTGGGTTGGGGCGTGTCGTGAACGCTCTCGCGCCGAATGGCAACTCCGACGTTTCCGCATCCGGCAAGAGCTTCAAGTTTCCCCGCAGCGTACGTTTGCTACGGCACGCGGATTTCGAGCGAGTGTACAAACAAGGGCGCCGGCATTTCGGCTCCCACATGACAGTCTTCTTCCTGCCGCGTCCGGAGCATGAAAGCGCTCCAGGCCTGCGCGTGGGATTCACCGTAAGCAAGGCACTGGGCGGCGCGGTGGTGCGCAATCGCATGAAACGCCGACTGCGGGAAGCGGTGCGATTGCATGGCATGATTCCGGCGACGATCGACGTCGTGATCAATCCCAAGAAGTCGGTGCTGACCGCAGCGTTTGCCGATGTGCAGCGGGAGATCCGCCGGGCATTCGAAGTGATCGGAAAGGCAGCGGGAAAATCATGAGCCGGAGCGGCACGAATTTCGTTCTCGGCCTGTTGCGCGGATACAAGTGGGCGCTCTCGCCTTTGTTGCCGCCGGCTTGCCGCTACGTTCCCACCTGTTCGGACTATGCCATGGAGGCGGTCGATCGTTACGGCATATTTCGCGGCGGCCTGATGGCGATGTGGCGCGTGCTTCGCTGCCATCCTTTTGTGCGCGGCGGTTTCGATCCGGTGGTAAAGCTTCCGGCGGTGAAATACGCCGCGGAATTTGAAAACTATGGCGTAACACCCAGCGCGCCGTCCGCCAGTCGCGCAGTCATTGAGTAGCGAATTTGCCTGACTTCAACAATCCTCAACAAGATCCCGGGATGGAGCGCCGGCTGCTGCTGGTGTTCGCGCTCACCTTCCTGGTCATCATCCTGTTTCAACCCTTGCTGAAGAAGTATCTGCCTCAGCCCGCCGTCCCCGCGACGGAGACTCCGGCAGCGTCCCAGCCTTCGACGCAGGCGGCTGGTTCTTCGGCGCCGCAAGCTTCGATTCCAGCCAGCGGTGCGAGCAAGCAAGCCTCCGCCGAAGCGGAAACGGTTGTCGAAAACGATCTCTATCGCGTCACCTTCACCAATCGTGGCGGGCTGGTCAAATCATGGATTCTCAAGACCTACTTTGACGAGCATGGCCAGCCCCTTGAACTCGTCAGCAAAGCAGCGGAACAATACGGGTACCCCATGTCGCTCTGGACTTACGACGAAGCCCAGCGCAATAAATTGAACTCGGCGCTTTACGTGGCTTCCGAATCGGGCGACTTGAAGGCCCCGGCGGAAATCACATTCGAATATTCCGACGCCGATGTATCGGTCCACAAAACTTTCAGCTTCGACCACACTTACCTGGTGCATCTCGAGACTTCAGTCCTCGCCAAGGGTAGCCAGATCGCGGCGTTTCCCATGTGGCCCGCCGGTTTCGGAGATCAATCCAGCCTTCCTTCGTACGCTGCCAGCCGCATCGAACACCAGTACAACGACAAGACCGAGCGCCTGGATATTAAGAAGATCAGCGGCGGCGCCACTTTGCAGGGCCCATTCAACTGGGCCGGAGTGGTTGACCAGTATTTTGCGGCCGTCTTTCTGCCTGAGGACATTCAGAACGTCGCCGTGGTCACTCAGCGGCATTCGGTTGAAGTGCCGAAAGATGCGCGCAATCCGAAGCCCGGGGAAACCATCAAGACCGACGTTTTGGGCGTTGGCGTCGGCAATCTTCGGGGGACCACGGTCGAGCGCGTGTACGTGGGGCCGAAGTCACTCGGGGTTCTCGAATCTGTAGCCGTGCCGACGATAGCGGGCGCACCTCAGGACTTACGGGGCTTGATCAACTTCGGTTTCTTCGGCGTCATCGCCCGCCCCCTGTTCCTGTGGCTCAAGTGGACCTACGGCTGGATCCATAACTGGGGCTGGGCCATCGCGATCCAGACCCTGATCATCAACCTGGCGCTGCTGCCGCTGCGCGTCTCCAGCATGAAATCAGCGTTGAAGATGCAGAAGGTGGCGCCGCAGATCAAGGCCATTCAGGAAAAGTACAAGAAGTACAGCATGCGCGATCCGCGCAAGCAGGAGATGAACCAGGAAGTCTCTGCGCTGTATAAAGCAGAAGGGGTGAATCCGGTAGGCGGTTGCCTGCCCATGGTCATCCAGATGCCATTCCTGTTTGCGTATTACAGTATGCTGGGCGCGGCCCTGGACCTGCGGCAGGCGCACTGGCTCTGGATCCGCGATCTTTCTTCGCCCGACCCGTGGCATCTGTTGCCCATCGGCATTATTATCACCATGCTGCTTACGCAACGCATGACGCCGCAGCCGGGTATGGACGCGTCGCAGCAAAAGATGATGACCTTCATGATGCCACTGATGCTGGGCGTCATCAGTTGGAACCTGGCCGCCGGTTTGTGCCTGTACTGGTCTGAGGGCAACCTGATCGCCATCGCCCAACAGTCGGTGATGAACCGTACCAGTCTGGGCCGCGAGATGCGCGAGCTGGCATTGAAGCGGGCGAGGAAGAAAGAGAAATAGAAGCTTTTAGCTATTAGCTCTTGGCCTTAGCTTGAATCATCGGGAGTCAGTATTCGTTGACGGTTTGCGGAGATGTTGAAGGTCAAGATCATGACGCTGTCCCCGCGAAGCCATCTTCAAGGGCTGTTGCCAAGAGCTAAAGGCTAATAGCTAAGAGCTTCTTTATGTCTATTCCCGACAAAATCGCCGCTGCCAACAGGATCAACGACCTGTTGAAAGGGATCGTCGCCAACGGCGGTCTGCGCTTGAAGTACCGCATCACGGTGGACCCGCCGCTGGCCGAGCAGCGGGACTGGGAGCGCCCCGAAATTCTGGTGGAATTCGTCGGTCCGGATTCGCCTCTGCTTCTGGAGCGCGGCGGCGAATTGTTGCGCGCCATCGAATTCCTGGCGCTTGAAATGCTCCGCCTGCCGGGCAACGAGCACGAAAAAATCTGTTTCGACTGCATGAACCATCGCGGGATGCGGCTGGAAGAGCTGCGTCTGGCGGCGGGCGTGGCCGCCGAAAAGGTGCGCAAAACTAAAATGCCTTATGAGTTTGCGCCCATGTCGTCGCGCGAGCGCCGCATCGTCCACCTGGCCTTGCGCGACCAGGGCGACCTGAGCACCCAGAGTGAAGGCGAAGGTCTGCGCCGTTACGTGGTGGTGTATCCCGAGAACTATAAGCCCGCTGCCGGCAAGCCTCCGCGGAAAAGCCTTCCCTGACCGCCTGCAGGAAGATCCTTTCTTACCCGACCTTCTGCGTTGCTTCCGCCGTTACCTCGCGCAATCGTCCAGTCTTGACGTCGTAGACGAAGCCGCGGACTGGAATATGCCGCGGAACCCAGGGATGAGACTTGATCCGCTCCACCTGAACTCGCACATTTTCCTCCAGGTCATCGAAGGCGTGGAAGTGCGTCAGCTCATCCGGGCGCGCGCCCATCTTCTCCTCCAGATGTTTGCGCAGAGCTTCGTCCTTGAAGGTCAACATGCCGCAATCGGTGTGGTTGATGACGATGAACTCCTGCGTGCCCACCAGGTGATGCGAAATGATAAGCGACCGCAGCGCGTCTTCGGTCGCGATTCCACCGGCATTGCGGATGATGTGCGCATCGCCCGTTTTCAGCCCGCAAACCTGTTCGACCGTAAGCCTCGCGTCCATGCACGCGAGGATGGCGAGCTTGCGCGCCGGCGTGATCGGCAGGTTGCCAAGCTTGAAATCGCCGGCGTAGGCTTCAGCCTTCAATATGTCATCCGTGGCGGACATGGCGTCTCCTTGCGGCTTATTGCAAGACTATAAAGGAAGCTCGCGAGGCGGCACAACGGTAGATGGGTGCGAAGTTGAGGTTTCTACTCTCCCCTGCCTTCAGCCGCTACAATCTTCCCGTGAACCTCGACGACACCATCGTCGCTATCGCTACCCCACCCGGCCGCGGCGGGATTGGCATCGTCCGCCTCGCCGGACCCGAGGCGCGCAGCATCGCCGCTCCCATGTTGAGCCTGAAGCATGATCTCGAGCCCGGACGAGCGGTGTTTGGAGAGCTTATCGAACCATTTCTTATCGAATCACGTGGCCGGGGGCGACTCGCCGGCGAGGAGTGCACCTCGGACCCGCAAATTCTTGCCACAGAGAAGGTTTCGCGGGCGAGTCGCCCGCGACCGCACGGACCACATAATTCCGAGCAGCGCATAGACGAAGTGATGGTCACATACTTTGGCAAGCCGCACTCCTACACGACCGACGACATCGTCGAGATCTCGGCTCACGGTTCGCCGGTGGTCTTGCGCCACGTTGTCGAGCTGGCGCTGGCCCGGGGCGCACGCCTGGCAGAGCCGGGCGAGTTCACCATGCGCGCCTTCCTCCATGGACGCATCGATCTTACCCAGGCGGAGGCGGTGCGCGACCTGATCGAGTCGCAGACGCTATACCAGGCCAAGGTGGCGGCCCAGCAACTCGAAGGCGCGCTCTCCCGGCGGCTGCAGCCCATCAAACAGAAGTTGGTGGAGCTGATCGCCGTGCTCGAAGCCGGCATTGACTTCGCCGAGGACGATGTCTCTGTCATGCCGTCGGGGCAGATTCTTGAGCATATCGCTCTAATACGGGCGCCCCTCGAACAGCTGGCCTCATCCTTTGCTTATGGAAGGTTGGTTCACGAGGGTCTGACGCTGGCCATCGTAGGGCGACCCAACGTGGGTAAATCGAGCTTGTTCAATCGACTGCTGGAAAGTGACCGCGCCATCGTCACCAGCACTCCCGGAACTACGCGGGACCTGGTGACCGAAACGGTCGCGCTCGGCGGCATTCCCGTCAAACTGGTGGACACGGCCGGCATTCGTCGCGCCCTGGATGAGGCCGAAAGCATCGGCATTCGCAAATCCAAAGAAGCGCTGGCCGGTGCCGATGTAGTGTTGGTGGTGCTGGATTCTTCCGTACCCGTCGCAGCGGAGGACCAGCACTTGCTTGACCTGGTAGCTCAACGGACCGCGATTCTGGTGGAGAACAAATCAGATAAGACCAGTTCGCAGTTTCTGGTTCCCAGTTGTCAGTTGCGGAGAGTCAGGGTGTCGGCGCTGACCGGCGAAGGTATTCCCGAGTTGCGCGCCGAGATCATGCGCCAGGTAGGAGGAGAGTTCGAAAGCAAAGGCGAGAGTGGTTTTCTCACTAACGCCCGTCATCAGGGATTGGTTAGCGAAGCACTGGCTGCGCTCGACGCCAGTGTAGTCGCGGTACGCGGTAAAGTTCCGCACGAGATGGTCCTGCTTGATCTTTACAACGCCCTGCGCCCCCTTGATGAGATCACCGGCGCCACCACGAATGACGACATCCTGAATCTGATTTTCAGCCGGTTCTGCATCGGAAAGTAGAGCGAGATCCTACGGCTTCCTGCCAAGTACGAAGTGTCGGAGTGCCTTCGTCGAATCATTCAACGGAACCTTGAGAGCGGAGTGCCTCGACGTTCACTGGTTCGCGAGCCTCGCCGAGGCCGAACAACTTATCGAGGGGTGGCGCAGGGAATACAATGAGAGCCGTCCTCACAGGCTCTCGGAGAGCAAACGCCGAGCGAGTTCGCCAGTCAGTTCGCTGCTCAGCGCGAACTGACTGGCTTGCAGGAGACCGAAAACTCACCTTAGCGCTGGTACAGAAAACCCGAGCCACTCAAGACGTTGAGATCCTCAGTTCTACATGGATGAGAAAATCGAGGCAGGTCAAGGAGTTTCTATGCACTTTCGAAGACTCTTTCGTAACGCATTGTGTGCCCTCCTGGTATTGTGCGGAAGGTTTGCGGCAGCACAAGATAGTTGTGTTGAAATTAAAAATCTCAAACTCGAACACGCCGCTGTAGTTTCGGCTAAATGGGTGGAGGCCGGAACGATGCAACCACCGCCCGAGGTCTTCCCTGGTGCTCGCAAGCTCCAGGTGGGGCCCCACTGTGAGGTGATCGGTGTATCGAGACCGACCTCGGACTCGGAAATCACATTCATGCTGTTACTGCCTCCCGAGAAAGACTGGAATGGCAAGTATCTTCAGCTCGGGAATGGCGGATGGGCCGGGAATATTCAACCTGCGATGTTGATAGAGCCTTTGGCACATGGTTATGCAGTTTCGGCGACGGACGACGGTCATAAGACGGAGGATCCGCGAAAAATAAGCGCCGATTGGGCAACGGGTCATCCCGAGAAACTCATCGACTTTGGTTATCGGGCCCTCCATGAGACTGCGAACCTATCCAAGGTGATCGTGAAGTCTTTCTATGGCAAAGGATCGGCCCAGGCTTATTTTTTTGGCTGCTCAGATGGAGGGAGAGAGGCGTTAATGGAGGCGGAACGCTATCCCGAAGACTTCAATGGCATCATCGCTGGCGCCCCAGCCAATCACTGGACGAATCACCTTACTGGTTTTGTCTGGGATGAGATTGCCATGGAAGCAGAGCCTTCTGGCAGAATTAAGGCGGACCAACTTCCGACGATCGAAAAAGCAGCGTTGGCGGCATGCGATTCCTTGGACGGCGTCAAAGATGGCTTGATCGAAGATCCGCGCAAATGTCATTTCGATCCATCCGTCCTACTTTGCCGGGGTTCAGCACAGGCGGACTGTCTCTCTCAATCACAGATCAATACATTGAGAAAGATTTACGCGGGGCCGAAGGATCCAGTAACCGGCGAGCAGATCTACCCCGGATATGAGCCTGGAACTGAGGCTGAACCTGGATCATGGGTGCCATGGATTATTGCTCCTAGCCCGATTCCTATGTCTCTCCAATTTAGCTTTGGAAACAGCTTCTATTCAGGAGCGGTGTTCGAGAACCCATCTTGGGACTGGAAGACGATGGATTTCCACCGCAACCTGCGTATCGCTAATGACAAAACGGAATCGATCCTCAACTCCTGGAACCCTGACTTGCGAACATTCCGAGACCATGGGGGAAAGTTGATTCAATATCATGGGTGGGGCGATTTAGCTATTGCGCCGAGAGACTCAATCAACTTTTACGAACAGGTCAAGGATTTTCTTGCTCGCTATCCCGATCCGCGGTCGACCACTCCGAGCGATATTAGAGGATTCTATCGATTGTTCATGGTGCCTGGCATGTCTCATTGCCTTGGGGGGCCTGGCCCAAGGAATTTCGG
Organism: Terriglobia bacterium; assembly: GCA_963841075.1. GTDB lineage: Bacteria > Acidobacteriota > Terriglobia > Terriglobales > Acidobacteriaceae > JAIQFF01. The sequence continues at coordinate 31,473 of CAWJBA010000028.1, forward strand.
TAACAATGTCGCGGGAATGGGTGAAGAAGTTCCTTACGATGCAGACCATGATCTGATTCCTGCGCTGGACCGGTGGGTTACCAAGGGCATTGCTCCCGACAGACTCATCGGAACCGGAAAAATCGGTGAAGATCCGAAAAGCGGCTCGGGAGGTGTCCGGCTGACGCGGCCATTGTGCGCTTACCCGAGGGTGGCTCGGTACAAAGGCCAGGGCGATACAAACTCTGCAGAGAACTTTGACTGTATTCAGGAGTAAGACAACCGGAATCACATTCATGAGCAACCGGTTCGGCATCTCGTCTTTCAAGCACTCCTCCAGGTCCTCCGCCTCCATGGGTCTCATCTCCCCGCACTTTGCGCCCGAAGTCGCGCCAAGTTTAAGAAAACAAATCGGAAAACGAAAAGTGGCGATGGAACGCGATAAAAAACTGCACACGGCAATTAGTAACAAATTATTCAGCATCTTCTACTTACAGGGAAAAATCGCGGGACTGGTATTTCACAATGAAGAGCATTCCCAAAACGGCCCACGGCAGAGGGCGGAAGATCCCTAGCGTTTTTAGCAGGTTCCAAGTCGCTTCGCCGGAAGTCTGAGATAGCTTAAGCTTTTTTCTACACAATGTGCTGGAGATGATGATGTAGTTTGGGGGGTGGTCGCCGATAAGTTACCTATTTAGAGTAAGTTGGCGGGACTTCATTTCATTGTTTTGCGATTCGGCGTCTGCCCTTAATTGCTGACGAATCGGCGAATGGAAGCCATCTTCGATAGGTTGGTCAGTATGTTTGTGATGGAGTTTCGAACATGGTTGAACCCCGGAGATGTGTACTCCAGCATGTACTCCGAGGGGCAGCCCGAAGCACATTCCCAATCAAAAATAATAGGGTTATGTGAATCGGAGACATTCTGCATCGGAAAGTAGAGCTACTGACCCGTACATACCCGGAGCAGGCGTCTCCAGCGCAAACGTTGCTCCAGCCAGCGAGCCACCGCGGTGTCGCGCATGCAGGGTTCCCCGTGCGAAGTTACCGTGGCCGTACAGCATCCGGGGTATTGTGCAATTCGAATGATTCGGTGAAGGTGTTAGATGGAGGCGGTCGTGACTGCCAGAATTCTCGTCGTGGACGACGCGCCGGCGGTTCGTCGCTCGATGCGTTTGTACCTGGAGCAGGCAGGCGATTGTACAATCTGCGGCGAGGCCGAGAACGGCCAGGTGGCTATCGATCGCGTGCGAGAGTTGCAGCCCGACGCAGTGATTCTCGATCTATCAATGCCGGTCATGAACGGGCTCGAAGCTGCCCGTGTAATTAAAAGAATTGCGCCCGGCACTCGCATTTTTATGTTTACCCTGCACAACTATCCGCATTTGTCGGACGAGGCCCGAAAGGCAGGTATTGATCACGTCCTTTCCAAGACGGACTCAATGGACGGGCAATTGCTCCAGGCTATCCGCACCCTGGCTCACTAACTCGCTCCTTTTTCTTTTCTAGTCGCCCACGAGGCCGCCGTGGTTCATGTCGAACACCGCGCTTCTTCTCCTGGATCGCGGGCCCATCATCATCACCGCAAGACGGAGTTTGTCACGGCAGAAGTCGGAGAAAAGCACCTCGTGCCCTGCGTCTGTATTTCTCCGGGAGGAACAGTTGGCAAGGGCCGCAAAGAAGCCGGATCAAGGGGTTGGCTTGGGTTCGGTCGCATCCGGATCAGCTTCTATGGTGACATCGACCTTAGCACCCTGCTTAAGGACCACTGGGTTGCCCTTCTCGTCCTGGAGAGTGTTTTCGACGCGGATTTCCCGGTACAGATCGTCGGCGCCTTCCACCCCAATCTGCGCCTTGTCGGGTTGACTGGGATGCAGTGCCGGAATGATCTTTTCAACGGTTCCGGGAAGGGTCACCGATGGCTTTACGGTGTTATCGTTGCTTGTCGGTGTCTGGTTAGTCAAGTTGCTCTATTCCTTTCCTTATCGTCACTGAGATGCAAAGTCCCAGTTGGTATGTTTTCCGACGCATAATTAATCCAGTGTACGCCTTGCGGAGTCGCATGCGGATTGGAATAGCAGGGCGCTGACGCTGCGCCCACTCCGCGCATCTTACAACCATGCCATCCGAGATGCGTCAATTTCCAGGCCCTTCGCAATCTCCAATCATCGATCCACCTTTTGGTTCCGAACCCGATGTGCCGGTTCAGGATCCAGATCCGTCTCCGGAGACCTGCCGGTGCGTGAACCTGACAACGATGATCCCGGTAAAATTTGACCGGCCCGGACTTTTTAGGATCGAGGTGCCCACCAGAAGTCTCGGTCATTCGCCCGGATTGTGTTACGCCTCTGGGCTCCCTTCATAGCGCACCCCTCCTGACTATGGCGCAAGACCGCAGCCATGACCCAAAACAAACAGGTACTGCAGCGACTATTGCTTGGATTCGGACGATCCCGATCGGGTGGTATGGCGAGGGGTGGCCGAGGTACAGGATGGACTGTATTGACGCTAATCAGCTCCAGGCATGATAAAAGAAAGTGGTTTTGTCCCGTTCAGGTCAGTGTTGTATCCGAACCGCATCCTGCCAGTGTTGTTCATCCGAAGAGGAGCTACTTTTATGAATCGCCTGCGCATTCTGGTTGCTGACGATCACGAGATCGTACGCCGTGGATTAATCTCACTTATTAAGTCAAATCCTGACTGGGAGGTCTGCGCGGAAGCCGACAACGGACGTCAAGCCGTGGAGAAAGCCAGCCAATCTAAACCGGACATTGCCATTCTCGACATTGGCATGCCCGTACTCAACGGTCTTGAAGCGACTCGTCAAATTCTGCAAGAGCGCCCTGCGGTCAGAGTGTTGATTCTGACCATTACCGATACCGATCAAGCCGTGCAGGCGGTGCTGGACGCGGGCGCCCGAGGTTTTCTTCTAAAGTCGGATGCCGCTCGAGACCTGGTCATCGCAGTGGGCGCCCTGGCTGACAACAAGACTTTCTTTACCGCCCGGGTGGCTGATCTCATATTATCCGGCTATCTCAACAAGACCCCGCGTTCCATCAAGAGCGATCTGAACGTGCCTCATCTTACCTCTCGCGAGCGCGAAGTTGTGCAGCTGCTGGCTGAAGGCAAATCAAGCAAGGAAGTAGCTTGTCATCTCAATTTGAGCGTGAAGACGGCGGAGACGCACCGCAGCAACATCATGCGAAAGCTCGGCCTGCACTCGGTCAGCGAGCTCGTGCTATACGCGGTGCGCAATAGCATTGTGCAAGTGCCAGTCGGTATTCTGCCCGCGAGCACACCCAGTTCGGTGGAGGGCGGTTGCGCTGCTCCGAAACCATAACTCGCTGGCAGAGAAGGACTACAGCAGTTACTGTATTGGCCGCGGCTCGCGCCACGGTTAGCCTTAACAGTCTTCCCCCGCGTCTGGAGTCTAGATGAGCAGTGCGATGTCGAGTTCCAGTGTCGAACTCATACCCTCGCTGGCATACACCCCCAGCCACACACAGGACGGACACATCGTCCAGTTATACGTGGACGATGATTTCCTCATTGACGTTCTGAGTCGATTTATTGGCGGGGCGCTGGCGGCGGGTGATGCCGCTGTGGTCATAGCGACCAAAGCCCATCGCACGGGACTTGAGCGGCGCCTGTCGACGAACGGGGTGGATACGGCTAAGGCAGCCCTGCAGGGACGCTACGTTGTACTGGACGCGATTGAGACTCTGCCCAAGTTGATGGTAGAAGGTTCGTTGGACGACGATCGCTTTCGGCAGACTGTGGGTAGAGCTTTGACTGAGGCCGAAACCTCGGTCGCCCGCAAGCAAGGCCGTGTAGCGGTATTCGGAGAGTTAGTCGCCTTGCTGTGGTCAGGGGGAAAGCCCTCGGAAGCGATCCGGGCTGAGCAACTCTGGAATGAACTTGCCAAGAGCCACTCTTTCTCTCTGCTCTGCGCCTATCCCGTCGCGGGGTGCAACCATGAAACGCACATTGAGCCTTTTCTTCAGATGTGCGGCGAACACTCCGGCGTGATTCCCAGCGAAAGCTACCTGGTTTTGCGCAACGAAGAGGAACGTCTGCGCAGCATTGCCAGTCTGCAGCAGAGGGCCCAGGTTCTCGAAAAAGAGCTGGCATCGCGGGAAAATGAGGTGCCTTTCCGTTTGCTGGTGGAAGCGGTTCAGGATTATGCGATTTTCATGCTGGATCCCGAGGGATTCGTCAGCAGCTGGAACATCGGTGCAGAACGAATCAAGGGATACAAAGCGGAAGAGATTGTTGGTAAACACTTCTCGCATTTCTACCCGGAAGAAGATCTTCGAGACGGGAAGCCGGATCGCGAGTTGGTAGAGGCCGCGAAACAAGGACGGTTCGAGGACGAGGGTTGGCGGCTACGAAAAGATGGAACCAGGTTTTGGGCGAACGTGATCATCACAGCTGTCAAGGATGACTCGGGCCGGCTTCTGGGCTTTGCAAAAATCACGCGGGATTTTACTGAACGCATGCAAGGTCAAAAAGCGCTGGAACAGGAAGTCGCCGAAAGGCGAGAAGCTGAGCGTCGATTTCAACATTCAGAACAATCCCTCCGGCAATTGTCACTTCACCTGCTTCGCACGCAGGACGAAGAGCGGAGGCGCATTGGAAGGGACCTCCACGATAGTCTGGGGCAGTATCTGGCAGTGTTGAAGATGAAGTTGGATTCCGTCGCGGCCTTGATTGGACAAAAACAGGATGAAACGGCCCGTGAATTCGGCCAGTGTATCCGCCTGATGGAGGACTCGATCCGGGAAGTCAGAACCGTCTCTTATCTGCTATACCCGCCGATGCTGGAAGAGATGGGTTTGAAATCGGCGATACCGTGGTACCTGGACGGATTCTCAACCCGCAGCGGAATTAAGACAACGTTTGAGGTGCAGACCGAATTTGGCCGGCAGCCGCGAGAATCGGAGTTGGCATTGTTTCGCGTTCTCCAGGAAGGCCTCACCAACGTTCATCGGCACTCAGGCAGTCCTACCGCCCACGTTCGATTATCGGTCGAGAACGACATGGCTGTGCTGGATATCGAGGACAACGGAAAAGGCATTCGTCCGGAACTCCTTGAGGACTTTTGCCAGGAGCGGATGGGCGGTCTCGGGATTGGAGTGCGGGGCATGAATGAGCGGATGCGGCAGTTAGGTGGCAAGTTAGAACTCGCTTCGAACGAGAGCGGCACGACCGTGACCGCGAAGGTTCCACAGGGCAAGTTCTCATCCTCCCAATGAACCACCGAATAAACTGTGCGTGGTCTTGCCTCAAAACCTCAAAGAGACTTGGAGATTAAATGCCACCCCGTATTTTGCTTGCCGATGATCATGAAATTGTGCGCGAAGGCATTCGTACCCTGATTGCCAGATCGCGACCCGACTGGGAGATCTGCGGCGAAGCCCGGGACGGAGAAGAAGCGCTGGAAGCCGTCAAGAACCTGAAACCGGATATCGTCATTCTCGACATCACAATGCCCAAGATGAGCGGGCTTGAAGCGGCGCCGCAAATCGCCAAACTCGGTCTCGGTTGCCGGATACTGATGTTCACCATGCATGATTCGGACAGGCTCTCGAGCGAGGTTCGCCAAGCCAAGGCTCAAGGCCTGGTTCTTAAGTCTCAGGCTGCCCGTGATCTCATTCGAGCGGTCGACCGCCTGCTGGCAGGCGGCACATTCTTTTCCCCGCAACAGGATGTCGCGTTGAGCTAGGGGCATACCGATCGAGCCCGGCTGTTTATTCCAAGCCCTGCCAGGCGCACCCTGGACCGGTTCATCCCCAGCATGGTGGCAAGAAAATCATGCGTGATCGGCAAGCACTCTGAATCCACCCTGTCCGGAGTGCGAAATTGTTTGAGTGTCGAAGCTCAGCGGTTTCCGAGCGCCAGCAGGACAGTGGCGCCGATCAGGCAACTCAATCCCAAACCGAGAAGCCGTTTCGCGCCGCTGGAGGCCTGGTTCCATTCTCCGGTCAGCACTCCGGAGAGAGTGGCGGTCATGATCATGAAAATCTGCAGCAAGCCCCAGCCGATAGAGGTCCCGAAAGATCCAAGGTAGATGGCTGCCATGCCATAGAGCGAGAACGCCCCCATCCACAGCACGCCCATCAGGGAGGACCAAAAAACATCCGGGCCCGTGGGACGGAAGGCTCCCCAACTCCGGTTCTTGAACAGCAGGTACAAGCTGTAAACGATGTTGGGAATAAAACCGCCGGCCAACCCGATAGGCCAAACAGCGTATCCGGCGCGCAGTTCCGGGGTTCCCAGGCGGACCGCTTCCTTCGCGATGTCTTGCCCGAAAGCGAAAGAGTAATTGAGCATGGGCGCCATGACTCCGCAGAGTACGGCCAGCAAGACTGCGGCAAAATAATTCTGGCCCGGGGGAGACGCGGGCATGCCGGGCTTTCCGCCCCGCTCTCGCAGCTGCCCTGCCCAGGTGGAAAAAAAGATGCCGAGCATCATGACCGCAACCCCGCTCAGCACGAAAGCCATGGGTCGTCCCCTCGCCAGTTCGCGCTGTTGCACGAAAAGGGGAACCAGCGTGCCCAGCAACGCGCCCAGTCCGACGATGATGGCGTAGGCCAGGCCCAGTCCCAGCCGAGTGACAGAAATCCCAAACAGCACCTGGGCGATTCCCCACCCAGCGCCGAAAAGCAGAGGCACAGCCAGCTGGCGCATCGACAGTGCGCCGTAAGTTCCAAAGAGATTGCTCACCAGGGCTAGTGCGAGCGCCCACGGGATCACGATCAACGAGATCACGCTGAAAACCAGCCAGACGTTTTCCCACTTCCAGGAGCGGACGAATTTCATCGGCAGCATGCAGTTGCCGGACATCAGCCCAGCCACCATGGTCAAGGCAATGCCCAATGCCAACGATTCGTTCATTTCGCTTCTCTCAACATTCTCAGATCACACGACGCGCCGGGCTCAGAAGGCGTCTCATAGCGGCCGCCGCACACTTTTGCCGGAAAAACGAAGTGTTCCCGCAAGTGCGGAATGTGCTCCAGAAACAAAACCTCGTGTCCGATGGCAATGTGGTTGAACAGCACCAGATGCTGGTGCAGTTGTCCCATGTCGCCGACATGCGGCGGCACAGGCAAGCCAAATTTTCTTGCCAGCAAGCTCACGGTGAGAAATTCGCTGATTCCGCCCAGGCGGGTGCAGTCGGCCTGAACAAAACTCAGGGCGCCGGCCTGCATGAAGTTCTTAAACAGAACGCGATTGGGAATGTGTTCCCCGGCCGCAATCTTCACGGGGGCGATTTCGCGGGCCAGTACCACGTGCGCGTGAATGTCGTCGGGATGAGTTGGCTCTTCCAGCCACAGGGGCTTGAATTTCCCCAACTCGCGGCCCATGCGAATGGCGCCCGGCAAGGTTCCAGTGCTGGTTGGCGTCGAACATGATAATGCCGTCGTCTCCTACCCGGTCGCGCAGCATCGCGGCACGCCGCAGGTCGCGCTGTTCGTCGGCCGATCCGACCTTCAGCTTGAAGGCGCGGAAACCCTGGCTGATGGCGCGGTCTATCAGCCCGCGGATCTTGTCATCGTCGTACGCCATCCAGCCCACCGAGGTGTCGTAGCCGGGATAGCCGCTGCGGAGAATCGGCTCACGCGCGGCGCGACTGGGAAGATTGTCGCGAAGCAACGCGACCGCGTCCGCTCGGCTGACCACGTCTTCGACGTAACTCAGGTCGAGCAGAGCAACCATTTGCTCCGGGGTGAGGTCGAGCAGCAGTTTCCACAAGGGCACGCCGCGACTCTTCGCCCACAAATCGAAACAGGCGTTTGTGACTGAGGCCAGCGCAAGGTGGACCACGCCTTTGTGCGGGCCGAGCCAGCGCAGGAACGGGTCGTCCGCCAATCGGCGTGACATGGCCCCGAAATCCGCCATGAGTTCTTCGATTTCGAGACCAACAAGCGGACGCGCCAGCAGATCAATGGCTTCACACACCAGGCGGTTGCCTTCTCCGAGGGTGAGGGCAATGCCGGTTCCGCAAAGTCCTGCGCTGCTTTTGAGCAGGGTAACCGCCAGACAGTATTCCGAATTGGTGTGAACGGCATCCGTTCCCGCCCCGGGCGGCAAAGCGAAGCGCGCGTCGCGGGTCGAGATGGATTCAATTACGCAATTTGGCATTCGGTCTCCGCAGGCTCATCGCCTGTAACCCAACTCGGCGCCGCCGCTGACCGGCAGGATGCAGCCGGTGATGAATCGTGCCTTCGAGGAAAGCAGAAATACGGCGGCATCGGCGATCACATCGCCGCGGGGGCAATAGCCGCGCAGGTGAATATCGTCAAGATATATGCGGATGCCGGCAGGGTCGGGCTGCTCTCCGCACCACTGTTCGAGCATCGGCGTCCACACTCCGATGCCATCGCCAGCGCCGGTGATCACGACAACTTTGCTCTCCAGATCAAGCGCCATGAGGATATTTAGTCCATGTGAAAGACTTCATCCATCTCCGCCCACCATTCGCCTTTTTTTCTAGTGGGTACCGGCTCCTGCATGGACTGCATGATCGCCCACCATTCCTGGGTCTTCTGGTGCGCGGCCATTTTGGCCCAGTCGCTCTTCATGTCTGTGCCGTGGTATTCGAAATAGCTGAACAGGATGTCGTCTTTAAAGTAGATGGAATAGTTGCGAATGTTGCATTGCCGGATCATGTCCAGGACTTCAGGCCAGACGGCCTCGTGATACTTCCTGTAGGAATCCGCGACTCCCGGCTTGAGCCGCAGGATCATTCCGAGCCGTTTCATTTCCAGGTCCTTTCCACGCGAAACCGAACTCGGGGCGCCCATAGATTCAGTTCGGAGAAGTTGTGCTCCCTGGGAAACTTAAGGTCGACCGCGATTTCAGGGGGAGAGCAATGCGGTGGCCAGTCTAAGGAGTTAAGCGCTTATATGTCAACGAATGAACTTCTCCTCTGGCTGGCCACGGTCGTCATTCATGCCCATTCCCCTTTCATCATTGACACAAATGGATACCTGCCACTAAACTCGCGTCGCGATTATGAGCGCTTATTTTAATTCGAGGCGTGATTTCTTCCGCCTTACGTTCGGAGCCTCCTGCTTTCCACTTCTGTCTCGCCTTAGCCTCGCATCTTCCTATTTAGAAGATGAACGCACCGCCTGGTATCGCGCCGCCAAATTCGGCATGTTCATCCATTGGGGACCTTATTCATTGGCCAGCGTGGAAGCTTCCTGGCCGATCATGGTGCCGAAGCCGGGTGGTATCAGCGAGGCGGACTATCGGGAACTGTACAAGCGATTCAACCCCGTCAAGTTTGATCCCGAAGCGTTCGTTGACCTGGCCCGCACCGCCGGCCAGCGCTACATGGTGTTCACCACCAAGCACCACGATGGTTTTTGCATGTTCGATTCGGCCTACACGAACTACAAAATTACCAACACTCCTTATGGAAAAGATGTCGTCGCGCAGCTAGCCACGTCGTGCGAAAAGCGCGGAATGCCTCTGGGCTTTTATTATTCGCCGCCGGACATGACTCATCCCGGGTTTCGGGACACCACCAAGCTGGCAAAGGAAAACTGGGGAGGCGAGCCGGCCCGGCCGGAGTGGCCGCTCTACCTGGATTATATGGAGTTGCAGCTGACGGAGTTGCTCACCCGATATGGCCCGGCCGCGCTGATCTGGTTTGACGGCTTGCATCACCAGGAAAAATATGAGGGCGTTCGCTTTCTGAATCTGATTCACAAGCTGCAGCCTGCGACCCTCGTCAACGACCGCATCGGCGTCGATGCGGACTACGAGACGCCGGAGCAGTTCATCCCGACGGCGATTCCCACCAAGGGCGATCAAGCTCACCGGGATCGATCCCAAGGTTTCGGAGAAACTGAAGCCCACCATTCCCAGCCCCGAAGAGTTCCGGCTGTGGGAAACCTGCATGACCATCAATAACACCTGGGCCTACAACCAGAATGATCACGAGTACAAGTCGTCGCAGGTCCTGATACGAAGCCTGGTGGAGGTGGCCAGCCGGGGCGGAAACTTTCTACTGAACGTCGGTCCGCAACCGGACGGGACAATCCAGCCGGAGTTTCAGGAACGCCTGCGAGCCATCGGCGCCTGGCTGGCGGTCAACGGCGAGGCGATTTACGAGACTACCTACGGGCCAGTGCAGGGTTCACCGTCTATCCGCACTACGGCGAAAGGGAAGTCAGTTTTTGTGCATGTCTTTGACTGGCCATCCGCCGCACTCGAAGTGCCGGGCCTCGAAGCAAAAGTAATCTCCGCGCGCTTACTTGCAGGAGGGAAGCCGTTGACCTTCCGGCAGGCTGAAGGCAAGCTGCAAATCGACCTGCCCGCGCAGGCGCCCGACCCGGACGCGAGCGTGATTGCCCTCAAAACCCTCTAGGATCGGCTTTACCACAGGAACGTCCAGGTCACGACGAACCGTCCGAATAAGGCCTCCGGAATGCCCGCAGATCGCTCCAGGCGCTGCATTCGGCGCTGCGAGGGGTTTGGGCATCAAACCAGCCCACGGAGAGTTCGCAGAGGCGCTCCCGGGCGCAGAACCTCTTGGCCACGCCTCATCCCAAGGAAGGATCCTCAGAAAAACTTCGCCCGCCGCTGCCTTGAAAGCAGGGCGGGCGAAAGTTGTTTGAGCAGATTCGGCCTCAGAAAATAAACTTCAAGCCGAACTGTAGCTGTCGAGACTGATTGGCCGCACCGGTGACAATGCCGAGCGCACCGGGATTGTTTACGTCCCCCCCAGGCGTGCCCAGGATCGTCGTGTTGAACAGGTTGAAGGATTCGGCGCGGAACTCTAGACGCCGGCTTTCACTCCACAGCGGGAACTGCCGGAAGATCGACATATCGACGTTCCAGTAGCGCTGTTGCTGGAAGCCATCGGGCCGCACGTTGCCGTAGGTTCCAAGCGTCGGTACGGCGAACGCGTTGGTGTTGAAGTAGCAGGTCCGTGATTTAGCGGGAGCGCCGTTGGGGCATGAGCCCGTGTTGGGATCACCCACCAGATTGGCCTGCTCGTATCCAGCCCACCCGGTGTTCCCGGTATTCGCCTGGTCTACGCCGTCAGTCACGCCGTAGGGCTGGCCGGAACGGATGGTGAAGATGCTGTTGACTTGCCAGTTGCCGATTACGGAGTCCACGACGTGGTTGCTGGTGGCGTACTTCTTGTTGGCGCCGAACGGAAGCTGGTACACCACGTTGGCGGTAAGAATGTGAGGCAGATTGTACCCGGCTGGGCTCAAGCTGGCTCTCGGATCGTAAGGATTGGCCACGTTCTTTCCTTCCGAGCCGAACCAGCCGTCGTTTTCGGTTAGGGCTTTGGAGTAAGTATAGGCCACCTGGTACGCCAAACCGTTATTGAAACGCTTGTCCAATTGCAACTGGAAGGCGTTGTAGTCGGCGAACCCGTTGCTGCGGTCATAGAAGCTGGCAATCATGTAGGGGAACAGGGATCGCGACTGGGGGTTGGGCGCGGGGCTCGGGTTCAAAGCGGTGTTGTACATCCCGCCGATGTTGGCCCGCCGGGTGCTTGATCCCACGTAGCTCGCCGTTATCGTGGTTGAGTTGTTCAGTTGCCGTTGAATACCGAAGTTGTATTGATAGGCATACGCATTCTTGATATGCGGATCATAGAACCAGTTCACCAGAGAGGAGCTGAACGGAGTCGGCCCGGGCAGACCGGCGGTGCCATTCCCGGCAAAGGGATTTTGAGCGAAAACGGTCGGTGGACCGGTCGGCGCGGATTGCGTGCCCGGGGCGTTCACCGCGGTGGCAATCAACTGTCCAATGCCCGGCCAGTCGCCTTCGATGTTCTGCGACATCTGGCTGACTGCGGCCCAGTTGTCGTACACCACCCCGGCCGATCCGCGAACCACCGTCTTCTCGCCGACTCGATAAGCGAAGCCAAGATGCGGTCCGAGGTTGGTGTAGGTGTTGTGCGAGATCCTGCCGCGCGTGTCGACTACGACGTGAGGCGGCAGTGTTCCAGGTGGCAAGCAGGTTTGAGTGGTGGGGTCGCACGCGATGGCGTTGCCGCTGGCATCGAGCGCGATGCTGGGAATGCAGGGAGCTTTGCCGCGCACGGTGCAGGGCGGCGGCGGAAATTGCAGCACATACGTACCATCGGTGTAGTTAGGTTCGCCCGTTTCAATTCCCCCCTGCTGGCCAATCGTCTTGAGAGTCCCATAGGGCGGAATCAAGGTCAGGTCGTAGCGAATACCGTAGTTGATGGTCAAACGTGGAGATCGCCTTCCATGAGTCCTGGAAGAACGTGCTGAACAAGCCGCCCTGGCGGGTTGCTTCGTTGACGTCGCGCCGGTTGGCGTTGTCTACGACACCCAGGAGCGTCGATGCCAGGCCGAAGCCGCCGTTGCCGTTGGCGTCATTGGTTTGAGTAGTGGCGAAGCCGAGCGTGTCGTAGGAAATGGGGCTGGAAAACCGGCTGGTGATGTAGTTCGCGCCAACTTTAAAGGTATGGGTCCCCTTTACTTTGGTCAATGTGACCGAGTATTGCCAGTTGTCGGTGGCCTGGGGGGTGTTCTGCACGCTCTCACCCGCGCTGGCGATGCCGTTGCCTGGGCCCAGTGCAGGGATCAGCCAATCCGGGGTTCCTGAGAAATTGGCGGCGAAGTCGGGAGAGAAGCCGGCTGCCTGGTCCACGCTCTGCGAATTCAGCTTGGCGAATTTGGTGGTGGAGTCGTCCGAAACCGTGGTCCGGGAGAATAGCCCTTCCAACTGCAGGGTTGAGCTGAAGGTGTGAATGTAGCTGCCTCCCCAATCGCGGCCGGGGATGGCTTCATTCTTGATCAGACCCGGCAAGCCGGCGGGGACGCTGACCGTGCTGTTAATGCGGCTGTAGCGGAACCAGATCGAATCCTTCTGTCCGAAGGTGTGATCCAGGCGGACGTTGTACTCGTTCTGATGTTGAGTATTCGGGTCAGTGTCGATCGCGTTGCTGTTGGTTGAAGGCACGAATTGCCCCGCCGCGGGATATACGCTCTGGATGAAACCAACCAGGCGGGGATCAATCAGGTCCGGTGGGAATGATGTTATTGGCAAACGGCGGCGGGTGAATCCAGTTGGAGCTGGCGTAACTGCGGTGGCGGTGGTGGTGAAGGGGTTATAGATCTGGTCTGATGACGTTTCCGGCATTGTTGTCCCGGTCGTTGCAAACACCGCCGGTAAAGCCGGTGGCGCATATTCCGCTGAAATCGCCGGTCAACTGCGTTGCGGTCGGCACCAGGATGTTCGAGCTGCTGGGCTGTGAAAAGCGGAAACCCTGATAGGCGAAGTAGAAAAAGGTGTTGTTCTTCAGGCCGGGAAGCGCCACCGGACCGCCGATCGAAGCGCCAAACTGGTTCTGGTGGAAAGAAGGTATTTTGGCGCCGGCAGCCAGGAAGTTCGGATTCGTCGGCGCGGCGTCGAAGGCGTTGTTGCGGATGTACTCCCAGGCCGCGCCGTGAAATTGGTTGCTGCCTGACTTGGTGACCACGTTCACCACGCCGCCCAGCACGGAACCGAATTCGGCGGTGTCAGTGCGCGAAACCACTTTGAACTCCTGAATCGCGTCGATGATCGGCGGCACCGCGTAGGTGCTGAGGAAGGCCGCGAAGTTGCTCATGCCGTCGGTCAGGAAGTAATTGCTGCGGTTGGTCGCTCCGTTGACCGAGGGAAAGGTGAATTCCGCACCCTCGGCGATGGGAGCGGCGAAACCGCCGGTGCGCCCGCCCATGTTGTTTTGCCCGACGCTGATCGGTGAGACCCCAGGCGTCAGCGAAAGGAGCTGGGTGAAGTTGCGGCCGTTGAGCGGAAGATCGTTCACCTGGTGGGTGGCGATAACCGTGCCCAACTCTGCCGTAGACGTCTGCAGTTGCTCGCCGGCAGCGTCAACCGTCACCACTTCGGTTTGAGCTCCGGGAGCCAGCGCAACGTCGATGGTGGCAGTCTGATTCACCGCGAGGACGAACGCGGAAACCTGCTTGGTGGAGAAACCCTGCGCCGTGATCTTGAGGGTATAGCGGCCGGGAATGATGTCGGCGAACACGTAGTTGCCGCTCTCGTTGCTGTTGCCGGGTCGCTCGATTCCAGTGTCGACGTTGCCCAGGATCACGCTGGCCTTGGCGATTACGGCGCCGGTCGAATCTCGAACCACTCCGTTAAGCGTCGCGCTCGAAAGCTGCGCGAAAGCTGAAGCGGCTGAGAAGGCGAAAACGCAGGCAAGCCACAGCAGGCTGCGAAGGCTCAACGCTGAGCTACTGGAATTATTCATTTTCAGATCTCCTCGATGGAGCAAAACCGGTTGCGAGAGCAAGGCGGAACCTCGGCCTTCTCTAAAAGACGCGCGATTGTAGTCTGAATATACTAGAGCTTGTCAAGAATAAAATTGGGTAACTTAAACGTGATAGTTAAGGTTTACGTAACTTTTCTAAGCGCTTAAAGTAAGTTTTGCGGCCCAAAATCGGCGTCCCCCGCAGCGGCCATATTTTCGCCGTAACGCCCTGCCAAGGATGCACTTCAAAGGGGTAGCAGACGGCTCGGGCGGCATGACCAGATCGACAAATCTCACCGTTTCTTGGAAGGCCGCGCCTCGAAGGCGGTGGAACCACTCGTATTTACCTTCGCGTGTCCCCGGCCCGACGTTTGCCGTGACGAAGTTCCCTGGCCAGAGCAACGGGTTGTGAGGCGAATCGCAATTGCCTCGATCCATTCAATTCCGTGCTACAAAGAATGCTGATCGTGAAACCCGGGTCAGCTGGAGGCTTTTTTCAATCGCATGAGGCAAGTCCTCGCCATGGCGCTGGTCGCGGCACTGCTGGCTCCTCAACTGGATTTGTGGGGCGCCGAAGCATCGCGCATTCAATTCGAGAACCGGCAGAAAAAATCGGGCGTTACATTCGTCCTCGATAACGGCACCCTTCCCGACAAACCGATGATTGACGGCATTCCCGGCGGGGTTGCGCTGCTGGACTATGACAACGACGGCTATCTCGATATCTTCTTTACCAACGGAGCGCGTCTTCCCGGCCTGGAAAAAGACAGCCCGGGTTTTTACAACCGCCTCTACCACAATAATCATGACGGGACCTTTACCGATGTCACCGATCGCGCCGGGCTTCGCGGCGAGGGCTACAGCATAGGCGCCGCCGCCGCCGACTACGACAACGACGGCTGGACGGATCTATACGTTGCTGGCTTCAATCGCAACTTTCTTTATCACAATAATGGCGACGGAACCTTTACCGACGTGACCGCCAAGGCCGGAGTCCAGGGCGTTTCCCCGGCGGGGAAAAAATTGTGGGGAGTGGCAGCAGCCTGGGTGGACTACGACAACGACGGCAAGCTCGATCTTTTTGTCACCAATTATCTGGACTGGTCTTTCGCGACTTCCCGGGTGTGCGGCGCCCCGGGCAAACGCCTTTCATGCTCCCCCACGTTTCTACAAAGGCGAGCCGAATATCCTGTACCACAATAATGGCGACGGAACCTTCACCGACGTTTCGGCGGCCATGGGCATTTCCGGATCGATCGGAAAAGGGATGGGAGTTGCGATCGCCGATTACGACGGCGACGGGTGGATGGATATCTTCGTGGCCAACGACAACGAGAGAAATTTTCTGTTCAAGAATCGCGGCGGGCGCGGATTCGACGAAGTCGGCGTGGAATCGTTCGTCGCTTACACCGACAACGGCATCCCGGTTTCGAGCATGGGCGTTGACTTTCGCGACTGGAACAACGATGGCAAACCCAGCCTGTTCGTGACCGCGCTGGGAGATGAGATTTATCCTTTGTTCCGCAACGAAGGAAACGGATTCTTCAGTTACGACAGCTACAAGGCCGGCATCGGGTTCCGCACTTTCAAGATGAGCGGCTGGGGCGCCGGCATCGTGGACCTCGATAACGACGGTTACAAGGATCTGTTCTCCGCCAACTCCCACGTCAGCGAAAATGCCGATATCGACCCGCAGCAACACTACCGGCAGCCCAACGCAATCTTTCGGAACCTGCACAACGGGACCTTTCAGGATGTGAGCAGCCAGGCGGGCGCAGACATGCAGGCGCGCGCGGCCCATCGCGGCTGCGCCTTTGGCGACCTCAACAACGATGGCAAGATCGATGTGGTGGTGTCCGCTATTGGCAGTCCCGCCGAACTGCTTTACAACACCTCGATCGGCAGCAACCACTGGATTTTGATCCAGACGATCGGGGTCAAGAGCAATCGCGATGGAATCGGTACCCGCATCAAACTTACCGGGGAATCTGGCCTGGTGCAGTACAACCATGTCACCACCGCGGGAAGCTATGCCAGTTCATCCGATCCGCGAGTGCACTTCGGGCTGGGCGCGGACGCAACCATCAAAGAGATCGAACTGCGATGGCCGAGCGGAACCGTGCAGGTTTTGCGGAATGTTAAAGCCGATCAGATTCTGAAGGTCACCGAGAAATGACGGGCATGAGGGCGACACTCCTAGCTCCGCTATTGTTATTCGTGCCCTGTACGGCGCGGGCGGCCTTCGCCGGGCCCTGCACCGGCGCCGAGGCGCAGTTGTCTCTTATTTCGAAGAAGCTCACGCTCGATGCCATCGATGCGGCAGAAGGCATGTTGCATCCTCTCGCTGTGTCGCATCCCGAATGCCCGGAGATTCTCTTGGCGCAGGCACGCATCGAGGACTCGCGCGGGAACGCCCAACAGGCAGCCGATCTATACATCCGCTATACCGATCTCGAACCCGACAGCTCGCAGGGGTTCGCGTATTTCGGGCGCTTCTTCCTTGAGCAGCGTGACTACATGAAAGCCGACGCCTTGTCCGCGGCCGCGATCGACAAAGATCCCAACGACCCCGCCGCCCTGGCGTTGCGCGGACAGATTCTGGTGATGAAAGGACAATCAGCGCAGGGCAAGACCCTGCTCGAGAAAGCCGGTCGGCTCGACCCCGACGATCCCGAGGTGCAATTCCAGTTGGGCACTATTTATGACAAGGCAAAGTCCTCGCCCGACGCAGTGCAGCATTTCCGGAAGGCGGCAACGCTGAATCCGCGAGACGGTCGGGCTTGGGATTATCTAGCCTTAAACCTGGAACCGATGGGAGACTTGAACGGCGCCGAGCAAGCGTACCGGAAAGGACTGCAAGTGAACCAACCCGGGCGCTACCACGACGCTTTCCTGGACTACAACTACGGCCGCTTCCTGGCGAAGCGCAATGATTTGGCTGCGAGCAAGGAGCACATGGATCGCGCCGTGGAACTCGCTCCGCAGGTGCGCGCCGTATGGTACGAGCGCGCCAAGTTGAATCTGCGGATGAAAAATTATCAGCAGGCGCGCACCGATGCCGAAAAGGCGGCCAGCTGTCGCCGATCCGGCGCATGTGATCATTGACCTCCAAATCTACGCCTTGCTGGCGCAAGTGTACGGCCGCCTCGGCGAAACCGGTCTGGCGAAGAAGTATGCCGACCTCAGCCGCGAGACGGAACCGCCGGTCCGCGGAGAATACCGTTAAGGCCTGCTTGAAACCCGCCTTGAAACCTTCCTTGAAAATAGACCGCCGATCTTTTCTTTTCTGGGCGATGGTTGCGGCTCCCGGATACAAATTCCTAAGCGAAGCCGTCGCCAAGTCGGGGTCTCTGCCGGTGTTCGCCGACGTGACTGCAAAATCCGGCATTCGATTCAAGCAAGAAGCCAGCCGCACCAGCCAGAAATATCTCCCGGAATCCATGGGCGGCGGCGTGGCCATGTTTGATTACAACAACGATGGCTACCTGGATTTGTTCTTCGTGAATGGAGCGCAGATTCAGGATCCCATGCCGCGCGGCGTATTGCCCGACAAATCCAATCCGCGCTACTGGAACCGCCTCTATCGCAACAATGGTGACGGCACTTTTACTGACGTCACCGAAGATGCCGGCGTGCAAGGCCATTCCTACGGCATGGGAGTGGCGGTCGGGGATTACGACAACGACGGAAACGTCGATTTGCTGGTCACGAATCTGGGCGGAAATATTCTTTACCACAACAACGGCGACGGCACTTTTACTGACGTGACCGCCAAGGCTGGTGTGGGCGGCAGCGGATGGTGCACCGGGCGCTTGTTTCGTGGACTACGATCGCGACGGCCGCCTCGACCTGGTCGTCACCCGCTACGTGGAGTGGGACTTTGCTTCCAACATCTATTGCGGACAGCATAAGCCCGGATATCGCGCCTACTGCCATCCCGACCAGTTCAAGGCGATTTCTTATCTTGTCTTCCACAACAACGGGGATGGAACGTTCACCGACGTCTCAAAGAAATGCGGCATCGCGGCGTCACCCGGGAAAGGTCTGGGCATCGCGATCAATGACTTCGATCGCGACGGCTGGCCTGACATTTTCGTCGCCAATGACTCCGTGGCGGAGCAACTCTTCCGCAACAATCGTGACGGGACGTTCACCGAAGTCGCCCTGGAAGCAGGCCTCGCTTACGATCAGAATGGGCGCGCATTCGCAGGGATGGGAGCCGATTTCGCCGACTACGACAACGACGGCTGGCCCGATGTTTTCGTGAACGCACTGGCCAATCAGAAATACGCGCTGTTCCGCAACGACAAGGGGAAGTTTGAAGACATCATCGATGCCATTGGCCTGGGTGCGATCACCATGTCGCATTCCGGCTGGGGAACCAAATGGATCGACTACGACAACGATGGCAGGCTGGATCTCTTCGTGGCCCAGGGCCACGTGATGGATAACATCGAATTGACGGAGCCCAGCCTCCGTTACCTTGAAGCGCCCATTTTGCTCAGAAACACCGGAACTAAATTCCGGGATGTATCGTCACAGAGCGGTCCGGCATTTCACATTCCCGTTGCCGCCCGCGGGGCCGCGTTTGGCGATCTCGACAATGACGGCTTTATTGACATCGCCATTAACTGCAATGATGGCCCGGCGATTATTCTCCGCAATCAGGGAGGCAATGGGAATCACTGGCTGCTGGTCAACTTGATTGGCTCGGTCAGCAACCGGGATGGAATCGGCGCCAAGCTCCGGCTGGTGACCGAGGACGGAGCGGAGCGATTTGCATTTGTGAGCACTGCCGGAAGTTATCTGTCCGCAAGCGACAAGCGGGCGCATTTTGGCCTGGGATCAGCGAAGAAAATTAGACTGCTCGAGATTACCTGGCCAAGCGGCAAGGTGCAGCGTCTCGAGTCGATCGCGGCGAATCAGATTCTTACGGTCCGCGAGCCGGCGCGCTGAGCTGCTCTGGCTATTTTTTCGGAGATGTAAATTGCTGTTTGCGGGTGATGCCTTTGCCTTCTTCGATAGTCACGATCTGGCCTGCGGCAACCCCCGTGAAAGTTTCGCTCTTGCCATCCGGCCAGCGTATCGACAAGTCAGCCGCGGTTGCTTTGCCCAGACCGAAGTGCACCCGGAAGTCGCTTTGCGAAATGAAAGAACCGCCGCTGCGCACTTCGTCAATCTGCTTGTGACCGCCGGCGGTTAGTGTGATCCGCGCTCCGATCGCGTCCCTTCCCGAAGTCAGCGCTCGAACCAGCAGCGAATTCCCGGTGTGGGGGGCGACATTTTTCAGAAGGGATGGTCCTTCGCCCATATTGACGATGACAATCTCCAGCTCGCCGTCGTTGTCCAGATCCCCGATCGCGAGACCTCGCGAAGAGTGCGGAGTGTTGACGCCGGGTCCACCCTGAGAAGAAAGATCAAAAAATTGGCCGTCGCCGCGATTCCAGTAGAGCAGGCGGGGCTGTTTGAAGTGTTCGGCGGTGTGGGCTTCGTCCACCTCGGGATAGACATGCCCATTGGCGACGATCAAGTCCTTCCAGCCATCGTTGTCAAAGTCGAGGAACGCCGTGCCCCATCCCAGATACTTGGTATTGACCGCGAGTCCGGCGCCGATGGTATCGTCCTCAAAATCATTTTTACCCCGGTTGCGATAGAAGGTGTGGGTGTCGTCGGCAAAATTTGTCTTGAAGATGTCGAGCAGCCCGCTGCCGCTGACGTCGGCTGCGGCCACCCCCATGCCTGCTTGCTCGCGTCCGTCTTCGTTGTAGGCAAGGCCGGAGCGAACGCCGATCTCTTCGAAGGTTTTTCCGCCCAGGTTGTGGTAGTACAAATTCGCGGTGGAATCGCAGGCGATGTAAATGTCGGGCCAGCCATCATTGTCGAAGTCGCCGGTGAGCGCAGTGAAACCGTAGTAGTCCTTGGGCCCGGTGATATGAACCCGGTCGGAAACGTCGGTGAAATGCCCGTGCCCGTCGTTTTCATATAACGAAACCGTTTCGGGAGGCAGGCCGCGCGGTCCACACAGCACCGGCAACCCTTTCCACTGACACTGCGATTTGTCTCCCGGCCGCGGAGTGTGGGCCAGGTCGAAGTCGATGTAGTGGACGACTACCAGATCGAGATATCCATCGCGGTTGTAGTCGATGAAGGCGCAACCTGTGCTCCAGCGCTTGGCGGCGAGCAGGCCGCGTTCTTTGGTCTCGTCGCGAAACGTGCCATTTCCCTGATTCCGGTACAGAATATTCTGCCCCCACTGGGTGACGAACACGTCGGTGTTGCCATCATTGTCGATGTCGCCCGCACAGACACCCTGGCCCCACCCAGGGCTCGTGATTCCGGCTTTTTCGGTGACGTCTTCGAACTTCAGTCCACCCAGATTGTGATAGAGGAAAGGCTTGGGCTGCGCGCCGTCGCCCAGGCGTCCGCCATTCACCAGCAGGATGTCGGGGAGACCGTCATTGTCGTAGTCGAAAATTGCTACGCCGGTTCCGGTGGATTCAGGAATGTATTGTTTTCCGTGGTCTGCCCCGGAAACTTCAACCCCGGTGAGGCCAGCCTGGACGGCGATATCCTCGTAGTCAACGGTGGGCGCCTTCATGCCCGGAGGGAGTGGACGGGCCGGGACCGCCGTGCCCCCGGTGGCCACGCCCTGAGCGCACGCGAGCTTGCCTCTGCCCAGAACGATCAGGACAAGAATGAGAAAAGTGGCATGAATTCTGCGTCGTGATTGCCTTGCCCGCTGATTGATCATCGATCTCGCCGATCATAACTCATTGCTTTGATTGGATGCGTCGCTGATGGCTCCGCGTCAGGGCCTTCACTCGATGGATGCAGAAACTTCTGTTCTGCTACGATTGAAAACGGTCGACCACTTCTGGGAGTCGTGAATGGTGGGATGGAATTTCGCGCGGGGACTGGCCTGGCTCGCGCTTTTTCCCGTTGTTTTCTCCGCATTGAGCCTGAACCTGGCTGCGCAGGATGCCGCGACATGCCAGGGTCCGGCGGAACTGGAACAGACGATCAAGGTGCATCCGTCGGCAGGGGCCTACGATGCGCTGGGTGCGTATTTTGGGCAACGGCAAAAAATAGCGTGCGCAATTTCCGCGTTTGAATCGGCCGTGCGTTTGGACCCCAATTCCTGGGAAGCCCACTTCAACTTGTCGCTCGCTCTGCTGCAAAGCAACCAACCCAAGCGGGCCGCTATCGAGCTTCGAATCGCCACCCGCCTGCAACCTGAAAATCCTCTCAGCCATATTGCGTTAGGCGTCGCGCTCAGCCAGTTGGACCAGGATGAAGCAGCCATCGGCGAGTTCAAGATCGCGCTGGATAAAGATCCGAAGTCAGTTCCGGCGCTTGACGGGCTGGCGAAATCGTTGATCGCGCAAAAAAGATATTCGGCGGCGATCGCCTATCTCAGGGACGCGCCTCCCGCCGCTATGCTGCAGAACGATCTCGCGGTCGCCTACTCGAAAAACGGAAATGCGAGCGAGGCGGTCCAGGTGCTTACCGATATTGTGAAGCAGGATCCGTCGTCGGCGGAGGCGCACTCCAACCTGGCCATCGCCTATACGCAGCAGAATCAATTCCGGCAAGCGGCCGAGGAGTTTAAGGAGGCGCATCGCCTCGCCCCCAACGACGACGTGATTCGCCTTTCGTATGTAAAAGCGCTGGCTGTTCTGGCCGAGTTCAACACAGCGTTGCCCTTGATCAGCGACTATTACAAGCGAAAGCCTCATGATTTCGAAGCACTCTATCTGATGGGCGTCGTAGATCGCGGCCTGGGAAACTATCCGGAAGCGGAAACCATGCTCAGACAAGCGGTCGCACTGAACGGGAACAGCTACGATGTTCGGTACAACCTCGGTTTCACGCTGGCCAAGTTGGGAAAGAAGCAGGAAGCTCGTCAGCAACTGGAGAAGGCCGTGCAACTCAAGCCTTCATCCAGCGAGGCCAGCTTTCAACTGGCGGCAGTGCTGCGAAGCCTGGGGCAGCAAGAACAAGCCCAGCAGGAATTGAAGGCGTTTGAACAAAAGAAGCAGGCGACCGTAAATCAGGATGTCGCCGGCACCAAGGTGAACCAGGCCAACGAATATCTGCAGTCCGGAGATGCGCAACACGCCGTCGACCTCTATCGTCAGGCGATCGTCGAGGACCCCAAAAACGCGCGGACTCGTTACGATCTGGCACTGGCGCTTGACCGTTTGGGCAACATCGCGGAGGAACGCGAGGTGTTGCAACAGGCCATCCAGATCGATCCCACGCTCGCTGCTGCCCACACTCAACTCGGCTTCCTGAGCCTGCAAGCCGGCCAGGACGCGGATGCTGAGCGGGAGTTGAAAGCCGCGATTGCGCTGGACCCCCAAGATGCAGAAGCGGAGGCCAACCTGGGCGTGCTTTACGGCCAGCAAGGAAACAACAGCCAGGCTGAGCAACTGCTTCGCCAGGCGACGGAAAATAATCCGCAGTACGTGCAGGCTTTCGTAAATCTCGGCCTGGTGCTGGCAGCCCAATCCCGCTTCCCGGAGGCAGAACAAGCGCTGCGCAGCGCGTTGAAACTCGGGGAGGACAACCCCCAGGCTCTTACCGTGCTGGCCATGGTACTTGCCCGAACGGATCGGCAAGCCGAGGCCGTCCCCTATTTTCGCAAGGTCATCGCGCTCGATCCCAAGTCTCCCGGACCGCATATAAATCTGGGGATCACGCTAGCCGATCAGTTCAATCTGGAAGGCGCCCTTGAGGAGTTTTCGGAAGCCATACGTCTCGATCCCAATGCCGCCGCGGCTCACTACAACAAGGGGCGCGTGCTGCTCGACCTGCGGCGCGACAGCGATGCCAAGCCCGAACTCGAAACCGCCACGCGTCTGGATCCAAGAGCGTCGGAGCCCTGGTATTTACTTGGCCTGATCGAGAAATCGGCGGGCAATGCCCAGGCGTCAGTCCAGATGCTGAAAAAGGCAACGGCGCTCGATCCCAGGAATCCCGATACGTTGTTCACTCTGGGGCAAGAGTTGCTGCATAGCGGCGACCGCGATGGAGCTATTGCTCAGTGGCGAAAGGTGATCGAGATCAAACCGGATCATGGCGAGGCTCTCTACAATCTCTCCCGCCAGCTGGCCAAGACCGATCCGCAGGAGGCGCAACAGTTTCAGCAGCGCTTTGACACCTTACAGTCGCAGAAGCACATCATGGATCGCGCCCAAACCCTGGGCAATTTCGCTCTCTCGGCCGCAGCCGCGCACGATTGGCCGCAAGCCATCGCCCAACTGAAAGAAGGTTTGCAGGTCTGCGGCGACTGCAGCGCGCTGGCTCTGCTGCACAAAGACCTCGGCCTTACCTACTGCCGTTCCGGAGACCTCAAGAACGGACTCGCCGAACTCCTGGAAGCAAAAAAACTCACGCCCCAGGACCCGGATATTGATCAGGCCATTCGCTTCGTGAACAACGCCCAGAAATAGTCGCGGTGACTGAACTTCAACTTACTCCGGCCTTGAAGCGAGGACGATTCTTCCTCACGTAGTCGCGGTCCATGACCGGCTCGCCTTCGCACTCGATTACGATTACGGTGGCCGGTTGATCGGGAGCAACCGCAGGAAGTCCTGTAAGCCGCAGGGAAAGATCGTCCTGGGTGAAGGCCACCGGTTTGCCTCCCGCCAGCAGCTGAACCGATTTTACTTTCGTGCGAAACCCTCCAAAGGAAATCACGCTCGGCGGCTGGTAAAACGACAGCCATTGTTCCGCTGGGGTGTCTCCGGGCCAATTCTCGATGTGCGCATACACCGTGTTTCCGCGCTGCGTGAAGTTGGCATACACGTGCTGGCTAAAGTTGCTGCGTTCGGTGCCGTAGATTGCGGTTGCATTGGGACCAGTCCACTTGCCCACGGCCTGCAAAATCGCAACCGTTTCGTCAGGAATAGAGCCATCAGGTTTGGGCCCGATGTTCAGAAGATAGTTGCCCCCGCCGTGGGCGCAGGTGATGAGGTTGTTGACCACGGTCTTGGGCGTCTTCCAGTTGTCGTCGGCTTTGTGATATCCCCAACTGTCGTTCAGGGTCATGCAGGCTTCCCAGGCTCGTCCCTTGGCCGCGGCCTGGATATGTTGCTCCGGCGTGGAAAAGTCTCCCGGCAGGCCGTTGCGATTGTTGACGATGATATCGGGCTGGAGTTGGAATACCATCTGGTTCATTTTTTCCGACTCCCATTGCTCCGCCGAGAGCGGCCAATCGACGTCGTACCAGAGAATGTCGATCTTGCCGTAGTTGCTCATCAACTCACGGATCAGGCCGTGGGTGTACGCGACGAAGCGTTGCCGGGCGGCTTCATCGGTGGCGCACAAAGCTCCGTCAGGATGGTGCCAGTCCATCAGCGAATAGTAAAAACCGACTCGCAGTCCCTCTCCGCGCGCAGCTTCGACAAACTCGCGGACAAGGTCCCGTCCCGCGGCTTGCTTGGGGGCGCAATAGTCAGTCAGCTTGGTATCAAAATTACAGAAGCCCTCATGGTGCTTGGTGGTCATGACCATGTATTTCTGCCCCGCCTGCCGGGCCAGCTTCGCCCACTCGCGCGCAGCATTGGGCTTGGGGTTGAAATGCTTGGCCAGCATTTCGTATTGCGGGATGGGAACGCCCTCCATTTCCATCGCCCACTCGTGACGGCCAATCACGCTGTAGAGTCCCCAGTGGATGAACATTCCGAACTTGGCTTCCTGCCACCACTGAATCCGGCGGTCGTGATCGGGCGGGGGCGCCTGCTGGTCCGCCGCCATCGTCTTCTTCGCGGCTTCCTGGGCCCAGCTCTTCGATGCGGTCGCGGCCAGGCCTGCGCCGGCAGCCATGAGTTTCAGATAATCGCGTCTCGATGTTCCTTTACCTGGCGTCATTCGCCACCTCGTGTTTGGGGAAGATGTTTGATGAACAGTCAAGCTGCTGACGCGACCGACAACGGAAAAAGATTCTACTCCCCATGTCAACGCGACACTCTAAGAAGTAGCCAACCTCGAGTCAGGATTCCGCACGCGGAGGATTATCCACGGCTGAAGTCTTCCTCTGCTGAACTCGTTCTGCGCTACAATTCGGCCATCTCATGAACCTCCGCTCCCTCAGAATCTTCGGGATTGGATTGTTCGTGGCGAGCTGTGCAATTTGCGTAGCCGGGCAGGATGCCGCGGGGGCCAAGTTTTCCATGTCCACGCCGGACCGGTGGCAGGGCGCAGGCTGGTGGCCCACCAAAGGAACACCGTCAATACGCGAATATGTGGGGCCCGGTGCGTGCACCAAGTGTCATGGCGAAATTGCAGCATCGCAGCAGAACACTCCGATGTTTAATGCTGCCCGCCGCCCTTCTGATTTGAAGCATCTGCAGCAGCGCGGACAGTTATCGTTCTCGGACGACGTCTACGACTACCTTCTTTCGCCGGGGCCCAACGAAACGAAAATGTCTGTAAAAGACAAGACGAGCGCCGTGTCAGCAACCGTGGGCTGGGTTTTTGGAGCTGACGCTCAGACCTACGTGCTGAAACAGAACGATGTCTTTCTGGAGAGCCGGCTAAGCTACTACCCCGGCCTGGGCGGACTGGACATTACGCCCGGCCATAAATCCGCAGCCCCTGCCAGTGTTGCTCAGGCCCTCGGCGATCCCGTCGACCACGAGATCATCCGACGATGTTTTGGCTGCCACTCCACTGCGTCGACGGTGTCCGGCAACTTTGATCCTGAACACGCCATGCTCGGCGTGACATGTGAAGCTTGTCACGGTCCCGGCCTGCAGCACGTGACAGCGAAGGAAACCGCGCCAGAGCAGAGCGCGCCCGGCACGATGTTGAATCCGGCGCGGTTGTCGCCCGTCGACTCCGTGGATTTCTGCGGCGCCTGCCATCGTACGCCGGTGGACGTCGCCCTGTTCATGCCACGGCATATGGGGATCTCGATCTATTCGGCTCCAGCCCTACCGCCTGGAACGGAGCCTTTGCTGGGGTGCCGGGCGGCGACGCTCGTATTACTTGCATGGCTTGCCACGATCCGCATAAGCCGCTGGTTCACGATTCGACGGCCTACGATGCCAAGTGTCTGCAGTGCCACGCCGCGTCGGAGAATCCACGGTCGTCGAACCTTGAGCCTGCGTGCAAAGTGGCCACGAAGGATTGCGTATCCTGCCACATGCCGAAATTCGAGATTCCCAATGTCCACGCGACCTTTACCGACCATTTCATCCGCGTCGTGCGTCCCAGCGCAAAATTTCCCGACTAGATTTCGTCGAAATCCCTGGCATCATTCCCTTCTGCGGGACCCAGCGGCTGGGTTAGGATCTGGGCGAGTGCGAACTGCAATGCGCAAACGGATTTGGTTGATCGCAGTCCTGCTTTGTCCGCTTCTTCCTCTCGCGGGTCAGGACATCGATGCCAATCCCTCCATCCAGAAGCGCAGCCTTTCGACCATCGCCGATCAGATCAACGATGAATCCGAGCGTGCCGCTTTTCTCGAACTCTTCGCCAGGCTCCTCCCGCGCAGATGCGGACCCGGGCCGAGGCGTTCCTGGCCCGCTTCCCGCAGTCGGCTTTTCTGACGCAGGCTTACGAGGTGGCGGCTCGCGCCTGTTTTGATCTGGGAAACTACGAGCCAGGCCTGATGTACGCTGAGAAATCTCTCGTCCTGTTGCCGGAGAATCCGCTTCTTCTGGTTGCTGTGGCCGATGTGGAAGCGCGCGAACGTCGCAACTCGGCAGCAGTGGTTCACGCGCAGGAAGCGCTCGATGACCTCGACCGTTTCGGCGTCACCTGGATCGGTTCCGGAGGAGAGTTGGCCGGAATTGCGGCGCAAGCTGAAGGCATCCGCCAATTTTTCCAAAGGACGCGCCCTGCTGCAGCAAGCCCTTGCCCTTCCGGCGGCAGAAAAACGCACTCCGCTGCTGAGGGAATCTGAAGCCTCGCTGCTCGAGGCCCAGCGCTTGAACTCCGCTGACAACGAAATTGCGTACTTGCGCGGATTGGATCAGCTCGCCTTGGGAGAATCATCCGAAGCTGCAAACAGCTTTGCCGCAGCTTACCGTGCCGGCGGGGAACTCGCGCCCAAGGCTCTCGATAATCTGCGCACGATTTACCAAATGCTCTATCCCGACTCCCACGTTGCCTTCGAGACTTTCCTGAAGCAGGCTGAAGATCGGGGGATACCGGTTTCGCGCGTCCCGGCAGATGCCGCGGCGGAAAGCACGCCCCGGGATCATGCGCCTTCATCTTACGGCGGGTTCGGAGTCTTGCCGCGGATGCCACGCCGGCATCTACCAGCAGTGGTCACAGACCGGCATGTCGAAGATGTTCCGTCCCTATGCGCCGCAGAATGTGGTGGGCGATTTCAAAACCAACAATCAGTTTTATCTGGGCGACGAAACTGAATATCGGGACGGAAAGTTGGAAGTCAGCAAGGCGGGAAAGCAGAGTTTGTTCGCGCGCATGACGATTCGCGATGGCCGCCACTATTTCGATATTTGGCAGTCGGACGGCAAGTGGCATTCCTATCCGGTGGACTACACCATCGGATCAAAATTTCAGCAGGCTTACGCCACCAGGCTGCCGAACGGCGAGATTCACGTTTTCCCCATTCAATACAACCTGCTGCAAAACGATGGATCAACTACTGGAAGATTATTGATGGAGTGGAAAGCGAGCGGGCCGATCCGCACACGTGGGAAAAACTCGATGGTTCCACCAGCTATCAGGCCATTTGCGCGGTCTGTCACACCAGCCAATTGAGAAATCTGACAGGAGGAGGTTTCGCGCCCAACGATCTGGAATTCAAAGAGCCGGGAATTGGTTGCGAGATGTGCCATGGTCCTTCGGCCCAGCACGCCGTGGAGATGGCGCAGAACCAGTTTTATCCCAAGGCGCCTCTGGATCCGCCGGTCAATTTCCGCGAGGCCGGGAATCGTGAGCTTTGTCGCGATTTGCGCGCAATGCCACGAGCAGTCGGCGATCCGAAAGCCAGGCCCTGCGGGAGAGTTGAATTATTCCAGGCTCGGGAGATTTTTTCGGCAATCATGTGAACGTTCCCTTCGGCGAGTTTTCCCGCAAGGGTTTTTACAAAGACGGCCGCTTCCGGCAGACGACTTTCATGGTGGAAGCCCTGGAACGTTCGCAGTGTTTTAAGAAAGGGCAAGTGAGCTGCGGAACTTGCCATGAACCTCACGGACACGATTCCGCTTCCAACCCCACGGCCCTGAAGTTCCCGGACAAGCCGGACCTCATGTGCACGGGATGCCATACTCAGTTCCAGGACGTTGCCCGCGCGGCGCAACATTCTCATCATCCGGCGGAATCGGAAGCCAGCCGCTGCGTCTCCTGTCACATGCCGCGCATTATGGATGCTCTGGTCTTTCGCGCCCGCACCCATCAGATTGACGACATCCCCGACGCCGAGATGACGCGGCATTTTGGCCAGGAAGACAGCCCCAATGCGTGCCTGCTGTGTCACCAGGAAAAAAGCGTGGAATGGGTTCAGCAGTCTCTGCTGTCGTGGAAGGCAACTCTCGACCAGCCCAAGGCCGAGATTTCTCTCCCAGGAGATGGGGCTTCATCACTCAAATGAGTATTCGAAAACCCAGATCTCTGGCGCAGGCTAGTTTCGGTGAGTCTCTGGCCCGCATTCTTGATGGCTGACCGCACTCTTCCTTGATCGTAGCGGTTGGCGCAATTCTTGCCTACGCGAAAGCCGCGAGGAGCGTCGCTCCTGCAACTCAACCCAGGACTCCTGGCATCTGAATACGCCGGGTCGGCTGCTTGCGCCCAATGTCATCAGGAGCATCTATAAACAATTTTCGAAAACCGGCATGGGACGTTCCATGTCGCTGGTTACGCCCGAACTGCTGAAAACAATCCACGCCCCGGCTTCGGTTCAGGACAAAAATCTCCAACGCGTACATCGACGTCGACGTCCGGGACGGAAAGCTGTATCAAACGCAATACGAAAAGGGAGCGGACGGTCAGGAAATCTACCGCGATAGCCACCAACTGGAATGGATCATCGGGGCGGGAGCCAATGGTTTCGGCGGACTCTTAAAACAGGATGACTACCTCTTCCAGGCTCCTCTGTCGTTTTATTCCAAGACTCAAAGTTGGGCGCTCTCGCCGGGTTATGAGTTTGGCAACTACGGCTTCAATCGCCCGATTCTTCCTGCCTGCATTTTCTGCCACAGCGGACGTCCTAACGCCATCCTCGAGGGAAATGGGCGATTTCGCGAACTCCCGCATTTTCGGAGCTGGCGATCGGTTGCGAAAATTGTCACGGGCCGGGACTTTCGCATGTGGTGGCGATGCAGATGGGCGGCGACAATTACCAGGGGCACGATCCGACCATCGTCAATCCCGCGCATCTTTCAAACGTCCTGAGCTGACAACATATGCATGTCGTGCCATCAGACCGGAGACGTGCGGGTGCTGCAGCCAGGCAAGGACTTTAAGGACTTCCGGCCGGGAACCCCGCTCGACAACACGCTATCGATCCTGATGGTTCCACCGAAGCGCGAATCGCCGCCTCAGTCGGACCTGCTTGAACACTACTACTCCATGACGCTCAGCAAGTGCTATCGCGCCAGCGGAGGAAAGTTGGGTTGCACCAGTTGCCACGATCCTCACGTGGAGCCTTCGCGGGAAGAAGCCCCGGCCTATTTCCGGAACAAATGCCTGGCCTGCCACAGCGAAAAGAGCTGCACGGTGGCGTTGGACGTTCGTCAGCACCAGCAGCCCCCGGATGACTGCGCGGGTTGTCACATGCCCAAGCGTGACGTGCAGGAAATTTCGCATTCCAGCATCACGAATCATCGGATTCTCAGCCGGCCCGACGAACCATTTCCGGACGCCGCCTTTCAGCAAACCACGCCCGCCTTACCGGACCTGATCCACCTGAATCCGGCTCCGGGTCAGAAAAACACAACGCCGTCGCCGTTGATCCTGCTGCAGGCCTACGGCGAATTGGCGGAACAGTATCCGGAATATTGCCAAGCGCTACCTTGAAGTGCTCGACCAATTGGAGCGAACCGATCCCGGCAATCCTCTCGTGCTGGCTGCGACGGGGACGCGCGAGTTACAGGCGGGGAAGTACGAGGAAGCGGTTACACATCTGCGCAGCGCTTTGGAGACCGGCCCTCCGAAAACTGTCCTGTACACCGAACTGGCGGATGCCTTGGTGAAACTGGATCGCTCGGCAGAAGCGGAAGTGGTGCTGCGAAAAGCGATCGCTCTTGATCCCTTCAATTCCGAGCTGCAAAGAACATTGATCGTTCGTCTGATCGAGCTGAAGGAATACGCCAGCGCGCGGACGGCGCTGGAAAATTATGTCGAGCGTTTTCCCGAGGACTCGTTCATGCGGCAAATGCTGGCTCGCGCCCCGGGGGCGGGGCAGCCGAAATAATCAGGTTGGAATTTGCAGGTATTTCGCGTTGTCCCGAAGATTTACTGACCGTTTACCTTGAGCACGAACCGCGTATCTTTCTCCAGTCGGATGTTCTTGCTGCTGGAAGTGATCAGCGTTCCGGACGCCAAGGTTAAGCCAGGCAGGCCGATCGCGCCTTGGCTGTCTGGAGTCAAGTCTCCTGCAGTATTTGAGCTGGCCGCGTTGCCCGAGTGTAAGTCGCCGCCGGGGGCGCCCTGCGCCTGACTGCCGAGACCGGGACGGCCAGCCGGCCCTCCATCGGGCATCCTGCTTCCGCCATTTTGGGACGTGGAGATGGCGTTGGAGTAACCCTGTGCATCGAGAGCAGCTTGCGCGATAGCAGCGGAAGTATTGGCCACCGCCTGGATCGCCAATGAGATCGGTATTTGCGTGCCGTCTTTCAGAACGGCCGAGTCAAAGGTAAGGCCAAGTTCGGATTCATCCTGTCCCTTGGCTCGCCCTTGCGCCTTTGTTACTTTGCCCATGACTTTCGAGCCCTTCGTCAGCACCACTGTGTCACCCGCTTTCACGTCTTGTGTGACTTTCGCGGAGACTTCGTCACCCGGCTGGGCCTTGCGGGCATCGATTGTTTTGAGCAATTCCACCTGCACTGTGGTCCCGGGCGGCACTGCTATTTTCGGGGAAGCGGAGCTGGCAGCTTGCGCATCCGTGGAACTCTGGGCCAGGCAGACAGTTGAGAGCAAAAGTACGGCGAGAAATGGAACGGTATTGCGATTCACGTGAACCCCCTTTGAGGGCCGACGCCCCAACGGCGTCCAGAGCCAACCTAAGATACACCTCTGTTCCAGCAGGCTTTGATAAAAAAATGTACGAAGATGATGGGCGAATCCGGACGGCTTGTCGGGGGGGTTGTTGTACTCTCTCGGAAGTGACGAGCCCGCGATTTCGATAGTAGAATCCGCGAAGGCCGAAATTCCATGCCCCGAAAGAAGGTGCACGGTTGCAAGTTTTGGTGAAGCAGAATCTGGCAACCCAGCTGCGTGAGGAGATTCTTGCGGGAAGGATTGCGGCCGGTGCAAAAATAGTTGAGGCTACCTGGGCGCGTCACTTTGGCGTCGCTCAAAGTTCTGTGCGCGAGGCGCTCAACATCCTTATCGCGGAAGGCTTCGTCACCAAGGGACATGGTCGAAGCGCGCGTGTATTGAACCTGAGCAAGCAGGACATCGTTCATCTTTACCAGGTGCGCGGCGCCCTGGAAGGCTTGGCTGCGCGGCTCCTCTCGGAGCAAAAAGTACCTTTGACGGACCTGGAGGAGGCGCTGGTTGACATGCGCAGCGCGGTCGAAGCCGGCGACGTGCGCCCCATCATCGAATGCATGCAACGGTTCCACATGACCTTTCTGGAGAAGACTTCGAACCCGTTTCTCCTGGAAGAAGGCCGTCGGCTAATCATACCTCTCTATGACTTCACTCTAATGCACGCGCTCACCGGAGGCATGGACGGAAGTCCGTGGAGAACGAATCTGGAACGGCACATGCAAATCCTCGACGCAATCAGGACCGGCCCTCCCTATTACGCCGAACAGACCGTGATTCACGTGATGGATCAGTTTCTCAAAACGGCACTGCATGTGTGGGCAGAGAAAATATAAACCTGTGTAGGGCGAAGGCGCCCGCCCCACATCGTCTACTGGCTGATCTTCAACACCCACGCTGGTTGCTGCCGCAATTGTTCGGGGAGATCGGGAAGCATAACCAATACTCCCGCTTTCGAAGCTTTGAACTTCAGCGGCGTGGTCGAGCCCAGCAGGCTTACCGACTTCACCCCGGTCACGTCCTTCAGCATGAGAACTGCTGCCGGACCAGTGCGGCAGAATCGCGTACACGTCGCTGCCCTTGGTGGTAAAAAAGGCCTCGATGCCGGCCTTGCCCGGCTCCGGTTTTTCCGTCAGCTTTGTAACGTCGTACGGCGCTGAAAATTCCTGGTTGTATTCAACCTTGGGAACTTCGCCGGCACTCCATTGCCGCGTAGTTTTCCACGGGCTTGGTGCCGTAGATGGCTTCGCCGTTGATGCTTCATCCAGTCGCCAATCTGCTTGAGCCGCTCCTCCATAATCACTGGGATGGTGCCGTCGGCGTTGGGCCCGATATCCAGCAGCAGGTTGCCGCCGCGGCTGACGGTGTCCACCAGAATGATCACCAGTTCGCGCCCGGTGTGATAAATCCTGCAGATCCTCGGCGCGGTTGTAGCCGTAGCTGACGCCCATGCCCCGGTTCTCTTCCCAGGGATGATCTATGCCGCTCATGCCGGCGGTGTATTCCGTGGTCCAGTAGCCGCCGTGTTTGTGACGGGTGTCGCCGCCCCAACGGTCGTTGATCACCACCTCGTCTTTCACGGGAGATTCGTTGAAGAGCCAGGCCAGCAGTTCCGGGCTGTGCCAGTCGGCGGAAGGCAGCTCCCACTCGCCGTCGCTGAATATGAAGGATGGTTTATAGCGCGTCACTACATCCTTGAACTGCGGAAACATGTGCTCGCGCACGTAGCGCGGCTTGTCATAAAGCCACAGCGGGTTGTACCACTCGTAGAGCGAATAATAGATTCCCATGCGCAGGCCCTTGCGCCGCACCGCGTCGGTGAGGTCGCCGAGCAGATCGCGGTGGGGCCCGATTTCGACCGCGTTCCACGGACGTCCCCAGGTTGCCGAAGCCTCTTTGCTGGGCCACAAGGCAAATCCCTCGTGGTGCTTCGAGGTCAGCACCACATACTTCGCGCCCGAGCGCTGAAACACCTCGGCCCAGTGGTCGGGGTCGAACAACTCCGCCTTAAACTGCGGCGCGAAATTCTGATAAGGCATAGTCGGCCCCATACACTCTTCTGATGAAAGGCCCAGGTGCCGGTCTCGACTCCATTGGCTTTGGGATTATTCTTCCCTTCGGTCATCTGGTGCCAATACCATTCGGAGTACGCCAGCTTTCCCGGCAACACCGGCGCATAAGCCGGAACGGAGTATGTTCCCCAATGAATGAAGATGCCAAACTTGGCCTCGCTGAACCACGCTGGTGTGGGTCGTTGGTCGACAGACTCCCAGGTGGGCTGATAGGTTTGAGCGCTCAGACTGCCAACCATGAGAAAGACGAGTAGGAGCAAGCGTTTCATGAATTTTCACCGATCCGTTGGAATCAATCTGTAGATCCGTGCCAGATGGACTGTGATCCGGCTGAGTGGAGAATATCCAGTTTTCGCACAGCCGCGTATTTTATCTGAGTTGAGCGCTTAGTGGGTTTTATAATAGCCAAGCTTGAGACTTGATAAATGCATTACCGTCAGGTCTTGGCGGATGTCAAAATTCTGTCACTTCGCCCAGTTGGACAGTTTAGGAGCTACAATTCCCGCCATGAAATCGCTATTGGCTCGTGCCATCGCCATTCTTTTAATTGCGGCTATTTCGAGTTCTCAACTCTGGGCAACCTGCGGCGGCGGTGGTGGCGGGGGCATGGGTGGGATGAGTGCGCCGAGCATGGGAATGGGCCAGGGTATGACGGAGCAGGTTTACAACGTTCCATGGCGTTTGCGGATGCCCAACGTGCCGCCGGTGACTGCGGGACTGATACTTTACTGGTTCCCTTCGTCGGTGGTGGAGGTGCAGAAATCGAGCCTCCGCGTTTCTCGCCTGTTGTCGCTTTACGCCACGCAGTGCGTCTCCATGGAAATTGCCGACGCCGATTCTCCTCTGGGACAAAAATTGGTTGGCGCTGCCAAGCTGCCGGTGGCCGTGCTGGCTACCCCGGACGGAACCTCAGTGGCAAAAGTAGAAAACAAGGATGGCTTCCTTCGTGTCGGGCCGGTCGAAAAACTGGTGGACGAGGAGATCAAGCAGCGGGAGGGTTCTCTCGAGCAACAACTGAAACAGGCCAAGGAGCGGGCAAAGTCAGGGGACAGCGCCGGCGCAATTCCGATTTATCGCGCGGTCCTCGAACAGAAATGCCTGTTCCCCCGAAAGGCAAAAGAGGCGGCCAAGGAATTGAAGAAGCTGGGAGTAAACGACGTGGGAGATGTCCTGAATACTCCGGACTTCGATTCTCCTGTCTTTGACGCAGTCCGCAGCGCAAAGATCGAACACACCATGTTGCAGGGTTTGCAGGCAGAAGACGCCGCCAAATACACACTGGCTGAGCGACTCTACGCCAGGGCCCGTGCCATGGATCCAGCCGACCCCACTCCGCTGCGATATCTGGGCGAACTTTATCGGCATCACATCGGCGACTGGGAGAAGGCGCGGCAAACTTTTAACCAGATTCTGGCGATGCCCTCCGACCCATTGGCCCGCGCGGTCGCATTACACGGACTGGGCAAAATGACGATTCACGAGGGCGAGTTCAAAGACGGCCTGGCGCTGATGGAGCGCTCGGTTGAAACTTTCCCCATTGCCCTCGCCTACCGCAACCTCGCCGTGTACTGGAACTCCGAGGGAAATGCTCAGAAGACCGATTACTATGTCCGCAAAGCTTTGGAACTCGAACCCAACGACGGCTATAACCTGGTTTTTGCTGCCGGCTTCATGGCCGCCAACGGACATGCGGACGAAGCCTTGAAGATCGCTCGCGAACATGAAGCCATGTTGCCGGCCTCCTATAATCTGGCTGCGATCTATGCGCAGCTGGGCCAGCGTGACAAGGCCCTCGCTATGCTCAAACGTCACTTTTTCTCCTACGAACGCTATCAGGCGGTGCGCTCCAAGGAAATGATGGAGGCGCGGGTTGACGCAGTTTTCGCAACCCTCATGAAAGATCCCGTTTTCATCGAACTCACCAGTGGCGCTGATGGCAGACTTCCGTTGCCGCAGACTCAAACCATGAGTCCTGGAGGAGCGAGCCAATAGGTGGGTCAGCGACCTGCAGCGCTAGCAAGCCATTCAAGAATCTTGCCGTTCGCGCCCGCGCCGCCTTGGTTGGGGCGTGTACAGAACTGCCGAAGGCTCGGCGCCCATGACTCTCCACCCCCGGGGTGTGCTATACACTAGTGTTCCAGCCGGGAAATTGCAGCGGCGGCTTCGCTGGCCTTGGCAATGATTCCTATACATTCGTACGCCGCTGAGGTTTTTCCGGCGCTTGGAATACGGACCCTGTCTGTAGGATAGGGTCACCATCTTATGGCAATCACGATGAAAGACATTGCGCGAGACTTGGGCGTGTCTGTCGTCACGGTTTCCAAAGTGTTGCGCAATCATTCCGACATCAGCGCGGAGACTCGGAAGCGAGTGCAACAGCGGGTGAAGGAACTTAACTATCAGCCCAATCCTGCAGCGCGAGCGTTACTCACGGGTCGCACCAACCTGATCGGATTGATCGTACCCGACCTAGTTCATCCGTTCTTTTCACAGGTGGCGAAAGGAATCTCCGCCCGGCTTAGAAAGAAAGAGTACGGTCTGATTATTTCCTCCTCGGAAGACGATCCCCAGCTGGAAAGACGCGAGATCGATCAGATGCTGGCTCGCCGTGTGGATGCGCTTATCCTGGCTTCAACCCAGTTGGATGCGAACAGCCTGCGAAAAATACAGGATCAAGGCGTGCCCTATATCCTTCTTGACCGGAAGGTTCCCGACCTGGACGCGAATTTTGTGGGCATTGACGATGTCATCGCGGGGACGCAGGCGACCACCCACCTGATTGAAATTGGATGCAAGACCGTTGCCCATATCATTGGCTCGGAGGTAAGCACAGCGCGTGACCGCCAGGAGGGGTATTTGAAGACGCTTGCGGAACACGGCATGAGTCTGCCGCCAGGCTATGTGGCGGCGCGCGCACACATGGATGATTCCGGTGATGCTGCGGGTTATGGAGCGATGAAGCAGTTGCTGGCGTGCAATCCTCGGCCCGACGGCGTTTTTTGCAGTAACGATCCCCTCGCCATGGGAGCCATGAGAGCCATTTTTGAAGCGGGTCTGAAGATTCCCCAGGATGTGGCGGTAGTAGGTTGCGGCAATCTTCACTACGACGATCTCCTGCTGGTGCCTCTTACCAGCATCGATCAGGACAGCGACGGTCTGGGAGCAAGCGCGGCAAAACTAGCGCTTAGCCTGGTGAAAAACAAGTCGCAGGCCAGCTCCAGGACGATTCTTCTGAATTCAAAACTGGTCGTCCGCGCGTCGAGTCAGCTGAAGCACGTGTGACCCGTTCCGATTGTTCTCTCGTGGTAAAAAACTATTTATTCCCCGCGAACCGAATTTTGAACACATAGGCGTACTTGCCCGGGGCCTGCGCCGGCAGTTGAATGTGCAGGCCATCGTCCTGCTGCTGGAACTTGAGCTTGCCGTCGGAGCCCAGCAGTTCGATCGACTCCACGGGCTGCTCCCCGGCCGACGCGGTTTTAAGGGTGTGGATCACCGCCTCGGGGTTTTCGGGCCAGCCCAGTTCGATGGCATAAAGGATGCCGCCTTTGGTGGTGAAGCGGAAATCCCCGGGGGTATAGGGCCGGGTATTGGTGTCGTTGAACGATCCTTCCACTACCTGGGTGGGCCCTTCTCCGTAGATTCTCCACGGACGGGTGCCGTATATGGCATCGCCGTTCAGCTGCAACCATGAGCCCACGTCGCGGAGCACCTGCTGCACTTCGTCGGGGATAGTTCCATCGGAGCGCGGCCCGAGGTTCATCAGCAGGTTGCCGTTCTTGCTGACCACGTCAATGAGTTGATGAACAATGAACTGGGGAGTCTTGAAGGTGTCGTTCTCGATGTAGCCCCACGATTTGTTGCTGACCGAGGTGTCGGTCTGCCAATATTGCGGACGAATGCCGGCCAGCTGGCCGCGTTCAATGTCGAGGACGGCCGAATTTTCCTGCATGGCATAGTCTTTGTAGGTGATCACGCCCACCGGCCCGCCGTTCTTCAGCGAGTAGTTGTAATAGAAGGCGGCGAAGCGGGTCAGGTCCGTCCGCACCGAAGGCTGCCCGATCCACCAGTCAAAGAAGACCACATCAGGGTGGTACTTCTCGATAATCTCCGCCGAGCGGGCCAGCCAGTCGTGGGTCCACTCCGGGGACACGTAACTGAAATCGTTGGCCAGCGGAGTGCGCATCTTGTTTTCCAGCCAGGTGTGAGCGGGGCCGTAGAACGCCGCGTATTTCGGATCGTTGATGTCCGAAGGAAGTGTGCGGCCCACTCCTAAAAAGAAGTTGTGTTCGACGCGATGTGACGAGGCCCCGAGATGCAGTCCCTCGGCGCGTACCGCCTTTGCCAAGTCGCCAACCAGGTCACGGTGCGGACCCATTTTTACCGCGGTCCAATCCGAGAGCCCGCTGTCGTACATGGTGAAGCCGTCGTGGTGTTCAAACACCGGCACCACATATTTGGCGCCCGAGTCCTTGAACAAACGCGCCCAGGCAGCGGGATCGAATTTCTCCGCCTTGAACATGGGGATGAAATCCTTGTAGCCGAATTTATCTTGCGTGCCATAAGTCGCGATGTGATGCTTGTATTCCGGCGAGCCCTGAATGTACATCTGCCGCGGATACCACTCGCTGCCGAAGGCCGGGACCGAATACACGCCCCAATGGAGGAAGATGCCGAACTTCGCGTCCTTATACCAATCGGGCACTTTGTAGGTTTCGAGAGACTGCCAGTCGGCGCGGTAGGGGCCCTGGCTGTTCACCTTGTCCACGTCTTGCAGAATGGCGTTCCTTGCCGAGTCGTATTTTGAACTGGCCTTTTGCCATGCTTGGTCGATGGCGGCTGGATCGTTCGATGCCGTAGGGGCATCGGGATCGACAGCCGACTGGCCGAGCGCCGGTAAGGAAAGAAGAAGAGCGAAGACGGTCAGCAGCAGGTATTCGAAGATACGATCGCGGAGGCGGAGATTAAAGTGGGCACTGAACATGTGGCTCCTTTATTCTTTTCGGATGTTCATTTCCGGGACAACCTTGGCTGCGTTGGTATATATATAGGATGCTTTCGGTAAAGTAAACGGTAACCGACAGACACAGTTACCATCGTCTTCATTTCGCTTGGCGCGGCATTTGAAAAGCCAGCGGATTCGGAAGGACTTTAATGACAAAGCGTTATTGCCTGACCTTAGATCTGAAGGACGATCCCAAGCTGATTGCTGAATATAAGAAATATCATGCCCAGGGAAAGTCCTGGCCCGAGATCACCAAGAGCATCCGGGACTCGGGAATTGAAGACATGGAAATCTACCTCCACGGCGCCAGGATGTTCATGATCATGGAGGTGAACGAACATTTTTCCTTCGAAGAAAAAGCCAAGGCCGATCGGCTCAACCCGAAGGTTCAAGAGTGGGAAAAGTTAATGTGGAAATTCCAGCAGCCGTTGCCCGGGGCGGCTCCCGGAGAGAAGTGGATGTTGATGGAAAAGATTTTCAAACTGCCAGAATAACGACGCCAGAATTTCGCGTACCTTCTTGAATCAAGGAGAGGGTGGCTTGCCCGGCATTGGGGCTGCTGCGGGCCGTGTAAATTTCGTCTCGTCGACCGGAACATTGTCCTGCACTTGTTCGATCCGGATGCTATAGCGGGAGCGGGGGCTGGAGATGATGCGTTGGAACGGCACCTTCAGGTGGCCCTGGTCGCGATAATCCGAATAATCCACTTGCGTAGGATTGAGCCCGACTGGCGAATCGCCGTAGCGCAAAATGCGCGCTAGCAGGCCGGAATGCTGGTCGAAGTAGAATTTCGCCACTACCTCGCCCGCGCTGCCTCCCGAAACCACGTACATGTCGTGATCGCCAATTTTCTCCGACTTCCAGACCTTGACCTCGCTGAAGAATTTCTGGAAGTGCAGGGGCAATTGCAGATCCGCCTCCAGCCGAGCGGAAACCATCTCGGAAGATGAAATTTCTCGGGTGGGGCGGCCGGGGGCGGAAGTCCAGCCCGAGCTGCCATCGAGGGCGGTGATATTGTCCCCGTTCGGCAGATGGATGATCGAAACTCGTTTGCCGGGAAGTTTGCTGAAAAGTTCAACCGGAAATTGCCGCCCGCCGATTTCAATGCTGCCTTTTTCAACCCGGCTGGACAGCTTCTCAATCGCTGACGCTCCTCCGAGAGCCTCCACATATTTGGCCAGAATTTGTTCGGTAGTCGGGACATCGGAAGGCGGCGTTGCGGGCTCGTCCGGCGCGACCTCTGAGGCAAGCGGGGAACCAGCTTCAGCGATCACCGGCGTGGCTACGGGATGAGGCGAGCCGCGATGGCAGGAGTAGCAGGTGACCTCGCGGTGCCCGTCAAAGTTTTCCCGGTTGATAGCGAACATCATTCGCACCATCTTCCGTGCGGCCTGCTTCGGTTTTTTGTCGTCTTTCTCGAACGCTCCCTCCACGTGGCAGTAACTGCATTCCACGCCCAGGGCGGAAGTGATGAACTGCATCGAGGGAATCAAACGGTCGGCGGGAATCCCTTTAAAGACATCGATATTCTTGTACACTTCCTCCGCCATCTTCGGTCCGGCTGTTTGTGGTTTGGCGGCTTCGGGATGCGCCGGAGTGGTCTGGCCTGCGGCGAGCACTACCGAAAACGCGGCCATGAGCGCCAGGTTGGCGGTTGCTGAACTCAGGGAAGGCTTGTTCATTGGGTACGCTGGAGTTTAGCAAGAACCGCTTCCAATTTGCACGCGCTGGAATATGTTTGAGACGCTTCGGACCAGGCTGCCCGAAAACTTCCTGCGCATGTTTAGTGCTTTGTTTCGGCGGCGCCTGCGACCGGTACGGGCAAATCGCCGCTGCCCAGGCGTCGGTGAAAGAAATCAAAGACCAGCCCGTAAAGTTGATACGCCAACTCCGGATCGTAGCGGATACCCTCGTCGCGCATGAAAGCGTGAGCGCCGTTCACCTCGTGCCAGCTGAACCTGGCGTTCACCTCATTCAGCCGGGCCAGCACTGTCATCCGGCCTTCCAGCGGAATGTGCGGGTCTTGCCGCCCCCAGATCATCAGCAGTTCGCCTTTGATGTCCTTGGCGCGTTCGAGCGAATCGTCTTTCGTTCCCTTCCCCAGGCTTCCTTTATGGATATCGGTTGCATAAAAGCACGCGGCCCCCGCCACATCGGAATTCATGGCGGCACGGAAGGCGAGATGACCCCCGATGCAGATGCCGAAGGCTCCCAGTCGGCCGGTGCAGTCGGGCCGCGACTTCAGATGGTCCAGCACGGCGCGCGCATCGCCGTCAAAACTCGCGAGTTCCTTGGTTGTCTTCAATACATTGCCGCGATCGGCGCCGGCCTGGTCGTAGGCCAGCACCGTCCCGGCAGCCTCAAACTCGTGATAGATCTCAGGGATGGCAACGACGTATCCATGGCCCGCCAGCATCGCCGCTGTCCGGCGGATCGGCCCCGTGACCTGAAAGATCTCGGAAAAGAAAACGATTCCGGGATACTTTCCCGGAGCCGCTGGCCGCACAATGTGAGTCTGCATCGGCCCATAGGCCGTGGAGAGTTGCACTCGTTCGTTGTCGATAACGATCATGTCCAGCTGCCTTGGAGTATTTCTACGGACGGACCTCGAAGATTAAATTGAAAGGAGTCTGGGTCGCGCGGCGAAAACGCTTTAATCCACCGGCGGAGACCACCTCTCGAAGCCGCTTCTCTCCCGCCTGCGCGCCCAGGGCCAGACCTACTTCCTGGGAGAGCGAAGCCGGAGTGCAAAGCAATGTCGACGCCCCGTAGAAGGCGCGCCCCACCGGATTCAGATTGTCTTCAATCTTGTCTCCGGCAAATGGCTCAACGATCATCCAGGTTCCATCACTCTTCAAAGTGCTGCGAACGTGGGCCGACGCTCCAACCGGATCGCCCATATCGTGCAGGCAATCAAAAAACGTTACGAAGTCGTATTTCTCTCCGGGATAGTCTTTCGCCGCAGCCACCTTGAACTCGATTCGATCAGCGACACCTGCATCCTTGGCGCGTTGTTTGGCGGTTTCAATCGACTTGTCGTGATAGTCGAACCCGAAGAACTTGGATTTCGGATAGGACTGCGCCATCAGGACCGTCGAAGCGCCCAGGCCGCAGCCAACATCCGCGACGGTAGCTCCCCGCTCCAGCTTTTCTTTCACGCCCTCGAGCGCAGGAATCCACGAGTTAATGAGGTTTGCCGCGTAACCAGGCCGGAAAAATCGCTCGGTTCCGATGAACAGTTCGGGGTGATGCTCGTGCCAGCCTAGTCCCTTTCCGGTTTTGAATCGTTCGGAGAGTTGCTCCTCTGCTTTGACCGCCGCCAGAGCAACCTGGAACATGCCGGGCAAAAACGCAGGGCTATTTTCGTCCGCCATGGTAAAAGCTTGCTCCTCACTGAGGGAAAACTTCCCAGACTTGGCATCGTATGTGACGTACCCGCCGGCGGCCTGGTTGCAGAGCCATTCGCGAACATAACGTTCGGTTGTCCCGGTACGCTTCGCCAGCTCCGCGGGGGTAAGCGCTCCGCCGGCCGCAAGGGCCTTGTACAGGCCGAGCTTGTCTCCGATTCGCACCAGCGCCGCGTGGAAGGTTGCCCCAAAATCGACCACTGCTTTGCCCAACAGTTCATTCAGCTTATCTGGATTGATACTCATGGCAGGAAATCTCCTTCGTCTAACAGGGTTGACCCGAGAATTTGGGAGCATTATAAGCGCCGACACCGGCCAGGAACAGCGGGGAATCTTTCGGTCGCCGCGAGTCCAATCAGGAGCCGGTTATTTTGAGAGAACCGCCAGCGCTTCTCTGAACAACCCGTCGAAGGAGCCGGGTTTGCCGTTCTTGGCGGCTACGGCCAGCGCCTTCTCGGCTGGCGCCCGTTGATATCCGAGATTAATCAGCGCGGAGAGCACGTCTTCCTCGATGGGGTTCAAGGAAGGCGCTGCCGCGATGTCTCCGACTTTCTCCACTGCCAACTTGTCGCGCAGTTCGAGCACCATGCGTTCGGCGGTTTTCTTGCCGATTCCAGGAATACGTGTGAGCCGCGCAATATCGTTGCCGCGAATGGCGCCGACCATTTCGTCGGCCGGCATGCCGCTGAGAATGGTGATGGCAAGCTTCGGCCCGATGCCGCTTACCGTGATCAGCTTCTCAAACAATTTCTTCTCGGCCGAACGCAGAAACCCGTAGAGGGCAATGGTATCTTCCCGCACGTGAGTATGAACGTGCAGCGCAACCTCGACGCCAACCCCGGGCAAATCGGAAAAGGTTGGAACGCTGATGGTGACGTCGTATCCCACGCCGCCAGTCTCGACGATGGCCTGGTTGGGATGCTTGGCCAGCAGCTTTCCACGCAGATGGGCAATCATAGGAATCAGTCTTCAGTCGTCGGTCTTCAGTCGTCAGCAATCTGGTTTTGCTGAGACAACTGAAGACTGACGACTAGAACAAAGAACTCTGTTTGCGGTTGGGCGTTATTCCAAAGTGCTCGTAGGCCAATTGTGTGGCCACGCGCCCGCGCGGGGTGCGGTTCAGGAATCCGATCTGGATCAGGAAGGGTTCGTAGATTTCTTCAATCGCGTCCTGTTCCTCGGCCAGCGCCGCGGCCAGCGTGTTCACGCCCACCGGTCCGCCCTGATATTTTTCAATGATCGTCAGCAGCAACTTGCGGTCCACTTCGTCGAAGCCGTGGCGATCGACTTCCAACATTTGCAGCGCAGCCTGCGCGGTCGGCAGATCAATTTTTCCCGCGCTGCGTACCTGGGCAAAGTCGCGCACCCGGCGCAGTAAACGGTTGGCGATGCGCGGGGTCCCGCGGGAGCGGCTGGCAATTTCGAGAGCCCCGGCGTGATCGATTTCGACGCCAAGGATTTCTGCCGAACGTTCCACGATAATGCGCAAGTCTTCGTGGGTATAAAACTCCAGCCGCAACACGATGCCGAAACGCGACCGCAACGGCGACGAAAGCAGGCCGGCGCGAGTGGTGGCGCCGATGAAGGTGAAAGGCTTCACGTCCATGGTGTGTGTGCGCGCGGACGGCCCTTGCCCGATCATGATGTCCAGCTTGTAGTCTTCGAGCGCGGAGTAGAGAAGCTCCTCGAGCGCCGGCTGCAGGCGGTGCACTTCGTCAATGAACAGGACCTGCTTGTCGCGCAGATTGGTCAGGATGGCGGTGAGGTCGCCCTTGATTTGCAGGGTCGGCCCGGAAGTTTGCTGAAACGGCACCGCCAGTTCGTTGGCGATGATGGTGGCGAGAGTAGTCTTGCCGAGCCCCGGCGGACCGTAGAGCAGAACGTGATCCAGCGCCTCGCCGCGTGATCGCGCGGCCTCGATGGCGACGGCCAGGTTTTCTTTGACCTTGGGCTGTCCGATGAACTCTGCCAGCCGCTGCGGCCGCAGTTTCAGCTCAAACGACGAATCGTCTTCGAC
Organism: Terriglobia bacterium; assembly: GCA_963841075.1. Lineage (GTDB taxonomy): Bacteria > Acidobacteriota > Terriglobia > Terriglobales > Acidobacteriaceae > JAIQFF01. The sequence continues at coordinate 75,406 of CAWJBA010000028.1, forward strand.
CGGCGCCGCCGACACCAGTCGCTGCTTCAGATCGGGAATGTTTTTGGCGGTAGCCACTGACTGGATGGTAAGGCGAAAACGGAAATTGGGCAATTATGTTTGGAAATCGGCACCTGCTGTGTGGGGACGGGTCTCAGACCCGTCCGGTCGAGCGAAGCTCGGACAGCGGTTTTGAGGGCGACCGAAAGAACCTTGTCGAGCTGCGCTCGACTGGGCGGACGTCCGCCCCTCCGTGGCCGTGATTACTTTCTTGCCTTGACTGGTTCCTTCTCGCCTACTCGCTTGCTGACCTCGAAAACCATCTTGCCGGCTTTCTTGTCGGCATCCACGACCACGTGATCGCCGTGCAGCACTTCGCCGTCGAGAATCTTCAGCGCCAGCGGGTCCTGCACCAGCTTCTGAATCGCACGCTTCAGCGGACGCGCCCCGAAGTTCGGATCGAAGCCCTCGGTGAACAGCAGGTCTTTGGCCGCATCGGTCAGCTCGAGCGAAATCTTGCGATCGGCCAGCAGGCGGCGCACATCTTCCAGGCGCAGCTCGATGATCTTCACCAGCTGCTCCTTGCCCAGCGGACGGAAGACGATGATGTCATCCACGCGGTTCAGGAACTCGGGTTTGAAGTGGCCGTGCAGCGCGTTCAGCACCTGCTTCGAGGCCTCTTCGAACTCCTGTTCCGAGCGCGTGCCTTCAGAGTGCAGGAAGGCAGAGCCGATATTCGAAGTCATGATGATGACCGTGTTGCGGAAATCAACCGTGCGGCCTCGGCCGTCGGTCAGGCGGCCGTCGTCCATCATTTGCAGCAGGACATTGAACACATCGGGATGCGCCTTCTCGATTTCGTCGAACAGCACCACCGCATAGGGGCGCCGCCGCACTTGCTCGGTCAGTTGCCCGCCTTCTTCGTAGCCCACATAGCCGGGAGGCGCGCCGATCAGCCGTGAGACCGCATGCTTTTCCATGTACTCCGACATGTCGATGCGCACCATGGAGTGCTCATCGTCGAACAGGAACTCAGCCAGGGCGCGGGCCAATTCAGTTTTGCCGACGCCGGTGGGTCCCAGGAAAATGAACGACCCGATCGGCCGCTTGGGATCACTCAAGCCCGCGCGCGAGCGGCGGATGGCATTGGCCACGCGTTCGAGCGCCGCGTCCTGACCCACCACACGCTGGCGCAGACGCTCTTCCATCGTCACCAGCTTTTTGACTTCGCCTTCCAGCATCTTCGAGACCGGAATGCCGGTCCATTTGGAAACGATGCGGGCCACGTCTTCTTCGTCCACTTCCTCTTTCAACATCCGTGTAGGGCGGGCGCCCTCGCCCGCCGCCTTGCCTCGGGCAGATTTGTCCGGGGATCCGTCTATCTGTGCCGTCAGCTTCTTCAGTTCTTCTTCAGCCTGCACCAGCAGGCCGTAGCGGATTTCCGCCACCCGCTGCAGATTTCCCTTGCGCTCTTCCGCCTGCTCTTCGATTTTGAGCTGTTCGATCCTTTCTTTCAGCGTACGGGTGCGGGCAATCATGTCCTTCTCGCGCTTCCAGTTGGCCTTCAGCGCATTGGATTTCTCCCGCAACTCCGCCAGCTCTTTCTCAATCACTCCGAGCCGTTCTTTGGAATTTGGATCGCTTTCCTTCTTCAAAGCCTGTTTCTCGATTTCGAGTTGCGTCGCGCGCCGTTCCAGCTGGTCGATTTCCGTTGGCATGGAATCGATCTGGATACGCAGCGATGCTGCAGCTTCGTCGATCAGGTCGATGGCTTTGTCAGGCAGGAAACGGTCCGAGATATAGCGATGCGACAGCGTGGCCGCGGCCACGATCGCGGAGTCCTTGATGCGCACGCCGTGATGCACTTCGTAGCGCTCTTTCAATCCGCGAAGAATGGCAATCGTGTCTTCGACGTTGGGTTCACCCACGAACACAATCTGGAAGCGGCGTTCGAGCGCGGCATCTTTTTCGATGTACTTGCGATACTCATTCAGCGTGGTGGCGCCGATGGCGCGCAGTTCGCCCCGGGCCAGCGCCGGCTTCAGCATGTTGGAGGCGTCAATCGCGCCTTCAGCCGCACCGGCGCCGACGAGCGTATGCAGTTCGTCGATGAAAAGGATGGTCTTGCCCTGCGGAGTCTTCGATGTCCTTAAGGACGGCCTTAAGGCGATCTTCAAATTCGCCGCGAAACTTTGCGCCCGCCAGCATCGCGCCCAGGTCGAGAGACACCACGCGCTTGTTCTTCAACGCTTCGGGTACGTCGCCGGAAATAATGCGCTGGGCCAGGCCTTCGACGATTGCGGTCTTGCCCACGCCGGGCTCGCCGATCAGCACCGGATTGTTCTTGGTGCGGCGGGAGAGCACCTGCACCACGCGGCGAATTTCCTCGTCGCGGCCGATGACCGGGATCGAGCTTTCCGCGCCGTGCCTGTTCGGTCAGGTCGCGAGCGTAACGCTCCAGCGCCTGGTACTTGGCTTCCGGATTCTGGTCGGTGACTTTCTGCGAGCCGCGCACCGAGGTCAAGGCCTTGAGGATGGCGTCGTAGGTAGCGCCCTGCCGCGCCAGGATTTCCTGCGCCGGATCGCGCTTCAGGTGGGTGATGGCCAGCAGCAGGTGTTCGGTCGAAACATACTCGTCCTTGAAGTTGGCGGCTTCCTTGAAAGCTCGTTCCAGAAGTTCGTTGGCCGCCTTGGACAGCGTGACCTGGGCAGCGCCACCGCCGGAGACTTTCGGCAGGCGCTCAATCTCGCGGTACGTCTCGCTCAGCACAGCCTGCGGACCGATACCGATCTTCTCCAGCACGGGCAGAATGATGCCTTCTTTGTCTTCGAGCAGCGCCGCCAGCAGGTGCAGTGGCAACAGCTCAGGGTTGCCGTGCTCGGAGGCAAGGTCGTTGCCTCGCTGCACCGCTTCCTGCGCCTTTACGGTTAATTTTTCCCAACGGATTGCCATAAGAACTCCATTCAGTAATTGTGCAATTGGGTAATTTGGTAATTGAGAACCCTAAGCATGCGCCCACCTGCGTGGGATTTCAAATTGCTCAATTCCCAAATTACCCACTTACAAAATTAACGGGAGGCGGCCGGTTAGCCGCCTCCCGTCATAGACTGTCGAGCTGCGCTCGACTGGGCGGACGAGGCGTCCGCCCCTACGTGGTTCTTGCCGATTTACGCGGCTTGGCCGGCGCTCTTCGGGTGCTTGCCTTCCAGCGTCTTTTCGCCGCCCACATTGACCTTGATCTGCTTGGGCTTGGCTTCAGCTTTCTTGGCCAGCTTCACTTTCAGCACGCCCTTTTCGTAGTTGGCGGAAACGCCTTCGGTGTCCACGGTGTTCGGCAGGGTGAAGGTGCGAGTGAAGCTGCCATACTGCCGCTCGACGCGGCGGTAGTTCTCTTCTTTCTCGTCCTTCTCGAACTTGCGCTCGCCGTGCACGGTCAGGGTGTTGTTTTCGATGCGAACGTCAATGTCCTTCTCGTCGATTCCCGGGACTTCGATCTTCAGCGTGACGTTGTGCTCATCTTCGTAAACGTCGACGGCGGGAGCGAAGCTCGAGGTGGCCAGGGATTCGTCCCGGCCCTCGTTGAACGAGGAATTAAACAAACGATTCAAGCGATCCTGCACGCTGCTGAATTCGCGATACGGGTCCCAACGGGTTAGTACAGTCATGAAATCCTCCTTGAAGTGAAATCGGTTTTAGGGCTCCTCATTTGACCACTCTGGATGCCTATTTAGTATGACATGATAATAAAATATGAGTGTATTATTGTCAACTAATAACTGTTGATTATTTTCAATTACTTACGTAGGAAATGACGCACTTCAAGTACTCAGTTTCCGGCACGTTTAACAGGATGGGATGATCCTTGGCCTGCCCACGGTTTTCCACGATGCGAAGATTTCTGTGGACATCGCGGGCTGACTCCCCCACGACTTCGAGATATTGGGCAGGGCTGACGTGATAGGAGCAGCAGCAACTGACCAGGATTCCGCCCGGGCGCAGCATCTTGAGCGCCCGCAGATTGAGTTCTTTGTATCCGCGCAGGGCGGTTTCGAGGTTGCTCTTGCTCTTGGCGAAGGCGGGAGGGTCGAGCACGATGGTGTCGTAGCGACGGCCGGCGTCGGCATAGTCACGCAGCAGGTCAAAGGCATTGGCTTCGATCCATTCGATCTCGCGGCCGTTCAGCACGGCGTTGCGGTCCGCCACCTCGAGCGCAGGGCGGGAGCTGTCCACGCCGGTGACTTTCGAGCAGGACTGGGCCAGGTGAAGAGCGAACCCGCCGTGGTAGCAAAAGACGTCCAGGGCTTCGCCGCGAGCATAGCGCGCGGCGGCCGCGTAGTTTTCCCGCTGATCCAGAAATGAGCCGGTCTTCTGGCCCTCGAGCGCCTCGTAGTGAAATCGCACTCCGTTCATGGTGATGATTGTGCTGGTCTTTTCGCCCTGGACCAGGCCGGAGGGCCGGGCCGGCAGTTGCTCCAGTTCACGGATTCGGGGATCGACGCGCTCGGCGATCGCCGCTGGTTTCAGGCGTTGGCTGAGTTCAGAAACTACAACGCTGCGGACCGGCTCCGCGTCCATGGCCTGGGTCAGGGCTTGTATCGAGAGAAGGTCGTTGTAACGGTCGACGATCAGGCCGGGAAGGAAATCGGCTTCGCTGAAGATCACGCGATAGGCGTCGGTGTCGCGCACCACGCGTTCGCGGTAATGGATCGCTCCCTCGATGCGTTCGCGCACCAGGCCGGGCAGGTCATTTACCGCGTGCGCAGAAATCATGCGGATTGCAATCTGGGACGAGCTGCTGTAGAGGGCCGTCCCGAGAAATTTCCCGCGCTCGTCGGTGACCGCGACCGCGGCAGCGGGAGCGACGCCGTCAGCCGAGATGATGTCGGAGCGATAGACCCAGACGTGGCCGTCCTGCAGGCGCTTGGCGCCGCGGCGAGAGATTTTCACGACGGGAAGCGAGGAAGCGGCTGATTTTGAGGGCATGCGATGATCTTACCTTGCATTGCAGACCGCCACGAACCACGTAGGGACAGATGTCCTCATCTGTCCAGTCGAGCGCAGCGCGACAAGGTTTTCACGTCCCAAAATAGCGGAGCTCCGCTCCGCCGGGCAGATGAGGACGTCTGCCCCTACGTGGTTCGTGGTGGGCTTTAGCTGGCGGCGGGGTGTTCTGCGGTTTCTACGGGGGCTTCGCGGAGGGCTTTTTTCAGGTCGGCGTGCAGTTCGTCGAGTTCGGTCATGGGCAGTTCTGACGCCCATTCGTCAAGCTGTTGCAGGTCCAGGGTGGTGTGGAGGCGGATCCCGGATCTGATGTCGTCAGCAAAAACCGCGCTGAAATCGCCGGGCTGAGATTGGGTGTCCCCAATTTTCCTGCCGGTGTGAGCGTCGTACACGCGGCGGCTGGCGCTGCCGTCGGCGTTGAGAAAGGCGAAGAAGACCTCGCCCAGATCGTTGTAATCCGCGCGGTAGAACCAGGCTTTGTCGACGTGGGTCTTGGGCCGTGCCCGGCGCTTCGCGGTCAGGCTGGGACGCTCGACCGCTACTCCGGTGGCGGGATCAAAGTACAGAACGCGCTGGCAGGATTCGCAGACTACGATCTGGCCCGCCGCGCACTTCGTTGTAGGTTTGCGGACGCAGCATGACCTGGCATCCCATGCACTTCTGGTCGCGGACTTCGGCGAGGCCCGAACCGCGAAATTTGGCCACGCGTTCGTACTGGCGGAGCAGATCTTCGCCTACTCCGGTGCGGGCCTGATTGCGCTTGGCATTCCACTCCGCCAGCAGCTTTTCGTCTTCGGCGGTGCGCTCGCGGGCGGCAGCTTTTTCTTTCTCGATCTCCGCCATCTCAGCTTTCAGCTCGAGTTCGGCGGCTTTCACGTCTTTGTCGCGGGCGTCGGCGTTGAGCATCAACTCCAGAATCTTGTCTTCGTTGGACTTGATGTCCTGCTCGGCGAACTGAATTTCGTGCAGCAGCGCCTTGTATTGTTCGTTGGTTTTTACCGCTAGAGACTGGTCGCGATACTTGGAGATTTTGCCCTGCAAGTCCTGGATGGCGCTTTCGTACTTGCGCTTGGTGGCGTCGTCGGCCTTGACCGCGGTCTTGGCCTTTTCCAGCCCGGCTTTGGTGCCGGCCAGCTTTTCTTCGATAGCGGCCACGCGCTTGGGCAGCGCGGCAACTTCCTGATTGAGGCGGAGGATTTCGCGGTCCGCCTGCTGTAGCTCCATGAGGTGTTGCACGTCTGGAAGCATTGGGCTGCTGCAATTTTAGCATGGCCAGCCCGCAGAGCCCGCGCTGGCACGGGCCACGTAGGGACAGGTGTCCCACCTGTCCAGGCGAGCAAGCTCGCCAGAGGGTCGCGTGGGAGCATCACAGCCCTGTCATCCCGACCGGAGCGAGCGAGCGAGCGCAGTGGAGGGACCTTGTGTTTTAGAACCACCGCCGAGCTTCGCTCGGCCGGGCAGGTGAGACACCTGCCCCTACGTGGGCGGTGGTAGGCTTTTAGCGAGGACTAGAACTCCATGCATCGGATCAACTTAGGCGACTTCGAACTTACTTCCATTTCGGACGGGATCTACCACCTCGACGGCGGAGGCATGTTCGGCGTCGTCCCGCGCAGCCTTTGGGAACGCAAAGTGAAGCCCGAGGGCAACAATCTCGTGCCCTTGGGATTGAATTCCGTCGTGGTGCGCACAGGGTCTCAGACCGTGCTGATCGAGACCGGCGTGGGCAACAAGCTCTCGGAAAAGATGGTCAGGATCTACGGCCAGCCGGCGGAGTTGTTGCCGAAGCTCGACGCCGCGGGAATTGCGCCGGAGGATGTCGACATCGTCATCAACAGCCATCTGCATTTCGATCACTGCGGCTGGAATACGGTGCGCAAGGGCGATCGGATTGCCGCCACTTTTCCCCAAGCGAAATATTATGTGCAGGAAGGGGAGTGGAAGCACGCGCACGAAAATCAGCGGGATGCGGTCAGCTACATCACCGAGAATTACGATCCGCTGGTCGAGAGCGGACAGATGACATTGCTGCGCGGGGACGCGGAAATTGTTCCCGGCGTGTCCGTCCGGGTCTATCCCGGACATACGCGGGACATGCAGGCCGTGCTGGTACAGAGCGGCGGACAGACGGCGTGCTACATCTCCGACCTGATTCCCACCAGCGCGCATCTGGATCTGAACTGGGTAATGTCCTATGACCTGTACCCGCTCGAAACCATCGAAAGCCGAAAGCGTTACTACGGGCAGGCGGTGCCGGAGAAATGGCTTACCATGTTTACCCACGACGCGAGCTTGCCATGGGCTTATGTGGTCAAAGATGAGAAAGGGAAGATGATGGCGGAGGACAAAAAGCCATGACGCAGCACAAGTTCAAGGTCAAGTTGCTGGGCCAGGCCGGGTCTGAGGCAGCGGCGCTTAAGCCGCCGTTTGAAGTAGTCGAAGTCTTCCAGCGCAAGGGCCGGGTGCCGGTCAAAGGCACCATCAACGGATTTCCCTTCCGCAGTTCGCTGATGAATATGGGGGACGGGCACATGATGGCCGTCAATGCCCAGTTGCGCTCCGGGGCTCAGTGCAAGGCTGGTGACACCGTCGCCGTTGTCATGGAACTCGACGAGGAGGAGCGGACGGTCGAGGTCCCCGCGTATCTGAAGAAAATCATCGATCGCGATCCCAAGGCCATGGAATCCTGGTCAAAGCTGTCCTTTACCCATCGCAAGGAGTATGTGCGGGAGATCGAGGGCGCGAAAAGAATAGAAACGCGGGAAAAGCGCATTGGGGCAATGATGGACGCGCTCCGCCAAGCCCGGCGCAAGAAGTAACCCCCGCGATCCAACTCCGCGGACACGAATATCCTCTAATCCGCAAGGGTCGATAAAGTAGTAATCTGCGAAGTATCAATCTGCTTCGGGGCGAAAAGGAGGCTGTATGAAGAGATTCAGCGGCTTTTCGGCCGCGTTGCTGATCGTGTTCATGTCTCATATGTTGTTGGCACAGGAACGAGGAGGTCAACCCCACGGCGGGGCACCACAGGGAGGCATGGGGCATGAGCAGGGAGTTGGCGGCGGGCATATTCCGCAGCGCGGCCCCGCTCCAGTTAGAACGGCACCCGCACCGCCAAAGCAAGCTTCACCGGCGCAGGGCGAGCAGAAGCGCACTTTCCAGGACGTGCCGGGGCATCCCTCCGCGCCCCACGTACACGCGCAGAACGATCGCTGGGTCGGCCACGACACTGGAAAGAACGATCCTCACTATCATCTCGATCATCCCTGGGAGCACGGACGTTTCAGCGGAGCCCTTGGGCCGCAGCATATCTGGCGGCTGCACGGCGGCAATCGCGACCGCTTTGACGTAGGCGGATTCTTCTTTCAGGCTGCGCCCTACGATTACGATGCTTGCGCCGACTGGCTTTGGGACAGCGACGACATCGTGATTTATGACGATCCTGACCACGTGGGATGGTATCTGGCGTACAACACACGTCTGGGAACCTATGTGCACGTGATGTACCTGGGGGCGGGATAGAAAAGTAAGCCAAAAACGTGATCGGAGATGCGAAGCGGGGCGGACTCTGCGTCCGCGTAGTGTCCTAATTTGGCTTCCAACCACGGAGGCACGGAGGCACCCAACTGCCAGCAGACCTTTTTCTTATGGTTCTTGCAGATCCGCGTTTTTCTCCGTGACTCTGTGACTCCGTGGTGAAAGAGGCGGATCAGAGACTGCCCGGGTCCGCCCGTTCTTTTCAATCGCAACGAGACACCGGCACAATCACTCTCAGGGCCGCCCGCTCGACAGTCACCTCGATCGGAGTAGCGCAGACGTATTCACCGTCGGCGTAGACCTCCGATGGGTTCTCGGTTTCGATTCGGAGACGCTCCGCCGGGAAGTACCTGACCTCGGGAATATTCACATGGCGGCCTGAATAGACCGACGGAAAGAGCCGAAGCAGGCGCGTCTTGGCCATGGCGGAGACCACGCAGATCTCGAGTTGTCCGTCATTGAGGCGGGCGCCCGGAGCGATCAGGATGCCCCCGCCGTATGTCGGGGTATTCGCGAATGCGACCACCATCGCCCGCCCCTGGTAGCGGGTCTCCAATCCCATCGACACATCCCCTGGCGGGTCGTCTCTCTGACCTTCGAGCTGACCTTCGAGCTTGACCGCCAGCGGCTGGAAGCCGAGCAGCGCCGGCAACAGGCTGAGCGGGTAGCCGCCATGCCGGCGCAGGGCCCGAGGAAGCTGGTTGGCGCGCCGTGAGACCTCGGCGTCGAGCCCCACTCCTGCGATACAACAGAAGTAGCGTCCGTGCGGCTGGGGCGCAGTCGCGGCGCCGGCGGGAAGCGCCGTAATCACTCCCAGGTCGACGCTCCGTACGTTGCCTTCACCGAGGCTCCCTCCGGATCGTTGATCAGCGCTGGAGGTGAACTGGCGCCAGGCAGCGAGAGCATCCTCCACGGTGCGAAGCTGCAAGGCCCGCGCGAAATCGTTGCCGCTGCCGCGCGGCACGACCAGTACCGGAAGTTTCAGTTTGACCAGTTGCGCCAGATGGCGGTGCACCGTGCCGTCGCCGCCCAGAATCAAGATCGCATCGGCGTCGGTTGCACTCTCGGGCAACCCAAGATGCCAAAGCGCATCCCAGACTCGTGCGAATTGCTGCAGATGTTTTGGGGACGAACCCGGTCCGAGAATGGCGGCAACTCGCATTTTGCCGCCCGAGATTAGCAAACTTCGAGCGATGAAAATACCTTGGGAGAGGCTTTTTTCCTGCCGAGCGTGACAAATCAGGCAACCGGACACAATGTCCGGATTCCAAATTTGCCGTCTCCCGGAGTATGACCCTAAGTTACTTGAACTTCCTTGGTGGAATTGATGTGATCAGATGTAACGGCCGAAGAATTTCTTTGTTCAGAGAGGCCAGAGATCTTGAGTTTAATCGGCACAGCTGTCATACTTTTTCCACCTGACCCAAAAGCTAACGCTGCCATTCTGAGCTGCTTCCCAAGGGAAGATTATCCATTCATGCGCTTTTATGCTTCAGCTGTAGTGTCCTTATCGTTAATACTTATTCTCGCACTGGCGGGATGCGGCGGAGGTTCAACTTCCGCTCCGTCGTCTGCGCCCGCAGCGACCGGGGCTCCGTCCATCATGACCCATCCCTCGAGCAAGGTAGTTTCGCCCGGTCAAACTGCGACGTTTTCGACAACCGCGAGCGGCAACAGCCCTTTGACCTATCAGTGGCAGCGGAATGGGAGCGCGATTTCGGGCGCGACCTCGGCGAGTTACACCACGTCTCCAGCCGTCACTCTCGACAACGGCGCCACGTTCCAGGTGGTGGTCAGCAACTCCGCGGGCAGCGTGACCAGCAATCCAGCCGCGCTCCTGGTGAGCGGCGCGGTCGAAGCGGTGGACGTAGTGACCTACCACAACGATATCGCCCGAACCGGGCAGAACGTGAACGAAGCCGCTCTGACCACCTTGAATGTCAACTCGGTCACCTTCGGCAAACTCCTCTCCATGCCAGTCGATGGCAAAGTTGACGCCCAGCCACTCTACCTGGCTCAGCTGGCGAATATTGGCGGCGCAACCCACAACGTGCTTTACGTGGCGACCGAACATGGCAGCGTCTACGCCTTCGACGGCGATTCCGGCACGCAGTTGTGGAAGGTCTCGACTCTGGGCGCGGGCGAAACCACCAGCGATGCCCGGGGATGCGATCAGGTGACCCCCGAGATCGGGATCACAGCCACGCCGGTGATTGACCGTCACGCCGGTGCAAACGGCGCGATCTACGTTGTGGCCATGTCGAAATCCGGGTCGACCTACTTTCAACGGCTGCACGCGCTGGACGTGACCACCGGCGCAGAACTATTCGGCGGCCCCGTGAGCATCACCGCGTCGTTTCCAGGAACCGGAGACAACAGCACGAACGGAAGCGTGATCTTCGATCCGGCGCAATATAAAGAGCGGGCGGCGCTGCTCCTGTTGAATGGCGTGGTTTATACCACCTGGGCTTCGCACTGCGATATTCGTCCCTACACCGGCTGGGTCATGGGATATAACCAGACGAGCCTGGCGCAGACCAGCGTCATCAACGTGGTTCCGAATGGCAGCGCCGGAGCCATCTGGATGGCCGATACCGGGCCGGCCGCGGATAGCTCTGGAAATATCTATCTGCTCGATGCCAACGGCGATTTCGGCACGGCTCTCAACGGCGGCGGCTTTCCGAGCAATGCGAATTACGGCAACGCATTCCTGAAACTTTCCACCTCCGCGGGTCTGGCGGTCGCGGACTACTTCGAGATGCAGAACCAGCAGCAGGAGAATGACGGCGATACCGATCTCGGTTCGGGAGGAGCGCTGGTGCTTCCCGATCTCACTGACGGCAGCGGAAACGTCCGGCACCTGGCCGTCGGGTCGGGCAAAGACGGCCACATCTACGTGGTGAACCGGGACGCGATGGGCAAATTCAACCCCGGCAGCAACAACATTTATCAGGAGCTTTCGGGAGTCCTCGGCGGTGGCATGTTTGGCATGCCTGCATACTTTAACGGCACGCTCTTCTACGGCGCGGTCGGAGACGCCATCAAGGCATTCACCATCACCAATGCCACGCTCTCGGCCGGCCCAATCAGTCAGACCAGCACGACGTTCCGCTACCCAGGCGCAACGCCCAGCATCTCGGCGAACGGCGTCGGTAGCGGGATTGTGTGGGCGGCGGAAAACACGACCCCAGCGGTCCTGCATGCCTACGATGCCAGTAACCTTCATGAGCTATACAACAGCAGCCAGGCGGGCAGCCGCGACCAACTCAGCGCGGGCAACAAGTTCATCACTCCGACAATCGTGAACGGAAAAGTCTACGTAGGGACCACAGATAGCGTCGGAGTGTTCGGGCTGCTGCCGTAAGCAAACCCTTGTCATCCGGAGGAAGTCTGGCCTTCGCGAATGCGAAGGCCGGCGACGAAGGACCTGTGTATTTGCCAGTAGCTGCAATTGTCATCCTGAGCGGAGTGGAAAGTTCGCGTCGCGAACTTTCCGCGCAGTCGAAGGACCCCTACCGCAACACAAAATTCAGCAGTTCTTTGCTTCTTTTCCGCGTCCAGCACAAACCCAGGGGGCTGAGAGTATATCCGCGGGTAGGGGTCCTTCGACTCCACGAAGCGATTCGAAAGCGAATCGCTTTGCTCCGCTCAGGATGACAGGGCTATTTGGTGACGCGGACTCTTTTGATTTTTTTCCCCACCCGTATTGTCAGGTCCTGTCCGGTCTCCCAGGCGATTGTGGGATCGGTTGTAACTTCACCGTTCACCTTTACGGCACTTTGCTTAAGCTTCCGACCGGCGTCGCTGACCGAATCTGCCAGCCCAGTTAGGTGTAGTAATTTATCCAATTTAATGCGGCCGGCCGCGGACTCAACATCCGCAAGGTTAACTTCCACGACTTCGATATCTTCTGGCACCGCATCTTTCTGAAATTGCTTCGCCCAGTCCTCTGCCGCTTTCGCCGCCGCGTCTGCTGAATGAAAATCAGTGACGATCCGACGCGCCAGTTCTTTCTTGGCCTCCATCGGATGCGATTCACGTTTCATCTTTTCGATCTCGGCTAGCTGCACATCGGTCAGCAGTTCGTAATACCTCCACATCATCGGGTCAGAAATCGACATCACTTTGCCGTACATCTCGAGCGGCGGTTCCTGGATGCCGATGGCATTGCCCAGCGACTTCGACATTTTCTGCACGCCGTCGAGGCCTTCGATGATGGGCGTGGTCAAAACTACCTGCGACTCCTGGCCGTAGGCGCGCTGCATTTCGCGGCCGACCAGCAGATTGAATTTCTGGTCGGTGCCGCCGAGTTCGACGTCGGCCTTCAGTGCCACCGAATCGTATCCCTGGGCCAGCGGGTAGAGCAGTTCGTGCAGGGCGATGGGCTTTTCTTCCTGAAAGCGCTTGTGGAAGTCCTCGCGCTCGAGCATTTGTGAAACCGTGAACTTGGCGGTGAGGCGGATCCAGTCCGCGGGCTTCATCTTGTCGAACCATTCGCTGTTGAAGCGAGTCTCGGTCTTGGCCTGGGAAAGAATCTTGAATACCTGCGCCATGTAGGTCTTGGCGTTGCGCATGATCTCTTCCGCGCTCAGCGGAGGACGAGTGGCTGAACGCCCGGTGGGATCGCCAATCATGCCGGTGAAATCGCCGATCAGGAAGATGACGGTGTGGCCCAGGTCCTGAAAATGTTTCAGTTTGCGCAGTAGCACCGTGTGTCCGAGATGAAGATCGGGCGCGGTCGGATCGAAGCCGGCCTTTACGCGCAGCGGTTTGCCGGAGGTGAGAGACTTCTCCAACTTGGAGCGAAGCTCAGACTCCTTAACAATCTCGGCCGAACCTTTTTTGATGTAGGCCAGTTGTTCGTCGACGGGAGGGAAGGTGGGCATAGGGTAAAGATTATAGCGGCGCGGAGGGCGATTTCAGATTTTGGACTCTAGATTTCAGATTTCAAACCTTTGACTGTGCGGAGCGAAGCTACGCTTTCAAGCCTTCCGAACTGCCCGTCGTTCCCATGGAAATCTACGATCTACAATCTCGAATCTAAAGTGTCTGTGCTGAACCACCTACCTCGTTGTGATCTTCGTCACAAGCCGTCTGCCCACAATCTCATACTTTCCCTCCAACACGACATTGATTGCTTCCGAATATGCCACGTGCTCCTGCTCAAGGATCCGTTGCGCCAGGGTGTGCTCGTCGTCCGTGTCCAGCACAGGCACGGTTTTCTGCACGATGATGGCTCCGTGATCGAGTTCTTCGTCCACAAAATGCACGGTGCAACCTGTCACTTTCACGCCGTAGGCGAAGGCTTGCTCCTGCGCTTCCAGGCCGGGGAACGACGGCAGCAGCGAGGGGTGGATGTTCAGGATGCGGCGCGGGAATTGCTGCACGAACCAGGGCGACAGCAGGCGCATGTATCCCGCCAGGCAGATGAGATCGACCTTACGTTGTTGCAGGGCGGCTACGACTTCGCGGTCGTGCTCTTCGCGCGGCTTGCCCTTGGAGGGAATGACCAGGGCTTCGAGTCCCATGCGCCTGGCGACCTCAAGGCCGCCGGCGTCCAGCTTGTTGGAGATCACGACGGCAATGCGCGCGTTGGGGATTTTGCCCGCGGCGACGTTTTGGGCAATAGCTTCGAAGTTCGAGCCGCGTCCGGAAAGAAGGATGCCTAGATTTTTCATGGGAGGACTCCGCCGTCAGCTTTCAGCCTGTCAGCAATCAGCTTTCGCGAACACACATCATAATTCACCTCGCTGGTCATCCTGAGCGAAGCGAAGGACCTATGCATTCTGCCATCTGCACAGAACCCCATCGCTCTTGCCCTCACCGCGGTGGGCGTGACGCCCTCTGACAGCCAGCGAGACACCGGCGATACATTTGCCCAGCTTAATCAGGTCAGATATAGTTTTTGCTGTTATGTATCAGGACTTTCACGCCGTCGATCGCTGGAGCAAGAAGCGAGTGCACTGTGTTTATCAGGCGCTGGTCGTCGCCATCGCCACGCGCCACGCCGACGCGGTTGACATCAAGTTTCTGGTGGACGGGCGAACCCTCTGGCTTGCGCTGCCCCTTCCCGCGTGGGTGGAGTATAAGTCGCGGACGGGTCAAGTGATCACCGACACTCTCGCGGTTGAAATCGCCGGGCACTATCTGAAGACTGCGCTCGAATCCGGCGAGGGCGTGGGACGAGAGATGTATTCGTTGACCGTGGACGAGACGCTCGCGCATCTCGAAGCAGTCGTGGCGCAACCCGAAGCCCAGCCCGTAGCCTAGGCTCCATCGTTTCCGTCATGAACCACGTAGGGACAGATGTCCTCATCTGTCCAGTCGAGCGCAGCTCGACAGGTTCTTTTTACCCTATCAAAGACTTTAACGGAGCTTCGCTCCGCCGGGCAGATGGGACATCTGCCCCTACGTGGTTCGTGGTGGCTCACAACCGGCAGATGAGCAGCTCTCGTTCGTAAATCATCTCCGGCGGCAAGTGCGCGTGCAGGAGAATGAACAGTTCTTCGTGCCCGATCACTTCGGACTTCCACGCCGCACGATCGACTGCCTGCAATTTCTCGAACTTCTCTTTGGGGAAGTCTAGGCCCTTCCAGTCGATGTCTTCATAGTGGGGAGTCCATCCGATCGGCGTTTCCTTGCCCTGGGAGCGGCCGTGAACGCGGTCCACGATCCATTTGAGCACCCGCATGTTGTCGCGGAATCCGGGCCAGACGAATCTTCCGTCGGCGTCTTTCCTGAACCAGTTCACGTGGAAGATACGCGGAGTGCGGCTGAGCGAGCGCTGCATTTTGATCCAGTGCCGGAAATAATCGCCCATGTGATAACCGCAGAAAGGAAGCATGGCCATGGGGTCACGCCGGACCTTACCGATTTCTCCCGCGGCGGCCGCGGTCATCTCCGATCCCATGGTGGCGCCGACGTAAACTCCGGCGCTCCAATTGAAAGCCTGGTAGATGAGCGGAATGGTGCTGGCGCGGCGGCCGCCAAAGATGATCGCGCTGATGGGCACGCCGGTAGGATCTTCCCAGGCGGCGTCGATGGTCGGACACTGCGAGGCCGGAGCCGTGAAACGCGCATTGGGATGGGCCGCCTTGGCGCCTGTTTTCTTCGCGATCTCCGGCGTCCACACATGGCCTTGCCAGTCCAGGCATTCTGCCGGGGGCTCGTCGGTCATGCCCTCCCACCACACGCCGCCGTCTGGGGTGAGCGCGACGTTGGTGAAGATCGTGTTGCGGGAGAGCGCGGCCATCGCGTTGGGATTGGTCTTCTGCGAGGTTCCCGGCGCGACGCCAAAAAAACCGGCTTCGGGATTGATCGCGCGCAGACATCCCTGAGCGTCCGGTTTGATCCAGGCAATGTCGTCGCCGACGGTCCAGATCTTCCAGTCCTCGAGTCCCTCGGGCGGCACCATCATGGCAAAATTCGTCTTGCCGCAGGAACTGGGGAAGGCCGCCGCAACGTAGGTCTTTTTGCCCTTTGGATCTTCCACGCCCAGGATGAGCATGTGTTCCGCCATCCAGCCTTCGTCGCGCGCGATGTTGGACGCAATCCGCAGCGCAAAACATTTCTTGCCCAGCAGCGCGTTACCGCCGTAGCCCGAACCATAAGACCAGATTTCGCGGGTCTCGGGGAACTGAACGATGTACTTGTCGGGGTTGCATGGCCAGGGAACGTCTTTCTGGCCGGGCGCCAGCGGCGCTCCCACACTGTGGATGCAAGGCACGACGCGCTGCTCGTCTTTATCTATTTCTTTGAAAACCTCTATTCCGATGCGCGCCATGATGCGCATATTCACTACCACGTAGGGCGAATCGGTGAGTTGCACGCCGATCTGCGACATCGGCCCGCCCACCGGTCCCATGCTGAATGGCAGCACGTACATGGTGCGTCCCTGCATGGAGCCGTTGAATTTCTCCTTCAACTTGCGGCGCATGACGTAGGGATTTTCCCAATTGTTGGTGGGGCCCGCGTTGTCTTTAGAGAGGGAGCAAATGAAGGTGCGGTCTTCGACCCGGGCCACATCGCTAGGGTCGGAGCGAGCCAGAAAACAGCCGGGCCATAAGTCTTCATTCAGCTTGATGAAAGAGCCGCTGGCCACCATTTCGCGGCAGAGCTTGTCACACTCCGCTTTTGAGCCGTCCACCCAGTGAATGTCCCTGGGCTTGGTCAACTCAGCGGTTTTTTCCACCCATTTGACGAGATGTATATTGCGCGTGAGTGGTCCGCGCGAACGTGCAGTCTTCATAGCCATCCTGAACGGGGAGCGAGTGCGTAAATGCCTGAAAATCGTCTGTGTTAGTACATTCCATTCTGCCAGAGAAGCGCCCGGAATGCTTGCGTGCGGCGGCAAAAAGCCGTGTCGCAAAGCAAAAGGCTCTGGCTAAGAAACTGGAAGCATTGGGCTTACAGCCCTAGCCCCAAAATCGGTGGCGTTGCTGGTTCCATTTCCCAGGAAGCACGAAGTATGCACTTCCTGCTGCGACACTCGTCTTTTGCTCGGCCTGCAAACGCTTCGCCGCATCTAATTGGCAAGACCTCTTATGTCTCAATCAAGGCCCGGAATGACTGTGGGAGAACTGTTTTCTGCCTGGGGAAGCATCCTCGGCGGCCGCGCTCCCATGCTCTCCATTGAAATTACCCGTGAATGTCCGCTCAGTTGCCCGGGATGTTACGCCTATGGCGACTCCCACCTGGGCGGCGAAAAGAAACTGACCGAACTCTCGGACCTGCGTGGCGACGCTTTGGTGTCTGGTGTTCTGGGGCTGGTAAAGAAACACCGGCCCCGCCACGTTTCCCTGGTGGGCGGCGAACCCATGATCCGGCACCGCGAGCTCAGCCAGATCCTGCCCGCTCTCAGCCGGCAAAATGTCTTCACCATGGTGGTGACCAGCGGGATTATTCCGATCCCTATGGAATGGATGGGGCTGCCGCGGAACCGGGTCGCGGTTTCGATCGACGGCCTGCCCGAGCACCACAATCCACGCCGCCAGCCGGCAACCTACGCTCGCATCCTGGAAAATATCCGTGACCGCGAGGTGAACATTCACTGGACGATCACCGGTCCCATGATGAAGCGCCCGGGATATCTCGAAGAATATCTGGCGTTCTGGCAGGCCCGGCCGGAAGTGAAGCGGATCTGGGTGAGCCTTTACAGCCCGCAGCAGGGCGAGCAAACGCCGGAAATGCTCACGAGGGAAGAGCGGCAACGGGTAGCGCGTGAATTGCCGGACCTGCGGGAAGCTTATCCCAAGCTGCTGATGAACCCAGGTATCGCGCAAGCTCTACTCGAGCCGCCGAAGAATCCGCAGGAATGTCTTTTCTCAAAGATGTCGACCAACTTCTCGGCCGACCTGACGACGCGCGTCGAGCCCTGCATTTTTGGCGGGACACCGGATTGCAGCCAGTGCGGCTGCGTGGCCTCAAGCGGGCTGCATCATGTGCAGCAGCGAAAGCTGGTGGGCCCGCTGAGCATCGGCCACCTGGTGCGCGGTTCGACGGCGGTGGGTTCGCTGATGAATCGCTTACGGTCCGGCTCGGTAATGCCGGCGCGCTGGCACGCGCTGCCTACGCGGCAGCATGCCATCGTGCAAATCGATGCCCGGGCAGATGAATACTGCCGGCGGAGCGCAGCTCGCATTTGCGCGCAAAAACCCTGTCGACTGCGCTCGACGGGGCGATGAGGCTCGCCCTACGGGACTGTGGTTAAATTGCCTTCTGATGTTTGCCCGCAGGATTCGCGTTGAGTACGAAGAGAACGGACGGCGCCACGCTTGTCCGCTGAAGTGGCTGGATAGTTTTTCCATGCGCAACTTCACCAACGCCACCGTCTTTGACAACACCCTCCCCGTGGCTGATGGAGTCATGGAAATCGGAACTCACGTTCCTCTCGCAGGAATTGAAAGCGGCGATGGAAGACTGGTTCGGAAGGAAGAGTTATCTGCCGAAGGCTGGCGTTTTAATTCTTACCGAGTCGAAACCCGAATAGGAATCGGCAAGCGCCATGCGGATCGCCAATTGCTAATTGCTAATTAATAATTGCTGTCCTACTCGCTGTAGTGCAGCAACGAGAAAACGTCGTACTCCTGCAGCTTATTGCGGCCGTTCAGGAAGTCGAGTTCGACCACAAATCCCAGTCCGGCGATTTCCGCGCCCAGTGAATGAGCCAGTCTGGCGGTGGCTTCGGCGGTGCCGCCTGTAGCCAGCAAGTCGTCCACGATCAGCACGCGCTGGCCTTTCTGGATGGCGTCCTTGTGGATCTCAAGAGTGTTGGTGCCGTATTCAAGCGCATAGTCGAACTTGGCGGTGGCTGCGGGCAGTTTACCCGGCTTTCGCAGCGGCACGAAGCCAGCGTTCAGGCGATACGCGACCGCCGGGCCGAAGATAAAGCCGCGCGCTTCCATGCCCAGCACCAGGTCGATGCCGGCTTTGAGGTAATGCTCGGACAGCGCGTCGATCAACATGGCGAGTCCGAGCTTGTCCTTGAGCAGGGTGGTGATGTCGTAGAAGAGGATGCCCTTCTTGGGGAAATCCGGAACTTCCCGGATCAGCTTTTTCAGCGGCTCGCAGTTGAGACCCGGCTGCCGGGGCGCGGAATGCGACATTTACCAGGCTCCTTCGATGCGAAAAGTTGTCAGGCCGTCGACCACATTGGCTTCGACTTCCTCGACGTCATCCACGCGGGCGGCGCGAGGTCCGGAGCGCAGACGCGACCTTAGCCCGAGCAGTTGATCGCGCGATCCCATGGCCAGAACTTCGACGCTGCCGTCGGCGTTGTTGCGCACCCATCCTGCGATGCCCAGGATGCGCGCCTCGCGCTCCACGAACCAGCGAAAACCCACGCCCTGTACGCGTCCGCGGACAACGAAGCGGCGGGCCTGCGTAGTTTTTTCAGCCGAAGTCATTTCTATACCTGTCATCTTGAGCGGAGTGGCTGCTTCGCTTCGCGAAGCAGCTGCGCATTCGAAAGATCCCTATGAGCTTAAACGGCGTGTCGATCTCAGGTTTTTGTTAGACAGCGGCTAGAACAAATCCTGCTCCGCGGCAGCATTCTAACTCTAGGGGTCCTTCGACTCCGCGGAAAGTTCGCGAAGCGAACTTTCCTCTCCGCTCAGGATGACAGACTTAACCCGACCGCCGTGCTCTCTGATATCACGCCCGTGACAGGTACGCGCCTTCGGCTGTGTCCACGCGGATTTTTTCGCCTTCGTTGATGAAGGGCGGAACGTGGACCACCAGTCCAGTCTCGGTCTTGGCCGGCTTGGTTACGCTCGAGGCGGTGGCGCTCTTCAATCCTGGCTCGGTTTCGACCACTGTCAACTCCACGGTCTGCGGCAGCTCGATGCCTACAGCTTTACCGTCGAAGAATTCAACCTTGATCGTCAAGTTCGAAATCAGGTAGTTGACCGCGTCGCCCAGGATCTCCCGGGTCAAATGGGTTTGCTCGAAGTTGGTGGTGTCCATGAAGTAGTAGCTGTCGCCGTCGGCGTACAGAAACTCCATCTCGACCTCATCCACGGTAATCTTTTCGATGGGATCGGGAGAGCGAAAACGGTGCTCGAACATGGCGCCAGTCCGCAGGTTGCGCAGTTTGGCCTGGATGAAAGCGCGCAAATTGCCGGGCGTGCGGTGCTCGACGCTGAAAACGGAGTGCAGATCATTGTTGTGCTTGATGATCATGCCGGGGCGAAGCTGGGTGGCGGGAATAGCCATTGCTGGGTAAGTCTCCTTAGCTGTGTTGCGATTACTTCGGCGGAAGGCGGGCAGGCCACATTTTCCGCCGGATTCGAGGTTCCAACTCTTTATTTTACACGGGCTTGAGCTGATTTGGGAACCGGACCCGATTTGTCACCGGGGAAAACCTAGAAAGAGCCCTCCAACCCGCAACGGACAGCTAGAATCAGATGAAAGAACTTCAAAACGAAATCGAGTTGAAAGGAATTTTATGCGTACTGGAAACTACGAAGCTTCGGAACGCGGCAGCTCCGCCGGGACGGCCGTCACCTTCCTGCTGATTGGGTTGGGCGCCGGCGCCCTGCTCGGCATGTTGCTCGCCCCCAAAGCAGGCAAGCAGATGAGAAAAGACCTGCGTAAGAAGTTTGACACCGCCCGGGAAACGGTCGACGAATGGACGGACGACGCCAGAGAGTTTGCGGAAGAAGCCATGGAACGCGGCGCGGAGATTGCTGACCAGGTCAGGGACAAAGTGGCTCCGTTGACCAAGGCCATGCGGCGCTAAGAGCTCTGTTGTCGCTTATTTGACGACTGGCTATTTGAAGATTGACGCGAAGAAGCCTTTGACTTTGCCCATGACGCCCTTGCGCGGCCCGGGATCGGGCGGCGGCTCAACCATGGTCAGTATAGGTGTCAACCGGGTCGGACGTGACAGCGGCAAAGTTTCCGTGGCGAGATCTGGAGCCGATGCCGGCAAATCACTGGCTCGGAAGACGAATGGAGCTTCTATCTGAACATGCGCTGCGCCGGGCTCCGGGACCGGCAAGGTTGCTGCGTCAGACGGGGCGATAGCCGAGGTCATCTGCGACGATGACGATTCGGGGGGCGGGTTCAAGGCTATCTTGGCCCCGGGATTGGCCGGGGAGACTGGCTTAGCTTCATCACCAGGCTGCGCCAGACGGACCGTGGGCGGCAAGTCTTTTTCGGAGATCGTGGGCTCCGGCACAGTCGCTGCGCTCATCACCGGGATTTGCGGCGGCGGGCACCCGCAATCGTCAGGGACGGTCGTCTCCATCTGGTCGAGCCGTCCGGAACGAAAAAAAACCTGTTCGTTCGATTTCACCTGATACGTGCCATCGCCAATCAGCTCGGAAACGATCACCGAAGCGGTATTTCCCGGCAGGGCGCGAACGCAGGTATCCCCTCGAGCATTGGCGCTGATCGCGTAGCGAACGTCACCCCCGCCGGTGAGCAGCATGCGGAAGTCCGGCGTGACTACTGAATCCGCGGACGTGCTTGCCGTGTAGTTGGTTTCGAGCGCGCCTGTGCTTATACCCAGCATCAGGTCGCGCCCATTTTCGGAAGGAGTCACGGAAAGAGTGGTCCTGGGGCACACCCGCACTTCGCCTCCACGTGCCAGCCGCAGGATCGTCGTATCCGGGCCCGCGGTCACCGCAGAGTCCGCCGCCAGGCGGGCTCCCGCTTCCACCACAACACCGGAAGCTCCCGGGACGACCGGCACGAAAGCTGGCTGAACTCCCTTGGTGAAAGCCGGCACCGAGGGGGTTTCGATGTTTCGCCGGGCCTCGGCCATGGGGCGCATCCGCACCAGCAGGCGCGGACCCTGGCTGTCGCTCCCGAAGCCGACGGCGCTGACCAGGTCCACGACTACCCGGGCCACCGGCGGCGATTGCTGGAACTGATTGATCCGCACCGCGCGCACTTGCCCGGAGCCCACCGCAAGTCTCTTTTGGACCAACGCGACCTTGGTATTGGGGAGATCGATTACCAGCCGGGGTGGGCTGTCGAGAAATTCAATCGCCGGCGAAGAAGCCTGGCTGGAGATGATCTCGAGCGCGGGCCCTTCGGAGTCGGAAATCATTTTTACCGAACGCAAAACTGCCGCTGGACCTTTGGGCAGGGGAGGATCGTCCGGCGATTGGGCCCAGGCAAAACTGGCGCCCAGCGTAACCGCCAGAAGAGAAAAGCACACAAGTTGGCAGCCACGATGGGACAAAGGCTTCACTTCCGGAGACAAGGGGTTATAAGGGCAACGATATCACCGCCACTGGGTCGGGAGAAGTGACAAAAGGACATGCGGCGGACCTCGGACGTCTCAGCTTGGACCTCAGCCCTCCAAGACGCCACATCGGCTGTCAGCTTTTGGATGTCGGGTGAAAGCCGGATGCGCAGGATCTGTCAAGGTCCGAGGGCCGAAGTCGGAGGTCCGCTTTACGGTTCAGCCAGGAATTCGTATTCGTCGATCACCGCAGCTACGGCCACTTTGCCGTCGCCATCGTCGACGCGCACGACTTTTCCCTTGCAGCGAACCCGAATGCTTTCAGTCAGGGTAATTTCCGGCGGGAGGGTGAGAGTAAATTCAATGACCGAACCTGGGGCGATGGCTGAATCGACGTAAAAGCAAATGCCTCGCGCACTTACGTCGCGAGTCTGGGCGCTCTTCTCCTGTGACCCGTTGTCGGCGTAGTTGACGGCGACGGGCAGCCGCAGCGCAAAACGGCGCGTAGCACGCTTTTCGGGTTCAGCCTCGACCATGAGCTCTCCGTAAAACTGCATAAGCATGGCGTTTAGAGTCCTGCCTGTCAAGCCATAGTTTCGGCATAATTCGGATTGGACATTGCAAATAGTTGCTCCCCGGCGAATGCGACGATCCACGACCCGCGGAGCGCGCCAGAAGCCGGGGACAACGCTCTGGTATAAGCTAGAAGCTTGCCGGTCGGCCTTATGGTTTTCGTGCTCGACAATTACGATTCGTTCACCTACAACCTGGTGCAGTATCTGGGCGAACTGGGAGCCGAGGTCGAGGTGCGGCGCAACGACCAGATCACACCGGCCGAGGTCGAGGCGATGCGACCGGAACGGATCGTGCTCTCGCCCGGTCCGTGCACGCCGCAGGAAGCGGGAATCACCATCCCGCTGATCCGCCATTTCGCGGGCAAGGTGCCGCTTCTCGGCGTCTGCCTGGGACATCAGGCGATCGGCGCGGCATTCGGCGGCAACGTCATACGCGCGCCTCACCTGATGCATGGCAAAACCAGCCCGGTGCAGCACGACGGCAAGACGATCTTCGGAGGGCTCCCGTCTCCCATGACGGCGACCCGTTATCACTCGCTGATCGTCGAAGAAAAGAACCTGCCTGCGGATCTCGAAGTAAGCGCCTACACCACCGAGCGCGACGGGTCACGCACCATCATGGGTTTGCGCCATCGAAAGTTTCCCGTGGAGGGCGTGCAGTTCCATCCCGAGAGCGTCTTGACCGACGAAGGCAAGAAGCTGGTCGAGAATTTTCTCCGGATCTAGAGCACAGTTCTACCGCGGGGAAGTGCGAGAAGGCGGGAAGGGCACGACTTCAGTCGTGCCACAGCAAGCTCGATCAAGCCGCGGCTTTAGCCGCTGAGGTTGTGCTTGTTACGAAACCGCCAGCCTCAAAATCTAAGCAGCAATTTGGTCAAATCTCCTCGCGAGGATACTTCCATGGCGATTCCAATTTCCAACGAAATCAGGGCGTTGCTCGACGGCCCAAACTTCGCCCATCTCGCCACTCTTATGCCTGATGGCTCACCGCAGAGCGTACCGGTTTGGGTCGGCCGTGAAGATGACCGCGTCCTGATCTGTACCGGCGAAGGCTCGCTCAAAGGAAAGAACACGAAACGCGATCCGCGTGTCTCCCTCTCTATCGTCGACTTCCACGACCCGTACAAGGAAGCCCAGCTTCGAGGGCGCGTGGTCGAGCGTCGCCCGGATAGCGACTTCAAGTACATGGACCCAATCTCGCTCAAGTACATCGGCAAGCCGTTCCCGTTTCGCGGCCCGGAGGGGAGAGTGGCGCTCGTGATCGAAGTCGAGAAGGCGCGTTACACCAAGCTGCCTTTCGAACATACGCCGCCCAGATAGCAGACAGACGTTTACACTCATTGCTCCCTCGGAGGAGTGGCTGCGGAGCGTAGTTGGTGTATTCGCGAGGTTACGCCAACTAGCCCGATTATCTAGAATCTTGATCGGTATGGCTGTGAAGTTAATAGTCCGGGCAGGGGTTCCCGTGCTTCTCCTTGTAGGCTTAGGTATCTGCTGGTTCGTGGTTGCCTCTGACTATAGCGATGCCGCTGCGTCCGGTACGTACCGACTCCGTTACAAGGGCGTGAGATCAATCCTCGTCTTGCGGCCCGATCATGGTTTTAGACAGGAAGTAAGCGATCCTAGCGGAATGCAGCATGCTGAGGGCACATGGAGAAGGGTCGGAGAGGGAGGAATCGCGTGTTTCACGGGAATTCCTGACATTTCCCGGAGAGCAGCGTGGTGAAGACGGCACCGCATATTCCGATATGCAACGGAAATTTGGTATTTTGATTCGCCTCTCTCTCCGCGCGTATCAGGTTGTGTGGTACGTCAGACCCACCCCTGCAACAACTGATCAGGCCGTTGGCCAATACCAAGAAACAGAGGGGACTCATTCAAGGATGATCTTGGTGCTGAAGCCGGACCACAACTTTGAACAAACTGTCGCGGGGTCGATACAGACCACTAGCACTAAAGGGACATGGAGTGTCGCTACCAACGGAAACGTTGTGTTTTCCAGAGAATTCCTCAAACCATCTGGGCAGTCACTGGCAAATGGTGAAACAGCTGAGGCTATCGACCCGCGAGGAAGCCGGTTCCTCCAGATCGAAATTGCCGCTCAGGAACCCGGAATGCTGACTTATTACAAGAAACAACTTCCGTGGCAGTAATCCACTACAGCTGACTTGTATCCCGCTGTTTGGCCCGACGCCAAAAAAGAAAAATGTGCGCGACGAGACCCCAAAAAGAGGTGATATGCGCTTCCTTAAGGGCTCCGTGTTATGCAGAAATCCTGTTACGCGCCGCGAAAGGCCAGCGCCAGCAGCCAGACATTCAGGACCGCAATCAGTATCGCGGTGAACCAGGCGAGAGATCTTCAGCCAGGCAGCATTGGTGAACTCACCCATTTTTCCACGATCGCTGGTGAACATCACCAGAGGAAAGACCGCGAAGCTCAACTGCATGCTCAGAATGACCTGGCTGAATACCAGCAGCTTGGCGGTGCCGCCCGTTCCCCAAAATGCAGTGACGATGACCGCCGGAATAATCGCCACGCAGCGCGTGATCAAGCGGCGCAGCCAGGGACGCAGGCGGATGTTCAGGAAGCCTTCCATGACGACCTGGCCGGCCAGCGTGCCGGTCAGCGTGGAGTTCTGGCCGGACGCGAGCAGGGCCAGCGCGAACATGGTGCTGGCGCCCGTCACTCCGAGCAGCGGCGTGAGCAATTTGTGAGCGTCGTTGATCTCCGCCACGTCGTTGTATCCGTGGCTGTAGAACGTCGCGGCGGAGACGATCAGGATGGCGGCATTGACCAGCAACGCGAAGGTAAGAGCGATGGTGGAATCTATGGTCCCGAAGCGAATCGCCTCGCGCTTGCCCTGGGGAGTGCGCTCGAAGTTGCGCGTCTGCACCAACGCCGAGTGCAGATAGAGATTATGCGGCATCACCGTGGCCCCCAGGATGCCGATCGCGATATACAACATTCCCGGGTCCCTGATGATCTGCGCGGAAGGAATGAAGAACCCCTGCGCGATGCCCAACATGCTGGGCTTCGAGAACAGGATTTCCAGGCCGAAGCAGACTCCGATCACCCCAATCAGAGAGATGACCAGCGCCTCGACCAGCCGGAAACCTTTTTGTTGCAGGAACAGGATTAGGAGAACATCCAGCGAAGTCAGGCACACGCCCCACAGCAGCGGTATATGAAACAGCAGGTTGAGGGCGATGGCCGAACCGATTACTTCCGCCAGGTCGCAGGCGGCGATCGCAATTTCTGCGCCGACCCACAAGATGAATGACACCGGCCGGCTGAAGTGATCGCGGCAGGCGGCCGCCAGGTCGCGCCCCGTCACCACGCCCAGTTTGATGGCCAGGGTCTGCAGCAAGATGGCCATCAGGTTGGACAGCATGATGACCGAAAGCAGCGAGTAATTGTATTTTGAGCCGCCGGCCAGGTCGGTGGCCCAGTTGCCCGGGTCCATGTAGCCCACGGCCACCAGGTAGCCCGGCCCGGCGAAGGCTACCAGTTTGCGGAGAAATCCGGCCGACTGGGGAATGGGCAGGCTGCGGTAAATTTCCGGCAGGCTGGGACGGGCGACGGCGTGCCGCCAGCCTCTGTCCGGGCTGGCTTCCGGGCTGGGGACGGCGGGCGACTCCGGCGGCGACAACATTAGCTTAAGTATACACAGACATGTAAACTATGGTTAATTACTTTAGGAGATGGTGGAGGCTGGGCGCCCCGCCCGGCTGGACGGGCGAAACGCCCGTCCTCCATTCGGAGTGACCCAGACTCTCTCCGCCGCCGACCCGCCCAGGGCGACGGTTCCGGCGTCGGTATCCAGGGTAAGGGTGTGGTCATAATTCCGCCCGGAGACATGCACGTGCGCACCCGGACGGATGCCACGCTGTTCCAGAAATTCCAGCAGGCGCCGGTCGCGTTCGTAGATTCCGCTCACCAGGTAATCGGCTCCCGCTTCGGCGTGAGCGAGCAGCAGCAACCCGCGCCGGCGCCGGCTGCCGGGGCTCTCCAGTTCACTGAGATTGCCGTGAGGACAGGCCCCGCCGCGCCCCAGTTTGGCCAGCAGTTTGGCCTCAAAATCAGGGGACACGGCATGTTCCAGCCGCTCGGCCTCGTCGTGTACCTTGTACCACTCCATGCCGAACATTTCGGCCAGCATGCGCTCGATCAGGTGATGGCGAAGCGTGAGCTTGCGGGCGATCTTGCGTCCGGCGGCCGTGAGGCTGACTTCTCCGCCGCTCCGCACCCGGACCAGGCCATCTTTTTTCAGGCGCCGCACCGCCATCGTGACCGCCGGCGGAGAAACCAAAAGCCAGTGCGCCAGAGTAGCCGAGATGACCGTCTCGCCCTCGCTTTCAGCCTCAAGAATGGCCTTGAGGTAATCTTCTTTGGAGACAGTGATCATCTAGGAAGCATTATACGTTAAGCATAGTTAAGGGGATTGCAGATTGAAGATTGCAGATTTTAGATTGTCGACGGCGTCCGCATCCGAGTCGATGTCCCGAATTCATCCGAGCTTGGCGTCCTTAGCGGATTCTCTTGGCGAACTTTGCGGTTAAGATCTTTGAACAGTCCAAGGCAAGGTCAAGCCCTTTTTACCGCAGAGTGCGCAAAGGAAGGCCGCAAAGGGCGCGAAGAACACCAGAAAACATTCGGCCTGGTGTAAATCTCAAATCCAAAGTCGGCAATCTGCATTCTGAATCGGGGTCTCCCGGTTTGACATCGTCCCCACGTCCCCCTAACCTTGTGAATCTCCGGCTATGAAAGTTCTTGTTATCGGAAGTGGCGGGCGCGAGCACGCCCTGGTATGGAAGCTGCGCCAGTCGCCGCGGGTTTCGCAGGTCTACTGCGCCCCCGGCAACGGCGGGATCGCCGAGGAAGCCACATGTTTGGCTGCCGACGTGAAAAACATCGACTCGCTGGTGGCTGTTGCTGAACGAGTCCGTCCCGACCTGACTGTGATCGGCCCTGAGCTGCCGCTGTCCCTGGGTGTGGTAGACGAGTTTACGCGGCGCGGCTGGCGGGTTTTCGGACCGAGCAAGGCGGCGGCGCAACTGGAGTCCAGCAAGAGCTTTGCCAAGGAGTTTCTTAAGCGCCATCGCATCCCCACGGCTCATTTCGCCATTTGCGACTCCATCGACGAAGTTCTTGCGGCGCTGCCGCACTTCTCCACCCCCGTGGTGGTGAAGGCGGATGGCCTGGCTGCGGGCAAAGGCGTGGTGATCTGCCGGACCAAGGAAGAAGCGGCCTCGGCGGCGGCCGAAATGTTCAGCGGCAAAACCCTGGGCGAAGCTGGGCAGCGAGTAGTTCTGGAAGAATGCCTGCAAGGTGACGAGCTTTCGTTTCTGGTTCTGAGCGATGGCGAACGAGTGGCTCCGCTGGTGGCGGCCCAGGACCACAAACGCATCGGCGACGGCGACACCGGCCCCAACACCGGAGGCATGGGCGCGTATTCCACGGCGAGCATCGTTGACGAACGGATGACGCAGTGGCTCCTGCAGCACGTCGCGCGCCCCGTAGTGGCCGGGATGAAGGCGGAAGGCGCGGAATACAAGGGCATCCTCTACTGCGGACTGATGATGACGGCGCGCGGGCCCATGGTACTCGAGTTCAATTGCCGCTTCGGCGATCCCGAAACGCAGCCTATCCTGATGCGCCTCGAAAGCGATCTGGTGGAAGCGCTCGAGGCTTCGATTGAAGGCCGGGTCAGCGAGGGCGACTTTCGCTGGTCGCGGGACGCGTCGGTGTGCGTGGTCGTCTCCTCAGGTGGGTATCCGGGGACCTATGAACTCGGGAAAAAAATTATGGGCCTCGAAGAGGCGGCAAAAGTGGAAGGCGTGAAGGTCTTTCATGCCGGCACCACCCGGCGCGACGGCGCATTCTTCACCGCCGGCGGGCGGGTGCTGGGCGTGACCTCGCGGGCGCCCGACCTGAAGACCGCGGTGGCCCGGGTGTACCAAGCCGTGTCAAAGATCGGCTTCGAAGGAGCGCACTATCGCACGGACATTGCGGCCCGGGCGCTTAAGAAATAGTTTCTGGTTTCTTGTTTCTAGTTTCAAATGCAAAAAGGACAATCATGAGCACAAAGCCTCGGGTTTCAATTGTGATGGGAAGCGACTCTGACCTCGATATCATGCGCGAGGCCGGGAAAGCGCTGGAGGAGTTCGGGATCGAATACGAGATCGACGTCACTTCGGCGCATCGTTCTCCTGAGCGAACGGCCGAGTTTGCGCGAAAAGCGGCCAGTCGTGGAGTTCGCGTCATCATCGCCGGCGCCGGCGGGGCGGCCCACCTGGCAGGAGTGATCGCGGCCCACACCACGCTGCCCGTGATCGGCGTGCCGATCCCGTCCACGTCGCTGCAAGGCATGGATTCATTGCTGGCGACGGTGCAGATGCCGGCCGGCATTCCAGTCGCTACGGTAGCCATTGGCAAGCCCGGAGCCACCAATGCGGGTATTCTCGCGGCGCAGATTCTGGCGCTCTCAAGCGCTCCGCTGGAGAAGAAGCTCGCCGCACACAAAGAAAAGCTGGCCAACAGCGTGGACGAGAAATCGAGGAAGCTGAAGATTACGCTGGGAACGTCATAGAAGAAAAAAGCATGTGTGGGGCGGGCGCCCTCGCCCGCCTCTTTTGACTTCGCTTTTGACTTTCAGAATCCAGATGGTTTTCAAAAGTCAAAGGCGGCGGGCGGGGGCGCCCGCCCCACCTCAAACTCTACAGATTCAGGCTCTTCAGATATTCCCGCAAGGGTCCGCCCAGGTCGGAGCGTTTCAAGCGCGAATTCCACCGTGGCTTTTAGAAATCCCAGCTTGTCACCGGTGTCGTGACGTTTGCCTTCGAAAACGTAACCGTAGATTTTTTCTTTCTTCAGGAGTTGCTTCAGCCCGTCGGTGAGCTGCAGTTCTCCCCCGGCTCCGGCTTTGAGGTCGGCCAGAGTTTCAAAAACCGTCGGCGTAAGAATGTAGCGGCCGATCACCGCGAGGTTGGACGGCGCGTCTTCCGGACGCGGCTTTTCCACCAGGCCCACTACTTCGTACAACTTCCCATTCGACCCCGGCACGGGTTTGCCTTCGAGCACGCCGTACGCGGAAATGCCGGGCCCTTCGACCACCTGGGTGGCGAGCACGGAGCATTGGGTCTTGTCGAAGACATCCATCAGTTGCTTAAGGCAAGGCACCTTGGCATCGATGACGTCGTCGGCCAGAAGGACGGCAAAGGGTTCGTCTCCGACCAGTTCGCGCGCCGTGAGGACGGCATGGCCCAGGCCCAGCGCCTCTTTCTGACGCACATACGCGATGTGAATCAGGTCGGAAATCTGACGGACGATCTTTAGCAGGTCGGTCTTGCCCCGCTCCTCCAGCATTTTTTCCAGCTCGTAGCTGACATCGAAGTGGTCTTCAATGGCCGACTTGCCGCGTCCGGTGACGATAATGATCTGATCGCAGCCGGCGGCGACCGCTTCCTCAACGCCGTATTGAATGATCGGCTTGTCTACCAGGGGCAACATCTCTTTGGGTTGCGCCTTGGTGGCCGGCAGGAACCTGGTGCCCAGGCCGGCAGCGGGAAAAACCGCTTTGCGGACTCTTTTCATTGCTGCTCTCTTCCGTGGCGGATTTACAGGGTTGGGCCGTCAGTTCCCAACATGCTCTTGCGAATGATTTTCATGGGCACCGAGCCCTGACGCATGAAGGCGTCGTGGAATTCTTGCAGGGTGAATTTGCTGCCCTGCTGCTTCCGGTAGTCCTCCCGCAGTTTCAGGATCTGCAGCTTGCCCAGCGTGTAATAGAGATACGTGGGATCGGAAGTGGCGCGCTTGGCCTCCACCTCGGCGACCGGCGGGACCTGATAGCCCTCGCGCACAAAAAATTCCTGCGCCTGCTCCAGCGTCATCTTGCCGGTGTGCATTTCGATGCCGACGATGAAGCGCGCGTTGCGCAGCAGCGCGTCCAATAATTGTCCCAATCTCAGATTTGGATCGTGATTGCCGTAGCCTTCGTCGAGCATCATCTGTTCCGTGTAATGCGCCCAGCCTTCGGCGTTGCTGCTGTTGTCAATTAACTTCCGGGTCTTGGTCGGGGCCGACTTGATCCACAGAAACTGGGTGTAGTGTCCGGGGTAGACCTCATGAATGGCGGTACTGGTGATGGTGCCGCGGTTGAATCCCTGCATCCACTGCTCGACTTTCTCCGCTTTCCAGCCGGGCGTGGGCAAAGTCACGTTGAACATGGCTTCCGTGGCCTTGGTTTCGTAGGCGCCGGGCGTGTCCATCGACGCGGTGGTGAGAGCACGTCCGAAGGGCGGAGTTTCCTCAACGATGGGCGGAACTTGCGAAGGGATGGTGACGATTTTCTGCTGCTCGATGAATTGACGCAATCCGCCCAGAGTATCGCGGAAGGTCTGCAGCAAATGGTCCGCGGGAGGATGGTCAAGGCGCAGCGAGTCCAGCACCGCTGCCGGAGTGCGATTCGGATCAATCTTTGCGGCAACCTCTTTGAGTTGTTGCTGGTTTCGCCGCAGGTCGGCATAGCCGATCTCCAGCAGGCGATCGAGGGGGATATCCACCATTTCGTCGTACAGCAACTTCTTGCTGAAATTCTCGGCTCCCAGGCGATAGTCGCCGTTCGAAATCGGCAACAAATCCTTGCGCATGAAGTCCTGATATTCACTCAGGGCCGCGATGGCCGCATCGTTGCTTGCCCTGAACTCGGCCAGCAACGCGGGATCTTTCACTTCGTGAAACGCTTCCGGAACATCCTTTTGAAAGAACTTGATGTTGTCCGGCATTTGCTGCAGGGCGACTTCCGTGTAAACCCTGGGTGGATTGCTGATGTTCTGCCGCGCCGCTTCCAGAACTTTCGGAATCTGCTTCTCGCGGGCTATGACGGACCGCAGCCGTTCCGCCGGCGGCGCGAAATTCCGTCTCATGATCAGGAAAACGCTGTAACTCAGGTCAGAGATATAGTGGTCGGGATCTTTTCTCCACATCTGGATGGTTTGCAGCTCAAAGAGGCGGGCTTGAATGGAAGAAGTCAAAACCTCCAGATCACCGGCTGATTCCTGCGGCAATTGACTGCCCGGGATAGAGCCGAACTGCTTCTGGAATTTCACCAGTCCAGCGATTTCTGCATCAATCGCCGAGCGCGAGAAGTCTTCCAGCTTTGCGTCGTACTGGTGGAAGCCTGCCTGCGTGCCCTCAGTGGGATGGAATTGAAAGTAAAAATCGAAATACTCATCCACCAGCTGGTTGAAAGCAGCCTGGGCCGGCGAGGCTGGCGCCGCTTGAGCGGCTGCCGCGGAAGAAATGATCGAAATCTGAATCACAAGACAGACGAGAAGTGCGGCGAGTCGTTTGGGCATGGGTGATATCTGAAGGCGTCTTCGATTTTCACTTCACGACGGCACGGACGGTAAAGCTTGGGCTGCGGGCGACAGTTCCTCGAGCAGCCCACGCAGTTGCCCCAGGACTTCTCCCGGAGAAACCGCCTTTGAAAGATACTTCAGCGTCCCGTCCGGAGTAAACTGCGCCCCGCGCTGGGACGAAACGAACTTTGCCAGCTTTCCGGGATCGATTTCCGCATTTTGACGGAACTTGATGGTCACCAGGTCGCGCTTGCGCTCGATGGCGGTTGCACCCGCGCGCATGGCCAGCAACTTGAGCGCTGCGTAGTCCAGAAGATTTCGCACCGGAGCCGGCGGCTCGCCATAGCGATCTTGCAGTTCGGCGCGAACGTCGTTCAATCGCGACTCGCTTTCCACTCCGGCCACACGCTTATACATTCGCAGACGCTGGTTCTCTTCCGGAATGTATTCCACCGGGATGCGAATATTGAGTCCCAGATTTAATTGGGTCTCGGCTTCATCCGGAGCCGTCTCGCCCTTCATCTCGCGGACCGCGCGGTCCAGCATCTGGGTGTAAAGTTCGAATCCGACGGCTTCGATGTGCCCGCTCTGCTGGCCTCCGAGAAGGTTGCCCGCGCCTCGTAGCTCCAGATCGAGGGCGGCAATCTTGAAGCCTGCCCCCAGATCGGAAAATTCCTTCAGAGCGGCCAGCCTGCGCCGGGCGATGGGAGTCAGTTCGATCTCGGCCGGAAGCAGGAGATAGGCATAGGCTCTGCGATTCGACCGGCCCACGCGGCCGCGCAGCTGATAAAGCTCGGACAACCCCAAACGATCGGCGCGGTTGATGAGAATAGTGTTGCACAGCGGAATATCGAGGCCGTTCTCGATGATGGTCGTGGATACCAGGATGTCGGCTTCGTGATGCATGAATTTGAACATCACTTTTTCCAGTTCGCCTTCCGACATTTGCCCGTGACCTACGATGACCCGCGAGCGCGGCACCAGCGCCTGAAGTTTGGCCGCAATCTCCCAGATGCTGTCCACGCGATTGTGAACGAAGAACACCTGCCCGCCGCGTTCGAGTTCCTGCTCGATGGCGGATTGGATCAGCTTCTCGTCCCAGCTCGCGACTACGGTTTGTATTGCGATGCGGTCCTTGGGAGGCGTCTCGATTACGCTCATGTCTCGCAGCCCGACCAGGGACATGTGCAAGGTTCGCGGAATCGGAGTGGCCGACATGGTCAGCACGTCCACCTGCTTGCGCATCTGCTTCAGGCGTTCTTTGTGACGCACGCCGAAGCGCTGTTCTTCGTCGACGACGAGCAATCCGAGGTCGGCGAACTTTACATCTTTTGAAATCAGGCGATGGGTGCCGATCAGTATGTCGACCTTGCCGCCTTCCACTTTCTGCAAAATTTCTTTCTGCTGCTTGGGCGAGCGGAAGCGGCTGATCATCTCGATCGTGACCGGAAACGCCGCAAAGCGCTGCTTGAAAGTTTCGTAGTGCTGAAAGGCGAGGACCGTAGTGGGCGCGAGCACAGCCACCTGCTTGTTGTCGCTGATGGCCTTGAAGGCGGCGCGCATGGCGATTTCCGTCTTGCCGTAGCCCACGTCGCCGCAAAGCAGGCGGTCCATGGGCTGGGTCGATTCCATGTCGCGCTTGACGTCGGCGATCGCGGTTTCCTGGTCTTCGGTCTCGCTGAATTCGAAGGTGTCTTCGAACTCCCGCATCCATTCGTTGTCGGGGGAGAAGGCATGGCCCTGGGCGGTCTTGCGCTCGGCGTAGAGCTTGAGCAGCTCGTCGGTCATGTCCTTCATGGCCTTGCGCACACGAGCTTTGGTCTTGGCCCAGGCCGCCGTGCCCAGATGATTCAGTACGGGCTTGGCCCCTTCGGACGACCGGTATTTCTGCACCAGATCGAGGCGGGTGAGAGGGACATACAGGCGCGCGCCCTCGGCGTACTCGAGCAACATGAACTCGGCGTTGCCGTTGCCCTGGTTGATCTCCTTCAATCCCTGGTACTGCCCGATGCCGTGCTCGACGTGGACCACGTAGTCGCCGACCTGCAGGTCGCGGAAATCGGAGAGAAACGCGGATGTCTTCGACTTGTGGCGCTGCGGACGAGAGCCGACCGCCTCCGATTCGTCGAACAAGTCACGCGCTCCCAGGATGGAAAGGTTGGCGTCCGGAAACGTGACCCCGTCGGGCACGTAAGCCTTGGCCAGCGTGGCGGTAAGCAGTTCGCCGGAGAAATAGGAAGTTTCGTCGGCGTAACTTTCTCCGCTGCGCGTGCGGCTGCCCAGGCGGAAAGAAACGGCGTACTCGCTGAAAACATCGGCCAGGCGCTCGACTTCGCCGGTGTTGGGGACGGCAATCAGGATGCGCTTGTTCTCTGCAATCTGCTTCTTCACTTCCTCGAGCATCGCCGGAACCGAGCCGTGGAAGCGGGGAGTGGGCTGAGTGTGAAATGAAATCGCAGCCGCGGCACCGTCGCTGCGCTCGATTCCAAGGTGCTCGACGTCGGCCCCGGGTAAGGCCGCGAGCTTCTGCCACCAGTCCTCCGGAGAAAGATACAGGTCTGCGGGCCGCACCAGGTTGCCCACCCCGCTACTCTCGTGCGCCTGCTCGATGCGGGACCAGACGTGATCGAACTCGCCCCTGAGCATTTCCAGTTCGTCGCTCAACACCAGGGCGCGGGGCAACAAATCGAAGACGGTATGTTTCGCGCCGGCCACGGGCGCATAAAACTCCCATCCCGGAAATACCGTCACGCCGCCGGATCGCACTGCCTGCTCGATGATTTCTTCGTTACCGGTAATGCGCTTGCCTGAGAGGCGGGCATGCACCGCGCCCAGAAGTTCCTCGCTGACCGGAGTCTCGGTGAGGGGAAGCAGCAGAGCCTCGTCCACGGGATTCGAAGAGCGCTGGGTGGCGGGATCAAACTGCCGGATGGACTCGACCTCATCCCCGAAAAACTCGATCCGCACCGGACGCTCGTCTTCGGGCGAGTACACATCGAGAATGCCGCCGCGCAGGGCGTATTCGCCGGGCATTTCGACAACATCGGTGGAGTGGTAGCCGACCGTGTTCAGGTGCGGGAGCAGGGCATCGACGTCCAGAGTTTCGCCGCGCCGCACGGTCCGCGCCAGATCGGCGTAATACTCGGCTGAGCGCAGCCGCAGCGCGGTGGCGGCGATCGGCGAGACCACAAAAGACGCCGCACCGGTGGCAATCTTCCACAACGCGACGGCCCGCTCTTCCTGTATCTCCGGGTGCGGCGACAGATTCTGGAACGGCAGCACGTCGTGGTTGGGAAGCGAGACCACGGAGTCCGGATCGGCGGCGCCGGTGAGCTCGCAAAAAGCCTGCAGCACCGGGACCAGATCGTCAGCGGCGCGATTGTCTGGGACCACGATAATCAGCGGCCGCCCGGCTGCCTTCTGCAGCAAGACTAAGAGCAAAGCTTTTGCGGTAGGGATCAGTCCAGAGACACGAATCCGCCCCGTGCCCTCTTTGAGATGGGAGGCCACACGCGAGAAGGCGGGCAACTTTTCTACGTCCGTGAAAAGATCGCGGACGAAGGGGAGAACCATCGCTTCTGATTTTAACAGGCGCGGATGAAAAAAGCGGTTGCCCAACAGGGTCTGCGCACGCCCCTACGCGGTTCGTAATAGCGGGCGGGTCAGGCAGGTGGGGCCGCCGCCGCCGTTGATGCACAGTTCGGAGCCGGGGAAAGTCTGGACATCGAATCCCGCCTGACGAAGTTTCTGATTGGTCTTCCGGTTTTCTTCCAGAGCGAGCAGACGCCTGTCGCCCAGCGAAAGCACGTTGCAGGCGAGCGTGTCGCGTTCGGAATAGTCGATCTCGATGAAGCGGTAGCCGCGAGATTGCAGCAACTCCACGGTTTCGACCGCCAGCCAGGGCAAGTCCACCAGAGCGGTCTGTTCGTCGAGCAGGCTCATCAGCGACATGAGATGCAGGCAGGCCGAGGGACCCGGACCGTGCGGCAAGCGGCGCCGAGAGCACTTCAACGCCATGGGGCTGAAGCAGCGCTCGCATCTGCGCGATTCCTGCCGCATTGGTGCGATAGCCCTGGCCGATCAGCAGCGTGGTGGAATCGAGCCAGACCATGTCGCCGGCTTCAGTTTTTCCCGGCGGCTGAATCTGACCGAGCGTCGGAATGCCCACGCTGCGGCAGAATTCCACGTGACGCTGCGCTTCCGGGACGCGATTCGGCTTGCCGGGATGCAGACCGATGAGGCCGTGATCGGAAGCCAGCGAAGGATCGTGAGTGTAGACCGCATCGAGCGAAAGATCGGAGGCGGCGGGAAGATGAAGCACTTCCGCGCCGGCGGATTCGAGCTCGGCGGCAGAGTTCGTCATGCTGGGCCTGCGCGGTCGCGAAATCCGGCGGATGCAGGAAGCCCAGCTCCTGCCAGCGGTCCGCGACCGGCGGTTGGTTCCATCCCGCCGCGCGTGGCGAGCACACCAGCACCCGCTTCAGGCGTCCCACCATGGAATGACCGTTGAAAGCGTGGCTATCGACCACCGGAGTTTGGAATTCGCCGAGCTCTCTCAAAGATTGCGACCGCCTTCCCGTTCTGCAATCTAAACAGGTCTTATGGCAAAAGCAATCTGGGAAGGCACGGTGCTTGCGGAATCGAACCAATGCGTGGAGGTGGAAGGGAACCAGTACTTCCCGCCCGACGCGATCAAGACAGGAATATTTCAAACCGAGTGCGACTCACACCGTGTGTCCGTGGAAGGGCACGGCCAGTTATTACGATGTCGAGGTCGGCGGCAAAAGCAACCATGATGCCGCCTGGTTCTATCCCGAGCCCAAACCGGCGGCAAAGCAGATCAAGGGATATGTGGCGTTCTGGAAGGGCGTGAAGGTGGAGAAGTAGAGCTAGAACTGCCGAGCTCCGCTCGGCCTGATCGGACTTCGGTGGCAGAGACCCGGTCCCACTGCAGTGCACGGGTCAGAATCCGTCAGAATTCCAGGTGGAAGCGGAAACCCGGCGCCAGCACTGGGCCGCGGTCGCGGTTGTAGCCGGGATTGCTGATGTGTTGCAGGTCCACGCCGGCGAAAATTCCCCGCCACACATGAGCGTTGTAGTAGCTCTCGACAATATTTTCTCGGCCGTAATTCAGCGCGCCGTCGCCGAGTAAAAAACCCAGGCCTCCCAGCGCCAGATATTTCTGATGGTCGGCGGAGATGCCGTTCGACACGAATACGCCGCCCAACTTGTCCTGCCGGCGATGCCATGAATTTCCGGCCAGGTCGGCGCCGAACTCGATGGTCTGATCGACCTCGGTGTAGGCATAGGACTCGTGCTGTCCCTCGTTCCATCCCCAACGCGCGAAGCCGCGCAGATGATGAGCCAACTCCTGCTCGAGATTGACACCGAAGCCGTACTTCACCGTGGTCTGCAGCGGATGAGCGCGGATTTCCGGCCGCGGCGTCCTGCCCGCCAGGAAGTCGTCGATGGCCTGCCGGTAGACGCCCATGTTGGCGTGATTCACAAACGACAGCAGGCGCACCGTAGTCGCGCGATTCGCAATCAGTCGGGGATGAACTTCCAGTTCGTAGTTTTCTGCCCGGGCACGGCGAAGGTTCCAATCCAGGTCGGGACCGTTGGCGACCTTGGGCATCAGCGCCTCGCCGAATCGGAAGGCCCAGTTGCGATCGTGATATTCGGCGATGACGCCGACGGTGTAGCCGCGGGTGTCGGCGGCGTAGTCGTAGGCGCCGTTGTTGTCCACGGTCCAGTTCATGAACTGGGAGTGACTGTCGCTGCCGCTGTCGTTGAGATCGAAAAAGTCGGCCATCCCGAATTTGCCGGCGCGCAGTTCCAGACGGCGCACCGGCAGGCTGGTGGCCAGAGCAAAAGGGCCGCGCTCGGTCTCGACGCGTTTCCGAGCTCAGAGGAATGATCTGGCGAATCATGGCCCGCGCCAGGTAGGGGCTGGGGCCGAGCTGCGGATTGCGCACTACATCGACGTTCACGAATCCCGCCAAGCCGAGCGCGTCGCTCAGGCCGCCGCCGTCGGCGCTTTCCACATCCGCGAAGACTTCGGTGGTATGGCCAAGCTGGTATCCGAGAAAGATCGTGGCCACGTTCGAGGTCGCGTGCTCCGCCTGCGAACGAAAGCTGTTGCGGCCGCTGTAAGGCGCGTCAAATGACGGATGCCACTGAAAAATAATGTTGTCCTGGCCGGAGATCCAGTAACGGCGCAGTCTGAGAGTGAGGAAACAGAGTCACCGCGGGATCGTCGGCCGGCGGTGGCGTCTGGACTTGGCCGTACGCGATGGTTGTCAGCCCGAGCGCCGCCAACACTCCAGACTCTTGCCCAATACCACGAAACTTCGGAGGATTCTCGGCATCTCTGTTGGTTGCTTTGTGCCAGCTCAGAGTTTGCCTCGCAGGGAGTTTCGCTTCACTGACGCCGACATAAGCGGTCGTCTTCAAGTATACACGTATTAACTATAGTTAACTATTCAGGAGTAGCGGGAATCGGCAGGTTTCGGAAGATGGGCGGAAAAGCAAAAAGACAGCCCGGAGCCCCCCGAGACTGTCCTTAGGCTCTCCCGGTTAGAAGAGCATGTCACTGGAGAAAAGATAATCGACACAGGTTGCAGGATTATTGCGGATGCATGAATTTCCGGTGAATTGCAGGCTGGATTTGTGGAACTCCGCCGTCGTCAATATTTGCCGCCCGCTGGGCCCGACTCCGCCCCTGCTGCACCCGTGCCACAGCGGTTGCGTTCGCTGCTATATTGATGAGTTCCGCAGCGACCGTACCTATGGCCCGCAGAGTCGAAGCCTCACGCAAACTGCAGAAGCGCGCCGAATCGATGATTCCCGGCGGCGTCAATTCCCCGGTGCGAGCGTTCGGTTCGGTGGGCGGTGATCCGCCCTTCATCGTTCGCGGGCAGGGCTCTCATCTTTGGGACGCCGATGAAAACAAATACATCGACTACGTAGGCTCCTGGGGACCGCTGATTCTCGGCCACGCTCCGCCCGGCGTGCCCGAAGCCATCGCCGCGGCGGCAAAAAATGGGACCAGTTTTGGAGCTTCAACTGCCGCCGAAGCTGATCTGGCTGAGATCGTGATTTCGGCTTTTCCCCACGTGGAAAAAATTCGTTTTGTGAACTCCGGCACGGAAGCCACCATGTCCGCGATCCGCCTGGCCCGCGCTTACACCGGACGCAAGTACATCGTGAAGTTTGAAGGTTGCTATCACGGCCACGCGGATGCCTTGCTGGTGAAAGCAGGTTCGGGCGTGGCTACGTTGGGCATCCCGGGCTCAGCGGGTGTGCCGGAAGAATTCACCCAGTTGACGCTTGCGCTTCCGTTCAACGACACGGACGCACTCGAACTGGCGTTCAAGAAGTTCAGCCAACAGATTGCCTGCGTGATCGTGGAACCGGTCGTCGGCAATATGGGATGTGTGCCGCCCGCCCCGTTCTATCTGGATGCGCTGCGCGAGATCACCCTTCGCGACAACTCCCTGCTCATCTTCGACGAAGTGATGACCGGATTTCGGCTGGCGTTTGGCGGAGCCCAGGAACGATATGGAGTGCTGCCCGACCTGACCACGTTTGGAAAGATCATTGGCGGCGGGCTTCCGGTGGGCGCGTACGGAGGGCCTTCCGAAATCATGAACATGGTGGCGCCGCTCGGCCCGGTTTATCAGGCCGGAACGCTTTCCGGAAATCCGCTTGCCATGGCCGCCGGACTCGCCACGCTGCGCTATCTTGCGCGCTCACAAAAGAAGCGTTTATGCGGGGCTGGAAATACTGACGGCGCGCCTGGCTGAAGAGGTGACCGCGGCGGCTAAGCATGCAGGAGTGCCGCTGTGCTGCAATCGCGTAGGATCGATGTTCACCTGGTTCTTCAACCCCGGTCCCGTGACCGACTGGACGTCGGCGGCCAAATGCGACACTAAAGCCTTCGCCCGCTTCTTCCGTGCCATGCTGGATCGAGGCGTGTACCTGCCGCCGTCACAGTTCGAAGCGGCATTCCTGAGCGCCGCCCACACCGAAAAAGATGTGAATCACACGATCGCAGCCGCGAAACAGGCGTTCGCCACCGCGGACGTACGAGAGAACTGAGATCTGAGAACTAGGATCTGACAACTGCTTTTCGCATCATTTCCGGAATCGTCACGAACTCATAGCCTTCCGACTTGTACCGAGAGATCAGTCGATCAGTCGCGGTAATGGTGTACGAACGATCGGCGCCGAAGTCGCGATGCCCACCATCGTGCAGCAGGATCACATCGCCACCTCGGACCTGGCTTGTAACCTTGCGCTCGATGTGCTCGGCGGACGGCGCATTCCAGTCGTAGCCGGTCACATTCCACATGATTGGCTCCAGTCCCATTTGCCGCGCTATGCGCAGTACGCCGGGGCGCCGGCCGCCAAAAGGCGGACGGAACAGATTCGAGTGT
Source organism: Terriglobia bacterium (assembly GCA_963841075.1). Classification (GTDB taxonomy): domain Bacteria; phylum Acidobacteriota; class Terriglobia; order Terriglobales; family Acidobacteriaceae; genus JAIQFF01. Next base: position 115,993 of record CAWJBA010000028.1, read on the forward strand.
TCGCCCACCGCATCAGTCAGAGCCCGGCCGCAACGGTCGAACTCCGACCTCAGTTCATGCGCACTCTTGAAAGTGAGCAGAGGATGGGTGAAGGTGTGATTTCCCGACGACATGTCCGGCTTTCAGCAGTTCGCGAACAATATCGGGGCGCTGCTGCACGTAGCGGCCGATCAGGAAAAATGTGGCGTGAACCTCATGCCGGGCCAGGACTTCCAGCAGGCGTTGGGTGTGCGGATCGTTGGGGCCGTCATCGTAAGTAAGCGCCAGCTGCTTCGACCCGCGACCCAGCCCGGTAAATGTGCGGCCAAACCATTGCCCGGTCGGCGCCATGGATTGATAGCCCAGGGCGGAAGCCGCGACGGCTGCGGCGGCGCTGACTATGGTGGCGATACATGTTGACCGCGATTGTAAACGCATCGCGGATTCGAAACCGCAGATTTCCGATTTTGCCACTCGCCTTAAGTTGCAGTCCTCAATCTGAAATCTGCAATCCGAAATCGTCCCCTGTTAACTCTTTCCACAATTGCCTCGTGACCAGAAGCAATATATGCTGGCAACGAATCCAGAATTTCCCTCAACCATGTTCCGATAACCATGGCCAATCTTTTTGAGCTGCCCCGCTACATCGCTGTCGAAGGTCCCATCCGAGTCGGCAAGAGCACCCTGGCGCGAATCCTGGCGGAGCGGCTGAATGCGCAGCAAGTCATGGAGTCGGAGGACAACCCTTTTCTCGGCGCCTTCTACAAGGGCGAGGCGGGAGCGGGCTTTCAGGCGCAATTTGCCTTCATGATTCGGCGCTTCGAGCAGCTGCGAACCCTCGACCTCGGCCCGCGCTCGCAGAAAACCGTGGTCACCGACTTCGTCTTCGAAAAGGACAAGGTTTTTGCCTGCCTCAACCTGAACGATCAGGAACTGGAAATCTACAACCGCTACTACAATTATTTTCGCGAACAGCTGCCCACTCCCGACCTCGTCATCTACCTGCAGGCAACGCCCGAAGTCCTCAAGAAACGCCTGAAAAAGAAAAACGCCCCCGGAGAAAAGGCGATCAACGAAGATTATCTGGAAGAAGTGATCAAGGCCTACGAGCACTTTTTCTTTCACTACACATCGTCAGACCTGCTGATCGTGAACACTTCGGAGATCGATTTCGTTGAGCGCAATCAGGATTTGCAGGAGCTGCTGCGGAAGGTTTCAGCGCCGATCAGGGGGACGCAGTATTTCTTGCCGCTCGGGAGTCAGGAAGCGGCCAGCGCATAAACTAGCTGGTTGCTATTTACCACCTATTTTCAACGAGTTACACGCCGTAACGAGCCAGGTCAAAAGCATCATCGACCAAGGGCCGATTGCTGATCTACAATACTCCCGCAGCATCCAAGATGTAGACAGGCTCTATCCGCCGGGTTGCGGAGGGGCACTGGAGGACATCGTGAGTCTAGTTCCAATCGGCGAACCTCGCCGTAAGATTACCGTAGCTTCTCTCCGCGAAAAGAAACTCCACCACGAGCCAATTACCTGTCTTACCGCCTACGACTATTCCAGCGCGCGCCTGATCGACCTGGCGGGCATCGACATCGTCCTGGTTGGCGATTCGCTGGCGCAGACCATGCTGGGTTACGAGAACACGCTGTCGGTCACGCTCGACGAAATGCTGCACCACACTCGCGCCGTGCATCGTGGCGTGAAGCATGCGTTGCTGGTTGGGGACATGCCCTTTGGCTCATACCAGGCTGACCCGAACGACGCGCTCCGTAATGCTGCCCGCTTCGTAAAGGAAGCCGGGGCGGAAGTGGTCAAGATCGAGGGCGGCGAGAAGCGAGCCGACCTGATTCGCCGCATCATCGATGCCGAAATTCCCGTGGCCGGGCACATCGGACTGACGCCGCAGTCGGTCAACGTGATGGGCGGCTACAAGGTGCAGGGCAAAGACCTCGGCGGGGTGGAGCAGTTGATGCGCGACGCCGTCGCGCTGGATCGCGCGGGCGTGGCTTTCATCGTGCTCGAAGGCATCCCGCGAGAGGTCGCGGCCATGATCACGGCTGAAGTCAAGACCCCAACCGTCGGCATCGGCGCTGGGCCGGATTGCGACGGCCAGGTGCTGGTCTTCCATGACCTGCTGAATCTCAGTTTTGGACATCCCGCAAAATTCGTAAGACGCTACGCCGACGTGGGCGCTGCAATTACCGGCGCGGTGCAAGCCTTTCGGGCCGACGTAGCGGCGCGCCAATACCCTTCGGATGACGAGTCCTACCACTTGCCGAAGGAAACCCGGGCTGCGCTTGAAACGCTACTGGAGCGCAAGCAGGCCATGAGGCGCTAGTGGCCTGATGAGACACTCGCGTCTGGGATTAATAGCGGCCGCCGTCGGTTTGCTGACTGCCTGCTCGGGCGGTCCGAAGGCGCCCGATCCCGCAGCGCTGGCCACAGCGCGTATTCTCGCCATCCCTGAGCCCACGCCGGAGAAGTATCGCAGCCTGATTCACATGAAGGGTTGGCGCAACCCCTATTTGATTATTCGGGCGGACGGGGTCGGGTTGCTCGATCCCGATGATCATCTGGAACGCATATTGAAGCCGGAAGAGTTGACGCAGGCCCTGGGCAATCTGCCGCCCTCCGCCTGGCCTTATGGACGCGTGGTCGCCGTGACCGAGAACGGCGTGCGCAATGGCGCCAACGACGACGTGAAGATTCGCGCTAACCGCGCCATCGTGGCCGGAACCCTGGAGAGCATGCACGTGCTCATCAACTGGGTTCCCTCGGCCTGAGACGGGTCTGGCCGTTGAGTCATGAGAGTCTGCCCCACCATCGACGAAATGCGCGCCGCCAGCCGCGCGGCGCGGCGCGCCGGCAAGAGCCTGGGCCTGGTTCCTACCATGGGAGCGCTCCACGAGGGTCATCTGTCCCTGGTGCGCGCGGCCAGAGCCCAGTGCGATCTGGTCGCGGTCTCAATTTTCGTCAATCCCCTTCAGTTCGGCCCTAATGAGGATCTGGCCAAGTATCCGCGCAATTTTGATCGCGATCGCGACTCTGCTCCAGCAGGAGGAGGTCGACCTGACTTTTGCTCCCCGCGTGGACGAGATGTATCCCGAGCGCGCCGTTACTTATGTCTCAGTCGAAGGCCTCAGCGATCGGCTTTGCGGCCGGTCGCGTCCCGGACATTTTCGCGGCGTCACCACGGTGGTCTCAAAACTTTTCAACATCGTCGAGCCGGACCGCGCATTCTTCGGTCAGAAAGATGCTGCACAGTCGGCGATTATTTGCCGCATGGTGCGCGATCTGAATATTCCGGTGCAGATTGTAGTTTGTCCGATCGTGCGCGAGGCGGATGGCCTGGCGATGAGCTCCCGCAATGCCTATCTCGACTCGCAGCAACGAAAATCAGCGCGGGTGCTTTATCGCTCGCTTATGGCAGTGCAGGAGAGATTTGATCACGGGGAGCGCAAGGTGCGTGCTTTAGTCGAGACAGGGATGCAGATCTTTGCGGCGGAGCCTTCCGTGCGGCTCGACTACCTGGAAGTTGTGGATCCCGAAACCCTCGAGTCTGTCGATGATATTTCGCGACCTGCCCTGGTGGCGGTGGCGGCGTTTGTGGGCCAGACACGTCTGATCGACAACATTGTGCTGGACCCGGCACCAGCCACATAGACCCGGACGCCCTGGACCGGGTGGGTGAGGACACCCGCCCCTGCGCGGTCTGTGGTTAACCCCTCGAGACGAACTTGTTTCCGGCGATGATGTAGCGCAATGGGCTTCCCGCGGCTTTGGTAATGCCGATGCGGGGCGTGATCTCGATGCGATGCGGCCGGAAGCTGTCGTCCGTGATGAAGAGATCAGACTTGGGGCTGGTGAGGTCCTTTTCGTTATCGCGCTCGCGCGTGATGCCGAAGGCTTCGGCAAGGCGTCCGGGGCCGCTGGTCAGCTTTCGCAAATCGCCGTTTCCGTTAATCTCAATGTCTCGGGCTGCCGCCATCTGGTCGATCCCCGAAATTGGCTCGAGGGCGCGGAACAGCACGCCTCCGGCTTCTCCGTCGGGCAGGCAGGAGACGTTGAAGCAGGTAATGATTGCCGTAGATGAAGTAAACATAGGTAAGACCGGGCGGGCCGAAGAGGACGAAATTGCGATCGGTGCGTCCGCCGAAAGAATGGGAGGCGGGGTCGTTGAGGCCCAGATAGGCTTCCACCTCCACGATCCGTGCGGTCAGAAGCCTTCGTCCCTGGCGCCGCACCAGAACCTTGCCTAACAGTTGGCGGCTTACCACGACGCGGGTCGCGAGTGTAGAACTCCCGGGAAAGTGGAACCATCGCGGCTGAATTTCTATTGCTGGCGTTCCTCATCACACCGCCTCACCCGCGATATTCGCCTAGGCGGCACCTTTTACCGCGCTTTTCAGGTACGTCAGCACTTCTTCCGAGTGTCCTTCCGGCTTTACTTTGTGAAAGATGTGCTTGATTTTGCCATCCGGGCCGATAATGAACGTGGTGCGCGCCACACCCATCACCTTCTTGCCGTACATGTTCTTCTCTTTGATCACGTCGTAGGCGTTGCACACTTTCTTGTCGGCATCGCCCAGCAGGGTGAAGGGCAGGCTGTACTTTTCCTCGAATTTCTTCTGCGCTTTCGGCGTATCGGGCGAGATGCCCAGCAGCACGGCGCCGGTATTCTGCATCTTTCTATAGGAGTCGCGGAACTCGCAGGCCTCGATGGTGCAGCCTGGAGTATCGGCGCGAGGATAGAAAAACAGCACTACATACTTTCCACGAAAAGCCTTGAGCGAAACCTCTTCTCCATTCTGGTCGGGCAAGGTAAAGTCAGGGGCTTTATCATTGATATCGATAGCCATGGCAGCGTCTCCTAATTCGGCAAATCTCAGTGCCACCAAGTTATATCGCACCGCATGCCGGGCCGTCATCCTGGCGGGACTGGCGCTGGTCTTCGCTCGCACGGCCCCGGCCCAGTCTGCGGCCGCCAAAAAGACGATCAAGGGACCTCGCGCTCTGGGCCTGGTGGAGCTGGCGCCGGGCGGCAAAGCTCACCTGGTTCCCATAACTATCCTGTACGACGGCGAATACTACGACGCCACTGCTTATAAGGCGACGCCTGTCCCCATGGCGCTGGAGAGCGGCACCGTGTACGAAGGCTTCCGTTCAGGAGTTTCTTTGGGATTGTTTACGGTCGGCAGTGCACTGCAGGGCAACAACACCTGGGTTGGCAACGGAACCTGGCAGTCGGACGCCGAGATCGCAGCCAAAAAAGACGCTGCGGCCAAGCGGAAGGCCGTCATGTCGAAACCCGCGCCGGAGCTTCCCGAGGGCCCGCCGGTGCTAAGGCGCGCGAGCCCGAAACCGAAGGCGCCGGACGATGCTTCATCCAGCGGCAGCGCGCCGCCCGCGGCCCCGGCGTCGCCTGCTCCTTCGACTTCCGCGCCGGGCACGGCACCGGCGGCATCCTCGCCTTCACCCGCACCTGCCGAAACCCCGGCCGAAGAGAAAGATTCAAACCGCCCTGTCCTGAAGCGGCCCGCGGCGGCCAGCTCGGAAGCGTCTTCATCGCCACCGCCCGAAGCTGAAGAAGATTCGGATCGTCCCGTTCTGAAGCGTCCTGCTGCGACCGCCGACCCGGCCGCTGCCCCGAACACTGCGCAGGCCTCGCCCGACGTCTGCGCCGTCGTCCCCGGAACCGGAAGAAGATCCCAATCGCCCTGTGTTGAAGCGGGGCGCGCCGACTCCGGCTGAATTGAAAAGACGGAACGCGGCAATTTCGTCGTCGCCATCGAAATCACCATCGCCATCACCATCGCCCGCGAAAGACGCGCACAAGCCCTCGGCCAGCCCGTCGACGGCGGCCTCGACTCCCCTCCAGCTCATTCCCGCCATTTCGGATGCTAACGGCCCCGAACCGCGTCCTTACACCTACAACGCGAAGCCAGAGGAGGAACAGAAGCTGCGCACCAAGATTCTGGCGTTGGCCGCGGAGGAAGTCCGGGCGTGGGTCGCGCAGCCGGATTCAGCGGGATCGCAGAAGGCAGCCCAGACTCCCCGGCCCGGGAGCAAGGCAAAACCGCCTCAACCCACTTTCGATGATGTACAGCTGCACGTCTTCGATCTCTCGAACAGCAACGAGCCGGTGCTGGTGCTGACCGCTAAGGCGCGTATGCCAGTCCGTCCAAATACCACGTCCGATGTGGATTACATCATTACGCTCGTCGCTCGCGAAGACATCTATGGCGACCTGCACAAGGCCTTTGCCAGCGTTACAGACTCGCGGCATTTCGACGTCTTGTCCCGACTCGAATTGATCGACGCGGTCGACGCCGATGGCGATGGCCGCGGAGAGCTGCTCTTCCGGCAGGTCTCAGACTCGGGCAGCGCCTTTGTGCTGTATCGAGTGATTGGCGACCGTCTGTGGCCGCTGTTCCAGGGCACGCCGGGTCAGTAAGGTTTATTTTCGGGAGCATCCAGGCCGTTGTCATCCTGAGGAAGCGGAGTCCTTCGCAGAGCGAAGGACTCCCGACGAAGGACCTATGCATTTCGGACGATGGCTGCACCCAACCCCCGCCAGAGCTGGCAATGCGGTTCACTCTGGATTGTGGGGAGGTGGCGCGGAATGCAGAGGTCCTTCGCTTGCTTTCGTCCCGCTTCGCATGACGAAAGACTGCGCTCAGGATGACAGTTTACTTCTGAGTCATCACCAGTTCGCCGTTTTCGACTTTCATGCCGCCTACGTTGTCGGGAAGCTTCAAGCGGTCGCGCTGCTCGTTTAGCTTCTTCTGCAACGCGTCGTTCACCAGCGATACAGGAACGTTCAGATCGCCTACTTTGAACTCCGTGGGATCGAAGGTCGCGTAGCCGTCTTTCGACCCGAGGTGTCCGGAGAGCGTCACCCAGACGTCCTTGCCGGCGATTTGAGTAAGAAACTGGCCGTGTGCGACGTCGCCGTCGAAACTCACCTGGTAATCCTTGACGTCGGGCTGGCCGGGTGCGAGCGCCGTTTCCGGAGAGCCGACGCCGGGTATCGCCTGTGAAGCCGCTGCCAGCTGGAATCTGTCCCGCGGCCTGTGCCAGGGCCGCGCTTACTTCGTCAGAATTGATGCGAACTTCGGCCGGAGGCTGACCCGGCGCTTTGGGCTGGTCCAGTTGCTCTACCTTTTCCTGGAAGGACTGCGCATTGACTGCGGCGGTCGCGGCCGGCTGCGGCTGCGCGACCGGTGCAGGCTTCTTCAGGACGAGCACCAGAGCCAGCAGCGACGTGAGCAATGTGGCCACGCTGATGATGCGGTCCAGCTTCCATTTCTTCATGACGACCTCGGATTGCTAGACACATGTTACCGAGATCGGGGCGAAAGGCTGACATAACCGAAGGCACTGACCACGCGGTTTCCGCAACCTATAGTGGCTCGGATACTTGCAAGTGTCATCCTGAGCGAAGAGGCTGCTTCGCTTGTCGAAGCAGCCTCACAGTCGAAGGACCCCTACTGGCTAAGACGGAGATGACCCGGCCGGGGGAATTGTCCTGGAGCCGTTGACGAGAGTGGGCAAGGCTTCTGCTGCCTATGAACCGTAGGGGTCCTTCGACTACGCATCTCCGTTCGCAAGCGAACGTAGATGCTGCGCTCAGGATGACAGAGGATTTGGCTGGTCCGCTCGCTATCGGTCCAGCTTCTTCGTCAGCAACTCATTCACCAGTTGGGGATTGGCTTGGCCCTTCGAAGCTTTCATGACCTGGCCGACGAAGAAGCCCACGACGGTCTTCTTTCCCGCACGGTACTGCTCCACCTGCTTGGGATTCGCCGCGATGATCTCGTCGATAATCTTTTCCAGCGCCGACGTATCGCGAGACTGTTCCGGCCGACCTGCTTCTTCATAGATAACGGAAAAATCTTTCCCGCGCTCGAAAGCCAGATCGTAAAGATCTTTCAGCATCTTGCCGGAAATGGCGCCGCTTTCCACCAAGTCGGCCGATGCGGCAACACCTTTCATCGAGATTGGCGACTGCTCAATCTCAACGCCTTTGGCTTTCAGGCGTCCCATCAACTCGCTCTGTACCAGGTTGGCCACCCGCTTCGCGCTCTTCGCTGCCTTGGCTGCAGCTTCAAACTGGTCGGCCAGAGACCTGGTAAGCGTGAGCACCTGGGCGTCCTGCTCGGTGATGCCGTATTCCGCAACCATCCGTTTGCGTCGCGCTTCAGGAAGCTCGGGCAGCGTGTCGCGGATTTCCTTCTGCCACTTGGTATCGACGACCAGGGGAAGCAGGTCCGGCTCGGGGAAATACCGGTAGTCGTGGGCCTGCTCCTTGGACCGCATCCCGTAGGTTTTGCCTTCGCTCGAATTGTAGAGGCGCGTTTCCTGCGTGATCTTTCCGCCAGAGTCGACAATCCCGATGTGGCGCTCGATCTCGTACTCCAGTGCCTCGCGAATAAAGCGGAACGAATTAACGTTCTTCACTTCGGTCTTGGTGCCCAGCTCTTTCTGTCCCCGCGGACGCACGCTGATGTTGGCGTCACAGCGCAGCGACCCTTCTTCCATGTTGCAGTCGCTGACACCGGTGTAAAGGATGATCTCCTTCAGGCGCGTGAGGTACTCGTAGGCCTCGTCGGGCGAAGAAATGTCCGGTTCGCTGACGATTTCAATCAGAGGCATGCCGCTGCGGTTGAGATCGATCCCTGTTGTCTCCGAAGAATTGACAAAGCCTTCGTGCAGGCTCTTGCCGGCGTCTTCCTCCAGATGCAGGCGGGTGATGCCAATCTTCTTGGGACCGCCGGGGGTCTTGATTTCGATCGCGCCATGCTCCGAGAGCGGCTTGTCATACTGCGAAACCTGGTAGCCCTTGGGCAGGTCGGGATAGAAGTAATTCTTGCGGGCGAAGATCGAGGTTTCGTTGATCCGGCAATTCAGTGCCAGGGCCGCCAGCACCGCGAACTCCACGGCTTTGCGGTTCAGTACCGGCAACGCTCCGGGCAAACCCAGGCACACAGGACAGACGTTGGTATTGGGCGGATCGCCGAAGTGAGTGGAGCAAGAGCAGAATATCTTGCTCGCGGTCAGGAGCTGGACGTGCACCTCCAGTCCAATGACCGGCTCATACTTCGATGGCGCTGCTATGGAGACTTCGGGCGTGGCTACCATAATCCCCGATTATAAAGCCTGAGCAGGTTGTTGCCGGTTGAAGGGGGACTAATGAGCGGGCGCGCTCAGATACTTCTCCAGCGGAATCTCGAAGTACATGAGTTCGTTTCCCTTGCCATCGCGCACGCCGGTCAGGTAAAAGTTCGCGCCCGCCAGGGGCACGTTGATGCCCGAGACGTCGAAGAACAAAAATCCGCACTGCGTGCTGTGCGCTTCGACCGCCTTTGCGGCAAACTGGGCGTTGTCGATCTCGTCAATCGCCTCTTTGCTCAATCCGCCCTTTACTTTCTTGGTGGGAAAGGGAATCGGATAGCGGTTGGTATTGGCTGAGGGGCTGGTTAGACGCCGGGAGATGTCTTCCTGGGCTGCCGGAGAAAGTTTGGCGCGGTTTACCGTTACCAGTTGGGCTTTCATCCCAGCCAACTGGACCGGCTGGTTGCCGTCATTGGTGATCACCACGAAAATGGGAAGGAAACCGAGCGTACTGTAGTGAACGGAAAAGATGGTCGTCTTCTCCGCCAGATCGTAGGGATCAACCGCAACGGTAACCGACTCCAGCGGATGCTGGTCGTGCGCCGGGTAGGTCCTGGCGGGCTGGGCCTGCGGCATGACGAATTCCTTGGCCGCCAGGCCGACCAAAGAACCCATCAGAGCGACGACGGCGGTCGCCGCAGCCGACAGCACAAGAATTCTGAAAGCGCGCCGTAACATGATGTTTGATTATAGGATGCGCGGCGCCCTCGTACTGGTGCCTCGCCCGGTGCAGCTTGCGGTTAGAATGTCTTTTCCTTCATGTACCTGCTTTATAGCGCGCTGCTGGCAGCAGGCCTGTTGGCCAGCCTGCCCTACTGGATTTTCCGGCGGCCGGGAAAGTACCGCGAAGGTCTGAGCGAGCGGTTGGGTAAAGTCCCGGACCGGCTGCAGCGGCAATCCGAGGCCGCCATCTGGGTGCACGCGGTTTCGGTCGGCGAGGTGTTGGCCGTCAGCCAGTTGATTGCGGATTTGCGCCGCCTCTTTCCGAAGTATCGGGTTGTGGTTTCAACTACCACGGCCACCGGGCAAAAGCTGGCCAGGAAGCATTTTGGAGAGGAGAATGTTTTCTACTTTCCCCTGGATTTTGCATTTGCCATTCGGCCCTATCTTTCGGTATTGCAGCCCCGGCTGATTATTCTCGCTGAGACCGAATTCTGGCCGAATTTCCTGCGCCTGGCCCATGCCGGCGGCTCCGGTATCGCGGTGGTGAATGCACGAATTTCCGATCGCTCCTGGCCAGGATACCGTCGCTTCCGCCGCATCTGGAAAAGCATTCTCAAGAACATCGATCTGTTCCTTGCGCAAACCGCGGAAGACGCCGCCCGCCTGTGTGACATTGGCGCGGCGGAGGATAGGGTGCAGGTAAGCGGGAATCTGAAATTTGACGTGAGCGGGCCCGAGGCTCCGCCCATCGTTGCCAGCCTGCGATCGAACTTCGATCAAGGTGGCGCGGGGCCGGTGGTGGTGTGCGGCAGTACCGTGGAAGGCGAAGAAGGACTGCTGCTGCGCGCCTTCGAGAACGTGCGGGCCAGCCATCCTCGGGCGGTCATGATTCTGGCTCCACGCCGTCCCGAACGGTTCGAGGAGGTAGCGCGACTACTGGGAGAGTTGGACATCCGCTTTTGGCGGCGCTCGCTGTGGAGCGGCGATGCGGTCGCCGGTGGCGTTTTTCTGGTCGACACCATCGGTGAACTGGCGTCCCTGTATGCCTTGGCCGATGTGGCGTTCGTGGGGGGAAGCCTGGTGCCTCGCGGTGGACACAACATCATAGAACCCGCGCAACACGGCGTGGCTATTATGGTGGGCAGTCACACCGAAAATTTCCGCGACATCGTCAACTTGTTTCAGAATCACGATGCGGTTCGCGTGGTCGGACCCGCGGAATTTCCGCTTGTCCTTATGGATCTGCTCTCCAATGACGCTGAGCGAATTGAGTTGGGCAGGCGGGGAGCAGAAACTTTGCGATCGCAAATGGGCGCAACGGCAAGGACGCTGCGAGCACTGGAAGAGCTGTTGGAAGCCTCGCCAGACCGTGTGGGGACGGGTCGGAGCCTGCCCTGAGCGAAGTCGAAGGGACCCGTCCCCACTCAGCTCGTCGTAAGTAATTAGATGAATCCGCTCTCTTCGATTTTCGGGCTCGGGGTTCGCGCGCGCAACGCGCTCTATGACCATGGCCTCGTGCGCAGCCAGCGCCTCAGCGGGCCGGTAGTGAGCGTCGGCAACCTGTCCGTCGGCGGCTCGGGCAAAACTCCTTTTGTGCTTCTGCTCGGAGATCTGCTGAAAGCCCGCGGCGTGAAATTCGACATTCTCTCGCGCGGCTACGGACGCAAGACCCAAGGCGCGCTCCTGGTGGACCCGGCCGGCTCAGTCCATGATTTCGGCGACGAACCTTTGTTGATGGCTCGGCGCTTGAACATCCCAGTGATCGTCGGAGAATCCCGCTATGACGCCGGCTTATTCGCGGAGAAGAAGTTCGGGCCGCAGCTCCACTTGCTCGATGATGGCTTTCAGCATCGCTCATTAGCTCGCGATTTCGATATTGTTCTCGTGACGCCGGAAGATGCTCGCGACCGTCTTCTTCCTGCCGGACGACTGCGTGAGCCGCTGACTTCTCTTCAGCGCGCCGATACGGTTGTGCTTGCCAGCGGGGCCTCGCCGGAAGCTTTTCCACTCGGCCAGAAGCGGGTCTGGAGGGCTCGCCGCGGCATTGTTCCGACCAACGTTCCCGATGCGCCGGTCGTGTTCTGCGGCATTGCGCGTCCGAAGAATTTCGTGGCGCAACTACGCACCGCCGGAATCGAGCCGATTGCCGAAGCCTTTTATCGCGACCACCATGCTTATACTCAGCAGGATATTCGCGATCTGCTGGACCTGCGGCAACGCAGTGAAGCCGGCGGTTTTGTGACCACCGAAAAAGACGCAGTCAACCTGGGCGGATATCTGGCGGCCCTCGATCCACTGGCCGTGGTTCCAGTCAAGATGGAGTTGATGGATGCAGCTAACGCTGTGGATACCATGCTGGCCTTGATTGCAGAACGAAGACGCCAGCCGTGAGAAAATCGGGGGTGCCTTTTGTAGCGCCGGCCTTCGTCTTTCGCTCAGGGCGGGCTCCGGCTGTCCCGAGCGCGTTCCGCCTTCGGGTGTACGGACTGACCACATACGAATGAGCAAGCATCTTAAAGAAATCGAGCGGCTCAGGAAGATCGTGGAGGATTTTCCTAAAGTCACGGTCACCGTGCTCGGTGATCTGGTGGCCGACGAGTTCATTTTTGGAGAGATTTCCAGAGTCTCGCGCGAAGCGCCTGTGCTCATCCTTAAACATCGCGAGCGCAGCGTGGTCCCTGGAGGCGCCGCCAACGCGGTCATGAATCTCGCCGACCTGGGTGTCAATGTGCTGCCGGTCGGCGTGGTCGGAGACGATGAACCGGGCCGCTTGCTGCTCAAAGCTTTCCGCAAGAAACACGTCGCCGTGAGTGGAGTTTTGAAGGACAAAAGCTACGCGACGGTCACCAAGACGCGCATTCTGGCCGGCATGACCCACACAGCGCGGCAGCAAGTGGTGCGTGTGGATCGCGAGCCGGAGTCTGAGCCCAACCGTCATTTGAAGCGTGAGTTGTTGCTGGCCACGCGAGAGTACGCACGCGCCGCCGACATTCTGCTCATTTCCGATTACGGTTACGGAGCAGCGACCCCGGCTATCCTCAATGCGGTGCGCTACAAGGGCGGATTGCGGGGAGTGCCCGTCGTGCTCGATTCCCGCTACCGCATGTTGCAATATTCCGGCGTGACCGCCGCCACTCCCAACGAACCCGAGGTCGAAGCGGCGCTGGGTATCAGGATCGGCAACGACTGGCGAACTTTGTGCGGCGCAGCCGAGCAGATTATGACGCGCATGAAGCTGCAGTCGCTGGTCATCACACGCGGACGGGACGGCATGGTGGCCTTCACCCACCGGCACAAGCCGGCTGACATTCCGATTTTCGGTTCTGACCAGGTAACCGATGTTACCGGCGCGGGAGACACCGTGATTGCCACCTTCACGGCCGCGCTGGCCGCCGGAGCCAGCGCGGAAGATGCGGCCCAGCTGGCGAACTACGCCGGCGGTATCGTAGTGATGAAACGCGGAACCGCGACTGTATCGCAGCTGGAATTATTGCAGGCGCTGGACCAGGCGCCCCCGGCACTGCGGCCTCACTGATTCCGGCTGAGAGTTTCCAGGACAAAAGCAATCGCAAACAAGATTCTCACACGCGACGAATTGCAACGGCAGGTGGAGGAATGGCGCCGATCCGGCGACTCCATAACTCTCGCCAACGGCGGCTTCGATCTGCTGCACGTGGGACACGTGCGCTACCTGCGCGCAGCCAAAGGACTGGGCGGACGTTTGATTGTCGCGATCAACTCGGATGCCTCGGTGCGCGCCTTGAAAGGTGAGGGCCGCCCGCTGGTGCCGGCACAGGAGCGCGCCGAAATTCTCGCCGCGTTGGCTGACGTCGACGCCATAGTGATTTTTCCCGAGCAGGATGTGCGCGCGATTATCCGCGAAATTCGCCCGGACGTGCACGCCAAAGGCACGGACTACACCCCCGAGACCGTACCCGAGCGTGACGAAGTCCTCGCTCATGGCGGACGAGTGGAAATTGTGGGCGATCCCAAGGACCACTCGACCACCGAGCTGATTCGCTCGCGCCTGGGGCGGACGCGTTCGTGAAAGCGCTGGCGCCAGCCGCGTCTCTTTCCGAACAGAAGATAGACCGCCTGCTGATCGTGCGCCTCGGAGCGATGGGCGACGTCGTTCATGGTCTCCCCGCCGCGGCAGCGCTGCGCGCCGCCTTTCCTGATACTACGCTGGGCTGGCTGATCGAAGAGCGCTGGGCGGAATTGTTATGCACGTTGCCCACACCGCGCTCCGGCCCGCGTTCGGCACAGCGCCCGCTGGTAGATCGGATACATACTGTTAACACCCGCCAGTGGCGCTCCGCTCCATTTACCGCCGCGACCTGGGAGCGGATCGCGGCCAGCATCAGCGATTTGCGCGCCGCGCGCTACGAAATTGCCCTCGACCTTCAGGGCGCGATTCGTTCATCGCTGCTGGCGCGCTGGTCGGGTGCGCCCGTAATCTACGGAGCGGCCCAGCCTCGCGAAAACCTGGCCAGCATGTTTTACACGCGGCCGGTCATTACTGGTGGCGAGCACGTCGTGGAACAGAACTTGTCCATGGCTGAGGCGCTCGCGCACCGGCGGTTGAAAATTCCCCCGGTCGAACTCCCCCACGACGAAGCCGCCGAGCAGGAGATCGACCGCCGGCTCAAAGTGCAGCGTGCGGAGGAGTTTGCTTTGCTCAATCCTGGCGCCGGTTGGGGAGCGAAACGATGGCCGGCGGAACGCTACGGCGAAGCAGCCAAAGCCCTGGCGGAAAATAATCTGAAAGTCCTGATCAATTTCGGTCCCGGAGAAGAAGACCTCGCCAGCGCAGTAGAAGACGCCGGCGGCGGCGCTGCGGAAAAATTCAGCGGGTCGCTCACGCAACTGATCGCTCTTACGCGTCGCGCGCGCTTATTTATCGGCGGCGATACCGGCCCCATGCATCTGGCGGCGGCGCTGGGCGTTCCGGTGGTGGGGATTTTCGGCCCGACCGATCCCGCGCGTAATGGTCCGTTCGACACTCGCAGCATCGTGCTGCGCAGTCCGGCCAGCAGCACCAGCTACCACCACGCGGTTCAGGCCGATGATGGTTTGCTTGAAATCAGCACCGGGCAAGTTATCGCCGCGGCCCGGCAGCTGCTGGAGGAACGCCGTGGCTAGCTGGTCCGCCATCGCGCGCCGGGCCCGAGTTCCATTGGGCTTCGTCTTTGCCATCTTTTATTTTTGGTTGGCAAAGCCAACGGTGCAATCGATATTGATCGGCGCCGCTCTCGTGATTCCCGGGGTGGTGATTCGGGCGCTGGCCTCGGGCCAGCTGCAAAAAAATGAGCAACTCGCCACCGCAGGGTTGTACGCCCACACCCGCAATCCGCTTTATCTCGGTTCGCTGATTTTGGCCATTGGGTTCGCCCTGGCTTCGCGGAGCTGGTGGATCGTTGCCGGCATCGTCCTTCTCTTCTTTGCCATCTACCTGCCCGTGATCCGCGCCGAGGAAGTGTTTCTTCGGGAGAAGTTCCCGCAATTTGAAGATTACGCTCGCCAGGTGCCGCGCCTGCTCCCGCGAGTCCGGTCATCCAACGAGAACAGCGGAGCCTTCAGTTGGGAGTTGTATTGGAAGCATCGCGAATACAATGCCGCGCTGGGAGCGGCGGCAATGCTGGGCGGCCTGGTGGCAAAGATGTTGTTGTGGCCGTAGGGATCAGGCAGGCCCTTGTGGGGACGGTTCGAAGACCCTTCTCCCCTCGCCCGTGCTAGTTTTTCGTCAGCGGGAACGCGCTCGATGCGCTACATGGAAATCCTCCCCAAGCACAATAAGCCGGGTAACGGGAACTTTGCAGTCGCCAATTGCGTAGCCATCCGGATGCGTTTGTTAATTATTTTGATAGCGGCTGCCATTTGTTCATGTACCGCAATTGCTCAATCGAACTACCTCCCGATGAAGAACTCTCAATTGCGGGCAGGACCAGTATCGGAAGGTCAAGTGCCAGCGGCCAAACCCGCTCCCTTCCCACTGCAGCTCGAAATGCGTGTACCGTTCGAGCCCACAGCATTCCCAAGTGGGCGCAATATCTACGTCATGTACGAGTTGCATCTGACGAACTTCGGGACAACTCCTCTTAACCTGAGCCGCATTGAGGTGCTCGACGCGGACGCTGGATTCGCCCAACCGATTGCCACCTTTGAGGAAGATCAGCTTGAAACCATGCTGCAATCTGTGGGCGGCAACACAGTTGATGGACCGAAAGGAAACCTCACAATCGCCGGTGGCCGGAGCGCCATCGCTTTTATCTCGATAGCGTTCGACCGCAGCTCACATATAACAGACAGACTGCTTCATCATGTGATCACGATCGATTCGGTGGCCGAAGGCGCGGTCATCTCTACACATTACACCGCGCTGCATGTGCTCGGGGCGCCCCTAAAAGGGGCAAACTGGGTGGCAGACGATGGCCCGAGTAATGAGCAGGACAACCATCATCGGCGCGGAATTCTCGTTCTCGATGGCCGGGCGGTGATTTCACGACGCTACGCTATCGATTGGGAGCAGATCAAAGACGGGGTGACGTTTTCTGGCGACTCCCGGGATGTGCGTTCTTATTTTGCCTATGGGAGGCCCGTGTTGGCCGTTGCCGATGGGCGAGTGGTCGTGGCGAAAGATGGTCTTCCCGACAATGTCCCGGGACACGGCGAGTCGTTCCACCCAGCTGTGCCCATTACGATGGAGACAGTTGCGGGAAACACGATCACCCTCGACCTAGGTGGCGGTCAGTTTGCTTACTACATGCATCTGCAACCGGGCAGTCTGCGCGTGAAGGCAGGGGACCGTGTGCGGCGTGGGCAGGTGTTGGCCCGCATCGGCTCTACTGGAGACGCGCGTGAACCGCATCTCCATTTCGAAGTCACCACTTCGTCGAAACTGGGGTCCGGTGAGGGTGTGCCTTATCTCGTCGACCGCTATCGTTTCGAGAGTGCCGGTGGCGGGCCTTCAGAACCACGCGTACACGAACTGCCCCTAAATCATAGCGTTGTCGATTTCGGGGACGACTACAGGAAATAGGGAATATGCAACACCCGGACTCACTGGGTTGGGATTGATGCTTGCCGTGTGATAGGCATCATCCGCGCACGAGGAGGAAAATCCCCCAAAGAAGGGACCGTGGGCACACGGTCAGAATTTATATCCACGAAGCCCTTGCCGAGGTTCGCCCCGGCCTGGACGGGTCGAAGACTCGTCGCCACATGGCCGGTGCTAGTTTTTCGCCAATAGTGCTTTTGCTCGGCCCAGTTCCGGGCGATCGGAATTCGACCCTTCGCACACTTTCATTAATCGCGCGTAATAGCTTGTGGCCTCTTCTTTCTTCCCCGCGTTTTCTGCCGCGTTGGCGGCGCCGTAAAGGCCATTGAAGCGATTCGGGTTGAACTTCAAATCAGTCTGATATTCCGCCAAGGCCTGGTCCGGATGTTTGCTCTCGAGCAGCAGGTCGGCCAGCATTTCGCGCGCTGGAATGTCCTCGGGTTCGTCGCCCGTCGATTCCTCCCCCTCAGCGAGAGCGCGCAGAGTCTTTACGGCTTCTTCGTCTTTGCCTTCGGCATGAGCCAGCCAGGCCCCGGCTTCCTTTTGCGCGTCTTCCACTACCTGGGCCCAGGATGTTTTCTTCCGCTTCAGCATTTCCTGTCGTATTGAATCCAGCGCGGCGATATCACTTCGCGCTTCAGCCGTATTCCCGGAGCGGGCCGCGCCTATCGCTCGTGCCCAATAGGTGATTGCCTTGTCGCCGGAATCCGCGCCGGCTGCGGGAGTCAGGGCAGCGGCTTCTGTCCAATGGCGTAGTTCGAGAGCATAAAGCGCGGGGAATTTCGACATCGCGTAGGCGTGAGGATCATAGCCTTCACCGTACATGTCCTTCATGGGGGGCAAGGCTTTTACCTCTTCAATGACGCGCAGCGCGTCGGCCTCTCGACCGCTCTGCAGGTAGGCATAGACCAGAAAATCCATGGCGTGAAATTGATGACCTTCACCGCCCATGTGCATGGCCGCGGTCTTACGCGTGGCGGCGATGGAAGCGAGGTTCGAGTCTATATCGTCCTGCCATAGTCCGAGCCGCGCAAAGATGTGCGACGGCATGTGAAGTGCGTGCGGAGCGGCCGGAGCGATCTTGGCGTAGCTGCGCGCCGCGGGCAGGCCCAGTTCGGCCAGTTGCGGCTTGTCATAACTGTGGATCAGGTAATGCGCCACCCCGGGATGGTCGGGCTCTTCCTTGAACAGAATTTCCAGCAGGGCCGCCGCTTTCTTGCGATTGGCGAAGGTGGTGTCTCCGTCCGGCTCCGAAGCCAGCAGCGAAAGCGCATAAAATGCAGCCGCCTCACGATCATCAGGATAGCGCTGATGAACGTTTTCCATCGCGCGCGAATAAGACGTGGCGCGGGCGTCGTGATCCCCTTTCTTTCGGTAAAACGTGTTTAGCGCTGCGATGTAATCGCGCTCGCGATCTGTCGGGGCGTGCAACTCCTGCGCCTTTTTCAGCTCCGCCGTACCGCGCTTGATGGTCGCCGCGTTGGGATGGTCCCAGAGCTGGTGCCACAGACTCATGGCCACGCCCCAATGAGACATGGCGCAGCCCGGATCGTCCTTCGCGATATCCAGGAATTCCTTTTCCGCCTCCTCGTACCAGAACGAGTGCAGCAGCGCCACGCCGCGTTCAAATGCTTTTTGCGAGGACGCGGAACAGGAAACCGGGAAGTGAACCGTACCCACTTGCTGAGCGGTCAGATCTTCGTGGTGATGGCTTTCATCGGCCAGCACGAGAACTCCAAACAGCGACACGACAGCGAACCACAACCCAGCGCGTTTCATGGCAGACTCCGTTCGGAAGGGAGTCTAGACCCGTAATGTTGCAGGGTCAATCGGGGGCAGGGTGGATGGCGGGCCCGGGAGAGTGAACGTGGGAGTTGCGTTGCAACCCCCTGTCGTAACCAACCCTTGCCAGATCTTAGGATGCTCTGCCTTCAACCTCTCTTTTCCGATTCGCTTACAAATCCTGAAAGGCAGGTCTTCGGCCCGAGGCTAGGAATCACGCGAGGCGATGGATAAATTTTCCAATCTCGATCAGAGGATCGAATAACTCCACTACTTGATACAGGGCAAGGGATGCCAGGAAATAAAACGATGACGGGCTTGAGTCCAGCCATCTTAAAGCCCAGTCGGTCAGAGGTTGTCGGAAGCGCGGTAAATTCGCCAGGCATACCGGGATCACCCCGATCGCCGCGCCCGTAAGAATATCGGTAGCGTAGTGTTCCCCTAAATACATCCGAGGCAGGCAAATGAAAGCTGAGACATAGAAAAGGGCGAACCAACCAGCTCGTCTTGAGGCAATCAGGATGCCAACCGCCATGGCAAAGAACAACACCGCATGGTCACTCGGAAAGGAGCTGAACTGCCCCCAATACGTCGGGGTCACGGTATGGGGGACGCGGACTGTCAATCGTGGCTCGTTGAGGGGTCTGAGTCGAAAAGTTACGAGGGTTAGAATCTTGGCAAAAATCAAGGCTGGGATGCTCGCAATCACTGTCGCCAGCAGCACTTCGCGTCTCCTGCGGACCTCTTCTTTCCCAAACCATACCCACCACATCATCCCGACAATCACGCCCCCCTTCAGCAGGTTACTGTCGCTCAGGAAAGCAACACACTCGTCAAAACGTGGCGACCGTTGGGCGAACTGGTTGAGGAAAGACAGGATGGACACATCAAACGAATTCATGGCGGCTTGGTTCCTCGTGTGAAGCCGGGGGAATCCTGGCGCAGGGGGTCACATCTTGAATTGAATCCTAAATTGAATCTTGGATAAAGATGACTTTGGTTTCTATAGCTCACGCGCCGGGTGCCCCACCCTTCGTTTTTCGAAGGGTGGGATTCCACGGTCCCTTCTTTCTGGGGATTTTCCTCTTTGTGCTCGGGTGATCCCTGTCACCCATTCATTCGCAGAAACGCGAACAAGCCCGGCATCCGCCTTCTAAGGCTGTTTAGGATGTTCCTGCAGTTTTACGATCGTGTTAGCCCCGGCACTGAAAGTGTTGTCGAAGACGATCTTGTTTTCGTCTGGCATTGTCGCGAAACCTATCGTGATGTAATTGCCTACCGTGTAGCCTTTAAAATGTGCGCACGCTCCCGCAAAGCCAGCCTCTCCATCGCAATCGAGAGCTCGGACGATGTTGCCGCTCGCATCTACATCGCCCAGCACCGCGGCATCATTAAACACCATGCCATCGCGGGCAGATCCGCGCAGATGCATTCTGATCGATCCAAATGTATTGGTGTCGGCGAACTGCGAGACTATGATGCCGGTATCGGTGATGTTGACAAGTTCCACGTTGCCGAAATCATTCCAGGTCACGCCACGGCTATTAATCCCGTTCATAACCAGCCCGGTGGCATCGTTATAGAAGATCAGGTTCGGGAAAGTGTTGGTGGCCGTGTTTCCCGTTGTCGTCGTCATGATGAGTCCGACGGTTGCGTTGACGATGCTCATGTCGAAGCGCGAGTAAATCACTCCGTCCATCACCATGCCACCGGCGTTGTTGAAATCAAAGATCACGCCCGAAATCTCTACGTCGGCAACATTCTGCAAAACCAAGTTGCTAGTGCAGGAAATCCTTACCGCGGGCACTGTCCCCGTAGTAGTGAACGGAGCAAAATGAATGTCGCTCACCAGTTCCGGGGGAGCGATCGAGCCGCGTCCTACAATGTGCGCCCCCGTCGGAATCGCGGCGGGGCAGGTATAAATGCCGGCGTTCAACATCAAGGGAGTTCCATCGGTTGGGATCGAGGGGAATGGAATGGGCCCGTTCGCGTGTGCCGGGGAAACAATGCCAGTGTGTCCGCAACCGGAAAAGAGTAAGACGGCGCCGAACAAACAGGTCAGCGCGGATGAATACGTTTTAGCCATGTTGGTCCCTTCTCAAATGATCGCCCAAGCCATTTAGCCATCTATCCTAATTGCAGGGAGGGATTCAGAGACGGGGAGGGCAGACTATTTCAGGTGTTCTACAAGAAACAAGTCGGACAGGTTGCCGGGTGCCCCACCCTTCGTTTTTCGAAGGGCGGGATTCCACGGTCCCTTCTTTCTGGGGATTTTCCTCTTTGTGCGCGGATGATCCCCATGGGGCACCCGCCTGGTTAGGGTTTCACTGGCGCCGGTTTGGTGAATCCCTGGGCTTCCAGCCAGTAGTAGAGCGCATCGAGCCAGTGGTCGCTGCTGGTGCCCTGCTTTCGCATGCCGAAGCCGTGGCCGCCGGCGCTGAAAATGTGGGCTTCGGGTTTGTGGCCCGCTGATTTCAGCGCTTCATAGAACTTGACCACGGGGTCGAGGGCCACGGTATCGTCCTGCGCCCACGCCATGAGAATGGGCGGCAACTTGGCCGGGATTGCCGGCATCACTCCGAAGGGACCGCCATACATGAAAACCGCAAAGGCCGGACGCGCCGCGGCGTTCTCCTGCAGCAGGGCGCCGCTGGCAACCATGGCGCCGGCAGAAAAGCCCATGAAGCCGACTTTGTCAGGAGAGATGCCCCACTCCGCCGCGTGCTCCCGAGCGACTTTAATGGCTTGAATCCCGTCGGCGATTCCGTACTTGCAGGACTCATCCATGTTCATGTTCGGGATGCCCTCCTGCTTTTTTTCCGCGATACGATATTTCAGCACGAAGGCAGCAATGCCTTTTTCCTGAAGCCAGCGGGCTACATCGCGTCCTTCTAAATCGATGGCCAGCGCCACGCAGGCACCGCCAGGAGCGATGATGACGCCGGTGCCGGTAGTCCTACTTCGTTCCGGAAGGTAGACCGTTAAAGTCGGGGTTACGACGTTAAAGACCACGGTTCCGACGGGAGTGTTCTCCGCCACCCTTTCCTTTTGGGTCCAGTACTCCGAGCCAGGAGCTACGCCCGGCCAGATGTCGACAGTCTGCGTGTAGGCGAAGCCCGGCGCCACAAATGCGAAGGCGATTATGAGCCATGTGCGTATTAGTCGAGATCCAATCATCGTCAAACCTCGATGCCTTGTCTGAATCCCGGAACAACGATTGAGGCCAGGGGCTGCTTAGCAATTTAACCCGATTGCAGGGGGGCAGCGACGGAGAGGGCAGACTATTTCAGGTGTTCTACAAGAAACAAGTCGGACAGGTTGCGAGTATAGGAAAAAACATAGTGCTGCTCGTCAACGGCGAGTCGAGGGCAGCCCACGCCGACAACGCCGGCCACATCAGCTGGGGCGACCGTCTTCCATGGTGTCCGGTTGCCGGTTGCGAGGTCAAGGCGCGAAACCGAACACGAGGTTTCGCCGCGCTTTCCGATCAACAACGAATTGCCATCCTTGGCCCAACGGATGGGCGTCTCGCCGGGCTGGGAGCCGTGGACCAGTTGCGGCTCGCCGCCTTCGGCCGCGACCAGTGCAATTCCGTCAGCGGTCACCGTGGCGATTCGCTTCCCATCGAGTGAAATATCGTGAGGATACGACCCCGTACCGTACCCTTCGGGCGTGATCGCACGAGGCTCGCCACCATCCAGACTCGTAACATAGAGCCGCGCGGCATGACCGGCTTCGTGGCCTTCAAACAGCAGATGTCTTGAGTCGGAAAAGAATTGTCCGCCGTGTGGAATGACTTTGCCGGTCGAAATTGCTTGCTGCTGGCCCACCCCGGTGGGAAGTAGCACGAAATCCGGGGGCGACACGTTCTGCCGCAAGACCAGGGCCCATTTGCCATCGGGTGAAAAGGCGTTGGCCGAGCCCTCCCCCAGGCGAACCGCGGACGTGCCGGTAGTATCGCGGGTAAACACCGCATAGTCGCCGCCGCCGGCCTCGCCGGCTTCGATGAACAGCAGCAGTTTCCCGTCATCGGAGATGTCGATCGGGACGGTCCAATCCTGCCAGCTTAAATCGCGTTCCTTGGTTTCACCGGGCGCCAGGCCGATCGCCCCCGCCCGCAACGCATCCCGTGAGATCAAAGCGCGTCCGTCGGCGCCTACGTCGTGCAGGGTAAGGGTCCCGGGAGCGCTGAGCAGTTCGCGTAACTTACCCGACAGGGTGACGCCTCGAAGAGAACGGCTGAAGCCGGTGGCAGTGGCGGTGAACCAGATCTCGTCCCCTGCGGGCGACCAGGCCGCACCCATGGCGCTCGCCCAACGTTCGGTCAGGTCTGATTTCTTGCCGTTCATGTCGACCGCGCTGACTGTGCCGCCGTCGTCCCCGAGAAGATTGTGATCGATGAAGGCCAGGTGATCGCCCTTGGGAGAGAAACGTAAATCGCTGATCCAGCCGGGGGTTTGGTAGAGCACTTTGCCGATCGGATATTCCACCCGGCTCTGGCCGTTGACCACGTGGACCACGGCGAGGGTGTTTCCGTCGGGCGTCCAGTCCGCGGCTTCAACGCTGTCGAGCAGGTCGCGCGGTGCGTCGGCGCCGATGGAAACCTGGGCCAGCGTGCCGCGATGCGTGAAGTGATTCGGACTGACGCTGAAGTGGCGCATCACCGCCATTTGTCCCCCCGCCGAAACTGCCAACACCTCGGTTTCGGGCAGGCCCAGATCGCGGGATTCGGTTGAATTGGCGGAACTGATGAAGACGGCTTCGGGTGCGCCTTCCCAGGCCGCGCTGTAAACCGCCGAGCGTGGGTCGGGAGCAAACCTGGCCGCCACCAGCGCGCCTCGCCGGAAACTCAATTCGCGAAAAGTTGGAACCGGCCGGGTGGCGGACCGCTGGCCGAAAATAAAACCAGCCACCGCGCTTGCTGCCACCGCCAGCAGGGCAACTCCGGCAAGGGCGGCAAGGTTTGCCGGTTTCCTTTTGACCGCAGCACCTGCTATTGGACCTTCGCTGGCGGCCGCCGGCGCAGCCGCGGGACTTGATCCCGAAGCCGATACGGCCGGCTGTTGTCCAGACACGGGCTGGCCCTCTGCAGATTGCCCCTGCACGGATTGACCTGCAGATTGGCCCGATGAAGAAGGATGCCAATCGCGCTGCAACCGCTTGAGGTCCGCTCTGATGTCGGCCGAACTCTGATAGCGCAGATCGCGGTCCTTCTCCAAAGCCTTGTTGACGATCCGCTCCAGATCCGGCGGGAGATCGGGATTTAAGCGTACAGGCGAAGTGGGAACCTTGTTCAGAATCGCGTTGAAGATGGCTGCCGAGGTGCCGCCTTCGAAGGGGAGCCGGCCGGTGGACATTTCATACAGCACGACGCCGAAAGAAAAAATGTCGGTGCGAGCATCCAGTTCCTCGGCCAGCGCCTGCTCGGGGCTCATGTAAGCCACGGTGCCGATGGCCGCACCCGGCGAGGTCAGGTGCTCGATACCGACGCCGGCCGTGACTTCCGTTGGTTCCAGGGCCTTGTCCCGGTTGACACCGACCTTGGCCAGCCCGAAATCGAGAATCTTGGCATGATTGCGTTCAGTGACAAAGACATTAGCGGGCTTGATGTCGCGATGGACGATGTTCTTGGCGTGCGCCGCCTCCAGCGCGTCCGCCATCTCGATCGCCAGGCTGAGCAGCAAACGCGGTTCGAGCGGCCGGAAGGTGATGCGGTGTTTCAGCGTCGTGCCTTCCAGAAACTCCATCGCGATGAACGACTGGTTTTCGTGCTGGCCGATTTCGTAGATGGTGCAGATGTTGGGGTGGTTGAGCGCGGAGGCCGCGCGCGCTTCGCGCCGGAAGCGTTCGAGCGCCTGTGGATCATGGGAAAGCTCGTCGGGAAGGAACTTCAAAGCGACGAAGCGTCCCAGTTGGGTGTCTTCAGCTTTGTAAACCACGCCCATCCCGCCGCCGCCCAACTTGTCCACGATGCGATAGTGCGAGATGGTCTGTCCGATCATGTCTGTCCAATGATGGAGTACGGCAATGTTAGTGCGGGATGCGCGGGCAAGTCAATCGGACCCGTGAAGCTGTCAACACACCAACAAACTGTCATCCTGAGCGGAGGCCTTCCACTCGCTTGCGAGTGGAAGCTGAAGTCGAAGGACCCCTATTGCCACTACGGAAGCTCGGTACGGAGGTTCCTCCGCAACAGGCCCAAGAACGAGAGGAGCGTTAAGCTTATAGGGGTCCTTCGACTGCGCAGAAAGTTCGCTGCGCGAACTTTCCACTCCGCTCAGGATGACAAACTATTGCAGCCGGAAGCGTTCGTTCATCAGCCGTTGCAATCGAGGCTTGTAGAGGATGTCGAAGGCGAGTTCCTTGTCGGGAAACATAGCCAGCGCGGCACGTTTGGCGCCGGCGGCCAGTTCTGATGCTTCTTCTACCGTCAAGTCGCGGTCCTGACTGATGACCGACATGACCATGCTCATCATGACCTGCAACCGCCGGATGTTTCTGTTCTCCAGTTCCTTATCGGTCAGTGCTGCGGAGAGTTCGGCCCGGTCCCATGTACTCATTGCGCCCCCAGACGGTTCAAAACACGCGCTGGACTTACCTTTCGATCGTGCGCAACCCAACGTCGCGCCTTCCCATTGGCCTATTTTGTCGACATTTGTGGGCGAACGCAACCTCTCGGGAGTGTAGGACTTCGGTTACCCATGCAACCCGGCGTACAATCAGAGGGCTCCAAGCCAGCGTTGGTGTTTGCTCCCACCTGCTGCCCGAATCGGAGGATCTATGAACCAAAGCCCAGCCGAGCGCCCGAATCCGAATGAAAAGCTGGTGCGAGTTTTCGATACGGAACAGGAATCCGAAGCCATGGTGGTGCACGGCCTGCTTGATTCCACCGGCATCGATTCCGACATCACTTCCCTGGATGCCCAGCAGGATATTCTTCCCGGTGTTGGCGGCACCATCATCCTGGTGCGCGAAGAGGACGCCGAACGCGCCCGGCGCGTCATCGAAGAATATCGGCGTCCTGCCGGCAGCGACGAAACCGCCGAGATTGATATCAGTGGACTTCCGCTGGAGGAAGAGAAGGGGTGACGGTGCTGCCGTCGAGATAAAACGTGACCGCCCCCTCGAGATCGGTGCGGTAAGTCAGCACGTGGGCTTCTCCCAGCCTGGCTAGAACTTCTCTTCGCGGATGTCCGTAGGTATTGCGCGCTCCCACAGAAATCACAGCGTATCGGGGATGCACCCGTTCCAGCAGCAGCGGAATGGTGGAAGTGGCGCTGCCATGGTGCGCCACCTTGAGCAGATCTGCCTCCGGTTGCTCGTCCGCGATCTGGTGTTCTGAGCGGTTCTCCGCATCGCCCTCGAGCAGAGCGGACGTTTTTCCGTAGGCCAGTTTCATCACCAGAGATTCATCGTTGCGCCTGGCGTCAGGTGGCTCCGCGCCCGGAGCCAAGACTCGAACTCGCGCCCCGCCAAAGTCGAATTCATCGCCGGCCCGGTGGCGGACCACCAGCACCCCCAATTCATGGGCCTGCTGCACCAGATTCTTCATCTCCGGATCCGCGGGATCTGCCAGCCACAGCTCTCGCGGACGGAAGTTGGCGAGTATGGCCGCAGCTCCGCCCATGTGGTCAGCATGGGCATGAGTGATGGCGACAGCGTCGAGCCGGCTGATGGCGCGCGACCACAGGTACGGCGATACCACGTCTTCGCCGATATCCAAGTCCGAATGCACCCAGCGCGGCAGGCCGCCCGCGTCAACCAGCAAGGTGCGGCCGAGCGGTGACACCAAAAGGATCGAGTCGCCCTGCCCCACATCGATCGCTGTCATCTCCAACACGGAGGGCCGAATTTGGGGATGTGGCGGCACAACGGAAATCCAGAACGCACTGGCGGCCATTGCGGCCAGCCCGCACAGCGCCAGACCAGGCCGGCGGCGGACCCATGCCATGGCCAGCGCGATCGAAAGCGCACTGAGGAGAATCAATGCGGTTCCCGGCGTGGGAACGCGCAGATCGGCGATCGGCAGCCCGCCCAGCCAACGTACCGTCCCGGCAATGCCTTCAAGCGCAGCGCCGGCGATCCACACGGGGACCTTTGCCAGGGTCTGCGAAATGTATCCCAACGCCATGGCCGAGACCGCGGCCGGCATCAACAGTTCCATCAAGGGTACGACCAGCATGTTGGCCGGCAATCCCATGACCGTGGCCCGATGGAAGTAGTAGGCCATCGGAAGCGCCAGCCCGATCTGCATGACCACCGAAATCAACAGCAGTTCGCCCGCGGTCAGCAATGTGCGGGTACCAATGGCCAGCGCCGGCAACGGCATGCGGCGGCCGGCAAAGCGTTGCAGCCGGCCTGCGATCATTCGCAAATCCAGGCGGAACTGCACCACCGGTGCGGGCAGAACAAAGTCGTAGGACGTTAGGTCGATATTTCTCGTGCCTCGGACAAAGGGCTGCGTGGTGCGCTCCAGAATCGGTATCCCGACCGCCGCAACCAGCCAGACACACAAGAAAGTCAGTTGGAAGCTGGCCCCGAACAAGACTTGCGGATTCACCATCATCAGACCCAGCGCCGCCGCGCCGATGGCGTTCAGCATCGACTTCTCGCGATAGAGCAGCCGCGCTCCCAGATAGAGGGCCAGCATCAACGTGGCTCGCCAGACCGGCGCGCCCAGGCCGGTTATCAGGGCGTAAGCCACCATCAACGCAACCGTGATGGCGCCCGCTACAAGATCACTTACTCGCATCCGCCGCAGAAACCAAAACGTCGACCAGCGCGAGGATGCTGACATTCATTCCCGAAACCACCAGCACGTGATACGTGCCCGAGCGCTGGAAGTCGGCTCTGGTGGGGCGGTTGATGAATGCGTCTTCTCCAATCACCATGGCATCCATCAACGCCGCCTGCCGCGGCGGCCACAGTGCGTGAACTTTCTCGATGATGCTGCGATGGATTCGCGAGCGCCAGAGTTCAGCCCGGCTCCCGGCAAAGCCGGGAAGCGTCTCAACGCTGGCCGCGCTGGTCGAGGCCAGCGCGACGATCCCGTTTTCTGAGAGGTAGCCCCGGTAGTCAAATGCGCCCGGGTTGCGATAATTTCGCGGCGTGGAAATTCTGGCGGGAAATCGCAGGCGCTCTCCGTAGGTGAACAGCGGGACGGCCGCAGCGCCTGCTTCCACGTCGGCCTGGCCCTTCAATGGCTGCCGATAGATATTGACGCGCAGGCCGGATTTGACCGCGAAGCCTTCGTCGCCCCGGGCGATCTGCTCGGTCTCGACTTCGATCCTCTGGTGAAAACTGCCCGGTGCGTCGTCTTGTTGTAACGTTCCCT
Organism: Terriglobia bacterium; assembly: GCA_963841075.1. GTDB lineage: Bacteria > Acidobacteriota > Terriglobia > Terriglobales > Acidobacteriaceae > JAIQFF01. Next base: position 143,985 of record CAWJBA010000028.1, read on the forward strand.
CTTTGGTGACGTGGGCTGTGACCGTGACTTCCGTTCCCTCGGCAAATCGAGGCGCATCGGCCTGATCAGTGTCGGGTTGACCATTGTCAGGCTGATTACTGTCATTGCTGCCGCGCACCTGAACCATGAGCGCACCCAGAAAAAACAGCGCGCCCAAACCAACGATGAACGCGGTCCGACTCCGCCGCCGCACCAAATAGGCGCCAGACAATACAAAGACGATCCAGGCCACGACCCACCAGAGCGGCGGACGCCAGGCATGAACTCCCGTGACGATCCCAGCCGCAAAGGCCAGGGCGCCCCAAAGCAAAGGCTGCCGCCCCGCCGATTTTGTTTTTGGATTCAGATGATTACCACTGCTCGCCTACGTGGCCTGGCGGGCGAGTCGGAAGACGCTTTCCAGATGGTAGGTCTGAGGAAATAAATCCACCAGATGCGCCTCCTCCACGCGATATCCGGATTGAAGCAGGCGAGCCAGATCGCGCGCCAGCGTTGCCGGATCGCACGAAACATAGGTGATCCGAGGGGCCTTCAGCTTCTCCAGTCCTTTGATCACCCTTTCACCCAAACCGCTGCGTGGAGGATCGACAACCACGAGGTCGGGGCGCAATTTGCCCGCCGCATTTTCCAGATACTGCTCCGTTGCAGCGCGAACCGCCTTCACATTCGCGGGCGAATTGTATAGCAGATCGGCATGCGAAGTCGGTGACGACTCAACCGCAATCACACGTTCAAATTCCCGATTCAGGACTGAAGAAAAGAGCCCAACCCCGGCATAGAGATCGAGTGCTGTTCGGTTAGCGCCGACGTTTCCGGCCGCTGTCCCGCGCGGATCTTGCCCAGCGCGTCGCCCAGCTACGATGTCCACCAGTGCATCGGCGAGATGGCGATTTACTTGAAAGAATGCTCCCGCGCTGACCCGATAAGAAGCGAGCCCGGTCGCATATATAAGGTTGCCGGCTCCGCTCGAGCCGATTTGCCTGGGGTCGCCCTGCGCTCCCGCCTTGGCTGAGCGGGCGGCAAAAAACGTGACGCCGGAGAGTTCCGCTATCACCGCCCTCAGCTCTACAGCGAACGGTTCCCCTTCAACTTCCGGCGAGCAATAAATTTCTGACAGCAGCGCGGTGTCATCGCCATTGGCAAAAAATTCAATTTCCTGAATCCCGTCCGGGACTTTGCCCGTGCGTCCCAACTGCCACACCGCAGCCAGTGCGCGGTTAATCAATGGCGAGCTGATCGGGCATTCTTCCACCGGCAACAGTTCGTGGGAGTTGAACTTGTAATATCCCAATGCAAAATCCGGCGCAGCCCGCACCTTGAACCGGGAGCGGTTGCGATAGTTCCACGGCGGCGAAGCATGGATGTGCAGTTCCGTTTCCAGTTCCAGCTTGGCGATGCGGCGCAGATTTTCTTTCAGAATGGCGGCTTTGAGTTCAAGCTGATACGCGTAGTCGGTGTGCTGATAGTGGCATCCGCCACAGCGCTGAAAGTAGGGGCACGTCGGATCGATTCGCCGAGGAGAGGCGGCGAGAATTCCCTCCAGCTGCGCGCGAGCGAAGCCAGGCTTCTCTTCGCGCAGCACCGCTTCCACGCTTTCGCCAGGCAGGACGAAGGGCACAAACACTGCTTTGCCGGGGCCGCGTTCGTCGGCAGGAAGTCGCGCCAGACCTTCTCGGCCATAGGTCAGCTTTTCAATTGTGAGTCGCAAGGCTCGATTCTACAGGCTGGGACTCTCACATATAGAACAGGCTCAATCGAGGCAGGCCGTACCGCTCCAGCAATCGTTTGTTCAGGTACTGCTTCTGCAGTTGATCAATCTGCGCCGCCGGCATCTTCCTGCGATAGGGACTCAGTTCGCGATCAGCCTCAGCCCGCACCGTGACGATTTCCTCGTCGGGTGTCGCCGCGAGCAACACCGCGAAAAGCTTTTCTTCCAGCACGGTGAGCCGTCTCTCCAGGTCTTCGAGACGAGGCGAAGTCAATTCCATCTCGGAAGCCAGCTCACGTAGCGTGACAGCAGTGGCTTGCGCCGCCGCTCGTCCGGAAATCCCGGGACGCTCCGGCAGCCTGGCGGTGAGCAGGATGTCGGCGTTGCGCCGCAGGAAAGCGACAATGTCCGCCGTCTGAAAACCTGCCGCTTTTGCAACCGGTTTGTCACCGCCGGACACGCCGACCGTAGCCTCCTTCATCTCTTCAGCGGCAGCCAGCACTTCCTGCGCGCAGTAGGCCAGGCTGTTGACCTTGCGCGCCGAGGGGCGTTTTTCATAGCGCTCGAATGCGCCGTCAATGCCGCGCAATACAGCCTCGAGCGGAATGCCGGCGTCCTTCCAGGTTTCGATCAGCGCCCAATCCAGAGTCGAAAGCAGCAGGATGCCGCCCCGCCGCCGCTGAAACTGTTCTTCGATTTCGGTGAAATAGTTGAAGTAATTGTCCACGAACCACTCAGCGGGATCGCTTGCGTCCCGGCCAGGGCTTGGCCGCGGCCAGCGTCGAAGCCGAAGGGGCATTCACCGGTGCGCTTTCACGGCCGGGCTTCGTCTCCGTGTTTCGCTCCCAGATAAGGCGCAGGCCGTCGAGGGTAAGTAAATCGTCGACGTGCTTGATATAACTCGATCCCTTGCCGATCAGCCCGGCCAGCCCGCCGGTGGCGACGACGGTGGTTTGCTCTCCCATTTCTTCCAGCAAGCGCTCCAGGATTCCATCCACCAGTCCGAGGTAGCCGTAGTAGAGTCCCGACTGCAGGCTGCCGACCGTGGTACTGCCGATTACGCGCGCCGGCTTGCGGATAGCCACTCGCGGCAACCGTGCCGTCTTTTCAAAAAGCGCATCCGCGGAAACCCCAATTCCGGGGCAGATCACACCGCCGAGATACTCGCCCTTCGCGGACACGCAATCAAACGTGGTCGCGGTGCCGAAATCCACCACGATGCACGGCCCGGGGAATTTTTCGAATGCGGCAACCGAATTCACGATGCGATCGGCTCCGACTTCTGCCGGATTGTCGTAAAGCACAGGCATGCCGGTCTTGACTCCGGGCTCGATAAACAGCGGCTTGGTATTGAAATAACGTTCGCAGACCTGGCGTAACGTGGAATCGACCGGCGGCACCACGGAAGAAATGATGATGCCGCGGACGTCCTTGACTTCAATCTTGTCCATGGCAAACAGATTGCGGAAGAGCACACCGTATTCGTCCACCGTCTGAGTGGCGATGGTGGCCACGCGCCAGTTCGCCACTAAAACCTCGTAGGCCTGGGAGGCAGTGCCGTTGTCCCGCGCAGCTTTCGCGAAGACTCCAAGTACCGTGTTGGTATTGCCGACATCAAGAACCAGAAGCATAAGAGCCACTGTTTGTGTAGGGACGGATCTGAGACCCAGCCGCCGCGACCTCCCTACTTCAAATTCACCGTTCCGCTCAGCACCGTGCGCAAACCCTTCGCCGTTCTCACCTGGAGGAATCCGCGTGGATCAAGCCCCTCCGTCACGCCTTCGAATCCGCCGTTCTCTTCGATGTGCACACGCCGTCCCCGCGCCATCGATGATCGTTCCTGAAAGCGGCGCAAGATCGACTCTTGCGCACCCGGCTTCTGCAGCAAATCTCGAAATTCACGATCGAGCGATTTTAGCAAAGCCCCGCACAGCTCTACTCGCGACCATTCCGATCCGCTGACCGACCGCAGTGAGGTTGCAATCGGCAGCAGGTCGGGCGGGAACTTCGCCTGGTTTACATTGATGCCAATCCCCACCACAATGTAGCGAACGCGGGTCGGTTCCGCATTCATCTCGGTCAGAATGCCGCAAAACTTTTTTCCCTCGATCAGAAGATCATTCGGCCACTTCAAATCCGGCAGGACTCTGGAGTCGATCTGCTGCACCGCTGCGTGCACCGCCAGTCCCGCGGCCAGCGAAAGCACCAGCGCGTCCGAAGGCGGCAGAGCGGGGCGCAGCACCACCGAACAATAGATCCCAGCCGAGGCTGCGGATTCCCAGCGATTCGTCCCCCGTCCACGTCCGGCCGTTTGCTCTTCAGCCACAAAGACGCTGCCTTCCGGCGCTCCAGCCGCGGCGCTTGCCATGGCTTCGACATTGGTGGATCCGATTTTGTAATAGTGGTGATAATTGTGATGCCCGTCCCGGTTGAAAATCGTGCCTTTCAAAGCCGGCGCGAGCATGTCGGGCAGGAGAAGGTCGGGCACGGCTTTGAGCAGGTAACCGGTCGCCGGATGGCCGGCAATCTCAACCCCGAGAGCACGCAACTGCTGCACCAGTCGCCAGACTTCAGAGCGGCTGGTGCCAATTTCATCGGCGATCTTTGTGCCGCTGACCACGACGGTAGCGTTCTCCATGAGCAATCGCACGATTTGCCCCAGGCGCAGATCCGTCCGCTGCGGCGCAGGCTCGTGTGGCCGCGGGCGACTCGCCCGTGAAGCCCTTCGGGGAATCGATTCTGTGGTTTCTTTCGTAATGCAGGGAATTATGCAGGAGGGCGACAGAAAGAACAAATATCCTCCATCGACCCAAGGGTTTGCTTGTCAGCTAAAAGCTAAAAGCTAAAAGCTTCGTCACACCGGCGCTACCCGTAAACTCATATCCACCACCGCGGCCGAGTGGGTCAAAGCGCCGACAGAAATAAAATGCACTCCGGTCTCAGCGTAGGCACGCACATTTTCTAGAGTGATTCCACCAGCACACTCCACGGGAATACGCCGTTCCATCCTGGCGCAGCGCGCGACTGCTTCTTTCACCTGCTCTACCGGCATGTTGTCCAGCAGGACAGCTTCTGCGCCATGCAATAGAGCTTCTTCCAGTTCGGCCAGGGTCCGGATTTCCACCTCGATGGGCTGCGAACCCCGGCGATTGCGGTGCGCCCGCTCCAGGGCGGAAGCGATGCCTCCGGTCAGAGCTATGTGATTGTGCTTGATGATCACTCCGTCGGAAAGGTCGAGACGATGATTCTGCCCGCCGCCGCACCTTACCGCGTACTTATCGAGCATACGCAGGCCGGGCGCGGTTTTTCGCGTGTCGAGAATTCGGGCATGGGTTCCGGAAACCGCGTCCACAAACTTGCGGGTCAGGGTGGCGATTCCGCTCAGCCGCTGCAGGAAGTTCAGGATCACGCGCTCGCAGGAAAGAATGACGCGCGCGTTATGGCTTACCACCGCGATCGGCTGCCGGTTGTGCAGTCGCACGCCGTCGAAAATCTCAGGATGGCTGGTCACTTCGTAATGCGAAGTCACAGCCCCATCGACCAGGGCGTACACATCCAGGATGCGGGATACGCAGCCTAATCCGGCGAGAATGCAATCCTGTTTGGCAATGATGGTCCCGGTGGCCCGCTGGTTGGCGTCGATGCAGGCATAGCTGGTGGCATCGCTGGTGGCGCGGTCCTCCAGCAGTGCATTCTCGACAATCGCGGTAATCCGCCGTCCGTTCCACTCCATAAGATTGCAGATGATGAGGACGGACGTCCCGTCCGCCCAGTTTTTCTACGTGATTTTTAACTCTTCCAACTTACTCTTTGTCTTCTCCTGCATTACGGCCAATTCCTGTGCCCGCTTTTTCATCCCGTCTATTATTTTTGCCGGTGCCTTCGCCAGGAAATGCTCATTCGACAACTGACGCTGGCCGTTACCGATCTCCTTCTCAATCTGGTCCAGTTCTTTCTGCAAGCGCGCGCGTTCGGCGGCGACATCGACCTTCTTTTCATAAACTACATGCACATCGAATCGCGCAGTAGATCGGGCGCCCGGCAGGTTCGACAGTGAGTTTTCGACGAATGCGATACTCTCCACGTTGGCAAGGCGCTCGATGGCGCCGCGATTCTGCTCCAGCAGTGATTTGATCTCCGCATCCTGCGTGTAAATGTGAATCGGCACTTTCTGTTTTTGTTCCACTTTCAATTCCGCTCGCAAATTGCGGACTGCGACAATCAGGTCCTGCACAATCGCCATGTCAATTAAGGACTGGCCGGAGACCTGTACCGAGTAGCTCCCAAATCGCATCGCGGGTGAGTCAATAAGGTTTCTGTCTACATCAAAGTGGTCTCCGGATAGGCAGCAAACGCGATGGATCGGGTCGGAGGGTTGCCATCATATATCGCCTGCCAGATTTCTTCAGTGATGAACGGCATGAGCGGATGAAGCATCCGCAACGACGCTTCGAATAGGCGTGACAAGGTTGTTCAGCGCACGTCCGCACTTCGGATTTACTTGACGAAACCAGTCTAGCGGCTTGATTAGCTCTATATACCAGTCACAGAAACTCGCCCCAGAAAAAACTGTATATTGCATTCGCCGCGTCGTGGAACCTATAGGTGGCGAGTGCGATCGAGACGTTAGTGGCCGCTGCTCGAAACGCTGAATATATCCAGCGGTCTTCTAGGGAAGCACGTTAAAACCGGCAATACCGGGTTCTGCATTCGGGGGCCGCGTTGTAAGATTCGGCCAAGCGCCCAAATGCCCTGCTCTTCGCGCTCGGTCCACATTCATAAACATGAACCGGGCCGCGTTCCAAATCTTGTTGGCAAACGCACGATAACCATCAGTACGGCTTTCGCTGAAGGCAATATCCGTGCCCGGCGCCGCCATCGCCGCCAGAGTGAAGCGAGTCGCGTCGGTACCGAAGCGTTGAATGACGTCCAGCGGGTCGACTACGTTTCCTTTGGTCTTCGACATCTTCTGCCGCTCGGCATCGCGCACCAGGGCGTGGATATAAACCTGGCGAAAGGGCACGCTGTCATCCTTCTTGTCGGCCCATCCGCTGGCCTGTTTCAGCAGCGGGTCTTGCTGGTGGCCCCGCATGAAGTGGCAGCCGAACATGATCATGCGCGCGACCCAGAAAAACAGGATCTCGTAAGCCGTAATCAAAAGCGTTGTCGGATAGAAAACTTCCTGCGCGCGCGTCTTCTCCGGCCAGCCCAGCGTGGTAAACGGCAGCAGCCCGGACGAAAACCAGGTATCCAGCACATCGGTGTCCTGCTTCAGTTCCGACTCGCCGCACTTCGAGCACTTCGCCGGCGTCTCGCGGGCGACAATGATTTCCCCGCATTTGCAATGCCACGCCGGAATGCGATGGCCCCACCACAACTGCCGCGAAATACACCAGTCGTGGATGTTGCGCATCCAGTTCAGGTAAATCTGCTTGTAATTCTCCGGGACGATCGTGATCTCGCCGTTTTCCACCACTTCGATCGCGCGGTCGGCCAGCGGCTGGATCTTGATGAACCACTGCGTCGAAAGCCGCGGCTCGACTACGGTTCCGCAGCGGTCGCACTTGCCGATTGCGATCGCGTAGTCTTTTTCGCCAACCAGAAATCCTCGCGCTTGCAAATCTTCGAGCACGCGCTCCCGCGCGGTATAGCGGCTCAATCCGGCGTAAGGGCCGGCATTCTCGTTCATGTGAGCGTGCTCATCCATGATGTCGATCTGCGGCAAGTTGTGCCGCAAGCCGGCCTGAAAATCGTTGGGATCGTGCGCCGGAGTCAGCTTCACCGCGCCGGTTCCAAACTCCGGGTTGGCCAGCTCGTCGGTGACGATCGGAATCTCCCGATTCATCAGCGGCAGCAAGACTTTCTTGCCATGCAGGTGCTTGTAGCGTTCATCTTTCTCGTTCACCGCAACCGCAGTATCGCCCAGCATCGTCTCCGGACGAGTGGTGGCGACGGTGATGAACTCATCCATGCCAACCACGGGATAGCGAATCTCGTACAGCTTGCCCTGGACTTCTTCGTGCTTGACCTCGAGGTCGGAAATTGCAGTCTCGCATCGCGGACACCAGTTGACGATGTACTTGCCGCGATAGATAAGCCCTTCTTCGTAGAGGCGAACGAAAACCTCGCGCACGTCGCGCGACAGATCTTCATCCATGGTGAAGTACTCGCGGTCCCAGTCGACCGACGCCCCGAGCCTTTTCATCTGATCGAGGATTGCGCCGCCGTAGTGCCGCTTCCACTCCCAGACCCGCTCGATGAAAGCCTCGCGCCCGAGCTCCTGCCGCTTCTTGCCTTCACTCGCCAGCTGCCGCTCCACCATCATCTGGGTCGCGATGCCAGCATGATCAGTACCCGGAAGCCACAAAGTCAGAAATCCGCGCATGCGGTGCCAGCGCACAATGATGTCCATCTGCGTCTGGTTCAGCATGTGGCCCATGTGCAGGCGGCCGGTAACGTTGGGAGGCGGCAGCAGCAGGGTGAACACCGGGCGGGTTTCTCCCCGCGGCGGCGTAGGCGCCGAAAACAGCTTCTCTTTTACCCAGTACTCGGCCCAGCGCGTTTCGATCGCGCCCGGCTCGTACGATTTGGATAGCTCGTGAGACATGGATTGACTGGCAGTCAGCACTCAGCCATCACCTTTCAGCCAACCACTGGCGGTGGTGCTGGCCCGTGTGTCCGATCCGGTCGCATTGATCAGGGATGCTGAGTGCTGAAGACTGAACTGTTGTTCCTCGATATTACAGGCGGAAGAAAACGGGGGTCAAACCCCGCGCGGGGTTAGTGTGTACGCTTGCAAACGGAGGTTGTCCTGATATACGCTCCCGGGCCTTGGGGCAAGTTGCGTAGTGAGCCGCGCTGCTGAAAGGCTGGAGTACGTCCGGGATTAGCCAAGGCCCACTCACCTAGGAGCACAGGATGTCCCAGAAACATCTTTGGCGTGGATTTCTGATTGTAGTTCTTACTCTGGTACTCGCCGCCCCCGCCCGGGCAGATAAGCTGCAAACGATCGGACGGAATATCGAGATTGGAATTGTGGCGGTGACTGCGGCCCTCGCGCTAGTCGTAACCGTTGTGATCATCCACTACTCCAAAAAGCGAACGATTACGGGATGTGTCGCCTCGGGAGGAAACGGCATGACTATCACCGACGAAAAAGACCGCCAGACTTACGGGCTGTCGGGTAATACGGTGGGCGTTACCACGGGCGATCGAATGAAGTTAAAAGGTAAGAAAGTAAAACCGAAAGGTCCCGACAAGACCCTCATGTGGGAAGCCAAAGAGGTGAGCAAGGACCTCGGCCTCTGTCATCCTTAGTGGTGTTCTGGCGGAGAGGTTTTCCCGGTCCAGTTGGTTTGAACGGCGAAGACCAACCAAGGGCTAGTTACGTCAGTTGATGTCAACAGGCGTTATCACCAGCGTGCGCCTTTCCTCCGCCGAGTCGTAGAGGTGAATTGTCGGATTGCGCGTTCGTACTCGCGCAGTGTGGAAACCTTGACGGGCTCCTGACGCCAGATCTTCTGCAGGATGCAGTCCTTTGCCGATGTTCTTCACTGTGTCGGTCATCGTGATGCGATGGAGGTACTTCACGCTCTTGTATCCCAGCTGCCGGGCTACCTTCAGACGGAACTGCGCTTTGTTGGCGTCAGCACTTTCCTGGCTTAGACTGTGGACTGCGAGGGTCTTCAATCATGAAAAGTTGGACTCCGTACCCTGTGCTGAGGAAGTTGTGTCTTGGCACGCTTTTTGTCGTGATGCTCTGGCCGTCGCCGCGTTGTCTTTTTGGTCAGACAACCCCCGCGCCGACGGCGGCGACGCCCGAGATCCCGGATTGGGCTCTGCCCAGCGGACCAAATCATAAGCAGGTTCCTCCGCCAGAGGATTTTCACCGGCCCACCAAAACCTTCGATACGCCGATCGGAATTTTCCAAGGACAATCCGACGTCGGCGGTCCGCTGGTTCCAGGCAACGCCTCCTACGATGCCAAGACCCGGCAATACACCGTAACTTCGGCGGGCTACAACATCTGGTACACGCGTGATGAGTTCCGTTACCTCTGGAAGAAGATGTCCGGAGATGTTTCCTTTGCCGCCGACGTCAGCTTTGCCGTTCCCCAGGATCCTCCGCACGACCGCAAGGTGGTGTTGGTGATCCGGCAGGATCTCGCTGACGATTCGAAGGAGATCATGACCGCTGAGCACGGCACCGGCATGGTTCATCTGGCGGTACGAGCGGAAAAGGATACCCTGATCAAAGACATGCAATATCGCATTGGGGGTAGCCTGCTTCAGGGTATGATGCCACAGCGCATCGGAATCGAAAAACATGGCGACGAATTCTCGCTCTTCATCAGTGTGAAAGGAGAGCCCATGCATCAGTATGGCCCTTCGATTCACCTTCACCTCGACGGGCCGTTTTACGTGGGTATCGGCTTCTGCTCGCACTATCCGGTGACGCCGGACACGGGCGTGTTCTCCAATGTGCTGCTCGCGAACCGGGCAGGCAAGCTGCGCAAGTCATCGTAGGACGTGTTTCGATCTCGACGCCAACCGCTTTGGTAGTCTTTCTTCGCCGCATGAACTGTTGCAATTCGATCACCGGCCTGGCGCCAACAACTGAAAGGGGTGAGACCAATGTTGATGGCACGTGTTTTTGCTAAATCTGCAAGAGCTTTTCATACCAGGAGAGCTACATGCACGGCAATCCTCGGGTTTGCGCTGCTGGTTTGTTCCACGGGCCAGGCACAGCCGTCGCAGCGCGGAGCGGGCGATAATGCGCCGCCCGCGGAGGAAGGTTATCCGACGCTAAAGGTTGGCTCGCCCGCGCCTGACTTCAGCCTGCCGGGCATCGACGGGCAGACGCATAGCCTTAAGGACTACGCATCGGCGAAGCTTTTGGCCGTCATTTTTACCTGCAATCACTGCCCGGTAGCGCAGATGTATGAAAAGCGGATTAAGCAACTCGTCACTGACTATCAGGATCGCGGCGTGGGCTTCGTAGTGATCATGGGCAACGACGACAAGGCGGAGAAAGACAGCGAGTTGGCTTTTACCGACGTTGGCGACTCGTTCGCAGACATGAAAATCCGCGCCGCGTACCGCCATTTCAATTATCCATACCTCTACGACGGCGAGACACAGGCCGTCACCAGACAATACGGCCCCACCGCGACGCCACACATTTTCATCTTTGACCAGCAGCGCATTCTTCGCTATGAAGGACGAATCGACAGCAATCCGCGCGAACAGCTGGCCGCCAAACACGAAGCCAGAGATGCGCTGAACGCTCTTCTTGCCGGTCAGGAAGTTGCGGTGAAAGACACGCCGGCCATGGGTTGCTCCACGAAATGGGCCTTCAAACGTCCCAGCGTTCAGGTGGAGAACGAAAAAAATAACGCGAAACTCGTGACTCTCGATCTGGTGACTGCCGAACAGCTCAAAGCTCTGGTTCAGAATCGCGGTAGCGACAAAGTCCTCTTCATCAATTTCTGGGCCACTTGGTGCGTTCCTTGCCTGGAGGAGTTTCCAGAAATCGAGAAGATGGTCCGCATGTACGACGAACGCCAGGTACAGTTCGTGACGATAAGCATCAATAGCCCCGACGAGCAAAAGCTGGTGCTTGGTTTCTTGCAGAAGCAGCATGCCTTCAATCGCAATCTGCTTTTCAACAGCAATGATGCGGCCGAGGCGGTTGCGGCTTTCGGCGGATCAGATTGGAAGGGCGCGGTCCCTTACACTGCGGTCATTGGCCTGGATGGCAAGATCACCTACTCGACGCAGGGTGGCGTATTGAATCCGCTCGAGGTTCGCCGCGCTCTGCTAAAGCAGTTGCCGGATGACCGCTATCTTGGCCAGCAGGCGTATTGGAACAGCATTTTCTGAAATTGATCGACGCTCGGTCGCGGGCGGGTGGCCCATCCTTTCTGCCCGCTTCGAACCCCGAGGGTGCCCTACCCTTTCGCGTTCGGTGCGAAAGGGTGGGGGACGTGACCACCGTCACAGACTGCCGGGCGTCCACTGCTCAACACTTCTGTCATGCCGAGCAGTCTCAAGCGCTACTATGGCGTCCACAATCTGCACTTCATAACCTCAGTTTTGACCGCCGCCGTCCGGCCCTGGGCCACACGGGAGAAATCCTTCGCGCACAGTCACCGTCCGGCCGAAGCTGGTACTACGTGGCCGCGAACTCGTAGGGTGAGCGGCAAGATACCGGCGATCACCAGGGCAACCACCAGGATGGCAAAGCTGGACCTGAAGGAGTGGGTCCTCGCGGCCTCGTAGCCGACCAGGGCCGGACCGACAAATCCCCCGAAGCCGGCGGAAACACAGTTGATCGTGCCGGTGGCCAGCGCGGCCGCGGAATCGCACAGGAATGCGCGACGGCATGGCCCAGAAGCTGGGCAAAAAGGCGAGCAGGCTGGCAGAGGCGATCGAGAACAGAAACAGAGAAGGCGCGGTTCCCCAATCCGCCTGGCTTAGCACCAACAGTGCCGCGGCCGCCGTCCATAGGGGAATCGAAGTGTGCCAGCGTCGTTCCGCGTGACGGTCGGAATGCCAGCCATTCACTTGCATGGCGACAAAGCCCAGCAGGTTGGGCAGGGCCACCATGAGCGTCACCTTGAAATCGGTCTGGCCTGACAAACGCTTGAGCATCGTCGGCAACCAGAAAGCCAAAGCATAGGCCGAGCCATTCTGCACGAAGTGCAAGGCCGTCAGGATAAGAACGTCGCGATGACGCAGCGCCTGCCACACGGTATAGGAGCCGGCCGATTGTTTGGCCTGCCTCTCACTTTCGAGTTTATTGATGACCCATGCTCGCTCATCGGTCGGCAGCCATTTGGCCTCACGCGGCCAGTCGCTCAGATAAAACCAGGTCACAACGCCAAAGAACAGCGCGGGCATGCCTTCGAGGATGAACAACCACTGCCAGCCATGCAGGCCGAACCAGTGCACGCCCAGCAGCAATCCCGAGATCGGCGAACCGACGGCGTACGACAAGGGGATGGCAGCCATGAAACCGGCAATTGCCTTGGCGCGGTCCTCGTAGATAAACCAGTGCGTGAGATAGACGATGATTCCGGGAAAAAATCCCGCTTCCGCGAGGCCCAGCAGAAACCGCATGGTGAAGAACTGATGCGGCGTGCGGATGAAGGCCATGCCCATCGTGACGATTCCCCACGAGACCATGATCCGCGAGAGCCATCGCCGCGCGCTCCAGCGCTCCACCATGATTGTGCCGGGAATTTCCAGGATGACGTAGCCCAGCGAGAATATGCCCGCCCCAAACCCAACCACGCGATAGTCAAAGCCGAGATCATGCGGCATTTGCAGGGCGGCGGTGGCCAGGTTGGTGCGATCAAGGTAAGCAATCACATACATCAGGAACACGTAGGGCAGAAGACGCAGGGCAACCCTGCGGCGGGCACGGCGGGCAACGTCGTCGGGGACGATGACTGAGGCTGACATTTTTTTCCGCTGAAAACCGCAATTGGTGGGCAGAAAACCCCGCCCCGAAAAATTACGCGATTATACTCCCCGAACGGCTTCGAGGCCGTGGACTCAAATTGCAGAGATCAATAGTCGGGAGGGCAGGAAAACTGGAGAGGAGAAACCGGCGGATCTTACCTTCTTTTCTTCTTTTCCTTTTCTTTTCTTTCTCCTTCTTTTCTGAATTCATTTTCTTGGCAATTTCTTCCACCAGCTTGGGCCTCAATTCAGCCAGCATGGTATCGACGATGCTGGCGATGGCGGTGGACTCTGCGGGTGCATCGCTGGAAGCCATTTCAACCTCCTCGGTTTCGGATTCGACCTCGGCCTCGACGGGCTTGCTTGGAGCAGTCGCTTCTTCCTGAGTGGAGATCGGTTCGGCAACTGGCGCCTCCGCCGCGGGCGGCTGGGCGCTTACGAAAGATTCACGGATATGCTTCCAATTTTGCCAGGCGGCAGCCAGTTCCGCTTCGCGCTCCGGTGTGGCCTCAGCCACGCTTGCGACGGCCGCGTTCTCTGAGATTTCTGGCGATACTGGTGTAGACGATACGGCTTCGACTGTGGGCACACGCTCCGAAGATGCGCCTGCCGCTGCCGCAGCTGCGAATGCGGCTTCTTTCGGCGCCACCGGTTCGGCGCTTTCCACCGGTGCAGATTCGACGCTGCTGTTCTCGACAACGGCACTCTCGGCGATCGCAATCGCATCGGGTACAATTTCGGCGGCGGCAACAGCTTCCGTGACGCTCGCTGCTGGAGTCACCTCCGGCTCGACGGCTTCGACCACCGGCACCGGGTTCTGAACCTCGGCTTCGGCCACCGGGGCTGGGGTCTGAACTTCAACTGCCGCGGCAGCGGCAAGATCGTTGCGAGCAGCCTCGGCGGCGGCTTTGGTCGCTGCAGCTTGCTCCATCTCCAGCTCGAGTGTCGGTGCCGACTCCTCCACCGCTACCGCAACGGATTCGGCGATCCAGCGCGGCCCAGCTAACGCTCGCCTCGGCGGCGACTGCAGAACTTGCGGCGACAGGAACTTCCTGGCTGGTTTCGGTTGCTCCCGAGGATGCCGGGAAACTCTCGCCGTGCCCGTTCGATGGCGCCAGGGAAGCGATCGCAGCCATCACCTCATCGTCGTTGCCGGAGGATGGTTCGGCCTCGTGAACCTGCGCTTCAGCAATGGCCTGTGGCGCGGAATCAGTTTCGGCTGCCGGCGCCGGCAATTCCGTTACGGCAGGTTCTTCGATCTTTGATTGGTCGATCTTTACTCTTCGATCTTTGATTCTGCAATCTTCGTTTCTTCAATCTTCGTTTCTTCGATCGTGGGCGCTTCGTTATTTGCAACCGCTTTGCTCGCGTCAGTTTCGGAAACCGCTTCGGCTACTACCGGCGACGATTCAGCGCCGGTTTCGGAAGGTACGGGTGATTCCAATTCCGTTGCAGCAGCCAGCGTTGCAGCGGGAACTTCGGTCTCGGTGGATTGGGCTGGTATCGTCTTCGCGGATGCAGCCTGCATTTCGGCTGTGGAATCCGACGCCGATCCCTCCGGGATCACGGTGGGATGGCCAGACTTGCCGTCGAACGACGCTGCCGCCGCGGTAATGGCCGCGATTTCTTCCGGCGTGATGTCGGCGGGCAAGCCGGCCGGAATCGGACGCTCGAACTCCTGCTTCACTTCTACCGGCCTGGCCGGTTCGCTGCGATCGAAATCGCGAGCCGGCCCGGCTGCGATCTTCCGGCGCATCCGTTTCTGCCTGCGTGGGCTTGGTGTTTGGGCCGGGAATTGTGAGGCGATTCTTCCAACCGGTTTCCTTGTCCCCAAAGCGCTCGCCGGCGGACTGCTCAACCGCGGCCAGCGCTCTGGCGAAACGCCCTGACTTCTGGGGCTGAGGCCCGGCCACGATCTTGTCTTCGAGTTTGGTAAGCGCGGTGAGAAGCTCGCTGGCTTCAAACGGCTTGACGATGAAAGCATCGGCTCGCACGCGGCGCGCTTCGTCTGCCTTGAACGGCTCCAGCTTGCCGACGGTGAGCAACACTGGGATGCGCGCGGTCTCCGGGGCTTCGCGCAGGCGCTGGCAAACTTCCAGCCCGCCGTAGCCGGGCATATAGACATCGAGCACGATGAGGTCTGGCTTCGACTCGGCGATCTTCTTGAGCGCCGCCGAACCGTTATTGACAGTCGTGACGTCGTAGCCGGCATCGCTAAGGATTCTCGGCCCATGTTCTGGGCTGTCACACTGTCATCGGCGAGCAGTATTTTTCGCGCCAAGCGATGTCCTCTGGTGAGGGGGAGATAGCGTGAAGTTAACTGGTGCCGAACCGTAAGTCAATGACGATAAGAGATTAAGCACGTTACCACTGGTCAATGACGAGTGGGTGCCGGAGCCCCCTGTTTGGGAAACAGTCCGCAAATTAAGGTTCGCGATAAGAACTTGCCGAAGAATCACATTTACGGGTTTATGGCTGCAAGTGCGCGGTTGAAATTGCGGCCCGCTCTGCACGGATTTAGAAGGGCACGACCTTCCGCAGGCCCTTCTTTTTCTTGTGCTTGCTGGAAGAGGCCTGGCTACGGAAACGCCGGAGCTCCGATCATCGACGAACTAGTTGGATCGCAAAAGGTGTTCGACTGGCTGTCCGCCTCTCCGCCCGGTGTCTTGCTCCTGCTTCGGGCCGCGCCCGGCGTGACGCCGCAAGCGCTCGCCGACCAGATCCGGCGCGCCACGCTGTCGGAGGGAGCCGACGCGACCACGATTCGTCAGCTCGTGGACGCCCAGTATGCGGCAGGCCAGGGAGTGGCCGACCTGCTCCTGGTCCTGATGCGCGTAGGCCTCTTGCTTGGAGTCGTCAGCCTCGGCACGATCGCCTTCAGGGCTGTGGTGGAACGCCGCCGGGCCATCGGCGTGTTGCGCGCCATCGGGTTCCGACCCGGCCAGGTGTTGTTTGGAATCCTCCTCGAGGCATTCCTCACCGCCACGGCCGGGATGGCGGTCGGGATTCGGGCGGCATACAGCCTTGGCTCATCGCTGAATGGGTCGGCGGTCGGCAACTCCAGCTTCGCGCCCGATGTGGGCACCATGCTGTCGGCGATCGGCGCCGTGTACGCCACCGTCCTGCTGGTCACGCTGGTGCCGTGCAATCCGCGCGTCGCGGCTGCGGCCGGCTGAGGCGCTTCGCATAGCGGCCTGATTTGCAAGATTCCATCGTCCAGGCGCGGCGTCTGCGCAAGGTCTATCACGGGGCGGACGAGGTTGAGGCCCTGCGCGGCATCGACCTCCAGGTCGAGCGCGGCGAGATGGTCGCCATCGTGGGACCGTCCGGCTCCGGCAAGACCAACCTCCTCAACTGCCTTTCCGGCCTCGATGTCTTCGACGGCGGCCAGGTCGTGATCGATCGCCAGGACCTCTCCAAGATGTCCGACCGCGCCCGCACCGCCTACCGCTCCCGCCAGATCGGCTTTGTCAATCGAGCCGGCGCCCAAACTTCGTGGCGTGACGGTCTAGATGTCGGTTCACGGGCCGGTTGGATCATGAACTACGATGAACCCCACCGCCGCCATCCTCGCCGGCCTGGTCGCGTTGATCCTGCTCGCCTTCGTGACCATCTACGGACTCGTCTCGAGCAGCTCGAGCCGGCGCCGCCAGGGGGCGAGCCTCTCCGCGATTGACTTCGCGCGCGGCTCATTCGCCAGCCAGCTGAGCCACGGGGTGCCTATGAACGAACTGCTGCTCCAGCTGGTCGAGGCACTACGCGACACGTTCAAGCTTGACGCCGCCGAGCTCTGGCTCTGCACCGATGACCGCCTGAGCCTGGAGGCTTCGGAGCCTCGCGCCGAGCGCACCACGATCGCCATCACCCCGGCTGAGCAGTCTATCGCGGCCAACGCGCGCGTCTCGAGCGAGGCATGGGCGAAGGTATGGCTCCCCGAGCTCCTCCCTGGACGCCCCAACTCCACTCTGCGGACCGCCCAATCACCCACGGAGGCCAGCTGCTGGGCCTGATCGTGGCCGAGCGAGCCCGCAGGCCAGGCAGCCTCGCTTCTGAGGCGGACGTGACGCTGGAGGAGGTGGCTCGCGAGGTCGGCGTTGCTGTGAACAAAGCGCGCCTCGACGCGGCACTGCAGCAATCGCTGGACCAGCTTCGCCGGCAGGCGACTGAGCTGCAGGCGTCGCGTGGCCGCCTCGTGGCGGCCGCCGACGAGGAGCGCCGGCGGATCGAGCGCAACCTGCACGACGGTGCTCAGCAATACCTCGTGGCGATGGCCATCAAGGCCCGCCTGATCGAACAGCTTTCGAATCGCGACCCGGAGCGTGCCCGCCAGCTCCTGCACCAGCTCCAACTGGACGCGACAGCTGCCCTCGACGAGCTGCGCGCTTTCGCCCATGGGATCTATCCACCTTTGCTCTCGAGCAGCGGCCTGGCCGAGGCGCTGTCTGCAGCTTGCCGTCGCGCGGCATTGCCTGCGAGCGTCGACGTCATCGGCGTGGGCAGGCATCCGGCCGAGATCGAGTCGGCGGTCTACTTTTGTTGCCTCGAGGCGCTCCAGAACGCCGGCAAGTACGCCGGCGCTGGCGCTTCGGCACACATCCGACTCTGGGAAGACTCGCGGGTGTTGCGTTTCGAGGTGGCCGATGACGAATCCGGGTTCGAGTCGAACGGACAAAACGCCGGCGCAGGGCTGACCAACATGCGTGACCGCCTTGGCGCCGTGGGCGGATCGATCACTGTCGAATCGGCTCCGGGCCGTGGAACAAAACTCTCTGGCACCTTACCGTTGGGCGCCTAACCCAAGTATTGGCCGTCTAGCGTGAACGGCTCGCAAGATCTGTAGACACGGCGCGGGAGCGCCCGCTGGCGGCCCGTAGCATGACCACCTGTTTTTGAAAAGACCAGCTGTTTCCGGGCAGATTTCTTTCGCTTGGCGCCCGGTTGGCCCCTGTTCGCAGGTCCCGTGAAGACGGCGAAACCGGCCCATTTGAGGACGCTTGCGAACTCGGATTAGCCCGCCACCCCCCCATCGAAAAAGGGTTCCGTTACCCTTCGGATTAACGCCGGCGTAGCTCAATTGGCAGAGCAGCTGTTTTGTAAACAGCAGGTTACGGGTTCGATTCCTGTCGCCGGCTCCAAGGGGAGGTTCGGATGGAAGTTGAAGAGAGGGCGCGACTGATACAGAGGTATCGCGACGGCCATCGCGTGGTCGTGGACGCCTTGAAGGGCATCACTGATGAGGAGCTCGATCGCTCGGCCAGCGGCGAGTGGACTCCGCGGCATGATCGCCCACCACCTCGCCGACAGCGAGATGATGTCGGCGATCGGCTCCGGCGCCTGTCTGACCGAGGACGAGCCCGGTGATCCACGGCTACGACGAGGCGCAGTTCGCGCGCAAGCTGACCTCCGACCGCCCCATCGAGCCGTCGCTCGAGGCGATGCGGTGGGCGCGCGAAACGAGCGCGCAGATCCTCGAGCGACTGACCGACGATGATTGGCGGCGGCCGGAACCCACACCGAGAGCGGCCCGTACTCGGTCGAAGACTGGCTCAAGATCTACGCCGCGCACGCGCACGACCACGCCGAGCAGATCAAGCGCTCGCGGGGCAGGTCGTGAATGACCCACTCCGTTGAAAGACGCCGCCCTGCCCGAGCGCCGCGGCCGCGAGACGCCGACCTGGCGGACCTGTTCGAGGAGTTGAGGATCCCCTCGGTCAGCACCCTGCCCGAGCGCCGCGAGGACTGCCTGCGCAACGCCCGCTGGCTTCGCGATCGCATGCAAGCGCTCGGCATCGAGACCGAGATCGTCGACGTGATGGAGCGGCGGCCTGCCGGTGGTGGTCGCCGACTGGAACGGCCGACCCGGCAAGCCTCACCTCACCATCTACGGCCACTACGACGTCCAGCCACCCGACCCGCTCGAGGAGTGGAAGTCGCCGCCTTTCGAGCCCGAGATCCGCGACGGCCAGCTCTACGCGCGCGGCGCGCGGACAACAAGGGCAACCACATGGCGACGCTCAAGGCGGTCGAGCACCTCTTCGCGGCCGGCGGCCCGCCGATCAACCTGCGCTTCGTGATCGAGGGCGAGGAGGAGATCAGCGGCGAGTCGCTGCCGCGCTATCATGCGCGCCAACGGAGCGCAGGCTCAAGACCGACTGCGGTGCTGGTCTGGGACGGCGGGTTCGACGAGGACGGCAACCCGACCCTCGCGACCGCGCTGCGCGGGAATCCTCTATGTGGAGCTTCATGCCACCGGCCCTGCCGTCGACCTCCACTCGGGCATGTACGGCGGCGTGGCGCCGAACCCGATCAACACGCTGGCCCGCATCATCGGCGAGCTCAAGGACCGCAACGGCCACATCACGATCCCGGGCTTCTACGACGCGGTGCGCAGGCCGACCGCCGAGGAGCTGGCCGACTGGAAGACCAAGGACGCGAGGTACGCGGAGACGATGAAGCAGATCTCCGGCGCGCCGGCGCTCGAGGGCGAGCCCGGGTTCCTCGCGCTCGAGCGCACCGGCAGCCGGCCGACGCTGGACGCCAACGGCATCATCGGCGGGTTCATCGGGCGAGGGCAAGAAGACCGTCATCCCGGCGCGAGCGTCGCCAAGGTCAGCATGCGGCTGGTGCCCGACCAGGACTGGAAGGCGATCCTCGCCTCGCTGGAGAAGTAGGTGAACGAGCTGACGACGCCCGGGCGTCGAAGGTCGAGGTTGAAGTCTCTCGGTTCGGCGCCCCCGGTCACCTGCGGCGTGGATCACGCCGCGGCCGAAGGCGATGCGCGCGGCCTACAAGGAGGCCTTCGGCAAGGAGACCGCGCTGGTTCGCGTCGGCGGGTCGATCCCGGTCTCGGTCGACTTCCAGGAGGCGATCGGCGCTCCGCTGGTGATCAGCGGGATCGCCGCAGGCCGATTCCGCGGTCCACTCGCCGAACGAGCACCTGGTGGTCGACAACTATTACCGCGGCATCGAGGCGGTGATCCGCTTCATCTGCGGCCTCGCCCAGGGGTAAGACTGCCCGCGAGCGCGATGATCACGAGCGCGGCGGCGAGCGGAATGCCCATCGCGATCCGTAATCCGAAGCGGTCGGCGACGTTTCCGATCATGGCCGGGCCCGCGATCGAACCCGAATAGCCGGCCGCCAGGACCAGCGTGAGCGCTGTTCCGCTCGCGCCGAGATTTGCGCCGGCGCTGAAGGCCAGCGGCACCAACGACCGCCGTGCCGATGCCGACGAGCGCGAACCCGGCGATCGCGCCGGGCAGCGCGGGCACGGCGATCGCGAGCACCAGGCCGAGGGCCGCGATCATTCCTCCGAGTCGCGCCACCGACCGCCGGGCTGGTGCGCGCCGTGAGCAGGTCGGCACGGAAACGAACCAGCGTCGCGGCCAGCGCGAACGCTGCAACCCCGGCAGCCGCGAGGCCGGGATCGGCGTGGCTGAGCTCTCTCAGGTACAGCGGGCTCCAGTCCGAAGTGCCGCCCTCGACCAGGATGCTGCAGAACGAGATCGCCGCCACGGCGACCACGAATCCGGTGAGCCAGTACCGGCCGGCGCCGCTCGGAGCGGGTTGCGGAGCGCCTGGCGCTCGTATTGGGTAGGTCGCGCAGAAAGAATGCCGACGCGACCGCGGCCAGGATAGCCACCAGCGCGAAATGCAGCAACGGGGACAGGCCCACGAATGCGGCAGCGCCCGCCAGCACGGCTCCCCCGAATGCGCCGAGGCTCCAGTAACCGTGAAAGCCGTTGAGCAGCGGGCGGCCCGCCATCCGCTCGAGGTCGGCGGCCTGTGCGTTCTCGAGCATGTCGATGAAGCCGGCGCACGCGCCCAACAGAAGCAGCGAGACGAGCAGCTGCGTGAAGCTGCCCGCGAGCCCGGGGATGACGAGAGATACGCAGATCGCGATCGTGCCTCCTCTCACCCACGCCCTGGCTCCACGACGAAGCACGACGCGCGCGACGCCGGCGCCGATGACAGCACCAAGCGAGACGGCAAGCAGCGCATATCCCACCTGAGCGTCCGAAATGTGCAGGTGGTCTTTGAGCGCCGGCAGGCGGGGCACCCAGCTGCCCATGACCGCGCCGAATGCCAGAAAGGCGATGGAGACGGCGCGGCGCTCGTGGGTCACTCCGTGGGGATCAGCTCGAACGAAGTCTGTTCACCGAGGGTGAGTGGCTCGTCGGGTTTCGAAGCCTTGACGAACTCGCCGTACTTGTGCGTGTACAGCACAGAGGTCGCACGCGCTTCTGTCGGGTCGGAGACCCGCCGCGGCTTGACTTTGAGGTCCATCTTCCCGAGGTGCAGCACGCCTTCGCCTCGAGCCAGCAGGTTTTGCGGCCAGTGCCGTCGCATGCCCTGACCGGAGCGGATGTACAGATGGTCGCCGTCTGTTGCGATCCAGATCGTCACGTCCGATGTACGCCG
>CAWJBA010000029.1:0-11823 GCA_963841075.1 Terriglobia bacterium
GTGGGCTGATCGCACGGCTTCGCGGTATATGCGGGTCATCCGCATTCTTGTCCTACGTTGGCCTACGACCCTCCGTCATCCTCGCACAAAGAAAAACCAGGAGCGACGAATTGTCTGTCGCTCCTGGTTGGGGGTATCCCCCAGGGCATTGCTCTGGCTTGCGGTTACTGCAGAACGAGGTAACGCACAGTGTCGACGGCCAAAGCGATCCACGTGTTAGAGTCAATTTCAAATCAGGTAATCAAACTCCACCGACCGTCTAAACCGGATGCACGCGAACCGCAAAGTGGTTACTTGTTTCAGGCACTGTACAATACCCTCTCTTGGAACTCTACTCACCGAAATGCTGCTAATAACGAGGTAGGGCAATGCCCGAGTCCATCGACTGGCCGCCGACTCATCCCCGGGCGCATCCGCCGCGGCGTCGACGCCGCTTTCTTCTCATTCTTGTCGTCCTTGCCGGCATTGTCTTCGGCGGTCGGACCGTGTTGTCGAATTACGTGGGCATGCTCTGGTTCGGGTCGCTCGGCTACGGGGACGTGTTCTGGAAAACACTGAGCCTTCAGTGGGGAATCTTCACAACTTTTGCAGCGGCCACGTTTCTCATTCTGTACGGATCTTTCCTGGCTCTTAAGCGTGCGCATCTCACCGATTTGCCGAGCGATCACACGATTCTCATCGGCGGCCAGCCGGTGAGGCTGCCGGTTGATCGTGTCCTGCGTCTCATCGCGCTCGGAGTTTCGCTCGCCATTGCCGTTGCAACGGGCGCCAGCATGATGGCGGAGTGGTCGGCGCTCGCGCTCTTTTGGTACGCGCCCCGCCCCACTGATGGCGTCGTGGACCCGATTTTTGGCAAGCCGCTAAACTTCTTTCTGTTCACCCTGCCCGCGTGGCAACTCCTTGCCAGCTGGCTGCTTACGTTAGCTGTGATTACCTGTGTACTCGCCGTGTTCTTCATCCTCATCGCGGGCGGAACTGGTGTGCTCGCCGGGCGTCGCAGCCACGTCACATTGCCTTGGCGTGGGCTCTCCATCACGTTTGCGTTTCTGTTAGTGATGCTCGCGATGCTTGCGTATATCGGTCGGTTCGAGCGATTGTTCGAAGATCACACGATCTTCGGGGGCGTGACCTACACTGATGCGCACGTCATGCTGACAGGGACGCTGGTCGTCTGCACGGCGCTGGTTCTAGGCGCGGTGATCGCAGCTGTCAACACTGCTAGGATGGCACGCGGGCGCTGGCTGGCCGTGGCGATCCTTCCGGCCGCGGTCTGTTATGTTGCGCTTCAAGCAGTCGCCTGGTACGTCAGTAGCTTTATCGTCAAACCGAACGAACTGGTTCGCGAGAAGCCGTACATTGTCTACAACACCGATCTGACGCGGCGAGCCTACGGATTGAATCGAGTCGCGCAGCGAGAGTTTCCGGCTGAGACGACCGTCGACGCGGCCGACCCGGCGAACAATCAGGCTACGTTGCAGAATATCCGCCTGTGGGACTGGCATGCGCTGCAGGACACGCTGCGTCAGATTCAGGAAATCCGCACCTACTACGACTTTCCCGACATCGACATTGATCGCTATGCGATCGACGGCACGACTCGCGAGGTGATGCTCGCGCCCCGCGAGTTGAACGTAGATAAGCTTCCGGAGAGCAGCCGCAACTGGATCAACGAGAAGCTGATCTACACTCACGGGTACGGCGTCACGATGAACCCGGTCAACGGGTTCACGGCGGAAGGGCTGCCCACGCTGATTTTGAGCAACATGCCGGTCCAGAGCACGGTGCGTAGTTTAGCCGTAAAGCGTCCGGAGATTTATTTCGGCGAGTTAACAAATACCGATGTCTACGTGAAGACCCGGCAGCAGGAATTCAACTACCCGCAGGGCGCCGCCAACAATCTCACTTCGTATGAAGGCACCGGCGGCATTCTTCTCGGCGGTTTCTTCCGCCGCATGATCATCGCGCTCGATCAAAGCGATCTCGCGAAGTTGCCGTTCAGCGACGACGTGAACAAAAATAGCCGGTTGCTGATGCGACGCAACATACGCGACCGCGTATCGGCGTTAGCGCCGTTCCTCACCTACGATCCAGATGCGTACATCGTGCTCGACGACGATGGCCGTCTGTCCTGGATCATGGACGCGTTCACGGTTTCAGATAGCTATCCGTACTCGACCCATTATCGCCTCGACAACAATTCCATCAACTACATGCGCAACAGCGTCAAGGTAGTCGTGGATGCCTACGACGGTACAACTACGTTTTATGTATTCGATCCAGATGATCCGATCATCGCAGCCTACCGCCGCATCTTTCCGAGTCTGTTCAAGGATGCGGCCCTGATGCCGCCGGGACTGCGCAAACACGTGCGCTATCCCGAGTTGCTACTCAAACTGCAGGCGGAGGTTTACGGTCTGTATCACATGACGGATCCGGAAGCGTTCTACAACCGTGAGGATCTGTGGACTGTCGCCACCGAAGTCGGTATGAGCGACGCCGGTCAACAAGTAACGGAGGCGATGCAGCCGAACTTCGTGCTGATGAAACTGCCGGGCGAAACCGGCGAGGAGTTCGTGGAGATTCTGCCGTTCACACCGGCCAACCGGAATAATCTGATTGGCTGGATTGCCGGCCGCAGCGACGGCACACAGTACGGTACGTCGGTGGTCTACAACTTTCCCAAGACAAAGCTGGTCGATGGACCGCTGCAAATCGAGGCGCGAATCGATCAGAATGCGCAGCTCTCGGGCCAATTGACGCTGTGGAATCAGCAAGGCTCGCACGTGCGTCGAGGGGCATTGCTGGTGATTCCAACCGGGCGCGCACTATTGTATGCGGAACCAATTTACCTGCAGGCTGAGCGGAGTCCGATGCCAGAGTTGCGTCTGGTCGTGCTCGCGCTGCAGGATCGGCTGGCGTACGGACCAACCTTCGAGTCGGCGATGTCGGCGCTTTTTGGCGGAGGAGTCTCGTCGCTGAGCGCCACGGCAGTCCCCGCGGAGCCGGCGCGAAGCACATCGGTTTCCGCCGCTTCGCCCCAGCCCGCAGCGGATCGCAACGCGCTCATTGCGGAAGCCGCCAAAGATCTCGCCGACTACCAGCGCCTGACAGCGGAAGGCAAACTCGGTGAAGCCGGGCAGAAGCTGGAAGAGTTGAAGCGCGCACTCGATAAGCTGAACACGCGGCAAAGATAATTCCGCTGCTGTCCTGGGCTCCTAAAATCCCAAATCTTCCAGTCAGTCTCAAACCCGCGTCTATATTTGGCTGAGTGACTAAGAAAGATTTTCTGGCATTCCGAATCGATCCCGAGTTGAAGCAGCAAATAGAAGCAATAGCGGCTGAGGAGCAGAGGAGCATTTCTCAGGTATGCGAACTGTTTCTGAAAGGCGCGGTTGAGGACTACAAGAAGGATGGGCCACAATTCATACAGCGACTGCTAGCAGGACACAAGCACAAGAAAAGTAATCTGAATCTTCCCCGCCGGTTGGAGTCTCAGGTGTGGTTACGTTCAGCATCAGGAGTGACGGGGCGACGATCCCACGTCCGGCAACTGGGCCAGTAGATGCCACGGTGCCAGGAGCAGCAAATGCTCGATGCGCGGAATTGTTGATTCCGAAACAAAATCTCAGCGCAAGACAGCGGAAGTCAGTTCAGCGATCTCTGTCACTCCTGATGCATCTCTTAATAAGGAGCATGCGTCATGTCGAAGCCAACACCCTCGCTGGATTTTCTGGCGTTCATTCCACAGGCCATCGAATCCCACTGGGACAATGTCTGGGCTCCACGCTTGGCCGGATTTCCGGTCAATATTGTCTATGCCGCAAGCATCGAGGGGGGTGGGCTGGCCCGAGCTACTTACGTTTTCGATCCGGGCACACTTGTGGATGGAGCGCACTCCAGGCAGATGCGATACCGCCCGGCGATCGCCAGCGACTTTTCGGTCCTGGTCAAGCTCCATCAAGATGGCGGAATTGACACATTCAAGTACCGCGATTCAGCCCCAGCTTCGGACCGCTGTAGGCAAACTCTTCGTCGAGTTTCATCCCGCCCTTGGGGAGCGCATCGATCTTCACCATCCAACTCTTCATCTGTCCCACAGCACGAAACATAGAGGACGGTCGTCGAGTGAGAGGTTCATGTCAACGGTGGCGCAGCCTCAAATCCCTTCAGCAGCGGTGGCAGGCTTTCCAGAAAGTGGGCGCGGGCGATGCTGCAAGATGAATTTCCAGCTTTGCTGGATGCAGGCGCGGCGGCCTTCGAAAAGGGGATAGCAAATTCCAGATGGTCGACTGATCGACCAGGGTGACGAGTCGGCGGCTGGTGGAAGCAGAAATCAATTTCGGCGCGCTTTGAGCCCATAATCGTGGTACGATATCAATGAGGAAACGTGTGTAAAAGCTCGACCAAGGTCGGGCTTTTTGTATTTTTGCCGCATTTCCACGCCGTTCGGCGGCCCGAAAAATATTGCGGCGGGATCGGGGTTACTTCGAGCCCGCGGTACATCAGCAGGGGGACCAGGCGAACTCGCCCGTCCCCCTTTCGCGCGTTTACGAATAAATCAAACACAAAAGCACTAGGAGAAAAACGATGACGTCAGAGAAGAAGTTTGCCGCGAACCAAGAGAATGCTAAGGAGTCCACCAGTCCGACGACTGGATAAGTGTGCAAAGGCCCGACTTCGGTTGGGCCTTTTCCTATTTCGGAAAGATTTTGATTTTCTTACCGGCGCATCCTAGGAGGACCCGTGCCCAACTCAGTTCGTGCCCAAGAACCACTGCGCAGCCAAATTTTCGGCGGAGTGCTGCCGAACGTAGTCATTGAAACCGTTCGCGACCCGAGTTATCCGAATCAACTCCGCCTTCACACTTGGGATGGCGGCCACGCCGCGACGGCGTCCACCTTTTCTTGTCGCGGCTGCACATACACGCCTGCACCGATTCCGGCTGGACTTGCTTCGGCGATTTTATTTCCAGGCCCGAGTAAATCCTTCGGCACCGCGGCGGAATTGTCTGTTTCGATGTCGAGATTTTTGGATCGATATGCAAATCTGCCGCCCGGAGCGAAGGAAGTCATCGTTGCATTCGCGCTGGCCAGTTGGTTTGTGGACTGCTTCCCGGTCGCGCCATTGCTGCACTTGGTGGGTCCTGATAATGAGATAACTCGGTTGCTCCGGCTCATGGGTTGTCTTTGCCGCCGCCCTATTCTATTGGGTGACCTCGACCTTCCGGCGCTCAGTACTTTGCCGAGCGATCTGGCTCCGACCTTGCTCGTCAACCAGCGTAATCTTGGCCGGCGGTTGACGCACGTTTTGCTGGCATCGAACGACCGGCATTTCCGGGTTGCACGTGGTAAACGGGAAATTCACGCCTACGGCGCGAAAGCCTTTGCTTCAGTTCCCGAATTTGCGAACGGAGTGGGCGTGCGTGTTAGCCTTCCACCGGTGCAGGAGTTACTACCGACCCTCGGTAATGCGGAAGAGGTAGACATCGCCGCCGATTTTCAAGCGAAATTACTTCGCTACCGGTTGGTTAACTATCGGCGGGTGAGTCAGGTGCAACTCGACACCAGCGATTATGTTCCGGCGATGCGAGAGGAAATCCGCGCCTGGCTTGCACCAATCTGTGATTGTGCGGATCTACAAAAAGTTGTTTCCGACTTCCTGCTGCAGCTGAGTCGTGAAGCGGAAGAGGCTCGGATGACCGATGATCGTTGCGTGGTTGCGGAAGCGGCGTTATTTTTCTGTCACAAGCCCGACGTGAACCAATTTTTTGTTGGGGACCTGACCGAAATTGCTAATACCTTGCTTACGGGGCGCCATGAAGGCCGTGTCTTGACAGACAAGAAAGTTGGTTTGCTCCTTCGCGCTCTTGGAATTAGTGGGGAGCGTGTGGCGAGGGGTTATAGGGTGTCGCTCGGAAACGCGGTTCGCGAGAAAATCCACCGTGTCGCGAAGTCTTACCAAGTCGTGTCAACGCAGGACGGTATCGTGAGGTGCGATTATTGTGTTAGCCGGGCACACGAAAAGACCAATTAACGATGCATGTCGTGTATGTATGTACTTCTAATTTATTAAGCGAACAGACGCAAAAAAGACATCGAATCGTTTATCAAACGGAGGTTGTCATGCAGAACAATCGAAATTGTCCAAAACGGCTTGCTATACGTCTCAAAGAACTTGCCGACTTAGGAAGCGCGGTGGATCTTTCGGTAGCAGATATCGAGGATGAAGCGACCGATATTCTGATCGAACAGGGCGGCGGTATTGTCGAGTCAAGAATCTTTGAGCTCCCGAGCGGACTTATTGGTTACATGATTTACGTCGCTGTCACCAATCTGAGGTCTCGTCCAATTTATGTTCGCAACGTTGAACTCCGCGATCTCTGGCAAGACGAGTTGTTTTACTGGATGGCAGATCCGCGCGAGACGAGTAAGCTTGATTCTTACCGCTTTCCGGGTAAGGGCTCACCTGAGCTTCCAAGGGAGCAGGTCCTCAATCATTTCCTGTTCGACGGCGGAGCCTTGACGCCAAGGCGTTCTCGGGAGGGCTGGCTATTAGCGACCGGCAGACCCATGCCGGAAAGCCTACGCGATCGGCAAGGACTTGACGCGACACTCGCGATCTTGACATCGAATGGTGCCGAGTACACCCAAAAAATTCACTTGTGCGTAGAACGCCTCGCAGTGAAGCCAAAGTTTGCCGCGAGGGGGACCTCCAACTTGTTTGAAAAATCCGTGGAACAGCATCAGCCTTCCGGTCACCTTTCGCCATCAATCACGGAGTTCCGTGACTTGGAAATCGGGGGCAGCACGCCTGGATCGGAGGCCGACAGGTCAGTTCACGACATAGGAGTTGTTGGCACTATCAAACCGTGTGGCCAGTGGAACCTCCGACCGACATCGTAGGGAGATGAGGACAAACATGACGTGCGCAAGTGCCAAGAACTGTGGGCTTGGCCCACTCACGCGCACGATCCCTGTGCGGATGCAGAGCCAACCCGGCAATGGCCAATGGAAGATGCCGAATGCACGGCGGTGCCAGTACCGGACCGCGCACCGCCGAAGGGCTGGCGCGGTCGCGGCGTGCGCGCTGGAAACATGGGCTCTATTCCGCCGAGGCCCTAGCGGAGCAAAAGCGAGTGCGTGAGCTGCTGAGCCAAAGTCGAGAGCTCTTGAAACAGATGCAAGCCGGCTGAACAGACGGCTTCACCCTGTATGGGGTTCATCCGCGGTTTGTCTCACCGCCCGATCTGAGCGACCGTGACGCGCTAACGGCAGGCCGCCCTGCCTCGTCCATCGGAGCCCGGAAGTAATGTGCCGCTCTCGGAGCAGGCTACATCACTTCCCGAATAGCGGACAATTTAATCAGCATCGGTCGCGGCGTCCAAGGACCAATACACTATGCGAGAGTGGCATTCTAGTTAGAGGAGTAACCATGGAGACTTCTACTCTGCCTCAGTCCGCTTCAGACCGTTACCCCAAAGCCGCTGGCCCAATCCACACGATTTTCGTGCTCGCCGTGTTGGGCGCTTGGGCGTTCTGGGGCAAAGTTCTTGCAGATCAACTGAGGGCAGCGGCGAATCCGAACCGGCTGCGCTTGTATGCGCTCACCCTTTTCTTTGAATGGTGCCTGTTCGTTCTTGTGGTGGCGGGCGTGCGGCGTAGTGGCGCTCCTATGCTGATCGTTCTGGGAGATCGTTGGGATTCCGTCCGCCAGGTCCTGCGAGACATTGGAATCGCTGCGGCATTCTGGTTAGTTTCGTCGGGTCTCCTCTTAGTGTTGGGCTGGCTCTTGCGCATCGCCACGCTGGGTCGAAATATGGACTTCATACTCCCGCATGGCGCCGCCGAAATAACACTATGGCTAGCACTGTCGGTTACGGCGGGTATTTGCGAGGAGACGATCTTTCGGGGCTACTTGCAGAGGCAGTTCATGGCTCTGACTAAGAGCGTCCCCGCCGGCATTATCCTTTCTGGCGCGGCATTCGGCGCGGCTCACGCGTACCAGGGATTTCGGATGGTGATTCTGATCGGCCTATACGGAGCCATGTTCGGCATTCTGGCCTATTGGCGGGGAAGCGTTCGCCCTGGAATGATCGCCCACGCGTGGCAAGATTCATTGAACGGAGTGCTCGGCAGTTTAATGAAGCATTAAGGAGTCCGCGTAGTAAGCGATCTCAACCGTAAAGTCGAACGCAAGGCTGTATCTGTCATTTCGTCCCTCCAGCCAAGCAAACGAAGCACTACCTGGGAATCTCGCCCTCGGGAGGCATTGATCCGAACGAGGAAGGCCCAAAGCCCAGCTCAAAGACAGCGAGCAACTCAGGCTCTTGCTGGATCTATGTCGGCGAGCAGCGGCATTTTCATCGCGACCACCACTTCCAGCAACGTGGCCGTGTTGCGAACGCTTCCCGAGATGCCGATGAGTGCGTCTGAGACAAGAGGATGTAGTTCCGCCAGCGCGTCAAGACGGTCACTCACGTTGTAGAGCTGCCGAATTTCGTGCAGGATCGCATTCGGATGCATTGGGGTACGCGGCTTTCCTGAGAGCCTAACAGCCCGCGGCCGGCAACCGCCGAAAGTTCGCGGGCGACGACGAGTTAGGCACTTGTCACTCGGGAAGACGGAGTTAACCATCCTCCCGCGCGACATGTTTACAGACCTCTACGCTGCTACGGCGACTTTATGGAAGGTCGACGTAACCGCCTCAAACGTCTGAACCTTGGGCGTTCCATCGATCATTCTTTCAAATGTTCTCAACACTTGTGGGTAGGTGTTGGTGTTGTAGGTTTCTGCGTTGGCCTTGCTCTCCCACAGACTGATGGCAGTAACATCCAGGCTGCCGGGATTTGACAATGTGATTTCGTCCTTGAAGCCCTTTTGCTGACGAAGCAAAGGAAGCGTGTCATTCTCAAACGCCCGGGTGTAGTCAGAAAGCATGTTCGATTTCAGATGAATAGAGACATGACGTGCAAACATATAGACCTCCTAAAAGGTTGAAAGCACTAAGAGGAGAGAACTTCAGATGGGCTGACTTAGTTTCAGGGAACCTGAAAGAGGAGAAGAATGCTCACTCCACCTGATTGCAGCAATTGAGTGGCCTTCCCCCTTGGAGACCGCAAGTTGTTGGTTCGATACGTCGTAGAGCAGATCCGGCACTACAGAGTCCGAATTCCGTCGCGCATCTTTGGCGGGTAACGAGCACAAACGGCAACCTGACCACGGCAACCGCTCGTCAACGGTGCCTATTCCAGGCCGCTTGACATCAGGAGTTTACACCAACTAGGGGATCGGATGGCAGACGACGTATCGATCGTCGGCAATGGCAATTGGATGCCGTATGCACGGCGGTGCCAGTACCGGACCGCGGACCGCCGAAGGGTTGGAGCGGTCGCGGCATGCGAGATGGAAGCATGGACTCTATTCGGCCCAGGCCCTAGCGGAGAAAAAGCGGGTGCGTGAGCTGGTGAGCCAAAGTCGAGAGCTCTTGAAACAGATGCAAGCCGGCTGAACGGACGGCTTCACGGTGCATCGGGTTCATCCGCGGTTGTCTCACGCCGCAGGGCTCACGGGGCAAGTCTGTTGGATTGGTTGCTGATGGGAAAAACCCATGTTGACCAGAGAAACGCCCACCGAAGGATCCACCAGATAATGGATAGTCTCGTCGACTAGTCGCGGTTGGCGCAACAGGGGTTACCGGTGAAATTGTGTTTTTTCGCCCACCACCGCATTCTTTCCGAGTTGCTGACCATCCGGGAGTTATCGGTGATGGCTGGTGGCAAAATTCGTTGTGGGCAGGGAAGGAGAAGTGTACGATGTGCGAGCAAAGGTCCAAATCGGAAATTCCAGCTAGATTGGCGGATGACGCAGGGTTTGCCCGGTGACGCGCCGTATCCGCTGTTTGCACCCCACGTGGCGAACAGGTCAAATTTTCGGGGATCGAGGTAAACGATGCTGAACGAAGCGACGATTGCAGCGTTTCAGAGCCAGCTTGCGCGGAGGGCTGATCGAGCCAGGCGATCCGAGTTACGACGCGGCTCGCAAGGTCTACAACGGGATGATCGACCGGCGCCCGCGACTGATTGCGCGCTGCGCCGACGTGGCCGACGTCATGACGGCGGTGAAGTTCGGCCGCGAGCAGAAGCTGCTGGTGGCCATCCGCGGCGGCGGGCACAACGCGGGCGGGTTGGGAGTGTGCGATGACGGATTGGTGATCGATCTTTCGCCGATGAATTATGTTCGCGTGGACCCGAAGAAGAAGACCGTGCTGGCCGGCGGCGGCGCGCTGTGGCGCGACGTGGACCATGCGACGCACGCGTTCGGTCTCGCCGTTCCGGCGGGCATCATTTCGACAACCGGCGTGGCCGGACTGACGTTGGGCGGCGGGATCGGTTACTTGACGCGGCGGTACGGCCTGACGATCGACAATCTGCTGGCCGTCGAGATGGTGCTGGCCGACGGGCGGTTCGTCACCGCCAGCGCCAAGGAAAATGCCGACCTGTTCTGGGCGGTGCGCGGCGGCGGCGGCAACTTCGGCGTCGTGACGTCGTTTCTGTTCAAGGCGCAACCCGTGCACACCGACTACGGCGGGCCGATGCTGTGGCCGATGGAAGACGCGGCGGAGATGATGCGCTGGTACCGCAGCTTCATCGCGAAGGCGCCCGATGACGTCTATGGGTTCTTTGCTTTCCTCACCGTGCCGCCGGGGCCGCCGTTCCCCGAGCATCTGCACAACAAGAAGATGTGCGGCATCGTGTGGTGCTACACCGGACCGCTCAAGAAGGCGGAGAAGGTGTTCAAGCCGATCCGGAGCTTCAAGGCTCCGGCGCTCGACATGGTCGGCCCGATTCCGCATCCGGTACTCCAAAGTCTGTTCGATGGTCTCTATCCGCCGGGCCTGCAATGGTATTGGAAGGCCGATTTCGTGCGCACGCTCCCTGACGAAGCCATCGCGCTGCATCTGAAGCACGCGGCGAAGTTGCCGACGATGCAGTCGACCATGCACCTGTACCCGGTCAACGGCGCGGCGAGCCGCGTCAAGAACGGCGCAACGCCGTGGTGTTACCGCGACGCGATGTGGGCCGCCGTGATCGTCGGGAGTCGATCCGGACCCCGCGAACAAGGAAAAAATCTCCACGTGGGCGAAGGAGTATTGGAGCGCGCTTCATCCCTATCTCCGCCGGCGGCGCGTACATCAACTTCATGATGGAAGAGGGCGAAGATCGCATCCGGGCGACGTACGGCAAGAATTACGACCGTCTGGCGAAGATCAAGAAGCGCTACGACCCGGCGAACCTGTTCCGCGTAAATCAGAACATCAAGCCGGCGTGAGAGGGCCTAGTCTCCATGAAGCCGCGGCACGGCAAATAGCACCCCGAAAACCCGAAGAACAGCGCTCTTGGTGGGCACAGCCCCGGACTGCTCATGTGGTTCACGCGGGCATGTCTCTCACTGCGCAGTGAAGGGCACGCTCTGCGCGCCTAGTTCAAGGGGGGCGATTGGCTGAATATCAAACCTGGAACCCCGGAAATCTGGGCGCGAAACTGAAAGAATTACATGGCTCTCTTCACAACTCTGCGGTTTTCACCTGATGGCCAGCCGGGACCCCTTGGTTCAGAATCGAGACGATCATAACGACTGACCTTCCTAAAGCGAAGGGGGACACACCGTGCCGTTGTCCCCTTCATGTTTTGGGTGGTAGTGGTAGGAGGACCTCAATGACTATCGCAGCGTTCTTCGTGGTTGCGCTCTTTGCTTTCTTCCTGGCTTTCCAAGAGCCGAGAATCCGGAGACGCCACTAGGGGAGTAACTTCTCTGGCTTTCGCTT
>CAWJBA010000030.1:0-10267 GCA_963841075.1 Terriglobia bacterium
TCTGCTGGTGGCGTGGGCACGCTTTTCAGCTTCTCTCACCGCTTTTTGGTTCGCGCCATTTTAGCCTCACGCGCCGCTGCTTTGAACACCTTAACGTTCTGTTGGTGGTGCGCAGTTGATGACTCCCCTGGTGCCTCGCGCCATCTTCGGAATTCTGAATACGCTTTCGTTTTTTCCCAAGCCGCGCCGTCTATCCCATCAGGCATTTCCATGGTGGCTGCGGGGGATCGCAAAGTGGACCCGTTCACGTTTGCGGTGCATGGCTTCAAAACGCTGCTGCTGAAAGAAGCCGGCCATCTTGCCCGACATCATTTACCTCGCTGTTCGCGGTGATGACCGCCGAGCATCGCAACGCCGCTGTTCAAACGCACGCTCTGAGTGGCGCGGGCGCCCCCGCCCGCGGCTTTTGACGTTGAGATTGATGCTCTCGCGGGCGAGGGCGCCCGCGCCACATCCTGCCAGGAACGTTCACCTGTGCGACGCGAAGTCTATTATGCTTAGAAGCTATGACCTTGCTGGACCGACAATTACGACCTGTGCCCGGCGCGCGCTGCATCAGGATTCTGGTCGCATTGTTATTATTGTTCTGGCAGCGGTGGTGTGGACGAACCGTTATTGGTCGGAAAAGTGGGTAGTCCATAAGTTCTTCGCCGCGCTTATGAGTAAAGACTACGAAAGTGCCTATGGAATTTATTATGCCGATCCGCAAGCGCATCCCGATAAATATTCCAGGTACCTCCTGAGCCAGTTCATTCAGGATTGGGCACAGGCGGCCAGTGGGGGATCATCAAAAGCTACAAAATAAATGGCGCCAGCACCTGTTCCAGCGGCGCCAGCGGCGTTGTGGATGTCATCGTGGAACGAGCGCGCCGAGCACGCCCAGTTATGGGTAGAAAAATCCGACAAGACTCTCAGCCCGCCGCCTTGCGAATCGTTGTTTCGCTGACGCTACGCCGGCTTAGCGGATCACTGTTCCAGGGTTCTCTGCAGCGACGCTTCATCCCACATTCGAGGCACGTCTTCGAGCGGTCGATCTGGCGCATCAAGCCACACCCGGTCCCACTTCCACGAATGCCTGGACGCCCTTGGCGATCAGCAGTCGCATTCATGGGTCCCATTTCACGGCGCTGATCCGGCGACCTGCCGCACCAGCGCATCGCGGGCTGGATCGGCGTCTGCGACTAATGCTGCATCCACGTTGCACACGATCGGAACCTCGGGCTTTCGAAAATTCAGAGACTGAAGATCTGCAGCGAGCCTTTCCTGCGCCGGCTTCATCAGCGAGCAGTGAAAGGGCGCGCTGACTGAGAGCATAGTGGCGCGCTTGGCGCCGCGTTCGCTGGCCAGTTTGGTGGCGCGCTCGACGGCAGCGGTTTGACCGGAAATTACAATCTGCTCCGCGGAGTTGATGTTGGCGGGCGCGCACACCTCGCCCTGGGCTCGCGTCCTCGTGCAACTGCTGTAACTTTTTCGAGATCCATTCCAAGGTCTCGCCGCCATCGCTCCGGCGCCGACGGGGACAGCCTCCTGGATACACCCGCCGCGATTACGCCGAACGGCTGCGCACGGCGTCAGAGAAAATTAGCGTGCCGGCGGCGACGTGGTGGAGCATCTCAGGCTGTGTCCGGCGACAAAGCTGGGATTCACGCCTTTCTCGCGCAGGACTCGCCAGGCCGCGACCGATGCGGTCAGGATTGCGGGCTGGGTAGTTTCCGTTAGCTCGTGAGCTTCCTTCTGGACCTTCAAAGCATAGGCCGAAGTCGTAGCCGAGCGCTTCATCGGCTTCTTCGAAGGTCTGCCGGGCGGCGTCATATTTGTCAGCGAGCTCCTTGCTCATCCCAACTGCTTGTGAGCCTGGCCAGGGAAAAGAAAGGCGATAGGTTGCAGTGCGGTCATAGGGGATTTTGCTTTGCTTGCTTTACGTAGGGGCAGGTGTCCCACCTGCCTAGCCGAGCGAAGCTCGGCTAACGACTCGAACTGTTCAACTCTCTCCACGCCGCGGACGTCTTCCTCGCCCGGCCCAGATGAGGACATCTGGGCCTACGTGGTTCGTGGCGCTGACTGCGTGTTTATCGGCACCTGACGCCTTAGTCCAGCCACCTCCTTCGCGATCTTGTCGTTGATGTTGCGCTCGGCGAACTCGGAGGCGACGCGCAGCGCATTCTTGATCGCATTCATATTTGACGACCCGTGAGTGATGAAGCACACCCCGCGCACACCCAGCAGCGGCGCGCCGCCGTATTCCGTGTGTCGAGCCGCTTTTTAAAAAATCGGCAAACGCGCTGCGCGACAGAAGATACCCTACCTGTCGTGCTATCGTGGCTTTCAAGGTTTCTTTGAGCGTGGCGCGCACCAGAAGTTTGGCCATGCTTCCGAAGTCTTTGAGCTGACATTGCCTACGAATTGTCGTGACCATTATGTCACCGCTGTAGATATCGCGCCCTTCGACGTTGCCAATAAAATTCAGCGGCAGCCGCTTTAACAACTGGAAGGCTTCGCGCGTCAGCTCGTTGCCCTTGCTTTTCTTCTTCCCCGAAAGCAGGCCACTCGAGGACGCCGGTGCCGAAACACATGCTGCGAAAGTAGATTTCCCCCATGACCGCGAACTGTTCCAGGTTTTCCGGTTTGCAGTCGACGTTGGCGCCGACATCGACAGGATGGCGACCGGCGCGACGCGGTTGGAAACCGCAGCCAGCGCGGGTCGGTCTACTCCCGGGATCCCGCCAAAAACCATTTTGGCCGTGGCCATCGCCGCGCCGCATGTCCGCGGTCACGAAACCGGCGGCGCGGCCTTCGCGAACCAATCTCACCCCGACACCTGAAATGAAGAATAACGAGCGGAACCCGTTGGACGGCCTTGTCGTCCATGGTGATGACTTCGCTGGCGTGGACGACTTCAATGGGGACTGAGCAGCCAGCCGGCCAGGTCGGCCCGCAATTCGTCTTCGTTCCCTAAGAGGACGTGAACGCCGCGCGCCGGGCCGCCGAATATGCGCCTTCAGGTTTCGGGGTCGGTCCGAGCCCATCGCGTCCAACGCTATGACGCTCGGCATGGAGAGTTCGGGTTAGCTGGCTTCTTTGACGTCCAGGACTTCACGGCCTTTGTAGTGTCCGCACTTGGGGACAGGCACGGTGCGGCATCTTGTGCTCGTGGCAGTTGGGGCACTCGGAGTAGTGGATGGGTTTTGAGTGCGTCATGGAGCGCGTCGGGATGTGGTGTGCCGTTTCGAGTGTCGCCGTTTTGGATTAGGCATCGAGTTCCTCTTTACTTCAATCTGAATTTTCTAAATCAGCGATCCAGCTTCTTGCCGCGAATATCCTTCAGCGCCGACCAGCGCGGATCTTCCACCGGTCCCGCGCACACGCTTCCAGGTTCAGGTTCCGGCCACAGTGCGGGCACAAACCCTTACAGTTGTCGCGGCAGATCGCCCTCAAGGGAAGAGCCAGCAAGACCTGCTCTTGTACAACATCTTCCAGCCGCAACCCGTCACCCTGATAATAGCTGACCTCGGCCTCTGCGGACGTAACCGAAAGCTCCTCGCGTCCCAGTCGGCGCCTTGCGGGCGATAAAGCAAATCGAAATCGTGGGCCACGTCCTGAACTACGGGTCCAGGAGCGAGCGCAGCCCATCTCAACCCGGGTCTCA
Organism: Terriglobia bacterium; assembly: GCA_963841075.1. Taxonomy (GTDB): domain Bacteria; phylum Acidobacteriota; class Terriglobia; order Terriglobales; family Acidobacteriaceae; genus JAIQFF01. The sequence continues at coordinate 3,647 of CAWJBA010000030.1, forward strand.
GGTGACCGTTGAGGCGGATGTCCTTTACTATCTTATGCTTGCCGTGCTGCTCCTGACCAGTTGGGCCCGCCCAGTGGTGTGGAGTACTTCCACCTGACGCAAGTCTTCACCCAGATCAAGCTCACGGGGCGAATCTCCTCATCGAGAACGTGTCAATGGGATGCAACTCAAGTTCGTGGATTTCGATGAACATCAGGCACCCCCCGCGCTGCTAATGCGAAGACCCGCGGAAACACGCTCTGAAGAGCAAGTTCTCCAGGAAGTAACTTAAAGAATAAGGGGCGTAGGAAAGGGGTGTCAAGGAAGGGCGGTGGCGGGTAGTAGCTCAGTTTGGACGTTCACCCGTTGTCATCCTGAGGAAGCGGAATCCTTCGCGGCGCGAAGGATTCCCGACGAAGGACCCAGCATTGGCGACGCATAGCCGCGCTCAACCCCGCCCTCAGATTTGTACGAGATCCCACTTTCGATTTTGAGCAATAATTAAGTGAAGGCGGAGCGAATGTACAGGTCCTTCGCCTGCTTTCATCCCGCTTTGCGGGACGAAAGGCTGCGCTCAACAACAAGAGCGTGCGGCCGGAGCCGACTGGTGGTGGCGAAGGTGTGTCCGGGTATCATGGTCGTCAAATTCTTGAACTTCGATCGCCCATGACTGAGAGTCCCGCGACTGCTGAACCGGCCGAAATATCTCGAGAATCAATTCACTGCTGATTCGACTCTCGCCGTGGTCTTGACTGTCGCGTCTCTGGAAAGCTTCCGGCACTTTTCTAAATCCTGACGAAGCCATTCTTCCTGGCCGCCAACAAGCCCTCGCTGGCGGAGGCGTACCAGGCGAGCCTCAGTCTGGCTCATCCTCCACTGTTGATTTTGCTGCTTCATGCCTGGCGGAAGTTGGGAACATCAGAGGTGTTTCTTCGCCTGCCGTCAGTCATTGCGGGCACGATTTTCTGCTGGATATTCTTCCAGTGGCTGACCCGCCTGCTGGGCTGCGGCAGGCCGGCTGGTTCGGCTTTATTTTGGTGAGCCTGCTTCCGGTATTCGTTGAACTCTCCTCCGAAATCCGCCAGTACGCGCCGCTCTGCTTCATGATGGCGGCTGCATATTTCCTGGAACTGGCTCTCGACGAAAATTCGCGCAAAGATGGGTCTTTTCTTGTTTCTCTATCTTGCCCTGCTCACTCATTTTCGGCGATCCTCTTTGCCGGCCCGGTGGGGGCCTACTCGGTATGGCGGTTGTTGACCGCTCGCCCTTCGCGGCGGGTCGTCTCCATCTGGATCGCGGGACAAGCCGGCGTGCTCAGTTCTTGGTCTTTCTCTACGCCACTCAAATTTCCAGTTTGAAGCACGCTCGTCCGCTGAGCACATGCAAGTGTTGCTGGCAAATTCTTACTTTCGTCCGGGGCACTGATCGCTTGTTCGGGTTTCTCCATATCTTCGCCCACCGCGAGTTGTCCAAAAGTGTATTGAAGAACTCCGAAAGTACGAGCGAAGATGAAACCGAACAAGCGATCGTGCCCCGGACGAAAGTAAGAATTTGCCAGCAACACTTGCATGTGCTCCGCGGACGAACCTGCTTTCAACCTAGAAATTTGAGTGGCGTAGAGAAAGACCAAGAGCCAGAGCACACCGGCCTGTCCCGCGATCCAGATGGAGACGACCCGCCGCGAAGGGCGAGCGGTCAACAACCGCCATACCGAGTAGACCCCCACCGCGCCGGCAAAGAGGATCGCCGAAAAATGAGTGAGCAGGGCAAGATAGAGAAACAAGAAAAAGACCGTCATCTTTGCGGCCGAATTTTCGTCGAGAGCCAGTTCCAGGAAATATGCAGCCGCCATCATGAAGCAGAGCAGCAGCGGCGTACTGGCGGATTTCGGAGGAGAGTTCAACGAATACCGGAAGCAGGCTGACCAAAATAAAGCCGAACCAGCCAGCCTCGCGGCCCAGCAGGCGGGTCAGCCACCGGAAGAATATCCAGCAGAAAATCGTGCCCGCGATGACTGACGGCAGGCGAAGAAACACCTCTGATGTTCCCAACTTCCGCCAGACATGCAGCAGCAAAATCAGCAGTGGAGGATGAGCCAGACTAAGACTCGCCTGGTACGCCTCCGCCAGCGAGGGCTTGCTGGCGGCCAGGAAGTGCATGGCTTCGTCAGGATTTAGAAAAGTGCCGGAAGCTTTCCAGAGACGCAACAGGAACGCCAACAGCAGCACCAAGCCCGCGGCGAGAGTCGAATCAGCAGTGAATTGATTTTCGAGATGTTTTGGCCAGTTCGTGGGCGCGGGACTCTCAGTCATGGGCGATGAAGATTCAAGAAAACTGACGACCATGATACCCGGACACACCTTCGCCACCACCAGTCGGCTCCGGTCGCACGCTCTTGTTGTCATCCTGAGCGCAGCCTTTCGTCCCGCAAAGCGGGATGAAAGCAAGCGAAGGACCTGTGCATTCGCTGCCGCCTTCACTTAATTATTGCTCAAAATCGAAAGTGGGATCTCGTACAAATCTGAGGACGGGGTTGAGCGCGGCTATCGTCGCCAATGCATGGGTCCTTCGTCGGGAATCCTTCGCGCCGCGAAGGATTCCGCTTCCTCAGGATGACGGCGGGTGAACGTCACCGCCCTTCCTTGACACCCCTTCCTACGCCCTTTATTCTTTAAGTTACTTCCTGGAGAACTTGCTCTTCAGAGCGTGCTTCCGCGGGTCTTCGCGGTACGATTAGCAGCGCGGGGGGTGCCTGATGTTCATCGAAATCCACGAACTTGAGTTGCATCCCATTGATTTCGATGAGGAGATTCGCCCCGGTGAGCTTGATCTGGGTGAAGACTTGCGTCAGGTGGAAGCACTCCACACCACTGGGCGGGCCCAACTGGTCGAGGAGCAGCACGGCAAGCATAAGATAGTAAAGGACATCCGCCTCAACGGTCACCTCGAGACCCGGGTTGAGATGGGCTGCGCTCGCTGCCTGGAACCAGTAGTTCAGGACGTGGCCCACGATTTCGATTTGCTTTATCGCCCGCAAGGCGCCGACTCGGGACGCGAGGAGCTTTCCGTTACGTCCGCGGAGGCCGAGGTCAGCTATTATCAGGGTGACGGGTTGCGGCTGGAAGATGTTGTGCAAGAGCAGGTCTTGCTGGCTCTTCCCTTGAGAGCGATCTGCCGCGACGACTGTAAGGGTTTGTGCCCGCACTGTGGCCGGAACCTGAACGTGGAAGCGTGCGCATGCGCGGGACCGGTGGAAGATCCGCGCTGGTCGGCGCTGAAAGATATTCGCGGCAAGCTGGATCGCTGATTTAGAAAATTCAGATTGAAGTAAAGAGGAACTCGATGCCTAATCCAAAACGGCGACACTCAAAACGGCGCACCAGCATCCGACGCGCTCATGACGCACTCAAAACCCATTCACTCTCCGAGTGCCCCAACTGCCACGAGCGCAAGATGCCGCACCGCGCCTGTCCCAAGTGCGGACACTACAAAGGCCGTGAAGTCCTGGACGTCAAAGAAGCCAGCTAACCCGAACTCTCCATGCCAAGCGTCATAGCGTTGGACGCGATGGGCTCGGACCGAGCCCCGAAACCTGAAATCGAAGGCGCTATTCAGGCGGCCCGGCACCACGGCGTTCACGTCCTCTTAGTCGGGAACGAAGACGAATTGCGGGCCGATCTGGCCAGCCATCCTGCGGCCGCGGGTCTTCCCATTGAAGTCGTCCACGCCAGCGAAGTCATCACCATGGACGACAAGGCCGTCCAAGCGGTTCGCTCCAAGCGTGATTCTTCCATTCATGTCGGGGTGAGATTGGTTCGCGAAGGCCGCGCCGCCGGTTTCGTGACCGCGGGAAATACGGGCGCGGCGATGGCCACGGCCAAAATGGTTTTTGGCGGGATCCCGGGAGTAGACCGACCCGCGCTGGCTGCGGTTTTTCCGACCGCGGTGAGCACGGTCGCCATCCTGCTCGATGTCGGCGCCAACGTCGATTGCAAACCGGAAAACCTGGAACAGTTCGCGGTCATGGGAGAAATCTACTTTCGCAGCATGTTCGGCACCCGGCGTCCTCGTGTGGGTCTGCTTTCGATCGGGGAAGAAGAAAGCAAGGGCAACGAGCTGACGCGCGAAGCCTTCCAGCTGCTAAAGCGGCTGCCGCTGAATTTTATTGGCAACGTCGAAGGGCGCGATATCTACAGCGGCAAGGTGGACGTAATCGTCGCCGACGGATTCGTAGGCAATGTCGCGCTGAAGACTTCGGAAGGCGTGGCCAACCTGGTGCGCGCCACGCTCAAAGAAACCTTGAAAGCCACGATCACGCGACAGGTAGGGTATCTTCTGTCGCGCAGCGCGTTTGCCGATTTTAAAAAGCGGCTCGACCACACGGAATACGGCGGCGCACCGCTGCTGGGTGTGCGCGGCGTATGCTTCATCACTCACGGATCGTCGAATATGAATGCGATCAAGAATGCGCTGCGCGTGGCCTCCGAGTTTGCCGAGCGCAATATCAACGACAAGATCGCGAAGGAAGTGGCTGGACTAAGGCGTCAGGTGCCGGTAAACACGTAGTCAGCGCCACGAACCACGTAGGCCCAGATGTCCTCATCTGGGCGGGCGAGCAAAGCTCGCCTGAGGTTTGAACTGTTCGAGTCGTTAGCCGAGCTTCGCTCGGCTGGGCAGGTGGGACACCTGCCCCTACGTAAAGCAAAGCAAAATCCTATGACCACACTGCAACCTATCGCCTTTCTCTTTCCCGGCCAGGGTTCTCAGGCTGTTGGGATGGGTAAAGAGCTGGCAGAGAAATATCCCGTCGCTCAGAAAACCTTCGATGAAGCCGATGAAACGCTCGGCTTTAAGCTTTCGCAACTATGCTTCGAGGGTCCGGAAGAGAAGCTGCGGCTGACGGAAATTACCCAGCCCGCAATCCTGACCGCATCAGTCGCGGCCTGGCGAGTCCTGCGCGAGAACGGCGTGAATCCCAGCTTTGTCGCCGGACACAGCCTGGGAGAATACTCCGCCCACGTCGCCGCCGGCACGCTAAGTTTCTCTGACGCCGTCCGCACTGTTCGTAATCGCGGCAGGTATATGCAGGAGGCCGTCCCCGTCGGCGCCGGAGCGATGGCGGCGATCCTGGGAATGGATCTCGAAAAAGTCACAGCAGTTTGCGCGGACGCAGCCCAGGGCGAGGTGTGCGAGCCCGCCAACATCAACTCCGCGGAGCAGATTGTAATTTCCGGTCAAACCGCGGCCGTCGAGCGCGCCACCAAACTGGCCAGCGAGCGCGGCGCCAAGCGCGCCATTATGCTCTCAGTCAGCGCGCCCTTTCACTGCTCGCTCATGAAGCCGGCGCAGGAAAGGCTGGCTGTAGATCTTCAGTCTCTGAATTTTCGAAAGCCCGAGGTTCCGATCGTGTGCAACGTGGATGCGGCATTAGTCGCAGACGCCGATCCAGCCCGCGATGCGCTGGTGCGCCAGGTCACCGGCGCCGTGAAATGGGACCCGTCAATGCGACTGCTGATCGCCAAGGGCGTCCAGGCATTCGTGGAAGTGGGACCGGGAAAAGTGCTGTGTGGCTTGATGCGACAGATCGACCGCTCGAAGACGTGCCTGAATGTCGGGGATGAAGCGTCGCTGCAGAGAACCCTGGAACAGTTATCCGGCAAGCGGGCGTAGCGTCAGCGAAACAACAATTCGCAAGGCGGCGGGCTGAGAGTCTTGTCGGATTTTTCCACCCATAACTGGGCGTGCTCGGCGCGCTCGTTCACGATGACATCCACCACGACGCCGCTGGCGCCGCTGGAACAAGTGCTGGCGCCATTTACTTTGTAGCTTTTGATGATCCCCCACTGGCCGCCTGTGCCCCAATCCTGAATGAACTGGCTCAGGGGGTACCTGGAATATTTATCGGGATGCGCCTTCCATTGCGGATCGGCATAATAAATTCCATAGGCCGTTTCGTAGTCTTTACTCATAAGCGCGGCGAAGAACTTATCGACTACCCGCTTTTCCGACCAATAACGGTTCATCCACACCACGGCTGCCAGAACAATAATGATGACCACGGCGACCAGAATCCTGATGCGGCGCCGGCGCGCCGGGCGCGGGTCGTATACTTCGGCATCCAGCAAGGTCATAGCTTCCTAAGCATAATAGACTTCGCGTCGCAGGTAAAAGTTCCTGGCAGGATGTGGCGCGGGCGCCCTCGCCCGCGAGCATCAATCTCAACGTCAAAAGCCGCGGGCGGGGCGCCCGCGCCACACATTCAGCAGCGTGCGTTTAAACAGCGGCGTGGCGACGCCGAGGGCCATCACTGCGAAGATCGAAAGGAATGCATGTCGGGCCAGATGGCCGATTCCGGCTTCTTTCAGCAGGAGTGTTTTGAATCCATGCACCGCATAGGTGAATGGGTCCACTTTGGCGATCCCTTGCAGCCAAAAGGGAAATGCCTGAATGGGATAGATCGCGCCGCTGGGAAAAAACAAAAGCGTATTCAGAATGCCGAAGATGGCGCGAGGCACCAGCGGATCATCGACTCGCACCATGAGCAGAAACATTAAGGTGTTCAAAGCGGCCGCGGTAAGCATGATCATCAGCAGCAAACCAAGAGCGGTAGAGAAGCTGAAAAGCGTGCCCACGCCAGCCAGC
>CAWJBA010000031.1:0-109058 GCA_963841075.1 Terriglobia bacterium
GTGCTGGACCTGAATCTGCCCCGGCTGGACGGAGTGGCCATCCTGCGCTTCCTGCGTACGCGCAAACCCAGCATGCCGATTCTGGTTCTGACCGGACGCACCCGGGTGGAAGACCGGGTGCTCTGCCTCGACCTGGGTGCGGACGACTATCTGGCCAAGCCTTTCTCCTTTGTCGAACTGTCGGCGCGTATCCGGGCCCTGATGCGCCGCAGCCACCTGCCGGTGGAGTCGGTGCTGGCCGTGGATGACTTGAAACTGGACCGGGTGGAGCGGCGGGTGGAGCGAGCTGGCCGCCGCATCGAGCTGACCTCGAAGGAGTTCTGCTTGCTCGAATACCTCATGCGTAATGCCGGTCGCCGCATCACCCGGGCCATGATCATCGAGCACGTGTGGAACCTATACTTCGATACCTGTACCAACGTAGTGGACGTATACGTCAATTATCTACGCCGCAAAATTGACGATGGCTTCGGCAAGCACCTGATCCATACAATCCGCGGCGTCGGATATGAACTCAGCGCCCGCTCTCAACCCGGTCCGGTCGTGGGACCGGGACCGGGAGCCGAACCGTGAAGCTGGTCACGCTGGGGAATCCCGCGCCGGCATCGGAATACGACTTTCGCCGGCTGGTTTCCGATATCTTCCCACCAACTGAGCCAGCCCCTGACTACCCTCTGCTGCTCCTCGAGCTGGCGCAGCTTCAGACTCCGACGACCGACCAATATGGCGACCTTGTCAGCCAGGCCCTGATCCAAACCGAGAAAGCGTCATCCCTGGCGACCGCCATCCGGGAACTTATCGAGGCCGGCCAGGCAGGTGAGGACGGCGAAATCCTGGAATTGCGCAAGGCAGTCGAGGAGGCGGTGAACGATCTGCTGCCAGTGGCCAGGAGTCGGCAGGTATCAGGCTAAGCTATCTTTCCGGCCCTGCATGTCGGGTACGGTTCGATCCTGCGCGGCTGCGCCAGGGATTATTTCACCTGCTGGGATTCATGATCAGTTCAGGCGTCCGCGGATCCGCGGTGAAGATCGATTTGGAGGAACGCGAGAGGGACATTGTGCTGGGCCTGGCTGTGTCGCGCGCCTCCGCCCTGGCCGCCGCATCGACTGCAAGTTCGGATCAGGAGTTTTCGCGGCGCCTGGGACTCGGGATCGCGCATACCATTTTTGAGGCGGCGGGCGGGAGTTTTACCGTCGAGCACAGCGCGGAATGCTGGAGCGTGGAAGTGCGGCTGCCGCGGGAGGCGAAACGGTCGTCGTAGCGTCCCCGCAGGGTCAGATGTTTGTCGATCTGCGCTCACATCCGTTACTGAACAGTCTTGAAACTGCGTCGCTCTGCCCCGTCCCACGGCTTGTCGGAACGGCGCCGGTGTTTCAGCGGGTTGGAGGGCGGCGTTTCCGCACCCCTCGGCGGAGGCTTCGCCTTCAGCAGGGCTTGAACCGTCGCCAATAATAATTCCAGACCGTCGGACTTGGCCACAAGCGCGTCCACCGACTGCAGTGCACTAACCGGCAGTTCCAGGCTTTCGGAGAACATGACGATGGGGACCTGCGGTTTAACTTTCTTGATCTCCGCCGCTACCACCCCGCCATCCAGCAGACCCAATCGGTAGTCGAGCACAATCGCATCCACCGGCCGCGTCATGAAAAGCCGTAAGCCTTCGTGGCCATTGGTTGCGGTGACCAGTTCGTAGCCGCTTCCCCCAACCAGCTCAGTTGGGAGGGCTCGCGATGTATGCAGAGTAGGGTGTTGGTAGCCATGCCCACTATGTATACAGGTAGGTTTCGTACCCATTCTGTCCTAAATTGCTCACAACCGCGACAATCGCCAGTGAAGGGCCTTCCCACATCAAGACCGTTCCTGAAACTGGGAAGGCTTCGCAAACAAAAGAGTCCTCTAATCTCCTACTAATCGGGTTCTTAACTTACCGGCATTGAATCGCCCTATGTGCGACCTGCCCCAGAGCCTTCGGCCATGAATATCTCCTTCGGAGGGCTCTTTGCGGCGCAGTTTTGGGCGGAGAAGTCATGACCGAAGCGAACTCACGCGCTGGGAACCCTTGGCAGGACGACGATGAGCGGGAACGCCTGCTGGTGGAGCAGTTGCCGCAGGTGCGTTACATCGCACGCCGCATTCACGATCGTCTGCCCCGCCACGTACTGCTCGAGGATATGGTCCACGCCGGTGTGGTGGGATTGATCGATGCGCTGGAAAAATTCGACGGCAGCAAGCAAGTGCAGTTTGGCTCTTATGCCAAGTTCCGAATCCGCGGAGCGATCCTCGACAGTCTGCGGGAGATGGATTGGAGTCCGCGCGACTTGCGGCGCAAAGCTCGCCGCCTGGAAGAGGCGCACAACACGCTACGCTCCAGCCTGGGACGCAATCCCAGCGAGCCTGAATTGGCATCGGAGCTGGGCATCGACTTGCGGGGCCTGCAGTTGCTGCTGGGCGAAATCTCCGGCCTCGAGATCGGCAGCTTGCGGGTGGAATCGCCGCGCGATGGCCGGGAAGAAGATTTATGTGAGTATCTGCCCGACGACTCGGAAGAAACGCCGCTGTTTTTATGTTTGCGTTCCGAGATGAAGTACCTGCTGGCGCGCGCCATCGCGGAGCTGCCGGAAAAAGAACGGCAGGTGCTGGCCCTCTACTACTACGAGGAGCTGACCATGAAAGAGGTTGGACTCATCCTGGGAGTGGGCGAGTCCCGGGTTTCACAAATCCACTCCGTGGCGGTGATACGTTTGCGGGCGCGGCTGGCCGAATTGGGCGACGGACATCTGGGCCCCGTGATCACGCGTGGAGCGAGCGGCGGCGCATGATAAGGGAAAAAATAGATTCGGATTTCGTAACCAGGCTTGCGCCCTGGGCGGTATGCCTGCGCCGCTACGCGGCGGAAAGGGGAAGCGAAAGAGCGCATGAGAATTGATCGCAACGCAAGGACGACAGAGGCGAAGACAAGCCGAGAAGGCGGAAACCCCGTATCCCGAAACCCAGGTTCGCCGGCCACCAGGGCAGGCGGCGACCTCAAACCAGACTTCGCCAACCCGGATCTGATCTGAGCCGGTTTGATCGAGACCGGTTTCAGGGAGCCGGGTTCGTCAGACCACTATCAGGATCAGGCCCGCACAAGCTGGTTGGCGGCGCAAGCTGCCACGTCACCGGAAATCCGGAGCGAGAGAATCGCAACCCTCCAGAGCGCGATTGCCAACGGAACTTATCAGGTTTCACCCGAGCAGATCGCGGAAGCAATTCTATTAGAGCGGCAAACGCGGGACGGGACTGCAGCTTAGACGGTCGCCGCCGACCTCATCGTCCCGCGTCATACAACAGCTGATGTTTTTGTGCCGGTTCCCAGTCTCAGGCGGGATGCCCGCGCCTACACCGGCTCTTGCTTCAGCACATCATGGTTAAGAACATCATGGATCCTTTGCAATAAAGACGCCGCGGAGAATGGTTTAGGCAAGTAAGACCATCCTGGGAGCTGCAGTCCCTTCCTGGTAACACAATTTTCCGGATACCCGGAGATGAAAATAGCCCTTATCCCGACGCTGAGGGTGGCCAATTCCTGCGCCAGATCGCAGCCATCCCGATCGGGCAGAACCAGGTCCGTGAGCAAAAGCTGCACTTCGCCGGGAGAACGGCGAAAAGCCGTGACCGCTTCCGCCGCGTTTTGTGCCGGCAGTACGCCGTAACCCGCCGAGCCCAGGATTTCGCAAGCCACCTCGCGAACAAAACCTTCGTCTTCCACCACAAGGATAGTTGGAACCCGAAGATCGGGTGCCGGCGTCGCCGCTCCGTGATCTGAATTTGCCAGACGCAAGTTTTCACCTCTGCCTGGGCACAATGCATTTATGCTTCCACGGATTGAGCGTGCTGCTATAGCCGCCGGGGCGTTGATGCGCCTGGATTTACGTGACGCAAAGTCTTTCCTGGAAAATGGTTGTGCTCAGAGAACGAGCAATGCCGATGCCGTTTTCGGGAAGGCCGGATCGTTTTGGGGAACGCTCAGGGTCGAGTCAGCACTGTCTGATAAGGATCAAGTACGACCTTCCGTGTGCCCGGCGGCGCTGAGAAGTGGAAACTGGTCTCCGGACCGTCGGCGAAAACCTGGCCTAAGAGCACATTCTTGCCGGCGAGCACGGCATAAACCGGAACCACGGTGACAAGTTCGGCGGGTGCGTCTTTTTGCAGAATCGTGCCGGCGACCGCCGTGCCGCCGGGCTTGGGCGAATATTTCGCCGACTGCAGTTCAAGATGCGGTAAGGCTGTTCCGTTCACCCATCCTTCATAAAACCAGTCCAGCGACTTGCGCCCCTCGTAACGCAGGGACGGCGGCAATTCTTCTGCAAATACCTGAAGAAATTCGCGAGTATTGATCGCTCTTTCCTGAAAGAGCTCCCGCGCCCGGCCGAGAGCGTGCAGAAATCTTGCGTCCGCCTGAGCATCCGAGAGAGACGGGGCGCGGCCGCCGCTCTTCCGTTGAGCGTCGGACGGCGCGGCATCGCGCAACATGGATCGCAGCATGTGGAATAGCCAGGTACCACGTCCGTAACTGATGGCCTCGTATCCGCCGGGAAAATGAGAACAGTTGAGCCGGGTCCCGAAAGTGACCGGACCCGCCTCCGCCAGAATCGAGCCTTCCTTATTCTTGGCCAGAAGGTCCTGACGGTACTTCTCCATCACCAGGTGAAACTGCTGCGGAGATTCAGATTCGAGCAGCAGCAGCGCGCTGTAATTCGACAAAGCTTCAAAGAGCCACTGGTCGCGGTAGCTCTTCCACGACAGCAGGTCGCCCCACCACTGGTGGGCGGTCTCGTGCGCAATGACGTTATCGCTCAAGACCTTCGCCAACGGGCTCATGTGCAGCTCCGTTTTCTCTTCGGGGGTCAAAAAGGAAAAGCTGGAGAGGAAAATGAGCGATGGCCAGCCTTGGCTGGTATCACCCGGCATTTGTGTCAGGGCCAGGCTGCTGTATGGATACGGGCCAAAGCGTTGAGCGAAGAACTCCACCGCCCGCGCCGACGAGTCTGCCACCGATTGGGCATTATGCGCCGGAGACGGCGGAGGCGCAGCCGTCGTGATGGGCGCGGGTCGCCGCTCCAGCGGAAAAGGCTCAGTCGGTGACGGCACCAAAATCTGAGATGAGCCTTGGGGAAACGACCGCTCCACCCCGGAAGCAGCGTAAGCGTCCACGGGAACATTGCCGGCGCGAGCGGACAGGCGCGAGTACTTGCCCAGATTGAAGCCGGCAATTGGCATGGGCCGTTCGGAAATCCAATGGCCGTATTGTTCGCCCGCCGGCACACCGGAGGGCGTGCCTTCGGTTCGCTTGCCCGTCGCCAGCAGGGTCCAGCCGGGAGGATAGCGAAATTGCAAATCGAAGCGAGCCATCTCCAGGCCGCGGTTGGGGTACCACGTTCCGCGGGCTCCGACGTAGAGTAACCCGGCTCCGGCCTCAGAGAGCACGTCGCCTCCGTAGACGAAGTTCAAATCAACCTGCTGGCCGGCGTGCAGCGGTTGGGGAAAAATAACCGCGATCAGGTCATTGCCGCGGCGCGCCAGTTGCGTGCCTTCGAGCGCCTGATTGTGGATGAACTGCACCGGACTACCGTCCGCCTCTACTTTGCTGACTGCAGAAACCGGGACAGCTCGAAAAGCACGGCCCGCTGGCCGGCTTGTCGAACTTCAAGTTGCAAGCTGGCTTCGGCGTCGAGCCGGGTGGGCGGCGCCACCTTGGCCCGGATTTTATATTGCGAGACGCTGACCGCCTCAGGTTTTGCTTCTTCTCCCATCACACCGGCAGCATCGCCCGAGCGGCCGCCGGGATGTCCCAGGGTGAAGGCGCTCCACACGTCGTAATAACTTTCACCCTCGACCATCTTCTGTTGGCCCGCCCAGATTTGTTCGGCTGCAAGCGAGTCGAAGTAGAGATCGAAGGTCCCGAGATTCCGTCCCTGCAGGCGGGCATGCAGCATGCGATCGTCGTCAGCTCGAGTTTTCGATGCCGGGGTCGCCGTGTCTTGCTGGCCCGGGCCCGGCAGAGAGTTGCAATAGGTAAGCAGCAGCCGCAAGGCGTCGAGCTGGGCCAGGTTACGGGCACTCGAGTCCCACTGGGAGATAAACTCCTGGGAGTTGTCCGCAGCCCGCAGCGAAGGCTGCAACTCGGCAAAGGTGTCGTCGTTAAAGCGGAAATATCCGGTGACGAATTTCTCCTCCAGAATAGCGGCTCCGGTGAAAAGCGTCATGGAGGCCCTCTCGGCCTGGTCGTTCGGAATCAGCAACACTTCCCCTTCGCCCTCGAAGAAGGCTCCGGTGACACGTCCGGCCACATCTTCGGTGAAAGCGATGGTGCCGTCGTCGAACGTGATATGGAACGCGGCCCGCTCGAGAGTCACGTCGCGGATGTTGTAGACTCGCGATTTGTCGAGGCCTGCGCTTTGCAGCTGCGAATACAAAGCCTCAGCCGAGTGGTCCGGCGTATCTGAAGCTATTGCCTCTGCAGCCTGCGCGCGGCTCCACGGCGCAACCAACAACATGAACGCCGCCAGCCACAAGAACGCATTCGCGGGAATGATCCTGATTACCTTGGTCACGTAGGCTTCGCTTTGCACCTGTTGCTAGAATGCGCCATAGTGCGGGCATCTGTCATCTTCCTGTTATTTTCGGGCCTCTTCCTGGGCGGACCTTGCGCTTCCGCCGAAGTGATCCATCTCAAGAATGGCCGGACGATCTATGCCGACCAGGTCCATGAAAACGGGACCCATCTCGAGTACGAGGTCGGTGAAGACTCCTACGCGATTCCAAAATCATCAGTCGACCATGTCGAGGCAGGGGGAATTCGCCCCCAGCGTGCGGCTGCGGCGGAGGGCACGGACTCCAAAGACGCCCCCTCGTTTACTCCCAGTGATGAACTGAAAGGCGAACCGGAAGTCAGCGACAAGATTATCCGCGACGGGAAAGTGGACGGCGACGCGCTGTCCGCGATCGAACAGCAAGGCAACTCGCGTGTGACCGCAGCCGCGTATTTCATCGCCGGCAAGCACGAGATGGAGCAGACGAATTTCAGCAAAGCCCGGACTTACTTCGAGGCCGCGCTGCGCTTCGAAGGCCAGAACCCCACCATCCTGAACTATTACGTGGCCCTGCTGCTGCGAACCGGGGATGCGATTGAGGCGCTGCCCTACGCGGAGCGCGCAGCCCGAATTGCGCCCGATTCCCCGGACACGCTGGCCGTCCTGGGATATGCGCAGTACTCGAACGACCGCAATAAAGACGCGATCCGCAGCTGGAAACGATCTTTGCAGCTTCGTCCCGATGCGCAGGTGCAGAAATATCTGGAGAAGGCCGAGCGCGACGCGAGCGCGGAATCGGACTTCACGCAAAATGAAAGCAGCCACTTCACCCTGAAATATGAAGGCCGGCAGACGCCGGAGTCATTGCGCCGCGACCTGGTGTCGACCCTGGAGTCGCACTACGGCGACCTGGTACGCGATCTTGGTGTGGCGCCGCGCGGCAGTATTGCCGTCATCCTTTATACCGACCAGGCCTTTTTCGACGTCACCCAGTCGCCGTCGTGGGCGGGCGCGGTCAATGATGGCAAACTGCGAATCCCGGTGAATGGGATGAGTTCGGTTACGCCTGAGTTGTCGCGCGTGCTGAAGCATGAACTGGCGCATTCGTTCATCAACCAGCTTTCTGGCGGACGCTGCCCCCAGTGGCTGAATGAAGGTATCGCGCAGGCCATGGAGCCGAAATCACTGTCGTCGCGCGGCCGCCGCCTGGCGCAACTCTTCAAGGCGCAGCAGGAAATTCCGTACAATGCGCTGGAAGGCAGCTTCATGCGTTTTTCGGGCATGGAGGCGATTCTGGCCTACGACGAATCTCTCGCAGCCGTGCAATTTATTATCGACACCCAGAGCATGAGCGATCTGCAGCGCATTCTGCAAAGATTAGCCGAAGGAAATTCCACAGAGACCGCTTTGCGGGCCACCATCCACGACGACTACGGACGTCTGCAGGACGAAGTGGGCAGGTACTTGAGCAGCAAGTACGGAGACTAGCCAGCAGTTCTGGCAACTCGCGACCGTTTCATCCGCCATAAACATTCGTGTTCAAGAATTCATTGCGGAATTTTCCGCTCGGATCGTACTGCTTCAGCAGCTCCTTATAATCCGCCAATCTGGCGTACTGCGATTGCAGCCGCGCAGGCTGCATGGTGAAGAGCTTGGCCCAGTGCGGTCGCGCATCAAACGGCGCCAGCGTTTCTTCAATCACGGGCAACAGCTGTTTGACGGCTGGCCATTCCGGCTTCCACGTAAAGTGGATCGCGAGCGACGGCCGCTGATAGCAGGGGCTCATCCAAAGATTGTCGGCGTCAATCGTGCGCAACTCCGAAATGAAGAGATGCGGCGCGACTTGGTCGCGAAGCTTTTCGACGGCAAGAATGGCCTCATATCCCCGACTGCGCGGAACGAAATATTCGGTCTGCAGCTCAGCGCCGCTGCTGGGCGTGAAGTTCATGCGGAAATGCGGCAGCCGCTCGTACCACGGCCCGGGAATACCCATCTGTTCGGTGCAATTCTCCGCCGAGTGTCCGGCCAGCGGGTGCAGCTTCTGGGTAGCCAGCTTCGCCCCATAAAACTCGGGCGCAAACTCGAATGATTCTCCGGGTTCGACCCGATGCTTTATCCATACTTGAGTAGCCCGGTGGTTTTGCCAATCGGTGAACAGACTGACGCTGTAGCCGCTCAAGAAAATATCGTCCAGGTGCTTCTCCAGTTGCGCCAGCGACAGGTTCTCGTAGACGACTTGCCTGACCTGAAAAGTTGGCTGCACGTCCAGCGTGACCTTAGTGACCACCCCCAGTCCACCCAGTGCAACTCCAGCCCCGGCAAATCGTTCCCCATCTTTTTCCCGCGACAAAGTTACGACCTCGCCGTCAGCGGTTACGATTTCGAGCGCGGATACCGCCGTCGACAAGTTGCCATTCTTGCTGCCGGAGCCATGAGTGGCGGTTGCACATGCACCTGCGACCGAAACATGCGGCAACGAGGCGAGGTTGTGAACTGCGAAGCCCTGCCCGTCGATGTACGGAGCCAGTTGACCATAGGTGACGCCCGCCCCCACCGTGACGGTGCGAGACTTCGGGTTCAGCGACATCTGGTCAAGAAGCTTCAGCGAGATCTGGGCATTCTTGCTGTCGGCGATCCCGTTGAACGAGTGGCGTGCGCCCAGCGCCCTCATTTTGCCCCCGCTCTTCACCGCCTGTTGCACTTCCTCAACGGATTTCGGCATCAGCAGCCGGTCGGTGCTGTATTGGTAGTTGCCGGCCCAGTTGGTCCGCGGCGTGGGTGCTTGCTGACCAGACATCAGGCGAGACAGTACGCTGCCGCTGAGCAGAACTCCAGAAGTTTTGAGGAACTCTCTCTTGTTCATAATTGTGCGCTCGGTTCGCAACAATATATAGAGAGTTGGAGCGCCCAAAGCAAGAGATTCCAGCAGACCTGCAGACCCGCGACCCCGGCAGAGGCTGCCGGCAAACCTCTAGCTGATTTGAACCAGGTCGCTGGTTTGGGGCGACGCCGCGGCCGGCGTCGGAAATTGCGGCGCCCGCCACGAATCGAAGACCGACACCTGGTGCACGCAAGAAACAGTGCAGTTGGGAGCGCAGCCTTTCTCCGCCAGGTATTCCCGTCGAATATCGTCGATGGTGTACTTCTCCAGCGGGATGCCGGGATGGCCGCGCTGCTGCGAACAATAGTGCACCAGGCCATCCTCGCAAATGTAGAGATAGCGCGCCGCCGGCGCGGCAGCGCCATTGATTGGGACGCCCTTGCGCAATATTGTCCTGAAAGCCGTTGATCCGGGTGAAGCTGCTCTTCTCCATCGACTTCATCTCGTTGTAGATTCGGCGCTCTTCGTCTCCTAAAGGCTGCAGCTGCCCAGAGCCGTCGTGAATAATGCCGATCGTCGAGCTGAAGCCCAGCCCCAGGGCGCGTTTGCCGATGGTCAGCGCATCCTGCGGATTTTTCACTCCGCCGCCCGACCACCGAATTGATGTTCACGTGGAAGTCGGCATGTTCGGCGAGCAACTCCAGTTTCTTGTCCAGAACCTTCAGGCTTTTCTTCGAGACTTCGTCCGGAGTCACGTTGTCGATCGAAATTTGCAGCCACTCCAGGCCGGCCCGGTTGAGGCGCTGAATACGCTCCGCCACCAGAAGATAGCCATTCGTGATCAGCCCGGCGATCATGCCCCGCTTGCGAATGCGACGGATAATCTCATCGAGTTCAGGATGCAGCAGCGGCTCGCCGCCGCTGATCGTAATCACCGACGTCCCCAACGCAGCCAGCTTGTCCACTCGCTGAAACATCATTTCGGTGGGCACGGGCTTCGAAAAATCGTCGTATTCGTTGCAGTACTCGCAGGCCAGGTTGCAGCGCCGTATGGGAATGATATGCGCCAACAGCGGATGGTCCGTCGAAGCGAACGCGCCCGCGATCATGCGCGCCCCCCGCAAATTGCGATGGAGGGCCTTCAAACGGCGGCGCACTGTAGTTCCTGTCGAAGGCATGGTTACTAGTTGATTAGAGCATAGAGACGACTGAAGTGCATCGTTTGCGCAGTGTTCGGTGTGATTCGCGAAGTGAATGGAGAATGGCGGAAGCGAACCACCTTTCACTGAGAACCGAGAACTGCCAACTCGAAACTGGTATTCCCGGCGGCTCCCGCATCCACGGTAAGAGAAGCAGTCAGGAAATCAACTCGTGGCCCGCAGCCTGCAGAGTCTCGAGCGCAGCCGCCGCATGCTCTTCCTTGACCAGGACGTAGTCGGTGTCGAACGTGGAGATCGCAAAGATGGACACGCCGCGTTGCGCCAGTGGATCGAGGAAAGAGGCCAGCACTCCCGTCAGCGCGAACGAAAACGGCCCTTCCAGTTTGAAGCAGGTCCATGGAGATTCGCATTTTCCATTCTGCGGAGCCTGATCGGCGGGGCAAACCATGGAGAGCTCGTCGGCAGTCCGCGTGATCGAACTGAAGAGGGCGGCTGTGGTCGGTGATGGAACGGGAGCATCGGGTGGTAAGCGGCAGACCGCGAAGGCGATTGGGAGGCGTCGGAATTTTAGGTGCATTGGAAGCTCTCCACAGCAAAATCTTAGCCGAGCTTTGCTCGGCCTCGACGGGTCCCTTCGACTTCGCTCAGGGCAGGCTCGACCCGTCGCTACATGGCCTCAGATGGTGCCTACGGCTTTCCTGACCGCCGCCTTTGCCAGCAAGCGGGTTGAATCCAGCGTTGGCAACGGCGAGGAATCGGGCGTGACCAGCAGCGGGATTTCGGTGCATCCCAGAACGACTGCGTCGCAGCCCTGGTCTGCCAGAGCCCGAATTGTTTCCTGAAAATATGCCAGAGAGCGTGCAGTGAACTGGGCGTTTACCAGTTCGTCCATGATGATGTGGTTGATTCTCTCCCGCGTCTGCGCATCCGGCGTCCGATATTCGAGGCCAGCCGCTTTCAACTTCTCGGGATAGACCGGCCCTTCCATCAGGTAGCGAGTTCCCAGCACGCCCAGACGCTTGAAGTGGCTGCGGCGAGCTTCATTCGCAACCTCCTTTGCGATGTGCAGCCAGGGGCGCGGAGACCGTTGCTCGACCAGATCGAAAGCCTGGTGAATGGTGTTGTCCGGGCAGATCAGGAAATCGGCGCCGGCCTTTGCCAGCTTGTCGGCCGATGAGAGCATCAGCTCCGCCACTCCCGGCCAGTCGCCGGCATAAATGAATTTCATATAGCGGGCCAGGGAATGAGTGTGCATCGAGACTTCGGGGTGATCGTGAGCGCCGAGGACATGGGCGCCTTCAAGCGCGATGGTGCGGTAGCAGAGGGCTGCTCCCTCCGCGCTGCAAGCGACAATGCCGATGTGCTGTGTCATGTTATTTCCGGGCCTACTCCTGCGCCGCCAGTTTCTCGACCTGCTGCATCATCGTGTCCAGGTCTTTGCGCGAGTAATACTTGCCCCGCGCAACCACGCCGAAGATCTTGTTCGTGTTGCGGATGTCGTCGAGTGGGTTTGCATCCAGCAGTACCAGATCGGCTGCGCGTCCCGGCTCGACCACCCCGTATTTGTCCATTTTGCCCAGAAAAAGCGCCGGGTTAAAAGTGGCGGACTGCAGTGCCTGCATCGGTGTGAATCCGCTTCTTACCAGCCATTCCAGCTCATCGTGCAGGCTGAAGCCGGGAAAAACGTAAGGGTCGGGACCGTCGCTGCCGGCCATGAACAGCACCCCGGCGGTACGCATCGCATTCACCAGTTGCAGGTCGCGGGCGGCTTCAGCCTTCAGGCCCGCCTGTTCATCCGGCGAGGTTTGTTCGCGGAGCTTCGCCGGGTCCCATTGTGCCCGCACTGATGCGGGAACGTATTTGAGGCGGAAATCGGAAGCCAGATCCGGATCATCGACGCGGCTGTTGGCCTCGGTCCAAACGAGTGTCGGCACCTGCCACGTATTTCTCTGCGCAAGCAGCTGGAATAACGCGCCCGCTCTGGCCCGGTCGTAAGTGGAAATGATCTGCGGGCCAAACTTTTCGTAGGCCGCATAGTCGTGCTTCGCCAGAGCGCCCAGCTCCAGGCCGCGAATGTCATCTTCTCTGGAAGAGCAGGCGAGCAGAACTCCGCTCAGGTGTTCGATGCTTCTCTGCCCCGCCGTAGCGGCTTCGCGGACGCTCACGGAATATGGGACATGGCCAACGAAAAAAATCTTCTGTTTATCCGATTCATCGGCTATAGCAAAATACGAATCGCGCGGGACATTGGAAAGTATCTTGACGAAATCCAGGCCCTGCTTTTTGACCGCGTCCACGGCCTGACGCGCCTCTTCTGGAGTGTCTACTGCGATAGTCTGCCGGTCGCTCTTCCCTGCCGCCAGAAACGGGCCTCCCAGCACGAGGTGCGGGCCGAGCAATTCTCCCTTTTCAATACGGTCGCGGCGGTTTTTGAGCACTTCTGGGTCGCCGCCCATGTCGCGAATGCCAGTTATGCCGTTGGCAATGTAGAGCGGGTAGATCACCTTCTCATCCCACGCCGGGGAGACGAAAGCGGTATGCACGTGCATGTCCCACAACCCGGGGATCATGTACTTGCCGTTGGCGTTGACCATCTGAATGTCGCGTCCCTGGTCGACGAATCCGACTTTCGCCACGCCGCTGATCCGCCCTTTTTTGATCACCACGGTCATGCCGCGCGCGATTGTTCCGTCGCGCACATTCACCACGTTGACGTTGGCGAAAATCAGCGTCTCATCTGAGGCTTTTGGTTTGGGCCCCGCCCACAGGAAAGTGGTCAGGCACAGCCAGACGGTCAGAGATGCTTTCATGCCCCAAGGCTCCGGAGACGATTCAGTCAGGAAAGGCTATGTGTGGGCCGCCGCGGCGTCAAACAAATTCAGGAAGGTCAGCTTTTTTTCCGCCGGAAGGAAAGAAGCCTCGAAGGAGTTCCGCGCCAGCTCCCGCAGATGCTCTTCGGTAAAACCGAACGACTGCTGCGCCAACTGGTATTCGCGAGCCAGCGATGTACGAAACATGGCAGGATCGTCAGTGTTAAGCGTGATCATGATTCCCTGATCAAAATACTGGCGCACGGGATGAGCGCTCAACGAGGGGCATGAACCAGTGCGCAGGTTGCTGGTAAGGCAGATCTCAACCGGGACCTGCCGGGTCGCCAGCTCTTCCACCAGCTCCGGGTCCTGCGCGGCGGTGAGTCCGTGCCCGATGCGCTCCGCGCGAAGATTAAGCGCGCCCCAGATCGATTCCGGTCCGGCATTTTCACCGGCGTGAGCGGTCAGGTACAAACCGTGATCGGCGGCATAGGCGTAGGCGTCGCGAAACAACTCCGGCGGCCCCTTCTGTTCATCGCCTCCAATGCCGATGGCTACGACCTTGCGCTCCTGATGGCGTACCGCAACGTCGAAGACCTCACGTGCCGCAACCGCTCCGAACTGGCGTACCGCGTCGAAGATCCACAACAGCGAGACGCCAAAGTCGCGCTCCCCCTTTTGCCGGCCACGATCCATGCCTTCGAACAGGAGCGTCAAAATTCTGCTTGCGCCACAGGCACACTCCCACCGACACATTCACCTCGGCATGAAGCACGTTCTGCGCGCGGAGCCGTTCCATCAGCCGGTAAGTGATGAGTTCGTAATCGTCGGCGGTCTGAAGGTCCTCGGTGACCGCCTTGAATGCCATCAGGAAACCGTTGAAGTCCTGATAACTGTAAAGCTGCTCAATCTCCGCCAGGGTGCTGGTTTTGCCGTGGCGCTGCCGCAGTTCGAGCAAAGTCGTGGGATCGATGGCTCCTTCAAGATGAAGATGCAGCTCCGCCTTGGGCAGGGTCACAATGAACGAACTGGGCTGCGAAGCCATAAGTTGATTGTAGATTGAAGAGCGAAGATTTGCAGGAGAATCGATTCGGGATTGGCAGGTTTGAGACTGCAGGTTTGAAATTGCAAATTGCGAATTATCGATTTCCAATCGCAGCATCGACACAAGCCGCGAAGCGGCGAAAGAATGTAGCCCAGGGCGCAAGCCCTGGGTAAAGAGCCGGACGCGGCCAAGCTCCGAAGGAGCGAAAGAAAAACCTCTTCAATCCGAAACCACAATCGTCAATCTGCAATCCGAATCTTACTTCTTGAGCTCTGCAGAACTCGCTGTGATGGCGGCTGTAAAAAATGTAGATGGCCAGCCCAAGGGCAAGCCAGATGAAGAAGCGCAGCCACGTGATCACGGTAAGCCCGGTCATCAATCCGCCGCAGAGCACCACCGAGATCAACGGGAACCACGGAACAAAAGGAACGCGAAAGGCCCGTGGACGATCCGGCTGCCGGCGTCGCAAAAAAATTACGCCCATCGATACCAACACAAACGCGAACAGCGTGCCGATATTGGAAAGATCGGCAGCATCGCCGATATCCACCAGCCCGGCAGGAATTCCCACCGCGAAGCACGCAATCCACGTTGACCAGTACGGAGTCTTGTACTTGGGATGCACCACCGAAAAAAGCTTGGGCAGCAAGCCGTCGCGTGACATGGCGTACCAGATGCGCGCCTGTCCGTATTGAAAGACCAGCAGCGATGAGATCATGCCGGTGAGCGCGCCGACCACGATCACGGAGCGGAAGAAAGGGTGCGCGCCGAGATACTTCAGCGCGTAAGCCACGGGCGCTTCGGCGGCTTCGCCGGAAACGAAAGTCGTGTACTTCATCATGCCCAGCAGCACGATCGCAACGCCGACATAGAGAATGGTGCAGATGATCAGCGAGGCGATGATTCCAAAAGGCAGGTCACGCTGCGGTGTCTTACATTCTTCGGCCGCAGTGGATACGGAATCGAAACCAATGTAGGTGAAGAACACGATGGCGCCGCCAGTGACAATTCCGGCAAATCCTGACGGAGCGAACGGCGTCCAGTTAGCCTTATTGACCAGCATGCCGCCTACGATGAGGAAGGTCAGAATCGCGCCAATCTTGATCAGCACCATCACATTGTTGGCCCCGGCCGACTCCTTCACCCCGCGCACCAGCAGCAGCGTCAGAATGAAAACGATCAGGAAGCCGGGAACGTTGAAATAGGCTCCCGTCCAGTGTCCCGAAGCCCAGACCGGACTAGCCCACTGGTTGGGAAGATTCAATCCGAAAGCCGCCAGTTGAGCTTTGGCATATCCGCTGAAGCCGACTGCGACCGCCACGTTGCTCACTACATATTCCAGAATCAGGTCCCATCCGATAATCCAGGCGAAGATCTCTCCCAGCGTCGCGTAGGAATAGGTGTAGGCGCTGCCCGCGATCGGAATCATCGAAGCCAGTTCGGCATAGCACAGCCCGGCAAAACTGCAGGCAACAGCAACCAGCAGAAATGAAATCGCGATGGATGGTCCAGCCGGCGGACGTCCGTGCATCAGCGCTCCCGCCGTGCTTCCGGTGCGCAGGAAGTTGCCGATCAGGTCCAGAACCTGCGCGTGCAGGATGGACGGGGCCTCGAAGTGTTCTCCCGCCGCGGCCGTGCCGGTGAGAACAAATATGCCCGACCCAATGATGGCCCCAATGCCAAGCGCCGTAAGCGACCAGGGGCCCAGCGACTTTTTCAGCCGATGACCAGGCTCGTCGGCTTCCGCGATCAGTTTGTCGATGGACTTGCAGCAGAGCAGTTGATGCTCGGACGTGCGGGCCGATGGTGGTTGTGCCAAAGGGTTTCGTCTCCCGAGAAGCACCTGGACATTGGCACTTGGCACTTAGCCGGTTCACGGCTAATTTGCCAAGTGCCGAATGCCAAACATCCTTCCTTTTAGCGCTTCGCTGTGCCGCGTGCCAGCTTTTTCACTTTACGCTTGGCCGAACCGCGGGCATATTCGCGGGGCTTCAGCGGATTTTCCGTCTTGCGTTTCTTGCGCGACGCGCGCTTGGTTTTCTTGCGTTCTTCTTTGGTCAGTGTGCTTGTATTTGCCATGAGTGCTGTGGTTCTCCTTAAGAAATTTGCTGGAAAGCTGAGCTCTTAGCCGCTGGCGCTTAGCCTTTCGCCTTTAGCCTTCTATTCAGCGGTGACCCAGGCTTACGCCTTTGGCTACAATCTTGTTCCGACTTCCGATCTAGCTAAAAGCTAAGAGCTAATGGCTAAGAGCTGACTCCCTCCAGCTGCGCATACTTCTCCACCAGCTTCTTCAAACCGAAGCGAGGGAATTGTACCGTAATCTTGGCATCTTCACCTTCACCTTCGCGCTGGTAGACCGTGCCTTCGCCATATTTCGGGTGCCGGACCTTCTGTCCGGGACGGAAGCCCTTCTTCCCTTTGGGCGCCTCGACCGGCAGTTTGGGGACGCTGAATTTCTTGCCTCGCGAGGCAAAAAAGTCAGCAATGTTCTCGATCGAGTTGTAGGACTTGCCGGAATAAGACGTCGCCGGAGTACGCGGCTTCTGCTGGCCAGCCCAGGCCGCACTCTGATCTTCGTCTTCGTAAGCGTAGTGGGTCGATTCCTGCTCATGTACCTGGTTGTGTGGTCGCGGGCGACCCGCCCGCGAATAGCCGGCCGCGGACGAGTCCCCCGCGGCCACATAACCTCCACGGCCTCCGCGGCTTCTTCTCGACGATCCCAGGTCTTCCACCAACTCCGCCGGAATTTCTTCCAGGAACCTTGACGGAATGCTGGCCTCGGGCAGATCGGTGCCGTAGCGGCGGCGATAGACGGCGCGAGTCAGAATCAGCGTGTCCATGGCACGGGTCATGCCGACGTAGCACAGCCGGCGCTCTTCTTCGACGTCGTCCGGCTGCAGAAAGGTTCGCGAGTGCGGGAACAAGCCTTCTTCCAGCCCTCCGAGGAAGACCAGCGGGAACTCCAGGCCCTTGGCGGCATGCAGGGTCATGAGCGTGATCTGCGCCCGTTCGTCATAGGCGTCGGCGTCGCTGACCAGCGCGGCGTGGTCCAGAAACTGGTCGAGGGTTTCGCCACGGTCGCGGGAATCCATGGCCGCGTTGACCAGTTCACGCAGGTTCTCGACCCGGGAGTAAGCCTCAGGCGTGTCTTCCTGCTCAAGCAACTTGATATAGCCGGTGCGGTCAATGAGAAATTTCAGGATATCGGCAGTGCTGGCGGCAGGGGCATCGGCATTCGTAGCGCCGGCGTCCCGCCGGCTGTCGTGGAGGCGTCCCGCCTCCACATCTTCGGCAGGCAAGCCATTGGCTGGTTCCACCACGGGCGAAATTTCGGGGCCGAGCTCTTCGTCCGATCCCAGGTCGCCGCCAAAATCAAACGAAAAGTTGTCCGGGGTAAACTCGGTGTCGTCTTCGACTAGTGGGACGTCTGCGTCCGACTCCGCCGCTGCAGCTGCCGTCGCTTCGAGGCGCTCGGCATAGCTCCCAGCCAGAATGGCCCGTCCATCCTCGATGATATTAGTGAATATCTTCAGCGCGGCCAGCGCCCGTGGCGGCAAAAGCTGTCGTTTGATTACCTCCGCAATCGCGCCCCATAACGAAAGACCAGTCTCCAGCGCCACCCGCTCCACAGTTTCAATACTGGTCTTGCCGATTCCGCGGACTGGAGTGTTGACCACCCGCAGCAGCGCGATCGAGTCATCCGGATTATGGATGACCTTGAGATAAGAAATCATGTCCTTGATCTCGGCGCGCTCGTAGAACGAGAAGCCTCCGACCACGTGATACTTCAACCCGTAGCGGCGCATGGCTTCTTCATAAAGCCGCGACTGCGAATTGGTGCGATAGAGCACCGCGGCGCGGGCGTTCTCGCCCTGACCTTGATCCATCGCTTCGCGCAGGTATTTCGAAATGTAATCGGCGGCAAAGAGCGATTCGTTCTCACCGTCCGGAGCTTCGTAGTAGCCGATCTTGGCGCCACCCTGCCGCGAGGTCCACAGATTCTTGCCCTTGCGCTTGATGTTGTTCGCCACCACGGCCGACGCGGCCTGCAGAATGTTCTGCGTCGAACGATAGTTCTGCTCCAGGCGGATAATCTTCGCCTCGGGAAAGTCTTTTTCAAATTCAAGAATGTTGCGAATGTCCGCGCCGCGCCAGGAATAGATGGATTGGTCTTCGTCGCCGACGGCGCAGATGTTGTGGTGGCTCCCGGCCAGCAGCCGCATCAGTTCGTACTGCGGACGGTTGGTGTCCTGATACTCGTCGATCATCACGTACTGGTAGCGACGGTTGTAATAGTCGCGAACCGCCGGCACTGCCTTCAGCAGTCGTACGGTTTCGAGCAGAAGATCGTCGAAATCAAGCGCGTTGGCTTTGAGCAGTTCTTTGCGGTACTCCGCGTAGATGTGGGCCACGCGCTCCGTATTGGGATCGCCCGATTGCAGATACACCTCCTGCGGATCGAGCATGTGGTTCTTGGCCCACGAAATATGCGACAGCACCGAGCGCGGCGTGGTCTGCTTGTCGTCGATGCCAAGGCGGCGCATCACCGACTTCACCAGTTGCTGCTGATCAGACTCGTCGTAAATCACGAAACTCTTCGTCAGTCCGATCGGCGGCTGCCCGGGAACAGTTGAAGGAATGCGCAGTTGTTCGATATCCCTCCGCAGCACCCGCACACAGAAAGAATGAAAAGTTGCAATGGTCGGCTTGGCGATGGATAAACCTCCCACCAACTTGTCCACACGCTCGACCATCTCCTGCGCCGCCTTGTTGGTAAAGGTCATCGCCAGGATGGCTTCGGGCATCACGCCCAGATTTTCAATGAGATAGGCGATGCGAAAGGTGATGACCCGGGTCTTGCCGCTGCCCGCGCCCGCGAGGATGAGCACCGGCCCCTCCGTGGTTTCAACGGCGGCACGCTGTTGCGGATTGAGTTGGTCGAGGAAAGACAAATGTGGAACTACTCCTGAACTCACAATCAATTTTACAGGGAATGACTAGCAGCGCGTCGCTCTTGAGCGGCATCGAAAGCGACGGAGGTTCGTTCCGATGATCCTACAACTCATCGCCGTTCTGGTGCTTGGCCTGATGTGTGGAAGCGAGTTAAATGTGGCAATATTCGCCCATCCTACCCTCAACCGTCAGCCTGTGGAAGTACACGCTCTCATGCGATCGTCATTCGCCGTATTGTTAGGTCGTGTCATGCCGTTTTGGATGGTAGGCTCCACTCTACTGAATGTTCTCCTGTTGCTGCCCTTCGCGCACCTGGACAAAAAGGCGTGGCATCTCGCGGCAGTTGCTCTCACTATTCAAATCCTCGCCGTCGTGTTTTCCCTTGTCGGTCCCGTGCCGATCAACAACCGGATTGCAAAATGGACACCGGAGTCGCTTCCCGCCGACTGGCGATCCCAGGAGCATCGATGGGATATCTACCATTGGTTAAGAACGTGTGGGTTGATTGCGGCGTTCGCCGTGCTTGTCTTCAGTATTGGTGTGCGCTAACAAATGGGCGGCGAACCGGGCCAAAGATTTGCGGCCCCGTTTTTGGACTGCCGAATTTCCTCTTTTGCACGCTGGCTATCCGGCCCGCACTGCGGTTCGTGCGGCCTTGCACTCTTCACACGGACACACATCCCGCAGAAACTGCCAGGAATAAATGCCCAACTCGTGGCCGTCATTCCAGTGGAACTTTATGGCATATTTTCCCACGCCCTCGGCCGACAAGGGTTTCGCAGCCTCCTTAAACATAGGCAGCGAGCCCGGCGCGAGTTTAGGCCGCTCCCCGGGCTGGCGTCCCGACTTGCCACGCTCGTCGTCACACAGCGCGCAGGGGCAGGCATCGCGCAGGAAGGGGAACGCGTAGTGCGAGCGGTGGCCGTCTTTCCACTCGATATCCACGCCGGTGCCGGTGGTCAGGTTCACCTTTACTGACTTGGGATCGGGCGGCGAGGCCATGATTTCAGTATCGCACAGGCCGCGAACCAGGGCTCGGCTCCAACACACCAGTTGTTGGTAGTGTCCTAATTTGGTTTTTTACCACGGAGGCACGGAGACCGGAGACGGCAGCCCGGCAAGATCTTTATCTTATAGTTCTTGCAGATTCAGGTTTCTCTCCGTGACTCTGTGACTCCGTGCTGAAAGAAGCAGATTAGGACACCACCCAGTTGTTTCGCCGAGTTGTCGAAGGGCTTGAAATCCGGTAAAATCTATCTCTTACAGATTAAGTTCTGAACTTACCTGGAGTAGTCCATGGCACAAGTATGCGAGATCTGCGGCAAGGGGCCGCAGTTTGGAAACAATATCAGCCACGCCCATAACGTCACCAAAAGGCGTTGGAATGTGAACCTGCGGCCGGTGCACGCCAAGGTGGGCGCCGCGACCAAGCGGATTCGCGTCTGCACCTCCTGCCTGCGCAGCGGCAAGGTCGTTAAAGCGTAGCGGCGGTCGGTTCCCGCCTTCGTAATTCCATACTTTTCGACATCATCATCCTGAGTGGCAAATCGGGCTGTTGATCGTTTCGCCTCCATATATATCGTGTTACGATATATATGGAACCCCCGTATGAAAGGAAACCTCGCTCTTTCCGACTACCAGGCGCTGGCCGAGTTGCGCTATCAGGTTCGCCGGTTTCTTCACTTCAGCGAACAAGCGGCACGGGCAATGGACCTCGAACCACAACAGCACCAGTTGATGCTGGCACTCAAGGGATTGCCTGAAGGAATGCGCCCAACCATTGGAACCGTGGCTGAGCGACTGCAAATTCAGCACCACAGCACGGTCGAACTGGTGAATCGGCTGTCCCTCGGAGGCTTCGTAAAACGCAGCCGTGCGGGAGAAGACCAGCGGGTGGTGCTGCTTCTCCTAACTCCGAAGGGCGAAAAGGTTCTTCGGGAATTGTCCCTCGGCCACCAAGCCGAGTTGCGCACTCAAGGCCCGGCCCTGGTCGCGGCCCTGGAGCGCGCCATGCAACCGACGAATCGCGCCAGGGGGTTTTCTCCAAATACCCTTGTGGCACCATCCGGGAAGGCGGGCTAAGCGTGCCGGATTTGATCAACCCGACAATGTCCGCAGGATCCCCGGGCGACGCGGCACTTCCCGAACCCGCGCAATTCCGCATGGTGCTGGTCTCACTCCTGGCGGCTGGAATCGGATTGGTTGCCGGAGGCATCGCCTTTCTTCTGTACCGCCTGATCGGCCTGCTTACCAACATAGCTTTCTACGGCCGCTTCGTCGCCGACTTCACCAGCGCCCGCCACAATCATCTTGGACTGTGGGTCATCCCAATTCCGGTCATCGGCGGGATCATCGTCGGAATCATGGCCAAGTACGGGTCGTCCAAGATCAAGGGACACGGCATTCCCGAAGCCATGGAGGCCGTGCTCTTCAATCGCAGCCGCATTCAGCCTCGAGTAGCGATTCTTAAGCCGATCTCGGCCGCGATCGCTATCGGTACGGGCGGTCCTTTCGGCGCCGAAGGCCCCATTATTCAAACGGGCGGGGCCGTGGGATCGCTGGTGGGCCAGCTTTTTCATACCACGGCGTCGGAGCGCAAAGTTTTACTCGCATGTGGAGCGGCAGCCGGCATGTCGGCAACTTTCAATACTCCAATCGCAGGAGTCATTCTTGCTATTGAACTGCTGCTCTTCGAGTTCAAAGCGCGGTCGTTTATCCCTCTGGTGGTGGCCAGCACGCTCGCCACCGCGGTACACATGCAACTGCTGGGCGCCGGCCCGATGTTCACGGTTACAGCCATGGACTTCGGCGTTCCGCGCGCATTGCCCTTCTATCTGGTGCTGGGAGTGATTTGCGGCTTAGCGGCTGTCGGGTTTAGCAAGTTGCTCTACTGGACCGAAGACCAGTTCGAGAAGCTGCCCATCGACCCGCTCTGGTGGCCGGCCATCGGGGCCCTGGGCCTGGGCATTATCGGATACTTCGTTCCCCGGGTTCTGGGGGTGGGCTACGACACCATCAGCGACATTCTCAATGCAAATCTCGCCCTCAAGCTGCTGATCGTGGTAATGCTGGCCAAGGCGGTGGCCCTGGTCATCTCACTGGGTTCGGGAACCTCAGGCGGCCTGTTGGCGCCGATGTTCATGTCGAGCGCAGCGCTCGGCGGCGTATTCGCGATCGGGATGAATGAGATTTTCCCCGCGGCCCATCTCTCCGCTGGGGCATTCGCCCTGGTGGCCATGGGAGCAGTGTTTGGAGCCGCTTCCCGGGCCGCATTCTCTTTCATTGTCTTCGCCTTTGAAATTACCCGCGACTACAACTCGGTGCTGCCCTTGATGCTGGTCACCGTTATTGCCGACGGAATCGCCATCCTGCTCATGCCCGAGGCTTCGATCATGACGGAAAAATTGATCCGCCGTGGACTGCGCATCCACCAGGACTACGAAGCCGACGTGTTACAGCAGATGGTGGTCTCGGAAACCATGGACTGCGAAGCACCCACGCTTCCAGCCGGTATGCCGGTCAGCGAATTGGCTGAACGCATCGCCCGTCACGAGCCGGAGGTAAGCCGCCATCAGGGGATATTGCTGCTCGATGCGGAAAGCAAGCTGGCCGGGATCATCACCCGTGGAGATATTTTGCGCGCGCTTGACGAAGATCCTTCCGGAGCCATGACTCTGCTCAAAGCGGGTAGCCGTAAAGTGATCGTTACGTATCCCGACGAAACCTTGCATGAGGCCGCAGCCAAGATGCTGCGCAACACCATCGGCCGCTTGCCCGTTGTGGACCGCAAAGACCCGCGGCGAGTGGTTGGCTATTTGGGAAGGCCGGGAATCATGGCGGCGCGCCTGCGCCGGCTGGACGAGGAACATGTGCGCGAACCGGGCTGGGTAACGAAGTTCCGCCCAGGCTTTCGGCAGTAATGGATCTGGCGCGGGTCTGAACCGACCCTGCTCAAAATCAGCGCTGCGTCGGATTCGGCTCTGCCACCGGCGGCGGTGTGCTGGCGATGATCCTCTTCTGGGCCGCTGTAATCAGCGGCCGGAGGGCCTGCACCGAAACCCCGAGAGTGCCGCCCGAGAAGCCGTCGATGTAGGCCTCGTTAATGCCGATTACCCGGCCTTGCGAGTTGAAAACCGGGCCGCCGCTGCCGCCATGGGCGGTGGGTGCGTCATAGATCAGTTTGTCGCCGACCACGTCTCCCAGGTGCCCGCAAGTGGCCGACGGACGGATCAGCGAGAGAGCTGCCAGCTCGTTGGCTGCGCCAATGTCGTCGCGGCGATACGCCAGTCGTTCGTAAACCGCCGAGGGCGACTTCGCCACCATCCCCAGCACGCCCATCGGATATCCCACCACCGCCACCAATTCACCCGGATTTGACGCCCTTTCCGCCAGGGGCAGCGGACGAAGTCGGCTGATGGCCTCCGAATTTTCAACCTTCAGCACCGCCAGATCGCCCTGCGCCGAAAGAACCAGGGGCGTGATGTCGACCGGTAGTGGAAAGCCGGGGAAGAACGCCACCAGCTTTTCCAGTTCGGGCTTGGCTCCCTTGCTGATCAGGAGGTCGGACTCTGCGTCTCCATACCAGGGTTCGGCAACATGCCGATTGGTCGCCAGCAACCCTTCCGCCACCACGAAGCCCGTTCCAGAAATGCGGGCCCGCAACGAGGGCCGATGCCCCGGCAGGGACACGTGATAGACGCCGTAGATGTAGCAAATCGAATTGCGATACCGGTTCAGCACCAGGGCAGGCATGGCCTGCTCCTGCTTCAGTTCGTCCACATCGCGGGTAAGCTGATTCAGCTCTTCCTGGTGGTCATTGGCGAGCGCCGGATGTACCGCTGGCGGTAAGGGAAGCGGCTCAGGCGGAGCATAATAGTGGGCCATGAAGCCGGTCCCGACGATCAGGAACAGGCCCAGCACGACCTCTACCAGCCGGGCCCAGGTGGTACAGACCGGCTCTTCTCCCGATGAATGATGGCTCTCGACCATGACGATGAGAACAAAACTGCTGCCGGGGGCAAAATAGGGGGAGGGAGATGCGTGTCCGCCGACAGGCTTGTGACCTACTATTCTGCGGCCTGGGAACGGGGTCTTCTAGGGTACGGAAGGTGATGTACGGGTGGTCCTAAGGCTCTTTAATTCCCAGGCGTTGGGACATCTCCTCGTAGAGGAACCCTTCGCCCTGGCGGTAGGGCTGCACCCATTCGCCGTCGATGACAAATTGCGGGATGGCGCGTTTGCCGGTGCGCGAGACCACCTCGTCGGCAGCTCCGGGAGTGGTTTCGATATCGACATCCTTGAATGGGATGTTATGGCTTTGCAGAAAGCGCTTGGCTACGCGACAGTCGGGACACCAGAAAGCGGAATAAACGGTTAGTTCCATAGGTTTAAGATTTTCTTCGCGCCCTTTGCGCGGTTTTCTTTGCGAAACTTTGCGGTAAAGCTCTTGCCCGCAGAGTCCGCAAAGAAAAGCCGCCAGCATAAGCTGACGGCTGAAAACTGAGAACTGACAACTAATTTTCGTATAACAAAACGCCCTCAGTCTTCTCCGAATCCACGGGACGGTAGTACAGCTTCTGTCCGTCGAGGAAGACTTCGATAAACGCGGGGCGTGTAGTAATTGTGCCCTGGATCAGCGCCTCCGAAAGCGGATCTTCGATGTACTTCTGCAAAGCCCGCCGCAAGGGACGCGCGCCATAGCTGCGATCGCCCAGGGTCTGGCTCAGGATCCACTTCTTGGCCTCGTCGGTCACGGTCACCGTAATCGACTTCTGCGCCAGGTTCTGGTTCAGCAGGCTTACCATCAGCTCCAGGATCTGGATCAGGTCCTGCTCGCTAAGCGCAGTGAACAGAATGATTTCGTCCAGCCGGTTCAGGAATTCCGGGTTAAAGGTGCGTTTGACTTCGCCCTTCACCAGATCTTCAACCTTGCCGGAAATCATGTCCTCGTTAGTCGACTGGAAGCCCAGGCCCTCGCGTTTCTGCAGATGCCGGGCGCCAATGTTCGAGGTCATGATGATGATCGTGTTCTTGAAATCCACCGTGTTGCCCAGGCCGTCGGTCAGTTGACCGTCTTCAAACACCTGCAAGAGGATGTTGAACACGTCGGGATGCGCCTTCTCGATTTCGTCGAGCAGAACGACCGAATAAGGCGCGCGCTTCACTCGCTCGGTGAGCTGGCCGCCTTCTTCATAACCTACATATCCCGGAGGTGAGCCGATCAGCTTCGAAACCGAGTGCTTCTCCATGAACTCCGACATGTCGAAGCGGACCAGAGACTTTTCGCTGCCGAACATGAACTGCGCCAGGGTGCGGGCGACTTCGGTCTTGCCGACGCCTGTCGGTCCGAGGAAGAGGAACGAACCAATCGGCCGGTTCGGGCTCTTGAGCCCGGCACGGCTGCGGCGGATGGCGCGGGCCAACGCCACAATGGCCTTGTCCTGCGAAATGATCCGCTTGTGCAGCTCTTCTTCGATGCGCAGCAGCTTGGCCGACTCTTCTTCTTTAATCGACGTGATGGGCACGCCGGTCCAGCGCGAGACCACGTCCTCGATGTCCTCCCGACCGACAACGCCGGTGGAGGATTCATCGAGGTGGTATTTTTCGCGAAGAGCGCGCAGGTTCTCGCGCTCCTTGCGTTCCTCATCCGAGTAGAAGCGCGCCTTCTCGAACTCATGGTTCGCGATGGCGTTCTCCATACGGTGGACGATGAACTTAATGCGCTTCTGGACTTCGGTAATTTCTTCCGGCAGCGAAGTCTGGCGCAGCTTTACGCGCGCTCCGGCCTCGTCGATCAGATCGATGGCCTTGTCCGGGAGAAAGCGGTCCGGAATGTAGCGGTTCGAATGCGATACGGCGAAGTTGATGGACTCGTCGGTGTAAGTGACGGCATGGAACTTCTCGTACCGGTCTTTGATCCCGAAGAGAATCTTGGTAGCGTTGGTTTCATCCGGCGGCGGAACTTTCACCGCCTGGAAGCGCCGCTCCAGCGAGCGATCTTTTTCGATCGACTTGCGATACTCACCCGGAGTCGTTGCTCCTATGCACTGAATTTCGCCGCGTGACAGAGCCGGCTTCAGGATGTTGGCGGCGTCGAGCGAGCCTTCCGCCGAGCCTGCGCCCACCAGCGTGTGCAGCTCGTCAATAAAGATGATGGAATTCTGCGACTCCATCAGCTCTTTCATAATTGTCTTCAGGCGCTCTTCAAACTGGCCGCGATACTTGGTGCCCGCGACGATCAGCGAAAGATCGAGTCCTAGTATGCGTTTGTCAGCCAGGAACGACGGAACTTCGCCGTCCGCGATGCGCTGCGCTAGTCCTTCGACGATCGCGGTCTTGCCCACACCCGGCTCGCCGATGAGTACCGGGTTGTTCTTGGTGCGGCGGCACAGAATCTGAATGACGCGCTCGAGCTCTCCGTCGCGCCCGACCAGCGGATCAAGCTGGTTGTCCATGGCGGCCTGGGTCAGGTCGCGGGAAAACTCGCTGAGCAGCGAAGATTCACGCTGGCGCTGCGGCGCCGATTTCTCCTGGCTACTGCGCGCCAGCTCTTCGCGGATGGTCGAAAGCCTAAGGCCGCGCTCATGCAGAATCTCGGCGGCGAAGCACTTTTCTTCTCTGAGTAAACCTAAAAGCAGATGTTCGGTTCCGATGTGCTTGTGCGAAAGCCGCTCCGCTTCTTCCGCGGCATACGCCAGGACGCGCTTGCATTCATTGCTTAATGGAAGATCAACCGAAGTCGAAACTTTTTCGCGGATCGTGGTATGCCCTTCGATCTGCTTACGAATGGACTCGACCGAAGCATGAGAGCGCAGGAATCGATTAGTCAGGGCTTTGTCTTCGCGCAGAAGTCCCAGCAGGAGGTGCTCAGTCTCTATATAAGGAGACCCGAATTGGCTTGCTTCGTAGCGCGCAAAAAAGATGACGCGCCTCGCCTTTTCCGTATAACGTTCAAACATAAAGCCCTACCCCCCTTGGCTCTACTGAAGACCGAGGTTTCTCACCGACTGCCCTCATCCATTATTGCAATCAACCTGCCAACACGTCTATGGCCCGTAAGCGCTAAAGGAAACCCGCTTCATTACCAAAGGAACCCGCAGATCCCGTTACAATCAACTGAGAACCGGGAACTGCAAAACTGGCAACTGGTGTTCTCCGGTCCCCCGTTTTCAACTCTGTCACTTCGTGTCATTCCTAGCCGGAAAGTGTCTCCGGCGCGACCTCTTCCATTCGCCCGCGCTGCAAACGCAGCACCCGGTGACAGCGGCGCGCAAAAGCAAAATTGTGGGTGGCAATGAGAGAGGTTAGCTGGTAGTCGCGATGGAGCCGGGCGATCAATTCAAAAACCGAGTCCGCCGTGCGGCTATCGAGGTCTCCGGTAGGCTCGTCCGCCAGCAATAGCTTGGGCTGGGTGATGAGCGCCCGGGCCAGAGCCACACGCTGCTGTTCACCGCCGGAAAGTTCTCCCGCCCGGTGATGCGATCGCTGCTCCAGACCCACCTCGTGCAGCCATCGCGAAGCTTCCCCCTCCGCCTTGGCTTTGGGAAGCCCCCTCAGCAAAAGCGGCATGGCCACGTTTTCCAGTGCCGTAAACTCCGGCAGCAGGTAGTGGAACTGCCAGACGAAACCGAGTTCATGATTTCGGAACCCGGCGGCGTCATCTTCTGATAGCGAACTCAAGCGCAAGTGGGCGCAGTATACGTCACCCGCGGAAGCACGATCAAGAGCGCCGAGGATGTGCAACAAGGTACTCTTGCCCGATCCCGACTCTCCGACGATCGCCAGCATCTCTCCCCTGGCTACCTGGAAAGATAAATTTTCAAAGAGCACGAGGTCCGATTCGCCGGACCGAAAAACTTTCTTCAGCCCTTCAACGCGCAGGATCTTCTCCTGTTGACTTAGATGCAAAAGGTCAGCTCCTCGGCTCACGACGGCAGCTTCTGGCTGCTAGCTTCTGGCTGCTAGCTTGCGGCTCGAGGCTGCACGCTCATTAAAACATGAATGCCGGGGCAGAAACCTTCTGCTCCCCGTTCTGGGGAGCTTCCATGAAGGGAACCTTAAGCCTGATTTTTAATAAATACGACATGACGATGGTCACAAAGCTGGCCGAGGGTCACTCATAGCGCAGGGCTTCCGCTGGAAGAATCCGCGCCGCCGACCAGGAGGGGTATAGCGTGGCGATGAGGGAAATCCCGATGGCAACCAAAGCCACCAGCGCGCCATCTATGGCCCGCGGCGCAAAGGGTACGTAGTCGATGGAGTAGACTTCGGGAGCCAGCGACAGCAAGTGGTAGTGTCCTCCGGCCCAGGAGAGCGTGTAGCCGAGCACCAGGCCAATTGCCGTACCGATTACGCCAATCAGCAATCCTTGCGTGATAAATAACCGGCGCACCTGCGACTTGCGCGTACCCATGGACATGAGCACCGCGATGTCCCGCGTCTTCTCCATCACCATCATGGTCAGAGAGATCAGAATGTTCAGCGCAGCCACAAAAACAATCAGGCCGATAGTGATAAACGTCACCAGGCGCTCCAGGCGCAAGGCGCGGAACAGGGCCTTGTTCTGCTCCATCCAGTTCGTAGTCATGAAACCCTTGCCGGCAGCCTGCTCGATCTGCTCCGAAATCTGCCCAGCCTGATAGATGTCGTCCACCTTGAACTCGAGCACCGTGATCTGGTCGCCAAGGCCTTCAAGATTCTGAGTGTCGGCGAGACGGGTGAACGCCCAGGAACTGTCGTAATCAAAAAAGCCGGAATTAAATATCCCCACCACGCGAAAGCGGCTGTACTTCGGCACCAGCCCAAACGGGGTAAGTTCGCCTTGAGGGCTGGTGACCAGCACCACCGAATTCAGCGTCACAGCGAGATCTTCAGCGATGTCTTTGCCCAGCACGATAGGCGGCATCGAAGCCACACGCTGGTGCACAGACTCCAAATCGTCCGGAGGCTTTTCTGTGCTCGAAGCTCCAGCGCCGGAATCGGCAGCGTCTGTGGGGGGGCGGGTCTCAGACCCGCCCAAGCTGGGTCGAAGACCCGGCTCCACACGGCTGCTGCTGCCCACACCGCCTGTGCTCTCCTCCAACGCATCCATCGACCCAATCTTCACTGTATCCAGCAAATCGCTGACCTTGCGCTCGTAAGCCGGAATCATCCCCTTCAGCACTGCGCCGCGGGCCCGCGGGCCATGCGAAATCAAAACCTGCTCATAAATCGCAGGCGCGGTGCCGACCACATGAGGCTGCCGCGATAAACGGTCCATCAGCGGCCGCCAATCCTTGATGCCGTCGCTCTCGATCCGCAAGAGGTTGATATGCGAGGTCGAGCCCAAAAGCCGATTCTGCAAGTCCTGGCGGAATCCGTTATTGATGGCAAGGGCAACCACAAGCGAAGCCACTCCCGCGGCAACTCCAGCGATCGAAATCCCGGTGATCACGCCAATCACCGCCTGCCGCCGCTTGGCGCGCAGGTAGCGAGTGGCGATAAAGAGTTCAAAGCGCATGGAAGAAGCTTTCAGCCGTCAGCTCTCAGCTCTCAGCTAAATCCGATTATAGCGACGCCGTGGCAAATCCATCCGCGCCACTCCCCCTGTCATCCTGAGCGCAGTCTTTCGTCCGGTGAAGCCGGACGAAAGCAAGCGAAGGACCTATGCATTCCCAACCACCCTTACATGCAGTGGCGGCTAAATTCCAGCGTGCAACTGCCCATCCGATCGGGCAGGAGTTCTGGCGCCGCTATCGTCCGAAATGCACAGGTCCTTCGTCGTGAGTCCTTCGCGCAGCGAAGGACTCCGCTTCCTCAGGATGACAGCATGTGAATCACTTTTATGGCAAAGTAGATAGAAGATGGCGGAACCCCTCGCACCCAAGCTTGCCGAGCCCAGCGCCCCTCCATCTCGCCTTCCGGCTGGCCGCATCGCCTTCACATATCCCGACTTTACCCTTTACCAGGCAGCGCGATTCTTTATCGTAGCGGCTCTCGAGATGCTGTCCGTTGCGGTGGGATGGCAGGTGTACGAAATCACCCGGCGGCCGCTCGATCTCGGCTTGATCGGCCTGGCCCAGTTCCTGCCCGGCATGCTCCTCTTTCTGGTCTCGGGACATGTTGCCGACCGCTTTGACCGGCGCAAAGTGGTCACACTCTGTTATTGCGGCTTCGCCGTGTCTTCAGGCCTGCTCTGGGCAATCGCGTGGCGAGGCAGTCACTCCGTGCGTCTGATTTATGCGGCGGTGGTGCTGGTCGGCGTGGTCCGCGCATTCAATGGACCCGTAAGCCGCGCCCTCCTGCCGCAGTTGGTTCCGGAGGAACATTTCCCCAACGCAGTCGCCTGGAACGCCAGCATCTTTCAGGCGGCAACCATCCTGGGGCCATCGATGGGCGGCTTTCTGTACGCTCTCGCCCACGGACCTGGGGTGGTGTATGCGACGGCCGTGGTCACCAGCCTCGCGGCCGTATTTTCCACTCTCCGACTCAAGCTGCAAACCCAGGCGCGGGCGCGGGAGCCCATCACCTGGGATACGGTTCTGGCGGGCTTCCACTACATCTGGGACCACAAGCTGGTCCTCGGCTCGATCTCTCTCGATATGTTTGCCGTTCTGCTGGGAGGCGCGGTGGCGTTGCTTCCCGTCTATGCCAGCGAGATTCTCAAGACCGGTCCATGGGGACTGGGCTTGCTCCGCAGCGCTCCGGGCGTGGGAGCGACCGCCATGGCGATCCTGGTAGCGCACCGTCCCCTGCGTCGCCACGCCGGACTCACCATGCTGGGGTGCGTGGCCGGCTTCGGAGTGTGCACGATTATCTTCGGCCTCTCGCGCAGTCTGACGCTGTCTCTAGTCGCTCTGTTTCTTCTCGGAGCATCGGACATGATCAGCGTGATCATCCGCTCCATCCTGGTCCAGCTGGCAACGCCCGACGAAATGCGCGGCCGGGTCAATGCCGTAGACATGATTTTTATCGGAGTTTCAAACGAGCTGGGACAATTCGAGTCCGGTTTGACTGCGCACTGGTTCGGCACGGTACCGGCTGTGGTGCTGGGAGGGATCGGAACGCTGGTCGTGATCGGAATCTGGGCCTGGGCCTTCCCCGAACTACGCAACGCCGACCAAATTAATTGACCACCACGCAGATCATCACGAACCACGTAGGGGCAGATGTCCTCATCTGCCCAGTCGAGCGAAGCTCGACAAGCTTTTTGCGGAAAACCAAAAACGCAGCGAAGCTGCGCTCCGCCGGACAGACGAGGACATCCGTCCCCACGTGGTTTGTGGAACTACCTGCTCCGGATCACCGTCTTCGCCGAACTGATGTTGTCGAAGCGGTCATAGACCCTGACTACTACAATATGCTCGGCTGACAGCTTGTTCGCATCGGGCTGCGCCGCACTCCGCGCCGACGGAACCGCAGCCTGAAAGTCATAGCTCAGGGATTTTGCATCCGCCAGCTGGCCCACCGGTTCCACATACTGCCAGTCCGCCGCGTCCACGGAATACTCGGCGCGCTTTATGTTTGAAAATCCGTCGGTGGCGCGGAAGCTGACGTGAATCCGTGAGCCATCCACCGCGGCCTTGAGTTCCTCGATTCGCGGCGGTGTGGTGTCCACCTCGAAGCGCGCACTGTCACGAGTCGAAGTAAGCGCCTCGCCAGGAGAGTGCGAGGGCGCATCCGAGGCCAGGACCTCGATCGTGTAGCCGCCGTCTGGAAGCAGCGATTCGTCGAAGGAATAGAACTTGTCGGTTAAATTGTCCTTCAGCAGCAGCCAGCGGCTTTCGCCGTCGCCCCGGTAGAAGACCGAATAGACCATCTGGTCGTCGTTGTCGTCATGGACCGTCCACTTCACGCCGATAGAATTGGGGTCGCGAGTCGTGGGCGGCGGCGCCTCGAAACGGATCGGCGGAGTGCCCCCCGCTGTCCCGCTGGTATCAGGTATAGCCAGAGGTTTGGGCATGGGCTGGTAGCGCACACCCACCTGCACGCTGACGTCGTCGAAGTCGGGAGCAACGTTCTTGGGCAGGTAGTTCACCAGCACGCTGTCCACGCTGGGAGGGGTCTTCCCTGCGTGCAGAACCGCCTTCCATTGCACAAAACGCGCCGCCGGAACATGCAGCTCCGGATCTTTCTGCAGATCGACCGGCGTCCACGGACTCCAGTTGCGGTCGGGATTGTCCACGTTACCGCTGCGGGCAAAAAGTTCCACTTGACCGGCGCCGCGCAATTCGGCGCGCCCCCAGCGGGAGAAAACTTTACCGTCGAACACATCGCTCTCGTACGTGCCTTCGGATTCGGCCGAACCTCCCAGCAGAAATACTTTGCCCAGGTTGCTGGTCGAAACGTAGAGTCCGCCCGCCGGAGCTTCGGCAAAGGCAGTGACCTGGGTGGCGCTGGCCTTGAGCAGATCGACGAAACGATCTTCGCCGGTGATAGCAAAAACGTGGCCCTGGTTTCCCGTCCCTGCCAGCAGGCGGCCTGCTGGATCAAAGGCCAGGGCATACACCAGGTCATCACGCGAAGCCCATATGCGGCTGGGAGATCCGTCGGGCGCGATGCGGTAAATCTCTGAACCCCCGCTTGCCCCGGAACCCGGAAGCGGGATGCTGCTCAGGGTAGGCGGTGAAGGATTTGCATTCAGCACTACCATGCCGGGCTGCCCCGCGGGTCCGACCGCGGGTCCTGGTCCCGGGCTGGTCACCGGCGGCGGAAAGATCGACGGAGTGATTCCCGGCCGCTTTTCTCCCACGCCCGAAGCGTAAATATTGCCCGCCTTGTCGACGGCCAGTGCAGTGATTTCTTTTTTGGGCGCGCTGTAAAGCACAAAGCTCTCGCCGCTCGGCTTGATCCGGTAGACCAGGCCGCTGCTGTCCGAGCCGGCGATCAGGTCGCCCTTGTCGTCCACCGCCAATACGCGAATGTGGGCTTCGTCGCTCTTGAAGAAGACGGAATGCTCTCCCTTGGGGGTTACGCGAAAGATTTCGCCGTGATCGCCGGTTGCGACGTACAGGTTGCCCGCGCCGTCGAAGACCAGGTCCCATATATATTTCGTACCCGGATCGAAGTAAACCGAAGCGGAGAACTCGCTGGCCGACTTTGTCTTGTCCGTTTCCTCTTTTCCTTTGGCCTCGGCGCCGCCGGCGCGGCGCTCGATGCGGTACACCTTGCCATCGGGATTGGTGGCAGCAAACAGAGTGCCGCTTTTATCCAGGGCCAGGGCCTGTACCTGCAACTCCTGCGGCGCAAAGATGGCCGAAGACTGCCCTTGCGCAGTGATGCGATACACGCGCGCAGGCGCGCCCGCCGCGGCATAGAGATTTCCGTCCGAGTCCGCCG
Organism: Terriglobia bacterium; assembly: GCA_963841075.1. Classification (GTDB taxonomy): domain Bacteria; phylum Acidobacteriota; class Terriglobia; order Terriglobales; family Acidobacteriaceae; genus JAIQFF01. The sequence continues at coordinate 33,678 of CAWJBA010000031.1, forward strand.
CGATCGACCAAATGTAGGTGGAAGGAGTAGTAGCGATCGCCTTGAAAGCCGGAGCAAGTTCCAGGCCGCCCATGCTGCGAATCGCCACTCCCTTGGCCGTGCCCTTGCTCAGGTCATCAAATTTCGACTGTTCCCAGGTGCGTGTGCCCTCACCGGAAACAAACCGAACCATAAGAATCGTAGAAATGAATGCCAGGAAGAATTGCTTACGCGGAAGAATTGCCAATGGTGTTACCTCATTGAGATCGGAGCGGAAGAATTCAGACTACCACGAGCAAAGCCAGGGCACTCGGACAGCCGCGAAGCGGCGTAAGAATGCAGCCCAGGGCGCAAGCCCTGAGTAACACGCGGTAAATGACAGAGCCCTGAAAGGGCGAAAGAAACGCTGTGCAGCGTCGTAGAACCTGACGATATTCAGGATGCGCTCTTGAGAACTACTTGATCGTAATGGTAAGCACCTGCGCGCCCGCCACCACGTAGTCCAGCGGTCCGGTGGCTGCTTCGTTCACCGAAGACTCGCCCTGCACGATCATTTCCTGGGTGCCTCGCATGCTGTCCATCACGTTCATGATGGAAAGCGGCAAAGTAGGCATCACCTTGTCGGCGACCATGGCTTCCGGGTCCGCCTCAAGCAATGACACGTAGACTCGATTGTTGACGTGTTGCCGGTTCAGCAGCGCGATGGTCGACGCCAGGTCCATCTTGCGGCCCAGCTGCGCGCCCCCGCGGTGGATACGGTCCAGGGTATCGCCATCACTGACCAGAATGCGCAGTGGTCCCTTTGAAGTCGAGGTCGGAATATGAATCGGGATCTGGTGCACGATGACTTCACCCCGGTAAGGACGCAGCACGGTTTCTATCGTGATCTCATCTCCCGGCCGGGCTTCGATCAAGTCGGTGCGCGCGCCTTCGAGACGGGCCCAGCGCCGTTCGCGGATCAGGTCGAAATCCAACTGGACGCCGCGGATCCCGGGCGCGTTGTAGGGGTTATCGTAAATCCCGCTGAAGCGTTCCCCCAGCGACAACGCCGCCATAATCGCGGCCGGCTGCCCGCCGTCGGACGGAGCAAACATGTTCTGCACCGTAACGTCGGGATATCCGTTGACGCTGATGCGGCCGTTCATGCGGTAAGTCGTATCTTCGCCGTACTCGTTAACGCCATGCAAAGCGTTGAATACCGTGGCCATCATGGCCAGCGGGCTCAGGTTGGCGTTGTTCAGCACCTCGTAATGGAATTGCTTGTCCGCCGCTCCGCCGTGAATGTTCAATGTGACCGGAATCATCTCCGGCTGTTTGCCAAATTCTCCCAGAATTCCGGTGTGACGGTCCTGCACGAAGGCGCCGACCGGCTCGGTGGCATTTACGATTTTGAAAGCGTTGAGCGGAGAGGCCAGGGTGGCCAGCACTTCCGCTTTGGTCATGGGCAAATCCACCGCGCCAAATTGCAACAAGGGATGACCGCAAGCCAGCAGATGCTGCGCATCCATGTAGGTCACCGTGCAGGTGGCCGCGATGTCCATGTCCCCGCGCACTAGAATCGCGCTGATGGCGGAGCCCGGCTCCAGAGGCTCTGGCTGTTTACTCTCGCTGACCGAACCCACTCCCATGACCGGAACAATTCCGGCCTGCGCGAACTGCGGAGCGAAGCGCTGCATCGCCTCCTGGGAGAATCCGCTGAACACCAGTGGAGTCTCGATCGGCTTCAGGTAGTTGGCATAGTCGTGTTCTTTCGAAAAGCGGTCGTCAGCAGAAAGGCCATCCGCGCCGGGGCCCGACGTCCGGGTGGGAGCATGAATGCCTGCACCGGCGTTGACCGGAGTGCTTCCAGGGGTACGATCCATGGCGTTGATCTCGAGCATTTCGGCGATCGGAGTGACGCCGGCAATCGGTTCCTTGGAGAATTCGCCAATACGAAAGGCCAGCGCACCCGCCAGTTTTCCGTCCAGATACACCGGACTGCCGCTCATGCCCGCGACCACCCCGGTGTATTCCGCCTTCTCCCCCGACAACCGCACCAGGATGATGTCTCCCTTGGGGCCGTTGGCGTTCTTCAGAATTCCCAGAACTTCCACTCCCATGGACTCCGGCTTCGTACCCTGAAACACGGTGTAGGCAACGCCGCGCATACCGGCGTGAATTTCGCTCACGGGAATGGTTTCAAAGGCCTTGGAGGTTTGAGCCTGGGTCATCGCAGAGAGGAAAAGCACGATGACAGAGAAAAGCGCACGTCTCATGAATTTGACCTGGAGCAAAGCATGCTCCGCTTCCAAAAAGCCGAACTCCACGATTTATATGCGGTTTGCCGGGTGGGGAAGCAGCCAAAAAGTGAAAGCCGAGACCGTGCAAAACATCCCAATCGCGAAGCCCTGCGTCTATACTAGCATAACGATTTGACGAGGAATTCCATGTTTCGCATTGACTGGATTAGAAATTTGCAATCTCCGGCCCGACCGAACCTTACTATCCCGTTGATGATGTTGGCTTTGCTCTTTCTTACCCTGGAGACCCCGGGACTCCTCGCCCAGAGCCAGTCGCAACCCGCGGCCAGCGGGCAACAGCAGGAGGCGCCGCCCGAAGCCGGCGGACCTCAGAACGACGTCGGACCCTACGCCATTCCGAAAAAGAGAGAAGAGCCGCCACCGCCTCCGCCCCCGGTAGCGCCCAAAAAAGTGGAGGGCATGCCCGACTATTCCATCAAGGTGGACGTTCCGCTGGTCAATGTGGATGTCCTGGTCACCACCAAAGATGGACAATTCATTCCCGGCCTGAAGAAAGAAAACTTCCGCGTGATGGAAGACGGTGTCCAGCAATCGGTCGTCGACTTCGATATTTCGCCCGCTCCAATCACGGCGGTGTTGCTGGTTGAGTTTGCCTCTACCAATTACTACTTCATGGTGGAAGCCCTGCAGGCCAGCTACGCCTTCGCCAACGCCCTGAAGAAGAACGACTGGGTGGCTGTGATTTCCTATGACATGAAGCCGCACATCCTGGCCGACTTCACCCAGGACAAGCAGTCCGTTTACGGGGCGCTGAATCAGCTGCGCATTCCAGGATTCGCAGAAACCAATCTGTTTGACGCGTTATACGACACCCTTGACCGGGTGGACTCGATTGAAGGCCGCAAGTACATCATCCTTGTCACCACCGGCATCGACACCTTCAGCAAACTCACGCTTGACCAGATCACGAAGAAAGTGAAATCCACGCACGATGTCACTATTTTCCCCATCAGCGTCGGCTTCGCCGTGCGCAATTACTGTGAGAGTCATCAATGCGGTTATACCCACGGCATCGGCATCCCGGTCGGCGAGATGGACTACCTGCAAGGCGACAACGAAATGAACACCTTCGCCCGCCTGACCGGCGGACGCGCGTACTTCCCAAGATTTCAGGCGGAGTTACCGGGAATTTTTCACGATGTGATCGGCGACATTCGTAATCAGTACAACCTGGCCTACCACCCCACCAATCCCAAGCTCGACGGCACCTACCGCAAACTGAAAGTGGAAGTGGTCGCTCCCGATGGAGGTCAGCTGAAGGTCAAGGACCAGAAAGGCAAGGATGTGAAATACAACGTGGTCGCCCGGGAAGGCTACACCGCGAAACATACAGTGGAATAGGGGTCAGTGGATGTGGGCGACCGCATCGAGCAGAAAGAGCAGCCCCGCTCCCAGAAAGACAACCAGCGCCATCTTCCCGCCCGGTTCGCGGTTCACCTCGGGCATCAGGTCCGAGGCCGCTACGTAAATCGTCACTCCCGCGGAAAGCGGCAGTCCGTAATTCACCTGATGGCGGAACACCGCCATGGTCAGGACGCCAGCCAGAGTTGACACTCCCAGCAACGCCGATGCCCCCCACGCAATGCCCCGGCTCTGTCCGCTCGCAAGCATGACCGACGCAATCGTGAACCCTTCGGGAATCTTGTGCAGAAAGATGGCCAGAAAAATGATCCATCCCAGCCAGTTCGAAACAATAAAGCCGGAAGCGATCGCGATGCCGTCAAAGAAAGTATGGATGACCAGTCCCATGAGCACCGAGTATCCCCGGCGCCCGTGGACGAACGCATCCTTGTGAGTTTCTTCTCCGAAGTGGAAGTGCGGCGTAACCGTATGTTCGAACAAATGAACCAGAAGATATCCGGCCAGCACGAGGAGAGGAGCGCTCTTTCCTCCCAGCTGCAGGCTGGCGGGAAAAACTTCCACGATTGCGGTGGCCAGCATGAATCCTGCGCCCAGCGCCACAAAGTACTTCAGGTAAGAACGGTCCCAGTTTTTCTGGACGATGATGGCGCCCCCGAAAACATTGGCCGCCGCCGCCGTAAGACCGAGCAGAATACTGAGGAGGATGGGATGCATGTACGCGGGCGATGATATCAGTTCCCCGCGCTACAGCTAGGCGGCTTGCCGAATCGCGCCGATCAGCCCATTGAGTATCTTCCCCAGCTCGCTGGCCTTGTCCAAAAGGTCCTTTCCGTGTTCAGGAGTAAAGTACGCGAGTTTCTGGGCGATCATCAGCTGGGTTTCAACCTCTACCAGCGCCCCTCGAGCTCGGCCCAGAAAATAATGGAATTCATTGGCCGAGAGACGCGCCTGCCCTTCCGCAATGTTGGTTGCAACTGCAACCGCCGCTCGCCTTACCTGGCTGGCCAAACCATAAAGTTCGTCCCGTGGGAATGCCTTGCTGGTGCGGTAAACATCCATGACGAAGTCCATGGCTTTTTGCCATGCGATCAGATCGCGATATGACTGCCCCATAAGAATCCTCCTGTGGGCAATCATGGCAATATTCGTTGGAAAAAGATGTGACATCTGAACACTGAAAACTGAGAACCGGGAACTGATTGTTTACCAGTTCCCAGTTCCCAGTTCCCAGTACCCAGTTCTCAGTTCTCAGTTCTCAGTTTCAAAATGGGATTTTACCCGCTATGGCGGATATGCATCACATCGCCGTCCTGCACGATGTAATCTTTACCTTCGAGCCGCAGCGTGCCCTTGGCCCGAGCATTGGCTTCAGAGCCGGCATCGAGCAACTGGTCCCAGCGGATGGTTTCAGCGCGGATGAAATGTTTCTCCAGGTCGGAGTGGATGGCGCCGGCCGCCTCCACCGCGCGGGTCCGGACTGGGATGGTCCAGGCCCGGCACTCATCTTCGCCGGCTGTAAAAAAGGAAATGAGCCCGAGCAGTGAGTAAGTCGTGCGGATCAGGCGCACCAATCCGCTTTCTCGCAGGCCATAGCTGCCCAGGAACTCGGCCGCATCTGCGTCACTCATTTCCGCGAGCTCCGCTTCCACCTTGCCGCAAATCGCCGATGCCGACGCGTTGGGGCGCGAGGCCACTTCGGTCAGGTTGTATTTGCCGATTGCATTCTCGAGGTCGTTGCCCAACTCCGTACTCTCGCCGACGTTGAGGACGTAGAGAATCGGTTTCTCACTGAGGAACATGAAGCCACGCAAGCGCTTCTTGTCCTCGGGAGTCATTTCCATTTCGCGTAGCGGCCGCTCGGTTCCAAGGTGAGCATTGGCCCGCTTCAGCAGATCAAACTCTTTTTCCAGGTCGGGAGTGCGCATCTTCTTCAGGTCTTTTTCCAGGCGTTCCAGCCGTTTCTCAATCTGTCCCAGGTCGCTGACCATGAGATCGAAGTCGACATTCTTGATGTCACGAAGCGGATCGACCGGGCCAACGTGCGGAATCGAAGGATCATCGAAGGCGCGGACCACGTGAGCTAAAGCGTCCACGTTACGGAGGTGCCCGACGTAGGCGCTCTCTTTGAGGGCCTCCTGGCCGATGGCGCCTACATCCACATATTCGACCGACGCATGCGTAAGTTTTTTGGGATTGTAGAGCGCTGCCAGGCGGTCGAGGCGCTCGTCCGGAACCTTGGCCACTCCGATGTGAGCCTCGCGCGGATTAGCGTACGCCTGATCGGAGAGATGCGCCTTGGTGAGAATGCGAAACAGCGAAGTCTTGCCTACCTGCGGCAGGCCAATGATGCCAGTTTTCATATTTCGGAGAAAGAGACAGGAATTATGATAACAGTTGGCTTCACGCCGACGACCGCGCGGTCAGGTAAGCAACCACCAGGCCGAGCAGGATCACTCCACTTTCGATTCGCGTCGACCAATGATGCAAAGCGTCGAACTGCACGCGGGCGGGAAGGTCGGAGGGCGCAGCATCGATCTCGCCAATTGAAGCCCGGATCGCATCCATGCGCGGAATAATGCCGAACTGCGACATCAGCGTGAGCAGCAGCATCAGGCAGATTAGAACATTCCGCGGAGCGAACAGGTGGGCTTCGCCCGTGCTCAACCGGCTGAGCAGCAAAGAGCTAGCCAAAAAGACGACGGCGGAGACCATGCCCATCCAATGCAGAACTCCCAACGACCTTCCTACCATCGCCCCTGCGAGTTGGCGCGTAGGCAGCACCGAGAAAGCAGTCTGCGCCACCACCGGGAAAAAAATCAGCCCGCCAATCCACACGATGAGAGAGAGCAGCATCAGAAACCGAAGAAAAGACATGCCGGATGATTATGAACTGAGAACTGGGAACAAGTAACTGAAAACTGATTTTGATTTGCCGAAGAACCGGCCTATGCCGGGACCCGTATGGTTTCGACCATCTCCTGGATCAATTGCTCGGCTTGTTCCGATTTCTTCAACGTGGAAGAGTACCGCCCACTCACCGCGACGCGGTGCGCGAAGATTGCAACCACCAGGGGCTTGAAGTCCTCCGGAACGCAATAGTTGCGGCCGTCCAGGAACGCCATGGCTTGCCCGGCGCGATAGAGCATCTGGGAGCCGCGCGGCGAGACCCCCAGCAGGAACTGCTCGGAGTCGCGAGTCGCGCGGACTATCGCCAGCACGTAACCGATCAGCGATTCATCGACTCTTACCTGATTCACTGCCCGCTGCATTTCGAGCACATCGGCGCTGGTCAGAACCGGCTCCATGAGCTCCAGCTGTGCGGTTCCAGCTTCAGAGCGCAGAATTTCGCGTTCCGAATCGCCGTCGGGATATCCCATGCGCACCCGCATGAGGAAGCGATCCAGCTGCGACTCGGGTAGAGGATAGGTACCGTGGTGCTCGACCGGATTTTGCGTGGCAATCACCAGAAAGGGCTGAGGTAGCGAGTAGGAATGAGAATCCACCGTGACCTGGCCCTCGTTCATCGCCTCGAGCAGAGCGGACTGGGTCTTGGGAGTGGTGCGGTTGATCTCGTCGGCCAACAGGACGTTGGTGAAAATCGGTCCACGCTTGAACTCAAACTTCTGCTCGACCGCCGAGTAAATCGAGATGCCCAGCACATCAGAGGGCAGCAGGTCGCTGGTGAACTGCACCCGCTGAAAGCTGCAGTCAATGGCACGCGCCAGTGCCTGGCCGAGCGTAGTCTTGCCCACCCCGGGGACGCCTTCGATCAGCAAATGTCCGCGAGCCAACACCGATACCAGCGCCAGCCGGATCACGTCATCCTTGCCCCGGATCACCTTGCGCAGTGCGTTTTCCAGCTGCGTTGCGCGATGGGAGACGGCAATAGCGGTTTCAGCGGGCATCATGAAATTCTACTATGCGGTTGCAGTAGTTGAGATCGGCAGGAGGAGTTACGAACGTCACAAGGCGGCGTCGGACGTCAGACCTCGGACTTCGGCAACCCATTGCACCTCAAAAAACGGTTTGACTTTCCCGAGGTCTGAGGTCCGACGTCCGCTTACTGCATAAACTCTGCCGGCCTTCCAGTCAGGCGTTCGATGCGCTTCGCAATCGGCGGGTGAGTCGAAAACAGGTTGCCAAAATTCATCCCCAGCAGCGGCTGAATGATGAACAGGTGCGCGGTTGACGGCGTGCCCATCATGGGAACGCGGCGCGAATAGGCATCGAGCTTGCCCAGGGCGCTGGCCAGAGCATAGGGATTGCCGGTGAAATGGGCGCCGGTTTCGTCGGCAGCATATTCGCGGGAGCGCGAAACCGCCATCTGGATAAGCATGGCCGCGATTGGAGCCAGAATCAGCATGAGCAGACCGGCTCCGCCTCCGCCGCGACGATCGTCGCGATTACCCATCCCGCCGAAGTAGGCTCCGTAACGCAGCCAGGTAATCGCGCCGGCGATGGTGGCAGCGACCGAACTGATCAGGATGTCGCGGTTGTTTACGTGTCCCAGTTCGTGGGCCAGTACGCCTTCGAGTTCTTCATCGTTCAGCAGGTTCAGGATGCCCTCGGTGACCGCGACCGAAGCATGCTTGGGATTGCGCCCGGTGGCAAATGCGTTTGGCGAATCGGTCGGAATGACATAAATCTTCGGCATGGGCAGGCCGATCTTCTGGGTCAACCGCTCCACCACGCTGTAGACGCGCGGTAATTGCTCACGCGTCACCGCCTGGGCGCGATAGGTTCTGAGCGCGATCTTGTCGGAGAAGAAATAGGCGACGAAGTTCGTAACCGCGGCAATGCCCAGTGCGAGCAGCATCCCGTTCGGCCCGCCCAGAGCGCGTCCCGCCGCCATAAGCAGTAGCGTCATCGCGGTAAGCAGAAACGCAGTTTTGAAGGTATTTCCCATAACTTTGTACTCAGGTTTATTAGATGGTTTGGCAGGGAAATAGATGCACAGGGGCCATCGCGGTCCGTGTGGGGATGGGTCCGTGTGGGGACGGGCGCCCTCGCCCGTCCAGGCGGAGCGAAGCTCCGCGATGCTTCTGCCCAAAAATCTGTCGAGCCGCGCTCGACCAGGACAGGCGGGGGCGCCCATCCCTACGTGGTTCGTGGTGATTTTACCTTGGCAGAGGATCAGGCATCGCCGCCAGCGCATAGCCCATCACCGCCATGGCAGTAGCGTTCTCGCGCAGCTCCCGAGGAACGATCTTGTCCAGTGTGTCGGCGGCTGTGTGATGGTAGTTGAAGTAGGTGCGGCCATCCTGCAGCAGGCCAATCGCGGGTACTCCCTGTTTAGCCAGGGGTTCAATGTCAGCCTCGGGACTATCGCTGCTCAGCAGCAGGAGGTTTGCCCCTGTGGGCCGAAGGACGTCGAGTACCGGCTGCAAACGGAGTGCGGCCTCCGGGCTCAGCTTGGCCTTGAATCCCAGAGGATGGGAGGCCCCAAGATCGCTTTCCATCGCCGCCACGCACTGCCCGATCTCCCCGGCATGCACCTTGGCATACTCCACATGGCCGCGTCCCAGATTCTCTTCGTCGATCCAGGCGATCACCCGCAGGGTGCGTTTGGGACGCAGTTTTAGCTCCTGCATCAGTTGTGCCGTTTCCATGGCGACCGCGACACCGGCCGCGTCGTCGATAGCGCCGGTTCCCAGGTCCCAGGAGTCGAGGTGGCCGGAAACGATCACCACTTGCTCGGGATGTTCGGAGCCTTTCAGGTCTCCCACTACGTTAAAGGTATTCACTTCTTCGGCAGTCTGCGAAGTCAGGATGACGTGCATGCGCACCTTGCCTTGGGACGCAAGATGAGCGATCAGGTCGGCATCTTCGCTGGTCACCGCTCCCGCCGGAATATCGGCGACCGAACTCCCTCCGGTATGAGGCAAGCGATAGTCAGCGCCGCCCACCGACCTCACCAGCGACGCCGCTGCTCCCATCGCGGCCGCCTTCCTGGCTCCACTGCCACGATAGACAACCGCTTCCTCGTAGGCTTCGCCGGCGTAGCCATTGGCCGCCTTCAGTTTGTCGAAGACCACGTTGAACAGAACAATTTTCCCGGCGACGTTTTGCCGGCCCAGGCGATCCAGATCGTCGAAACTATTGACCACCACGACCTCGGCTGTAATTCCCTCGGGCGGCGTGGGATGGTTGCCGCCGAGCGCGGTCAGGACGATTTTTTGCGTGGTCCCCGCCGCCTGTCCGGGATACTCCACCAGTTCCGCAGACTCGGCCCCGCGTACCCAGTGTCGAGCCTGTACCGGCTCCAGGCGAACTTCGAGGCCGAGCTTGCGCATCTCTCCGGCAACATATTCGATCGCCGCCTGGGCCTGCGGAGATCCCACCGGGCGCGGTCCGATATTTTCAGTCAGATGCGCGACTAGCCCGTAGGCATAGTCGTCAGTCAAGGCGGCATCGCGAATCACGGCGAGTTCCTGAGTCAGCGCCGCGGGCAAAGGTGGTCCGGCTGGCGGCTGGCGACGGGCGTAGTCGGAAACGGCGCCGGGCCGGGGTTGTTGCGCGAGTACGGATCCCGAGAACAGGGTGGACAGCAACAGCAGACGGCTTACACATCGCGGGTCGATCAAGAAGCACCTCAGTACGATATTCACGGCAGATTTTTCACGATGCACGAGCGCACCCGCCCTGAGCGGAGTCCGCCAGCTCTCGATTGCATAAAAGCTCACTCGCTTCCAGCAGGCGGCGGATATTCCGGCAGCTTCTGCTTGGCGACATCACCGCGTTTCACTTCCAGTTCGTCAAACAGCAGAGCCGGGCTGACCACGCTCTGTGGAATGGGATCGACCCGGTCTTCGGAGTCAATTTCCTTGCCCGCGGCCACGATATCGTTGCGCAGGGCCCGCGTATCCAGGTCGCCAAACACCGCTCCCCGCACCAATTCCTCGTGCCCGTCCTGGACTGAGACGCGATAGAGCAGTCGCGGAGTGAGCCGTGGGCCCAGAGTCTCGACGAAGTAGCCGTACGGCAGGTTTCGCTGCTTGCAGGCCTCGATCAGTTTCTTTTTGAGTTCATCGCTGCTGACCGGATCGGAAGACTGCACGATCAGATTTCCCAGGCTCGACGCCGGCGGTCCCGTCACTGTTGCCCGGCCATGACCGTTGGAATTGGGAAAATCGCGAATGGGCGCGCGGCCCAACAGGTAACTTACCAATTGTCCCTTCTCGATAAGCGATACCCGGCTGGCCTTGACGCCTTCGTCATCCACGTCGTAGTTGCCCAGCAGGGTGTGCCCCGCGAAACTGCTCAAGGTTGGATCGTCGACCACCGAAAGAAAATCGGGCAGGACCCGGCTCTTGTAATTGTTGGCCCAATCGCCGGTGGTGCGTGCATTCTGCCCCAGCAGGGGGCGGTTGCCCAGCAGGTTCGGTCCCACCAACTCTGACATCACGCCGGCAGCCGCGTCCGCCGAGAGCAGCACCGGGCCGCGATACTCTTCTTCGCTGACCGGCGCCTCGCGCAGCTGCTTCAAACTGCCGAGCAGTTCGCGAGTGCGGGTCAGCACCTCGGCTTTCGCCGGCAGGTCTTTCACCTGGCGGACCTGGTAGCCGTGCGAACGATCCAGGCGCATGCCATCCGCGGCCTGGGTGTAGCCTCCGATGTACAACAGGTAGAAGCTGTCTCCGGTGCGGACCACCGTCCCTTCGGAACTCACTAGATAGCGGTTGGTGGCGGTGAAGCGCAGCGAAGCGTTGAGCGACTGCACTTGCGGATCACTCTTGTACAGTCCGGATGCTTCCTGCAACGTCGCCAGCCAGGGTTCAGGAGAGAAATCCAGCCGTGCCAGCGGTCCAACCAGCTGGACTGGCGATGCGTGGGCGAAGTCGTCCACCTGCTGGTCCACTGAGAACTTCTCGAGCTCGGCCTGCTTGCCGGTGAATGCTTCCGAAGCAGCCTTATATGCCCGGTCGGTGCCCAGCCACAACTGGTGCCGCAACCCGGTTTCATCGTCATCGAGCGGCCCCACATCGACGACGCCCTGTCCCGGCCCGTAGTAGCTGTCCTGCTTGTAGTCTCCCACTCGCACCACGATGCGCAGCATGCGGACGCGAGTCCGCAGCGAAGTGCGCACCGCGCCGAATGCCGCCTCGGCCATGTACTGATCCACATCCATGAGGCGGTATTCAACGTAATATGGCGCCTGAACATCGGCCAGCTTGAGCTGGCTCCTGGAACGCTGCATCTCCGCCAGCATGGCGCGCAACACCGGATCGTCGACAGCGGCCGGGTTTTGGGCGGCAAGCACGCTCGCGCATGCAAGCCACAAAGCGGTCACGAGGGCCAGCCTGTACCGAGAGCGGATCATTGCTGCCCCCCGATCCTGGAACCAGAGTCCGAGCGTCCGACGTCCGAAGTCTGACGCCCGACGCCGGTCTTCTCCCACATCGGCGGCGGAAGGATCGGTGGCCGCACCCGCGAATGTGCCCGCTTCTGCACTTCCATCTCGGAAAAAAGCATCGCCGGCGCCGCGGCTGAGACCGGCACGCTGCCCGACTCCGCTCCGCACACGCCGTTGAAGACCTCTGTTTTGTCTCCGGTAACCTCAATGCGGTTGAGCGCGGCCAGCGGCGTTCCCACAATGTCCACGCCGCGCACCAGTTCATCGGGACGGCCGTCGGGGTACACCTTCCACACCAGCACGGGCAGGATCTGGAACGCCTGCGGCAGGGCACGGGTCGTCAGCGTGAATCCGCCTTCGATGTCTTCGAAGTAGAGGCCGTAAGGCTTGCCCTGCTTCTTGATTTCGTCGATCAGCTTCTGCCGCATCTCCGAATCCCTGACGGTGTGGGACGAGCTGACGATCAGATTGCCCTGCCGCCCCGTCGCCATCAGTCCCGCCTGCGCTCGTCCGTGCCCGTTGGATTGGGAAAAGCCCGTGATCGGCATGCGCGACATCAGGAAGTTTCTGAGGATGCCATCCTTGATCACGTCCACGCGCTGGGCGGGAACGCCTTCGTCGTCATACTGGTACCAGCCCCCGAGATCGATTCCCCCCAGGCGGCGCAGCGTGGGATCATCCACGACGCTCAGAAACTCCGGCAGAACCTGCTGATTGATTTTCTTGGTGAAGGTCTGGCCTTCCTCGTCGCCGCGCTGGCGATGACCCTCCAGGCGATGGCCCAGCACTTCGTGAAAAAAAACTGCCGCTGCCCGTCCCGAAAGCAGTGCCGGGCCATCGAAGGGCTCGGCCGTGGGTGCGGCCCGCAACGCCTTCAGGTCGGAGGCCATCTTCGCAATTTTGACGGCAATTTCGGCTTCGCCGGGCAGCCCGTCGGGCGTGTCGGCCTGAAAAGTTTCCACCCGAAGCAGCTCCATGCCGTCGTCGGCGCGGGTCTCGGCCTCAATCATCAGCCGGACGGTCGTGCTCGGCGTGGCCAGTTGGGCGCCGGCGGTCGAAACAAAACGCACCTGCGTCTGCTCCCCAATCACCATCACGGCCGAGGAATAGATCTCGGGATACTTGCGGAAATTACTGGAGTATCGGCGTACCCGGTCCTCCCAGTCTTTGCGATCGAGGTGAAAGGCCGGCCTGGCGTAATCGAGATGCACCTCGGCCTTGGCCTCGGCGAAGTCAGGCGAGGTATCTTCCTCCTGGGTTCGCACGGCGGCCGCGGTCTTGACGTTGAGGTAACTCTGCGCGGCCTGGCGGTACTCCTCGTATGTGAGTTGCCAGAGCACTCGGGCCACCGCGTCCGGATTGTCCTCCAGCGGAACCAGCCCGGAACTCATCCCCGACGGCCGGTTTTCCTGGTGTGTGTTGTCGAGCGCTGCGCTGCCCACCCGCATGGTCACTTCGCCGGTGCGGCGATGGAACTGCGTGGAATTCAGCAGGTTGCCCAGTCCTCCGACCAGCACTGTCCCCTCCTGGTCGTACACCGAATAGCTGGCAAAGTAGGGCGCGGGATCCAGTTGCCCAAGCTTCGCCTGGGCGCGCTGCAGTTCCTTTTGCATGGTGGAAAGCAACACATCTCCGGAAGCCTGGTCTGGCCGGCGGCCTGAACCCAACCCCATCGAGCCGAGGCACAGCGGCAACGCCAGGCACAGCGCCAGACCGCGCAGGAAAGTCTTCATAAGAAAAGTAGACAGAGTTTAACCAACTCGAGGTTCCCCGATAATACCTTGTTTGAATCAACCACCAGCCACGCGGAAAAAATGGAGGACGGGCGTCCCGCCCGTCATGCCGCGGCCGTCACGTCCCGAATCAAAAAAAATGGCCCCATTGCTGGGGCCACTATTAAAAGAGGCAAGGTGGAAGGGTTGACTCAGGAATGGCGATGCGGTGAGCCCATCCGGCGGCCGGAAAGGCAACAAGAGAGATGTTCAACAAAACAGAGAGTGAAGGTCATACTTGTCAGCGGCCTCTTTTGGTTACCGCTTCAAGTGCATTTGCGCAACCAAAGCAGCGGGATCAAGCAGCGGGATGTCGGGTCGGCAGCAAACTACCACAAAATATGCACTTAGTAGCAGTTGGAGAAACTCTACGGGAGAAAACTAAAGGCGGTGGAATGAAGCTGAACTGCAGAATCCTGCACATTCGCTGCAAATCAAAAGACTCATCGCTTAGACCTCAGCCAATTGAAGGCTGAGGTCCGAGGTCTGAGGTCCGTTCTTAAGAGTTGCCCGCGACCATGCGCAGCTTGCCGGGCAGGAAGTGATAAGGCGGCCAGGGTCCGCTGATCGCCAGCTCGCAGTTCTTCAACTGCTTGGCGGCGCTGCTGTAGCGGTTCTGATATTTTTCAATGGATTTGGAATCAATCAGGTGGGCGATATCGATCAACATTCCGTCTGAATCCACTCGTTTACAACTGATCTCTTCTTCCAGCGGATTGAACAGCTTATGGACTTGCACCGAGAGTGCCCTGGCCTTGGTTCGGCGCTCGCGATCCTGCGACGCCTTCTCCCGCAACTTGATCAGGTAATCCCCGCCCACGGTGTCAGGCAGAACGATCTCGGCCATGGCTTCGCGCAGGGAACCATCCTTGACTCTCAGCTTCAGGTGCATCTCGGCCTTGCCGCGCAACCGGGCCACGCTTTGGCCGAAGGCGCGACGGTTGGACCTTACGGCGTGCCGTAAGGCGTCGTCGGTGTCAAAAATTGTGCCGAAGCGGAAGGGCAGCACGGTCCCGCTGCGGAAGCACACACTTACCACCCGCGCGTGTTCGAGGACATTTTTCTCCCCGAATTGCACGTCGTCGCGCTCATACTCGCTGACGACAATGTTGAATTCACCGCTGGGATAGGTCAGAACGGAAGCGCCATTCACTCCTTGAACGCCCTCGAGTAATGAAGGGCGGCGGGAACGGGTTCCGTTGGCTAGGGTCTGTTGCTCAGTGATGCAATACGCGTACCACGCCATAAAGGTCTCTCCGAACCTGTTGCGAGGCGAGATGGGGTCACCTCACGCATACATCGGCCACATTTTTGAACCGTTTGGAAGAAAGGGCGTACAGCGACGAGATTAAACGCTTACTGCTGCGTCCAATGTGCATATTACCTTGGTGCGACGTAAAAATGCAACCTTTTCGTTGCACAGAGCATCTCCCGCCGCCTTAATGAGATGGCTGTTGAAAAAGCAGAAATTTCCGCCACAGACCACGCAGGGGAGCAAGAAGGCGCCCGGCGAAGGGTCAGCCGCGAAGCGGCGTAAAGGGCTGTATGGTGCTTCGACACGTTAGCCGCGAAGCGGCGCAAAGAATGTAGCCCACGGCGTAAGCCGTGGGTTGAAGCCAGGGACAGAAGCGAGCCCCAACGGGGCGAAAGAGAGGGCGCGCTCCAGGCCCGTGGGCCTTACCTCGTCCGTTTCTTCCGCCCCCTTCGGGGCTGTTTATTCCTGTACGTTTACCCACGGCTAACGCCGTGGGCTACATTCTTGCGCCGCTTCGCGGCTCGGGGTGCGTGCCCCATAAAATGATGAGCGGAAAAGACTTTCGTTCCCGCGTGCCCGCCCTTTGGCGGTGTTAATCTTGCACAATGCCTGAGCCTTCCAAATCCGGCAAATCTTCGGTCGTGGCCGCCCTGGCCATCGGCCTGGTTCTCGGGGCCATACTGCTCGGTGCAATCGGCTTCGTGTTACTGTCGCGGAATTCCGGCCAGGCCCTGTTAAGCCGGGTGTGGTCAGCCATGACCGGCAGGACCCTCAGCATCGACGTAAGCCAGCCCACAGTGGTCAATCGCATCCAGCAACTGCAGCGCCTCGAAACCGTGGTTTACACCATGGACAAAATCGTCAGTGGTGCCAAGGAAAATCCCATCTTCCCGGACTTTCTGGCCGGAGACAGGCTACTGCTACTGGTTCACGGAGAAGTCGTCGCCGGCATCGACTTCTCGACCCTGAAGCCGGGCGACGTCCGCGTGGAAGGCAGGCAGATTCGCCTGCATCTGCCCGCGACGCAGGTGTTCAGTACACGGCTCGACAGCGCCAGGACGCGCGTGTATTCCCGGCAAACCGGCCTGCTGGTCCCCACCGATCCAAACCTCGAATCGCAGGTGCGTCAGGAGGCGGAACGTCAACTGCAGGAGGCCGCTCTGGCCGATGGCATCCTGCGCACCGCCCAATTGAACGCGAATTCAACCATCACCAGCCTGCTGCAGGGCCTGGGCTTCGAAAAAATCGACATCTACTAACCGCCGGGTTCGTCCACGAACCACGTAGGGACAGCTGTCCTCAGCTGTCCAGTCGAGCAAAGCTCGACTCGGCGTTAGCCGAAAGCCAAACATAGCGGAGCTCCACTCCGCCGGACAGATGAGGACATCTGTCCCTACGTGGTCTTATATCCCGGAAAATTTGGTAATCACTCGCCCATCCCATCTTCCGTTAGACTATTGTGCCTTCGACGCTTCGAATCAGGCCAACGAATCTAATGAATCTGGGACAGATGGCGGTTGTAATTTCGATCTGTCTGTTTGTCGGGATGGTGGTCTGTCTTGAAATCGGCTTTCGCATAGGCCGCGACGTTGCGAAGCGGATTGAAAACGCCCACGAAGGCACCGCCACAATTCAGGCGGCAGTTTTTGCGCTGCTGGGCCTGCTGCTGGGTTTCACCTTCGCCAATGGCATCTCTCATCTCGACCAGAGGCGTGAGCTGATCATTCAGGAATCGAACGCCATCGGCACCGCCTATCTTCGCCTGGATTTGCTGCCCGCCAGTCAGCAACCGGAGATGCGCCACCTGTTTCGCCAATATCTCGATGCCCGGTTGACCGTCTATGAAAAGCTTCCTGACCTGGCGGCCGCCAACGACGAAATTCAACGTGCCGCGACAATCCAGCAGGAAATCTGGTCGCACGCGATCGCGGGCAGCCGCGACGATCCCACTCAGAACGTTGCCCGGCTGCTTCTGCCTGCGTTGAATGAGCATGATCGACGTCACCACCGCGCGCACCATCGCCCTGCACACCCACGTGCCCCCTCTGATCTTTGGGCTGTCGATTTCTGTCGCGCTGCTGAGCGGACTGATGGCAGGCTATGACATGGCCAGACGAAAGAGCCGCAGCTGGTTCCACGGGCTCCTGTATGCGATGGTAATTTCGATCACGATTTTCACCGTGATCGACCTCGACTATCCCCGCTTCGGATTGATCCGGCTGACCGCTGCGGACAATGCCCTCACCCAACTGCGGGATTCCATCCGGTAGCCGGTCGGCTTATTTCCGGGAGAATGCCGATTCGGCAGGCTGCACCTCGGGCCTCGTCATATCGAAACGATTGGTCGTGCGCGAGTACTGTGTGCCGCCCATGCGCCCAATCAGGTCAAGAGAGTCGGGATCGAGGCGGCCTTCTTTGAGCACGCTGTCCTCAAAGTGAATGCAGACAATCTCGCCGATTACCAGGCTCGAACTTCCGGGCTCTGTCCCGAAGTCGATGATCCGATTCAGTTTGCATTCAAAGCTGACCGGGGACTCCGCCACCTGCGGCGGGCGCACCAGTTGCGACGGCCGGGTCGTCAGTTTCGCTAATGCGAATTCGTCGACCGAGCTGTCGTACTCGCCGCTGGTCAGGTTCATGGCTTCAGCCACCGTGAAGGTCACCAGGTTCACTACGAATTCACTGGTCTCGCGGATGTTGCGCAGTGTGTCCTTGGGAGCGGGCTTATTGTCAACCTGGCGGAGGGAGGGAGAAAATCCCAGCATCGGCGGCTTCGCCGATACCACATTGAAGAAAGAAAATGGCGCCAGGTTCAGGTGTCCATGGTTCAGCGTGGAGACCCAAGCTATCGGGCGCGGAGCGACTGCGCTGATCAGGACTCGATAGAACTCGCGATAGGGAAGCTGCTCGGGGCGAACGTTCATGCCTGGAAGTTTAGTGTAAGGACGGGCGGGAATGCCCGCCCTCTATCGACAACGGACTACTTTGAGGCCGAAGACCCCTTTTGCAGCTCGTCCAGAGCCGTCAGCACTTCCTCGCTGTGCTTGTTCGGGTCCACTCCAGTGTAGGCCCGCTCAATGTTGCCTTGCGGATCGATGATGAAAGTGTTGCGGGCGGCGATTTCGACGCCTTTGTAATTCATGGTCGAGTCGTACAGTTTCACCACTTTATGCTCGGTGTCGGCCAGCAGCTTGAAGTTCAGGCCCTCCTTGGAACAGAACTCCTTGTGGGAGTCGGTCGTATCCACGCTGACTCCGATCACCACCGCGCTGCGTTTCGCGTATTGCGGCTGATCACGCTGAAAGTTGTGGGCCTCGATGGTGCATCCCGGCGTTCCGTCCTTGGGATAGAAATAAAGCACCACCCACTTTCCCCGGAAATCCTTCAGGCTGACCTGCGTCCCATCCTGTGAAGGCAGGGTGAAATCCGGCGCCGGGGAACCCACGGCGGGCATCGCCGCAAAGGCAAAATGAACTCCCGCTCCTAGAACAACCGTTACCAGTAAAACCATCCATAGACGCATAAGAACTCCTTCGGAGGGTTAGGTTAGCGCGGGACGATGACCCCTGTCTATGCAGGGCTTGTCAATTTTCTGCAAAAACCGGATAGTGCTTTGAGGATTTTTCCCCTTATTCAAAGCGGGGAGATTCAGGACTTATGACAAACGATCACGACAGTTCGCTGCGCCAGCACCTGCTGGAATTGCTCAAGGGCGGAAGTGCGCACGCCCGATTTGAAGAGGCAATCGCAGGCATCCCGGCCAAATTGCGAGGACAAAAACCGCCAGGCCTGCCCCACACTCCGTGGATGATTCTGGAACACCTGCGCATCGCGCAATGGGATATCCTCGAATTCAGCCGCAACCGGAAGCACAAGTCGCCGGATTGGCCGAAGGACTACTGGCCGCCTCGCGAAGCCCCGCCCAGCACCGCCGCCTGGAACGCCAGCATCAAGCAGTTTCAGCGGGATCTGAAGGCCATGCAGGAACTGGTGGGCAATCCGAAGACGGATTTATACGCCCGTATTCCCTGGGGAGACGGCCAGACCATCCTGCGCGAAGCCTTGCTGGTGGCCGATCACAATGCCTATCATGTGGCCCAGTTGGTGGACGTACGGCGTGCACTTGGAGCGTGGCCGGAGAAATAGCTCTTGTAGGGCGGGCGCCCTCGCCCGCCGCAGTTGGTTTTGATTTTGTTTCTTGATGAAGAGGTTCTCTTACATAGTTTTGGGTCAATCAGTTCGAAAAACAAAGTCAACAGCGGCGGGCGAGGGCGCCCGCCCTACACAATCTCTCGCGGTCGTTTCCGAAACACCGCCCGCACGCCATCGCGCCAGCGTTCGTCAATACCCACCACCACCCAATCGATCTCGGGCGAGATGTAGTGCAGAAGTGTGTCCGTAGCCGGATGCACATGTAGGGCCGGAGCCACCAAAAATAACAACGGCCGTTCGGGGGACAACTCCCGCCGGGGAAAATATCCGAAGCGCTGGAACTCTCCCCGGCCATGGTGCCAGGACACTCGCGACCAGTAGTCCAGGCCTTGGAGCGGCAGATGAATGTCTTCGTCGGCTTTCAATTCGACCACTGCCAGTCTGCCCTCGCGGGTGGTGGTCAGCACGTCGATCATGGCGCGGTCCGAGGCGGAAAATGCCGGCACCTGCGAATAAAGCATCGAGGCATCGAGCCGCTCATCCACTTCAGTCACGTCTTTCACCACCAGCGATTCCAGCCAGCGTTCGGGATGCAGCCGCCACAGCGCATGATCCCGGGGGCCGCCGGCGTGACGCACTTCTCCCACGCTGTGCACCAGGGTGCGAAAGGCGGCTGCGTTCTCTTCCACCAGCACCCGCTCGTCCGCTCCCACTCCAAACACAATCTCGGGTGTGCTGCGCAGCGAGCCCAGTTGGTGCGCCAGGCGCGCCTTGGCGAACTCCAGTCCGTGACAGCGGAAGGCAATCTCAGCCGGCGAGATCACGGCCATTTCTGCCTCCGGCATCAGCTCCCGGATCCGCTCAATCGCCTCCGCGAAGCGCCCCCTCGCCTGCGCCTCATCGGTCCAATGCACCAGCCGGGTCCGGATATTGCCCCCATCCGGCATTTCGATTTCCGTCAGATGCTCTTCCCGATTCTCCAGTTCATAGAGCTGCCACTTGGCGGCGTTCTGATGCAGGTGCGCCATACGCTCGCGGGTCAATGCGGACGCGCCAGCGGGTAAAAATAGTTTCAGGCCTTCGACCGCCATCTTTCCCGCTTGCGCCAGTCGGCAGGCATCAAGCCACAGAATTCCGAAGGTCAGGGCGGCGTCGATCGAAGCCTGAGTTTCCTGTGGATTCACGCCCAGGACCGCGAAGCCGGACTGCCCACGGCGAAGCAGTCCACGAGCGTAAATCGGACCGAACGATCGCTCCAGATCGGCTGACGTGATGAGCCGCGACGCGGCATAGGCGGGAAATCGGCGCTCCAGGGTGCGCTGTAGACTGCGCTGATACGCGACTCGCGCCGCCCGCTTCGCAGTCGGAGTACGCTGGTCGCGCTGCCGGCAAATTTCCAGCTTACCGGCCCGCGTTTGCCCCAGGCGCTGCACCGCCAGCCGCAGCACTTCGTGTTTGACTTCGACGTCGAGCACCCGTCGAACCAGGTTCCGCTCCGCCGACCAAAGATGCAGCAGACACTTGTTGCGTTCGCCGGAAATCGAATACTTCGCCTGCGCCAGGTCAAACACCGCGGCGCCGTCATCGAGGACGATGGCATCTCGCGCCCCTGCGAGAAAGTCCTCCACCGTGCGGGTCAGGGCCTCGGGAGTCATGGTAAGAATGCTTTCATCTTTCTAAAGCGCTGTCTGTGACGTGTAACCATCGCAGAAGTCCACGCGGAGGCACTAGGGGACGAGCGTCCCGCCCGTCCTCCCTCCGAAGCGTGTGGGATAATGAAAAGACCCGGGAGTCTTTCCCGGTCCAAGGACATCTAATCACCGTGGATAAAAACAGGTTCTTTTTTCAGCACTACGGCCTTACGGAGCATGATCTTGAGCGCTACCTGGCGGCCGCCCTGTCAGCCGGCGGAGAGTACGCCGACCTTTATTTTGAGTATCTTTCGTCCACTTCGCTGATGGTGGACGAGTCCATGGTGAAGTCGGCGTCGCAGGGAATTTCTGCTGGATGTGGGGTTCGCGTGGTGGTCGGCGAACGCACCGGCTACGCTTACACCGACGATCTTTCGTCGGAACGCATCCTGCACGCCGCCCGGACCGCTGCTTTGATCGCCAGCGGTCCCTCCAAGACCCCGGTCGTGGGTTTTCAGGAAAAGCCGGCTCGCAGCCTCTATCCCGTAACGCTGCCTTCGGTCGACGCTGAAATTACGGCCAAGGTCGAACTGGTCATGCGCGCCGATGCTGCGGCTCGCGCCTATGATCCGCGCATCAAGGAAGTTCGCGCCAGCTACTCTGACGAGTTGCGCAACATCTTGGTGGTCGGTTCTGACGGAACCTTCGCCGAAGACTCCCAGCCGCTGGCCCGCATGAACGTCTCCTGCATCGCCAAGACCGAAGGAAATTCCGCTCGCGGTAGTTCCGGCGGCGGCGGACGCGTCGCTCTCGACTTCTTCTTCGGAGAGAAAACTCCCGAATACTTCGCCAGGGAATCCTCGCGCCAGGCCATCCTCCAACTCGACGCTCGCGAAGCTCCGGCCGGCGAGATGGAAGTGGTGCTCGGTCCGGGTTGGCCCGGCGTGCTATTGCACGAAGCTGTAGGTCACGGCCTCGAAGCCGATTTCAACCGCAAGCAGACTTCAGCCTTTGCCGGCCTGATCGGCAAACGCGTTGCCAGTGAAAAATGCACGGTGGTCGATAATGGCACCATGCCCTGGCGCCGGGGCTCGCTCAACGTCGACGACGAAGGCCAGCCCACGCAGAACACCGTCCTGATCGAAAAAGGAATTCTCAAAGGATATCTGAGCGATAAACTTTCCTCCCGTCTGATGGGCATGGCCGACACCGGCAACGGCCGTCGCGAGAGTTACGAGCACATCCCCATGCCGCGCATGACCAACACTTACATGCTCGCCGGACAGGACGATCCCGAAGACATCATTCGTTCGGTCAAGAACGGCGTCTACGCAGTGAACTTCGGCGGCGGACAGGTCGATATCACCAGCGGGAAATTTGTTTTCTCCGCGTCCGAGGCCTATCTCATCGAAGACGGCCACGTCACCGCCCCCATCAAAGGCGCGACCCTGATCGGCAATGGCCCCGATGTTCTCACCCGCGTCTCCATGGTGGG
This sequence comes from Terriglobia bacterium, assembly GCA_963841075.1. Classification (GTDB taxonomy): domain Bacteria; phylum Acidobacteriota; class Terriglobia; order Terriglobales; family Acidobacteriaceae; genus JAIQFF01. The sequence continues at coordinate 55,977 of CAWJBA010000031.1, forward strand.
TAACGACCTGAAACTCGATGAAGGCGTCGGCACGTGCGGCAAAGACGGACAAGCCGTGCCCGTCGGCGTCGGCATTCCCACGCTGAAAGTCGACCGCCTCACCGTCGGCGGAACCGCAAAGAAAGAGTCCGGCGGGTTCATGCAGTAACCAAAATCATGCCTCAACTGACAACTGACAACCGGGAACTGAAAACTGATCTTCGAGAGGTAGCTGAAGATATCGTCCGCCGGGCCATGTCCGGAGGCGCTACCGCTGCCGAGTGCGTCGTCCGCGAAGGCGACGAATTTTCCACGCTGGTACGCCTGGGACAGGTGGAGACGCTGAAGGAAGCTGGCTCCCGCTCTATCGGCGTGCGCGTCTTCCACGGCCAGCGCTCAGCCAGCACCTATTCCAGCGACTTCTCCCGTGAAGCCCTCGACCGCATGCTGAAGTCCGCTCTCGAGCTGGCGAAAATCACCTCTGAAGACCCCTTCAGCGGCATTCCCGACGCCTCACAACTGGGCTCACTTCCGGGCGATCTCGATCTTTATTCGGCCGACGTCTACTCTTTGCCCGGCGCAGAGCGCATCGACTATGCCCGCCGCGCCGAAAAAGCCGCGCTCGATTACGACCCGCGCATCAAGAATTCGGAAGGCGGCTCGTTCGACGCCGCCACCGGCCACAAGGTGCTGGCCAACTCCCACGGATTTGTAGGCGAGTACCGCCGCTCTTATTGTTCCGTCGCCGCGGTGCCCATCGCGCAGTCGGAAAACGGCGCGATGCAGCGCGATTACTGGTTCTCGGTCGCACGCAACCTCGGCCGCCTCGATTCTCCTGAAGAGGTGGGAAAGATTGCGGCCCAGCGCACCTTGCGGCGCCTCGGCGGGCGCAAGGTCAAGACGGCGCACGTTCCCGTCGTGCTTGATCCCATGGTCGCCACGTCCATTCTGGGACACATCTTCGAAGGCATCAACGGCGACTCCGTCTATCGCGGCGCGTCATTCCTCGCGGGTAAACTGGGCGAAAAAATCGCGGGCGACCATGTCACCGTGATTGACGACGGCACCATGGTCGGAGGCTTCGGCACCTCGCCTTTCGATGGCGAAGGCATCCCCACCCGGCGCACCGTGGTCATCGATAAGGGCGTGCTCAAGTCCTATCTGCTGAACACCTATACCGCCAGGAAGCTCGGCCTTCAGACCACCGGCAACGCCTCACGCGGACTCGCCGGCACTCCGGGGATTGGCCCGGGAAATTATTTCCTCGAGCCCGGCACGAAAACCGCCAAGGAAATCATTGCCGGAATCCCCGAAGGACTCTATGTCACCGAGTTTCTCGGCCACGGCGCCAACCTGGTCACAGGCGATTATTCCCGCGGCGCTTCCGGCCTGTGGATCTCGGGCGGCGAGCTGACCTATCCAGTCGAAGAGATCACGGTGGCGGGAAATCTGAAAGAAATGTTCTTCAACATTTCAGAGATTGCGAGCGATCTCGAATTTCGCGGCGCCATGGCCTGCCCCACCATCCGCATTGACGGCCTGATCGTCGGCGGCGAATAAGAACGGCAAGACTGTCATCTTGAGCGGAGAGAAGGAACTCGCTTGCGAGTTTCTTCTCGAAGTCGAAAGACCTGCTGCCGCTTGCGCCATCCCTGTCCTGACATGGAAGATCGCGACAGGCACCGACGAGAGCAGGTCCCTCGACTTGCTCGGGATAACAGCGCTGGGTGGCGTCAAACCGTCCCGCCGAAGTGCGTGCCGTTCCTCAGCGTACAATCGTCTTATGGGAAGCCTGCTTCAGCCCTCTCCAGCCGCCACCGGCGAAGACCGTGACTCCAACTGGCTCCCGATCGTTTTTGGCGTAGTGCTGGTTGTGATCGTGGTGGTGATCGCTTCCCTGCTCTTGCGCACCGATGCGAAAATCGCGAATGCGCCCCATCCTTACGCCGCCAACATAAAGTTCTCCGACATGAAGATGAGCGCGGCAGAAAACTTTGTGGGATCGACCGTCACCTATCTTGACGGCACGGTCACAAACACTGGAGACAAGACTGTCACTCGAGCCCTGGTGAACGTCAGTTTCAAAGATTCGCTCGGCCAGATCGTCCAGTCCGACGACGTCCCGCTGCGCATTCTTCAGACCAGCGGACCGTACCCCGAGGCGGTAGACCTCAATGTTGCGCCTCTTGCCCCGTCCCAGAGCAAACCCTTTCGCCTCACCTTCGAACACGTAACCGCCGACTGGAACCACGAGTATCCCGAGCTCAAGGTTACGGATGTGTCCGTGAAGTAAACGGACGATTGAGTAATTGAGTAATTTTGTAATTGGCAAGCGAAGAATCGCCCCTCAATTACACAATTACCCGATTACTCAATCCCCCGATCTTCTAGAATGCTCCCATGCCCGACGTAAAAACCATCCGCCTGACCGAGACCGTCAAGGCCGGAGGCTGCGCCTCCAAGATCAGCCCTGCCGTCCTCGACAAGGTCCTGGGAAAGCTGCCGCACCAGCACGATCCCAATGTACTCGTCGGTTTCGATCACGCCGACGATGCCGGCGTGTACAAGATCGCTCCCGACCTCGCCCTGGTGCAGACCGTCGATTTCTTCACGCCCATGGTGGACGATCCCTACACCTTCGGACAGATCGCCGCCACCAACGCCTTGAGCGACGTCTACGCCATGGGTGGACGCCCCATCACCGCCCTGGCTCACGTCTGCTTCCCCGCCAGTGGCGATCTGGAAGTCCTGGAGCAAATCCTCGCCGGCGGTCTTTCAAAAATGATGGAGGCGAACTGCACGGTCGTCGGCGGCCACAGCATCCGCGATGAGGAAACCAAGTTCGGATATTCCGTCACCGGCCTGATTGACCCCGCCCGCATCTTTACCAACGGCGGCGCCCAACCCGGCGATCGCTTGCTGTTCACCAAGGCCCTGGGCACCGGCGTCATCTCCACCGCAATCAAAAAGAGCACCGCAAAGCAGTCCTGGATCGACGCCGCCACCCGTTCGATGACCACGCTGAACAAGAAAGCCGGCGAAGTGATCACGACTTTCTGCGCCACCACCGCGCACGTAGGGGCAGGTGTCCCACCTGCCCAGGCCGAGCGCAGCTCGGCAGGCCTTCCCGTCCACTCCCTGACCGACGTCACCGGCTTCGGCCTGATTGGCCATGCCCGCGAAATGGCATTGTCCTCAAATGCCTCGCTCTTATTCCGAATCAATCAGATCCCGATCCTCGAAGGCGCACTCGATTGCATTCGGGCGGGCGACATCCCCGGCGGATTGAAAAATAACCGCGACTTTGCCGAATGCGTAGTCGGATATGAAGAAGGAATTCCCGAGGAACTCAAAACCATCCTGTTCGACCCCCAAACCGCCGGCGGATTATTGATCGCGGTCGCGCGGGAGCATGCTTCGGAACTGCTCCACCTTCTGCAAGCTGCGGGAGTACCTGCCGTAGAAATTGGCGAAGTCCTGCAGCGGACGAAGCCGCTGATCACGGTTGCGGCCTGAACAGGGCCGCAGTAGCCTGTCGACTAAAGACACTGATTGATAGGCGGCAGGGATTTTGAGCGATCTTCCCCAAGACCGACCCAGAATTCTAGAAACTTGGCTCCTGGTACTTCGAGAAACCTGTGTGCCAGTGGTGCGCAGCCGCAGAACGCGGTAGAGTATCGGTCGCGAGGATGACTGACCAGCATGGCCAATGACAATGACCGGGAAAAAGAATCCGCTGCGCGCGCCAGCCTGAGATTCGTGCGCGACGGCGATATCGTCGGCCTGGGAACGGGATCCACTGCCGCATACCTGGTTCGCTTTCTTGGCGAACGAGTGCAGGCCGGACTGAAAATTCGCGGCATACCCACATCCATTCACACCGCGGAAATGGCGACCAGCCTGGGCATTCCGCTGACCACGCTCGATGAAGTGCAGCAGATCGATGTCACCATCGATGGCGCGGACGAGATTGACCCGCAATTGCGATTGATCAAGGGCGGAGGCGGAGCGCTGCTGCGGGAGAAAATCGTAGCTTCCGCCAGCCGGAAGCTCGTGATCATCGCCGATTCCAGCAAGCAGGTCCCGATGCTGGGTAAATTTCCCGTTCCGGTGGAAGTGATCAAATTTGCCGAAGCGCTGGTGGCGAAGAAGATCACCGCGATGGGCGCTGAGGTCACAGTGCGCGTCGACTCCGCCGGCCACAAGTTCGTCACCGACGAAGGCAATCACATTCTCGACTGCCACTTCGGCCAGATACCCGATCCGCCCGCGGTCGCCCGCAAACTGGAAACCACGCCCGGAGTGGTCGAACACGGCCTTTTTATCGGAATGGCAAGCGTCGCCCTGATCGGAAAAGGCGATCAGATCCTGGAGTTGCAGCGCCCGAAAAATTAGCCGGCAATCTCGCGCAGGGCGCTCAGGAATCTCTGCACTTCTTCGGCGGTGTTGTAGTGCGCCAGACCGATGCGCAGAAAGCCGCCGTCCTTCTCCACGTCAAGCCGCTCGGAAAGGTTCAGGGCGTAGTAGTTGCCGTCCCAGGTAAAGAACCCGCGCTCGCCTAATTTCGAGGCCAGTTCCCCGGGAGCGTGGCCGGCAACGCGCACCGCCACCGTGGGACAACGCCGGTCAGGTTTCTCCAGATCGGAGATGCCGTAGAACTTCAGCCCCGGAATGGCAAGCAATCCCCGAATCAGTATCTCAGCCAACCCATGTTCGTAATGCTGAATGGCGGCGTAAGCCGCCAGCAGCGCGGCGCGCCGGGTGGAAGCCGCAGGCTCGGCCTGTCGCCCCAGATCGGCCAGATACTCCACGCAAGCCGTGATTCCGGCGATGCATTCGTGGTTCAGCGTGCCCCACTCCCAGCGGTTGGGGATGTCATTGGTGTTGGCCCGCACTTTGTAGGGTTGCAGACTCTTCAAGTGCTCGCGCTTGCCATACAGAATGCCCATGTGCGGCCCGAAAAACTTGTAGCTTGAACACACCAGGAAATCGCAATCCAGCGCGCACACATCGATTGGACCATGGGGCGCATAGTGCACGGCGTCGATGTAGGTGAGCGCGCCCTTCTGATGGGCCAGCCGGACAATTTCCTTTACGTCATTGATCGTACCCACCGCATTCGAGGCATAACCGACCGCCACCACGCGCGTCCGGCTGCTGATCTTCTGCGCCAGGTCGGCCATATTGAGAGTGCAGTCATCTTCGTTTATGTCCACGAATCTTATGGTCACGCCGCGCTCTTCGAGCGCGCGCCAGGGAGAAACGTTGGCGTCGTGGTCGAGCTGCGTAAGCAGAATCTCGTCTCCCGGTCCCAGTTCCCGCCCGATAGAGCGGCTGACGGCGAAGGTCAGCGTGGTCATGTTGGGTCCGAAGACGACCTCGTCGCTTTCACAGTGGAAAAAATCCGCCATGGCGGCGCGCGCTTCGGCGATGACTGCGTCCGTGCGCCGGCTGGTGACGTAGGCGCCATGGGTGTTGGCATTCGCAGTCTTCAAATAGTCGCTGATGGCGTCGATCACGCGCTGCGGAACCTGAGTGCCGCCGGGGCCATCGAGAAAAACCGCCGGCTGTCCGGCCACGGTCTGGGACAACGAAGGAAATTGAGAACGCACCCGGGAGATATCGAATACAGCAATGTCGGTTTGTACGGTCGGCATAAGAATTGAATTCTCGTAGCGCCGGCGTCCCGCCGGCTGTCCCGAGGGCGTCCCGCCCTCGGGGATGATCAAGCATCTATAATCGTCAGCCCATCATGGTCGTGTGTTCCGCCCGGATCTTGTATATCACGCGAACTTCGGTCGGCTGCCGGTACGGATACTTGTCCACGCCCAGGTATTTCTTGGCCATCTTGTCGATGTGAGCGTCCGCGCCCTCTTCGGTGATTTCCACTACCCGGCCCCGAATCTCAAGATAGCGGTAGGGATTATCCGGATCGACAATCGCGAGCGCCACTCGCGGATCGCGCCGCACATTTTTATCTTTTTGTCGGCCCTTGGCTGAATTGAACAGGACGAGGTCTCCCTCTAAATCAACCCAGATTGGCGTCACCTGGGGACGACCGTCGGGCATCAGCGTGCCCAGATTGGCGAACGCTCTCTTGCCGAACAGATCACGATACTTCTCGGGGATCGCTGAAGACATGCATACCTCCTGGGTTATGCGAAAAGCTCTGAGGGATTATAGCCGTGTGGTACCCGAAGCTGGCAACCGATGGACACGGCATCGCCTGGCAGGGGGTGGAGCAGGCCTTCAGGCCTGCATACACCTGCCGTCACAAGATGGGCCCCGAAACGGAACCCTGTAATGCAGCGCTGAAGCGCTGCTCCACCCAAAATCAAGACCGCTCTACGGTTTTGAATCTTTTTCCAGCTCCAGTAAACTACCTTGCATTTCCCGATCGCAAAAATACTATGGCTACCCGTCGCCTTCTGTACTCGCTACTCCGATTCATTCTGCTGTTTTGCATCGCCGGCCCGGCGGTCAGCGCGCAAACCACGGCGTCTGCCCCTCCGACCGTCGTCTTCATGACCGACTTCGGTGTGGTCGATGACTCGGTCGCGCTCTGCAAAGGCGTGATGTATTCGATTGCCCCCGACCTTCGCATCGTAGACCTCACGCACCAGGTCACGCCCTTCTCGATACTCGACGGCGCCCGCTTCCTCTACGGCGCGACACCGTACTTTCCCTCTGGCACAGTGTTCGTGGTGGTGATCGACCCGGGAGTGGGGAGCACGCGTAAAGCGGTGGTGGTGAAGTCCAGGCGCGGCCAGTATTTTGTGCTGCCCGACAACGGCCTGATGACGCTGGTGCAGGACCGCGACGGAATCGAAGCGGCACGCGAGATCACGAATCGCGACTGGATGATCGGCGCTGCCCTGTCATCCACCTTCCATGGACGCGACATCTTCTCGCCAGTCGGCGCTCATGTGGCCCACGGCGAGGACTGGACCGCCGTCGGGCCAGAGCTGGACCCGAAAAAGTTGGTTCGGCTGGATCTCGTCGCCTCAAAACTCGACGAGCATGGACTGACTGGCGAGGTCATAGCCACCGATGGCCCCTTCGGCAATCTCGTGACCAACATCAGCGGCGAAGATTTTCTTAAACTAGGCTACGGACACGGACAGAGTGTGCATGTGTTCATCGGCAAGACGGACATGAACATTCCTTTCGTCCGGACCTTCAGCGACGTGCCGCTGAAAAAGCCCCTCATCTATATCGATTCGCGCGGCCATCTGGCTCTGGCCGTAAACCAGGGGAGCTTCGCGGCAACCTATTCGATCAAGCCGCCAACGCCGATTCTCTTCTCGCGCGCGAAAAACTAAATCTTGTTGATTGTGATCGCCGAGACACAGAAAACCTCAGTGTCCTCGGTGTCCTCCGTGGTTAACGAGTCTCCGTCGGCGCCTCGAGATCCTTCGCCATCTCAGGCAGCACCGCCCGCACCAACGCGGTGAAATCGCCTTTCACCCGTTCCCCGGTCTCCAGCACTTCTTCGTGATTGATCACCTGGTCAAGAATCCCCGCGGCCATATTGGTGACGCAGGAAATCGCCAGAACTTTCATTCCCATGTGTCGCGCCGCGATCACTTCGAGCACGGTTGACATTCCCACCAGGTCAGCGCCTATCGTCCGCAAGTAACGGATCTCAGCCGGAGTCTCATAGCTCGGTCCTAACACCGCGGCGTAGATGCCTTCGTGAAGTGTCTTGCCCAGTTTCTTCGCCGCTGCCAGCGCGATCTCACGATAAGCCTTGCAGTACGCCTGCGTCATGTCGGGAAAGCGCGTGCCAAAGCGCTCGTCATTGGGCCCGGCCAGGGGATTGTGTCCCTGCAAATTGATGTGATCGGTGAGCACCACCAGTGCGCCCTGCTGGTATTCCAGGTTGATGCCGCCGGCCGCGTTGGTAAGAATCACGGCACGAATATTCAGGCAGTCAAACACCCGCATGGCAAACGTGACTTCGCGCGCAGAGTAGCCTTCGTAAAGGTGGGCGCGTCCCTGCATCACCGCCACCGGAACCCCCGCGACATTCCCGATCACCATCTTTCCGGCGTGTCCAACGGCGGTCGAACGGGGGAAAAACGGAATGTTGGTGTAGGGAATTTGAGCAGCGTCAGAGAGTTCGTCGGCAAATCCGCCCAGCCCCGATCCCAGCACCAGCCCGATCGTGGGCCGCACCGCGGTCTGCGACATCAGGAACTGCGCGGCCCCCCCGGCTTTACTGAAGTCGTCATTCATTTCGAAAATCCTGGATATTCATCGCCGAATTCGTTTCGGCGATTAGCTTACCGTGGCAACGCCGCAGTAGTCGAGAGGGCAATCGGTTCGTGGCAATGTAATTTTTAAATCCGAGAAAGTTGTCATTGCGACGCCAGGTTTATCGGCGAGGAATCTGCTTGCTCCCGGGCACCGAGACGGCAGATTCCTCGCGCGACAATGCGCGCGCTTCGGAATGACAGGAGGTGCGACAGCAGGCGGCATCTGCAGGAAGCAGCTTTCCGTTGCCTCGAGCCATCGGCGAAGGTTAGCATGGGCGGCCATGACCAAACTTCTCGCATTGCTCTGTCTATCCCTGCTGCTGTTGCCGGCGGCGATCGCCACCGCTCAGAACCCAAATCCTTCCGCCGCGGATGCCGTCTACCCCATCCGCGAAGGCTACGTTAACGCGCGCGGCGTCATGATCTATTACAAGTCCTTCGGCCGCGGCCAGCCGTTGATGCTCCTGCACGGAGGGCCCGGCGCGTCGCACGATTATTTTCTGCCTTATCTGATCCCGCTCGCCCGCCACTTCCGGCTCATATTCATCGACGAGCGCGGCTCCGGCCGTTCGCAGATTCTGGAGAACCCCTCCGGCTACACCGTCGAAAACATGGTCGAGGACGTCGAAGCCGTCCGCCAGGCCCTCGGCCTGGGTCGGGTGAGCATGCTGGGCCATTCTTACGGTGGCGTCCTCGCCCAGGCCTACGCGCTGAAGTATCAGAAGAATCTTTCCCACCTGATTCTGGGCAGCACTTTCTCGAGTACAAAGGCCATCAACGAAGTCTTCGTCCGCATGAAAGAAAAGATGCCGGCGGAGCTCCGCGACCGCATCAACCGGATGGAAGCCGACGGCCTCTATGGCCATGGCAAGGACTACGAGAAGAACCGCTACACCACCGAATACATGATCGCAGCCTGGGGCGAGGGATACTTCCCCTATGTCTACCAGAACCACCCGGATGCGAATTACGACCCGGTCGATAGCGGAAAAATGTCGTGGGCCCTTTACCGCGAGATGTGGGGTTCGCACGGAGAATTTGTAATTGACGGGAACTTGAAGTCGGTCGAATATACCGACCGACTGCCCGCGATCAAAGTTCCGACTCTCATCCTGGTCGGCGACCATGACGAATCCGACCCTTCAATGTCGCAAACCATGCACAAAAAAATAGCCGGCTCGAAACTGGTAATCCTGCCGAAATCCGGTCACATGACTTTCGTCGATCAACCGGAAATGTTCGAAAAGGCGGTGGAGGAATTTCTGGCAAAGTAGAAAAAAACGAAGCTGTGAATGGAGGACGGGCGTCCCGCCCGTCTCTTTGCCCCATCTCGCCGCGCGCATTGTCCTTCCGGTCAGGCTCCGACTATCCGTCCAGTGATAGAGTGCCATCTAAGACTCTATGAAGGTATGCTTTGCCGCACCGGCGCTTCTGATTTTCGCTCTCATGGGATCGTCCCCGGCCCAGCAGGGTGCGGCCACGGGAGAGCCCATCGTGCTGCCCACTGCCCCGCTGCCCAAAGCATTCCTGCGTCAGCCTTACCACTTCAAGCTGGAGGCCCAGGGCGGCATCACGCCGCTCAAATGGGAGGTGACGAACGGATCGCCGCCCGAGGGCGTCGAACTCTCTCCCGACGGAACTCTCAGCGGCACGCCCACTGAAGTTGACAGCTTCCACTTCGTCGTCACCGTGAGCGATAGCGGCAAGCCGGTCGCTCAGAAAAAGAAAGAGTTCACGCTCGAAGTGGTGGCTCCCCTCGTGGTCGAGTGGAGCAGGAAACCGAAAATCACCGGCCATCATCTCGACGCCGCGATCCGGGTCTCCAACCAGACCGGCACCGATTTCGATTTCACCGTCATAGCCCTGGCTGTGAACGAGGACGGACGAGCCACCGCCGTCGGCTATCAGCACTTCACTCTCAAGAAAGATACTGATGAGTTCGAAATCCCGTTCGGAGAGAACCTGCCCCAGGGATCGTATGACCTGAACGTGGACGCTGTGGGTGAAGTGGAGTCGACGAATACTATATTCCGTGCCCGGCTGGCGCCGGAAGGAAAGCTGCAGGTCGTTCAGAATCCCTGAAAATTGCGGGCAAAAAATAAGAGCCCCGAGGTGATGTTAAACCCATTCGTCTCGGCCAGTAGCTCGCTTTAGACCCTCACCGACCTGCTCTCGTCGCTGCCCTTGCGGGCTGCTTCGCGCGATCTTGCTTGGGCTCCGGGCTTACCGCCAACCGGACAAACCTGCTTAACGCCTCGGGACTCTATCCTGCCTTCAACATATCTTCTTGTTCGCCTCGACCAGCGCTTTGCTATAGACCCTTGCCCGCCTTCCCCCTGTCATCTTGCGATGCAGGGAGTGACTTGGCTTGAGCCCCGGACGCCGCACCAACCGGGAAAACTTCAGAAGCTGTCAAAGAACGAGTTTGTTTTACTCCTTTCATTTTTAGAGTCAATAAAAAAGGGTCCGTTTTATCTGCCGCAAAATCAACCGAGTGCAGGCCGTCCACAGCCGGGTGCCGCGGTTTTGGTGCAATCCCCAATTCAGCCGACCACATGTTTTCATCGGATTGGCATCTTTCTGGGAATTCCTGAGGGCGAAGTGCGCCGGCAAAAGCAGCAGCAATTTCTCCGGTTGTGAAAATCCCGGCAAGAACCGTGCTGGAAGCCGGATTCAGAGAAAGTGGATACGACGGGCGCGACGCCCGTCCCCCACTTTTCTCTGCGTCCTTTGCGGTGTCTTTGCGATCCCTGCGGTTAAAAGCTCTCAGCCTCAAAGCTGCACGAATCCCCATCCTGTAAAATGCCCGTTCGGCGTCAGGAGGATTTCAGTGAGACGAATCGAGGTATTGCTGATCTTGGCGCTGACGCTCCCCGCGCCAGCCCTCCTGGCACAGCAGAAAAACTCTCCCGAACAACGAACCGCACGCCACTACGATTCAATCCGCCAGCAGCCCGGCCTTCTGCTGGCATTTCTTCGCGAGATGCCGAAAGGCGGCGACCTGCACATCCACCTCGCCGGAGCGATCTACTCCGAGAGTCTGATCGACTTCGCCGCCGCGGACGGCTTTTGCATCGACCGCACAACTTCCGTGCTCATCGCGCCTCCCTGCGACGATGCCTGCGACCGCTTCGCCAGCAAGCCCGCCGTCCGCTGCGCCTACCAGGACCATGTTCTCTACAACTCGATCATCGATGCCTGGTCCATGCGCAACTGGGCCGGTGAAGAACCTGGCCACGACCACTTTTTCGCCACCTTTGACAAATTTCTCCCGGCCATGACCAATCACCTGGGCGATTCCCTCGCCGAGACCGCGGAACGCGCCGCAGCCGATCATCTGCAATACCTCGAACTCATGCACACCGCGGACGGAAATCTGGCGCCCAGGCTGGGCGCAACGGTCGGATGGGACGATGATTTTTCCAGGCTGCGGGAGAAGCTGCTGGCCGGGGGCATGAAAGATGTTGTCGACGCCACTCGCCAGCAACTGGATCACGACGAAGCCAAAATGCGCCAGGTCCTGAGCTGCGGTACACCGCAGGCCGCGGCGGGATGCGGCGTCACCATTCGTTACCTCTATCAGGTGCTTCGCGGCCTGCCCAAAGAACAGGTCTATGCCCAAATTCTGCTGGGCTTCGAGCTGGCTCAGGCCGACCCGCGCTTCGTAGGATTAAATCTGGTGATGCCCGAAGACTACTACGTGCCCATGCACGATTTCGATCTGCACATGAAGATGCTCGACTACCTTCACGGAATCTATCCCAAGGTGCACATCAGCCTGCATGCCGGCGAACTGGCCATGGGCCTGGTTCCGCCCGAGGGTTTGCGTTTCCACATCCGCGAGTCGATCGAGAAAGGCCACGCCGAACGCATCGGACACGGCGTGAGCGTGATGAACGAGCGCGACGCCTTGGGCCTTCTACAGGAAATGTCACGGCGCAATGTGCTGGTCGAGATCTGCCTGACCTCGAATGACCTGATTCTGGGAGTTCGAGGCGACGAGCATCCCTTGCCGGTGTATCTGCGTTATGGCGTGCCCGTGGCACTGGCGACCGACGATGAAGGTGTGTCACGCTCCGATATGACCCACGAATATGTTCGCGCCGCCGAGACATATCATTTCAACTATGTGGATCTGAAACGGATGGCGCGGCAAAGTGTGGAACACAGTTTCCTGGCTGGAGCCAGCCTTTACTCTGACGCCCAGGCATTTCATCCAGTCATCGCCTGCGCCGACGACCGTCCCAAAGCCGGTCGCGTCTCCGCGGGATGCCAGAGATTTCTCGATGCCAACGACCGGGCCCGAGTACAGTGGAGACTGGAACACGAGTTCGCTGAGTTTGAATCAAAGTTCTAGGGGCTATGGATCTTAGCGGCCCTGAATCCAGCAGCTTTGAGTCCGAGCGGCTATGGATCAGAGCTATAAAATCCGGAGCCGCGTAGCGGCGCGAGATTGTAGCCCGGGGCGTAAGCCCCGGGGCAACAAGCTAATAAGTAAGGAGCCCTGAAAGGGCGAAAGAGCCTTTGGGGATCGAGTTAGAAACCCGCGAATCTTATGGGCCAGACCATCGTTGAAAAAATCTCGCAGGCGCATCTTGCCGAGGGGCCCAGGCGTCCACTGCGAACCGGAGACTTTGTCGCCATCCGCCCGCTCCGTGTAATGACCCACGACAACACCTCGGCGGTGATCAAAAAGTTTCAGACCATCGGCGCAAAAAAGATCCAGAATCCCAAACAACTGGTCTTCGCCCTCGATCACGACATCCAGGCCAAGGACGATGCCAACGAGCACAAATACGAGGCCATCCAGGGTTTCGCCAGATTTCACGGCGTGGATTTCTACCCCGCGGATTCCGGCATCGGCCACCAGATTATGGTGGAGCGCGGATACGTACTGCCCGGCTCTTTCGTCGTTGCCTCAGACTCGCACTCGAATATCTATGGCGCTCTCGGTGCAGCCGGAACGCCCATCGTGCGTACCGATGCGGCTGCGGCCTGGGCAACAGGTGACTTCTGGTGGCAGATTCCGCGTTCTGTCCAGGTCGTACTCGAAGGCACGTTGCCCGCGGGCGCAACCGGAAAAGACGTCATCATCACCCTTTGCGGGCTCTACAATCACGATGAAGTTCTGAACTCAGCCGTCGAATTCAGCGGCCCGGGCGTGGCCTGCCTCTCCATGGACGCGCGCTTTTCCATCTCCAACATGTCCACTGAGTGGGGCTCTCTTGTCGGCTGGTTTCCCGTCGATGACGTCACCATCAAGTACCTGCAGAACGTGAAGCAGCGCCTGGCATTGCAGGGTATCGAACGCTTCGCCGATCGCGACATTACAAATTGGACGGAAAATCCTCCGCAACCCGATCCCGACGCCGTCTACGCCGCCCGCATCGTGCTCGACCTGTCACAGGTGACTCCGCATGTTTCGGGACCCGAAACAGTGCGGATCATGACTTCTTTGACTGAGATCGCGAAACAGAAGATTCCGATCCGGAAGGCTTATCTCAACTCGCGGGTGGAAGATCTGGCGGCCGCGGCCACTGTGCTTCGAGGCAAGAAAATTGCGCCGGAGGTGAAGTTTTATCTGGGCGCAGCCAGCAAGTGGGTTCAGGAAGAAGCCGAGCGGCGCGGCATCTGGCAGACCTTGCTCGACGCCGGCGCGAATCCTTTGCCGGCGGGATGCACCGGTCTCGGCATCGGAGTGATCGAGCCGGGCGAAGTAGCGATCTCCGCTACCGACCGCAATTTCGAAGGCCGCATGGGATCGAGCGACGCGAAATGTTATCTCGCAAGTCCGGAGGTGGTTGCCGCCTCCGCCGCTGCCGGCTATATCCGCGGGCACTACAAGATGGCGGACCGCACTCCGGCGCGCACGTACCAGGAATTTCCCTCCGGCGCCGCCGCGGAAAAAGTAGAGATTCTTCCTGGCTTTCCCCAGCGCTTGAAGGGACGGCTGGTGTTCCTGCCGCAGGACAATGTGACCGCCGACGCCATCTATGGAAAGGTCGATGACAACGTCACTCCGGAAACCATGGCGAAGGTCGTGATGAAAAATTACGATCCTCAATTCGCCTCGCGAACCCGCGCCGGTGACGTGGTGGTAAGCGGATTTAATTTCGGCACCGGATCGAGCCGTGAGCCGGCCGCCACCGGTTTAAAAGCGAAAGGAATTGCGCTGATGATCGCCGCTAGTTTCTCGCAAACCTACCTGCGCAACGCCTACAACAATGGATTCCTCTGCATCGAAGTTGCAGGCCTGGCGCAACGCCTGCGCGAGCAGTTCGCCAAAGAGATCGCGGCCAAAGAAAAGACGATCATCCCCGGCGACGAGATTGCCATCGATTTCACCTCGGGCATGATCGCCTGGCGCGGCGAAAAGTTCGCGTTCCCCGCGCTGGGCAGCGTCCCGCAATCCTTGGTGATCGCAGAAGGCGTAGAAAATCTGGTAGCCAAGCGGCTAGGCCTGCGTTAGGGCTGTTGCTGGTGTGGGGCGGGCGCCCTCGCCCGCCAACGCCGCAAGGCTGGACAGCAAGAAAGGGTGCAACAAATTCGTAGCCACGGATTTACGCGGATTTCCACGGATCAGGACTAGAGAATTATCCGCGCAGATCCGTGTGAATCCGTGGCAAGAATTTCCTACTCATTCTTCATCGCATCAATCAACTGAAACAACTGGGTGCGGTCCACCACCTCAACAAACGGCTTGCCTTGCGTCTTGTTGCTGACCACATAAATCGTGGGCGTGTGGTTGATGCCGACGCGCTGCCCGATATTTTTGTCATCGTTGATTGCCGCCGCCAGTTTCCCCTGCGGATCGACGGCAAAGGGCAAGTCCACTTTGTGATCGGTGGCGAATTTCTCCGCGAAGCCGCGCAGCGTCGGCGGCGTTATCTCAGGCTGATGCTGGAAGATGTAGTCGCGAAAGTCGTTTCCCAGCTGCTTCGACTGGGTATCAAAGTAGCGGGCGATGATGGCCGCGTCGAACGACCAGTTGTGCATCGGCAGGGGAAAGTCGTGCCGCACCACGGGAATCTTGTAAGTGCGGCCAG
Source organism: Terriglobia bacterium (assembly GCA_963841075.1). Classification (GTDB taxonomy): domain Bacteria; phylum Acidobacteriota; class Terriglobia; order Terriglobales; family Acidobacteriaceae; genus JAIQFF01. The sequence goes on from CAWJBA010000031.1 coordinate 71,260, forward strand.
CCTCCGCCACCAGGGGAGCGGCGCGGCGGCAGTCCGGACACTGCAGGTCTTCAAACACCACCAGCGCGACCTGCGCGCCTTTGGGCGGCCGCAGCGCCGGATCGACGCTCTGGGCCGAAGCCAGGGAAGCAACCAGCAGAAAAGCGAAGGCGATCACGTGGTTATTCATATTTGCTTAGATGCTTGTTTCGAACGTTGCCTGCATTCTATGGTAATCGATGCGGAAAGCCCGCGCGCACCCAGTTTCGTACCAGAGTCACAGCAACCGCAACTGGCGGCGCTCCAGGGCCAGTAGTTTCTCCTTGATGGGCAATCCGCCGCCATAGCCCGTCAGCTTGCCGTTGCTGCCGATTACGCGGTGACAAGGAATCACGATGGGAATCGGATTCGAACCATTGGCCAGGCCCACCGCGCGCGACGCGTTCGGATTACCGACGCGGCGAGCCAGCTCTCCGTAGGAAATGGTTTCTCCGTAGGGAATTTCGCGCAGGCGATTCCAAACCGCCTGCTGAAATGGCGTCCCGTCGGGCGCCAGCGCAAGATCGAACGTCTCCAACTCTCCGGCAAAATAGGCCCGGAGCTGGCGGATGGTTTCACCCAACGGCTCCGCGTCATCATGCCATCGCGGATCGGCTTCCCCCGGATTCCGTCCATTCACAAAGTCGATCCGCCGCAAGCCGCTCTCATCGGCGACCAGCAGCAACGGCCCAACCGGACTATCCATCCGGGTGTAGCAACTAAGGTTTGCAGCCAGGGTCGTCATCATAAGTTTCTTCGCGGATGGAGCAGCTGTCTCCTTGATGGAGCAGCTTCCTCCTGGACCTGGGTGGAGCAGCGCTTCAGCGCTGCATCAAAATCTATCTCAGAGGCGGCTTCAGCCGCTGAGGTATTTTCCGTCCTGCTAAATCACCGCCGCCTGCTCGCGCCGCTTCGCCTGAATTTCAATGAAGACGTGCACCAGCGAAACTGCCGCGGGCGTAACCCCGGGAATACGGGACGCATGCCCCAGAGTGCGTGGGCGAATCTTGATCAGCGTCTCCTGTATCTCGCGCGACAGCCCGCTGACCGAACCATAGTCGAACCAGTGAGGAATGGTGCGCTGCTCGGCTTTCTTGAGCCGCTCGATGGCGCGCTCCTGTTGCAAAAGATAGCCTGCGTACTTGATTTCGGTTTCGACCGACTTCAGTTCGTTGCGGATTGCCGACGAAACACCAGTCTCGGATTCGACAAAAAACTCTGGCGCCACCTCGCGCAGCACCGGCAGCAGGCGCTCGACCGTAATCTCAGGCCGCTTCAGCAACTGGGCCAGGCTTTGGCCGACCGCGGAAAGGAAATCGGCGGCATCGTCCGTGCGTGGCTCGTACGATTTGCTCGAGCATTGGCGTGGTCAGCCTGGTGCTCTCCAGCACCCGCTTCATCGACTCGTGACGTAGCTGCTTCGCCTGAAAATCATCCCACGCGGCATCGGAAATCAATCCGACGCGGCGGCCATGCGGAGTCAGCCGCCGGTCGGCGTTGTCAATCCGCAGATGCAGGCGGAATTCCGCCCGCGAGGTGAACATGCGGTAAGGCTCGTTCGTGCCCTTGGAAATCAGGTCATCGATCAGGATCGCGGTGTACGCCTCGGTGCGATCGAGCACCAGCGGCGCCTCATTCTTTACCTGCAGCGCCGCGTTGATGCCCGCCATCAGTCCCTGGCAGGCGGCTTCTTCGTAGCCGCTGGTCCCGTTGATCTGCCCGCCCAGGAACAGGCCGGCAATTTTCTTGGTTTCGAGCGTGCGCTCGAGTTCCGTCGGATCGATGGCGTCGTACTCAATGGCGTAACCCGGACGCAGCATGTCCGCTTTCTCCAGCCCTGGAATCGACTTCAGAATCTCCATCTGCACTTCCACCGGAAGCGACGTGCTCATGCCGTTGACGTAAATCTCGTGCGTGTTCAATCCCTCGGGTTCCAGAAAAAGCTGGTGCGTGATCTTGTCGGGAAACTTGACGATCTTGTCTTCAATCGACGGACAGTAGCGCGGTCCGACAGAATGAATCTGCCCGCTGTACATAGGCGAACGATGCACATTTTCGCGGATGATGCGATGCGTCTCGGCCGTGGTCCATGCAATGTAGCAAGGCACCTGCGAATCGTGATGTGCCACTCGCCGGGTGCGAAAGCTGAATGGTGTAGGATCGGCATCGCCGGGCTGCACTTGAAACTTCGTCCAGTCAATCGTCCGCCCGTCCAGCCGCGGCGGCGTTCCGGTCTTAAGCCGGCAACCTCGCAGGCCGAGTTGCTTGAGAGCCTCTCCCAGCAGAACCGAAGCTGGTTCACCCGACCGCCCCGCCGGATACTGCTGCTCCCCGCAGTGAATCAGCCCGTTGAGAAACGTGCCCGTAGTAATGATGAGTGCGCTAGCGCCGACCGTGCGTCCGTCACGCAGCCGAACCCCGCGCACAATCCGCCGGTCAGGAACTGAGAACTGAGAACTGGGAACCGGCAACTGTTCAACGATTAATTCCGCAACCTCAGCCTGCTTGATCTTCAGATTGGGCTGCGATTCCAGGACCTCGCGCATCTTCAGCCGGTATGCCTGTTTGTCACACTGCGCCCGGGGAGACCATACCGCCGGGCCCCGCGAAGTATTCAGCAGCCGGAACTGGATTCCGACCGCATCAGTGACCTCGCCCATAATGCCGCCCAACGCGTCCACTTCGCGGACCAGATGCCCCTTGGCAATGCCTCCCACCGCCGGATTGCACGACATCTGCGCGATCAGATCGACGTTCAGGGTATACAGGGCGGTCTTCAGCCCCATGCGGGCAGCGGCCATGGCAGCCTCGCAGCCGGCGTGTCCAGCGCCGACCACGACAACATCAAAATGTTCGGTGAATGCGGCCATGAAGCTTTCATTCTAACAAGGTTATGGAGGACGGGCGCCCGCCGTCAGCCGGGCGGAACGCCCGGCCTCCACAGAACCTAGAATCGCCGCCTGCCAACATCGGTGAACGTGGCTTCCTGCCACTGGGGAGAGGCAAAATACCAGTCGCTGGCGCCGGCTTCGTGATTATTCCCGCCCGCACCGAACGGAATCGTCGGAGAACGCCAGTAATCCATGCCCATTTGAAGCAGGGCGCCGGGAGAAATCCTGACCCGGGCTCGAACCGTGCAGCCTTCGAGTTTCCCCCCTGGCAGAGACGCGCGCGGCGACGGACTCCAGAAGTGCCACACCCGGTCCGCGCGCACTCCCACGTGCAGCACCACCGAATGACTTTCCTGATCGTAGGTCAGAGGAATGGGCTCGTGCGCGTCCGTGCCAAACCAGGGATGGCGCCGATAAAGCCCTCCCCTCACCTGGCCGCCGTCGTCATTGAGCACAACCTCTCCGCCATCGACGCGGCAGATCAGGCGGGTCGACGCGATCTCCACCTGGGCCGATTCGTAGCCCGGCACCCGCGTGTCAGCGATCGCAATGCCCCAGAGAAGGACCGAGCTGAAGTCGGCCGGCGCCGGCACCGGATTCACGTATCCGGTTTTGTAACGCACTTCGTCCGGAATTTGCGGATGGTTCGCAACTACATTCCTGCCGCCTGTATCAGCCGGATTGGATTGGGCGGCAAGCCCTGACAGCAAAAGCAGCACACAACTCGCCAGCGACGCGAGGACAATCCAAAAGATGCGCTGTTGGCGAAACAATTTTCTCCCCGCCCGCTCGAAGGCACATTATGCGAAGATCACAGGGTCAGTCTGTGATGGCCGTCACAACGTCCGCGCTTCGGTTGCAGCCGGACGCTCGTATAAACGACAAAGCCCTAGCACAGGCCATGTAGGGACGGGTCGGAGCCTGCCCTGAGCGAAGTCGAAGGGACCCGTCCAGGCCGAGCAGGCTCGGCTTAGGTTTCGCTCGAATCCGAATTCTCATGAGCACAACACCCCACAACCCTAAATACGAAGCCCTCCGCGCCCTGCATCAAAACAACACCCTCGTCCTGCCCAACGCCTGGGACGCCGCCAGCGCCCGCATCATCCAGCAGGCCGGTTTCAGCGCCGTCGCCACCACCAGCGCCGGCATCGCTTTCACCCTGGGATACCCCGACGGCCAACGTATCTCCCGCGAAGAAATGCTGGCGGTGGTCGCCCGCATCGCGAAAGCGGTCAAGCTCCCGGTCACAGCCGACGTCGAAGCCGGATACGGCAATCGCCCCGAAGACGCCGCCCGCACCGCACGCGACGTCCTCGCCGCCGGCGCGGTTGGAATGAATCTTGAGGATGCCACCGGCGATCCGCAGCGTCCGCTTCTCGAGCTCGCGCTTCAAGTCGAAAGAGTAAAGGCAGTCCGGGATCTGCCAATCGTCCTCAATGCCCGCACCGATGTTTACTTACTGGAAGTCGGCCCGCCGGAGAAACGCTACGACGAAGCCCTGCGGCGCCTGGCGGCGTTCCGCGACGCCGGCGCCGACTGCGTCTTCGTCCCCGGACTGCGCGACGCTGCGGCCATCTCGCGTTTCGTGAAAGACTTGCAATGTCCGGTAAACATCCTCGCCGGCCCGGGATCGCCGTCGATACCAGAACTCCAGAAGCTAGGCGTAGCCCGAGTCAGCGTAGGATCGGCTGCCATGCGCGCAACGCTCGGCCTCCTGCAGCGAATCGCAGAAGAGCTCAAGAACTCTGGAACCTACGCGACCCTCGAAGGCGGAATCCCTTTCGCCGATGTAAACCGCATGATGGAATAGCCCGCTGTCTCGTTCGCACTGTCATCCTGAGCGGAGTCTGTACATTCGTTTGCGAATGGACAGACGCAGTCGAAGGACCCCTATAAGCGGATCAAAAGCCAGTTGGGGCAATTCATGGAGTTGTTGGTGCAATGGCGATGTTACGCCAGCGACGTCTGTCAGGCTAAACTGATCTTGAGAAGGGGTTGCATATGACGGGGAGACTAGCGCTTCTGCTCGGGACATCGTTGGTTGCATCATTGTTGTTTTGGCCCGAGCGATGTGCCGCTGCCGAATCGGTGGGCGGCCCGATTGTGCGGATAGCAGAACTGGAGATTGATCCGGCGCAGCTTGAAGCGTACAAACTTGCTCTCAAAGAAGAAATCGAGACCTCGATTCGCGTTGAGCCGGGTGTCTTGACGCTGTATGCCGTTTCGCTTAAGGAGCATCCTGAACAGATCAGATTGTTCGAAACCTATAGAGATGCCGCTGCGTACGAATCGCATGTGCAGAGTCCGCATTTCAAAGCGTACAAAGATCGGACGCGGCAGATGGTGAAACTTCTTAGGTTGGTCGAAACAGAGCCCATTCTCCTCGGCTCAAAGTCGAGATGAACCGAACCAGTCGCTAGTTGCTGCTTACCTGTTGTGAACAGGCGTTAGCACAAGCTTGCGCCGTTTGTTCGCCAAAATCCGGGTCAATGAGTGAAATGGCGATTTTTCACCAATTACACGCTCGTCCCGCGCGGTGGAAGTAGAAGCCATAAGCCGCTAGGATGTTTTCCGACTGGCGCTCGGCTCGGCCATTTAGCCGCTAGACTCTAAACATGTGCATGGGAGTTTCTAGGTGCCTGGCCATCCTGTCAATTGCCGCGATATCGCATGTCGGTGTCCGGGAACGGAAAGGAGTCAAGTCACATGGCAAAGGCGAAGGAGTTTACAGTAACGATCGCAGACAAACCTGGCGCCCTAGGGAAGTGCTTCCTCGCCCTGGCGGAGCGCGGAGTTAACATCCTTGCGTTTCAATCGTATGTAGAGGAGCGCGAGAGCCTGGTCCGATTCCTGGCAGATGATATGGCCACCGCCCAGGCGGTGTTGGGCGGCATGCGCATGATCTTCGAGGAGACGGACGTCGCCGTAGTCAGGTTGGTGCAACGTCCTGGTGCGTTGGGCCGCGCAGCCGCGCGGTTGGGCGAAGGGCAGATCAACATTGACTACAGCTATTGCGGACTGGAACCAGGATCGACGCTGGCGCTGCTGGTCTTCGGGGTTGACAACTTCACTAAGGCGGCGACCTTGCTGGACGAGCTAGCAGCCGAAGACCACCCGGAAAGTGGACCGTCAACGAACTAGGCGTGAGTACTCAAAGCCGCAGTCAATGAGCGCTATGGCGATGTTACGCCAACTATCCTCAACTAACGGCAAAGCAGCGTGAACGCAGCTTTTATGCGGGCGCTCGCAAGACCCAGTGCCGTCTCCGTCAGTCTCGGACCGATCCACTCGCTCACCGAGCGGACATGATCTGCATCTCCAAGCCCTTCGGAGGGACCAAAGTGCCAGCTTTCTCAGAGCCTACCTGTGCGGTCAGAAGCACGAACTTTCGAAGACCTAGCGGGTCCAAGGAGTCCAGAATGCTCACGACGGTGGAGTAGGGGGCGCGAGCGTCGGCCTTAATGTAAAGAACCTTCGCACTTCGATTAGAGACAGCACTTTTGATCTTCTGGGGCAGGGCAGCGACACTCGTTCGGTCGGTACCGAGGAATACATCGCCGTTGCGAGTGACGGTCACCACGACGGCGTCTTCTTTGTCAGCGTCAGGTATCGCCACAGCGCTGCGAGTCACTGGTAGGTCAACAGCAACGCCCCTTTGCATAGGTACATCCGCGACAGCTTGCGCGACAGCCGGAGAGGCGAGGCTAGCAAGGGTCACTGCCACAAGGCATGCTTCGAGTAAGCGCTTCATACGGGTTGCTCCTTTCGGATCTATTAGATGGAATTATTAGGGCTTTGCTCCGCCAAGGGATGCAGTCGCCAAGGTTCCCCCAAGCCCCATAGTCTCGACCGCCGACGACGGCACGATCACCATCGAACCCTTTTCCTTGATCGCTTCGTACAACATGTTCATGGCGCGTAGATGCAGGGCTACGGGATTTTCGGCGTAGGCAGATGCGGCCTGTACAAAGCTGTCGGAGATTTCTTTTTCCGCCTGGCCCAGAATGATTCGCGCCTGCCGCTCACGTTCCGCCTGGGCTTGGCGGGACATGGCGTCTTCCAGACCCTGTGGAATTCTCACGTCTCTGACTTCCACGGACTGTACAGTTATTCCCCACGGGTTTGTCTTCTCGTCAAGGATACGCTGCAGTTCGCGTCCTAATGTCTCCCGTTCCGTAATCATCTGCGCGAGTTCGTGACGGCCAATGGACTCCCGGAGTGCGGTCTGGGCACTCAGATTGATAGCGTCCATGAAGTTCTCGACTTCGAGGATTGCTTTTTCCGCGTTCCACACGAGCCAGAAGACGATGGCATCGACATTAACTGGAACCGTGTCGCGGGTTAGTGTCGACTCGGCCGTCACGTTTGCCACGCGAACGCGTTGGTCTACGAACGAACTGAGGGTCTCCACGACGGGAATAATGAAAAACATCCCTGGTCCGCGTAAACCGACGTAGCGGCCCAAGCGCAGGAGCGCCACCTTTTCCCATTGCTGTATTACCTTGATCGCGAACAACAGGTACAGACCTAACAATGCTCCCACGACGATCGCCGCCGGTTGGTGCACGGCCCGACTGAGTGTGGCTCCGACGGCGATGCAGAGCGCGCATGCTGTGATTGCTACGCCATTGATCTTTGCGACACCGATTTTGCTCATGACTTCATCTCCCGCGAGTCGATTCTGGAACCAATTCGCGCAACTGTTCGATTAAATCCTCGACCATAAAGCCAGCAGCTCCTGCACGAGCAACACAATCTCTAACAATTTGAGCCAACTGCCGCGAGCGCTCTACTTCCCCGCCTCGTACCTTTTGCGCGCTGATGAAGGTGCCCGTTCCCTGATGGGTCTCCAACAATCCGCCGAGTTCTAGCTCGCGATAGGCGCGAGCAACGGTGTTGGGATTGATAGATAAATCGACGGCGAGTTGGCGGACGGTGGGTAGTTGGTCACCAACACCAAGTGCCCCAGAAGCCATACCGCCGCGCACTTGGTCGATGATCTGGCGATAGACCGGTACACCGCTGTGAAGGTCAAGCCGCAAACGGAATGGAGGCCGACGGGAACTCATTACAAACTCAATGTACTAGTGCACTAGTACATTGTCAAGGAAAAATTGAAGAGTTAAGGTAAGTACTGATTGAGTGACATCGTGCCAGTAGTCGGACGACGGCCCTGAACAACCCTGACTGTTGTAATCAGGCGATTACACTCATTGACCGCCGGACAGGGCTGCCCCTCCCACAATGAGTGCAATTGCGATGTTATGTCAACTGGTCCGAATGTCGGGCTTAATGGAAAAGCGTTTTATCGGTTATAGATCGGGCCATGCAGTGGAACAGACGAGGGCACGTCATAGAAGTCCTCGTTCTGTGGGCGGGTAGTCCTGCGGGCACTGCTGGGAATGAACAGGATGTCATCGGCTTGCAGCGTCACGTCCGGAGCTTTCCCCGCCAAAATCTCCTTAATGTTTACCGGAACCTCAGTGGGTCCATTTTCGCCCTTCCGGATGACCCTGGCCTTGTACAAGCTAGCGGTCGGGTTCGTCCCTTCCGCCATCGCCAATACCTGCAGCACCGTAATGGGAGCGGTGTCCTTCCAAGGCACCCCCACGGGCTTGCGTACGTCGCCGACCACGTAAATGGTGCCCGCTTTCAATACAGCTTTCGGCTTCGAATCCGCGACGCGTGACTTTTCTTTCCCTGATTCTTGGCTCAGAGAAAGGAGGGGCATGGAAATAAGACACGCCAAAAACAGGAAGCGAATCACCATATGCAGCCCACCTGCCCCTCATTCTACAACGCCCGGGTCGGCGCTATGCAAACTCACATACTTGCCGGTGGTGTCCTAATCTGCTTCTTTCACCACGGAGTCACAGAGTCACGGAGAGAAACCTGAATCTGCAAGAACTATAAGATAAAGATCTTGCCGGGCAGTTGGTTCTCCGTGTCTCCGTGGTAAAAAACCAAATTAGGACACTACCTACTTGTCGAAATCAGGCGTTTACACCACAAAACCGGTCGGTGCGCATAAGGGTGCTCGCAGTGGATCTGGTGGAGGAAGTAAGAGTCGGGAAACCGAAATCCACCCGGCGACACGTCAGCTAGCATCCTTGAACTTCGCCACGATCGCCGTGATGTCGTCGCTTTGTTCCTGAAAACTGAAGCGCCGCACACAATCCACGATTGCGCTCAACAAAGCCTGGCACGGCAGGTCCCGGTGTTGCTGCAGCGATTCAATCAGACAGCGCTCGCCAAATTCCTCACCTTGCTCGTTGCTGGCTTCGGTGATGCCATCCGTGTAGAGCGCAAGAACGTCCCCGGGAAAGAGCTCCTGCTCCCGCATCGAGCAGTTCCACTCCCGGAACATTCCGAGCAGCGTGCTGGTCGACTCGAGCCGATCCACCCTGCCGTCGCTTCTTACCAGAAGACCCGACAAATGGCCGCAATTGACGTAACGCAGTCGCTGCGCAGCCTCGTCGTAATCGGCAAAGAAAAGCGAGGCATAGGCACTGTCGCCAGTGTTGTCATAGAACAACCGGTTCACCGACCGGAGCAACGCTTCCGGCTGATCGAAGGCCAGCGCCGACTGGCTGCGCAGGCTGGCCTGCAAATTCGCCATCAGCAGAGCTGCGGCGATCCCCTTGCCGGAAACATCGCCGATGATCAACCCCAGCCGTTGCGGCCCGATATTCAGGAAATCGAAATAATCCCCGCCCACCTGCCGCGCCGGCAGGCAGATACCCGCGTACTCGACCGTTTTCATCTCCGGCTGAATCTGCGGAAACAACCGCGCCTGCACCTGCCGCGCTATTTCCAGTTCCTGGGCGGTGCGGCGTTCGGATTCGAGTTTCTCGGCGTGCGCCTGCCGGCGCAACTCCAGGCTTTGCCTCACCTCATCAAAGCCTTCCAGGCCAAATGCATTCCCGTCCGGATCCTCGAAACGCGCATAGGTGCCGCCCCACCCCGGCGTCTCCGGAGCAGCCGTAAAACGAACCCCGCGTTCGCTCCATTCTTTGTACTTGGCGTGGACGTCTTCGGTCATGAACAGGACCCAGCGGTAGCCGCCAATCAGTTTGTATTCCGGCGCGTCGGGCTTTGGTTCAACCAGCGCCAGATTTGCGCTACCGTCGGGAGGTGCCACTTCGATCCAGCGTTCGCCAGTGGGAAGGCGTTGTTCTGTGAGGAGTTCGAAGCCCAATTGTTGCAGGTAGAACGGCTTACTCACGTCCAGATCGCGGACAAAAACCACGATGTCCTGGATCGACAGGTAGGGCTCTTCGCGGCCCGGACGAAGCACGGTCCGGTTCGCCCAAGCGTGAAAGGAGTCGCTGGCCATCGGGGAGATTATAACGGGCCTGATAAGTGTTGGAATCGGGCCTTTACCCTCACGACCCGGTCAATGAGTGTAATGGCGATTTTTCAACAGTTACCACAGGGGGCGCGAAGCACCAGCGACGTGACCCTACACGGCTCGGTCATCTCCTGCAGACAAAGTACAACCTCTCCGATTGTGATGAAGGACGTTTGCGTTCAGGATCGATAACGTTGACATGTCGGAAGTGCACGTTCAATGCGTCGATGATCTTTCGCGTTGTGAATGAAGCCTCGCCGATATTCTCCTCATGCAGCAGGTAACGGCTGCCGTTAACGTGCTCGAACACCTTGATATTCCAATTGGAGACACGCTTTGGGGCAGCCGTGACCTTCATAATTAGGAGATTGTTTCCGAACGAGTGTACCCAGGCGGGTTCTCCGATGTGGCGATCCAGTTTTCTCTGCGTGTTGACGTCAAAAATGAAGCAGCCGTCATCGACTAGATGCCGCTCCACATTGGAGAAAAGCCTCCTCCAGTCGGAGAATCGCAAAATGTGGTTGATCGAGTCGAACACACAACAGATCACATCGAATTGCTTATTCAAGCGAAATCTGACCATATCCTGCCGAAACAATTTTGCTTGTGGCACTTTTCTCGCCGCAATTGACAACATTCTGCTGGAAAGGTCCACGCCCGAAACATCGTAGCTACTCGCCAAATGCTTCAAAACCGAGCCTGTGCCGCAACCGAGTTCCAGGACGCTTTTCGCCCTTGGGCTCGCATTGCGGATGTATCCGCTAAGGCGCTCTGCCGCTCCCGCGCGATCGCCCATTACCGCGTCATAGAATTTGCCGAAAATGTCGTAGCTAGACATTGCCCATTATTCCGCCGCCGATCCATCAGAATTCGGGAGTCCCATTGTTGGCGATTGCTTGATTAGATCACAGCAAAGATTATCGGTGACCAGCGGAAAAGCTCGCTCTCGCGTCGACAATTGGCGAAACCAGGCGATTACACTCATCGACCCGGCCCGGCAAGGGGTTTTGAGTGTAATGGAGATATTACGCCAACTACGGTTTCGTGCCGGATCTCGGCATTGCGGCGGCTGGGAATCAGCCGCCAGTATTCGACCCCTGAGCTGGCATGGCCATGTATTTGCTGAGGACGTCCACCAGACCTTGGTTTGGCACACACCGCTTTGCCGAAAAGGAAGATAGGATGTGATCCAGTTCATTCTCGGACAGGCCTTTGAAGAGGCCGGCGTACAGCGGCTGCATCAGGGTTCCCGTGTAGAAGCACAATAGGGTCTGACTCATGCACCGTACATTGAGTCGCGCATCCAACTGCGGATCACCAACCACTTGACGGATCTGGTCAGCAAGCTGAGCCGTTGCGTCCTTTACCGGCGTTGGCGGTAGCCACTTCATCCAATCGTCGGTGCCAAGAGCAACCTTCTTGCGAAGAAGGTCGCTGATGCGCTCCATGTACGGAGATGCAGGGTCGAGCGTCAGCATACCCATCACGCCAACATCTTTGTAATTCCACGTTGTCCAGTGCGTCTCGTGACTTTCAAAGATGCCAATCTGATCATCTAACGCGCGAAGCCGGTCACCACTCTCATTGGCAGGCCCGTTAAAGACAGACCCAAACTCGCCAACCCACAGCGGAACGTTATGCTGCTGGGTGAATTTCGTTCCCTCCGCATCGAGGAAGTTGCGCTCCTGTTTTGCCAGGTCCCAGTCCTGAGCACTGCCCGACGCAGCCGATCGCGGATGGATGGTACCAGGGTATCGGCCAGGTCCAAACCCAGGCACAGTGTAGTTATGGGAACTGTAGGCGAGGTTATCGTCGAAGGGTTTCTCTAGGCCCGCGAAGTCCTTTGCGTAGTCATCACCTTCAAGGAAGATAATGTGTCTGGAATCGATCTTGCGAATCTCTGTAACCAGGCGCCGGTAGACGGCATTCATGCGGTCAAAATTGGGCCTGTAATTGGAACCCACGTTCCATGGATAGTCGCCTAGGGCGTTGTTCGCACAAGGCTCGTTCAGCACATCGTAGCCGGCGATCACAGCCCTGTTCTTGTACCGCCGCGCAAACTCCTGCCAAAGGGCAACGAAGCGATCTTGATAGAACGCAACCTCCCAGAAAAGGCTGATGCGCGATGCGTTGTCAGAATGCCAGTGGACATTCTGCCACCCCTGCGCCGAATGTAGGTCCAGAATGACGTAAAGACCATGTCTTTCGCAGTGGCTTAACACTTTATCGAGACGGGCAAAACCCGCCTCTATGTATTTGAAAGGAGCGGCATCGTCCTCGAAGTGTCGATAATTAAGAGGTATCCTGACGACGCTGGCGCCGGCCTTCCTGAGAAAGATCACATCGTCTTCATTGAAGAAGTAGTCCAGCATGCGCTCGAAGAAGAACTGTGCTCTGGCCGGACCAAGCACCTCCGCCATCTGCGCTCGGAGAGTATGCTCCGCGCCTGGGTGCCCATTAATGAAATCCTCCATGTTCATCCAGCCGCCCGGACAGGTTCCCCTCAGGCGAACCGGTTTCCCTTTCGCATTGACTATGTGACGGCCGCTGACACGAAGGAACTCCATCTTGTCATCCCCCTCATGACTGTCCGCTGCTTGTGGACCGGCAATTTGGTCCCCTGCGGCGGCTACTCCATTTCCCGTGAGCGCTACCGCACCGGCCAACGCGGCCAGCCTGAGAAATTCACGCCGTGGCTTCAGATTGCTTGCTTTCCTTGTCATAAAACCTCTTCCGAGAATTTGGTTTGGCGGTTAACGATCGCGGTGGTTTGGCGTTATTTCAATTCGCATTCTAAGCTTCATTTGCGGAGTGAGCGGAAAACCCCCACCGAAAAATACCCTAAAGAGCGGACGGGTGGCCCACTCAAGCCTGCTTTTGGCTTGAGTGGGAGACGTTCAGATTCCTCAACTCTGTCATCCGACCGGAGCAGAAGGATCCTGCACGACAAAACACTAATCAGTGGCAGGAAGACTCTGTTATCCAGCTCCGAACCGCCCCACTCAAGCCAAAAGCAGCCCTGTATGGGCCACCCGCCCGGTCAGTGAGTGGAATGACGATTTTTCACCAATTGTCGGCCCACTTAACTTCTGGGTCAGTTCAAATGTTCGATAGCAGCCAGTGTCTTCCGTCCCAACGGTGAGTTCTCTTGTGATAGGGTGAAATATAGGAGCTGGCGCATGTGTCTATGCCGCAGGATTTTCCTCCTTTTTCTGCTCCCGTCGGTCTTAACCTCGCTGCAGGCTCAGAGCGCGACTCCCCATCCCGACAACCCTGGTACCACGGTCAAGGCTACGGTACAGCGGGTCCTCTTGGATGTTGTAGTAACCAACGATAAGGGAGAGCCGGTCAGTGGTCTGCATCAGAAGGACTTTGAAGTCTTCGAAGATGGTAAGCCGCAGAGAATAGCCACTTTCGAAGAACATTATGGCGCGCCCCTTACTGAAATCAAGATGCCGCCGTTGCCGCCGCACATCTACACCAACTTCCCTCTCACCAAGACGGCAGATTCGGTCAATGTGATCCTGCTTGATTTGCTGAACACGCAAATGCCGGATCAGGCTTACGTACATTCGCAGGTGATCAAATATTTGAAAACGATTCCGCCTGTGACGCGTGTCGCAGTTTTTACCCTGTCGTCGCGTTTGCGCATGCTTCAGGCAGTCACAACCGATTCTTCGGAAGTATTGGCGGCCATTAACAGCGCGGAAGGTCTTATGCATCCTTCGCCCGTGCTCACGTCTGAGGAGGAGGCCGAAGCACTTCATCATATGATCGACTTCCAGGCATCGAGTCAGCCTGGCCTTCAGAACCCCAAGGATGCCGAGCTTGATGGCGCCAATGCCCTAAAAGAGCTTCTAACCGAGGCCGCTACACTTCAGACTGCGGCTCGTGTGGACATGACGCTGCATGCCCTCCAGCAGCTGACTCGCTACCTCAATAGCGTTCCCGGCCGCAAGAACGTGATCTGGTTCTCGGGGTCGTTTCCGACGACAATTTTCCCCAGGGGGGATCTCCCAAACCCCTTCGTTGGACTAGCTGATTTCGGGCGCGAGGTCAGGAAGACCGTTGACCTTCTGTCTGCCGGCCAAGTCTCGCTGTACCCTGTGTATGCCGCCGGACTGGCTCCCGACACCACGTTTGAAGCCAATGGAGAGGTGATCGGAAGCACAAGACCGTCGGGCGCTATACAGGATCTAGCCACGCAGATGCAGACCGAAAGGATGGATCGCAATCAGAACAACGAAACCATGGACGAGCTAGCCAAGGACACCGGCGGAAAAGCTTATTACAACACCAACAGCTTGGGCGATGCCCTGGATCGCGTGATTCGCAATGGGACACACTACTACTCACTCACCTATTCCCCCAGCAACGCTAACATGGACGGAAGATACAGGCACATTCGGGTCGAGCTCCCCAAGCGCAAGGACACACTTGCTTACCGCCGCGGATACTATGCCGACGACCTCGCTGCGGCTCTCGCCGCCGGCGCGGAACCCGATGCCGATCCCTTGATTCCGCTGGTCGGGCGCAATATGCCCAACTACTCACAGATTCTCTACAAGGTTCTCGTCCGGCCGGTGACTCCGCAGCCGCCGACGGACGCTCCTCACATCGGCAGCAACCGCGACCTGAAAGGACCAATCACGCGCTACGGGGTTGATTTCGCGATCGCCGTGAGTGACCTCAAGCTCGATGCCGCGCCCGATGGAACGCGCCATGGCAACATCGAAATCGGGCTCGTTGCTTACGACCGCGAAGGCAAGCCGCTGAATCTGGTTATGACCAAGGGCGAAGTGTCGCTGCAGCCCAACGAGTATGCCGCCCTTCAAAAGGGGGGCTTGCAGATTCACAAGGAAATCGACGTCCCTGCTGGGGGCTACGTATACCTGCGTACCGGAATCTACGACATGGGGTCGAGCACTGCCGGTACTCTCGGGGTTCGGTTAGCCGATGCCACCGAACATGCCACGAAGTAACTGACGAAATCAGGCGATTACACTCATTGACCTTCCTCGCGGGGATTTTGAGTGGAATCGCGATCTTAAAACAATACGAAATACGAACGGGTCACCCGCGTCGCGTTCTGTGCGACAGAGTGGGGAAGTCCAGTTTTCGCTCCCGCCGAGGGTGTAGAATCACGTCCGCATTTCCAAGAATCAACAAAACAATAAAGGAGGACGTAATGCGTCAATCACAGTGGATCTTTGCAATCACCTTGGGGCTCATCGCGGCATGGTCCATCGGGCGCCTTGAGGCGCAAGGGGACAAGGTTACCTTCTCCGATCCGAATCACGCGACCTTCACTGAATTGTCGAGTGCCGGCAGAGCAGGTGTTTCCACCGCGGCGCTTTGGGGAGATCCAAACGCGGGCGCGGCTGGTACCTACACGAAATTCGTCCCCGGATGGGATGCTGGCTGGCACACCCACACCGCCGATGTATGGATCATAGGCATCAAAGGCGCCTATCTGTACAAGGACGAAAACGGCGAGAAGCGCGTAGGCCCGGGTGACTACCTTCGTGTCCCCGGTGGGCATAAACACTGGAGCGGAGGCGACAAGAAAGAAGGCGCCCTCTTCTATACTGAGAGCTCTGGCAAGTTCGATCTGATTCCGGCCAAGTAAGGAATAACAGGTTTGGGAAGATCGCCGTCGTTTGTCCGGTCGAGCGAAGCTCAACAGCGTTGGTGCCCCATTCTAAAGTCGGGTTCTTTGCGATTTTAGGATGGGGCTGAACGCAAATTCACAATGCATGATGAGCGTAAACGCGATATTACGTCGATTTGCCGGACGCGAACAACCACCGGTCTTTCCCGCAACCTTTAAACTCGTGAAGCTGCGTCATAGCCGCGAAAACCGGTGAGCATCCCGTCGGTCCCCCGTTATGTCCGCTCCATCGCGGCCCTCGGATAAGCCCATGCTCCGCATGGTCTCCCATCCTAACCGCCCGCAAAGCGGACACACCATCTGCTATCTCAAGCGGACATGTCATGTACTACCGACAGAGATCTAAGTTTGCCTTGACGGTACAGACGCCCGAGACTAGTCTTTTGGTCGTATTTGGAGCCTCGGGGTGTGCTCCATGACGAATAACCTTCGCATTTGCGTTGGGCGAGCTACGCTTGCGCTTCTCGGTGGTTTGTGTTTGCTCAAGGCTTCCTCTGCCTGCCAGGACAGCGGCGATCTAGGCACGAATAGCTTTGGCAGAAGCGCCGAGATTGCGATTACAGTTCGCGACAGGTCCGGTCAGGTAATTGCCGTTCCGACGATGGTGAAGCTCTACAAGAACGGAGCGCTGGAAGACCAGCGATCAACGTCAGAGGGCCGCGCCTTCTTCATTCTGCGAGGTCTGGGAGAATTTACCGTCGCCGTGGAAGCAGCGGGCTACAAAGCAGCGCACAAGGAAGTCTCGATTCCGGCTGCGATTCAGTACCAGGAGGACGTGTATCTCGAATGGGACACGACCTCGGGGGAGGGAACGGGGGCTCCCGGCAGAGTTGTGCTTGCTCCGAAGGCGAGGAAGGCACTGGAGAAGGGAGCGCAAGCTCTAGCAGCGGGGAAACTGGAGGAGGCGCAGAAATTTATTGGCGAGGCCATAAAACTCGCGCCGGCAAATCCGGATGTGCTTTACCTTCGAGGAATGCTCTATATGGAGCAGAGCAATTGGGAGCAAGCACAGACCACGCTGGAACAAGCCAGCCGAATGGACCCCAATCAGCCCCGCCTCCTTGCGGCGCTGGGGATGAATCTCGTACATCAAAAGAAGTTTGCGGAAGCCATTCCGCTGCTGGAAAAATCTATCCAGTTGCACCCGGCGTCAGGCTGGGGAACCAAATGGGCGCTCGGTAAGGCCTACTATTATCACGAGCAGTACGAACAGGCTCTAAGCATGGCGGAACAGGCGCACACTGACTCTCACGGATCGTCTGCCCAAGCCGAGTTGCTTCTGGCCCAGTGCCTGACCGTGGTGGGGCGCTATGAAGACTCCGCGCAAGTCCTGCGGGAATTCCTGAAAAACAACGCCGAGGGCCCGGACGCCAAGACAGCACGGCTTTGGCTGGAGCGCTTGACCACGAACGGGAAGATTCGCCCATAGACTTTCAGACCCAAATATTGAACCGACGTTGTCCGTTGTTCCGCTCCGTTTAGCAAACTCTGATTAAACCCCCTCAGGTTGAAGCGGCTTCATTGGCGCACGGGCCGGTCTGAACGCCCTTTCTAACGAGAAGACTCGATCAGAACCTCTTCAGGACGGTTTCAATTTGGAGCGGAACAGAGGACATGCCCCGTAACGGATGTAACCAGGCGTTTACACCAACTACGACCCGGCAACCTGCCCCGGGCAGCTTCGTGTGGGTTGTGAGTGTAATCGCGATTTATCGCCAACTGATCGCTATGTGGGAGTTATCATTCCCAATCCTGAATGGAGAGAATAGTCGCGATGAGCCCACCACTTGTAAACGCAATCGGCACCGTAATCGCGCTCTTTGGCTTCGCAGCTCATCCGCTCCAGCCTGCTTCTCAAGAATATGGAGACAGTCCTCATCCCAGCCACGTTTCACGGCTACATATGACAGAGAGTGTTTCCGCGAAACATTTGCTAACGAGAGTCGAGCCCGACTACCCGCCTGACGCCAAATCCAGAGGGCTCGAAGGGGATGTTACTTTCCAGGTCGTCGTCGGGGAGGATGGCAAGGTAAGGGAGATTCATTTGCGACGCGGAGATCCGAGTTTGATCGAAGCTGCCGCGAAGGCCCTGTCAAAGTGGCGGTACCGAACTATCGAGTTCGACGGCAAACCAGTGGAGGTAGATACCTTTGCAACTATCCGATTTCGACTGACAACGACACGCCAGTGATAGTTGACGAAATCAGGCAATTACACTCACAACTCTCTTATTGAGTATAGGCACGCTGATATCGATAGGTCTCGCAGCATCTCTTCAATGGAGCGCTAGAATGCTGCTCCACCCAACCCCCGGATGTACTATGTTCCCGTGCGCACCCTTCCGCAAAGCGTTCTCGACTACATCCGGCGTGAGGGCCTGCTCCACCCCGGCGACCGTGTAGCCGTCGCTGTCTCAGGCGGAGCCGATTCCGTAGCGCTGCTGCGCATTTTGCTCGAATTGCGCCACGAGCTCGGAGTTGTGCTTTCAGTCGTCCATTTCAACCACAAACTGCGCGGCACCGAGGCCGACGCGGACGAACAATTCGTCGCGAAACTTGCTCATCAGCATCGACTGGAGTTTCACCAAGGCGGCGGCGATGTCGCGGCCCACGCTCGCATCCATCACCTCAGCACCGAGGCGGCTGCCCGCCAGCTTCGCTACCAGTTTTTCCGGCAGTTGCTTGCGGAGAAAATGCTCAACCGGATTGCCACCGGCCACACTCTCGACGACCAGGCTGAGACTGTTCTGCTCAGAATTGTTCGCGGGGCCGGCACGCGGGGGTTGGCCGGGATCTATCCCCGACTATCGGTCAATGGGTCCGAGTCTTCCATCATCCGCCCTCTGCTGCAAACCAGGCACGCGCGCTTGGAAGGCTACCTGAAGGAGATCGCCCAGGATTGGCGTGAGGACTCCAGCAATCGCGACCTTCGCTACGCCCGCAACCGCCTGCGCCACGGAATCCTGCCCCGGCTCGAGCGCACCCTCAATCCGGCGGTCCGGGAAGCCCTGGCCGAGACCGCCGACATTGCGCGCTCGGAAGAAGCGTACTGGGAGAGCGAAGTGGCGCGCGTCCTGCCGGAGATATGGCAAGCCAGCTGCCGCACCCTCAATCCAGCTTCACTCAAAGCGCAGCCGCTGGCCCTGCGGCGGCGAGTGGTAAGGGCCGCAGCCGAGTCTCTCGGGCTGAAGCTCGAGTTCCACCACGTGGAGGAAATTCTCAACCTTGGCCCGGATGGGCCCAGGTCAGCCATGCTGCCCGAGGGCTGGCTTCTTACCGTCACCAAGGACAGATTGCTCTTCGACCGTGGCCAGACCATCGCGCCATCTGACTACCAGTACAAGCTGGCAGTTCCCGGCGTGGTTCACGTTCCCGAAACCGAAACATCGATTGAAGCGACTCTGGTTCCGGGGAGCCAATCTCCGGGTTATAATCCCGACCACATGCTTGACCCGGCATTGCTGCAGCAGGAGTTGACCGTGCGCAACTGGCGCGCGGGTGATCGCTATTGGCCGGCTCACAGCAAGTCTCCCAAAAAGATCAAGGAACTGCTGCAGGAACGGAAACTGACCGGGCCGGAGCGCAAGCTTTGGCCGGTCGTGGCCAGCGGGCAGGAGATTGTCTGGCTTCGTGGTTTCCCCACGCCGGCGCAATGGCGACCGGGAGAGGGCGTCCGCACGGCTCTGTTGATTCGTGAGTTGCGCCCGCCCGGAGGACAGCCAGCATGAACGAGATCACAAGACCGCGGCAACTGCGCACTGTGATCTCCGCCGAACAGATCCAGAAGCGGGTGCGCGAGATGGGCCGCCAGATATCTGATGACTATCGCGGTCAATCTATTCACCTGCTTGCCTTGCTCGAAAACGGATTCATCTTCATGGCCGACCTGGTGCGGGCGCTGGAAGTGCCCGTGATCTGCCAGTTCATCAAACCCAAGTATCACCTCCACGAAGAGGATGGTTCGGGCGGCGTGCTGGAGATTTTCTTCAGCCACGAACCCGACATTCGCGGCCAGAACCTGCTGGTGGTCGAGGGCCTGGTGCACTCCGGAATCACCACCGAGTTTCTGATGAGCGACCTCAAGGCCCGAGGCGCGGCCTCGGTGAAACTGGCCACGCTGCTCGACCGGCAGTCGGCGCGCCGGGTGCAGTTGCAGCCAGACTACTTCGGTTTTCTGGTGGATGAGGCCTTTCTGGTGGGTTACGGGTTGGGTTCGCCCGAGCAAACCAACCGGAATCTTCCCTTTATCGGCGCGGCAAGTTGAAGCCAACCCGTGACTTAAGTCATCCGCAGAACACCGACCTTTTTCTCCCCGGAACGGTTAGAATACAGGTTTACAAGTTAGCCAATCCAAAACCTCGGGCTGGGCATCTAATTTGGGTGTAGGCGCAGCCAGTGGATGGTGTTTTGGCATGCGGCGTGATTCTCTCAGGAGTCTTCGGTGAATTCTACAGTCAAGACGGTGGTTTTCTGGTTGGTGATCGTGCTTTCGGCCTTCCTGCTGTGGCAGGTGATGAAAGGCGGCGCCGGGGCGAAAAATGACACGGAAGTGAGTTTTTCGAAGTTCCTTACCGATGTCGACCAGGGCAACGTAAAAGAAGTGACCATCACCGGCCAGGAAGTGCGCGGCCTTCGCAACGATAGTTCCGCCTTCCACACCACCGCTCCGGCCAACTATCCCGACATGATCAAGACCCTGCGTGATAAGAACGTCGCGATGACCGTCCGCGATATCACCACTGGCAGCTGGCCTCTCCAGTTGCTGGGAACGTGGGCCCCTTTGATCCTGCTCGCGGCTCTCTGGTTCTTCATGATCCGGCAGATGCAGACCGGCGGCAACAAAGCTCTGTCGTTCGGCAAGAGCCGCGCCCGGCTGCTTTCCATGCAGCAGAAGAAGGTTACGTTCAAAGACGTGGCCGGCGTCGATGAAGCTAAGGAAGAGCTGAAAGAGATCATCGAGTTCCTGCGCGAAGCGCAAAAGTTTCAAAAGCTTGGTGGACGCATCCCGAAAGGCGTACTGCTGGTTGGACCTCCAGGCACCGGCAAGACCTTGCTGGCCCGAGCCGTTGCTGGTGAAGCCAACGTTCCGTTCTTCTCCATTTCCGGCTCTGATTTCGTGGAAATGTTCGTAGGCGTGGGCGCCAGCCGGGTTCGCGACCTGTTCGAGCAGGGCAAGAAAAACGCTCCCTGCATCATCTTCATCGACGAAATCGACGCTGTCGGACGCCATCGTGGCGCCGGACTGGGCGGCGGTCACGACGAGCGCGAGCAAACCCTGAATCAACTTCTGGTTGAGATGGACGGCTTCGAGTCCAACGAAGGCGTCATTCTGATGGCCGCCACTAACCGCCCCGACGTTCTCGACCCGGCATTACTCCGGCCCGGACGCTTCGATCGCCGGGTAGTTGTCAGCCGTCCCGATGTGCGCGGACGCGAAGAAATCCTGCGCGTCCATACTCGCAAGATTCCCTTGGCTGACGATGTAGATCTTTTCGTGTTGGGACGTGGCACGCCGGGTTTCTCCGGCGCCGACCTGGCCAACATGGTGAACGAAGCTGCTCTGGCGGCGGCGCGGCAGAATCGCAAAGCGGTGCTGATGTACGACTTCGAACTGGCCAAAGACAAAGTCCTCATGGGCGTGGAACGCAAATCCATGCTGTTGTCGGACGAGGAAAAGAAAAACACGGCCTATCACGAAGCCGGCCACGCGCTGGTCGCAGCCCTGCTGCCTCATTCCGATCCGCTGCACAAAGTGACCATCATTCCCCGCGGAATGGCTCTCGGCGTCACCATGCAGCTGCCCACCGACGACCGGCACAACTACTACAAGAATTATCTCGAAACCTCGATTGCCATCCTGATGGGCGGCCGCCTGGCCGAAGAGATGTTCCTGGATTCGATGAGCACCGGCGCCGGCAATGACATCGAACGCGCCACTGAACTTGCCCGCAAGATGGTCTGTGAGTGGGGCATGAGCGACCTGGGCCCGCTCACCTTCGGCAAAAAAGAAGAGCAGATCTTCCTGGGCCGCGAAATCGCCCAGCATCGCGACTACAGCGAGGCCACGGCGGTCAAGATCGACGCCGAAGTGCAAAAGCTGGTCAAACGCGGATACGACTCCGCCAAAGACCTTCTGCAAGCCAACCGAGACGTACTGGTCAGGATCGCCGTAGCCCTGATCGAACGCGAAGTGCTTGACGCCGCCCAGATCAAAATGATCATTGACGGTCAGGAGTTGCCGAAGATCGTTCCTCCGGTCAAGCCCGACGACGGCGTACAGCAGGTCATCAAGCCCGATCTGCAGCCCGGACGCGCCAAAGGCGGCGAACGTCCGGCGCCAGCGTAGAGCGGACGTCGGACTTCGGATTTCAGCAAGGGCGGCCACAAGCCGCCCTTATTCTTTTTCCCGCATCCCCGCGTCGGCCAAACCGCAGTTTGCCGAACCCTCAGACTGATCACCTTCCCCCCTCCTCCTCCGCGACAGGTTTACACTGTCCCTACCTGCCGTTACAGTCGAAGCGGTTCCCGAACCGCGCAGTCGGAGGGCTGAATGTCTTTTCGACATGTCTTTATCGCGGTGACGATCGCTTTCTCCCTGGTGCTTGCCGGGTTTCTCATCAATCGGTCACGCCCAAAAATAGAAACGGAACAAGCGGGTGCGGATTTTGTGCGCGCCACCGGAAAGTGCGCCGAATGTCACTCACGCACGCAGTATTCAGTGGTCCATGAATATGAGATGAGCAAGCACGCTCAGAAGGGTGTGAACTGCCTTGATTGTCATCAAGCCGGACCAGGGCAAGAGAAGAAAGACCATCACGGTTTTGTGATTTCCGCCGGTCACCTCACAGCAGGCAACTGTCGGGGCTGCCATGAAGATATCTACCAGCAATTCTTGCGCAGCCGCCACGCCGCCACTTCATGGGCGGCGATTTACGGGGAAAAGGGACTTAGTCCTGAGCAGGTGAACTTTGCAGAGAAGTATCAACCTGGAGGAGTGCGGCGGCCTCCACACCCTTTTGTGCAACTGGAAGGCGGTTCCGCCATGACCAGTGGCTGCGAACAATGTCACAGTGTCGGGAAGCCAAATGCGGATGGCACGATTGGCACCTGCACCAACTGCCACACCCGGCACACCAGTTCGGTTGCCATTGCCCGCCAGCCCCGCACCTGCGGACAATGTCATTTGGGGCCCGATCATTCACAAGTTGAAATCTATGAAGAGTCCAAGCACGGCCTCATGTTCGCAGCGCAGGAAAAGCTTCTTAACCTGACTGTGGAACCGAAGAAGCTGACCACTCGCGAAATGTTTGTCCCTACCTGTGCAACTTGCCACATGAGCGGCCTCAACGGCCTTGGAGTCACGCATGACCCTTCCGAGCGCCTGTCCTATTTCCTGGCGAACGCCATCAGTGAGAAGCGCCCGAACTACGCGGCCGCGCAAGCCAAGATGCAACAGATCTGCTCGCAGTGTCACACCGCTTCAGTCATCAATCGCGTCTACGAGCAGGCGGAAAAAGTGGTAACCACGACAAATGAAAATGTTTCGGGAGCCAAAGCGCTCATGGACGGCCTGCGCAGCCAGGGCCTGCTCAAGGGGCCACCCTTCTCGCAGCCCATTGACTTCACATATTTCGACCTCTGGCATTACGATGGCCGCACCGCTAAACATGGCGCCTTCATGGGAGGCGCCGACTTTGTACAGTGGCACGGCAACTATCCCATGCTACGAAAAAAGATCGAGCTCGAGACCATCGCTGCCGGGTTGAGGAAGGCAAATGCCAGTAAGCGATGAGCCTGCTTGGCTGCGATCCGGCCTTCTGCTGGAGATCTTCGTGCTCCTCAATCTGGGCTTTCTGACCTTTGACATTTATCTCGCCCATTCGGTAAACGGATTCCGGCAGCGGGCAGAGTACATCCCTCTATATTTTTCCGCGCTGGCGCCCATTTTCCTCCTGATAGGCCTGGCATTCCAGCGTAAGAGGCCGCTGGTTTGGAAAGGAATGGGTCATGTGGTTGGCTGGTCGGCCATTCTTATCGGACTGACCGGCGTTGTCCTGCACCTGGACAGTTCCTTCTTCTACGAGCGAACCATTCGAAGCCTGACTTACTCGGCTCCGTTTGCCGCGCCTCTTGCGTACACCGGGCTCGGATTTCTGCTATTGCTCAATCGATTGCAGGAACCAGACAGCGAGGAGTGGGCGCGGTGGGTGCTGTTCATGACGCTCGGAGGCTTTATCGGAAACTTCGTTTTCAGCCTCACCGACCACGCCGGAAATGGTTTCTTCGACCGGTTGGAGTGGGTTCCCGTCGTAGGCAGCGCAATCGCGGTGGGATTTCTGGTTACACCCTTGCTGGTTCGCGTCTCGAAAAGGTTCTTGGCGCTGTGCGCAGCCGTGCTGCTGTTGGATGCTGGAGTCGGCATTTGGGGTTTTGTACTGCACGCTCAACGGAATCTGGCCGGGCCGTCGATCCATGCCTTCGATAATTTCATCTATGGCGCTCCACCCATGGCCCCACTTTTGTTTCCCAATCTGGTGGCTTTGGGATTGCTGGGTCTGTGGCGACTCGGCCGCACTCAGCAGGGGTGAGTCGCAGTCCTGCCGCGGCCGGTGCCGGAAATCGGAAGGACGGACACTCTTGTCCTCCGCCTTTGAAGTGGACTTTAGCAAAAGACAAACAACAGCTGCAAAACCAAAACCCAAGCCGGCGGAAAGAGTGTCAGCCCACACGGCTACTTGCGAGCCAACTCCATCGACTGACCAAAGCGCTGGGTAGCGTAGCCCACAATCATTCCGACAATGCCTCCCGGAAGCATGATTTCGAAGTAGTAATGTTTCCCAGTTGGGTCCGGCATCGCGGCAACCGCGTACGCCAGCAGCAGGCCGATGCTCAACCCAAAGAGCAGGCCTAGCGGCAGAGAGTTCACCTTTTTGGCGAAATAGCCGATCAGAACGCCCGCGATCAATCCCTTCACCGTAGACCCAATGACGATGCCCAAAAGCTGCGCCCGCACCGCAGGCGTGAACCACGCACTCAGTCCATCAAATATTCCCAGGATCCCGCCCACCAGCAGTCCCAGCACGATCTTGTTCATATACCCTCCTGCAGGCCAGATGCCCGCTAAGGTTCTATTCCACGTACGCGCAAAATCCTTTAAGTCCGTCCCCCTTATAGGTTGTCATCCTGAGCGGAGTGGCCGCTTCGCGAAGCGAAGCAGCCACGCAGTCGAAGGACCCCTATAAGCTGCACGGATGACATGCCAAGTTTTCCGGCGCCCCCATTCTCACCTTCCCCGCCACAAAATAAACAAAGCCCGCATTACCAGATAAGCTACGATCAGCAGAATCCAGGCGCTGTTCTTCGCCACCCATCGCCACAGCCGCGCCAGCGGACCTTCGGGGTACGCGCTAACCGGCAGTCCGTCCAGATAGTGCGCAATATCGTTTGCCAATTCCTCCACTGATCCATACCTTCGTTCGGGGTCTTCCGCCGACGCCTTTCTGCCAATCGCGGACAATGCTTTGGGAACCCGGCCGCAGTCGGCCAACAAAAATCTCAGCACCACGCCCAGCGAGTAAACGTCCGACCGCGGACCCACAGTCTCGACATCGCCGCGTGCCTGCTCCGGCGCCATGTAACCGGGAGTGCCGAGAACCACACCGTGCGCCGTATCCGCCTCGGCCATATTTGTGTTGGAGCGCCGTGGCTGTTGCAAGCTCATCTTCGGGGAGGAATCCGCCTCTGCCGAGATTTCGGCATTCAACAGCTTGGCCAGGCCCCAGTCCATGACCAGCACTTCCCCGAAGCGCCCTACCATGATGTTTTGCGGCTTCAGATCGCGATGCAACACATGATGGGCGTGCGCAAATGAAACCGCTTCACAAATTTTCTGAAAAGTTCGCAGCCGTTCGGGGACGCCTCCAAGTTCATTGCAGTGCTGGTCGAGTCGCCGTCCTTGCACCAGCTTCATGGTGTAGAACACGCGGCCGTCGGGTAGGACGCCGACGTCATGCACCGGAACTATCCCCGGATGTTCAAGCTGGGCAATTATCTTTGCCTCGCGGAGCAGGCGCGCGCTGAGTTCACCACTTGAATCGACAATCCCGATCACCTTAAGAGCCACTTGCCGGCCCAGTGCCGTGTCCTCAGCGCGGAAGACTCCGCCCATGCCACCTGCCCCCAGCTTGCCCAGCAGGACATAGCCCGTACCGCTGAGGTCAGGCATATCGGCGGCCACGCGGAGGCGATCCAGCGCCTGATCCGACAGCCACTTCATGGCGTGTCCACTCCCAGAAGGGTTCGCGCTTCCCGCCGGAATTCTTCTTCGCTCCCCGTCATCTCGCGCAGTTGTTCCAGCACAATCCGGCGAAACTCACGGCGCGCGTAAGCCAAATAGTTGGTGACGTCCGAGGCCTTCAAATCAAATCGCACTCCGACTTGCTCATAGGTCAATTCCTTGCCGGCCTCGTCAATGTCATAGACCTCCAGCAGATGAAAGTGCACCTGCTTGCCGCGCTCATCGCATTCCTGCCGCAAGCGCTCCAGGGAGAGACTGAAAACGCTGCGCACCCACTCCCGCTCGAAAAAATCTTCCATCGAGTCCGGCGCGGGTATCTCGATAAGCTGCAGCTCGCCTTCCGCAGACTGAAAATCAAGCGCCAGCACCTGCGCCTTTCCCCCGCGCTTCAGGCGCTGAGCAGCCTTGTCGGCATTGGCAACGAAATGGTCGACACACGCGCGCAGGAACGTTCGCAGCCGGGCGCGCTGCGGATCGTAGCGGGCTAGAAAATCCTTCTCCAGAACACGCAGGAAGAAATCCTGGGTCAAGTCCTGGGACTGCTCATTGTCTTTGTTCCAACGCAGACGAACGTATTTGTAAACCGGCTTCCAATACGCCGCGATCAGGACTTCAAGCGCGCGCTGGCGTTCTTCCGCCCTGGGGCTGCGCGCGGCCACAATCAGTGACCAGCGGGTCGATGGAAACGCGCCCTGTCCGCGCAAATTGCTGTCCTCCCGCATAGCAGGCGAAAGGGAGTGTACGACGCCGGGCCGGCCAGCGTCCACGAGCCACCTCGGGGCAGATGTTCTCATCTGCCCCTTCGTATTTTTCTTGCTTGTGGAAATTTCTTGCCGCAATTCGTGCAACTGCCCCGAGAGGCGATCAGGCGACGAGGCGCAGCGTCGCTCCAGTAGCGAGTCTCGACTCATTCTCCCTTTTCGTAACCCACCCAAAAATTGCCGCTGACAAATTTTAGAATTGCACAACACTTTGGGATTGACCGCACCGCCGATCACGCGTAGATTCTTTTTCACCTTCACAGAAAATCCAGCCAAAGAAGACTACGTTTTGCCGACAACCAATCCCCAGTGATATTCCCTCCCCCAAGGGTGGAACAAAGTGAGGAAAGCAGAAAACGATTGGCAAGTCTATCGGACACGATTTCTGATTCGAGCCAGGCAGCTCACCGGTCCCCTGGAGTTCCGGGATGCGCTCGGACGTGAACATCGCGGACAAAGAGGCGACTATCTTGTGGAATCCTCGGACGGCACGCAGAGAATCGCGCCCCGTGAAATTTTTGAGGATGTCTACGTAGCCATGGGTCCCGCCGTTGAGAAGCGGCCCCTGCTGGACAGACGAAATTTTTCTCTTTCAGATCTGAAACGCCGGAGTTCGGCTCGAGCCGAGATGCTGGCGTGAGCGGCCCGGGGCTTTGGACCGCGACCTGGCTGGCCACGGAAAAACTCGAACAATGGCAAATCTGGGGTGGCACGGCTGCATCGTGCCACCTGAATTTTCGATCGAAACACTGCCCTGTGGAAAAACGGGGGCAGGGGGGCCGCATCCCACTTGCTAAGACTGAGATACAATATATGGGGATACCCTCTTGACAGCCCCAACATACGGGCGTACTGTTTGCATCCCATAAGGGTAAAACGCCTTCGAACTCGAAGGCGCGGCAAGGTTTGGCAAGAGTAAGAAAACAAAGGGTCGGTGCTCAGTCTGAGGTGGCTCGGTGCCGTCTCGTCAGGAAACGCTTTGGGGTACCCGTTCTTGAGCGGGTTTGTAGTGCGGTGGCCGTTCCCTCGTCCTCTTTAATGTAGTTGCTGAACTCCTCCCGAGGGAGCGACGACAGTTGACAAGCCAGGCTGTGGAAAAGGCCTCGAAAAGAGGGCTCGCAATCCCTTTCCTTCGAGGGTCAGCCTTGAACGACCGAACTGGGAACAGAGCACTGGAAACTGAAAACGGGTTTTAAAACGAGACTTGGTTTTGCGCGATACTGAAAGCTGAAAATCAGCAAACACAGAATCCACAGGAAAGAAGATACAGAAATGGCAGAGGTAAAAGCAGGAGCCCCCGTAACCTCCGAGACCATCGCGGCCCCGGTCAACCCCGCCACCCCGAGCAAGAAAGCCCCGGGCCTCAGCTTCCGCCGCTTCTTTACCAAGACCGGTGTCTCCCCCTACGACGAAATCGAGTGGGAGAAGCGCACCGCTCTGATCACCGACGCCAAGGGCAATGCCATCTTCGAGCAGAAGGACGTCGAAGTCCCGAAAGACTGGTCGGTGACCGCCACCAACATTGTGGCCAGTAAATATCTGCATGGAACGCTCGGCACCCCCGAGCGCGAGAGCGGAGTGCGCGCCCTGGTGACTCGCGTGGCTGAGACCATCCGCGACTGGGGTTTGTCACAAGGTTATTTCAGGACGCCGGAAGACGGCGCAACCTTCCACGACGAGCTCGCGCACATCCTGTTGCGCCAGTACGCCGCCTTCAACTCGCCGGTCTGGTTCAATGTGGGATGTGATCGCATCGAGCCCAATTCCGACGCCCAGAACTGGCACTGGAACCCGGCCAGCACGCGTGTCGAATTTGGCGTCACCGGCTACAAGACGCCGCAATGCTCGGCCTGCTTCATCAACTCGGTGAGAGACTCGCTCGACTCCATCCTGACCCTGGCCAAAACGGAAGGCATGCTCTTCAAGTGGGGATCGGGCACCGGCACCAACCTCTCTTCGCTGCGGTCTTCTACCGAAGGCTTGAGTGGCGGAGGCACCGCCAGCGGCCCCCTCAGCTTCATGAAAGGCTTCGACGCCTTCGCCGGCGTCATCAAGTCCGGCGGCAAGACTCGCCGCGCCGCCAAGATGGTCATCCTCAATATTGACCATCCGGACATCATTGACTTCATCGAGTGCAAATCGAAAGAAGAAGCCAAGGCGCACGCCCTGATTGCATCGGGATACGACGGTTCGTCGCCCGACTCCGATGCCTACTCGTCCATCTTCTTCCAGAACGCCAACAACTCCGTCCGCGTGACCGACGACTTCATGTACTCGGTCCTGCGCGACAACGGCTTCACCACCCGCGCCGTCAAAGACGGACGCCCCATGCAGAACTTCAAAGCCAAAGATCTGCTTTACAAAATTTCCGACGCCACCTGGCGCTGCGGCGATCCGGGCATGCAGTACGACACCACGGTCAATCGCTGGCACACTTCGAAGAACACGGCTCGCATCAACGCCAGCAATCCGTGCTCGGAATACATGTTCCTCGACGACTCCGCCTGCAACCTTTCCAGCCTGAACCTGCTGAAGTTCGCGCCCAACGGCACTTTCGACGTGGAAGCCTATCGCCACGCGGTGGATGTCATGATCACCGCCCAGGAAATCCTGGTCGACAACGCCGGCTATCCCACGGAGATGATCGCGAAAAACTCGCACGATTACCGTCCGCTAGGCTTGGGCTACGCCAACCTCGGCGCGTTACTGATGGCTGCCGGTCTGCCCTACGACTCCGACGCCGGACGCGACTACGCCGCCTGCGTCACAGCAATCATGTGCGGCGAAGCCTACCTGCAGTCTTCGCGTATCGCCGAACTGTGCCCGGCATTAGTCCCAGCCACCGAGCCCACACAAAAAGGCCTGGCCGAAACCAATCTAGGCGCAAACGTCATGCCCGGAGGAGCCTGCCCCGGCTGGTACATCAACCGCGAACCATTCCTCGACGTAATCCGCATGCACCGCGCGTCAGTCAACAACATCAACAAGACGACGGTTCCAACGATACTCTACGAATCCAGCAAAGACTGCTGGGACGAAGCCCTGGCCAGCGGCGAAAAACACGGCTACCGCAATTCCCAGGTAACAGTTCTAGCCCCAACAGGAACAATTGGGTTCATGATGGATTGCGATACTACCGGGATTGAGCCGGATCTGGCGCTGGTTAAGTACAAGAAGCTGGTGGGCGGGGGGATGATCAAGATTGTGAATAATACTGTGCCTACTGCTTTGTTCAAGCTGGGGTACGATCACGACGAGACTGACAAGATTGTTTCTTACATTGACGCTACCGGGACGATCGAAGGGCGCGCCGGATATCAAGGACGAGCATCTGGCGGTGTTTGACTGCTCGTTCAAGCCGTCCAAGGGGACGCGGTCGATCCATTACATGGGGCATCTGAAAATGATGGCGGCGGCGCAACCTTTTATTTCCGGCGCCATCTCTAAGACAGTGAACCTGCCGGAGAATGCTTCCGTGGAAGACATCATGGAGTGCTATCTCCAGGCATGGAAACTGGGGTTGAAGGCTGTGGCTGTTTACCGCGATGGATGCAAGAAGTCGCAACCGCTGAGCGCGTCCGGCACCACGACTGCGCTGAGCAAGAAGGGCGATGCTGCCGCCGCGGTCGCCGCCCAGCAGCACGTCGAGGAAGATAATCTCAACGCTCCGCCGCGCGCCGTCCGGCACAAGCTGCAGGAAGAGCGCGCGTCGATCACTCACAAATTCAAAGTGGGCGACCACGAGGGCTACATCACGGTCGGGCTTTATCCCGACGGTGAACCGGGCGAGCTCTTCATCACCATGGCCAAGGAAGGCTCCACGGTCAGCGGCCTGATGGACAGCTTCGCTCTGGCCGTCTCCATCGCGCTGCAACACGGCGTGCCGCTGAAACTGTTCTGCGAAAAGTTTGCCCACACCCGCTTCGAACCCAGCGGCTGGACCGGCAATCCCGACATCGGCTTCGCCAAGTCGATCATGGACTACATCTTCCGCTGGCTGCAGTTGCGCTTCCTCACCGGCCAGCAGGGGATGCTGTTCGAGAACCTCAAAATGCGGACGTCGGCCGTCGGACCTCAGACCTCAGGAGAGGCAAGCGGCTCCGTGGTGGCCGACCAGAGGTCCGAACCCCGAGGTCCGACGCCCGGTTCAGTGCACGCCGCCGACGCTCTCGCCGGACTCATCGACCTGGGCGACGCCCCCACCTGCAGCTTCTGCGGATCCATCATGACGCGCAATGGAAGCTGCTACCGGTGCGGGAGTTGCGGGAGTACGAGCGGGTGCAGCTAAGAGGCTCGTTCGTGGGGGATTGCTGGCACTAAGGTGCCTAGCGTTCCTCCGGATGCAAGAGTAAAAAGACTAGCGACTGTGAGGGGGTCACGGCGTAGCCGTGGCCCCTTTTTTGTTGAGGGTTCAAATTATGCGGGTGACACAATGAAATTAGGCATTAGGTGCTGGCCGGACAAGTTTTCATTCGTGGTGTTAGAGGGGTCGCCTTCACATCCCAAGTTAATTGAGCATGACGTGCGAAACTTTCCCACCGATCTATCCCGCGCAGGGTTTCTAAACTGGATTTCCCACGAGGTGAAAGGAATCCTTCTTCGGCGCCAAGTGAACGAATTCGCATATAAGCAAATCGAGCCCACGGCAAGGAAGAACAACAGTCTGATGCGCCGTGCCGAAGTGGAAGGGGTGATTCAGGCTGTTGTCTACGAATCCGGTTCTCACAAGATTTCCGGACTAACGAAACAGCAACTGAAGGCGAAACTTCATTTTGAGGGCCCCGCTGGGGAAGTTGCCAAGGCTCTTTTATTGGGCCCGCTAAAGGAGTTATTCGGGACGGAGGCAGAGGAGGCAGCGTTGGTTGCTTTGGCGCTGCTCGATTGATGGGAGACTACCTTCGGATCAAGAAGCTTGGCGCTGGCGGGTTTGGCGAAGTGTGGCTTTCCCGTCATGTCGCTTTAGACGTATTGCACGCGGTAAAATCCGTGCAACCTAGCAGCGTTACCAATCCGACCGAGTTCTATAGGGAACCCAGGTTATTGAAGGCTCTGGAACACCGAAACATCGTGGAGGTCTACGATGCTGGCTTCGTAAATCAAGAGCTTTATATTGCGATGGAGTACATCAAGTCTGGAAGCGTGGAAGATCACTGCTCTACCAATCCGCTGAAGCTTCGAAGGATAAAACCCATATTTTGTGAGGCGTTGAAGGGACTGCAGTTTGTTCACGACAAGGGCTACCTGCACCGAGATATAAAGCCAGCGAACATCTTGATCGATAGGCGAGGTGGCGGCAAGTTGGCTGACTTCGGTCTCGCCATCCCTGCAAAGGAATCCTTCTCGACGGCTCCGGCTGGGACGCTCACGTATCTGGCGCCTGAAACCTTAGCGACCGGCGTCATGACCATACTGACTGACATCTATGCGATGGGCGTGTCGCTGTACGAGGCAGTAAACGGGTTTAGCTACCTGCCAGCAGTCACGAATTCGACCGCGCTGTGCCAGCAGATAGTCGCTGGCAGTTTTCCAGATCGCCAATACTATCGAATTTACGTGCCGAGGTCTCTTCGCCTCGTCATAAATAGGGCGATGAATCCTGACCCGGCCAAGCGATTCAAAACCCCGGACGATCTTCGGCAAGCATTGGAGCGGACAAAAATTCGGTGCAGTTGGACCGAAAAGCAATTGGTGGGACATATTGAATGGGCCACTTACGATGATCTAAGAGCGCTGATCATCAGGCTATCGCACGGCAAACAATGGGAGGTCGATGTCCGTCAGAGGAAGCATGGATCGGGCGCTGAGCGTCGCATCACTCGCCTGTGCCAGATGTTCTCCACTGAAGGAGAGGCGAGACGAAGGATCGCCGCGATTACCCAAGGTCTATCAAAGGGGCTGAATGAGAATGATGTTTGAGTGAGGACCTGATAGTTGCGCCCAGTTGTCATCCGCTGATACGCTAACTAGCAGATATAAACTGGAGGGCGTTTTTTGGATCAAACTTTTGGAGCAATTGTCAGGGAAGCTAGAACAAAGGCAGGGAAAACGCAGAGGCAGCTTGCTGAACAAGTGAAGAAAGAAGACGGGAGCTCAATAACAGCACAATACCTTAATGATATAGAGTTTGATCGGAGAAAGCCCTCTGAGTTTGTCACCCGACAGATTGCAAAGGCCTTAGGTCTCGCCCCGGATCGTCTGATGTTCGTTTCAGGATCGCTCCCGCAAGACATCGTAAACGATATTAGGAAAAGAGGAATTTCAGACGAGCAAGTGAAGCAGATTGGACAACTCTTTCGAAAAACGAGTAGATGAAATGGGTCACTGACAAGACGGGTCGCTTCCCCAAACGTCCTCACTATGCTCCGGGAGAGCTTGACAACGAGTGCGAGCGCATGGTCGAGGATCTCTTGCGGCAGCGACAAGGTGCGGTTAGATATCCTGTTACCACCGACGATCTTCTATTTGGGTTGGAACAGCACGCGATCGTGGATCACTTTGCGGAGCTGCCGTCGGCCTCATCTGGTGACATTTGGGGCGTGACTAATTTTTCGAAGCATAACTTGCCGGAGGTACGAATTAACCGCTGCCTTTCACCGAATCCCCACCTCGAGAATCCGTACCGCACAACCATAACCCATGAAACTGCTCACGTTAGATTCCATGGAGTGCTTTTCTCAATGTATGACCAATCCCCGGGTCTGTTTCAGAATGAAGTTCGGCGTAGCCAAAGCTGTAACCGACAGCAGGTGGAATCCTCTGCGCCATACGATTGGATCGAGTGGCAGGCAGCGTATTGTTCGGGTGCCTTGCTTATGCCAATCAATGCATTGCGGGGAGTAGTCATCGCTTTTTTGCGCGAACACTCGGTCCCGGTTTCGAAACTCTCCCCGTCGAGCAAAGAAGGCGCGGAATTGGTCGAGGAGGTAATCGTGCGGTTCCAGGTTTCCTCTCTTGCCGCTAAGGTACGCCTCGGGAAATTGGGCTTTTTGGCCGACTCTCAAGTTTTGCAGCCGAGCCTCTTGACATGAGCTTTTTTTTGTAATAAAACTACGCTCGTAAGCTGATCAGTTGTTCAGCAGGCAGGTAAAATTTGGAGGAGGGTATATGCGAGTGTCGTTAGGAGTGTCGGTATTGGTAGTTCTCGCTAGCATGGTCACGTTCTCCCAGGATAAGGCTTCAGTTCAGATGGACAAATCGGAATCATTCAAGGCGGGCGAGCCCATCAGCTTTAACGTAGAACTAGACGAACCGCTTCCCAAAGGGGCGCATTTCGATTTCCGTATCTCCCCAATTTCTGCAGACGAGGAGATCCCTTTGGGTTCCGGGGACCCGTTGGACGCGTCCAACCGGCATTTTAGGGTCTCGGGAAAGTTGCCCGAAGGTGTGCTGCCGGGTGAATGGCATATATCAGTGATATGGCTTTTTCTTCCGGGTAGCGGTTGGACGCATAACACGATCACCCCTAACGATCTGAGATTCAAGGTGGAGGGGCGACAGTACCCAATACCGAGGAAAGCAGTGGTTAGCGCAGAACGATAAACATCGGATTTGAATAGGGAGAAAAAATGGCAGACTGCGAGATCAAGTGCATCACAAAACTCAATCCACTGAGTGCTCACGAGCACATCACCCACGTTGGAAATCCAAACACGACTCCGCCATGGAAATGGAGACGTGAAGGTGTCATAGCTAGCATCGACGCGGGCACGAATTCGTTCTACGTGATCGACCCAAGAACATTCAGACGTGCGGATGTAGGAGTCATGCGACCCGCTGGCCGTGCACCGTATCTTCGAACCTACGCGGATGGTGATTGGAACGATAATCTGTTGTCACTTCCGCAATGCCCTTAACGGTAAGCCCAAGGCGATTGCCCCATCCTCCCGGGCACAAGGCGGGAGGTCCAACTAGCGCCTGCGACGACCCAAGCGAACACAAGGTCCCTCGACTTCGCTCGGGATGACAGTGGTTGGCGAGGTCTGAAGCTTCGAGGTCAAAATACTCACTCTAATTTCGCAAAAGGCGCGAAATTAGAATGGGGCACCCGGTTGGCTTTCAGGCGACTACGTTTGTACTCGACGCTCGGTCTTTGTTCGGGCCTGTGACGATGTAGACAAAAAGCGGGTGCGTGGATTCGTCCAAATCATTTTGGCTCGCAGACGATCTGGGGACGCGCGAAAGCAGATTCCTCTGGACTGAAGTCCCTCGGAATGACAATGGGTGAGGCTTGGCGGCACGACTGAAGTCGTGCCCTTCCCGTCATACGTGACTTCGCTCGGGATGACAGTGTTGGGAGGTTTGAGGCTTTAGGGTCAAAATCCCCACCCTAATTTCGCAAAGAGCGCGAAATTAGGATGGGGCACCCGGCGAAATTCTCAATGGGGCACACCCGAAATGAAGCTGACAGAAATGCGTTGCCGAGCTTTGCTCGGCTGGGCAGGTGGGACACCTGCCCCTACGTGGTTCGTGGTGGTTGGCCTGGGGTTGTCAATAGGGAGAAATTACAAGAATGACGTTATCGTGAGGGAACGGTGGGAGATATAAAGCGGGCTGGGGTGTCCCATTTCCGGGCGTCGGGTTGATAAGATTGAATTAATGCATCGAATATGCGCGGCCCATGGTGGCCGCGTTTTCTATTTGGGGGTGCATTTTCGACTTAAAAGGAGTTGGCGTGCGAAAAGATATGGAGTCGAAGAAGACTTGTAAAGAACGCGGCGAGTGGGCGGAACTTTGTTTTATGGCGCGGGCGGCGGACCGGGGGTTGAATGTGTCGCGTCCGCATGGGGACTCGGCCAGTTATGACGTTGGGGTGGAACAGAATGGGAGGTTTCTGCGAATACAGGTGAAGTCGACGACGTTTTGCCGCAAGGGATCGTACACATCCAATATCACTGGGCCGAAGCATGAGTGCTATCCGCGGGGGAAGGTGGATTTCTTTGCGGTGTACCTGGTGCCGGTGGATGTCTGGTACATCATCCCGTTTGATGTGGTGGAGGGGAATTTGTCGTTGAACCTTACGCCGAGGAAGGGGCACAAGTTCGTGCAGTATATGGAAGGGTGGAATTTGTTGCGCGGGGCGGAGAAGAAGGCGCGAAAATAAACTCGCTCGCAGAGATCACCGGTTGAGAACTGTTGAGGCGGTGAAATTGCATGACCCACAGTGGGAAGTTATAAATCTTCAAGGTCAAAATCCCCACCCTAATTTCGCAAAAGACCCGAAATTAGAATGGGGCACCCACCACCCCAGAATTTCCTCAATTCCCTGCCTCATGCTGCCGTCCGCAGCTTTCCTAATTCCAGATGCCGAGGAGTAGACTCTAGCGGTTCTGATCGCTCAGAACATTTTCCTACATACAAGGAGATGAGATGAAATATGTGATCAGCTGGAACGAACGGCCGCAAGGGTCGCCTGCGGAGTATGAGAATGCGCAGAAGCGAATCCTTGCGGTGTTTGGGCAGTGGAAGGCGCCGGCTAATTTCAAGATCGAGTTTTTTGTCGTGCGGGTGGGAGACTGGGGTGGGCATTTGCTGGTGGACTGCGACGATCCGCTGGCGGTGCACAAGTTCTGCTCGATGCTTCCGGCATTTCAAATGGAGGCACGGCCGGTAATTGCTGTGCAGGACGCAGTCCGGGTCGAACTCGAAGTCATGGCCTGGCGGGACGGGCTGAAGGGCAAGTGACATCGGGATGACAGTGGTTGGAAAGATCTGAATCTTCAAAGTCAAAATCCCCATCCTGATTTCGCAAAGGACGCGAAATCAGGATGGGGCACCCGCCAGCGGCTTTTAGTCGAGCTTGGAGGGAACCACGCCGTTTAGCTCGCCTACTTTCAAATCGCGCATGCAGAGCTGGGTTATTCCGGGACCGCAAGGGTATATCTGATGGAGCGGGAGATCGCGCAATTGCACGCGATAGGTTCCCTGCTCGAGGTGGTTTGAATCTTCAGGATTTGCCAGGATGAAAGAGTTGACGGGCTGAGCCCGGATGCGGAACTGCAGAGTCGGGGCCTCGTAATTGCCATAGCTATAACATCGTCCGACGCAGGCGCGATCCAGAATGTCCTCGGTAAAGCCGCCCTCGATACCCGGGTAGTGAAGTATGGCCGCCACTCTCTGCAGAGGTGGCAGCTGACTTACGAGTTGATCCACTTTGGCTTCGAGCTGGGCGAGGGCGTGTTCATCCTGATAGGCCACCAGGAAGAAAATTCCTGCGAGAAGTACGAGCAGTCCGCGTTGCCACTGCCGGGGATTCGCGCGGGCGACCACGGCGCAGCCGAGCACCGCGGCCAGCAGCGAGAAGCGTTCAGCGATGAACCCCAGGGGAGTCTTGAAGACCGGGGGGAAATAGAACCAGCGGTCGGGCAGGATGAAACCGACGAAGCAGGCCATAGCGTAAAGTTGCACCGGAACGCTGAAAACAAAATCTTTTTGCTCGTGCAGTTCCTGGATAAGCAAAAGCAGGAA
Source organism: Terriglobia bacterium (assembly GCA_963841075.1). GTDB lineage: Bacteria > Acidobacteriota > Terriglobia > Terriglobales > Acidobacteriaceae > JAIQFF01. Next base: position 108,712 of record CAWJBA010000031.1, read on the forward strand.
CACAAAGAGAATTCCCAGCTCGACGGAACGGTAGCTCAGCAGCGAGAAATCGCGATTGAAGGCGAGGACCTGGTCCCATCCGAATATGCCGATGAGCTCTCGCAGCAGGCCGGAGCGGGGAGATGCTGACCTGGGAAATCCGAACCTCTCGTGGAAACCTACAGCGAGCACCAGAAGAACGCCGCCGCACAGTAGTGCGAGCTGGATCTTGCGATAAGCATTCTGTGCCACATAGACGTACGCGGCGGTCGCGAGAGCGACCACCGGGGGCAAAGGATGGCCGGTCCACGACAGCCCGAGCCACAGCACGAACAGAACGGGCCACCACCGCTGCCGTTTCCAGAATT
>CAWJBA010000032.1:0-267146 GCA_963841075.1 Terriglobia bacterium
GACAGTCATCCTCAAAAACCTGAGGCGCACACACTACGACGCAGTACGTGGCAGACGAGGACAAATCAAGATGCGTAATTTGATTCGATATCCGATCCGATATTCAATCCGATATTTAGTGCGATGGATGACCGGGTTCGTGGTCGCCCTGGGATATTGCTTCCTGGCCGGGGCGCCGGCGTCCGCTCAGGGCGCGCCGGTCGCGGAGCTCGGCGTGGACTACAACTACGTTCGCGCCAACGCTCCGCCGGAGGGATGCGGATGTTTTTCGCTGCACGGCGCGAACGCATGGTTCGCCTATAACTTCACCCACTCCGTCGCCGTGGTGGCGGAAGTTGCAAGCCAGCGGGCGTCCGACATAAGCGGCTCGGGCGAAGACCTGACCCTCACCTCTTACTTATTCGGGCCGCGCTTTAGTTGGCACCGGTCCGGGGATTCGGTACCCTTCTGGCCAGGTCCTGCTGGGCGGGGCGCATGCCAGTGGAAGCTTCGCTTCGGACAGTTCTGGATTTGCCGGCTCATCCAACGCACTCGGCTTGATCGCGGGCGGCGGGCTGGACATCGCCTTGACCCGGCATTTTGCCATCCGCGCCTTCGAAGCGGATTATTACCGCACGCAGTTCGCCAACGGCTTTAACGACCGCCAGAACAATCTGCGCATCAGCGCCGGTGTAATTTTCCGCTTCCCTTAAGAATGATCGGATCGCCAATCTTTCCAGTTCGACGGGCGGAGCTGGTTCGCCCTTTTGTGCCTGCCGAGACCCGGAATTGAAGGGTAGGGCACTCTCCAATTTCTAGTTAAGCAGAAGAGTTTGTGCCATCCGCCCCGCCCCCCTCGAATTAGCGACCCAGTAAGAGTTCCTGCATCTAATTCCCATTTGGTATTCGTGGGCTAGAATTACCTTCACTATCTGACAGCGAATTATTTTGACGGTGAATCATGGCGAAACCAATTTTGTTGAGTGTGGACGACGACTCCGACGTGTTTGCGGGCGATTGAGCGCGATCTGCGTTCGCAGTACGGGGCGGAATATCGCGTGATCGGCAGCGATTCTCCGGAAGGGGCGCTGGACCTGCTGAAACAATTGAAGGTGCGCAATGATAGTGTGGCCCTGCTGCTGGCCGACCAGCGCATGCCGCGCATGGATGGCGTGGAATTTCTGCAGGAAGCGAATGCAGATTTTTCCCGAGGCGAAGCGGGCATTGCTCACCGCCTACGCCGATACCAATGCCGCCATTAGCGCCATCAACCAGGCCAACATCAATTACTTTTTCATGAAGCCGTGGGACCCTCCCGGCGAGCATCTGTATCCGCAACTGGATGACCTGCTGGATGACTGGCAGGCTTCGTATCGTCCGGCGTTTGAGGGATCCGCGTGCTGGGCACGCGCTGGTCGCCGCGATCGTACGAGTTGCGGGATTTTCTGGCGCGCAACCATGTTCCGTACCAGTGGATCGACGTGGAGAGCTCCGCCAACGATCCGGAAACCAAGCGACTGCTGGAGGCGCTCGGGCCGGAGGCGGCCAATCTTCCGGTCGTGCTTTTTCCGGATGGAACCAAACTTCTGAAGAGCGCTTCCCGCCGATGTGGCGCAAGAAGGTGGGATTGCGCACCCGGGCGCAGACCAACTTTTACGATCTGGCGATTGTGGGCGGAGGGCCGGCGGGGCTGGCGGCCGCGGTTTATGGCGCGTCGGAGGGCCTGCACACGGTGATGATCGAGCGCGAGGCGCCGGGCGGCCAGGCGGGAATGAGTTCGCGCATCGAGAACTATCTGGGATTTCCCACCGGGCTCAGCGGCGGCGATCTGGCGCGGCGCGCGGTGGCGCAGGCCCAGCGTTTCGGCGTGGAAATTCTTTCGCCGCTGGAGGCGGTGGGCGTCCGCACGGAAGGGTCCGTATCGCATCATCAAGCTGGCGGACGGCAGCGAAATTTCCTGCCATGCGTTGATGATCTGCGACTGGCGTGCAGTGGCGGCGGCTGGATGCTCCGGGAATCGACCGCTTGCAGGGCGCGGGCATCTACTATGGCGGCGGCGCTACGGAAGCATTGTCCTGTAAGGGACGAAATTGTTTATGTGGTGGGCGGCGCGAATTCGGCGGGTCAGGCGGCATGAATTTTGCCAAGTACGCGGAGCGCGTGGTGATTCTGGTGCGCGGAGATTCGCTCTCCAGCACCATGTCGCAGTACCTGATCGACCAGATCAAGGAGACGCCCAACATTCAGCTCTGGACGCATGCCAGCGTGGTCGAAGCGCATGGCGATACCCATCTGGAAGAAATTTCGGTGCTGTGTTCCGACACCAACAAGCTCGAGCGCGTGCCGGCGAGTTCGATGTTCATCTTTATTGGAGCGCTGCCGCGCACGGACTGGCTGGCCGAACTGGTGGAGCGCGACGAACGCGGTTTCATTCTGACCGGTCCGGATCTTATGCGCGACCGGCAACATCCCAAGGGCTGGACGCTCGACCGCGATCCCTTTCTGCTGGAGACGAATGTGCCCGGAATTTTCGCCGTGGGCGATGTGCGGCATGGTTCGGTGAAGCGCGTCGCTTCCGGCGTGGGCGAAGGATCGGTGGCGGTGCAGTTCATTCACCAGTATTTGAGCAAGGTATAAGAGCTCGGGAGTAGTGTACGTGCGAATGATAGAAAAATCAGAATTGTTGCGTGTCCCGACGTTTGAAGGCCTGCCCGACGACCAGCTGGACTGGTTTCTCAGCCATTGCCAGGAGATGCAGCCTGAAGGCGGGAGAGTGTTTGCGCGGGCGGGCCGACGGGGACTGCGATGATCGTGGTTCTGGAAGGGACACTTCAGGTGCGCGGTGACATCGGTGGCGAAGTCGTTCTTTGCCGTTCGAGGCGGGCGATGTCACCGGGCGTGCTGCCTTTTTCAAGGATGAAGAAGTCCGTGCTGACCGGCCGGGCGGTCACGGATGGACGCATCCTGCAAATTTCCTTCGGCGAAGTTTCCGGAACTGATTCAGAAGATGCCGGAGCTGACCCAGCGGCTGGTGGGTGTGATGTCCGACCGGATCCGTGAAGTCACTCGGCTGGAGCAACAGCGGGACCGGCTGGTTGGATTAGGCAAGCTTTCGGCGGGGCTGGCGCATGAACTGAACAATCCTGCTTCGGCCGCGAAGCGCGCCACCAGCCTGCTGCGCGAGGCGTTGACGCGCATCAAGGCCGCGGTGCAGGAGTTGGGTAAGCACGAGCTTACGGCGGCGCAGAAATCGGAAATCGAAAAGCTGGAAGCTTCCTTCATGCAGCCCAATGAGACCGCCGCTCGATACTTTGGCTATCAGCGACCTGGAAGACCAGATTGATTCCCTGTTGCGCAGCCACGGGCAGAACGATTTGTGGCAACTGGCGGGCGATCTGGCGCGGAGGGGCGTGAAGCCGGAAGTATTGGAGTCGCTGTTCGCCACCCTCGATGCGGACGTAGCCCGCGCCGCCCTGGTGCGGATTGCGGCTTCGGTGGAGATTGCGAACCTGTTGATCGAAATCGAGAGCAGCACCACTCGAATCTCCGACCTGGTGCGCGCGGTCAAGGAATACACCTACATGGACCAGGCGCCGGTGCAGAACGTCGATGTCGCGTGAAGGGCCTGGAAACCACGCTGACCATCTTGAATCACAAGCTGAAAAAGGGAGTGACGGTAAAGCGCGAGTATGAAACGGTGCCGCTTCTGGTGAACTCATTCGGCAGCGAGCTGAATCAGGTCTGGACCAACATCATCGACAACGCGATTGACGCCATGGGCGGAAAGGGCGAACTGCGGGTACGGACGTTCCGCGACGAACACTGTGTGGTGGTTGAGATCGGCGACAACGGTCCGGGAATTTCACCCGAGGTAAAGCCCACATCTTCGAACCCTTCTTCACCACCAAGGAAGTTGGAGAGGGAACCGGGCTGGGCCTGGATACGGTGCAGCGAATTGTGCAGAAACACCGCGGCACGATCCAGGTCAATTCAAAGCCCGGGGACACATGTTTCCAGGTGTTTCTGCCGCTGGTTGAAGAATCTGTTGTTGCTCCCTCCGGCGTTCACACCCCGTGAGTGGGACCGACCTCGCGCAGGTAAGGAACTCATCGAGCTGACGTTCGGGTGACTTGCCGGTCTTCTCTGCCGGTTTTGGCTTCTGCTTCAGTTCTTTTTTTCTTCAGGCCTTGCTCCTTCAGGCGCAGTTTCTTCAGCCTCTGCTTCTTTACCCGTTGCTTTCCAGATTTGGCCATGGCGATATTTTGAATGGAGTGCAATTTCCTGCAAACGGCGGCAGGTTTCTGAAGTGCAGGAACCACCGGAATTTACGCTTCGGAGTCTGCTAGCCTGATTTCACGAGATTCCGCACGGCTCCCAATACTGCCATGAAGCGAGCACGTAAAGAGAAATCAGAGGCGAGCAAGAAGGCGATCGACACGGCTCTGCGGGCTTGCCTGATCGCGAAAGATGCCGCCTTCAATGCCCGGGACTATCTTGCGACCGGCTCGCGCATCGCTTATCTGGCGGTGCGGCAGTGCGAAAAGGAGCTCGACCAGATCGAGCGGCAAGTGGATGACGCCACGCCGGCCGCGGTCACGCAGGTGCCCGAGGCCGAGGCGCGCGAGTTGCTGGCCTGCCTGAAGTTCACGATCGATCTGGAACGCATCGGCGATCTGATCTGGTCGGTGGTGCAGCGAATTCACGGATTGCCGGCGCCGCTGAACGCGAAGGAATCCGCGTTTCTGATCGAGATGGCGCAGGTTTTGCAGGAGATGCTGGCGCGGGTTCATCAAGGATTTGTGAGCCGCGATCTGGGGCTGGCGGAATCGGTCATCAAGATGGATTACGACATGGATCAGGTCTGCTCATTCGGTGTTTCGGCAGTATCTGGAAAAGGGCGCCGGCCACGGAGTTACGAAGTGACCAACCTGCTTTTCATGGCGCAGGCATTTGAACGAGCCGGCGATCACACCAAGAATCTGGCGGAAGAGTTGTTCCACCTGGTGCAAGGGCACAGCGTGCGACATATCAAGAAGTCTCGCCAGGGTAGATCAGCGACCGGAGGAAATCTCAGCACAGACGGGCCGACCGGGTCCCGTGGCAGGAAGACCGGTAGGGGAGGCGCGAACGCCGGTCCCGCGAGGCGCGATGTTTTTGTTAAGATCACTCGCAGAGGGGGAATTCATGGCAGAACTGAAGGGACTGGAGTCGGTCGTCTCGCAGCTGAGAGTGGAGCGAACGGGCCTGGTCAACCAACTGAGACATGTTGACGCGGCTCTTTCAGTTCTCGGCAAGCTGGATAACGGAGGATCCTACACCAAGCCGCGGCGGCGAAGGCTTTCTGTGGCCGCGCGTAAAAAGATCGCAGCGGCTCGAGAGCGCGCTGGGCTCGAGTACGGCAGCTGAAGAAGACAGCAGCGTAGAAACCGATTTGAGGGTTTCAACCTCACGACCCGCCGGAGTAGGCGGGTTTTGTGTTGCTGCCGCAACCGCGAAAGGAGCTGGGTGTGATGAACTCCACCCCGACATTTTTTGTGGCGCTGGGCATCGGATTGGTGACCGGCTTGCGCTCGATGACTGGCCCAGCGCTGGTATGCTGGGCGGCGCATCTGGGCTGGCTTGAGCTCGACGGCACGCGCCTGGGTTTCATGGAATCCACGGTCGCCACCTACGGTTTTTCCGCGCTGGCTCTGGGCGAACTGATTGCAGACAAGTTGCCCTTCATCCCTGACCGCACCGCACCCGGGCCTCTATTCGGACGCCTGGTCCTGGGTGCACTTTCGGGCGCGGCGCTCTGTATGGCAGCTGGTCACTCCGCCTCCGCTGGTGCGATCCTCGGAGGAGCGGGCGGAGTCATAGGAGCGTTCGCGGGATATCGAGTGCGCGCGAGCCTGGTCGAAAAGTTGCGTGGGCCAGACTGGGTGATCGCCCTGCTCGAGGATATCGTCGCGATTGGCGGCGGCCTCTTTCTGGTCTCGCGCGTTTGAGCCCTCGTCACCTGGAATTCGGGCCGGTCTAATGACGAGGCGCGGCAGAAGCCGTCGTGCCGGGCCATACCGGACTCAAGGTGATGCGAATCACGTCCATGAGTTCATTGTTGTCGGCGGGTTTTTGCAGGAACGCTGCGGCCCCGGCCTTCAAGGTGCGCTCCCGGTTGTTCTGGGGATCGCGCGCGGTCAGGACGATGACCGGAATCGAAGCAAGCTGGGCGCTCTGTTGCAGGCGATCCAGCACGATGAAACCATCTCCGGCGGGCAGCCCGATGTCGAGAATGATCAGGTCGGGGCGCTCTTTCTGGGCCATGGCGATGGCCGAGAATCCGTCAGTGGCATAGGCCGTGTCGAAGTGGTTGGCGCGCAAGCGCAGGTTCAGACCCCGTCTCAGGTCGGGATCATCGTCAACGATGAGGATTTTGGCTTTTTCCATGGTGCTTCTCCTTTAGTAAATCTGCGAATTCCTGGTTTCCGTTCAACTCGTATTTCTTTTTCCATTCAGTTGGTGGAGGTCTGGTTCCTGCGCAAAGCGGCCATCGTGATGTCAGTAATGCTATCGGCAACTTCGTGAACGAGTTTATCCAGCGGTTCCTGGCGATCTGCGGCCGGAAGTTTCAGGACTAGCGACGAAAGTTTGATGGCGCAGTGGGTTCGCAGGCGCTCAGAGCGCTCCAGTTGCTCGCGAATACGCTTTTCGACGACGATGGCTCCATGTTCGTCGGCGGAGGCCACGACGACCAGGGTTTCGCCCTGTCCGGTGTTTCCTAAAGAGGGAAGGATGGTGTCCTTATCGCCGAGAATGCAGGGCTCAAGAATCTTCAGGCAATGCTTGCGGATCTCTCCCCAGTCGTCGGCAAAGGGTTCGAGCAACGGGGTGACTTCCACTGTGATCAGCGAAAGAGACTCTCGCAAGCGGCCGCGGTGCGTAATGATCGGCGCCAGAAATTTTGCCAGGGAAAACAGAGGGAGGGTAAAAATGAAGGTGCTGCCGTGGGAGAGCTGGCTTTCCACCCACATTTGTCCTCCCTGCAGGCGGACCAGTTCTTTCGAGATGTACAGTCCCAGCCCCAGGCCCTTGCGGCTATCGTCTATCGAATTCGGGTCCTGGTAGAGGCGTTCAAAAATCAGCGTCTTCGCGTCCGCGCTGATTCCGCGGCCGGTATCGGCGACGGAGATCTGGACAAAATTGGGATCGTTCTCCATCAGGCAAGCCTTCACCATCACCGAGCCATCGGCGGGGGTGAACTTGACGGCGTTGTCGATGAGGTTGGTTAGCACCTGCAGCACGCGGTTGGGATCTGCGTAGATGAATGGAATCCTGATGTCGAGGCCGGCCTCGAGGCCGATTCCCTTGGCCTGGGCCGTGCTCTGAAGCATGGCTACCGCCTGGCGAATGGTATCGCCGATGACCATGCAGTGCGGCTCGATCGATATCTTTCCCGACTCGGCCCGGGTGGCTTCCAGAAGGTCGGTAATCATGACCCGCAACTGGTTCACGCTGCGGAAAACGGTTTCGAGATGCTCGCGTTGCTCGGGATGCAACTGGCCGGCCAATCCATCGAGCATGAGCGAAACGAACTGGTGAATGCAGGTCAGGGGAGTGCGCAACTCGTGCGACACGTGGGAGAGAAACTCGTTCTTGAACTGGAGCTGCTGACGGCGGCTCATGTCGAGAGAAGTCAACAGCGCCTGGCGCTCAATCGCATACCGCATGGCACGGGCGAGCTGTTTGCTGTCGAAATTTCCTTTGACCAGGTAGTCCTGGACTCCCTGATGGACCGCGCTGGCCGCCAGTTCCTCATCGTCCAGACCGGACAGCACAACGATGGGGACGCCGGGCGTCTCCCGCAGCACGGCACGGTAAGTGTCGGCGCCGTGGCTGTCGGGCAGGTTCAGGTCGAGCAGTACCATGGCCGGAGGGGCCACCATCATCGACGCCAGGCCGGTGGAAAGCCGGGTGACACAGGAGACGGAAAGATCGGAGTTGGCCTCCACCGAGCGCAGGCGAATCAGGTCGGCGTCTCCGGGGTTGTCTTCGATCAGCAATACGTGGGTAGAGCCGTTACTCATTGTTCCTCCTCGCGGGGCAGACATACGCATCCGATCCAGAAATTTTGCAACAGCTTCATGGTTGAAACCCAATCGGCCAGGGTGGGTGGTTTACTCACGTAGCAGTTGGCGCCGAGTTCGTAACTGCGCTCGATGTCCTTTACCGCTTGTGACGTGCTGAAGATTATGACCGGAATTCTGCGTAGAGCGGAGTCGGACTTCATCTCGGCCAGAACCGCACGTCCATCCTTGCGAGGCAAGTTCAGGTCGAGCAACACCAGGTGGGGACGGGTGGCGCTTGCGTATTTCCCCTGGCGGTGAAGATAGGCCATGGCCTCGTCCCCGTCGTTGACCGTACTGATGTGGGTCGGCCAGGCGCTTTGGGCCAGGGCGTCGATGGACAAGTCGAGATCGGCGGGATTGTCATCCACCAGCAGGATCTCAGACGCTGTCGGCATCATGCCAAGTCCTGTCTTGCGGAAATTTTTTGGGCCGGCAAGGTGAAGTTGAAGATTGTGCCGCCGCCTTCGTGGGGCAAGGCCTGGATCCTGCCGCCGTGCCGCTCGACGATCTTTTTGCAGATCGCCAGACCGATGCCATTGCCGGGATATTCGGTGCGGGTGTGCAGGCGGTTGAAAATAATGAAGACGCTCTCGGCGTGCTCGGCGGATATGCCGATGCCATTGTCGGCCACCGAGAATATCCAGTCGGATCCTTGTCTTCGGGCTGAGATTTGAACGATGGGGGACTGGGAGCCGCGAAATTTGATGGCGTTTCCGATCAGGTTCTGCATCACCTGCCGCAGTTGCGAACCGCTGGCCAAAACCGAAGGCAAAGGCCCATGGGTCACCAGGGCGCCGCTCTCGAGGATCGCGGCGCGCAGGTTCTCGATGGCCAGCTCCACGACCTGGTTGCAGTTCGTGGTGGTTAATGCGGTCTCCTGCCGTCCCACTCGGGAAAAGGCCAGCAGGTCCTGGATCAGACTCTGCATACGCGTGGCGCCGTCGACGGCGTATCGAATGTACTTGTCGGCTTGGTCGTCCAGTTTGCCCTGATAGCGTTCGGCCAGCAGCTGGGTGTACGCCGAGACCATGCGCAAAGGCTCCTGCAAGTCATGCGAGGCCACGTAGGCGAACTGTTCCAGGTCGGCGTTGGAGCGAGCCAGCTCCTCGACCTTCTGGGCCAGCGATTCCTGTCCGCGTTTGCGCTCTTCGCGAGCCCGTTTGTCCTTAAGCGCGCCGCGCAGTGCCACCGACAAGCGGGCCAGAGAATCCTTCAGCACATAGTCAGTGACGCCCTGCTTGATGCACTCCACGGCTGTAACCGCTCCCAGGGCACCCGACACCAGGATCAAGGGAACATCCAGGCCTTCGTCACGCAGAATCTCGAGCGCCTCCATCCCTCTCCACTGGCCCAGGTTGTAGTCGGCCAGCACCACATCCGGACAATTCGTCTTTACCCGCTGACGGAAGGCCTCGGCGGTCTGGACGACGTCGCTGATGATCTCGAATTCACCTCTTCCCAACTCGCGCAGGATCAGGTCGCGGTCGGCGGGCTTGTCTTCGACCAGCAAGACCCGGAGAGAAGGCTTGGCGGCACTCAAGTTTTCGGCCTCGCGGACCATACCCGCGGCAATTCCGCTCATCGCGACCTCCGCCCCAGTGATTCTGTCTCTGCGCCGGCCATCGCACCGGCCATCTGCGCCGGCGGGGATGACGCTGAATACCTATGTTTCTTACCTATCGGCGGGGTCGCGGAGGGCTTTAACCGCAAGGCGGTGGGAATCTAACCGAAAAGGTGGCGCCGTCTTCCGTCCGGCGCGATGGGGCGGGCGAGACGCCCACCCGACAGCCGGCGCTATCTGCACCCGAGGGGCATGTCCCTTGGGTAAACGTCACCGCTCCAACTACATAAAGTGGGACCCGATCCTGCCGAAGAAAGCCAGAGTGGTCCTCGGTCCCGCCTACGGCATGGGGGAAAGCGGGACCAGCCGAGGAGAATCTGTGTATATTGCGGGGACGACTATCGACCAAGGGGTCGAGTCTATAGTCTCGAAGATCGGACGAGCCAGCGGCGTAAGGAGCCGGCTCGGGTCGTGGGTAGTCTTTTTTCTTGCGATCTTCTCTCTTGCGAGCGGTCTTGCCAGCTGTCCGTTGCAGGCACAGGTGAAAGCGGACGACTTGACCAGCCTGAGCCTGGAAGACCTGATGAACACCAAGGTGACCTCGGTGTCCAAGACCGAGCAGAAAATATCGCGCACAGCGTCCGCGATCTTTGTCATTACTTCAGCCGACATCGCGCGTTCTGGCGCCACCAGCATTCCCGATCTGCTGCGCATGGTTCCCGGAGTGGATGTCGCGCAGATTAGCGCGAACACCTGGGCCATTACCGCACGCGGTCTCAACGGACGCTTCAGCAACGAAGTCCTGGTGCTGTTAGACGGGCGAACGGTGTACACGCCGAGTTTCGGCGGTGTTTTCTGGGACGTTTTCGATCTCCCTCTTGAGGATATTGAACGCATTGAAGTGATACGCGGCCCAGGAGGAACTATCTGGGGAGCGAACGCGGTCAACGGAGTAGTGAACATCATCACGAAAAGAGCCGCGGAAACCAGGGGCGGCATGGTGGTGGCTGGAGGCGGCAATCTGAACCAGGGATTTGGCACCACGCAGTACGGGGGCAGGCTGGGCGCCCGCACCGACTACAGAGTTTTTGCCAAATACTTTAATCAAGATCATCTGCCGGGTGCGGACGGCGGCAGCGGAGCCGATGGCTGGCACTTGCTGCGGACGGGATTTCGGATGGACAGCCGCCTTTCGACCAAGGACCAAATCACGGTCGAAGGCGACATGTATACAGGGCAGGAGGGCGTTCCCACGTCATTCCTCTCCTCCGTTACCTCGCCTGGAAAGAATCTTGATACTGAAGCTTCCTTGTCCGGGGGCTATTTGCATTCCGTCTGGGACCATGCTTTTTCGCCGCAGTCGGGCACATCCCTGCAACTTTCGTTCGATCGATACAAGCGTAATGACTTTCTCCGGGGGCAACTCGGAGCCTTCGATCTCGAATTTGCGCACCATTTCGCGTGGGACACACGCCAGGAAGTCGTCTGGGGAGCGAGTTACAGCAACACAGATTCGGATACGAACGGAGATCTGACACTCTCGTTCAATCCGGCAGATGTCAACATGCAGTTATTCAGCGTGTTCATCCAGGACGAAATCGCTCTGGTTCCTGACCAGCTCTACCTGACCGTCGGCAGCAAACTGGAACACAGCTACTACACCGGATTTAATGCTTTACCGAGTGTGCGCGCGGCGTGGATACCCAGCAGTCGCCATATGTTCTGGGCAGCGGTATCGCAGGCCGAACGGACACCCGCGGAAACTGACAGAGCCATCCGCGTAAATTTCGGCGGCTTTCAGAGTCCGGGGGAACCGCCGACACTATTCGCGCTGGTGGGCAATCCCCACTTCATGAATGAAGGGATGATCGCGTACGAAGCCGGTTACCGGAATACTCTTCTCAGTGCACTCTCCATCGACGTGGCGACGTATTACAACGACTACAACCACCAGCAAACGACGGAACCAGCCGCCGCTTTCTTCGAGAACTCGCCCGGCCCTCCCCACCTTGTGGTGCCCGCTACATTCCAGAACCTGATGCACGGAGAGGAGCACGGGATCCAGGTCTCGGCGAACTGGAAGGTTGCGGATCGCTGGACCCTCAGCCCGGGTTATAGCTTCGAGAAGATCCATATGCACCTCGATCCGCCCAGCCGGGATGCGGAGACTGTGGAGAGCGTAGAGGGCAGCACCCCGGCTCACAGCGCACAGCTTCGATCTCACGTGAAGCTGGGGCGTGGAATGGAGTGGGACGTATCCGGTTATTTCGTGGACCGGCTCACGACCGGGATTCCGTCCTACACCAGGCTCGACACCGGACTGACCTGGCGATGGACGGAAGCGCTCACGGTGAGCGTGGTGGGACAGAACCTGATAAAGGACCGGCGCCTGGAATTTGTGGACGATAGCGGAAGCGTGAGGTCCACGCTGATCAAGCGCAGCGTTTACGCCAAATTTACCTGGCAATTCTGAAACAGGACTCGAAAATTGAACAACTCTGACAATGCGCTCAAGGTTTCGATTCAGGACGGCCCTGCCGGCTTGCGGTCCCGGAGAAAACCTTGGACGTTGGGCGTGATTGCGCTGACCTTCTGTCTTTTGGCGGTGGCGGCGCAAGCGCAGTCCGCGACCGAGTATCAGGTGAAGGCGGCATTTCTTTTCAATTTCGCCAAGTTCGTGGAATGGCCAACAGACGCCTTTGCCAGCGCTGACGCTCCCTTGCAAATTTGTGTTCTGGGGCAAGATCCCTTCGACCGGGACTTTGAGCGTGGGATTGAAGAGAAGACGGTCAGCGGCCACCCCATCGAAATCGTTCATCCCTCCGGCCTGCCGCAGGCGAAAGCCTGTCAGATCCTGTTCGTAGCGGCTTCGGAAGGGCCGCACCTGCAAGAGATCCTGCGCGGCCTGAAGAGAACCAGCGTACTGACGGTGGGAGATGCCGCCGGCTTTGCCCGGATGGGAGGGATGATCAACTTTGTCCTGGAAGACAGCCGGGTGCGTTTTGAGATCAACGTGCAGGCGGCGGAACGGGCCCACCTGAAGCTGAGCGCCCGGCTCCTGACAGTGGCCAAGACGCTCGTGGCCGACGAAGGGCTGGAAAACTAATTGAGTGTGTTGCGCGACATGTCGGTCGGACGCAAGCTGACCGCGATCATCTTGTCGATCACCAGCGTTACTGTGCTGCTGGCTTGCCTGGTGATATTCAGCTATGACATGGCAATGAACCGGCGGGCGATGGTCACCGACGCATCGACGCTGGCCGATATGGTGGCGGACAACAGCACGGCAGCGCTCACCTTTCATGATGTGCAGGCGGCGCAGGAGGTGCTGCGATCTTTGCGCACCCAGCCTCATATCACCGCAGCTTGCTTGTTCGGGCAGGATGGCAAGGTCTTCGCCGCTTACGTCCGCAATGGAAAGGATGCGGAATTTTCGCCCCCGCGACTGCGACCAGAGGGAACTTTTTTTGAAACTGGCCGCCTCCTGGTATTTCGCCCCGTCTTGTTGGCGGAAGATTCGATCGGCACGGTTTATCTGGAGTCGGATTTTTCCGAAGTGAACGCCAGACTGGCGACTTATCCGATCGTGATCGGGCTGGCGTTGTTGATTTCCTCGGGCGTCGCCTTCCTGCTGGCGGCACGATTGCAAGGACTGGTTTCCGGGCCGATTCTCGAACTGGCGCAGACTGCGAAGCGCGTCTCGCTGGAGCGCAACTATTCCCTACGCTGCCCGGTCAGCAGCCACGATGAGGTCGGCAGGCTGATTACCGGAGTGAACGATATGCTGGCCCAAATCGAACAACAGGACCTGGAGCTGCAGCGGCACCGCGGGAACCTGGAGGAAGAGGTGGCTCGCCGTACCACCGAACTGCAGACCGCGAATGTACACTTCGCCGCCGCCAAAGATGCGGCAGTGGCTGCCAGTCGCGCCAAGGGCGAGTTTCTGGCCAACATGAGTCATGAAATCCGCACGCCGATCAATGGAATTCTGGGTATGACCGAACTTGCGCTGGATACGCAGCTGACCCAGGAACAGCGGGAATACCTTTCACTGGTGCGGTCTTCTGGAGAATCCCTGCTAAGCATCATCAACGACATTCTGGATTTCTCGAAAGTCGAGTCCGGAAAGCTGGAGCTGGAGCAAATCGTTTTCAACCTCCACACCTGCGTGGGCGAAACCATGAAGACGCTGGCGGCGCGGGCCCACGAAAAGGGCCTGGAACTGGCTTGCGAAATTGGCGCGGACATCCCGCAGCAACTGCTCGGCGATCCGGGACGACTGCGCCAGGTCCTGGTCAACCTGGTAGGCAACGCCATCAAGTTCACGGATAAGGGAGAAGTGCTGGTCGAAGTTACCAAGAAGTCTGAGCACCATGCCAAGGTAGAGCTGCAGTTCAAGGTCGTGGATTCGGGAATCGGAATTTCCCCAGAAAAACACAAACTGCTCTTTCACGCATTTTCGCAGGCCGACAACAGCACGACGCGCAAATATGGCGGAACGGGTCTGGGCCTGGCCATTTCCGCCAGCCTGGTGAACTTGATGAAAGGGAAGATAGGGCTGGAGAGCAGCGCAGGCAAAGGCAGCTCATTTTACTTTACGGCGTGCTTTGCCGAGGCGCCGCTGGTCGTTCCGTCCCTGCTTCCCCCTGAAGACGAGTTGCGCAATGTGCCCGTGCTGGTGGTAGATGACAATGCAACCAATCGACGGATTCTGGTCGAGATGGCGGCCGCGTGGGGAATGAAACCATGCGCGGCGGATTCGGGGGAGGCTGCGCTGGCGGCCATCGCAGCGGCGAATCAAAAAGGAGAATCTTTTCCGGTCATTCTCGTGGACGCGCGCATGCCCGGGATGGACGGATTTCAACTGGCCGAAGCGATTCGGCGCCAGTCCAGCACAGGAGTCGCAAATATCCTAATGCTGACTTCAGGCGGACAGCAGGGTGAAGCGGAACGATGCCGGGAAGTGGGGATTTCGGCTTACCTGCTGAAACCGGTCATGAACACCGATCTGCGGAGCGCCATCCTTACCGTGCTGGGTCATCGCCACACCGACAACGCCGTTCCGCAGCCCCTGGTGACCCGGCACACGCTGCGCGAGTCGGGGCGCAAACTTCACATTCTGGTGGCCGAGGACAATGCCGTGAACCAGGCGGTCATTCTGCGCGTGCTGAAAAAAATGGGGCATTTGGCAGTGCTCGCGTGCAACGGCAAAGAGGCGCTGGCGCTGGCTTTCAGCCAGAAATTCAATCTGATTTTCATGGACGTCCAAATGCCGGAGATGGATGGCCTGGCGGCCACCGAAGCGATCCGCCAGCGTGAGAAACGTAGCGGCACTCACCTGGCAATCGTCGCTATGACTGCCCACGCGATGAAGGGTGACCGCGAACGCTGTTTGCAGGCGGGAATGGATGGCTATATCACGAAACCTATACGCTTTGCCGATATTGAAAAGGCCCTCGCCCAATTCGCGACTGCAGACTCCGCCATACAGGTTCCTTCCGCCAAGGACTTGTGGGGCAAAGCTGAAGCCCTGGAGCGGCTGGGCGGCGATGAAGAACTTCTGCGGGAGCTATGCCAGATTTTTCTGGAGGAATCGCCGAAACTCCTGCAGAAGCTGCGACAGGCCGTCGTTGACTCGGATTCGGAGACGGTGATGCGCACCGGCCACAGCCTGAAGGGAGAACTCGGATATCTGGGCGCGCCCGGGGCCTTGCAAGCCGCGCGCGAGCTTGAAGACATGGGGCACGGGAACAATCTGTCCCGGGCCCCTGAAGTCTTACGGGTGCTGGAGCGGGAAATTGCGCGTCTGCATCTCGCCCTGAGGGATGCAGTAGGAGCGGTGCAGTGAATATTGTGCTGGCTGGACAAAATGCGGAAGCCGGTGGATCGACCGCGGCTTCGCCCGATACCGTGTTGATCGCGGAAGACGATCCCATCTTCCGCCGGATCCTGGAGAGTTGGCTGCAGAAATGGAACTATCGCGTCACGTCGGTGGAGAATGGACTTGACGCCTGGAGCGCTCTGCAACAAAACGATTCTCCCCAGATGGCGATCCTGGATTGGATGATGCCGGGGCTGGATGGTGTGGAGCTCTGCCGGAGAATCCGCAGGCACGAAGCCGGTCTCTACAGATATGTTTTGCTGCTCACGGCCAAGGGCAGCAAGGAAGATGTAGTTGCAGGCCTGGAAGCGGGGGCCGATGACTACCTGACCAAACCTTTTGATGTAAACGAGCTGCGCGCCCGGGTGCGGGCGGGAAAGCGGATTCTGGAGCTGCAGGGCGCATTGCTGAAGGTGCAAACTGAGTTGCAATTCGAGTCGGCGCACGATCAACTGACAGGGCTTTGGAATCGGGGAGCGATCATGGGCCTGCTGCAGCGGGAAACCCTGCGCAGCGCGAGAATTGGCGAGACGCTGGGGGTGATGATGGCCGACATTGATCACTTCAAGGAAATCAACGACAACCATGGACATCAAACCGGAGACACGGTGTTGCGCGAAGTAGCGCGGCGCATGCTCGCATCGGTGAGAAATTATGATTTCGTGGGCCGCTATGGCGGGGAAGAGTTCCTTATCGTGCTGGCCGAGTGCACTCCCGCGGACCTGGAGATAACGGCGGAGCGAATGCGGGCCTACGTATCCGGAAAGCCGGTTGAAACGGATGCGGGTCCGGTTCGGGTGACCGTCAGCATCGGGTTGATGGCCGGTCATGCGGCCGGAGCCTCACTTCTCAGGTGGGATGAGCTGCTCCGCGCGGCGGATGGAGCACTCTATTCCGCCAAAGCCAACGGCAGGAACCGAGTGGAATGTGCCCATGCCATGGCCAGCCGCAGCCACGCGGGCGGAGCGGGATAGCGGATTTCCGACACGTTTGCGATGAGCAGAAACGTTGCCTGATTGGTTCTGGCACGCTCGTGCCATTCCCAGAAGTCGTCCCGGGCTTTATTTTTATTGGCGAGCAGTTCTGGGGGAGGGCTGCCCGGGCGTCAGGCGACTCGCAAGAGTCGGGACGCCCGTTTTATTTTCCCGCGACATTGCCAGCTTCCCGAAAAACCAGCCACGGATTTCACGGATTCTCACGGATCAAATCTCTTTTTGATTTTTCTTTGTTGGGTTATCCGTGTGATCCGTGTAAATCCGTGGCAGCGACTACTGAGTCGAAATGGTGAAGTTCACCGTAATACGAGCCTCGGTTTCGACCGCCTGACCGGACTGCAGATAGGGCCGGAAGCGCCATTGCTTGACCGCTTCCCGGGCGGCTGTCGAGAGAATGGTGGGTCCGCTGAGGACGTGCAGGTCCTGGATATTCCCGTCGCGTCCGATCAGGGCCTCGAGGACGACCGCGCCTTGAACTTTCATTTCCTTGGCCAGCAGAGGATAGTTCGGCTGAACCGGGCGGGAAATAATCTCCGCGGCGCCGGGGGAAAGATGGACCCGGGCGGTGGCGTCCGCGACGCCCGCAGGATCGGAGGAACTGGGAGTTGAGGAAGCCGAAGCGGGCGACGAAGCTGCCGCGGGCGTGAAAGAGCTTCGGGGCTGCAAGTCCACGCGGACAGAGTTGCTCCCGGACTGAATGGTACGGTGCTCGTCACCAGCGACCACTTCGACTTCGAGCGGAGGCAGAACGGTGCGGCTCATCACCACCGGCGCCAATGCGGGCGCGGGAGTTGGCTCGGCAGCGGCTGCCGCGGGAGGCGACGTGTGCAGCTTCGCCTTCGGGCGCGCATGCACTGCAGCCGGAGGCGGCGTCGTGGCGGTGGATGCGGTTGCCGACGGCGTTTTCACGTCCGGCGAGGGCTCTTCAACGGGCTCCGCTTCAGATTGTGCGGGAGGTTCGGGCGGAAACCAGAAGTCGCGATCTTTGATCAGAACCAGAATCAGCGCTGCTAAAAGCAAGGCCAAGGCAATAAGCATTTGGCGGCGCTGTTTTTTTTCGGACTCATCCCCAACCCTGGGCGTGAGGTCAGTTACTTGTAGCTGGTTCTCCTCCAACAACGGCATGACGTGCAGCCCTCCCGCCCGCAGGGGAGACGGGCCTGCCGCATAGTATGCCTCGAAATTTGGCTGTAGGCTAGAGAAACGATTGCGGCGAATGGGTGCGGCGGGGGAGAGCTTTTAACGCAGAGGTCGCGAAGGAGACCGCAAAGACCGCCAAGAATAGCTTGCAAGTAATTGCGAATGAGATACTTAGGCGAGCCACTTGAATCGCCGGCGCAATCCGCGAGAGAAAAAACGAACGCCCGGCGCGCGACGGATGCGGCCGGGCGTTCGTTTCACCTTACTAAGCCGACTTTTTCAAGTCAGCGGGGAAGGCCAGAATTTTCCCCCGTTGCTCTGGCGGAACCCACTTCACCTTGGCTCTGAAACGCGACGGAATGTAGAACTCAATCACCTGCGCCATAACCATCCTCCGATCCAACGCAGCCCACTTTTTTCTGCGGCGTCACCGTGCCCGCCCGGGCTGCTCAGTTATTTAATTAGATGCGATCGGCGACGCGAAGTGTCAGAAGAGAGTTGTGATCGCAAGGCGCAACTTTTGTAAAACGGCAGTGTTTGATTCCCGGCGCGAATCGGGAAATGTCATCACGAGCCACGTAGGGACAGATGTCCTCATCTGTCCAGTCGAGCGCAGCTCGGCATGCTTTTTTCGTGGGCAACAAAATCGCGGAGCTTCGCCCCGCCGGACAGATGAGGACATCTGTCCCTACGTGGTTCGTGGTGGAATGACGTCGTGAAGAAAAACTCTAGCAGGCGAGTTGATCGCGGGTGAGCTTTAGGCCGTTCAGGTTGCCGAGAACCGTCACTGCAATCGATTCTGGCTGGAAGAATTCATTGGCCAGTTCGGTCAGCTGCTCGACAGTGACGCGCTCGATGCGCTCGATCAGCTCGTCCAGACTGTAGAAGTGGTCGAAGTACATTTCCTGGCGGGCCAGGTTCGACATGCGCGCGGTCGAGGATTCCAGCGACAGCATCAGGCTCCCCTTGAGTTGATCTTTCGACCGGCGCAATTCTTCTTCGGGTACAGGCTCAACCTTGAGTTTGCGGAACTCGGAGACCACCGACTGCACAACCTTGCCCGCCGACTCGCGCGAGGTTCCGGCGTAGACCGAGAGACAGCCGGTGTCGCGGTAGGGCGACAGGTCGCTGTAGATGGCATAGGCCAGGCCCTGGCGTTCGCGAATGTTCTGGAAGAGCCGCGAACTCATGCCTCCCCCGAGCAACGTATTCAGAATGTAGGAGGCATGGCGGTTCTCGTGGGCGATGGGATGCGACGGAACCCCCACGCAGATCTGCACCTGCTCCAGCGACTTCTTGTTGCGCATGTTTATGCGGGAGACGATTTTGGGCGGGGAACCGTGGAAGCCGTTCTTCACCGGCTTCATGCGCCCGAAATGCTTGCCTACCAGTTCCACGAATTGTTCGTGCTTAAGATGACCCGCGGCGGAGATGATCATGTTGCCGGGCGCAAAACGCTGTTTATAAAATTCCAGCACGGCGTCGCGCTCGAACTTTTTGACCGTGTCTTTAGTCCCCAGAATGGGCTTGCCGAGGGGGTGATCTTTCCAGAAGTTCTGGGTGAAGATTTCGTGGACCAGATAGTCGGGATTGTCCTCGTCCATTTTTATTTCTTCGAGAATCACGCCCCGCTCCCGGCTGATGTCGTGGGCGTCGAAGACCGGGTTCAGCACCAGGTCGCTGAGCACATCCATGGCTATGGGCAGATGCTCATCCAGCACTTTGATGTTGAATCCGATACATTCCTTGGCGGTGAAGGCGTCCATGTTGCCGCCGATGGAGTCGACTTCGCGGGCAATTTTTTCCGCGCTGCGGTTCTTTGTGCCCTTGAAGACCATGTGCTCGATGAAGTGCGAGATGCCGTTCGAGTGCAGGTCTTCGTCGCGGGAGCCGGTCTTGATCCAGATACCGATCGAGGCGGAGCGAATGTGCTCCATCTCTTCAGTAATGAGGATTAGCCCGTTGGGTAGCACCTCGCGGCGTATGTTGCGGACTTCCTGAACCATACGAGTATTGTTGCACAACGCGGCCGAGTCCGGCGAATGCGTGGTTACCCTTTTGTAATCAGTAGGTTATGCGAGTCCGTGGTTGAGCTGGCGTTTTTCTCCTCTACAATTGGGTAGGGCCAGCGAAAGCATCACCGCAAAGGTCGCGAAGGGGCCGCAAAGTACGCCAAGGAAAGCAGTTCTGAAAGTCATGAGTGAGATTACGCATACCTCGTTATTGGGACTTCAGCTTCCCGAATTGAGCCTCCTGGTGGAGGAGTTCGGCCAGCCGGCTTACCGTGCCCGCCAGCTCTTTGAATCTCTCTACCGGCAGAGAGTGGAGAGTCTCGAAGAGATGTCGACGCTGCCTCAGGACTTTCGGCGGAGCCTGTCGGAGAAGAGGATTTCCGTCGGGCTGCCGGCGATCGAGAAGAAGTTTGTTTCGAGTGACGGCACGGTACGCTACCTGGTGACCTGCGCAGACGGGCAGAGCGTGGAGACCGTCTGGATGCCGGAAGGCGACGGCGGAGAGGCAGGCGACGGAAGCGAAGCCGGGGAGCAATCGGCCGGCCGCACCTGGGAGCGTGCCACCATCTGTGTTTCCAGCCAGGTGGGGTGCGCGGTGGATTGCCAATTCTGCCTGACTGCGCTGCTAGGAATAAAGCGAAACCTCACCGCCGGAGAAATCGTGGGGCAGGTGTGCTCGGTGCTCAACGATCAGGGCGTTTCCCTGCCTCTGCACCGCATCAACCTGGTCTTTATGGGGATGGGAGAACCCTTCCTCAACTATGCGAATTTCATGAAGGCGGTCCGCCTGCTGGTAGAGGGAGTCGGCATCACGGAATCGCGAATGACGGTGTCGACGGCGGGGATAGTGCCGGCGATCTACGATTTCGGGTTGGAGCCCCTGCGCCCAAAAATCGCGATCTCGCTCAATGCTTCGAATGACGACTTGCGTACCCGCCTGATGCCGATCAATCGCAAGTGGAACCTGGAAAAGCTGATGGCTGCAGCCCGTGAATTCCCGCTACGCACACGGGAAAAGATGACGTTCGAATACGTGTTGCTGGACGGAGTCAACGACTCTGCTGAGAATGCGCGCGAAGTGGTGGAGCTGGTTCGCGGCTTGCGGGCGAAACTCAATCTGATCGCGCTGAATCCCGGACCCGGAATTGATTTCAGGACCCCAGCCCAGGAGCGAGTGCTGCAGTTCCAGAATATTTTGCGAGCCGCCGGCGTACCTGCATTCATACGGCGTCCCCGGGGGCGGGATATTTACGCCGCGTGCGGGCAGCTTAAGCGAACTGTGGAGCTGGCGCCGGCAGTGTAGCGCCGGCGTCCCTTCGACTTCGCTCAGGGCAGGCTTCGCCGGCTGTCAGGCGGGCGTCTCGCCCGCCATTTGCCGGGGCGGCGAAGCCCAAGCCCGTGAAGATTTGAAATTGCGTGCCCTTATCCAACTGAGGCGGCGGGACGCCGCCTCGACAGCCGGCGGGACGCCGGCGCTACCAAGTTCGGCTAGGCGTGCGCCTGGGCGGCGGCCGGGATGACGCGTTCGATAGCGGCAAACAGATCCACGCTATCGATTGGCTTGGAGACGTAGTCGTCCATGCCGGCTGCGAGGCAGCGTTCACGATCGCCGACCATGGCGTGAGCGGTCATGGCAATGATGGGGATGTGCTTCGCTCCGGACGTCTCTTTTTCATCAAGCTCTTCTTTGCGAATGATTGCCGTGGTTTGAAACCCATCCATTTCCGGCATCTGAACATCCATCAGAATGAGGTCAAGGGGCTGTTGCCGCCAGGCGTCAAGGGCTTTGCGGCCGGACTCGGCGACGACGACTGTGTGTCCCCTTTTTTCCAGGAGCCGCACGGCCACCTTCTGATTCACCAGATTGTCCTCGGCGAGGAGAATCTTGAAGTGCTGCCGGCTTTCGGCTAGAGGACGGGGCTGGGCCGGACGATCCGCGGCGTCGGGGCGGAGCGTTCCCAGCTTTTGCAGTCCCAGTTCTCGCAGACCCAGTTCTGGCAGTCCCAGTTTTTGCAGTCCGAAGGGCAACTTGAAATGGAAGGTGCTTCCCTTACCGGACTGGCTCTCCACCCATATCTTGCCACCCATCAGGGCCACGAGTTGCGATGAGATGGATAAGCCGAGACCGGTGCCGCCGTATTGTCGCGTGGTCGAGTTGTCGGATTGGGTGAAGGCCTCAA
Source organism: Terriglobia bacterium (assembly GCA_963841075.1). Lineage (GTDB taxonomy): Bacteria > Acidobacteriota > Terriglobia > Terriglobales > Acidobacteriaceae > JAIQFF01. The sequence goes on from CAWJBA010000032.1 coordinate 21,854, forward strand.
AGATCAGTTTCTGTTTTTCCAGGGCGATTCCGATTCCGGTATCCGAGACGCTGAAGTGGAGTACGGCGAGGTCGGCGGTCTCGTCTTCAATCTCAGCCCGTATGACGATCTCGCCCCTGGTGGTAAATTTCACGGCATTTCCTACGAGGTTAATCACAATTTGTCGCAGGCGTGTGGGATCTCCGATCAGGGCGTCGGGAAGTTCGGGCGGAATCTGGGAACTGAGCCCAAGATTCTTTTGACGGGCCCGCAGGCTCAGCACTTTGATGGTTTCCTGCAGGGTACGGCGCAGCCCGAAAGGAATGTTTTCGATCTCCAGCTTTCCGGCTTCGATCTTGGAAAAATCCAGGATGTCGTTGATCAGCGAGAGCAGCGAAACGGCAGAGCTCTTCACCATATTCAGGGAGTCGCGCTGCTCGGTTGTGAGTTCAGAGTCGAGAGTGAGATCGGTCATGCCGATGATGCCGTTCATCGGAGTCCGGATTTCGTGGCTCATGTTGGCCAGAAACTCGCTCTTGGTCCGGTTGGCGGTTTCGGCGGCCTCCTTGGCTGCTGAGAGCTGCGCGACCAGTCGCTTCAGCGAATCCGCGTGGTCGCGTTCCGCCTGGGAAGCCCGAGTCTGCTCGGAAATGTCGTTGTAGATTCCGAATGATCCCCGCTGCACGCCGTTCACCACCAGCGGCACGGCGTGGAGATCCAAATCCAGGACCTTGCCGTCTTTGCGGCGCCGCTGCACGGTTCCATGAAAAGCTTTCCCGGAACGAACCTGGGCGGAAACGGCGCTGGTCATCTTTTCTTCTGTGAAAATATTGTCGATGTGGCCGCCTGTGGGGTCCCAGAGGAACAGCTTTTGGAACGCCGGGTTCGTAAGCTCCACGTTGCCCTGCTGGTCGAGGATGATGATGCCCAGCGGACTGTTTTCGATGAGCGATTTCAAATATCCGGTGCGTTCCTGAAGCTGCAAGGCAATTCGCAGGCGCTCGGTGACGGTGGAGCCGACGATCAGCCCGATGGCCGAGACCACAAGCATAAAGTAGCCGACTCGGCTGAGAACCGCCGGGGGCGGTGGAAACAGATTCAATGCGACCACGACGCCGAAATTCAGGGCAAGCACTGCGACGACCACTCGCCGGATGCCCTGGCGCATGGCAATCCAGATCACGGGGATGAAGCTCAAATAGAAGAGTTGAAGTGACGCCCACCTGGGGCCGAACATCAAGAACAGCGCCAGCAACATAACCAGAGCCTGGCCGGTCGCTTCCGCAATCGCACCCGGACTAAAGCGCTTGGCGTCACGCGCGTCCCGTTGCTGGCGCGTGGCCAGGGGCAGGCCCAGCAAGTACCGGCGAACCCGGGGAAACACGTGGATCAGAAGAAAGGGTGCGACGCCCAGCAATCCGATGCCGTCGCCGGAAAACCAGCCTACCGCAGAAGCCCAATACTCGCTCCAAAGAATGGCCCGGTCCGCGGCCAGGCCCGCGGTGCCGATGGCGGTTGCCAACAACGCCGCCACCGTCACCACGAGGAGATAGCGGACTACATCGCGCTGACGGCGCAAACCCAAGTCGATGCGCATGGGGCCGCGCAGCAGGTAGGCTGCGGCGGCGTAGCAGGACGCTCCGCCCACCGAGCTGAAGATTTCAGTGAGGGACTTGAATTGCTGATGGTAAAAGAGCGAGCCGGCCAGAGTGTCGGAGAAGCAGACCAGAAACATATACCAGGGGCTTATGCCCAGCATCAGGGCCAGCAGCAGACCGGTGGCGGGATACCAGGCCACGAATCCCAGGCGGGTCAGAAAGATGACGTCCGGCCGGCACAACAACAGGTAAAGCGGCACGAAGCACACCGATAGCGCGGCGTGGCGAAAAAAGAGTTGTTTGGGTCGCAGCGAGAAAGAGGTCCGGGAGAGTGCGGCAGGTCTCACCGCGTTCTCCTGCGGGGACGGCCGATACTGCAGGTCAGCGGGAGCCGAACCGGCTTTCCCCATGAGGGAAAGCCTGCCGAAGCGAGCGATTTTTGCCGGCACTCCCTGGAGTCGCTGCCTACATGTTGCATCTCTGGATCATCGGCAGAACTTGGCGAGTTAATGAGGGGACGGAAGTATGCGCTTACGCAAGGATCGCTGAATTTGGACAGCTACTTTAGCTTTAGGTGTTTGAATACGCTGTAGAAGCTCATCGCCAAGACGACGTACGCGGGAATGACGAATATAAGAATGCTCTTGGGAAGACCATTTGCAACTACATAATGATAGATCGTAGGGATTAGGACTACGAAGGCCACTGACAAGTAAAGCATGTACCATCGCCAAACATGCTGCGTTAACGACATCCGGTGTTTGCCTGCGTCACTTCCGCCAGCCTCCGTTACCGGAAACCGGAAAATCAGAAACTGGAATCAGGAAACCAGCGCTGGCTTAATGCGCCTGTTCCAAGTCCTGGGCCGCCGAGTCTATTAGCGCCGCTTCATCTTGTATAGCGGCGGCGGCGCGCACGATCTGCGGATCGACTTCTTTCCACTGCTTCTGCTCAATGGCTTCGCGAACTCCCGGGATGGTTTTAACGCCATATCCCGTGTACGCACCGGGAGCGTAGATGAGGTGCTGGAACCAGGGTCGGCCGGGCAGTCCTTCCGGGGAGGTGAGTTTGCGCTCGCTCTGCATTAGCTTCCCATTGAGAGCTTGCAGTTGGGACGGGCTCACCGCCAGTTCGCCGTTTTGGCTGACTTTTTCGAGAGCCTTCTGGTAGCGCTCCGCGCTGTGAGTGAGCGCATCCGATGCGTTCTGCAGCGGGGCGAAGTTCACGTACGGAGGCACCTCTTCAACCGGAGGCGGGACCGAGGCCTTCTTGGGGTCGGCAATTGCCGTGAACAGTCCTTCTTCTATTTCGAGATTACGTTCGATGGTCTCGTCGCGCTTGGTCTGTGAGAGTTTTTGCAATTCGTCGAGGTAGCGATGGATGGTGTCCGCCAGGCCGGTGAAATTGTAGGGCAGCAGGTCGGCGTCGGCCAGTCGCATCACCGCGGTTCCGGCCGTCTGTGAGAGGGCGCGTCCGTAGGTGAAGTCGGTGTCGGAGAAATGCGTGTACCAGTAAAAATCATCGTAAATGGAGTGATAGATTCCGCCGCCGTCTTCGTCGCCATAGCTAAGATCGAGGGTGGAAATGCCGAGATGATCGAGAAACACGGTCCAGTCGGAGCCTGAGCCCAGAGCATTAATGCGCAGGTCGGCGCGATCGCGAATTTCTTTCCGGTCTTCGGGCTTGGTGGCGTCGGCGATGGCTTTCAACTGGTCGCGCTTCCATACCGTGATCTTCTTTTCCGGGTCCTGAATGTCGCGGGCCACACCATTGATGAATGCTTCGAGGGTATGCGATCCACCCATTGAGAGATATCCGCGACCGTTGCCGTCGCTGTTGATGTAGGCCACGGCGTGCTGGCGGAGTTCGTCGGCGTGAGCTTCACCCCACTCGGTCGAGCCGAGGAGGCCGGGTTCTTCGCCATCCCAGACGCAATAAATAATGGTGCGCTGCGGCTTCCATCCCTGCTTGAGCAGGGTGGCGAAGGCGCGGGCTTCTTCCATGAGAACCACCGTGCCGGAGACTGGATCCTCGGCGCCGTTGACCCAGGCGTCGTGATGGTTGCCGCGCACGATCCATTGGCCGGGATTGGTAGAGCCGGGAATCTTTACGATGACGTCATAGACCGGCTTGATGTCCCAATTGGACTGGACTTTCAGATGAACTTTGGCGGGGCCTGGTCCGGTGCGATAGGTCTGGGGCAGGGAACCGCGCCAGCTTTCGGGGACGACTTCTCCTTTGAGCGCGGCCAGCAGCGGTTGCGCGTCGGCGTAGGAAATCGGCAATACCGGAATTTTGGTGAGCGTCTTGGCGTCTTTCAAGTCGAGGCGCTTGGCATCTTTCGTGGCTCCCACGCCGGGCGTGAGCGGATCGCCGGGATAGACCGGCATATCGGCCACACTGCCGCGTTGCACGCCGTCGCGGGGACGCCAGGCTCCCGCGAGGAAAGGCATCGCCTTGAACGTAGCCGTCGTCGGCGGGATCGGAATAAATGAGGCAGCCGACGGCGCCATGCTCGGCGGCAACCTTGGGCTTGATGCCGCGCCAGGAATTCCCGTAGCGCGCGATTACGATTGCGCCCTTGACGGAGACGCCCATGCGGTCGAGTTTTTCGTAGTCATCCGGGATGCCGTAGTTGACGTAAACCAGCGGAGCGGTGACGTCGCCGTCGGCGGAGTAGGCGTTATAGGTGGGCAGCTGTTCGGCTTGCTGGTTGGAAGTGGGATCGACGGCCAGCACCGGTTCCTGGAGTTTGGCGGTGAATTTCGTGGGTTCGACCAGTTCGACGACTCGAACTTTTGGAGTGGGAAAGAGAACGTCGAAACTTTCGATGTTGGCGTCCAGGCCCCATTCCTTGAATTTGGCGAGCATCCACTCGGCATTGTCTTTGTCATAGGGCGAGCCGACGTGGTGAGGGCGAGCGGAGAGGCGCTGCATGTAGTCGCGCTGGTTCTGGGGCTCGGGTATGGCGCGGAACTTGGTTTCCCAATCGCGCTGGGTGCGCGACGTAGCTGCGGAATAACCGTTCAGAGGTTGCTCGGTTTCAGGGGATGCGGCCAGAAGCAGGAAGCAGGAAAAAACGAGTAAGAAGAGCCGGGCGCCAGAGCGCATTCATTTCCTCCGTAGTGATTGCAGCGGACTGGGCATTATAGAGTCTGCGGAGGCAGGAATACTATCTGACGGTGTTGTGCGACTGGCGATGTAGGCCTATAATTCGTGCCCTTTAGAGAGTCACGAGGTCGTTCGTATGAGGCTAGCTCTCGTGGCAGCGGTGTTGTCCTGCCTGATGGGTCTCGGCTGCGGAGGAGGAGGAACCGTTTCCTCTCCACAGGGTCAAGGCCCGGCGCCAAGTCCTACCCTGGTTGTCTCGTTGCTCCCCGGCTCCGTCACAATGAAGTTAGGCGAAACCCAGCAGTTTCTTGCCACGGTGCCCGGCGACACGTCCGGAAGCGGAGTGACGTGGACGATGTCTGGATGCTCCGGGAGTGCGACCTTTGCGGACAGATCGTTGACTCGAGTCAGGAGAATGCGTTCTACACCGCTCCTGCTTCGCCATCACTACCGGAGCCACAAGTGACGATCACGGCGACGTCTGTCGCCGATAAAACGAAATCTGTGTCCGCGACAGTTACGTTTGTGGCCGGGACGATGGGGTTTTCAACTTCGACCAATTTCCCCGCCGGGAATGCACCTGTCGGTGTGGTCGCGGCAGATTTCAATGGGGACGGCAAAGCCGATCTGGCGGTCGCTGACAGTGGCAGTGTATCGAGCGGAGACCCCGGCGGGGTGAGCATCCTGTTGGGGAACGGAGACGGAACTTTTAGTAGTGCAGTCAGTTTCCCGCGGGAAAGAATCCGACTTCGATTGCAGTGGGCGATTTCAACCACGACGGCAAGCTAGATTTGGTTCTGGCCGACCTTGGGGATCGTCCTTCAGGAGGAAACGCTGGGACGTTGGCCGTGCTTCTGGGGAATGGAGATGGAACCTTCCAGACACCGGCGATCCTAAACGCCGAAAATCCGTTTACCCTCGCGGTTGGAGACTTCAACGGTGACGGAAAACTGGATATCGCCGCGTCAGACCATGGAGGGGCTACGCCGAGTGACGCCGGCGGCGTCAACATCTGCTGGGGAATGGGGACGGCAGTTTCCAACCCGCCGTGCAAATTGCGGCGGGCGCAAACCCAGTTGCCGTAGTTGCCGGCGATTTCAACGGCGATCAAATCCTCGATTTGGCTGTGGCCGACACCGCGGCTCCGACAACGACGGAACACGGTGGAGTAACCATTCTTATCGGCAATGGGGACGGAACTTTTCGCGCGGGCGGCTTTTTTGATGTTCCTCAAGTCCCGACATCGATGACCGCAGCGGATCTTAACCAGGACGGCAAAATGGATTTGGTCGTCGTTAGCTACGTTTCCTTCTTTAGCCTTTCAAAGGGGATTGTCAACATCTTATCCGGCGACGGGGCAGGGAGTTTTTCAACCTGGAGCCTAATCAACGGAAGCACGACCGGAGATCCCGGAAGTGTCTTTCCGCTGTCTCCTGTCGTTGGAGATTTTGACGGCGACGGAAAGCTTGACGTCATCGAAATCAATGGCTTCTCCATCAACATCCTGCCTGGGAATGGCGATGGGACGGTCGAGGGCCCTATTGTTTTTGCCCAGGACTCTAATCCATTCGCACTGGCCACGGGCGACTTCAATGGCGATGGCAAGCTCGATGTGGCTGAAGTAAGTCTGATCGGCAACAACGGGAGCGTGGTGCTGAACATGAGTGGACCGTGACGCCTCCGACGGTTGCAAGGCACGACCACAACGATAAGCAGGCCTGAAGGCCCTGCTCTACGCTGCTTTCAAGGTGGCTTGGCGGCGCCTTCAGCCGCTGAGTACTTCGTCTAATTCCTGAAACGTCACACAGACGCCGTTAGGGTCGATCGCGCCGAACTCTTTCGTGCCCCAAGGCTTGGTTTGCAGAGGGCCGTTCGGATGTACTACGCCTCCTCGCTTCTGGTATTCGGCATAAATTGCTTCAATGCCTTTTACGACGAGTCGCACCATCGTCTGGTCGCCAACCACCCGCGCCAGTTTCTTGTCGGTCATGGCGGATATGTGCAGGTGCGCATCGTCTCGACGGATCCCGGCGTAAGAGGGCGGCGTCGCGTCTCGAAAGGTTTCTTCGAAACCGCAAATCTTAGTCCACCAGCTAAGGGATTCCATGGTGTCCGCGGCAGGAAGAACGGGAATAGCGGATTTGATGACGGCTTCCATGTCTTAAAGAATAAATGAGCAGACCCCAGGCAAGCGAAATCACTTTTAGGTTACCGATTTATGCAGGCATTGGCAGCCTTCATCGCTGCGATCGTAACGCCGAACCGGTAATCGGGCGACGCGGGCCACTGTAACGCAAGACACGGATGAGCGTCTCAGGAGCTAAAGCCCAACGCGCGACCGCAGCAGTTTGCAGGCCTGAAGGCCTGCTCCACCTTTGTACACTGGCGTCCTTGCCACTGCCGCACGAGCGTGGACGCTCGCGCCTACATTCGGTAGTATCGTTGGCATCGAACAGGTGAGTTGACTCGATTGCTAATCCAAGCGCTGCGACATCGGTTTCTGTGGCGGCAGAGGGCTCCCATCGATCCCGGCGAAATACGCCGCATCGAACGATGGCTGGCTACGGCTCGCGTCTTCCTCGCTATCTCTGCGCTGGTCGCCGTTCGGCTGGATCCGGGAGAAATCGGCTACTCCTTCTGGGCCTACGGTCTGCTGGCTTTTTATATCGCCCAGGGCGTCGTAATCATCCTGCTGCTGCGGCGGCGCGAACAGTCAACCCGTTCATTTCGCCGGCTGGTGCACGCGGCGGACATTATCTGGCCGGCGTTGATATCGATTTTCGCCACGGGCCAGGCCAATCCTTTTTTCCTGTTCTTCGTTTTCGTTCTCGCTGCGGCTGCTTACCGCTGGGGCGTGTGGGAGACGGTTGCTACTGCGGCATCGGAGATTTCCCTGCTATGGCTGGAGAGCCTGGCATTTTACCTGGGTTTCTTCGGCGGCGTGGACCGTCTGCTGGCGCGTTACCACCTGCCGCGGTTAGGAGTCCAGGCCGCGGATTTTGAGCCCAAGCGTCTTTTCATGCTCTCGATTTACCTGCTGGTCATGGGCCTGCTTCTGGGATACCTGGCGGAGCAGCAGAAGCAGCTGCGGTCGGAGAAGGCGGTGATCGCCCGCATCCTGGGAAAAGTTCGAGTCGAGGCCGGCCTTAGCGGCACGCTGCAGGAAATTGTGGGTGAGCTGCTGGTCATGTACGGCGCGGAGCGCGCGTTGATTGCCTCACAGGAATCGACCGGCCATCGTGTTTATGTGGGCGAGATGGTGCTGCGAAACGGCCAGGCTTCATTTTTTCGCTGGCTTGATCCCTCGGCCTCCGACCGCGAGACGTACCTGTTCGAATATCCGGCAGAGACTTCCTATGCGTGGCATGGCGGTCACAGCGCGAACGGAAGTTACACGCTGCTGGGCCTCGACCACTCGGGGCAGAAACTTCCCAGCGCGCCCGTGACCTTTCTCAATCCGCTCGCGCAACAACATAAATTCGATCGACTGATGACGGTTTCGTTTGTCTTCGGAAAGGAATGGTGGGGGCGAATCTTTTTTCTGGAGCCGGCGCTGACCGGAGAGATTACCGAAGAGTTGCGCTTCCTGCAGGAACTGGTGCGGCAGATTGGGCCGGCGGTCTACAACGTGTATTTGTTGCGGCGTCTGCGGCTGCGGGCAGGAGCCCTGGAGCGAGCGCGCTTTGCCCGCGAACTGCACGACGGCGCGGTGCAGTCGCTGATTGCGGTGGAGATGCAGGTCGATGTGCTGCGCCGCCAGTCCACGACGCGGTCGGAGCTGGTACCGGAGGAGCTGGGCAGAATTCAGGGACTGCTGCGGGAGGAAGTTCTGAAGCTCCGGGAGCTGATGCAGCAGATGAAATCGCTGGATGTGGATTCGCGAAAGCTGATTGGATTCCTGGTGGACACGGTGGAAAGGTTTCAGCGCGAGACCGGCATTACGGCGCGCTTCACCTCCGATCTGGAGGAGCCGGACATGCCGCAACCGGTTTGCCGCGAATTGACGCGGATCGTGCAGGAGGGGCTGGTCAACGTGCGCAAGCACAGCCAGGCGCGCACCGCGCTGGTCCGGTTGAGCGCCCGAAATGGCCGCTGGACGCTGGTGATCGAGGATGACGGCCGCGGCTTTCCCTTCGCCGGACGGCTTACTCAAGTGGACCTGGACGCGCAGGGCAAGGGACCGTTGGTGATCAAGGAGAGGGTGCGTGTCATTGCAGGGGAACTCACGATAGAATCGAATCCGGGACAGGGTTCACGGCTGGAGATCAGCGTCCCGCAAAAGCCGGAAGCCGCGTATGGATAATCCGCGTATGGATAGTCGAAGACCTCAGCCCGTGCGCATCGTGATTGCAGATGACCATCCTATTTTTCGCGATGGCCTGCGCCGGCTTTTGGAGGCTGAATCCGATCTCAAAGTCATCGGAGAAGCCTGCGACGGCGCCGAAGCCGTGAAGATGGCCCGCCATCTGAAGCCCGACATCATGCTTTTGGACCTGGCCATGCCGCGGATGCCGGGACTGGAAGCGCTGCGCGAACTGAGCAGCGGCCCAGCCCATACGGTTCGCGTCATTCTTCTGACCGCTGCGGCCGAGAAGAAGCAGATCGTCGAAGCTCTGCAGCTGGGCGCGCGCGGGGTGGTGCTGAAGGATTCCGCCACCCAGTTGCTGCTGAAAAGCATTCAGACCGTAATGTCGGGAGAGTATTGGGTGGGACGGGAGAGCGTCTCCAACCTGGTGCAATACCTGAGAAACCTGGTGCAGTCTTCCGGGGAAGAGGCCAAGCAGAAGAAATTCGGCCTGACGCCTCGAGAGCTGGAAATTGTCTCCGCCGTGGTGGCGGGCTACTCCAACAAGGAAATCGCGGAATACTTCAAGATCAGCGAAGACACGGTGAAGCATCACCTCAGCAACATCTTCGACAAACTGGGAGTGTCTACTCGCCTGGAACTTGCTCTATTTGCAGTGAATCAGGGCTTGCCACTCAAAACCATCGCCTAAAGACGTAGCACTTTGGTGCTATGTATTTCCACATTTGGGCTATTGGCTTTAGGCCTCCCCGCAGATAACCTGATACCAGACTTTAACTCTGAGTTCAGCGTTCGCCAGTGGTTAATGGCTTGACGTGTACTCAGAACCGGAAATTTAGCAGGCCTAGCGGGTCCATAAGGAGGGCGCCGATGGCACAGTTAGTGCAACAACTCTGGCATGACGAACAGGGACAGGATGTGGCCGAATACGCGGTGATGCTGGCCGTGATTCTGGTCATTGTAGTCGGCACGATCCGGCTCATCGGTTCCAACGCCAACAACGTGTTTTCTTCGGTCGGTAGCGCGATTCAGTAGGCTTGAACCCCGGGTTGGTACCCAGCCTCCATCCGGGTTCAGGTTCAGGGTCCCCCTTACTCTTCTCACTGACTCTCATACCCTCAGCAGGTTTTGCCGCCGAACTCTCGGTCTGCGGCCGGGCGATGATTGCTGTCTGCTCGCCGCCCCGACGCTAATCTGATCGATTCTCGGTAGTGTCCTAATCTGCTTCTTTCACCACGGAGTCACAGAGTCACGGAGAGAAACCTGAATCTGCAAGGACTATAAGATAAAGATCTTGCCGGGCAGTTGGTTCTCCGTGTCTCCGTGCCTCCGTGGTAAAAAACCAAATTAGGCCAACTGGAATACGATGTGGACGAGAGCGGTGTAGTCGGATGGCTGGCCATCGCGTTTGGCGGGTTTGAAACGAATCTGCTCCGCGGCATGCATGGCGGATTCGTCCAGACCGTGGCCCAGGCCCTGCACGACGCGCACGACGCGAAGCTTGCCTGAGGCTTCGAAAACCACCTCGAGCACGACCTCACCCTCAATACGGAGATTTCTTGCTTCCGGCGTGTACGCGGGAGTCGGCTTGGAGATGACTTCAGCGGGGACCAGTTTGCCAGCATCGTCGTTCTGCTTGGGACGAAGTTGAGCCACGGAGACGGCCTGGGTATCGCCAAAGCCGCTCTGCTGTACGCGAGAGGTGTTTGCTTTGCCGGTACCGTCGCCGGTGGCAATGCCGTTGCCGAAGCCGGTGCTGGCCACCACGCCACGAACGCCCTTGGTGCCGCCTGTGCCGTTGCCGGAGCCGGTTCCGGTGGGCAAATCAAAAGATCCCGCCGGCGCGATGTTGACCGGGCGGTTGTTAGTTTCACGCGCGGGAACGCCGTTAGGATCGCCGAAGCCACCGGTCTGAACGTTTTTCGGGGCTTCCGCAATCGTGGGCAGGGCTGAGCTGCCGGTGGAAAAAACGTGGGTTCTCACCAGTTGCCGCGGGATTACGGGCGCGGTGGGCGGAAGGGGCACAGGTTTGGTGGCCGCGATCTCGACTTTGGGGGCAACCGGCGCCTCTTCCGGGGTCTTCGGTTTGACTTCGGGCGGCGGGACGCGAAGAACTTCTGCCGGCGGGGTTTCCAGATGCGCAATCACTCGCGGAGGCGGAATTTCTTTCACCGGCGCGGGTTCGTGGTTCACCGGAGGCGGAGTTTCGACCAGTTGAATGAAATGATAGTCGTGAACCGGCGGCTCGAGCACCCCGAGGTTCAGCACCGCGGCCCAGGCGAACACAAACAAGGCGATGCCCTGCAGCCCCATGGTGAGCACGAACTGTTTCCACGGCGGCCGACGGTCAGGGAGTAAAGAAAACGGTGCGTTTTGATAAATCTCAGACATAATGCGGATCCGGTCGGGGGGAGTTTGATGTCAGGCGATTTCAGATAGCTGCCCGGGGCCAGGCGTTATCTTCTTCTGTCTCAAACAACATTATCTCACCCACAACGGTTAAATGCCGAGTGCAGAAGCACGAAATATGGTTTACCCCGTTAACTCTTAGTGCACGAATATAGCCACTCAGAGCGGAGGAAAAGATAAGGAAGCGCTTGTTCAACAGCCAGTTAGGTTTGTGCAAAACAGGGTATCAAAGCGCGATGGCGAGACCGGAAAAATTTTGCATAGCGGTGGGTAGGTAAGTGTCATTACGGGAAAAATGGGTGTGAAACCAGGCTCGCGGGTTCTTCCGCAAGCCCGTATTTCGCAAGGCCGTACTTTCGCAAAAAAGATTCAGCGCACGCTCAGCAGCGTACGATCTTGGGGCTGTCGATGCCCTTGAGGGCATTTCGCGTGTCAACTACCAGCTGAGACTCGCGAACGATGCGCTGGTAATCGTAATCCGAGTGATCGGTAACGATCAGGACGCAATCGTATTGGCCGAGATTATCCAGCGGGGCGCACTTCATCTGCAGGTCGTACTTGCGGCCCTTGCCGACGGTGGGGAAAAAAGGATCGTTGTAGCTGACCACGGCCCCCTGCTGTTGCAGGAGTTCGATGATGGTAAGCGACGGCGATTCACGCAGATCGTCGATGTCTTTCTTGTAAGCCAGTCCCAGCACCAGCACCTTGGAGCCGTTCAATGCCTTCTTGTTTTGATTCAGGGCCTTGGCGACGTAATCGAGCACGTGATAAGGCATGCCGATGTTGATCTCGCCGGCCAACTCGATGAAGCGGGTGCGGAAATCCCATTCCTTGGCTTTCCAGGAGAGGTAAAAAGGATCGACCGGGATACAGTGCCCGCCGAGCCCGGGTCCGGGATAGAAGGGCTGAAATCCAAAGGGTTTGGTGGACGCGGCCTCGATGACTTCCCAGATATCCAGGCCCATGCGCAGCGACAGCATTTTCAGTTCATTGACCAGGGCGATATTCACGCAGCGGTAGATGTTCTCCAGCAGCTTGGTCATTTCCGCCGCTGCCGGCGAGGATACGCGCACAATGCGGTTGAAGATCGTCCCGTAAAGTGCGCCTGCCATTTCTCCGGCTTGGGCGTCGAGACCGCCCACGACTTTCGGAATGTCCCGTCGCGCGACTGAGGTGTTGCCCGGATCTTCACGCTCCGGAGAGAAGGCGACGTAGAATTCCTGACCGTCGGAAGGACCGCCCCGGGAGGCTTTCAATCCACTCTTGTTTCCCTTTTCGAGGATCGGGACCATGACCTCTTCGGTGGTGCCGGGATAAGTGGTGCTTTCGAGAATGACTAACTGACCGGCGCGCAGGTGCGGAGCAATGGCTTTGGCGGTGTCGGTAATGTAGCTGAGGTCGGGTTCGTGATACTCGTTCAGGGGCGTGGGGACGCAGATGATGATGGCGTCCATTTCCTTCAGGCGGGCATAGTCCGAGGTGGCTTCGAATCCCTTGGCGCGGGCTTCCTGGATCTCGTTGGGCAGGATGCGGACAATGTAGGAGCCGCCCTGGGTCAGGGTGGTGACCTTGCGTTGATCGATATCGAAGCCGGTTACCCGAACCCTCTGCTCGGTGTAGAGCAGGGCAAGGGGCAGGCCGACATAGCCGAGGCCAATGATGGCCACGCGCGCCTGGCGTCGTTCGATCTTGGTTTTCAATTCAGAAACGGGATTCGTCGCGCTTACTGGAGTCGTTGTCATTTTGAGAGATATTCTTCGCTGAAGAATTTTAGCACGCTAGATGAAGCCGTCCCTTAGAGGAACCCATCTAGGTTTTCAGATTTCGGGCTGCGGGTTGAGAACTTTCGGCAAATTGCGGTTACCGGGGTAATGCCCGTCACGAGCAAAGTAAAAAAGACGAGTAATCCGATGAGTAAACATTCCGGGAGAAAACCTTTTTCGGGATTCACATTCTTATACATCGCGATATGCAGGTTGACGCTTGCGGAGAGCGGAGCTTAGGATAAGGGCAAGTTCAAGAAACTGATCGGAGTTGAGCATGTCTGTCTCCGGGCTTCGCAAAATTGCCTGCTGGACGATGGTCGCCGTCGTGCCGGTTTCGATGTGGGCGGCGGATTCCAGCCCGGCCATGCTCTATGCCCGAGGAACAGCCTGGATCAACGGTGGCGCGGTGCCCCGCACCTCCGCGGTTTTTCCCGGCGACATGGTACAGACCCGCTCCGATTCGATGGCCAGCATCAATGCTTCCGGCTCGAACGTCGTGGTCCTGGCGGATTCCCTGGTGAAGTTCGAAGGTCCCGCGGTCGCGCTCGAACATGGCAGCCTGAGGGTGACCACTTCCAAGGGGCTGAGCACCCATAGTGGCGACGTCACGGTGGCTCCCACTTCGAGCGGCTGGACAGAATTTGAAGTGAAGCAGGTCTCGGATGATACCGTCCAGATCATGGCGCGGAAGGGCGATGTGACCGTCAGCGACGGGTCCACCACGTCAACCCTTTCTCAGGGACAACAAACCACCGTGGACAACTCGGCGGAAAAGAAAAAGAAGAAGAGGCGAAAAGGTGGCGGTGCCGAACCCGCCAGCGGCGGAGCCGTGCTGGACTCTCCGGCGGTGATTTACGGTGGGGCCGCAGCCGTAGGCGGACTGGTAACCTGGGTATTGCTGCAGAACAGCAATCCAGTCAGCCAGGTTCAGCCCTAGTTCTGCTCTCTGCTTTCTACCTATATCTTGCCCTTCAGGACCGCTTGCGCCGGTCATCCAGATGCAGATGGTCCGACCCGGTTAATTCAATCTCCGCAACAGATATATCTGTAACAGGTTGATCGGCGCTGGACATAGTTTCCATCACATCGAGCCGCCGTACTGGTTTCCTCCGCGACGCTCCAAATTTCGATTCCATGGCAGCCACGGCGCAGAGCATATAGAAGAGCGCTGCATTCGCCGGGATTTGCAGGTTGAAATCGACAAAACTGTGTACCAGAATTCCGCTGATTCCGAGAATCGCCGCCAGAGCGACCGCTCCGTTGGTATCTTCCGGCCAGTTCTTGAGCTTTCTGATGGCATTGCGATAGACCGTCCATAGAAACCAGAGCATGGTAGCGAAGCCCAGGCCGCCCATCTCCACCATCAGTTGCAGATAGTCATTGTGGGCTTCATTGATGAAGAAATTGGTATGGAAACTGCGGAACTCGGGATAGACGTCGGGGAACACTCCCAATCCCCAACCGAAGATTGGCTTGCGGGCAAACATTTTGAGAGCGTCACGATCAATGGCGATGCGGATGCCGCCGGATAGCTCGGTCCTGGTTTCAGTGTGAATGGTGGCCAGACGCTGGGCCAGTTCGCTGCCGCCCAGCCACAAGACCAGTCCGACCCCGATCACCAGGAAAGTGGCGAGGGCCAAAGTCACCTTGGGATTTTTCTGGCGCCAGACCACAATGACGGCCAGCAAGGCCACCTGCATCACGAAAGCCAGCATGCCGCCGCGCGATCCGGAGAGGAAAATCGTACTGGCCATCAGGGCCGCCGCAATCCCGGCCAATATTTTTCGCGGACCGCGAGCCCCGCGCGTGAGCGAAAAAACCAGCGGGATCGGGACCAGCATTTCCATGAGCCCGGCATAGTGATTGTGATTTACGTAAGGACCGTAGATCCAACCGCCCCCGCGAGGGGTGTGCAGCCAGTACAGTTTGGAATTCGAGGACAGGCTCTGCAGCAAAGCAAACGACGCCACCAGAAATCCGTAGGTGGAGAGCGCCAGGGTAAGCGCCTGGATTTGCGAGGTCCGGCGCAAGACCTGGATCACGAGGAAACAGAGCATGCCGTAGGCGCAGTAGAGCAGGCCGGTTGAAAAAGTCTCGTAGCGATAGGCGGTTCGGCCGGTGGCGAGTTGCACTACGATCAATAAGGCGAACAGCAGCGCGGGCGCAGACAGCGGGTTCGTGGTTACGGACAGCTCACCGGATGCGGCTTGGCGGGCGATCCAGAGCAGCAGGAGCAGCGCAGCGCCGGCTTCGAGAACGAAGATCGACCAGGGCTGGACCGCTCCAAAGGCCAGGGGCCCGAACAGCAGCAAGCCAAAGACCCCATAAAAGATGACGGGGTCGGGCGCAGAAGCGCGGGCGGGTTGAAGAGCGGCGTCGGTGGCGGGTGTGGTCATTCGTTGTTTTTCCGGGGGTTATTGTTCTGGATCCAACTCCCGGGCGACCAGGCGGACCGAGTCGATCCACAGTTTGCCGCGAATCGGAATTCCCGGAGGCTCGCGCTGTATGCGCAACAACAATAAGTTTGTGTCGGGCCCGGTGGTGAAGCTGCCGCTTACTTCTTTCCAGAAGTCGGCGTTTTTCAACTCGTCGCTGGCAAAGTAGATGCGTTCGGTGTAAAGGTCCTGAAGCGCGAAGCGGGGACCGCCGGCGCCCTGAATATCGTCAGACTTGAAGTAGGCGGAAAAATCGTACGCGGTGGAGGGCCTGACCGGCACCAGTTGTCCGATGCCGGCGTCGCTGATGTTCCGAGCGTCGAAGGTGATCAGCAGGGAGCGATGCCCGCTGTGCGATTGAGTGGGATCAAGGGCCAGGGACACTTCCTTCGATTTGTGATACTGCCAATCGAATCCGCCGTTCAACACGTTCAGACTGAAATCGCCATTGACGATCAGATTTTCGGGCGAGGGCTGGTAGGCCGACAGTCCGCACAAAGTGGCCGCCTGTTGCCAGACCGCACGGGCCTGATCGACTTCATGTTGTGATACGAGATAGCGGATGTACTCGAAGGCCAGCGGTGGCGTCACCGGCTGGTGAAGCTGCGCCAGCCGGGTCCAGACTTTGGCGGCGGCCGTTGTCTCCTTCTGGGAGATGAGGAGATCTAAAAAAGTGGGATACACATTCGGGGGTACTACGTCGCTCAGCAGGGCGTCGACGTCGGGCTTGACCCGCCAGCTAAGACTCAGAGCGGCCGGGGGCAGGTAAGGATCGCTTTCCATGACCACGCGCAATTCCCGCAGAGCTTTGTCAGTGTCGCCTTGAACCAGATAGAAATTGCCCGCTTCCCACGCCAGATCCGGAGTGGAGGGATCGGCGATGAGGCCCCGTTCCAGGGCCGCTTTTTGTGCGTCCGTGTCGCCCAGCAGGTGATACGCTCCGGCCAGATCAAACCAGTAACGCGCCTGGTGCGGATTCAGCCCGACCGCGGCGCGAAAGGATTGCACGGCGGCGTCAGGAGATCCCTGGATCATAGACAGGTAACGTCCCAGGCGATAGCGATAGTCGGCGTTGCCGGGTTGCCAGCGGACGGCTCTTTGCAGGCTGGCAAGATCGGGCCGGTTGGAGAAGTAAGCGGCGCCGAATTCGAGGCCGGCTAAGAATAGATATCCCGTCAGCAGCAATGCGGACGCCGCTACCAGGGAAATTTTCCTGGCAGGCGTGGTGAGCGGGATTCTCATCTGGATTTACAGGATCAGCTTTTAACCGGAACAAATCTACTGACCGCAAGAGCACGCTATGCGCTGGTCGAAGTGGCCCTTGGCACCGAATCTTCGCCATTCCCGGGTTCGTCTTCTTCCTGATAGTAGCGATGGCCGTATTTTCCCTGATATTCGTAATAGTAGTAATAGTCGGGAGAGGTTAGATCGACCGCATTGAGCAGCACTCCGCGACCCGGGCGTTGACCTGCATCAGCAGGTCCCGGGCGCGACGAAGCGCCTGCTTGGTGGTTTGTCCGGAGCGGATGACCAGCACCACGGCGTCGGCGCGGGTGGACATGACCACTGCATCCGTGACCGACAGCGTGGGCGGCGTATCCACGATGATGTGGTCATACTGTTCCCGCAGTTCAGCCAGGATGTCCTTCATATTGGAAGAGGCTAGAAGCTCGGCGGGATTGGGCGGGGGCGTGCCCGCGGTGAGCACGAAGAGCGTGGGCAGGATGTTTGAGCGAACCACTCCCTGCTGCAGGGTGGCGTTGCCGGTCAGCACATTGCTGAGCCCGGTTTTGGGACCCATGCCCAGGGTCTTGTGAATACTGGGACGGCGCAGGTCGGCATCGATCAGCAGAACTCGAGTGCCTTTCTGGGCCAGCACGATCGCGGTGTTTATGCTGGTCGTGGTTTTTCCTTCCTGAGGAAGGGCGCTGGTGATGAGAATTACTTTGGGCGGTCCTCCCAGGGAGGTCAGCAAAAGTGAAGTGCGGAGTGCGCGGTAAGACTCCGCCATCTGGGACTGCGGCCGCGATTGGGTGACCAGTTCCACGGCTTCGCGGGAAGATGCCACCGTGAGCCGCCTGGCGGCAGCCTCCACACCGCTCTTCGAGCCCAGGGGAATCATGCCGAGCGAAGGCAAAGCGGATATGGCCTGGGCCTGCTCCGGAGTGCGCACCGTGTTGTCGATGCCTTCCAGGAGAAATGCCAGCCCGATTCCAGTGGAGAGGCCGAGCGCAAGCGCGAAAGTGAGATTTCGCGGCACGTTAGGCTCAGAGGGGTAGGTGGGGACGCGGGCTTTATCGACGCTGCGGATGTTGTTCGATCTGAGTCCGGCTGTGACCCCGGCTTCCTTGAGTTTCTCCATCAGGCCTTCGTAGAGGGTGCGATAACTTTCCACGTCGCGCTTCAGCACGCTGTATTCGATGGCGCTCTCATTCAGCCTGTTGGCTTCCTGCTTCTGGTTGTCCAGGGCCTGGCGCAACATGGTTTCATGCTGCAGCGCGGCCAGGTAGCCGCTGCGCACCCGCGAAACTACTTTCGTCATTTCGAGCTGAAGCTGGGCGTCCACTTCTTTCAGCTGGGTGTCCAGTTGCACAACTTTCGGATAGGAAGTTCCGAACTGGGTGCTGAGTTGCGCGATCTGGATTTTGAGGTCGGCTTGCTGCTCGCGCATTTTCTCCATCAGCCCGGAGCTTGCATTTCCGGCGCCGGCGCTGGTGGCCGCGGCGGCGGCAGTGTCCGGGTCGCCCGATTGCACCAGGCGATAGACCGACTTCCTTCTCCATGCGATCGGATTCCGCGGAGGTCAGTTCCTTATTCAGTTCATCCAGTTTGGAGGTCGTGATGTTCTGCTTTTCGTCGATTCCCAGGATTTCGTGCTGCTTTCTGGTACTTGCACCAGCTTTTCCTGGGAAGTTTCGACCTTCATCTGCAGAGTCGACCAGTTGCTTCGACAGCCAGTCGGAGGCCTGCATGGTGGATTCAAAACGGGTCTTGAAGTTCTGTTCAATGTAGGTGTTGATCAGGGTGTTGACCACGTTTGCGGCCAGGTTCTTGTCGGGGCTGCGGTAGTGGATTTCGATGATCCTGGTGTTGGGCACCAGAGCGACCCGAAGACCTCCCTTGAAATCCGTCGAGCAATGCGGTAGTTTTCTCCGAGTCCGGCTGCAGTCGCGTCGGTGGTGAGACTCGAGGGCGTCGGAGGGGCCTTCGCCGGCGCCGCCAAATTCCGGTTGCTTGTCCAGGTTCAACTGCTTGATGACCTGCAAGCGCCAGCAGATCGCTCCTGAGAATTCTTACTTCGGTATCCAGGTCGGTGGGATCGTAGTAATCGGCGCGCCGTTGTTGCCGGAATCCTTCAGGTTAAGGTGAGCCGGATCGGTCTTGTTGATGGCGATGCTCCCACC
Source organism: Terriglobia bacterium (assembly GCA_963841075.1). Taxonomy (GTDB): domain Bacteria; phylum Acidobacteriota; class Terriglobia; order Terriglobales; family Acidobacteriaceae; genus JAIQFF01. Next base: position 40,862 of record CAWJBA010000032.1, read on the forward strand.
GCGTCATAGATGCGCGTGCTGCGCAGGGTGGCCATCGCGACCACGCCGAAGATAATGGCCAGGCAGCTGAAAACCAGCCATTTACGCTTGATCAGGACGCGAAGGTACTCACGCAGGGGGGAATCTTGTCCAGGCAAGGTCAGGTAGGCAGCGGGTCCAAGCTGGCGATTTAATTCGATGGGATGATCAGACTGGACTTCATGCAGAATCTGACCGTTGAGCGGAATCAAGGGACCCGAATCCATCCACACTCCAAGAAAATTTTTGAGTGGCTTTCGGCCATTCTAGCACCGGCACTGAACCAGTCTTGACCTTAAAATTTGGCGCCAGTTCTTTTTTGGTTCCGATGCTGGAGTCATATCCGGAGTGGGTCGGTCCGAAGAAATCTTTGGGGCGATCCCCTTTGCGTGTCTTGCCCAGTCTAGCTTCGCAAGCAAAGCATCTAACCTGCTACGAGTCTTCAGCCGGGTTCCACAGTGTTCACGGGGAGAAACCTGAATCTGCGTTAGAACCATCAGGAACGGTCCTGCCGGGCTATACTGGGGGTTCTCCGTGTCTCCGCGCCTCCGTGGTAGACGACCAAGTTAGGACAACTGCGCTACGTTCAAAGCGTACGGCGGGCGCGCAATCTCCGCTATAATCCTGAGACATTCAACAAGGGATTAGACATCGAATGAACTGGTCGGAACAGGTTGTACTGGTGACCGGCGGGACGGGATCTTTCGGCAGGAAGTTCGTCGAGCTGATGCTGCGTCGAGTACCGTCCCCAGAAAGCTCATTGTCTTCAGCCGCGACGAACTCAAGCAGCATGATATGCGGACTTCGGGATTCGACCATCCCAGCCTGCGCTACTTTATCGGGGACGTGCGCGATGCGCAGCGTCTGGAGCGCGCCTTTTCCGGAGTCACGGTGGTGGTTCACGCGGCAGCGCTCAAACAGGTTCCGGCGTGCGAATACAACCCGTTCGAAGCGATCCAGACCAACATCATGGGCGGCCGCAATGTGATCGATGCGGCGATCGATCGGGGAGTGCGCCGCATTCTTGCGCTGAGCACCGACAAGGCGGTCAATCCCATCAATCTTGTACGGAGCGACCAAACTGTGCGCGGAAAAAATGTTCGTGCAGGCCAATGCCTATTCCGGCGGCGCAGAATACGCGATTCAGTTGCGCGCGCTACGGCAACGTTGTGGGCAGCCGGGGCAGCGTGATTCCCGGTTTTCCAGGAGCAGCGCAAGCGGGGCAAGATTACGATCACCGACTCGCGCATGACTCGTTTCTGGATCACGATCGAGCAAGGAGTCAGGCTTCGTGGTCCGCTGTATCGAGCAGATGCACGGGGGCGAGATTTTTGTTCCCAAGATTCCAAGCATGAAGCTGGTTGAGATGGCGGAGGCGATCGCTCCGGGCTGCGACGGTGGAATCGATCGGCATCCGTCCGGGCGAAAAACTACACGAGGTGCTGCTTTCGGAAGATGAAGCTCGCCACGCGCTGGAGCGTCGATGACATGTACGTGATCCAGCCGGCGCATTCCTGGTGGCGAAAGGAAAACTGGGACGGAGGGCGTCCCCTGGCAGAAGGGTTTCGCTACGGCAGCGACAACAATGTTCGCTGGCTTACCAACCGCGAGTTGCTGGAGTTGATTGAACCCGTTGCCGCGGCGGAGTCGCCCCAGCAAGCGCTGGCGCGGCCGGCGTAAGCCACGCAGCGGGACGGTGCGGGCCCGATTTCAGCCACTTAATAAAAAGCAGGAGATCCGGATTTGGACACAAAGTCCGCAATTGCATCCGGCGCCAAAATCTTTCTTCGTCCGCTCGAGCGCAGTGACCTGTGTGAAAGGTACCTGGGTTGGTTGAATGACCCTGAGGTCACGCGTTACATGGAGACGGGAATCTTTCCCACCACCATGCAAGACCTGGAAAACTTCCACCGGGAGGTGACGGGATCGAGAAACCAGGTCATCCTGGCGGTGGTGGACAAGAAATCCGGGCAACACATAGGGAATGTCAAGCTCGGGCCCATCCATTGGGTGCATCGGAGGGCGACTTTTGGAATTCTGATTGGCGACAAAACTTTCTGGGCCAAAGGAATCGGCGCCGAAGCCACGCGATTGGCGGTCGAGTACGGCTTCTATCGCTTGAATTTGCGACGCATCGACCTGGCTGTGTTTGCCGAGCACGAATCGGCGGTGCACTCCTACGAGAAAGTCGGCTTCAAGGTGGAAGGCTGTTTCCGCCAGGACACTTTTCAAGGAGGAGAGTACAAAGACCGCTTGTGGATGGGACTGCTTCGCTCCGAATACGCGCCGCTCAAGGCGAAGAAATGAAAACCATCGCGAACTCCACGCTCCAACCCGGACCCGGTAGTGAGTGAGACGCCGGAGACTATCGCCTTGCGGACTGAAAAACGCTGCGATGGTCGTTGCCATTGTGCAGGCCCGCATGGGTTCGACGCGGCTTCCGGGAAAGACGCTGGCCGAGATCGCCGGCCGTCCCATGCTCTGGCATGTGGTCCATCGGGCGCGGCGCGCCCGGCTGGTCGACAAAGTCGTGGTGGCCACTACAGACCAGCCGGCGGACGATCCCATCGCGGAGTTGTGTCAGGATGAGGGCATTCCATGTTTTCGCGGGAGCGAGGACGACGTGCTCGACCGCTTCTGCAAGGCGGCGCAGAAGCACTCAGCTGACGTGGTGGTCCGCATCACGGCGGATTGTCCGCTGATCGACCCCGCTGTGATTGATGAGATCGTCTCCCGCTTCAACGCGGGTGATTTCGATTACATCTCCAACACAATTCGCTACACATTTCCGGACGGGCTGGACACCGAGGTGTTTTCTTTCGAGGCGCTCAACCGGGCCTGGCGCGAAGCGCGGAAGCCCTCCGAACGGGAACACGTCACGCCTTACCTGCGCACCGGCAGATTTCGCACGGGGAATGTGGAGAGTGGCGCGGCGGAGAATCTCAGCAAGCAGCGCTGGACAGTGGACCATGCTTCGGACCTGGAGTTCGTTCGCGCGATCTACGCCGGCCTCTCCGGCTGCGGCGATTTCGGATTTCGAGACGTACTTGATCTGTTAAGAAAGAGGCCCGACTTGGCGGCGACCCAGAGTGAGACCATCCTCAACCAAGGCTACTATCGCAGTTTGTACCGCCAGGCGGTGGCGGGCGCCGCTCCACGCCGCACGCTGACGCAGTCGCAAGCCTGGCTGTCGCGTTCGCGGAAGGTCATTCCCGGCTGTGCCCAGACTTTCAGCAAAGGGCCCACGCAATACGTCCAGGGGGCCGCGCCAATTTTTTTGCAACGCGGCAAAGGATGCCGGGTCTGGGATGTGGATGGGAACGAGTACATCGATTACGTCCAGGGCCTGCTGCCCAATATCCTGGGATACGCCAACGAGGAAGTTGATCGCGCCGCCGCCGCGCAAATTGCCGAAGGCCACAGTTTTTCCCTGCCGCATCCGCTCGAGGTGCAGCTGGCCGAACGGCTCACGCAGCTCATTCCTTGTGCGGAGATGGTGCGCTTCGGCAAGAACGGCTCTGACGCGACTGCCGGCGCGGTGCGTGCTGCCCGGGCCTTTACCGGCCGCGACCACATTGCGTGCTGCGGTTATCACGGCTGGCAGGACTGGTACATCGGAAGCACGACTCGCAACGCGGGAGTGCCCGCAGCGGTGCGTGCATTGACTCATCCTTTTCGCTACAACGACCTGACCAGCCTGGAAAAATTGTTTGCGGAGCATCCGGGAGAGTTTGCCGCGGTCATCATGGAGCCGACCAACTTTGAGCCACCGACGCCGGGTTTCCTGCAGGGAGTCAAAGATCTGGCCCATCGCCACGGCGCGTTGCTGATCTTCGACGAGATTTGCAGCGGTTTCCACTTTGGCCTGGGCGGAGCGCAGAAAATTCTGGGAGTGACACCGGACCTGGCCTGCTTCGGCAAAGCGATGGGAAATGGGTTTCCTATCTCCTGTATTGTGGGTCGCACCGAAGTGATGAGCATTTTCGACGAGATCTTCTTCAGCTTTACGTTTGCCGGGGAAGTGGCGTCGATGGCGGCTGCTATGAAGGTACTCGACATTCTGGAGAACACCGACGCGCTGGCCAGGATGGAGTCGAATGGCCGCACCCTGCAAGACGGCTTCAATACGCTGGCCAGCGAGGCCGGGCTATCGGACCAGTTCAAGGCTACCGCTCATCCCACATGGTCGTTGCTGAAGTTCCGCGACAGCGACGGCAACGACAGCCAATTGTTGAAGAGCCTCTTCCAGCAGGAGGCGACGAAACGCGGCATTCTTTTGCTGGCCACGCACAACCTGAGCGCGGCGCACGACCTGCCGGATATCCATCAGACCCTGGAGGCCTACGCGGAGGTTTTCAAGACCTTGTCGGGATGGCTGCGGGAGCCTGATCCGGCGCGCTTTCTCGAAGGGCCCATGATTCAGCCCGTGTTCCGGGTGCGATGAGCGACCTGACGCTGGGAACGGCCCAGTTGGGCATGCCTTACGGTGCCGTTAACCAGGCGGGAAAGCCTTCCAGAGCATTGGCGGTGGCGATGGTGCGGCATGCCGTTGCACATGGGGTGAGCGCGATCGACACCGCCCGCGCTTACGGCGACTCTGAAGAAATTCTGGGAGAGGCGCTTTCAGTCGAATTGCGTTCACGCGCCCGCGTGATCACCAAGCTGGACCCCCTTGAGTCACTTTCTCCCGATGCCGGGCCGGCCGCGGTGCGGGCCGCGGTTGAGGAAAGCGTCCGGCAGTCCTGTGCCGCGATTAGAGCGGAACGCCTCGACACTTTACTGCTGCACCGCTGGCAGCACTATCGCGCGTGGCAGGGCGAGGCCTGGAGGCGGCTTCTGGAATTTCACCAACAAAGGGACGAACGAGGGAAGATCGCCGTGCTCGGCGCTTCTGTGTACTCGCCTGAGGAAGCCATGGATGCCCTGCGGGAACCCGCGGTGCGGCACCTTCAGCTTCCGGTGAACCTACTCGATTGGCGCTGGAAAGCGGCTGGAGTGGACCGGGCCCTCGCCCATCGCAGTGATGTTGTGGTTCACGCGCGCAGCGCATTGTTGCAGGGAATTCTGCTTCATCACGCTTCCTGTTGGCCGGTGGTGGAGGGCTTCGATGCCACCGTTTGGGTCAGCCAGTTGAGGACAGTTGCTCGCCGTTTCAAACGCGAAAGTGTTGCCGATTTATGCTTCGCGTATGTGCGTTCGCAGACCTGGATTCACAGCGTGGTAGTCGGTTGCGAGACCATGGAGCAACTGGAGGAAAACTTGAGATTGTTCCGGCTGCCTGAACTCAGTGCGGCGCAGTGTGAGGAACTGGAGCAGGCGCTGCCGCGGGCGCCGCAGGTTTTGCTCAATCCGGCTTTATGGAAAAGAGGATGAAACACGCGCGCCGCGTCATGTTGAGTTGAGCGGCCATCCGAGCATCATGGGCGGCCCAATTCGATCGTTCCACTATAATCCGGATCGTGGGAGAACGAAGATTCGGTATCGACTGTAAGTCCCGGCTGTCGAGCGTTTTGCTCGTTCTCGGGAGAGCGCGATGATTGTGGTAACGGGCGCCAGCGGATTGCTGGGGGCCAGTGTTGTCCAGCAGGCTTTGAGTCTGGGGCTGGAAGTGGTCGGCCTTTACCATTCGCACCCGCTTGAGGTCCCCGGAGCTGTGATGCGCCCGTTGAACCTGATCGATTTTGCGGCCACGCGGGAGTTGCTCGCCGGCCTTATGCCCGAGGCGATTGTTCATTGCGCGGCCGCAACCAATCTCGACTGGTGCGAGACGCACTCTGAAGAAACTGAAGTAATGAATGTCGGGGTTTCAGCGCAGCTGGCGGAGATCGCGCAGGACTTGAACGCTCGCATAGTCTACGTCTCGACCGACTCCGTCTTCGACGGCCGGCGGGGCGACTATTCGGAAAGCGATCAACCCGCGCCGCTCAATGTGTATGCGCGGTCGAAGCTCGCGGGCGAGCAAGCGGTTTCGCAGCGTCAACCGTCGGCGCTTATCGTTCGGGTCAACATCTACGGATGGAACGCGCAGGACAAGCTGAGCTTGGCCGAGTGGTTTTTGCGGAACCTTCGCCAACAGGAAAAAGTCCCGGGGTTTGCAGACGTTACTTTTTGTCCGATGCTGGCGAATGACCTGGCGGAAGTGTTGTTGCAGATGGTGGACCGGCGACTGAGCGGGCTGTATCACGTAGCCGGATCCGAGAAGATCAGCAAGTATGATTTTGGAAGATGTGTCGCTACTGCCTTTGGACTCGATCCCGGAAAGGTGGTGGCAACTCGCTCCACGGAAGCGAAATTGAAAGCCCGCCGGCCCCTCGATACATCTTTGAATACGGAGAAAGTTTGCCGGGCGCTGGGAGCGGAAATGCCCGGGATTGAAGCGGGACTGAGTAGATTTCGCAGGCTGTACGACGATGGTTATCCGCAGCAACTCAAGAGTTACATGATGGGTGTGGTGCCATGAACACACTGAGGCTGGGGAAGAAGATGGTGGGCCTGGAGCATCCCACTTATTTCGTAGCGGATATTTCCGCCAATCACGATGGCGACCTCGAGCGCGCGAAATTGCTCATCCGGCGATGCAGCGAGGCAGGAGCCGACGCGGCCAAGTTTCAGAATTTCCGCGCGGCCAAGATCGTCAGCGATCGAGGTTTTCAAGGTTTGGCGAAGCAGCTATCGCACCAGTCCACCTGGAAGAAAAGCGTTTTTCAGGTTTACCAGTACGCCAGTCTGCCGTGGGAGTGGACGCCGGCGCTGAAGCAGGAGTGTGAAGCGTGCGGGATCGAATATTTCTCGGCGCCTTACGATCTCGAAGCGGTGGACATGCTGGATCCCTACGTCGAGCTGTTCAAGATCGGGTCGGGGGACATCACCTGGCCGGAGATGCTGCGCAAAGTTGCCGCGACACAAAAGCCGGTGCTGCTGGCGACCGGGGCATCCGAAATGGAAGAAGTGCGGCGGGCCGTCGAAGAAATATGCCGGATCAACTCCCAACTGGTGCTCATGCAGTGCAACACGAACTACACGTCCAGCCTGGAGAACTTTCACCACATCAATCTCAACGTGCTGGCGACATACCGGGCCGCGTTTCCGTCCGCAGTCCTGGGGCTGTCGGACCACACGCCGGGTCATGCCACCGTGCTGGGCGCAGTGGCGCTGGGCGCACGTGTGATCGAGAAACACTTTACCGACGATAATCGTCGAGAGGGGCCTGATCACCGCTTTTCGATGACGCCGGAGAGCTGGCGCGACATGGTCGAGCGGACGCGTGAACTGGAGTATGCCCTGGGGTCTCCGCTCAAGCACGTGGCGGAGAACGAGCAGGATACGGTCGTGGTGCAGCGCCGCTGTCTGCGCGCGGGCCGGGACCTGGCGGCCGGAACCGTTCTGGTGGCAGAGATGGTGGAGCCGCTTCGTCCGGCGCCGCGCGATAGCCTGGCGCCGTTCGAGTTGACGAAGGTGGTTGGCAGGAAGTTGACGCGCGACCTGCGGTCTGGAGAGCACCTAACCTGGGCCGTATTGAGCGATGCGGGGGACAATTAGTGCGAGTTCTGTATTTTTCAGATAACAGCTCGGATCACAACCTGAGATTTCTGGAAAAACTGTCTTCATCCGGGCATGAAGTCTGGTTCCTCGACGCATCGAATGAGTATTCGAGCGCGGGTCGATTGCCTGAGGGAGTGCGCGGAGTGGCTCATCGGATAGTTGTTTCGCGGGGATCGGATCCAAGCGCGTACCAGGAATTTCTTCCCGAGTTCCGTTCTGTGCTGGCTGAGCTGCAACCCGATCTGGTTCACGCCGGGCCGGTTCAGGGTTGCGGCTATGTGGCGGCCCTTTCGGGCTTCCATCCGTTGCTGGTTACTTCCTGGGGCTCGGACCTGCTTTTGGACGCGGACCGGAACTCGGAATGGAGGCGAGCCACCACCGTCGCCTTGCACGGCGCCGACGGATTTATGTGCGACTGCGACACGGTGCGGAGAGCCGCGCAAAGCTTCGCGTCGATCCCAGATTCTCGCATTGCCCAGTTCCCCTGGGGGGTCAGAAGCGGAACGTTTTCGCCGGTGGGCCCGTTGCCTGCCAGCGCGAGTCTGCCTGCGGAACGGGGAGCGATTCGGCTGATCTGTACCCGCTCATGGGAGCCGCTGTACGGAATCGACGTCCTTCTCGAAGCATTCCGGCGGGCCTACGGAGAAAACACATGGCTGCGCTTGATGTTGCCAGGCGATGGGTCGATGGCATCGGCAGTTCATGAATTTATCGCGCGAGCATAAATTGGCCAAGGTTGTGGTGACTCCGGGACGAGTTTCTTCGGTGGAACTCTCCGCCTGGTTTCGGGCGGCGCAGGGATTCGTCAGCTGTGCCCGCGCAGATGGAACGTCGATTTCTCTGCTGGAGGCCATGGCGACCGGGCTTCCGGTGCTGGTGACGGATATTCCATCGAATCGCGAGTGGGTCAGCGCTGGAGAAAACGGCTGGCTCGCAGCGCAAGGTTCGGCGGATGATTTCGCCGGGAAAATGCTTCGGATGGCCGGTCTTGCGCCAGCGGAGCGGGCAGCGATCAGCGCGCGAAATCAGAAGATTGTGGCAGAGCGGGCAGACTGGGACCGAAATTTCCCGCTGCTTTTAGATTTGTACGAGAGCCTGGCGAAAGCCAGAACGGTGGCCTCAGCGTGAGACTTGTCAGTCCCCTGTTAAAGCACGCGGTGTTCCCTGGCCTGGCGAAGCTGGGATATCTTCGCCGGCGCGACGGGCCCGGGCCGGCGATTCTGACTTATCACGGAATCATGCCCCGCGGATACCAACTGATGGATCCGGATCTCGACGGCGGCCTGGTGACGGCAGATGCTTTTGTCCGCCAAATCCGGCTTCTGAAGAAATCGTACAACGTCATATCCCCCGAACAATTTCTCAGGTGGGTTGAGTCGAAAGAAGAGTTGCCGCCGCGCGCGGTGCTGCTGACCTGCGACGATGACCTGCGAAACACTCTGACGGAAATGGTACCCATGCTTCAGGAGCATGGACTCTCCTGCCTGTTTTTCGTCACCGGCGCCTCCCTGGAGGAGGTTTCCACCATGCTCTGGTTCGAGCAGTTGTATCTTATGTTCCTGGCCACCAAGAAGAGAGTCGTCAATCTTGATGTGGTGCGTCCCGGTTCCCGGGACCGGGCGATGACCCAGGAGGAAAAACGAACCTTATGGTGGAATCTGGTAAAGCATCTGTCAAAGTACGAAGCGCGGGCACGGCAAACGCTGATCGAGGAGGTTCGAGTCCAGTTGGGACTGGGAGACGATTGGGGCGTGCATCTTCTCTCCGACCCTCTGCGCCGCCGCTTCCTGATGCTGAACTCGGTGGAACTGCGGGCTCTGGTAGCGGCGGGGATGGCCGTGGGCGCACACACCTTGACCCATCCGGTGCTCTCACAACTTTCGCCTGAAGCCGCATGGAAAGAGATTGCCGAGAGCCGATGCAGGATAGAGCAGACGTTGGGCCAGCCGGTCTGGGCGCTGGCCTATCCTTTCGGTGATTTTGCCTGCGTTACCGGCCGGGAGCAGGAAATGGCGGAACGCGCTGGCTTCAGTTGTGCTTTCCTCAATGTTGGTGGCGGGTTCGGCGCGCCGATGCCGCGTTTTGCATTGCCGCGGGTACACGTTACGCGGGCCATGAATCTGGGCGAGTTCGATGCCCACGTTTCGGGTCTGTACCTTTCGTGGCGCCAGCGTCTTGGGCGGTCGGCCTGAAACGCAGCGGTAATCGTTATGCCTTTGCGAACACAAACCGTGCCCGTCGAAGCCAAAGCCGCCAATCTGCAAATTTATCGCGATCCGGAGGTGGTTTCGCACTACGCGGCGCTGGAGTACCTGACTGCCTGCGAGAGGTTTATTTTTGACACCTACCTGACGCCGGGCATGGCAATTCTTGACCTGGGGGTGGGCGGCGGACGCACCACGCCGTATCTCTCGCAGAGGGCTTCCCGTTATGTAGGCGTGGATTACTCGGAGGAGATGGTCGGGCGTTGCCGTGAAAAATTTCCGCAGCTCGAATTTTTCGTGGCCGATGCCTCAGACCTGTCGAAATTATCCGATGGATCGTTCGACGCGATCGTTTTCGCGTTCAACGGCCTGGACTATGTGTTGCCGGCGGAAAAGCGGCGGCAGTGCCTGCGGGAGTGCGAACGCGTGCTCCGAGGCTGCGGAGTGCTTGTATTCTCGTCGCATAACCCGCGTTCAATACTCATGCGTCCCGATTGGGACCGGCAACTTTTGCGGCACCAGGCGCAGAAGTGGTTTCCGCGGCAGGGCAAGGGCTTCAGGGCGGCACTGTGTGCGCTTACGATGGCCAAGGGGTTCCATGCCTGGCTGCGTGCACTTGCCGGGTCGGTGGTGCGAATCTGGCGGCGGGTTCCCACTTCAGCATTCTGGAGCGGCGAGGGATGTCTGATCGATTCGGTCCATGGCGGCCTGGCTACTCACTACTCGACGCCGGCCCGCGTCAGCGAAGAACTTGCACAGTTTGATTTTCGGCGGGAGGCTTTGCTGGGGAATGAGCATCCCAAAGGCAGTCACGAATTTCTCACGGACTGGTATTACTACGTCTTCGTAAAAGCTGAAAACGCCGCGGAGGAACCTTGCGCATAAGTGTGCACCGCGCGATTCCGCAAGATCAAGCACTCCGCGATCAATGGAATGCCCTGGTCCAAACGATGGAGCGGCCCGAGGTTTTCTATACCTGGGAGTGGGCGAGTGCCGTGGATCAAGCTTACCGCGCATCGGTGAAACCGCTTCTGCTGCTGGCGCACGAGGGAGAGGTGCTGGTGGGTGTGGCGGCGCTGGCTACCGGTAACTCCGAAAAAGAAGTGTCTTTTCTCTCGGGCAATACCGCGGATTATTGCGACTTCATCGGTCCTTCCGCGCGGCGGGCAGAGTTCATAGCCGTGGCGCTCGGGGAACTGGCGAAGCTCGACTCGCCGACTTTACGGCTGGCCAATCTGCCGGCTGACTCCCCTACATCCCGGATTTTGAAAGCCGCGGCCGGCAATCAGGGATACCTGGTATTTTCCCGGCCAGCTTACCGGTGCGCCCAGATCGTGCTGGGTTCGGCGGCGGAGCGGACAGGGCTGAAGCAGTCGGTGGTCAAACGAAAAGCCTTGCGCTACCACCTTAAGGGTTTGCAGAAAACGGGCCCGGTTACCGTGGAGCACCTCACGGAAAGGGATGCTGTCCGGGCCAGTCTGAAGAGTTTCATCGAAGCTCACGTGGCCCGTTTTCAGGCAGGCGGACGGCACAGCAATCTGGCCAGCACGGAGCGCCAGAACTTTCTTGCCGGTCTGGCCGAACTTCTTTCCGGAGCGGGCTGGCTGGTCCTTACGCGGCTGCTGGCTGGCGACGAACCCGTGGCCTGGAATTACGGATTTCTATTTGCCGGAACATGGTTTTACTATCAGCCGACATTTGATGCGCGCTGGCGGCAGTATTCTCCCGGCTTCTGTCTGCTGAGCAAGATGGTCGAGCACGCGTGTGATGATCCGGCGATCCATTTGCTGGACCTGGGACTCGGTGAAGAGCGCTACAAAGAGCGCTTCGCCACCAGTTATCGCCAGAGTTTGCACGCGACCATCACGAACTCGCAGGCGGTGCGTCTGCGGGAAACGGTGCGCTATCACGCTGCTTCCGCGGTCAAGAGCTCGCCTCGCCTTGAACATTGGGTGCGGCGCCTGGTGGGCCGGCCTTCCCCGGAAAATGAAAAAGAAAACGTAAAAGCATGAAAGTGCTATTGCTCCATCCCGAAGACGAACTTCCGGCCGAGCGCCGGGGTCGAAGTTGGGACTTGGTCGTCGATCTGGGACGCGCGCCCGTCGCGACCTATGAGCGCTGGGCCCGGCAGACAGGATGCCGCGTCATCAGTCTGTACGATTTTTCCCAGGACTTTGACGACATGCACCGCATCCGGGAACTGCTCCATTTGGGAATGGGGCGGTGGGTGGATGGCTTGGGAATCGACTGGTGGGACGTGCTTTCGCTGATGATCGAATCTGATCTCCGGCAACTGATGCTGATTGGCCGGCTGGCAGGGGAACTGAAGCCCTGGTACGAGTTGTACGCCAGCCGGTCCACCAGCCTGGCGACCGCGCTGCAGACCTTGACCGGAGCGAGGCCGGTAAAGGTGGAGGCTGGATTTCGTCCGGTGGTACGGTGGGCACGGCACTATCGGCGTGTTTTCTCGCAGCTGGACTCGGCGCAGATGAGTCAGGTCTTCCAGGATAAATTCGATCGCGAGCACCTGGTGCGGCGACGCCTCGCCCGTGGCCGGCGGAGTTCCGGGCAGCCGGTGGTGTTATTGCCATCGGCTTACGTCAATGTAACCCGTACCGCAGCTTCGTACGCGGCGCTGCTGCCGGGGGAGAGATTTCTGCTCGTCCTGGCGAGAAATAGCGCGCGTTTGAAAACTGTGCCGTCGAATATTTCAACCACATCCCTGGATCCCTACTTCGTGACTACCAAAAGGAGCGAAATGGCAGCTCTGACGAAAGTCTGGCAGTCGCTCAAGGCGGACCTGGTGGCCGGAGCGAAGGAATACTCGGCGGCGAATGCGACTGGAGTGTTCGAGCGGATTCCGGGCCTGGTGCGTTGGGGAATCGCTGTGCGCGACGCGTGGAACCAGATTTTTGAGTCGGAAAATATCGTCGGATGCCTGTGCGCGGATGATAGTAATCCCTATACTCGACTGCCGCTGATTCTGGCCGAGAAGCGCGGAATTCCAACCCTGGCCTGCCATCACGGGGCGCTGGATTTCATGATGGCGATCAAAGTCCCTCATGCGGACACTTATCTCGCCAAAGGTGAAATGGAGCGCGATTACCTGGTAGGGTCCTGCGGTGTGGCGCCGGACAAGGTTACGCTGGGCGGCCAAGGGTTGACCTCGGCGACGGAGCTGAAAAGACCGGCAGCGCGATCGGCTGAACCCTGGCTCGTGTTCTTTTCCGAACCGTATCTGACTTCGGGGTGGCGCCCGGAAGAGGTTTATCGCGATCTGCTGCCAGGGCTCTGGTCGCTGGCCGGAGTCTGCGGATTGAAACTCGTGTTCAAGATCCATCCCTTTGAAAGCGTTAAAGCGCATCGCCGGATTCTGCGAAAATATCTGCCGGAGAAGGAAGCGGAAATCGGCGTGATCGCCGGAGCGCCGTCGCCGGAGTTGTGGAGAAATACCCGCTTTGCGGTGACCGTGCAATCCACAGTGGCGCTGCAATGCGCGGCGCTGGGAATTCCCGTGTTTCTGTGCTCCTGGCTGCGGGATTCCAGTTCGGGATACTTGGAACAGTTCTCGAGATTCGGCGTGGGCCGCATCCTGCACTCGGCGGACGAATTGAGCGATGTCCCTCGTCTGCTCGAAATGAAGAGTCAGACGGTTCAAATGCGTCCCACTTTGTGGGAAACCATGGACCCTGCGAAGCTGCGGGATCTGCTGTTGCGGACCGGTCCCTTGCCAGAAGCGATGGAAGCTTAGCGCGCCCGCACCTATGTCTGGAGCCCTGCCCCTCAAGAAAGTGCCGCCGGATGACGTCGTCCTGGAGCTTCAGCCTCCGTCTGGGGGCGGGCCGGACTTTCGTCAGCAGATGGGGCACATCTCGCGCCACTCAGCTGTATTCTTCGCGGGCACGGTTTTTACCGCCGCGACCGGCTATCTCTTCAAAGTTTACCTGGCTCGGGTGTTAGGCGCGGAAGCCCTCGGCGTCTACGCGCTGGGGATGACCATTGTCGGACTGCTGGGAATTTTCAATGCGCTCGGCCTGCCTTATTCCGCGGTGCGTTTTGTTGCCGGCTACATGGCGACCGCGCGGTTTGATTTGCTGCGCAGCTTTCTGGCGCGCAGCATATTTCTCTTGTTGCTTTTCAATCTCTTGCTGGGCGGGGCGGTGCTGCTGGTTGGGCCATGGGTGGCGGACCGCTTCTATCACACTCCAGCCCTGAGCCGGTATCTGGGTTTGTTCGCCATGATCATGGTCTTCGGCGCTTTAACCGGATTTCTCGGCCAGGTGTTGACTGGGTACAAGGACGTGGCGCGCCGCACCGTGATCACCAATTTCATCGGCACTCCTCTGATGATGATGTTCACGTTGGGCCTGGTCGGCGCGGGTCTCGGCCTCTGGGGTTACATTTTCGCCCAGGTGGCGAGCGCGCTGGTGGTGATCACTCTGCTCCTGGTCGCTGTGTGGAGGCTCACGCCCAAGGCGGCGCGCGCTTTCCGGGGCAGCCTCGCGCCCATGGAGCGAGAGGTAGTCTCCTTTTCAGCCATCGTTTTCGGAGTGAGTTTTCTTGAGTATCTGATGGCGCAGGCGGACAAAATTCTGATTGGTTTCTATCTCAATGCGCGCGAGGTCGGAGTCTACGCCGTGGCCATGGCGCTGGTGGCGTTTGTCCCCATCATCCTGCAATCGGTGAACCAGATATTTTCTCCCACGATCGCGGACCTGTATGCGCGCGGGCAAATCGATTTGCTGGGCCGGATATTCCAGACTCTTACCAAGTGGATCCTTGGGCTCACATTGCCCCTGGCCGCTGGGATGGTTATTTTTGCTCCCGCACTGATGCGTATTTTCGGCCACGACTTTGAAGCGGGATGGATAGTCCTGGTAATCGGCACGCTGGGTCAACTGATAAACTGTGGCGTCGGCTCGGTTGGATATTTGTTGCTGATGTCGGGGAACCAGCGCTCTCTGATCAGGATCCAGGGAGTGATGGCCTGCGTCATGGTGGGACTGAACCTCGTCCTCATTCCGAAATGGGGAATTATGGGGGCCGCAGTCGGCGCCGCCCTGACCAACGGTGTAACCAATGTCTGGTATTTGGCGGAAGTCCGGCGTAGGTTGGGCTTGCTGCCTTACAGCCGGAGCTATTGGCGCCTGCTGCTTCCGGTCTGCGGCAATTTCGCCGTGTTGCTGATGGCGAGGGCGACCCTCAAGGCAGAGCGGCCAGAATGGGTGGTCATCGTGATCGGAATATCACTCGCGTATTTCACTTTCATCGCCATCGCCATGGCATTTGGTCTGGATGCCGATGACCGGCTCATTGCGGATGCGGTCTGGTCCAAGGTAAGAGGCGCGTTTCAAGGCGCGGAAGGAAACGCCTGATGTCGAGCGAGATGCGTGAGGTTCGACTGCCGGTTGACCTCTGCGGCGAGGCGGAACGGCGTTTTGGTGCGCGCTTCGGCAGCCTGGAAGAACTTCTGGTGTTCGTTTTGCGAGAGTTGCTGCGGGACCAGGCGGCCCGGTTGGATCAATCCGAGCAGCGCGTCATCGAGCAGAGACTGAAAGATCTGGGATACATTTGAAGCGGTCTTTCATTTGACATCTTCATGCGAGATCTTTCATTCGAGATCTTTCATTCGTTACCCCTGAGATGCCATGCTACCGACGGAAACGCTGGAACAGGTCCAAAAAGCGGGCAGGGAGCGGCTGTATCCCTCGATTACGAATCCCAATTGGCTGGTCCTGAGAAAGCGTCGCGAGTTCTTTAGTGCTTGGCTAAAAGAGATGCCATTCCAAAATTTGTCTGTTCTCGATGTGGGGGGAAGAATTCAGCCGTACCGGGGACTACTGGAAAAAAGATGTGCCCGCTATCTAGCGATCGATTTAAACCCAACGCCGCTGGTCGACGTTGTCGGACAGGCGGAGCGTCTACCGTTTTCAGACGAGCAATTTGATCTAATTTTTTGCACGCAAGTCCTCGAGTACATTGCTGAACCGCCGCTGGTCGTGAACGAAATCTACCGCACGCTAAAAAACGGTGGTTTTCTGTTACTCAGCGCGCCCGCCGCTTTTCCCCGTGATTCTGAGAGTGAGTACTGGCGTTTTCTGCCGTGCGCGCTAAACCGATTGCTGGCAGGTTTTTCCCATGTCGAAGTGGTGCCGGAAGGCAATAGCATGGTCGGTTTCATCCGCACGACCAATGTGTGCCTTGTAACCTTTGCCCGGCCCGCACTGCTGGGCACGCTCTTACGTTTCAGCGTGATTCCATTTCTCAATTTACTGGGCGCTGCTGCGCAATGGATTACGAGCAGTGCAGATGACCGTTTTTCGGCGAATTATAGTGTCCTGGCAAGGAAGTGAGATGCAATGCCTCTACAGAAGCCCGCGGAACTGAGCGAATCGGAACTGCGAGACATGGTGCTGCAGTACCGCCGGCAGAACTGGCAGGGTATTCAGACGCCACGATGGCAGGAACGGATTGCGGAGGACATCCTTCGTGACGATGGAGAATCTGTCCTGCGGGCGATTGCTGAATTCTGGACCGCGCCTCCGCATGCGTGCGTGCTGGATGTCGGCTCTGGAATCGGCAGCTTTGTGGTGGCGTGCCGGAAGAGGGGATTTCGCGCGTTCGGAATCGAACCCGATCGAATCGGGCAAGGCGGCCGGATCAGTTCCATTCAGATCGCCCGGCGCCGGCTGGAGAGCCCGGTGTTTGTGGTGGGCGTCGGCGAACGTCTGCCTTTTGCCGACAGCACCTTCGATCTGATCACCATGAATCAGGTGATGGAGCACGTTGTGGACCAAGGAGAAGTACTGGGCGAGACCTTGCGGGTGCTCAAGGATGGGGGAGCCATCTATATCGCCAGCCCCAACTATCTAAGATTTTACGAACCACACTACAAGATAAAATGGTTTCCGCTTCTCCCCAAGTTCCTGGCGCGTCAGTATTTAAAGCTTCGCGGTCGAGACCCGGTTCTGCTGGGGCAGTTGACCTACACCACCAACGCTCGCCTTAGGTCATTGTTTCACCGGCTCGGTGCGGAACACGTGGTCATTGATTTGCACCGTGAAATGTTTCTGAAAAAGTGCAAGGGGCTTTCGTTTGCCAGCGGTCGCGCCCGCTTGATTGGCAGATTAATACGCATCCCGGGAATCGGTCCGCTGGTATTGCGTGCTGTTCTCCAGTTCTGGCGAATCACCGAGGGTGGCTGCGAAATGATGATTGTGCACCGGCCTAAGGGCGCGGCTTCTCCATGCTGAACGCCTTGCGCGGGTTACTGGGCCAGAAAGTTGTGGCGCCGGCAAAAGGATTGAGTTTTTCTCGCCCTCTGGTTGTGCTGCAGAGCGATGATTGGGGGCGCGTGGGGGTACGCGACCGCGAAGGCTATGAGCAGCTTCGGGCGAGCGGAATTCGACTGGGTGAAAATCCTTACGATTATTATTCTCTGGAAACCGCCGAAGACGTGATGGCGTTGCGCGATCTGCTAAAGCGTCACCGCGACTCGACCGGCCGTCCGGCATGCCTGGTGATGAATTTTCTGCTGGCGAACCTGGATTTCCAGCGGGCCGCGGACGGCGGATTCAAAGACCTGCATTTAAAGCTGCTGAGCCAGGGTCTGCCCGGCACCTGGGAACGGCCGGGACTGTTCGAAGCCTACCGGAAGGGCATCTCCGACGAGGTTTTCTATCCTGCGCTGCACGGGTTGACTCATTTTTGCAGTCTGGCGGTGCGCCGGGCACTGGAGTCGCCGGGCGAGCGCAGCAACCTGCTGCACACTTTATGGAAGGCGGACACGCCTTACATTTATTGGCGAATGCCCTGGATTGGTTACGAATACAACAATCCCGAAAGACCGAATGCGGGTTTTCTGGAGGCCGAAGTTCAGGCGCGTCTGATCGCGGAAGCGGCCAGCGAATTCAAGAAGTTTTTCGGGGTTGCGCCCATGTCGGCGTGCGCCCCTGGATATCGCGCCAACGATGATACTCACCGGGCATGGTCCGAGCGGGGAATGCGAGTCGCCCAAAATGGCAGCGGCGGTGCTTTACCTCCTCACATGGACGAGTGGGAGATGCTGAATCTGCATCGGACGATCGACGTGGAGCCTTTCGAGCGCGGTCTTCCGCTGGAAAAATACATGCAGCTTGCGGAACGGTGTTTTGAGCGTGGCATCCCCGCCATCATCTCGATGCACTCCATCAACTTTCATTCGTCGCTGAAAGATTTTCGGGGCCCGGCCCTGCGCGTGCTGGACGAATTTCTGGGCGCCCTGGAAGCGAAGCATCCCGATTTGCTTTACGTGCATGATTTGAATTTGTACGAACTGGTTACGCGGGGAAAGTTCAAAGGTCCGCGCGGGCCCGTTTCAGTTGAGGTCAGGCAGGGTGACCGCAAGTCGCGGCGCGTGAAGTCAGGAGCCAGATAGCATGAGGCCTCCGCGATCGCTGCTGTTGATCACAGTCGATTGCTTTCGAGCCGACCACGCCGGCTTTCTGGGTTACGCTCGTCCGACCACGCCATTCCTCGACTCGCTGGCGAAGGAGAGCGTCGTATTTTCCAACGCGATTGTGGCCGGCGCTCCCACGTATTACTCGTTTCCCGCGCTGCTGGCTTCGCGCTATCCCCTGAACCTGGGGCGGGACGTGGTTGGCCTCGCGCCAAGAGAGCCCACAATCGCCTCGGCGCTGAGCGACAGTGGCTACGTCACGGCGGCGTTTCTCGCGGGCAATCCTTATCTTTCGAGACGATTCGGGTACGACAGCGGCTTCAGCGTGTTCAAGGATTTTCTGGATAAAGAAGCCGGTCCGCTTCCGGTCGAAACTAATGGCGGCAAGCAGGCCCGTCTTTCGAGCCGCTGGAACCAGCGTCTGGCAAAGGTTTCGCACGCGCTCGGGCCCGTGGGGCCGGTCTACGACGAACTTTACTTTCAGTATTGCCAGCGAGTGGGGTCGCCGCCGGCCCGGTCACTCGACCAGTTGCGTCGGTTTCCGGCCGCCGACGTGATGGTTGACCATGCCCGGGAGTGGTTGACAAACGTCGGAGATCAGCCATTTTTTCTGTGGCTGCATTTTATGGATCCGCATTCGCCGTACTACCCACGGCAGGAAGCGCTCGAACGAATGGGACAAGGGCTCGATGCCTCCCGGGCGCGATACGTGAATTCCTGCTGGAACCGCGGCGAAGTTGGAACGCAGCGTTTGAAACGGTACCGCGAAGAAATTGTCGCTCTCTACGACGCCGGAATTCGCTGGGTGGATGCGCAGGTGGCACGACTGGCGACGGCGCTCCGGGGTCTGGGCCGGTGGGAGAGTTGCGTGACGGCCCTGACAGCGGACCACGGTGAGGAGTTTTTGGATCATGGCGGGCGCTATCATCCGCCGGCGCGAGTGAACGAAGAACTGATACGAGTTCCTCTGCTGCTGCGCGCGCCGGGATTAACCCGGGCCGGAAGAGTGGCCTCGCCTTTCAGCCTTCTGAATCTGGCCCCTACGCTGCTGGATCTGGCCGAAGTCCCGATTCCCGCCAGCTTCCGGGGACGCAGCTGTGCCGAGGCTCTGCGGACCGGGGCGAGTTGGGAGGGAGACGCGGTCGTCGAGTGTGTTGCCGGATGCAACAATCCCTTCATATCGCAGCAGCGCCTGCAGGCACGCGTGCTGGCGGTACGCGAGGCGCGTTACAAGATGGTGCTCGACTTCAACTCTGCCGTGGAGCAGCTGTATGACTTGGACACCGACCCGACGGAGCAGCAACCGTTACCGTCCGATGCCGAGAAACCGGTACGCAAGCGCCTGCTCGAGCGGGCCCGCGACCACGTCTCGGAATCTTTGCGCTCGCGAAACGCCGACTATCGTCTGGCGGCGCGGTTGCGAGATATTCGCCTCGGAGCTTTGTCCGGACCATCGGCTAGAATTGACTAGCCTCGCGATTGACGTATGAGCCTTGTGCGAATCCTCGTGGACAGCATGGCTGACCAGGGCCTGACCAACTCACAGGCGGCCAATGCCCGCGAGATTATCCGTCGGCTGGATCCAGCGCGATTTCATGTCAGCGTCTTTTGCGGAGGCGTGCCGGATCGCGGCATCGAACAGCGCCCGAACACCAGGCTTGTAGCCTTGTCCCAACGACGGCGCACGGCCAGAATATTCCGCGAATTTATTATGGGGCGGCACGACATTCTTTTTTATGTGAAAGCTTCGCCGGCCAGCAGGCTCTATTTGGGTTTAAAAAATCTGGGACTGCAAAGACAACGGAAGGACGGACGCATCACCATCGGGAACATCGAATCCCAGGCGGACCTGCGCAACGAGCCCACCATCACACCCGAGACGGTGCATCTCTGGGAGAAAACCGTGCTGCGCTGCGACTACCTGTTCAGCAACTCCGCATCGGTAAAAAACAGCCTGCAACGGGAGTACAACCTGGCCAGCGAGATTGTGCCCACCGGGGTAAACACGAGTTTTTTTATGCCGGCATGCGACCGTGCGACCAACCTCCGGCCTCAAGTGCTGTTCGTGGGGTCGTTGCGGCCTTTTAAGCAGCCGCACCTGCTGCTTGAGGCCGCCAAGAGATTTCCGGCGGCGGATTTTGTTCTGGTGGGTGAGGGGGTAATGGCAGAAGAGTTGAAGGCGCGGGTCGAGCGCGAGCAACTTCGGAACGTTACGTTTGCGGGTTCCCTGGGAGCGGAGTCGTTGAAGCAGCAATATCAGCGGGCCGACATTTTTTTGTTTCCCTCGCAGTGGGAAGGGTCGCCGAAGGTATTGCTGGAAGCCGCGGCGTGTGGCCTGCCGGTGATCGCGCGGCAGGATTATCAGCCGGAGACTGTGGTTCACGGCGAGACGGGCTATCTCGTGGCCTCGGATGACGAACTATTCGTCCGGCTGCAGGAATTGATTGCACACCCGGAGCAACGCCGGGCATTTGGCAAGGCGGCCCGCAAGCTTAGCCAGCGGTTTGATTGGGACCCCATCACACGCCGGTGGGAAGAAGTGTTTCTCGGCCTGATTTCCCGGAAGACGGCGGCCCGCGCCGCATGACTGGCCAGAGTTCCGGCATGCCGGAGTTGTCTCTGCCAGAGCAGGCGCTCCATGTGCTGACTTTGACTCCGTTCTACCCGACGCAGGGAGATGACGCCCAGGGCTGCTTCGTGGCGGAACCTCTGAAGTGGCTGGAGCCGCTGGGAGTGACCCACACGGTTCGAGTGGTGCAGCCCTTCTACCGGCGGAACGCCCGGACAAACAGCTCTGCGGTTCCGGCACAGTGTGTGACTTTTTTTTCACTTCCCGGCGGCTGGGGTCTATCCAGTTCGGGCGCTTTTCTTTACGCCAGCATTCTGCCGGAGATCCGGCGTCTGCATGCGCGCCTTCCGGTGCACGTGATTCACGCTCACTCTGCTCTGCCCTGCGGCCACGCTGCGGCATTGCTCAGCCGTGAACTGAAGATACCTTTCGTGCTCACGGTGCACGGGTTGGATGCTTTCTCAAACCGCCAGGTGAAAGGCTATGCCGGGAAATGGTGCGCCCGGGTCTCGCGCTATGTGTATCGCTCCGCCTGCTCGGTGATTTGCGTGAGCGAGAAAGTTCGGGAGCAAGTGCTCGAGGGAGCGGCGGCACCGGTGCGTACATCCGTTCTGTACAACGGCGTCGATGCTCAAATGTTTTCCCCTCCTGAGCGCGAGCCGGACACGCCGGTGATCCTCAGCGTGGGGAATCTAATCCCGGTCAAAGGGCATGAGCTCCTGCTGCGCGCGTTTGGTGCGATCCAGGAGAAATTCCCTCGACTTTCATTGGAAATCATTGGCGATGGTCCGGAACGCGCTCGTCTGCAAGGTCTGGCCGACCAACTCGGCGCTGCGGGCAGCGTATTTTTTCAGGGACGCCAGGGTCGCCGGCAGGTGGCGGACGCGATGAAGCGAGCGACCGTCTTTGCTTTGCCCAGCCGGTATGAAGGATTGGGATGCGTGTACCTGGAAGCGATGTCGGCGGGCAAACCCGTCATCGGCTGCCTGGGGCAGGGAATTGATGAGGTGATCGAGCAGGGAGTCAACGGCTGCCTGATTAAAGCTGACGATCTGCAGGGATTGACCGACACCCTACTCCGGCTTTTGCCGCATCCGGAAGTTCGACGGGAAATGGGCGAGAAGGCGCGGAGCACCATCCTGCAGGGATATACGCTGGAGCAGCAGGCGGCGCGGTTATTGCTGCTTTACCGGGAGTGCCGGGCATGAGCCGGCGGCTGGTCATCCTGACCGAGATTATCGCCCCCTATCGTATTCCCGTTTTCAATGCGCTGGCCCGGCATGACGGCATCGATCTGCATGTAGTTTTTCTGGCGGAAAACGATCCTGGATTGCGCGACTGGCGAGTGTACAAAGAGGAGATCCGCTTTTCCTACGAGGTGCTTCCGTCCTTGCGTCAGAGGTTGGGTAGTTACAACATTTTGTTGAACCGCGGAGTAAAAATAGCGCTGCAGCGGGCGGGGCCGGACGTTATCGTGTGCGGGGGATATAACTATCCGGCTTCGTGGCAGGCATTGCGGTGGGCGAGCAAGAACAAGGTCCCATTTATTTTGTGGGTGGAAAGCACGGACCGGGATTTTCGCAGTCGTAACCCGCTGATCGGGTTTCTGAAAAGGAAGTTTATGAGGCGTTGCAACGCTTTCGTGGTTCCCGGAAAGTCGTCCCTTGAATATGTCAGGAACCATGGGGCGCGGGAGCAAGATATCTTTACTGCGCCCAACGCGGTGGACATCGAACTCTTTTCCGGCAAGGCGATGGTTCTTCGCGAGGACGACGCGAGGCTCCGCCAGGCGCTGCAATTACCGCCTCGATTCTTCCTGTTCGTGGGCCGTCTGGTCCGGGAAAAAGGAGTGTTCGACCTAATCTCGGCGTATGGCAGACTAAGTGCTGAGCTACGCTCGGCCGTCAGTCTGGTTTTCGTGGGAGAAGGGGCGGCGCATGCCGAACTGGTTCGTCGCGCATCCCGGGTGAATCCGGGGGAAGTTCAGTTCGCCGGCTTCGTCCATCGCGATCAGCTCGCGGGTTACTACGCCTTGGCCGAGACTTTTGTTTTCCCGTCGCATAGCGATCCGTGGGGGCTGGTGGTAAACGAAGCTATGGCCTGCGGACTGCCGGTAATAGCGAGCGACGCCGCGGGCTGCGCCGCGGACCTGGTGCAGGATCAAGGGAACGGCCGGATAGTTCGTCGTGGCGACGTGGCGCAGCTGGCTTCGGCGTTGGAAGAGCTCGGACAGGACCCGGGGTTGCGCGAGAAGATGGGAAACTATAGCCGGGAGCGTATTCTTAGATATTCGCCCGAAGCTTGTGCGGCTGGGTTGGCGGAAGCCGCGCTATCCTTAAGAGTGCGATAAGTGGTACGACGCCATGAATAATCGCTTTGCCAAATTTATTATTCCGGGCGTCATTCTTGCCGCCGGTCTGCTTGCCGCTTACGTGGCCCTCTACAGTCCGGGATATCTCAGCAGCTCGTATTACCTGGGGGGACTGATTTTCCTGCAGGTCCTGCTGGCGATGGTCTGGAAATACGAACAGAGATTTTTTCCCTTCATGGTGGTGGTCTTTCTTTGGGCGGGTATGGCGGTTCCTCTGGGCGGCGTATGGACTGCGGGGCGTTGGGTGGTGCTGGCGGTGGGTGCGATGGTCGGCTTCGCGCTCTACATGCGTAGCGCGCGGCCTCGCTTCGGTAGCTTCCATTTGGTGGCCGTGTTTGCGGTTTCGGCTGCGCTGGTTTCCGGAGCCGTGTCCTCCTTTCCCCAGTTGTCATTTATGAAGGCACTGAGTTTGCTGTTGCTTTTTCTCTACGCCTCCACGGGAGCGCGGCTGGCGCTGGGCGGACGGGAAGAGAAATTTTTTACGCGGCTCGTGTTCTTCGTCGAGATCATGGTGTACGCCTCCGCCGTTGCATACCTGGTTTTGCGGCGTCCCATTTATGGCAATCCAAATTCGTTGGGTGCCGTTATGGGCGTGGTTGCTGTGCCCATGCTTTTCTGGGGGGTGCTCACGGTTGAGGGCAGGACCAGGCATCGGCGCATGCTTTTCGCCCTCATGCTGAGCGTGGGCCTGCTGTTTTTCAGCCAGGCGCGGGCTGGAATCCTGGCCGCAGTGGTCTCCTGTTTGCTGACTTGCATAGCTTTGCGGCGTTACCGGTTGCTGATACAGGGGGCAGCAGGATTTCTGGGCGTCGCCATGCTCGCCCTGGCTCTGCTGCCTTCCGAACAAATTGCGGACATGCCCACACGCCGCGTCGAATCTTCTCTCGCCGACACTCTTCTGTATAAGGGCCACCAGGAAGAAGGAATGTTGGGCTCTCGCCTGAGTCCGTGGGATGAAACCGTCTCTGTGATTCAGGAGCATCCCTGGTTCGGGAGCGGATTTGGCACCAGTATGGCCAGCGGGGAAGGAGACATCGAGGTGGGCGAGTATTCGACTATCGCCGCTGCCACGCGCGAACATGGCAACAGCTACCTTGCGGCCATGGAGGGCGTCGGCCTGCTGGGAGTTCTTCCCTTTTTTGCACTCGTGGTCATTCTGGCATCGAAGGTGGGAGGCGTATTTGCGTGGCTGCGGCGGACCGGGAACGTCGGCCATTGCGCGGTCCCGGTGGCTATGGTGCTGGCGGCCGGACTGATCCACGCCGGCTTTGAGGACTGGCTCTTCGCGGTCGGCTACTACCTCTGCGTATTCTTCTGGGTACTGGCGTTTGCATTTCTGGATATTTTGCCTGCGGCTGCGCCAGCGGCGGTTTATCGCCCCATCACCGATTTCGGGTTCGGGACTCTGGGGCGAGACGCAAACGCGGCTGCGCCCGAGCGATGACGCATCTGTTCCTGAATGGCCTGGCGGCCAGCGCGGGCGGCGGACTCACTTATCTACGCAACGTTCTTCCTCATCTTTCCGCGTGTGCTAGCGTCCAGGTCACGGCGGCAGTGAACCCCCATTTGAGGCCGGAGTTTTCCGGTCTGTCCCGGGTGTCGCTTCCTGAAATCAATCTTAGCGCCGAAACGATGGGACGTTTCTGGCAGGAACAAGCTTCGCTGCCGGCGGCAATCCGGCAATGCGGCGCCGATGTATTGATTTCTGCGGGGAACGTTGCACTGCGCAAGTCACCGGTGCCGCAGATCCTGCTTTCACGAAACTCGCTCTACACCTCTCTGGATTTTCGGCGCGATCTGGTCCGGCGCCGGGAGTACGGCCTGTGGCTCGATACCCGGATCAAGGGCAGCCTGGCGCGGCGCTCCGTAAAGTGGGCCGACCGCACGGTAGCGCCGAGCGCTGCCTTCGCGCAGGAGTTGCGGCAGTGGACAGGCGACGAAGTGGCAGCCATACATCACGGCTTCGACCGCGAGGCGTTCTTCCGCGACCCGACGCCACTGGCGGCGGACATCCAACAAAAGCTCGACTGCGATAGAGACGCGCTGCGCCTGCTCTTTGTCAGCCACTACAACTACTACAGGAATTTTGAGACTCTGTTTCGTGCCCTGCCGTTGCTGCGCGGACGGTTGGGCGGCCGGAAGCTCAAGGTTTTTCTAACTTGCCGGCTGCGCTCAGAAGACAATCCCGGAAGTTACAGTGCCCGGGCGGCTGCGGCCCTGGTTACACAACTTGGAATCGGGGAAAACGTCGTGGAGTTAGGGGCGGTTCCTTATTCCCAATTGCACCATGTATATCGCGCGTGCGGCATTTACGTTACGCCCGCGTACGCGGAATCATTCGCGCACCCTTTGGTTGAGGCCATGGCCAGCGGGTTGCCGATTGTGGCCTCCGATTTAGCCGTGCATCGCGAGATTTGTGAGGATGCCGCAATTTACTTCCAGCGTTTTTCCCCAGAGGAACTGGCGGCGCGAGTTTGCCAGATTGCGGCCGCGGATGGGTTGTCAACGACGGTATCGGATCGGGGACAGGCGCGGTCGCACGACTTCTCCTGGGAGAAGCACGTGGCTCAGTTGCTGGATTTGGTGGAGAACCTTCTTGCTACAATTGACCCCAATCGGAAATCCGGAATCGCGTCCCGCGATCTTCCGGGCAGAGGTTGAGTGTGTTGCATCAACGTTATAAGGATCTGTATTTCCTTCTGCTTGCCAAGGCAACGTGGCCGAATTACTGGGTGAAAAAGTTGCGCGCCGGCGCAGGTTCAGCCAACGGGCACCGCCTCGACCTGCACCTGGGATGCGGCCCCAAATACCTTTCTGGCTTCGTCAACATCGATGCCAATCCGAGGCAGAAGACCGATATCTGGCTGGATGTGCGCTGCGGCCTGCCGTTCGCCAGCGGTTCCGTCGATTCCATTTACTCGACTCACATGATCGAACATTTTTATCCCGACGAACTCGAGGCGCTGTTGCTGGATTGCGCGCGCGTGCTCAAGCCTGACGGCGGAATGAGAATCATTGTGCCCAGTCTGTCGAACGCCATCCTCGCCTTCCAGCAAAACCGGCGCGACTGGTTCTACGACGATTTTCCGCGCCATTTCGATTCCCTGGGAGGACGCTTTTCCAATTTTGTCTTCTGCGACGGGCAGCACCGGACCGCGTTTGATCTAAGTTATCTCGACGAGGTCCTGCGCAAGGCGGGCTTTCGCGAAGTCATGGAATCCTCAGAAGGGCAGAGCCGGCTTTATGGGGAAGCGGTTCCCGCGTTTGAGCCCGGCGACGCCCAGGGGCTCCCGCATTCGGTTTATGTGGAGGCGTTCAAGTAATTTCCAGAAAGCTGGTTTATGTCGGCATCTGCGATCGGAGTGGTACACGACAAACTGATAATCAGTCGCCGGGCAGGCGTTCTTTCAGATTGGTTCGCCAAACTGACACCGCCCGGTGCGCGGGTGCTGGATGTTGGCTGCGGAGACGGATTGATCGCTTCGCTTTTACACTCGAAGCGGCCGGACATAGAGATTCGGGGAGTCGATGTGCTGGCTCGGCCCGGCACGCATATTCCCGTCGAAATGTTCGATGGAACCAAGCTTCCTTTTGAAGACAACTCCTTTGATGTCGTCCTCTTTTCCGATGTACTGCACCACACCAGCGATCCCGTCGCTCCCCAGCGCGAAGCCCGGCGGGTGGCGCGGCAATGTGTGCTGATCAAGGACCACTTCCGAAAAGGAGCAGCCGCGGGCGTGCGTTTAAGATTTATGGACTGGGTTGGAAATTCGCGCTTCGGTGTGACGCTCCCCTACAACTATTGGACGGAACCGCAGTGGCGTACGGCCTGGAAGCAAATTGGACTGCGACCGGAGAAAATGATTAATCGACTGGGGCTATATCCCGTTCCCGCCGACTGGGTGTTTGGAGCGCAACTCCATTTCATTGCCCTTCTGGAGAAGAGCAATCCTACTCCGGCTTGAGCAGGGACCTGCCGGAGTAATCCAACTTTCGAAGAGGGGTGCGAATGCCGCGCGCTTTCAGAAATTCGTCTACGGCCTTGCGTGCGCCCTTCCAATAGCCGTAGTCGTCAAACTGGATGATGCCTCCCGGCGTAACCTGATCGTAGAGGTTCTCCAAACAAGTCTTCACGCTCTCGTACCAGTCACCGTCGATATGAAGCAGGGCAATCGGCCCGACCCGTGTGACCGGCAAGGTGTCCTGAAACAGCCCTTTGACGAATTGAACTCCGGCGGCCACCTGCAGTCGATCGAACAGGGACTTCACCTCTTCGACCGTGCCCAGGCAACCCCCCGTGAAAAGGTCGGCAATTTCGTAGTCGGGATCGTCCAAGGTGGGCGCTGGTAACCCGGCAAAAGTATCGAACAGCCAAATCCCGCGGCTTGATCCCAATTGACGCAGCGTCAGGGACATCAAGGCGGCGCTACCGCCGCGCGCGCAACCGCACTCGACCAGATCTCCGGGGACGTCGTGACGAACCACGTAGCGAACTCCGTCATAGAGTCCGCGGAGGCGGGCGTTGCTGCACATGGTGTGCGATCGGACTTGCCGGTAAAGTACGGAAAATTCCAACGGCGATACCCGGTCCCATGCCATGGTTACGACGCGACGGGCGGTATCAGTGACCAGTTCAAGATCTCGGGCTCGATAAAGGATCTCCCGCATAGGATGGCGTTGTCGCCGCACTCCGTGGGAGTCCTGTCTGGTCAAAGACGAGTTCGTGGGTTCGGACAGCATTGCGAGGTTTCGGGAAAACTGCCAGACGAAGCGGTGGCTCTCGCTGGTCTCGTCTCAATCTTATCGCCGGCGCATCCCAAGCACGCTCAAAAAGAAGCTGGCGAGCACGGTTTGCGCTCCCAGAACCAGAAACAGGACCGCAGGGATGACCATTCTCATAGTATGCGAGTAATCGAGCAGGCCGAAATGACGCGACCCCCAAATGCCGACTGCGTAAAAAGAAGTGCCGATGCCCAGGGCAACGAGGACGGCTCCGACCAGAAGCCCGACCTCGAGAGTGATGTAGCGGAAAAGCTTGTCCAGCGTGGGATCGGCCGGCAGCAGGCCCTCGGAGATGGCGAAGAGCTTGGTAAACACCGCAAACGTGATGGATTGAAATCCCAGCAGCACAAAGGCCGCGCCGTACAGGATGGTATGCACGTCGAACGTAACGTTTCCGACGGTTCGGGGCGCAGGCAGCAACCATAGACCCAAGCAGCGCTCCGGCCACCATAAGGGCTGCGCCGGGATAGAGAAACAGCCAGCGCGGGCTGTAGAGCAGGAAGAAGCGCAGGGTACGCCATCCGTCGCGCCAGGTACGGAGGTGCGGCGGCCGGTTGCGTCCATCCGGGGAGAGGGTGGTCGGGACTTCGAAAATACGCAGCTTGAGGACTGTGGCCTTGACCACCATCTCGGTGGCAAACTCCATGCCGGTGGTGCGCAGGTCCATACGCTCGAAAGCGTCTTTGCGAAATCCGCGAAGGCCGCAGTAAAAATCTCCTACCGGGCTATGGAAAAAGAGGCGTCCGATCCAGGTCAGGGCGGGATTCCCGAAATACTTGTGCAGCGGAGGCATGGCATCCTTCTGAATGCCGCCGCGAAACCGGTTCCCCATTACGATGTCGGCGCCCGCCCGCAATTGCTCCAGGAATCGAGGGACATGGGCGAAGTCGTAGCTTTCGTCGGCGTCTCCCATGACAATGTATTTGCCGGAAGCGGCGGCGATGCCGCCCATCAGGGCGCTGCCATATCCCTTGCGTTGCACCCGTACGACCCTGGCGCCAAGCTCTTCCGCAATTTCCACTGAGCCGTCGGTGCTTCCGTTATCGGCGACGATCACCTCGCCGGCGATATTCGCCTCTGCAATCGCCTTCTGGGCTTTGCGAACGCAAGCTGCCAGAGTCTCCGCTTCGTTCAGGCAGGGCATGACCACCGACAGCTCCAGGGGTCGCGTTTCCCTGAACGGTAAAGGAGAAGGTCGAAGTTCCGGTTCCGACTTCAGGGGAACGGCCACGGTTCAACTCCTGGGCAAACGGAATTGTGTTTTCGGTATGACCGAGTGTATCCAATGCAGCGGTGAATTTGAAGCTATCTTGTGGGTTATGCGCATTTCTTCTGGCAAGCCAGGGTGGGCGTACCGTTTTGGTAACATGAACGATCATCGCTGCGAGTCGCGACGTATCTCTTGCCACATGATCAGTCAAAGTTTTTTTGCAGGGACGCTCCACTCGCAGCTTCGCTGGCTGATTGTGGTCCCGGTGCTTGCCCTGGCGTGGTTCGCGCCGCGTCTTGGGGATCTAAGTCTTGGCGACCCATGGCTTGGCCAACTCGAGAGGTTTGCAGCCCGATTTGCGGCCAGAAAGCGAGCGGTGGTCGTTTCGATCGCAGCCACGGCAATACTTGCAAGGCTGGCGCTGTTCTGGCGGATACCGATTCCGGTTCCGGATACGCAGGACGAGTTCAGCTACCTGCTCGCCGCGGACACGTTTGCCCACGGGCGGCTAAGCAACCCTCCTCACCCGCTTTCGATATTTTTTGATACGTTTCATGTGCTCCAACATCCCACCTACCAGTCGATGTACCCGCCAGCTCAGGGAGCGGTGCTGGCCGCTGGGCAGCTGTTAGGTCATCCATGGATTGGCGTGCTGTTGTCCATGGCGCTGATGTGTGCAGCCATAACCTGGATGTTACAAGGATGGTTTCCGCCCCGATGGGCCCTCCTGGGCGGCGTTCTGGTTCTTTTGCGGATTCATCTGTTCAGCTACTGGCTGGAGAGTTATTGGGGCGGCGCGGTTGCGGCTGTGGGCGGCGCGCTGGTGATGGGCGCTCTTCCCCGAATCATCCGCCATCAACGGGTGCGAGACGCGGTCTTGATGGGAATTGGCGTTGGGCTTCTGGCGAACAGCCGGCCATTGGAAGGTTTTCTATTCTGCATTCCGGTGGGAGTTGCACTACTGATCTGGCTTAGCGGCCGCCAAAGTCCTCCCTTGAAAATCACGGGTCCGCGCCTGCTCGTGCCCTTAGCGGGAGTGCTGGCGCTGACCGTCGCCTTTATCGGTTACTACAACTGGCGGGTTACCGGAGATGTTCTGTTGCTTCCGCATGTGGTCGACCAACGCCAATATGAATCTCTTTCGGCTTTCGTTTGGGCTGCCCCGGGGCCACCACGTCACTATGAGAACCCACAATTCGAAGAGTTCTACAATGTTGCCACGCGGAACGAGGGCACGCGCCCTCTGGCTCAACTGTCGTGGAAGAAATGCTACGCGACCGAGCAATTTTTCCTGGGAAGCGTGCTGTGGATTCCATTTGTGACCCTGCCCTGGATGCTGCGCGACCGCAGGCCTCGCTTGCTCTGGTTACAGTTTGCCGGGTGCATGCTGGGGTTGATGGCGGTCATCTGGTTCGAACCTCACTACGCGGCGCCTCTGACCGCAACCATCTTTGCCTTGCTGGTGCAGTCGATGCGGCATTTGCGGCGCTGGGAGATCATGGGCCGCCCTGTGGGTGTCTTTCTGACACGCCTGGTCGTGCTGCTGGTATTTGCGAGGGTGGCAATTTACGTCTGGCGGCCGCCGTCCATGCAGGAGGAGTGGAGCCGGTCGCGGGCAAACATTGTCAACCAGCTTGAATCCACGCGGGAGGAGCAACTCGTCCTGGTTCGTTACGCCCCCGGTCACAACGTCCACGATGAATGGGTCTACAACGCCGCGGATATTGACCACTCCAAGATCGTTTGGGCGCGCGAGATTCCGGGCGTCGATCTGAAGCCCCTGCTTGAATATTTTCGCGGTAGAACCGTCTGGCTGCTGGAGCCGGATCGCCTTCCCGTCCAGTTGAAGCCGTATTCGCCGGTGGTCCCCGCGGAGAGTCTCGCCACGTCCCAATAGTTTCCAGGACCGCAATTTTGCCGTGCTACACTCGCGATTTGTTTCCCGCGTGCTGACAATTCCTGATCATGCAACGTTCAAATACAAATAAGAGACCGCTGGAGAATATTCTCCTCGCGGCCAGCATGGCGTTTGGTCTGGCGCACGCCTGGATCGGGCGCTACTCGATGAATCCCGACGGCATGTCTTACCTTGACCTGGGCGATGCGCTGGTTCGCCGGGATTGGGCCCACGCGCTCAATGCTTATTGGAGCCCTCTCTACGCATGGACTCTCGGTTTGGTTGTCGGCGAACTCCAGCCTTCTCCTAGATGGGAATTTCCGCTGGTGCATGTTGTGAATTTCGGTATCTTCGCAGGTGCATTGTTTTGTTTCCGTTTTTTCCTGAACGAGGTGTTGCGGTTCTGTGGGGAGCGCGGCGCGTCGGATGCCGATGGCAGAGTGGCCGTGCCGGAGTGGGCGCTGCTCCTGCTGGGTTATTCGACATTTTTGTGGGCTTCGCTCGAGCTAGTAACCATCTACGATGTCTCGCCTGATCAAGCGGTCATGGCCTGTCTGTTCCTGGTGGCGGGCACGATGCTGCGACTACGGCGGGAGTCCTCGCTGCTGAACTTCGCGTTCTTTGGCCTGCTGCTGGGCGTCGGATATTGGACAAAAGCTATATTGTTTCCGCTCGGCATGGTCACCCTAGGCCTTGGTTTATTTGTGGCGCCATCCATCGCGAAGCTGGCATCGCGGCGTGGCGGTGGCGGCTTTGGTGTTTATGGGGGCGTCGGCGCCGCTGATGCTTGCGTTGTCGATACAAAAAGGCCGGCCCACCTTTGGCGATTCGGGAAAATTGAATTACGCCTGGGCCGTATCGCCGCGAACATTCTGGAGAAACTGGCAGGGAGAGATTCCGGGAAGCGGAACGCCCGTGCATCCCACGCGCCTGCTGATGCAAGATCCGCCGGTATTCGAGTTTGGCAGTCCAGTGCCCGGCACGTACCCGCCCTGGGCTGATCCTTCGTATTGGAATGAGGGACTGCGGTGGCACTTCAGCATAAGGCCGCAAGTTCAGGTTCTGGTTGCGAATGCCGCAACTGAGATGAACCTGCTCCTGAGGGCACAACCGGGGCTGGTGATCGCCGTCATCGTTCTTGCCCTGCTTAGCGGAGGCGTGTGGTTTAGGGGCTTGGGCGAATTGTGGCCGTTGATCGCTTTGCCTGCTGCGGCTTTCGCCATCTATCTTCCGGTTCACGTCGAGGGCAGGTTCCTGGGCGGCTTCGTCGTAGTCTTGTTTTTAGCTTTGCTTGCGGCCGCGAGGCTTCGTCCGGCGGATCGGAAGAGCGCCGGTTATGTCGCCATAGCCGTTTTTATCACCCTGGCGCTGGGAACGGGGGATCTCACGATGCGATACGCGACGCATCGTCTCGCCATTCCTGGCTCCGGTCCTGATTCGGCGTGGCTGGATGTTTTGACCGCCGAACAGCTGCAAAAAATGGGATCGCGACCCGGAGATAAAGTTGCCGTGATTGGGGACGGAACCGGAGCATATTGGGCACGCCTGGCCAAGCTGCGTATTGTCGCTGAGGTCATGGGCGCCAACCACGGCGCAGCGCAGTTTTGGGAATCTTCGGAAGTTGCGAAACAGAAAGTCTATGCGGCTTTTGCCGGCGCGGGCGCCTCGCTGGTGGTTACTTCTTGTCCTGCGCGCGGCGCAAATGGCTGGCAGGCGATATCCGGAACCGACCACTGTGTTCTTCCACTTCACCCGCCAGTACCCATGTAGCTCGCGCTAAGATAGTCTCCATTCATGTGCGGCATCTTCGGCATCCTGGCGGCTAACTGCTCGATTCCCGCGAACCTGCTGGAGCAAGCCACCGATTCGCTGGCGCACCGCGGGCCCGACGACCGGGGGACTGTTGTCATTCAATCCAACAAAACGCCGGGCTCCTCCACTTCGCATCTGGAAATTGGTTTAGGCAGCCGGCGACTGGCGATTCTCGACCTTTCTCCCTCGGGTCACCAGCCCATGCGGGACGCTGAAACCGGAAACTGGATTGTCTACAACGGCGAAATCTATAACTTCCGCGAGATCAAGGCGCGACTGCAGGGCGAGGGCGCGCAGTTTGTCAGCCAGTCCGATACCGAGGTGCTGCTGAAGGCTTATGGCCGCTGGGGCGACAAGTGTCTTGGCGAGTTGCGTGGGATGTTTGCGTTTGCCATCTGGGACGCGCAACGTTCGCGCCTGCTGCTGGGGCGCGATCCCATGGGCATCAAGCCGCTTTACTACTGCCAGGCAGGAAATTATTTTCTGTTCGCCTCGGAGCTGCGCACGCTGCTCGGAACCGGGTTTATTCCACGACGCCTGGACCCCGCGGGTCTGGTCAACTACCTGAATTTTGGCTCGGTTTACGATCCCATGACCATGGTTGCAGGGGTCTCCGCCCTGGAGGCCGGGCACTTCGCCGTTTGGGAAAACGGGCGATTATCGGATTCGATGTACTGGGACCTGGCGCCGCATGGAAGGGCGGCCACCGCAGCGAGCTATCTCGCGGGGAATGAGACGGCGCGGAAAGAACTGGAGAATGACGTCTTCACTACGTTGGACCAAACGGTTCGCATGCAAACCGTAAGTGATGTACCCGTGGGTTTGTTTCTTTCGGGTGGCATCGACTCCAGCAGCCTGGCCGGCATCCTCAGCCGGGCAGGAATCCGGCTCAACACGTTTTCTATTATTTTTCGCGAGGCGGAATACAGCGAAGCGGAATATTCGCGCGCGGCGGCCCGGGCTTTTGCCTGCGAGCACCAGGAGATCATGGTCTCGCAGCGCGATGTGCTCGATGCCATCCCCTATGCGCTTCGGGCCATGGACCAGCCCACCATCGATGGTCTCAATACTTTTCTTATCTCCCGGCAGACCCGTGCCGCCGGGATCAAGGTGGCACTCTCCGGATTGGGTGGGGATGAGCTATTCGCCGGCTACTCCAACTTTCGTGATGTTCCCCGCATGGAAAGTTTCGAACAGTCCTGGGGCCGCTTTCCGAAAATTCTGCGACGCCCGCTGGCCACGATGTTTGGTTCGCTGGCATCGGACACGGACCGAAATCGAAAACTCGCGGCGCTGGGCGGACGGAATCGATCGCTTCATCCCTACTTTCTGGCGCGCGCCCTCTTTACGCCCGAACAGCGGGACTCGCTGCTGTCGTCAGTCGACGAAGGGGCGCTGGCGAGGGCGAACGCCCCGTTGCAGGACGGCCTGGATCACGCGCGTGAGCTCGACCCGATCAACCGCGTTTCATATCTGGAAGCGCGCTGCTACATGCTGAATACGTTGCTGCGGGATTCCGATGTGATGAGCATGGCCCATGGACTCGAACTGAGAGTGCCGCTCATCGATCATCGGCTGGCCGACAAGCTGATGGCGCTGCCCGGCGCCTGGAAACTGGACGGCGACGTCCCGAAACCGCTGCTGGTCGGAGCGCTTAAAGGGGCATTGCCGAACGAAATTGTTCAGCGCAAGAAGCAGGGCTTTACTCTTCCGTTTGAACGCTGGCTACGAGAGAATTTGCGGGCCGAGATGGAAGCCGCACTGCCGAAGATGGGTCGAGGCCCGCTCGGATCGTGGCTCAATCACGACTCCGTTATGCAGGTGTGGGATGATTTCCTGAATCAGCGGACTTCGTGGTCCCGCATCTGGTCGCTGTATGTTCTGGAACAATGGTGCGAGCTGAATTCGGTTGCCGCGTAAATGTGATGGAGGATGGGCGTCCCGCCCGTCTGGCCGGGCGGCGACGCCCGGCCTCCAACCGAACGTTCAATGTAATATGTTCGTACCGTTGTGAGCGCGATGCAAAAACTAGAAGAACACCGCCAGAGCCCGACGTCCGGTCGCGCTGCGTCTCTTCCTGTGAGCGTGATCGTTCCGGTGCGGAACGAAGCCCAGAACCTGCCGCGCTGCCTGCAATCGCTGTCGGGAGTGGGTGAAATCTATGTCGTCGATTCGCAAAGCAGCGACGAAACTGTGGACATCGCGCGGTCTTTCGGCGCACAGGTGGTCCAGTTTCATTACGCGGGAGGCTGGCCCAAGAAACGCCAATGGGCAATGGACACGCTCCCGCTCGCCCATGACTGGATATTTTTGGTCGACGCCGATGAGGCCCTTACTCCTGAGTTAGCCGACGAAATGCGGCAGGCGATCCAGGATCCTCGCTTTGACGGTTACTACGTCGCGCTCCAGATGTTTTTCCTGGGTAGAGCACTGCGCCACGGCGGCGCCCAGTTCTACAAGCTTTCGCTGTTTCGACGCGGCAAGGGACGGTTTGAGTGTCGCCTGAAAGATCAGGACGCTTCCATGGCGGACATGGAAGTGCACGAGCACGTCATCGTGGAGGGCAAGAGCGAAAGATTGAAAAATCCTTTGCTGCACTATAACGTTGAATCGCTCGCTCGCTATATTCAGAAGCACAACGAATATTCGAACTGGGATGCGCGGGTGTGGCTCGAAGGAGAGACAAAGCGGATTTCGCCGGACTGCGTGAACTTCCTCCATCGCTATTTGGCAATCAGGCCCAGCGGCGGCGCTGGCTGCGCAAGAGGCTCTTCGACTTTACCCGGTTCTCCGTTTTTGCTTTTCATCTACCGGTATCTTTTTCGCCTGGGATTTCTGGACGGCGTGCCCGGCCTGATTTATTGCGGCTTTCAAGGGATCCAGTTTTTTCACATCAAAGCCAAGATCTACGAATTGCGCAGCAGGAAGGGTTGACGCTGGCTCATGTGCGGAATCAGCGGCTTGGCCAATTGCGGCGATAGGGAGACGCTGGCGCGCATGACGTCGATTCAGGCGCACCGCGGCCCGGATGACTCCGGCCTGTGGGAGCAGCGTTTCCCCGACGGCACTTATATCGGGCTGGGCAGCCGCCGACTGGCGATTCTTGATCTTTCTTCCGACGGCCACATGCCGATGTGCAATCCGCAGCGCACGCTGTGGATCACTTACAACGGAGAGATTTACAACTTCCGCGAATTGCGCGAGGAGCTGAAAGCGAAGGGGCACCAATTCGTTTCGGAAACCGATACCGAAGTGGTGCTTCATCTCTACGAGGAAGAAGGCCCGGATTGCGTCAAGCGGCTGAATGGGATGTTCGCCTTCGCGATTTGCGATCTTCGTTCCGGCTCACCGAGTCTCTTTATGGCGCGGGACCACTTCGGGGTAAAACCGTTCTACTATTCGCGTCGCGGCAACCGCTTGGCCTTCGCATCGGAGATCAAAGCGCTGCTGCATGTGCCCGGCATCGACGCGGAGCTCGATCCGGAAGCGCTGCATCAGTATCTGACTTTTCTGTGGGTGCCCGATCCCGGAACCATGTTTCGCGGAATTCATAAGCTGCCGGCGGGCCACTACGCGATATTCCGCGAAGGCGAGCTTAAGCTCACGCAATATTGGGACCTGACGTTTCCAGCGAGCGACGCGGTTTATCCGCGCTCGGAAGACGAACTGGCGGAAGAAATTCGGGAGCGCTTCCGGCGTTCGGTGGAAGGCCAGATGGTGAGCGACGTGCCGATCGGCGCGTTTCTCAGCGCCGGTCTGGATTCGTCGAGCATCGTGGCCATGATGTCGCGGGCCAGCGGGCAAGCCGGTGCGCACTTACACCATCACCTTTCCGTCCAAGTATCGGGTCGGTGAGAACGCGCTTGACGATCCCGAGGTAGCGACTCGATTGGCGCGCCGGCTGGGGTGTGAGAACCAGCGCATCGTGGTTGAGCCGGATGTGGCCGACCTGCTGCCTCGCCTGGCCTGGCACATGGACGAGCCGACCGCCGATCCGGCCATCATCCCCGCCTACCTGGTATGCCGCGAGGCGCGGAAGCAGGCGACGGTTTTGCTTTCGGGCGTTGGCGGCGACGAACTTTTCGCGGGCTATCGCAAGCACTCGGCGCATTACTGGGCGGAGGCCTACCAGCGCGTTGCCGGCAGCCGCACGCAGCCTGATTGCAGGAGCCGTTGCCGGCATGCCCAGCCTGCGCGGAACATCGGTGAAGGGAAGGTTGCGTCTGATGAAGAAGATGGCCCGCAGCGCGTCGCTCTCGCCGGCGGACCGCTTTATGATGAATTGCACGTATCTGGATGCCGAGCAGAAGTCGGCGCTTTATTCGTCGGCCTTCGGAGGCGGAAATGTTCGGTGGATCCGGCGGCCCGGCACCGCGCGGGTTTCGCTCAGGTGGAAAACTCGGATTTCCTGAACCAGATGCTGTATCTCGACACCAAGATTTTCATGACCAGCCTGAACCTGACCTACAACGACAAGATGAGCATGGCGTCTTCGGTCGAAGTGCGGGTTCCATTTCTGGATCGCGAACTGGCTGAGTTCGTGGCCTGGAATGTTCCGCCGAAGATGAAGCTGAAGGGATTGTTTCGTCCGACCACGAAATACATTTTCCGCAAGGCGATGAAAGATATTTTACCGCGAGAGGTTTTGTCGCAGCCCAAGGCTGGATTTGCCGCGCCGATCGACTACTGGCTGGCCCATGATCTGAAAGAGATGACCGACGATCTGCTTTCCGAGACGCGGATTCGCCAGCGCGGGCTGTTTCGTCCCGAGGCGGTGCGCGCTTTTGTCGATCAGCATCGCAGCGGCACGCGGGATTGGTCGATGCAGATCTGGCAATTTCTTACTCTGGAAATCTGGATGCAAACCTTTCTTGACGGCAGCGTGCCTAAGCACATGATGACGGACCTGGCTGGGCGCGCCACCGCGTGACACGATTCCCGGGAAAATTCATTCCTGCATGCTGATTCTCGGACTCAACATGTTTCACGCGGACGCCTCCGCGGCCATCGTGCAGGATGGCGAAGTCGTGTTCGCGATTGCCGAAGAGCGGCTCAATCGGATCAAACATTACGCGGGTTTCCCGGCGCTGGCGATCCAGGCCTGCCTGGATGCGGTGGGCGCGAAGATTACGGATATCGATCACGTGGCGGTGGGACAGGACAGCGACGCCAATCTGGCGAAGAAAGTGCAGTACGCGCTGGCGAATCCCGCGAAGATTCTGAATTTCATCCGCCTGCGCCAGCGTAAGGAAGCCATGCGCGATGTGCGATCGCTGCTGGCCACGGCGCTCGACGTCGATCCGAAAGCCCTGCGATTTCAGGAGCATCATCTCGAGCACCACATCGCCCACATCGCCAGCGCCTACTACTGCTCGCCGTGGGAAAAGGCGGCAGGCTTCAGTTACGACGGCTCCGGCGATTTCGTTTCGACCATGATGGCGCGCTGCGAGGGCAACGAGATCAAGGTGCTGGAGCGGGTTTTCTTGCCGCATTCGCTGGGCAGTTTCTACACCATGATCTGCGAGTTCATCGGCTACAAGAAATATGGCGATGAAGGCAAAGTCATGGGCCTGGCGCCTTATGGAAAAGACACTTACTGCGAGCAGGTTGGCAAAATTGTTGAACTTGACGACCCTGCTTTTCGGCTTGATCTGGATTACTTCATGCCTCTGGGAAGCAATCAGGGCATGCAGATCCAGTCGGACGGAACGGTGCGACTGGCGCGGCATTTTTCCGATCGCATGGTGAAGCTGCTTCGGCCGACCGCGTGAGCCGCATGCTGAAATCACGCAGCGCGACATGGACCTGGCATACGCCATGCAGCATCGTTTCGAAGAAGTGTTCTTTCATCTGCTGAAGCAACTGCACCGGCGCGTGCCGTCGGAAGACCTGGCCATGGCTGGAGGCTGCGCGCTCAACAGCGTCGCCAACGGGAAACTCTTTCGCGAAACGCCGTTCCGGCGAACCTGGATCCAGCCCGCGGCCGGAGATGAAGGGCTGGCGATCGGCGCGGCTCTGCATACTTATCACTCCGTCCTGCAGCAGCCGCGGCCGCCATGAGATGAAGAATTCATACCTGGGGCCGGAGTTTTCCGATTCGCGAATCGAGTCCGATCTCAAGCAGGCGAACTTGCACTATCGCAAGCTGGAGCGCGAGCCGCTGCTCGACGCGGTGGCCGAGCAGATGGCCGCGGGCAATGTGGTGGGCTGGTTTCAGGGGCGCATGGAGTGGGGACCGCGGGCGCTGGGCAATCGTTCGATCGTGGCCCATCCCGGATTGCCGAACATGAAAGATGTGCTGAATGCGCGCATCAAGCATCGCGAGTGGTTTCGTCCCTTCGCGCCGTCGATTCTGGTGGAGCGGCAGCACGAATATTTCGAGTACGACCATCCTTCGCCGTTCATGCTGCATGTGTACAAGATTCGTCCGGAGAAGCGAGCGCAGCTGTGCGCGGTCAATCACGTGGATGACACCGGACGGCTGCAGACGGTGAGCCGCGAGGAGAATCCGCTGTACTACGATCTGATCCGCGCGTTCGAGCGCAAGACGGGAATTCCTGTGATTCTGAATACCAGCTTCAACGAGAACGAACCGATCGTGTGCAAGCCGGAAGAGGCGATCGATTGCTTCAAGCGCACTCGGATGGATGTGCTGGCGATCGGCCCGTACCTGGTACTCAAAGCCGAGAACTGAACCTGGGAAGTTGTCATCCTGAGCGGAGCCAGCCCATTCGTTTACGAATGATGCGACCGGTGAGAGCGTATGGGGCCTTCGACTACGCAGCGGCTTCGCCGCGAAGCCGCCGGTTCGCTCAGGATTACAACTTATAGGGGTTCGACAGCAGAATATGGTCGCAGACGAGACATCGAAGGCGCCTTC
This sequence comes from Terriglobia bacterium, assembly GCA_963841075.1. GTDB lineage: Bacteria > Acidobacteriota > Terriglobia > Terriglobales > Acidobacteriaceae > JAIQFF01. Next base: position 80,584 of record CAWJBA010000032.1, read on the forward strand.
CCCCGACTCGAGTAGTTTGAGCCTCGTCCCAGTCGCCGCGTTTCCCGGTCTGCGGGCGCTGGCCTGGCGCGATGATTGGCTGTACGCATCCCGGGGATACAAATTGCTGCGGGCGCGGGTGAAGACGAACCCGGATCGCCATCGAGTGGCAGCCGGTGGCACGTTATTCCCGAGATGGTGGAGAAATCTGAGCGCATGGTCGCGGCTTACCTTTCGTCTTTTTCGCGACGGTTTCCACGCTCTGGCGACGCTTGCCTCAGGACATATTGTCGCCGCGGTGCCGGGCGCGATTGTGACTCTTTCCCCGGGAGAAGATGAGTTTCGGATGTCCCACCGGGTGCTGCGCGGCACGCGTCCTCTGCACATCGCGGTCACGCCTGACGATCATGTCTTCTGGGGCGAGTATTTCGACAATCCGGCTCGCGACGAAGTGCACATTTATGCTTCGACCGACCACGGCGCTCACCTGGGAAGTGGCTTACACGTTTCCCCGCGGCGCGATTCGCCATGTGCACAATATCGTTTACGACGAGTGGGAGAACTGTCTCTGGGTGCTGACCGGAGACAACGGTTCCGAATGCCGCATTTTGCGCGTGTCCTGCGATTTCAAGACCGTGGACACGGTTTTCTCCGGCAATCAGCAGGCGCGCGCCGTGGCGCTGGTGCCGACCCCGGACGCGCTTTACTTTTCGTCGGACACTCCGCTTGAATCGAACCACTTGTATCGTCTCGACCGGCGCGGAACTCTCACTCAGCTCGCGCCCTTGAGCAGTTCCTCGATTTATGGATGCCGCGCCGGTAGTGGGATTTTCTTCTCGACCATGGTCGAGCCCAGCTCTGTCAATCGGGATCGCAACGTTCGGCTGTACGGCAGTTGCGATGGCGGCGATTGGCGCAGCCTGATGCAGTGGCGAAAAGATTTATGGCCGATGTCGTTATTTCAGTATGGCAATGCGATTCTTCCCGATGGCCGCAACGCTACAGATTTCCTGGCGGTGACTACCATCGCGGTCGAGCGCGACGATGTCACAACCTCGATCTGGCGAGTGCTTCCTCCCGGCGTGCTATAGTTCGGAAAACCAGCAAAAACAGTTTCCCCATGTCGGTCGCAGCTCGTCTGAACTACTATCGTCGCATTTCGAGCGCCTACCTGCTGCCGGGGAAGAGCCAGCTTACTTTCTGGCATGACCGGCCGCAGGAGAACTCCGCAACGCCAGTCGGTCAACTGGGCGAATACTACATGCCTTTCACCGAGAAGGCGGGCTACGCTGGACCCTTCGATGCCGACGGCATTCCGCTGCTCAACTACCACGGCAAGATTGGCCTGCAGTACAACCCGATCGCGATCGCACAGTGGGGGTTGGGAAATTTCAATCTTTTTCTTCGCTCGAAAGGCGGCGAATACCAAAGAAAGTTTCTGGCCGCGTCGATTGGCTGGTCAAACATCTGGAGCCGAATTCCTTTGGAGTCCCGGTCTGGAATCACAACTTCGACTGGGAGTATCGAACTCCGCTGAAAGCACCCTGGTATTCCGGCCTGGCCCAGGGGCAGGGAATCTCCCTGCTGGTGCGAGTTGCGCAGGAGACCGGCGAGTCTGCTTATCTCGAGACTGCGGCTCGCGCTTTCCAAAGTTTCTTGAAGTCGACTGATGAAGGCGGAGTTGCCTTCACCGACGAGCGCGGGGACATCTGGTTCGAGGAGTACATCGTTTCGCCGCCGACTCATATTCTGAACGGTTTCATCTGGGCGGCGTGGGGAGTGTACGACTTCTTTCTTGCGACCAAGGAGCAGGAGGCGCTGCGATTGTTCGAGCGGGCGGTCGAAACCCTGCACAAGAATCTCGATCGCTACGATCTGGGATTCTGGTCGCTCTACGAGCTATCGAACACGCGCTTGCCGATGGTGGCCAGCCCTTTCTATCATCAACTGCACGTCACCCAGCTGCGCGTCATGCACCGGCTCACCGGCGACGATATTTTTGCACGATACGCCGACCGCTGGGAAGCCTACGCCCGCAGCCGGGCCAAGCGCACGCGCGCATTGTGCTACAAGGGCGCGTTCAAGCTTTGCTACTACTAGGGACTCGTGAAGATTCTCTACGTCTCGCAATATTTTCCGCCGGAGATGGGAGCGCCCGCCGCTCGCGTGGCGGAGTTGTCGCGCTATTGGGCGCAAGACGGGCATGAAGTCACGGTGCTGACCGGCTTTCCCAATCATCCTACTGGAGATCGTGCCGCCGGAGTATCGGCGCAAATTTCGCCGGCTGGTTGCGCGCGAGGAGTTGGACGGAGTGAAGGTGGTCCGCACCTGGCTGCTTCCGTTTCCCAATCGCAAGACTTACGAGCGCATGTTGAACTACAGTTCGTTTTGCCTTTCGGCGTCAGCCACGGGACTCTTTCTCGAGCCGCCGGATGTGGTCATCGCCACTTCGCCGCAGTTGCTGGTTGGGCTTTCCGGCTTGGTGGCTGGCCCGGCGCAAACGGTGCGCGATTCGTTTTCGAGGTTCGCGACTTGTGGCCTGAATCGCTGGCCGCGGTCGGCGTGGGGACCAAAGAATCGCTCCTGCATCGGGCACTGGCCAAAATTGCGGGATTTCTTTACCGCAACTCCGACCACATTGTGGTCGTAACTCCCGCGTTCAAGGAATATCTGGTGCGAGCACTGGCAGGTCGCGCCGGAGAAAATTTCGGTGGTGGAGAACGGGGTCGAGACGGAGCTGTTCAGCCCGCGCCCGGAAATGCAATCTGCGAACCGAACTGGGTGCGGAAGGAAAATTTGTAGTGTCGTACATCGGCACCCTGGGCAACGCGCACGGTTTGGAGACGTTGGTCGAGGCGGCGGCGCGACTTCAGAATTCGGCGCCGAATGTTCTTTTCCTGGTCGTGGGCGAGGGCGCGGAGAAAGAAAACCTGGCTTCCGTGGTCCGCTCTCGCGGCCTAACCAATGTGCGCTTTGTAGACCAGCAGCCGCGGGAAAAGATACCGGCTTATATTTGCGCCTCGGACGCATGCCTGGTCCTGCTCAAGAAGAACGAGATATTCAAGACGGTCATTCCCACCAAGATGCTGGAGTTCATGTCCTGCGCGCGCCCGGTGATTCTCGGAGTCGAAGGTCAGGCGCGCCAGATCCTGGAGCAGGCTGACGCGGGAATTTGTATCGAGCCGGAGAATCCGGCGGAGTTGGCCCAGGCTGTGTTGCGTCTTTCGGGGAACGATCAGTTACGTGAAACGCTGGGAAGAAATGGGCGACGCCACGTGCTGCAGCATTTTTCCCGCCGCCAAACCGCGATGGAATATATCGACGTGCTGAGCGCTGTGGTGGAACCAAAAAAGGCGCGGGCAGTCGCGGCCTGAAGACCAGGCGAAATTCAGTGGATGGCGACGATGCTTACCGCGGTGGCAGCCTGTACCGCTGCTTCAGTGGTGCGCGCCACCACTACCTTGCGGGCGCTGGTGGGGACAAACAGAATGTCTTCGGCCTGCATGGGAATGTCCACGGCTTTGGCCTGCAATATCTTTTTCAGTTCGACCGGCGTTTCCGTCATTCCGTTCGGTCCCTGGCGGAGGATTTTGATTCCGTTCAGCTTGGCAGTTGCCGTGGTTCCTCCTGCCAGAGCGATGGCCTTCAAGACGGTCAGGTTGTCGTTATCCATGAGGAATCCGCTGGGCCGGCTGACGTCTCCTACCACATACACGACGGCGGCTTTGTGTACGAGGATGGTGTCGCCGGGAGCCACTCGGAAGTTGGCTTTATCGTTGCTCAGCTTCCGGTTCAATGGCACGGTCACGGGTTTGTCGGGCTGGTCACGATGGGTTACGGTTATGCTCTGACCCGTCCGGTCGGTAAACCCGCCTGCCGCTGAAACCACATCGAGCAATCGAGGCTCGCCGATTACCGGATAGATTCCGGGCCGGGCCACTTCACCCAGCAGGTTCACACCCTGAGAGGCGGATTGATCGACGATCAAGGTGACGTGTGGATTCTTTACAAATCCTCCGTCGGAGAGCCGCTTTTCGATCAGGGCTTGGGCTTCTTCGACGGTGAGGCCGGCGAGGTGTACGTAGTCGACGAGCGGAAGATATACGTCGCCATTCGTGCCCAAGCGACTCTTGGTGGCCAGCTCCGGCACGTTGTAGACACTTACCTCAAGCATATCTCCCACGCCTAGCCTTGGTGACGATGCAGTGCTTTCCGCGGGCTGCGAGGGTTCAGTCTGATCGGGGGCGGGCACGGCCGAAGGGAAAGCCTGTCCCGCAGGCGTCTCCGCATTTTTAGGCGGCTGATTTTGTGCCGCTGCCTCTGGTCCAAACGAGAGAGCGAGAAGAAAAACCACGACGGGATAAATCAGCCCAGCAGCAACCCGGGGAGAAGAACGCATCTCTGAAACTCTTGGCATGGTGACGAGAACTGAAGTCTAGCACAGGCAAGAGCGGGGAATCGCCGCCCAAAAGGGAACATGAGCCCATTCGTGCGATCTGTCCGCGGTCGTTTTGTGTACTCACTCTGTTAACGTTTTTCCACAACCAGTCCAAAATGGCGATTGCGGCAGAAATTTCTCGGCTGCTATAGTGCAAAGAACTAAGCTCAAGAAATTCTGTACTCTGCGCGCGACTGGTTTCAGCCCTGTGCGTCCGCCTTGGCCAGCGGACGAGAACACGGTTGACGTGAGAATGTTCGGTGGCAGACAACAGATTCGCACCACAACGAATCTCAATCCGACTCCGAATGACGGCTCGAGGGGGATCAGTTGACGCTTTTCTACCTGGGAGTTTTTGCGGCCTCGGTGTTGGCTTCGTTTGCCCTTACCTGGTACATACGGGATCTGGCCACAGCCCGTGGCTGGCTAGCCGGGCCCGGTCTTGACCGTCACCTGCACAAGCGGCCGCTACCGCGTTTGGGGGGTGTAGCCGTATTCCTGGCTTTTCTCTTCAGCATCGCGGTGGTCGGCGTGGTCGGCGAGTTGCGCCCGGCACTGCCTTTGGGGTTTTCGTTAAAGTCCGTGCTCGTCATTCTTGCACCCGGCTCCCTGATTTTCCTGCTGGGCCTTTACGATGACCTGCATACCGTAGGACCGTACGTCAAGTTTCTGGTGCAGGTGCTGGCCGGCGCCATGCTGTTTGCCGGCGGACTGCGCATTCTCGATCTGCCGCTACTCTTCAGTGGATACCATTTTTCATGGTTTATCAGCCTTCCACTCACGATTTTGTGGGTCCTGGGCATCACGAACGCCTTCAACCTGATCGATGGGCTGGACGGACTGGCCGCGGGCTCCGCTTTGTTTTCCACTTTTGTGGTGTTCGTGGTCGCGCTTTTCAGTCATTCCTCCTTTGTGTCAGTGATGACCCTGGTCCTGGCGGGCGCGATCCTCGGTTTTCTCCGTTACAACTTCAATCCTGCGACCATCTTCCTGGGGGACTGCGGCAGCCTGTTTGTAGGTTTCATGCTAAGCGCGCTGGCCCTGCAAGGCATGCAGAAGTCGCCGACCATCGTTGCCGTCGCTATTCCTGTGGTTTCGTTCGGGCTGCCCATTCTGGAAACAGCGCTTTCCATCGTGCGCCGCCTCATCAGCGGTCGACCGGTGTTTACCGGCGACCGGGAGCACATTCATCACAAGCTCTTACAGCGAGGTCTTTCGCAGCGCCAGGTCGTTACGATCCTCTACGCCGTTTCGGCCGTTTTCGCCTTGCTCAGCTTGTTCATGCTCTGGCCCACGGGCAGCACTTTGGGTTTGGTTCTTGCGGTGTTAGGCATCGGAATCTGGGTAGGCGTGCAGCACCTGAACTATCTGGAGTTCGGAGAACTCCGCCGCGTAGCTCACCGGGCCCTCGAACAGCGCCTTATTTTCGTCAACAATCTGGCGATTCGACGCGCCACCGAAGAGCTTAAAGTAGCTTCTGATTTCGAGCAACTCTGCCGGATCCTGGAAGCTGCGTTCAATAGCAATGACTTCGACGCGTTTGAGTTGCGGCTGCGGCGGTCACCTGACGAGTTGGACCTTCAAGGTCTCCAGGTCGTTTCCGGTGTTCAGGCCGACTTCCGTTGGAAGAGACCGGGCAGCCGGTTCAATTATGAATCCGTTCCAGCGTGGAGTCTGGCGCTCGGACTGGTTGCGGCCAACAATCACCAGCGGGGCGCGCTCATCCTGTACCGGTTATACGGCGGGGGAGATCTCCAACTCGATATCAACCTTCTGACGTCTGTTTTTCCGGGGGCCTTGGCCGACGCCCTGGAGCGGATGCAAGAGCGGATGCAAGACCGGGTCGTCGAAGTCGCGGCTCCGCTGGTCGACCAGGCTCCGGTTGTAGAAGCTCGCGCCAGCTAACTCACCGCTTGCCCACTGCCAATCCGGCATCATGCGGACCGAGTCCGCCACCAGTGGTCGATCTCCTCCAGCGTGTGGCCTTGCTGAAGCATGCGCCGGCCGAGCAGCTCTCCTTCGCCGCCGATTGTGGATTGAGCCAGACGTCGCGCTGAGCGGCCCGACAAAAGCTTTCCAACATGGTCAGTGGGCGTCACGATGATTCGAAAGGAACTGGGACTGTCGTGATCCGTCCGCTTCGGCCGCACAATGTGCTGCTGGCGCATGTTCGCCTCATTGATTACGAATATTCCCAGCGCCGCGCGAGTCGGCGAGCGATCAGGAAAAGCGCGATGCCGACGGCGAGCAGAACCGCAACCTGCGGCCAAAGGTGCGAGAGCGGCTCATCGCGCCAGAAAACTTTAGTGAAGCCGTCGATCGCCCAGGCATTGATAGTGAGGAGCCCGGCTTTTTGCATGGCCTCTGGCATCAAAAAGCGCGGGAACATGCTGCCGCCAACCGAGGACATAATCAGGATCACCAGCGTAGACAGGGGACCGAGTTGCGCGCGGGTCCGGCAGGTGCTTGCCAGCAGCATGCCGAAAGCCGCCACGGCAAAAGCTGTGGAGAGTCCCATAATCACAAAGCCAGCCAGGTGGGGAATGAAATCAAGCTTGAAAACGAGCCACGCCCAGACAAACATCAGCACCAACTGGGCGAAAGCGAGAAGGGAGCAGTAGCCGAGTTTTCCGGCCAGAAGAGTGCCCATGGTGACTCGCGAGCTGAGTACGCGGTCGAGGGTGCCGCTTTCTGCTTCGTCGAGCAGAGAGCCGCCGGCACTGCTGGCGGTGAAGAGCAGAAACATGACGCCGATTGCCGCGGCATAGAAGGAAACCATCGGGTTGTTTTTGTTTTCACCCACGACATCGCGCGCGGCGACCGAAATCGGCATTCCGACGTTCGAATCCTGGCGTGTCCCGGGATTGCCTTTGTTATTGCTCTCTCGCTCTCGTAGTTCTTCCAGTCCGCTGTCAATTTTTCGGCGCTGCTCCGGCGTAAGTCCTCCGGCGTACTCGTCCATGTACTTCGCTCCCTGCGCCGCCATCACCTCTGGCATTGCGGTCATCGCAACCTTCTGCAGCAGCCCGATGATCATCTGCGGCGCTACCATATCGCTGCTGTCCTTAAGCAACTGGATGGTGGCGGCTGTTCCTCCCCTGCCGAAGGAAATAGGATTCTGGCCGAAACCGGGCGGAATGATCAGCGCTACCGGCGCAGTGCCGGCTTTCACAGCGGCTTCCGCGGTTTCGGCTGTATATTCGGGTTGCTCGACGCCCCGCTTCAGCGCCGGCCTGTCGATGACGTAGAGCGATTCCTCGCTCAGGCGCGCGACCAGCTTTTGCGAAGCTGCGCTTTTGTCCTGATCGACCACGATCACGTTGATCTTAGGCGTGGTGTTGCGGCGGCCGCCGAAGATTACGGCGAAAATGGTAAAAAACGCTATAGGCAGAATGAAACTTAAAGCCAGGGCTCCGCGGTCGCGGAGAAGGGCGGTCAATGCCGTGCGGATGATGGAAAAGATCAATCCCGCAACTCCCTTCCGGTCCAGTGCAGAAACACCGATTCGAGGTTGGGTTTTCTCAGCGACACGTCGGCCAGTTCGTGTCCGGCCCTGGCGGCGGCGTCGAGCAAGCCGGCAATTTCAGTCGCGTGTTCAATGGAGAACCGCGCCATGCCGTTGTCGAAATGTCCTCCACGTTGGGTTACCCAGTCAATCACGGACTCGTCCCCATTCTCGAATCGAGCCAGCACCTCGCTGCGCGAGGCAAAGGCGGCACGTACAAGCTCATCTTTGGTGCCCATTGCGATAATGTGTCCGTGATCGATGATGGCCACGCGATCGCACAAGCGCTCCGCTTCCTCCATATAGTGAGTCGTATAAATGATAGACATTCCCTCGTCGCGCAACTTCTCGATCATTTCAAAGATTCGATTGCGTGATTGAGGGTCAACCCCGGCTGTGGGTTCGTCCATGAGGACAACTTTGGGCCGATGAATCAGGCCGGCAGCCATGTTCAGCCGTCGCTTCATTCCTCCGGAAAGATTCCTGACGATGTCTTCGGCGCGATCGGCGAGCCCCGCCCAATCCAGACACCAGCCGATCGCGGTTCGCAAGTCAGCGTGGCGCAATCCGTGATACTGGCCGAAGGCCTGCAGATTTTCCCGGCAGGTCAGCCGCGGATAAAGTGCGAGGTCTTGCGGAACCCATCCGAGAGCCATTCGCGCTCCCACCGATTCCGCGGGGTCGCCAAAAACTGACACGCTGCCCGCATCCGGAATCACGCGGCCGACAATGCTGCGGATTAGCGTGCTCTTGCCTGCGCCGTTCGGACCCAGAAGCCCGAGACACTCTCCTTTGTTCAGTTCGAGAGTGACGCCATCGACAGCAGCCAATTTGCCAAAGCGTTTAACCAGTCCTTCAATGCGCAGCGGCTGCGATGACGTCGCGGTGGGCATTGCTTCAGAAGCCTCTGTCTCCGGAAGATTACGCGGCACCGGTATTGTACCGTGGACACCGCCGTCGGAATGAAGAGCGCGATTGGCGCGACTACTTCGAGGTGATGTCGGGCGGGGGAGGAAGGTTGCGATGTTTCAACCACTCCATGCTGATGTTCTGGACTCCTTTGTTTTTCGGCAGAGTGTCCAGATCGGGCATGAAGATTTGCACACCAGCCTGGGGAGTCATGCGAGTGTATCCGTTCACCAACTGATTTTGATAGTTGTTGAGATCCAGATCGAACCAGGCGTCATTCGAGAGATCGACCATGATGAGATCCACGTGATGCATGGTAAGTTTTCCGAAGTCGATGGTGCCATCGTTCAGCTGCAGGAAGTTTCTCCACTGTTCGACGCGGCTTACCGCCTCCTCGGCATTTCCGAATACTTCTTCGATATCGGGAGTGACGACGCGCACCTGGGCCAACTGTCCGCGGATGTGAGGCGGGGGCAGCAGTTTGAAGGTGTCGAAAAAGATATCGTTGCCGGAAACTTCGATGCCGGGAATGCCCTTGGTATTAACCAGATCTGAGACGCTGATGTGCAATCCCCCAAGCAATCCCTTCAATGGAATCTTCAGCACGGAGAGTTTTGTAACGTGCACTTGAATGCGGTTGTCCGCGGTTGCGGCAACGCTGCCCAGCAATTCGACGGGCAGCGGAACGATCTTGTGCAGGGTGCCGGTGAGCCGGATGCTGTCGCCGTCGGCAAGGAGGGTGATGTTCTTGAGGGGCGAGTTGGCCACGCCTCCCGCATTGAGGAAGATGCCGATGTCTCCGATGTTGGCGCGGACCACGCCGGTTTTGATCTCAAGAACAAAGGATTCAGGGTCATCAAAAGACGGATTCACACTGGGGCGAGTGCGAATCATATTTCCGCGGAGCCAGCGGACGTAGATGCGAAAGTCCGGGCCCTTTCGCAGCATAAGGTTATGCGCATAGATGGCAGTCGGAGCGGAGTCGGAGGTAGAGGGGCTTATGACTATGGCCGCCGGCGCTGGCGTATCGGTTGAGGCGACAGACGTCGCCGGTTGGCTGGCGAGCTTGGCTGATCGCCAGTGCCAGGCGACGAGCGCCAGCAGGAGAATGCAAACCGATCCGAGGACCGCGAGGCGAACCCGCATACCTATTCATTCTATGGGAGCGGTAGCCTCGCGAAGAAATAGCGCCGAAGAGCGGCGGCGGAACCACTCCGGGTTCCTCTGAAAGGACGCAAAGACTATTGTCCGGATGCGAGCGTTAATAAAAGGTTGGCCAGAGCTACTGCACGTCGATGGTTGACACGCTGAGAGCCGGAAGCGTGATGGTCAGCGACGAGCCGCTGACCGGCATTTGTTGCACCAGTAGAGGATGGATCGGGTTCTGGCCTTGCGCCGAAGATGCCGTCATCTGGTACACGGATGCCGTTCCGGAGAGCGCCACTCCGTTTATTGCTGTCACCTGCTGAGCGGTCGATCGGTTGATGGCGACGAATACGAACCTGCCAGGGTTGGTGCTGTCCGAACTGGCGTAGACGGCTACGTTCTGCACATTGCTGGAAGTGGCCTTCAGCGAGGTGTCGCCAAAGCTTGCCGTGCCTCCGTCAAAAGCGCGGAAGGCCCGAAAGCCCGCCAGAATATAAGGACAGTTGCCCAGCGGCCACAAAGTCGCTGCGAACAATCCCTGAGCGCCGAAAACGCCGAGGTTGTCGGCCTGGGCAATGGTTCCGGCAATGTGGTTGTCACCGCCGTTTTCATACTCAGTGATTGAAATTCTGGTGCCCGGAAATTCGGCGTTGATCTTCGCCTGAAGCCGGGGCAGAAGCCTGATCGGTTCTCCCAGCACGTCGTTCGTGATCCACGAATTTTCGGAGTACGTCGGGTCCCACAAGCTGCGCGGGCTCTGCACAATGGCCTGCACCTGCGCGTTGGTCAGGGTCGAGCCGGTGAGGCTGGTTACGCGGGTACTGCCGTCGGTTGCTTCCGAATACCAGTGAAAGTCGTAAACGTCGACGAGTGGCTTCCCATAGGTGTCGGAGGCGGCCTTGATCGCGGGCAAGTATTTATCCGGGAACCAGTTCGTGCCATCCGGCGTGGCCGAGAGTTCACCCTGCCAGCTGTAGATGCCTTCAAATCCGTAGTGCACTGGCCCGAAAATCATTACGTTGGGAAACTGATCTTTCAAGGCTTTGGTGAGGGTGATGGTCTTGGCGATGTAGTTGCCCGACGAGATTGGGCTTGAGCCCTGGACTTCGAGGTGGGTCGAATTCCAAAGTTCCGGTTCGTTATCCAAACTCACGAAAGTGGGGAGCGGAGCTATATCGCCAAAAATCCCTGGGATCTTCTGGTCCATCGTCCATAGGAATTCGTCCATATAAACATTGGAGTCGGAAGTGGGCGGTGTTTCGGTGAAGGCCGCGGGATTGATCGTGCTCTTTTTATCGACGACCTGCTTGAAGCGGGTCAGGTCGGGCGGGTTGGCCACACTCACTGGGCCGCTCTCATCGCCCGATACCAGGCCCTGCAACTGGACGGTCATCACGCTCGCCATGCCGAGGCTCTGATCGCCGGCGACGAAACTGCGCACCGCTTCGGCCGGAGTTGTGCTCGAAGTCAGGAAAGCGTCGTTTTCGTAGAGATAGTCGCTGCCCGCGTTGGAGGCGTTGGTTTCCCAGTTGTACGCCGTCCAGCGATTGCCGCCGGCGCGGTCCAGGGTGAGATGCGGCGGTGCGCCTGAGACGCCGGTATAGAAGTTAAGTCCGTAGATCCAGGGCGAGATGGCGTGGGTCTGGCTGGGATCGACCGTGACAGTCACATCAGGCGCCGCCCCGGAAGGGGTCGCGCTGGCCGGGCTCGAGTTCGCGCTTTCTCCGGCCGAATCCAGCGCTGATACCACATAGAAGTATGGCGTGCCATTGGTCAGGCCGGTGTTGATGTAACCGTTGCTTGCGGGCGCAGCCACCTGGGTATAGGGTCCACCGCTGACCGTTGCCCGCTTTACGTGATAGCTGGTCGCGCCGCTGCTGGCGCTCCAGGTCAGGCTGATCTGCTGATTGCCTGCTGTCGCCGCGAGAGCCGTGGGCGCAGCCGGGACAGATGACGCTGGAGAAGATGAGGCCGGTGTGGCGGAAGCCTGGCTCGAATTGGCGCTTTCACCCGACGCATTCACCGCGGAGACTACGTAGAAATAGCTGGTGCCGTTGGTAAGACCGGTGTCGCTATAGCTGGTCACTGCCGGGGAGCCGACCTGGGTATACGGTCCACCGCTGACCGTGCCCCGCTTCACGTGATAGCTGGTCGCGCCGCTGCTGGCGCTCCAAGTCAGGCTGATCTGCTGATTCCCCGCTGTCGCCGCGAGAGCCGTGGGCGCAGCCGGGACGGCGGTCGCAGTAGACGTCACACCGGGGCCTACGCTCGAAGTTATTCCTCCACCGCATCCGGAGATCCATCCGGCCAGGAGCAAGACCGGCAGAAATCGAGCGATTCGTAGTCCCATATTGGAACGATTGGCCACGGCGAAAATCGTAGCCTACGAGGAGCTGCCTCGATAGAGCAACAGCAAACACCAAAGTGCGAGCGAAGTTTCCAGAAGGACATGGACCTTAGATGTCAGCTGTCATGATTTTCTATAAAATCGGAGTCAGGTTCGGAATGCGTGAGATGACCGTTGAACGGGAGACAGTATTCGTCGATCACGACGGTCTGTGACTTCGCCGCGATGACGACGCAAATCTCCGGACCACAATGTCAACTCGTGATTCCCGCCGGCCCGCTACACACTTTATCCACAGGCTGAACCAATCGCGTCACTTCTGGTAAACCGCTGCTCCAGTTAGCTTCGTAGTTCGCTTGAGAGCAGGAGATCGGCGCAAGATGGATTGGTTCAAGGCTCGTGATGCTCACTTCCTGGGTCTGCAGACCGCGGTGTTTTGCGTGGCTTGCGAGTTAATCAGCGAAAACAACACACCGCACTGCCTGGCGTGTGGAAGTCAGGCGGTCATCAGCCTGTCGCGAGTGCTGGGCGGGTCGCTGCGGCGCCAGCAAACCGCTCACCTGATTGCGGACGCCGAGCTCGATCGCCTGGTTCACGATCTGATTCGCACCGTGCCCGTCGCGGCGCCGGGCATGGAGAACCATGTGCCGGTGTCATTCGCTTCGCTGGCACCCGGACGAAGTCATGTCAGGCGCGCCCCGCAGCCTCAGCCGGCAGCGCTGCCGGACAATTTCGCGCCGGTCACGTTTCCTGACGAAGTGGATCTCGAGCCCGCCATCTGCATGATCACCGAGCGGGCCAAAGCGTTAACCGGCGCGAGCGGTGCAGCCATCGCCTTGCGCAAAGGCGATGAAATGGTTTGCCGGGCGCGTGCCGGGCGAACCGCGCCTGATCTGGGCGTTCGGCTGCAAGCAAATTCCGGGATCTCCGCCGATTGCGTGCGCACCGGCCAGGTCCTGCTCTGCCATGATGCCCAGGACGATCCTCACGTCGATGTGGCGGTCTGCCAGCGGCTGGGAGTTCGATCCATCCTGGCGGCTCCGCTGCGCCATTACCGCAGAACGCTGGGAGTGTTCGAGGTTTTCTCCGGCGTGCCGCATGCTTTTGCCGAACGCGATGTTGCCACCATGCAGCTTCTTTCCAGCGTGATGGTGGCGGCCCTCTCCCGGATCTCTCCGGTCCGCCAAAGCGCCTAAGCTGGATGTAGAGTCAAAGGCAACGGGCGAGGGCGCCCGCCCCACACCCGCTCTAGGTTAATATGTTAAGAACTTTGTATGGAGCCCACCGGGCCAAACCTCGCCGGCACTTCCCGGCAATTCCGAGTTCCGACTGAGCGCCGTTACACCATGCGCCATAGGACTCACAGCCCTGCTTACGCTCGCCTGGACGTGTCCCAACCCGGTGTGCCCGATCTCAGCGAAATCCTCGACATCAGCGAGGACGGGATGTCCATCCAGACTTCAACTCCATTGCCGGTCGAGCGCAATCTCAACCTGTCACTGGATCTATCGGAGACAGGCACGTCGATCCGCACCAGCGGGCGGGTAGTCTGGTCGGATTCTTCGGGACGAGCCGGCATTCATTTTGCCCAGTTATCGGCGCAGTCTCTGCACCGGCTCAAGGAATGGCTCTTTGTGAATGTCCTTACCGCCTTCGATCATGCGGACGGGGTAAACCCCAATGGGGAGGGGTCGAACAGTGCTTCCAAGGAGCCGCCTCCATCGCATACTATGCGGACAGACGAGTTTTTCCTGGGAACTCCCGCCAATTCCGGCGACGTCGCCGGTGCAGGGGGGCCGGTGGCGGGGATGAGAGCCGCCGGGGCAACGAGAGCGAAAGAGAGAGCGAGACAAAGAGAAAGCGACGTGCAGCCGACAGGGATCGATCGCGAGACCACGCTACAGTCGATCGCCGAGCGGGCGCTGACCCTCGCCCGGGCCAGCGGAGCCGCTATCGCCCTGTCGGAGGGCAATGATAATGAGATGGTTTGCGTTGCCAGCGCCGGCTCTGACGCTCCTCCCGTGGGCTGCCGGCTCCAGGTAGGATCGGGTTTTTCCGGTGAATGTGTGCGCACCGGCCGCTCCCTGCGCTGCGATGATTCCGAAACCGACGGTCGTGCGGATCGGGACGGATGCAGGGCCCTCGGCATCCGGTCGCTGATCGCAGTGCCAATTCGCTTCGGGAACAAAGTTTCCGGGCTGGTGGAGGTTTTTTCGCCTCAGCCGTACGCCTTCAACGCCGATGATATTGGCGCTCTGCAGCAATTGACTGGAAGCATTGTTTCGGCCGTCGGTCAAAACGCCGTCCCTCGTACTTCGCCGGCGGTACAAGCGGCGCCTCCGTCGCCAGTGGCGCCGCCCCGCGTCGAAAAAAGGGCTCCAGCTAAAGCCCTGGTTGTAGAACCTGCGCGATCCATTGCATTGCCCGGACCTGCGACTCGGACCAATCTCCCCAAGGCGCTTTTCGTCGCCGCCATCGGCACATTCGTTTTTGCAGTTCTTTGGCTGATTGCACCCTGGCTCTCCGGTGCCTTGCACTCTTCCAGGCGAATCAATTCACCGGTTCAGCCAGTCGCGGCTGCGCCAGCCAAGTCGCCCAACCTTCCCGCCGATGTCACTGATCTGGCCAGCCTGCGCAAGGTGGCGGCGCAGGGCGATCCCGCGGCGCAGTTCGCCCTGGGCGCTCGCTATGCCACGGGCGAAGAGGTCAGCCAGGATTACACTGAAGCGGTGCGCTGGTTCACTCTGGCCGCGGAGCAGGGACACATACTTGCCCAGGCGACCCTGGGTGCGTACTACTGGGCGGGCCGGGGCGTGCCCCAGGATTTGACCAAGGCCTATTACTGGTCGGTGCTGGCGCAGGCTGGAGGAGACCAGGCCAGCAAATACCGGGTCGCGGTCCTCGCTTCCCGCATGAGCCGCGCCCAGGTTCTGGCGGCGCAGCAGCAAGCCAACGACTGGCTTAGTAATTTTGCCAGCCGTCCTCCTTCAAGACCCTAGCCTGGCGGCCGAGAGGTTTTTGTGTCCACACTTCGCGACATCGTTTACCAAAACGTTCGTGAAGGCGAGCTGTACGAGAAACTCGATGGTCAGCGGGTTCGCTGCTATGCCTGCGGTCACTGCTGTCCCATTCCTGAGGGTCAGCCTGGAGTTTGCAAAGTACGTTACAACCAGGCTGGCACGCTCTACGTGCCCTGGGGCTACGTAGGCGGGGTGCAGTGCGATCCGGTTGAGAAAAAGCCTTTCTTCCACGCCTATCCGGGCGCCTTGGCCTACAGTTTTGGAATGCTGGGCTGCGATCTCCACTGCGCATACTGCCAGAACTGGGTGACGTCCCAGGCGTTGCGCGATCCCGAGGCTGTGTCAGCGCCGCTGCAGGCCTCGCCAGAGGCGTTGGTGCAGGATGCTCTGCGGCAGGGAGCGAAAGTTCTGGTCAGCACCTACAACGAACCGTTGATCACGGCGGAATGGGCAGTGGAAATATTCAAGCAGGCGCGGGCTGCCGGACTCATCACCGGTTTTGTCTCGAATGGAAACGGTACACCGCAGGTGCTCGAATACATCCGGCCCTGGGTCGATCTCTACAAAGTGGACCTTAAGAGTTTCGACGACCGCCACTACCACCAGTTGGGCGGACGGATTGGGCCGATTCTGGAAACCATACGATCGCTGCATAGCATGGGAGTCTGGCTGGAAATCGTCACTCTTTTGATTCCCGGCTTTAACGATGGAGAAGACGAACTGAGGGGCATGACCGATTTCCTGGCCGGGATCTCTCCCGATATCCCCTGGCATGTGACTGCGTTTCACAAAGATTACAGAATGGATGACCCGGAGAACACTCGCCCCGCCGACCTGCTGCGCGCGGCCGAAATCGGCAGAGAGGCCGGTCTGCGCTACGTTTACGCCGGGAACCTGCCGGGCCGCGTGGGAGATCTCGAAGACACACGCTGCCACCAGTGCGGCGAGATCCTGATCAAGCGGAAGGGATATTTTGTGCAGGATTATCGTGTGACCGCCGAGGGGAAGTGTCCGTCCTGCCAGAGTTTGATTCCGGGCCGATGGGCGGCCAGGTTCGAGGGACAGGTTGCGGATCGCCCTTTCTTGCCGCGCGATCGCTCTGGTTTGGTTACAATTCTCAGCTAGAATGCGACTTCGGCAAACGGCCGCGATTTTCGCCATATTGTGTTCCACCGTGGCCTGCTCGCCCCGCGACTTCCTGACGCGGCGGCTGGCGACGGACCTCATCGCGGGCTCCGAGACTTTCAAGACCACCCAGCTGTTCTGGCTGCGCACCGGAGTCATTTCCAATAAGGACTACACTTCGCCGGAGTATCTGGTGTTGCGCCGTCACGGCTGGATCACCGGCACCAACGCCGCCTGCACTCCCGACCTCGGTCTGCCACCCTGCTGGGATGTAGTGATCACGCCGCTGGGGGTTGACGCATTGCGAGACTGGGTTGCCGCCACTGCCGCTTCTTCGCAGTACATCAGTGTGCCGGTCGCGCAGCGAGAGCTGCTGGGGCTGACCGGCATCCGCAAGAATGGAAATTTCGCCGACGTTGATTTTCAATGGCGATGGGCCCCGGTGAACGAAGTGGGCGCGGCCCTCTATGCCAAAGGCGTCGAATACAGCTCGACAGTCGGCTTTGCGCACTACGATGATGGCTGGCGTGTGATCGAGGGCGGCAATCTGCGGAGCAGCCAGGCGTTGAGCGAGGCGCTGAAGAATGCCGAACCGGTGCCCTAGGGCAGGACTTCTGCTTACAATCCCGAGTGCTTGCTGGAAGCGCTGGCCACATTCACGCCGCGCCAGCTGGTGGTGTATTGGGCAATGCCTTTAAACAATCCTTCGGCAATTTTTTGGCGATAACTTGAGCTTTGCAATTTGGCCTCATCGGCGGGGCTGCTGACGAAGGATACCTCGGCGAGAACGGCCGGCATCGAAGTCCCGGTGAGAACGACGTAGGTGGCCTTCTTCACCCCGCGGTTACGCATGTCGGGAATCTGCGTAGCCAGCATCTGATACAGAGCTTGCTGGACCGCCACGGCGAAGCGGCGGGATTTTTGCACCTTTTCGCGAATATCTACATTCGTCCAGTTGATGTTCTCAGTCGCAGCATCCCCAGTGTCGGCAGCGGAAGTGCGCGCTTTCACCGAGGAGTAGGTGTTGGTGTAGTAAGTCTCCGCCCCGCGCGCCGAGGAGTCATCGCTGTAGTTGGCGTGGACGGAGAGGAAAAGATCTGCCTGCGCCAGATTGGCAATTTCAGTCCGCTTTTCCAGAGGAAGATAATTGTCGTCCTGGCGCGTGTAAATGACCTCCGCGCCCAGGCGGCTCTCGACCAATTTCCCCAGGCGACGCACCACATCCAGAACCAGGTCTTTCTCCATCAAACCTTTACGCCCAACGGTACCCAGGTCCCAGCCTCCGTGGCCGGCATCAAGCACGAGACGGAACTTCGGAACTCTCGCCTGCAATCGTCCGTGAACCTTGCTTTCAGCGGGGGCGGGAGCCGCCGGCGCGATCGCCGGCGGGGGTGCTGACATCGTCGCTTTTGGCAGATCGGCAACCCCGCCATGCATCGGTTGGCCGGCTTTCCGTATTTCCACTACGAGCCGGTAGGGGTTTGACTGCAGGCTAACCGAAAAATCGGCAGCTCCGGTGATTTCTAGCACGACCCGGCTGACGCCTTTGGTGGGCTGCGCGACGCGGACTCGTTCCAGACGCGCATCGCCGATTTCAATTGTTTTACCGAACATGCCCGGCGCCAGTGACGTGTCGCGCAGATCAAGGTAGATCCGCTCCGGAGAGCTCAGGCGATGAGCTTCATATTGCACTTCGCCCTTCATGTCGATAATCACAGTGCTGGAGTCGGCGGACGAAACGTGCCATATGCCGGTGACCAGGGTTCGCGCAGGATGTTTTTCGTCAGGAGTGGAAGCCTGTTCGTCTTCGGCTGCCGGTGCTGGCGGAGCCAGCTGAGGCTCAGGCTGCTTCGCGACCGCCGGTGCGGGAGAAGCCGGCTGAGGCTCAGGCTGCTTCGCGACCGCTGGGGCAACAGGTGCGGGCACGGGTGCCTGAACTTTTCCCGGAACCGAGTGATGAAACTTCCACCACAATCCTGCAGCCAGGGCTGCTCCCAGAAGGATGATCAGAAGGACAATCGCCCAGCGAGAGGATCCCTGCTTCCGGCCGTACTCCTGAAAGATTTCGGGAATCTCCGCGACGGGCGAGGCGTTTTCGTCGTGCCAAATTTCACCCTGGACTCTACCCTCCGGAGTTTCAGCCGATTCGCCACTCACCAGGCGCTGGGAAATTTCAGCCAGCCGGTTTTCTTCCTCGGGTTTCAAGGCGGCCAGGATCAGCTCCGCCAGCAGGTTCAGACTGCGAACGTCGCTGTCGTTGAATCCGTGGGGCTCGGAGGAAAATGCCTCCAGCAAACCAATCGTGCCGTAAGCGGAGGCGATCGGCACGGCCACGATGGAACGCGTGCCCAACAGACGGCAGACCTGGACATTCACTCGCGGATCGCACTCCGAATCATCGCAGCGAACGATTCCGCCAGTGCGCAGGCAGGCTCCCGAAAATCCTGATTTCGGATCAATCCGCGCTCCCGATTCCGGGACGATACTGCCGGCTGCAGCTCGGCAAACAATTGCATCTCCCTCGGCCATTGCGATAGCAACGCCATCAGCGCCGGTGAGAGTGAGAGCTCGTTCCGCCACCAGTTGCAGCACTTCGTCCAGAACAAAGTGTTCCAGTTGCCACACATCGGCGTCGAGTGGCTCACCGCTTTTTTCTCGCGCGCGGCGTTGGCGCAACTGCTCGTGCAGGCTGGAGAATGCCAGCAGAGCTTGGAAAGCTTCGTGTCCCAGCGCGTGGCTGGCGAAGGATGCATGGCCCAGTGAGACCGCAGTCAGGGATGGCGACGCAGTCGCGCCGGCGGGTAATTCGTTACCCGGGGACTCGTTATCCGGTAACTCATTGTCCGGTAATCCCAGCCTCGTATTGTGCGGATTGGCGCTCATCGATACGGTGGAAATTCCTGTGGATTATTGCTGCCGCTGAAACGGCTGCGCGAGAGAAATGTCTCTCGAATCAAGACTTTCACATCCACAGATCCAGGACGGCCATTGGGGGATCGCCGAGCCGGTATATTTAAGTTACAGTGGATTAGCCCCAATCGCAATAATATTGGTCCGGCACGCAAGGTCTGGGCCGCTGGGTCAGGCCGGAGTGCAGGGTCTTGCACTCCCGGTTGATCTGAGCGTATCCTTCTGAAATAGAGGAGTTTACAGGCTGTGGTAGATGAATCGAAGAAGAAGAAATCGCGTTGGCTTTGGCCCCTGGGTGTAACCGCGACCGGCTTGACCGGCGCAGCTGTGGTGCTTTTGCGAGGTTGCTGGCATAGCAAGATGAGCTGGCCGGTCCGCTCGCATGGGTATTCTTACCAGGTCTGCATGGGTTGTGGGATCAAACGTCTTTTCGACGAAAAGGCCTTTTGCGCCTACGGACCTTATCGTTATGACATCAATGGATTGATCGCCTGGGACCGCGCTCACCAGAACGAAATCTATCCTCAGGAGCAACGTCCGGCTTCCTGACGCTTAACTTCCGTCCGAGCCACAACCGTTGAACCAGCGCCGGTACTGAGACGCTTACGCGCCCTTGGCTAGAATTTTGCCATGGATTCTCGCGTGGCGCCGTTCCCGAAGACCGACGCAGCCGGGCGCACGCCCGTGGGGCGCCGTCATAGCTATCGCCACCAGATCCAAAGCCTGGCCTACGTTAATCTGGACCAGAGCAACGGCGGCGTCATCCGCAATCTGGGTGACTCGGGCATGGCCATTCAAGCGGTTTCTCCTCTGCGTATCAACCAGCAGGTCTTTCTGCGCTTCGATCTCGCGAACCCGCGAGCGCGGATCGAAGCCACCGGACGGGTAGCGTGGGCTGATCCTGTAGGTCAGGCCGGGGTGGAGTTCCTGAATCTTTCCCATCGCTCCGGACGGCTATTGAAAGAGTGGATTTTCGTTCAACTCATGGCTTCGGCCCAACACTCCGCTGGAGACTCGACATTCCTTTACCACGGGGGCAGCCAGGAGGCTGCCGAACTGTTGTTTTCTTCGGGGTCGCGGCCGGCGATCCAGCTGGAGCCAAGAGGGAACCCCGCGCGGTGGGGCGAGGCAGAGGGCCAGCCACGCCTGCTGCATCTGCCCTGGTTTCCATTTGCCATTTCAGCGCCCGCCCTTTCGCTGGTGGTGGATGGCTTGATCCTGCTCTCCTCAGTGTTGCTCTTTGCGTTGATCTGCGTAGCCATGGTCGGAGTTGTTCCGACCTGGCCCCTGGCAATCGCCATGGGACTGGGATTGGCCGCGGTTTTTGCCGCGCTCTACCGGTTTCTATTTTTGTTCTGGATGGGCAGCACGCCGGGTGACTGGATCGCGGGTCTCGGCGTAGATGCATTTGACCGTGATGAAATTCCAGCCGACGATCGTCCGCGCTTCCGATAAATCTGTCATCCTGAGCGGAGCAACTGCTTCGCTTTGCGAAGCCCTTGCGCAGTCGAAGGACCCCTATAGCTATATAAATTGCCGGCAAGCTTGGTTTACTGGAATTTCCACGACTCTCAGGTCAGAAGAGCTTATAGGGGTCCTTCGACTCCGCCGGCCGATTCGCAAACGAATCGGCTGGCTGCGCTCAGGATGACAGAGATTTTCGATCGGTCTGCCGCGCTCATCCTGACAGCTAGTTCATGAAGTACTGGCGTTCGAGCCAGAGTTGAAGCTCTCGCTTCATCTGTGGAGCGGCTCCCAGGAATCGGATGCCGGCGTTACCCTGTTTGTCCTTCCACGCCACCTCACCCTGAAACTTCATGGCGAGGTCGGTACCAGGCAGCTTGAAGTTCACGTCCACTTTTCCACTGGCTTGTTGGGGCTTTTGCAGATGTACGCCGATGCCGCCCTGGCTCAGGTTCAGAAGATGGGCGCGTTGGCGAATTTTGGTTCCACCCGTTTTAGTCTCGCCACTGAGCGATACGGGAACATCCAGAGTCGCGCGGTGATAACGCAGCCTCTCATCCAGGATCATATTGCGCGCCGCGGAGAGGGTCTTGACGGCCTGTTCAACCGAGATGGGCTTTTCAAAAACGAAAGACGCAGATTGGGACTCGAGTTCCTTTCGGCCGCGGGAGCCGCTCACGATAATCAGCGCCACCGCGTTACGGATGGTGCCTTCCTGCTAACTCTTTCAGGAAACTGGACGCGCCGGAGAGGTCGCAATCGACGATGAGCGCGTCAATTTTCGATTTGGCCAGCTTGATGCGGGCACGTTCCGGTTCCGATTCCACGTCGACTCCGATGTGCAGACCACCGAGAATGCATTCGAGAACGCTGACTTCCTGAAAATCTCGTGAGACCACCATGGATGAAAGTGTCATGACGCAACTCTAGCCGGGTGCGTAATCAGTCCCTAGATAACCAAGGTAATGGAGCGGACTTCAGACCTCGGGCGTCGGACCTCGAAGCGCGGATTTCAAACTTTTCACTGCCGATGCGTGGTGTAGGTTCAAAGAGCCGAAGTACGACGGCCGCGGTCTGCGGGCCGAGGTCCGAAGTCCGAAGTCTGGTTCCTGATTTCCTGCCAGAGTTCCTGGCGTCCTGCTCCGGTTTTTGCAGAATAAGGCAGTATGCGAGCTTCTGGATACTCCTGCGCCAGAGTCTGTAGCGTGTTGCGCAGCCGGTTGCCGGAAAGACGATCGCTCTTGGTCGCGACAATCAGGATCGTCCGACCGATGCTCGATAGAAAATCCAGTAACTGCCGGTCCGCGGGTTGCGGCGGCACATTCACGTCGATCAGCACCACGCACAACGCCAGGGACGACCGCTCTTTCAGATAAGGGTCGATGAAACTCGGCCACTGTTGCGAGATTTCACGCGAGATCTTGGCGTAGCCGTAACCCGGCAGGTCGGTAAAGATCAATTCAGGCTCGGGCTTTCCCGGCCAGCGAACGTCAAAAAAATTAATCGCGCGGGTTCGTCCGGGAGTGGAACTGGTTTTGGCGACTTTGGCCCCAAGAAGCGAGTTGATGACACTCGACTTGCCCGACGTTCGACCGCCCCAGGAATGCGACCTCGGGCAGCGCTGGAGCCGGGAACTGGACGGCATCGCTTGCCGACAACCGGAAGCGGGCTAAAACACGCATAAACCAGTGTGCAGTTTCATCCCGGAAACCGCAAGGGTTGCGGGCGCAAAAATAACGATGGCACGATGCAGGTTTTCCCGGAATGCAGCCAGAAGCCGGATGCAGCAGTCGTCGCTGATAGAGGCCGGTCGTCTCGCCCGTCTGGCCGGGCGGGGACGCCCGGCCTCCACTAAAAGCACGCCGCAAAATCCGCAAAGAAGAAAAGCCCGCTTGCGCGGGCCTTGCTGAAGAAGTTTCTGTCGCTTTACTGATGCGCGGTTGGACTTTCGGCGGAAGGCGGGATAGGCGCGATCGGTTGCGCCTCGTCTTCGCTTATGTCAGGCAGCGGGCGTTCCAGCGCCACGGCCAGCACCTGGTCCATGGTCTCGACGAAGTGCATCTTCATCGCGGTGCGCAGGTTTTCCGGCACCTCGGCTACGTCTTTCTCGTTGTCCTGCGGCAGGATCACTTCAAACAGTCCGGCGCGGTGCGCGGCCAGCAATTTTTCCTTCAGGCCGCCGATGGGCAATACCTTGCCGCGCAACGTGATCTCGCCGGTCATCGCCAGATCGCGGCGTACCGGAATCTTGCTCAGCGCACTGGCAATCGCGGTGGCTATAGTGATTCCAGCCGAGGGACCATCTTTCGGAATCGCACCTTCCGGCACATGCACGTGGATATCGAGGGAGCGGTAGAAGTCTCGCGACAGACCCATGCGATGAGCGCGCGAGCGGATGTACGACATGGCCGCCTGCGCTGATTCCTGCATGACATCGCCCAGTTTGCCGGTGAGCGTGAGTTTGCCCTTGCCGTCAACCACCGTAGCTTCGGTGCTCAGAATCGAGCCGCCGACCTCGGTCCAAGCCAGGCCGGTAACCAGGCCGACTTCGCTCTTTTCGTGGGCCAGCGTGTCGCGGAATTTAACCACGCCCAGGAAGTCGTTGACGTTCTCCTGCCCGATGGCGACGTTGTATCCTTCGCCTTCCTTGACCACCTTGCGCGCCACTTTGCGGCAGACGTTGCCGATTTCGCGTTCCAGGTTGCGGACTCCCGCTTCCCGCGTGTAGGACCGAATCAGCGAGGTAATGGAATCGTCGGTGAACTTGATGTTCTTGTCGGTGAGTCCCGCCTGCACCAGTTGCTTCTTGACCAGGAACTGTTTGGCGATTTCGACTTTTTCCTGTTCGGTGTAGCCGTGCAGACGCAGCACTTCCATCCGGTCTTGTAATGCGGGAGGGATGGTGTGCATGACGTTAGCGGTGGCGATGAAGAAGACTTGCGAGAGATCGTATTCCACGTCGAGGTAGTGATCGACGAACATGAAATTCTGTTCGGGATCGAGCACTTCGAGCAGCGCGGCTGACGGATCGCCGCGGAAATCCATGGACATCTTGTCGACTTCATCCAGCATGAAGACCGGGTTCTTGGTGCCGGCTTTCTTCATCATCTGGATAATCTGTCCGGGCAGGGCGCCGATGTAGGTGCGGCGATGACCGCGGACTTCAGCTTCGTCACGCACGCCGCCCAGCGACATGCGGACAAACTTGCGGCCGGTGGCCTTCGCGATCGACATCCCCAGCGAAGTCTTGCCCACGCCCGGAGGTCCGACGAAACACAGGATCGAGCCCTTGGGATTCTTGACCAGTTGCCGAACCGCGAGGAATTCAAGGATGCGGTCTTTGATCTTTTCCAGGCCGTAGTGATCTTCGTTCAGGACTTTTTCGGCGCGGCTGATGTTGCGGATTTCCTTGGACCGCTTCTTCCATGGAACCGCCAGCAGCCAGTCCAGATAGTTGCGCGAGACCGTCGACTCGGCCGACATGGGGGGCATGGCTTCAAGTTTCTTAAGCTCCTGCACCGCCTTGTCGCGTACTTCCTTGGGCATGCCGGCGGCTTCGATTTTCTTCTTCAGTTCGTCGAATTCGCTCTTCTCGCCCCGGCCCAGTTCTTTCTGGATGGCCTTGATCTTTTCGTTGAGGTAATACTCTTTCTGGGCGCGCTCCATCTGCCGCTTTACCCGCGACTGGATGGTACGGTCCATGTTCAGCTTCTCGATTTCGATATCGAGCACGTCGCCGATCCGGGTCAGGCGTTCGCCGGGATCGAAAATTTCCAGCAGTTCCTGTTTTTCTTCTATCGAAAGCTGAAGGTTGGCCGCGATGGTGTCGGTCAGCTTGGCCGGATCTTCCATGCGCACGGCCGCGATCATGGTCTCGTAATTCAACGACTGGCACAGCTTTACGTATTGCTCGAACAGGGCCGTGACGCGCTGCATGCCGGTCTCGATCTGTGGGTTGGTCTCGGTCGCGTAGCGGGCCACCCGGACGGAAACCTGCATGTAACCTTCGGTCTCGCTGATCTGTATAACCTTGCCGCGTTCGATGCCTTCGACCAGGACCTTGATGTTGCCGTCGGGCAGCTTCAGGCTCTGCACGATGTTGACGATGGTGCCGACCTGATAGATCTCGTTGGGCTTGGGCTCGTCGATGCTGGCGTCGTGCTGGGTGGCGAGGAATATCTTCTTGTCGGCCGCCAGCGCCTCTTCGAGGGCGCGAACGCTGGATTCCCGTCCTACGACAAACGGAGTCATCATGTAGGGGAAGATGACCACGTCCCGGATGGGCATCATCGGCAGTTTCTTGGTCTCGAATTTTTCCTTAACTGTAGTCACTTATTCTCCCGAACACCCGAGTTGCGTTCGTAGCTGGTAGTCTGGCTGCCGGCTTCTAGCTCCTGGCTTAAGCGCTCGCCGGACGCTAGTTTACCCTGCCTTCTCCATCATTGCGAGGGTGACGCTGCGTTTCTCCACCATCTCGCGGGTTACTTCGAACTCTTTCACCTTCTTCTGGCTGGGCAGATGGTACATCAGATCAAGCATTAACTCCTCTAGAATCATGCGCAATCCGCGGGCGCCCACCTTCCGGGCCATGGCCTGCCGCGATATTGCCTTCAAGGCATCATCGCTGAATTTGAGGCGGACATTCTCGAATTCGAAGAGGCGCTGGTACTGCTTGATGATAGCGTTTTTGGGGCGGGTCAGGATCTCGATCAGGGCAAACTCATCAAGGTCTTCGAGCACCCCCACCACCGGCAAACGTCCGACAAATTCGGGTATGAGGCCGAAGCGGATCAGGTCTTCGGGCTGAATATCGCTCAGTAATTCGAAATTCCGCTTGCGGCTGGCGGCGGGAGTTTCCTCGGGTTCGCCTTCTTCCGTTCCCACCTTGAATCCTAGAGACTTTTTGCCGATGCGGCGCCCAATGATTTTCTCCAGGCCGACGAACGCTCCACCGCAAATAAAGAGAATGTTGGTGGTATCGACCGGGGTGAATTCCTGGTGAGGATGTTTGCGGCCGCCCTGGGGAGGTACATTGGCGACGGTGCCTTCGAGGATTTTCAGAAGCGCTTGCTGGACGCCTTCGCCCGACACGTCGCGGGTGATGGAGGGGTTCTCATCCTTGCGTCCGATCTTGTCCACTTCGTCGATATAGATGATGCCGGTCTGGGCGCGGCCAACGTCGCCGTCGGCGGCCTGCAGCAGCTTGAGGATAATGTTCTCAACATCCTCGCCGACGTATCCGGCTTCGGTGAGAGTGGTGGCGTCCACGATGGCAAAGGGCACATCGAGCATGCGGGCCAGGGTCTGGGCCATCAGGGTCTTGCCCGTGCCCGTGGGGCCGATCAGCATGATGTTCGACTTGGCCAGTTCGACCCCGTCGCCGGCGCGTTGCCGGTTCATGTAGATCCGCTTGTAATGGTTGTAAACCGCCACCGCCAGCTTCTTCTTGGTCTGCTCCTGGCCGATGACGTATTCGTCGAGGAAGCTCTTCACTTCCTGGGGCTTAGGCAGTTGATTCGGGGTGGTGGTGGGAGGCGTCGCGGTGCGATCATCTTCCAGGATGGAATTGCAGACGGCCACGCACTCGTCGCAAATATAGGCCCTGGGATAATCGCTGGGGGAAGAAATAAGTTTAGCCACTGCGTCCTGCGATTTATGGCAGAACGAACAGCGCAACATCTCCTCGGTGCCAGTCCTGTTTTTCACTCGGCTTTACTCCTTCGTTAACCCTCTCTCTCCCGCTCCGAGCACCCTTTACCGCCTCTGCGGGACAGATCGTTTCGCGCCGAGACTGATCGGAAACTGATCGGGCGAACCCCGATCATACCTTTATCTCGTCTTATAGATGATATCGTCTATGATTCCGTATTCCTTAGCCTGTTGCGCGTTCATGATGAAGTCGCGTTCCACGTCTTTCTCCACCTTTTCCAGCTTCTGACCGGTATGCTTCGCCATTAACTGGTTAGTAATCTCTCGCATACGAAGAATCTCGCGGGCGTGGATATCGATATCGGTGGCCTGTCCGGATAGTCCGCCCATGGACGGCTGATGAATCAGGATCCGCGAGTTGGGCAGGGCAAGCCTTTTCTTGGCTTGACCCGCGGCGAGGAGCAACGCTGCCATGCTGGCCGCCTGACCGATGCAGATGGTGGTGACATCGTTCTTCACGTATTGCATGGTGTCGTAAATCGCCATGCCCGCGGTGATCGATCCGCCCGGCGAGTTGATGTAGAGCTGAATGTCTTTCTCGGGATCTTCCTGCGCCAGAAACAGCATCTGCGCAATCACCAGGTTGGCGATGTTGTCGTCAATCGGCGTGCCGATAAAAATGATGTTGTCCCGCAGCAGCCGGGAATAGATGTCGTAAGCCCGTTCACCCCGGCCAGTCTGCTCGATGACCATGGGGACCAGCATCATTTTGGGATCGTTCACATTCACCGTCCACACTCCTGTTCCTGACCACTTGTCTATCTGGGAGGATCGAAAATGTCCGCGTCAGGCGGACTGGCGATATAGAAAATCGAGGGTCTTTTCGCTGCGGATTCTATTTCGGATTCTATCGAGCGCACCATCACGTGTCAAACGGGCCCGGATTGCTTCCGGCGTCTGTTTTGACTGGGTGGCGAGCGCGTCGATCTCCCGATCGATCTCCTCATCGCTGACCTCGATTTTTTCCTCCTCGGCAATCTTGTCCAGCACCAGCGAAGCCTTTACTTCCTGCAGCGCCTGTTCCCGCTGTCCGACTCGCAGCCGGTTCAAATCCATCTTCTTGATGTCTTCGGCCTTCATGCCCTGCGCCGCCAGTGCGCGCAGGCCGCGCTCGAGGCGTACATCGACCTGCCGGTCCACCAGCGCTTCCGGCACTTCGAACTCGGTGCGCTTGACCAGTTCTGCTACCAGTTTGTCTTTGGCCTCGTGTTCGGCGGCATGTTTGCGTTCTGATTCCATGCCCTCGCGAATACGCTGACGCACTTCGGCCAGGGTCTTGAATTCTCCCAGTTGAGTGGCAAACTGGTCATCCAGTTCGGGCAAAGTCTTCTGCTTGATGGATTGAACTTTCACCGTGTAGGTGAATGTCTTTCCCGCCAGACGCTGTTCTTGAGCGTCCTGGGCATAGGTCACTTCGAACACGCGCTCGTCACCCGGCGAAGCGCCGCGCAGATGCTCGGTGAATTCGGGCATGGTGTTCTTGCCCGCGATTTCGACCAGCACTTCATCCATGTGGACGGGCTTGTCCTGGCCGTCTGCGCTGTCCTTGGGCTGGCCGTCGAGCGAAACCTGGGCATAGTCTCCGTCGGCCAAGGCCCGGCCCTCAACGGAGGTGAAGGTCGCATGCTGTTCGCGCACGCTCTCAAGCGACTGCTGGACTTCTTCGTCGGTCACAGTAATTTCCGGCTTCTCGGCGCGCAACTCCTTGTAGCCCTCGACCTTGATCTCGGGCATGACTTCAAAGCTGGCCTTGAAGCGCAGCGGCTCGTTGTCGTTCAAGTGCAGATCGGTGACTTGCGGCTGTGACACCGGGATCAGGCCCTGCTTGTCGGCTTCTTTGCGGAAGTAGCGGGGGACGAGCGCCTCCACTACGTCGCTTTTCAAGTCCTCGGAAAAACGCTGGCGGATGATCGGATGCCGGCACATGCCCGCGGCGGAAGCCGGGGATGCGCGCCAGCTTCTGATATTTCTGGATCAGGGATGCGGTCTCGCGGTTAACTTCTTCGACAGGAATTTCAACCGCTATTTCCCGCCGCGTGCTGCTGCTGGTTTCAGTGGGGCTCACATTTGCCTTTCAGGCTTTGACCGTTCGGATCGTTCCATTTTCGGATGAGTCGAACGGTACGGGCTGTAAATCTGAGTGTAAAGACTAGAGGAGAGAAGCGTCAAACCGGCGAGCCAGAAAAGAAGGTGACAAACGTAATCAGCGGGCGGAACGTTCTGTGTGGTCAGTTTGTATGTGGTCAGGATGCGTGTGGCCGCGGGCGACTCGCCCGCGTGCTCTGAGGTCAAAATCAAAAGCGTGGACGGGTCGCCCGCGACCACACGGAACCCGTCGCTCCCCCTTGTTTAGATCCGGCTTTCCAGTTCCGCATACAATGACTCGAATGCCGGCCTGGCTCGTTGCAACTGAATCGCGAAGTGATCTCCTGCACTCGTTGTCCGCGTCTGGTGGAATATCGCGAGAAAATTGCGCGCGAGAAGCGCCGCGCCTACCTGATCGGGAATATTGGGGAAAGCCCGTCCCGGGCTTCGGCGATCCCAACGCGCGCGTGCTGGTGCTCGGCCTCGCTCCCGGCGCCCACGGCTCCAACCGCACCGGACGTCCTTTCACCGGCGATGCCTCCGGCAAATTCATGTATCCGATCTTGTACGAGACCGGATTCGCCAATCAGCCTACGGCCACGGACCGCGCGGACGGACTCAAACTGAAGAACCTCTACATCACCGCCGCGGTCCGCTGCGCGCCGCCCGACAACAAGCCTCTGCCGCAGGAACTGGCCAATTGCGCGCCGTATCTCGATCGCGAAATGGACGGGCTCAAGAATGTGAAAGTGGTAGTGGCCCTGGGAAGGATTGGATTCGAAGCCTATCTCAACTACTTGAAGCGCCGCGGCCTGCTTCACGAGCAAGAAACCCTACCTGTTCAAGCACGGAGCCAGCTACAAGATGCCGGACGGCAAGACCTTGCTGGCTTCGTACCATCCCTCAAACCAAAATACCCAAACCGGCAAACTGACTCGTGAGATGTTTGCCAGCATTTTTGCAGAAGCGCGAAGCTTGCGCGCAGCATGGCTGCCGCCTGGCCATGCACTCGATTAGCTAAGGCGCAACTATAAGATACGACCTCAGAAGCCGACGAAACACCGGCTCGGGCTCGAGTTGAATGCCCCAGAGTTCTTCCACGCGCTGCTGAATGTGATCTTTCAATGCCAGAATGTCGGCGGCGGTGGCTTCTCCGCGGTTTACGATGGCCAGCGCGTGCTTGCGCGAGATCCCGACCCGCCCGCTCTTGTACCCCTTGCTGAAGCCGGAGTGCTCCACCAGCCATGCGGCTGAAACCTTTTTCTGGGCATCGAGCGCGGGATAGCTGGGAATCTGCAATCCCTTGGCGGTCGCACGCCGCGTCAAGTTCTTCGAATTGATCGGCCGAGAGCACGGGATTCTTGAAGAACGAACCGGCGCTGCGGCAGTCCTCGTCGCCGGGAGTGATCAGCATGGCTTTGGCGGCGCGTATCCGGCGCACCGCTTCACGCGTGCTGGTCAACGAGGGAGCCTGCTGAAATCCGGCAAAATGCTTTTTCAGGTCGGCGTACTCGATGCGAGGTTTACCGCCCGGCGTCAGGCATAGGTCACGCGCAGGATGATGAAGCGTCCCCGTTCGCTGGTGTTGAAAATGCTGGTGCGATATTGAAATCCGCAAGCTTCGCAGCAGAGCTCGCGAACCTGCCCGTCTCTGAAGATCGAACACCAGCACCGACGTCGATGGTCTCGGAGACTTCC
Organism: Terriglobia bacterium; assembly: GCA_963841075.1. GTDB lineage: Bacteria > Acidobacteriota > Terriglobia > Terriglobales > Acidobacteriaceae > JAIQFF01. The sequence goes on from CAWJBA010000032.1 coordinate 110,919, forward strand.
TGGCCGTACGCTCCCACATTTTGCACCGGGAGTTCCGCCGACGCTGCCGGGAATGCCGCTCAGACATTCGACTCCGGCGCAATTTCTGCGCGACGGCACGGGCCACGAACCGGTCCCACTCTTCGCCCGCGCCTACTTCGAAGAGCGTCTTGCCACTGTCGTTGCTATCGCGCTCGTCGATTCCCCGAATCGCAAGTTTCAAGACCAGGCCCGGCCAACCCGCGTCCGCGACCACCAGGTTGCTGCCGCCGCCCAGCACAAATAAGGGAAGGTCTTCGGGAGCGCGCAAAATTGACTGCCTCCGCCACCTCAGCGGCGGATTTGGCTCAGCGAAATAGCGCGCCGGGCCGCCCACTTTCAGCGTGGTAAGCGGCGCCAGAGGCACGTTTTCCAGGATGGTCATGATGGTATGATGGCTTCACTATATACGACGGAAGAGGACGCTGGTTGCGGCGCTCGGCGCGGTACGTCAGGACACATCCTGCTGTGACTTGCGGCGTCTCGAAGCCTGAGCTTTCGTCGGTCGTAATGACGCTAACATGATGACCCGAGGAGAAGAAATGTATCCAGAGATGATGGTGGTCCCGATGCGCGAGGAGTTGACCCGACTCGGTATTGAGGAACTCCGCACCGCGGCCGATGTCGATCGCGCCATTCCCAATCAATCCGGCACGACGATGGTCGTGGTGAACTCCATTTGCGGATGCGCCGCCGGCCGCATGCGCCCCGCGGTCCGCGCCGCGCTGCAGCACTCCAGCCGTCCGGAGAAAGTTGTTCAGTGTTTTTGCCGGTCAGGACAAAGACGCGACCGAGCGGGCTCGCTCCTATTTTGCAGGATATCCGCCATCTTCTCCGTCGATTGCGCTGCTGCGCGACGGCAAGGTGGTCCACATGATGCAGCGCAGCGACATCGAACATCGCGAGGCGGTGGACATCGCCGCCGAACTGAAGAAGGCGTCTTCGACAAATTCTGCGCCAAACCAGCCCCGGTGGATAATTCAGCGTCAAGCAGGAACACGTAGGGGCAGGTGTCTCACCTGCCCAGCGGAGCGAAGCTCGCGAGGTTTTCCGGTCCGCTATTAGCTCCTAAACTCTGGCGAGCTTGCTCGCCCGCCCGGACGAGGGCGTCCGGGCCTACGTGCTCTGCGCGACTTGCCCACCGCGCGAATGTCATTTCTGTGGCGCGGCTTCGAGTGCGCCGCTTCCAGGCAAAGAACAGTCCGGCGTAGGTATCCGTGATGTACGCCTCGCGGGCGATTCCCAGGAGCGCGCGCGGTGTGGTCAATCCAGCGCGCCGGTCCTTCAATCTCGCCAAAGAAACCAATAGGCGTTTCGTCCAGAACGACGTGGCCTTTGCCGTCGCTCCACTCCGCGCGAAATTTTTCGTAGCGAAAGGAAGGCACGTAACCGAGCGCCTGCAGGATCTTGTCCAACTGCTCGCCATCCTCAATGCAGGTTTGGGTCTCGACCCGGCTCTTGTGCCGGGTCACCTTGCCCTTGGCTTTGTGGGTCAGCAGCCAGCTGCTTCCATACTTGCGCAGGCGCAGCAGTTCGCCGCGCTTTCGCAGCGCCTGACCGGGAAGGTCGTACAGAGTGTTGCTTTCGTGCGTCCGCCGAGTGACTTGCCGGAAGCTCGGCTGCGCGCAGCCGTCGCGTAAGCGCGCGTGCGTCCGTCACTGCGAAATTTGATTTCGATTTCCTTGGACATAAGAGAGGGCGTCGGCCTCATCTGCCGTCGGAGCGATGCTCGGCTAGTTCGGGCGCAAAAAATTGTCGAGCTTCGCTCGACCGGACAGATGCGGACATCGTCCGACGTGGTTCGTCGAGCACCTCGCAATTACGAAAATGTCGGCAGCTTCACCAAATCATCGCGGGGAACCGGTTCCAGCGGATTGCCGGCCTTGCGCCAGGCTGCCAGCCCGCCCACGATCACGAACGCGTTGAATCCTTCTTCCCGCAGCATATGCGCCACCCGGGCGCTGGTCGCTTCGCGTGCTCAAGTACAGTAGACATAAATGTCTTTGTCCTTGGGGATGTTCTTGAGCTCTTCCTTCAGATTGTTCGGCTCCAGCCGGATCGATCCCTTGATGCGCGCGGTGCCGGCGTCGTAGTAGCCGTGGCTGCGGACATCCATGAGAAGGACTTTGTCTTTGTCTTCAGACGCCAGTTTGCGCGTCACCTCTTCCACCTGTATCCGCGGCACGACTCGATAGACGGCGTGCTTGCGATAAAGCCAGATCCGGTAGAGCGCATAGCCGATGATGGCGACGACAGTTACGGCTTCGACGGCGCGGCCGGCGGTTTGAAAGCCGCGAATCAGCGAAACCAGAAAATCGCGGAACAGAAAGCCCACCGCGACATAGACGCGTGGCGTAGAGAGATGCTCCCAGCGAGATCGAGCCGCAGAAAATCGTCCAGCGGCATCCGCATGCTTCCCGCCAGCGGCGGCGCCATGGTGTTGATTCCGGGAATGAACTTGGCGAACAGCAGGGTGGCCTTGCCGCGTTTGTAGAACGATTCGGCCGACCGCAGGATGCAGGTTTCGGGGTTGACCGATAGCTTGCAGAGAAAGCCCGAGCAGCCCCCATCCCATGTATCGTCCCGACACGAAGAGCAGGGAATCGCCCAGCAGCATGGCGAGCACCGCCAGCAACAGGAGCCGGGAGACGCTCAGAACACCGGCGGCAGCGGCTGCGCCTCCCGCCACCAGCGCGACGGCTGCCGGAACGGGCATTCCTATGGCTTCGGCGAGGACGATGAAAAATACCAGCAGGTATCCGTGATGTCCGATTAGTGAGAGTAACGGCTTGCATCCGTGAGCCGGAGTTCCGGCTGCGCTAGTATAAAGAAAAAGGGCGGCCTCTGCCGCCCTGGAGTGCTACGGTCCGCGATGCGCTGGTGCTACTTCGACATGTTGTCCATCTTGCGGATCTTGTCGGCCTTCAGCATCTTCACGCTCATGACGTGAATCTGGTCCTTGTCGGCATAGACGTGCGCGCTCAGCTCCACGTGATGACCCTCGTGTCCCTTGAGGACCTCGGGATTGACTACATCCCACGACTTCTTGTCTTTATCAGCGACGAAAGTCAGTTTGTCGCCGTCAGCCTTGACCGTTCCCTTGATGTTCTTCAGTGGGGCTGGTGCGGCCTTGGCCATTCCACTGTCCTGCGACATGTCCTGCGCGAAACCCGCCACGGAAAACATGACGGAAAGAGCCAGTGCGAGAATCAACAGCTTTTTCATATGCGATCTCCTTCTAGGAGGTAGGGCTTGGATGTCGGCTAATCTGCCCTGGGATGTACGGTTTTGGGCCAGAAACGGATTTCCAGGCGTACCCGGAACCTAATCCGGCCTTTAGCGAAGAAGTAAGAGTGTATCGGGCGGAAGTTGAAGTGGCAGGGTAAGAACCGGAACCTAGATTGCTGACGACGACTACTTTTCTCGCGCCACCACAAAGTCCGGCGCCCACAGCAAGTGCCCGCTTGAACTCGCTGTCCGGGAAGCTGCAAATTGCATTTCTCGCCAGTGTGGCGTACTGCAGAGCGCGTGCGATGGCCGCTTCGAGCGATCCGTAGCGTTCCAGAATTCCGATGATTTCGCGATGCGTAACCCGATCGAAGGCGCGATCCTTCACAACCGTCTCAATCATTTGACGTTCGCGAGGAGTGCAGCGCTCCAGCGCATGGATGACCGCCATCGTGACCTTGCCTTCACGCACATCGCTGGCCACGGGTTTTCCCAGAACGCTTTCCGAGGCGGTGAGGTCAAGCACATCGTCCACGATCTGGAATGCCATGCCCAGGTCGCGCCCGTACTGTCCCAGACTCTCTTCCTGCTCCGGGCTGGCGCCGCCGAGGATTGCGCCCATGCGCATGCAGACCGAGAAAAGACAGGCGGTTTTGCGGAAGATCAGGTCAAAATGCTCGTCGAGCGAGATCAGCTTGCCCAGCTTTTCCATCTGGAGGAGTTCGCCTTCGACCATCTGCTGGGTCAAGTCGATGAGGGTGTCGAGGATGCGGAAGTTGCGTTCCTGTACCGCCACCTTGAAAGCCTGCATGTAAAGCCAGTCGCCGGCCAGGACGCACTTTGAGTTGCCCCATTGCGTGTTGGCGGCGGGACGTCCGCGGCGGGTCTGGGCTTCGTCGATGATGTCGTCGTGCACCAGCGTGGCGGTGTGAATGATCTCGACCACCGCGCCCAGGCGGATGGCGCCGCGTCCCTGATAGTTGAAGAGTTTCGCGGACAGCAGCAGCAGCGCGGGACGGATGCGCTTGCCGCCGCCGCCGCGCAAATATTCGCCAATTTCGGTGATGGCTTCGACGCCGGATACCGTGTCGCGCCCAAACTCGCGCTCAATGGCCGCCAGGTCTTCGCGCAAAAGCTCGAAGATTTCTTTTCCGTTAATGGCGGCGGGCAGACTCATATCGTTTTTTGGGAGAAAGTGTTCTCCGTGCTTCAGCGTCTCCGGGTGAAATTAATTCGTCCGGTAATTCGTAAACTGCATGTCGATCCCGAAGTCGTGCTGTTTCAGCAGGGCGATGACCTCCTGCAGCGTGTCGCGATCCTTGCCGCTCACCCGTATGAGATCTCCCTGAATCGAGGCTTGAACTTTGTTTTTCGAAGTTTTGATCAGCTTCACAATTTCTTTGGCCTTCTCCATCGGGATGCCTTGCTGCAGGGTGATCTTCTGCTTGGCCGTGCCGCCCAGGGCGGATTCAACGACCCCATGAGTCAGGCCCTTCAGGGGCACGCCGCGTTTCGCCAGCTTTTGCTGCAGGATGTCACTCACCGATTTCAATTTATATTCGTCGATGGAGTGCAGCACGATCGCGTCTTTCTCCAGTTCGATCTTGGACTTTGAGTCCTTCAAATCGAAGCGGGTGTGAACTTCTTTTGACGCCTGCTGGATGGCGTTCGAGACCTCTTCCAGGTCGATTTTGCTCACAATGTCGAAGGTGTTTTCGGGCATGTCGGTCGCGCTTTCCGGAAATTACGAAAATGTAACCTTTGAGGTTACCAGAAGAAGCGGGTCTTATGGAGGACGGGCGTCATCGCCCGTCGGCTATGGCCTGTGCTCGACGGGCGATGACGCCCGTCCTCCATTCTCACTTGGATTCGTCCAATCTAAAAAAGTTGTAGAAGTTGGAGGCGGTTTGGGCGCCGATAGCTTCCGTCGAAAGCCCGCGGATCTCGCCCAGTTGGCGCGCCACTTCCTTTACAAATGCCGGCTCGTTGCGTTTGCCTCGGTTCGGTACCGGCGCGAGAAAGGGCGAATCAGTTTCGATCAGCATGCGTTCGAGCGGCACTTCTTTCGCGACATCGCGGATGGGCTGGGCTTTGGGGAAGGTTATGTTGCCGGCAAAAGAGATCATGAAGCCGAGATCGAGTGCGCGTTTAGCGTAAGGCCAGGAACCGGTGAAGCAGTGCAGAATGCCACCCAGGCCGTCCGCTTTCCAGTGTTGTTCGAGAAGATTAAGGCAGTCATCCCAGGCATTTTCACTGCCGGCGGATGGCCGACAGTGGATCACAATCGGCAGCCTGGCCGCGCGCGCCAGTTCCATTTGGCGCAAGAAGACCTGTTGCTGCAGCTCGCGCGGCGAGTGATCGTAAAAGTAGTCCAGCCCAATCTCGCCCCAGGCAATGACTTTGGGCCGGCGCGCCAACTGCTCAAGTTCCTGAAAGTCGGCATCGGTGGCCAGCTTGGCTTCATGAGGATGGATACCGATGGTGGCGAAGATGAATTCGTACTGTTCGGCCAGTCGAACTCCGCAGTCCAGCGAGCCGGGCCCGGTTCCGCTGCCGATGGCGACGATTTTTTCGACGCCGGCTTCCCGCGCTCGCGCGATCGTTGCCTCGCGATCGTCGTCGAACTGCGCCATATCGAGATGAGCGTGGGAATCTATGAACACGGTCGTTGGCAGTTCGTCATTGGTCGTTCGGCCACTACAGACCGTGTGGGGACGGGTCTCTGACCCGTCCAGGCCGAGCGAGGCTCGGCAGGCCTTTCTCTGCGATTTACTTCAGCCTTGTTCCCACCGGCACATCTTCAAGAAAACCGGCCAGCACAGGCTTTCCGCCCTCCGGTGAAGCGGCAACGATCATCCCATTCGACTCCAGTCCGCGCAATTTACGTGGCGCCAGGTTCACCACGATCACGACCTTGCGGCCTACCAGTGCCTCCGGCGCATAGGCCTCGGCAATGCCGGCCACAACCTGGCGCACTTCGGTCCCGAGATCGACTTCCAGGCGCAGCAGCTTGTCCGCGCCTTTGACCTTTTCGGCGACTTTCACCTGGCCCACGCGGAGCTCGACTTTGGCGAAGTCCTCGATGCTGATCTTTCCGTCGGACGCGGCCGCGGCGGGTTTCGCCGCGGGCGTGCTTGCGGCCGGCGCTGGATTTTCAACCGCGATCGCCGAACTCCTTCCCTGCTCTTCCATTTGTTGCATCCTTTCAATTGCGCTCTTGTCGGCGCGGGGGAATACGGGTTGCACATCGCCGAGCCTGGTCCCCAGCTTGAGCTGTCCCCACTGCAGATCCGAGAGATTGAAGTCCTGAATGTTGCCTAATCCCAATTGCACCCAGATCCTGGCAGCCGCATCCGGAATGACCGGGTATGCCAACACGGTCGCAATCCGTAGGGCTTCCGCACTGGTATAGAGAACCGTGGCCAGGCGCGAGCGGCTTTCGTCGTCCTGCTTTTCGCCCAGCGCCCAGGGCTCGTTCTCGACGATGTACTTGTCCACGGCCGCAATCAGGCGAATCCATATCGACTCCAGACGCGGCGGAAAACTGGTATTCCGAAAAAAACTGAGTACACTCGGCGATCGTTCTCTCCGCCGCCTCGCGGATCGCAGCGTCACCCACCGTGTGTGTGGTTTGTGACCGATACGGAACTTCGCCCCTGAAGTAACGCGTAATCATGGTCAGCGTGCGGCTGGCCAGATTGCCCAGTCCGTTGGCCAGGTCCGAGTTGTAACGCTGCACCAGCGCGTCGAAGGAAAATGATCCGTCCTGCCCGAAGACAATTTCGCGCAGCAGAAAATAGCGCAGCGCGTCGGAGCCCAGCACATCGAGGATGGTTTCCGCGCGCACGATGTTTCCGCGCGACTTCGACATTTTGCTCTCTTCGAACAGAAGCCAGCCGTGCGCCACGATCTTTTTCGGAAGAGGCAATCCCGCCGCCATGAGAAACGCCGGCCAATAGACGCAGTGAAAGCGCACGATCTCCTTGCCGATCATCTGCAGGTCGGCGGGCCAGTACTTGTCGTATTTGTCAGTGTCTTCCGACCCGTAGCCCAGCGCGGTGATGTAATTGGCCAGCGCTTCCAGCCAAACGTAGATCACATGCTTGGGATCGTCAGGGACCGGGATGCCCCAGGAGAACGTGCTGCGGCTCACCGATAGATCGCGCAGCCCGGAGCGCACAAACGACATCACCTCGTTGCGGCGGCTCTCGGGACGAATGAAATCGGGCTGACTGGTGTAAAGCTCCAGCAGTTTGTCCTGGAAGGCGGACAGCTTGAAGAAGTAATTCTCTTCCCGCACGGTTTCGGTGGGACGCCCGCATTCGGGACAGGGCGCGCCCGGTCCAACGTCCACGTAGAGTTCATCGAACACGCAGTACTGGCCGGTATAGTTGCCTTTGTAGATAAACCCGCCGTCGCGGAGGCGCCGCCACAGCGCCTGCACACCCTGTTTGTGCCGATCGGAAGTGGTGCGGATGAAGTCGTCGTAGGTCAGTCCCATGCGGTCCCAGAGGGCGCGAAACTCGGCTGAGACCTCGTTGGTGAATTGCTGCGGAGTTTTTCCGGCAGCCTGCGCGGCGCGCTCGATCTTTTGACCGTGTTCGTCGGTGCCGGTGAGAAAATAGGTATCGAAGCCCAGCATGCGCTGGCGCCGGGCTATCGCGTCGCAAGCAATCGTGGTGTAGGCATGCCCGATATGCGGACGCGCATTTACATAATAGATCGGCGTCGTGATGTAAAACTTTTTTGGCATTTAGGTTCTTGAATTTCGCTCTGGCTGCACGGCGTTCATTGGCGTCAGCTCTTGCGCGCTCTCAAATAGGCTTCCATGGCCTCGTTCATCACACTTTTGAGCGGGACATGGTTCTCGGCCGCGATTTTCTTGCAGTCTTCATACTCCGGCGCGTAATTGGTGATGGTCCCGTTCATGCTGGCAATCTTCAAACGTACGTCGCCCCAACGGGTCGCCACATTGATCCATTTCCGCGCCAACGTTTGCCGTTGCTCCTCGCGCCGGCGCACTCCCAGCGTGCTGGTCTCGGTGAAAATAATCTGGGTCAGGCGGGACGCGTCTTCCGGTTTCGCCAACACCGTCAGCAGCATTCCCGGGCGGTTTTTCTTCATCTGCACCGGCTGAGCAAAAGTGTCGAGCGCTCCGGCTTCGAGCAACCGCTCTACCACGTAGCCGAAGACCTGCGGATTGAGATCGTCGAGGTTGGCTTCGAGCACGCTGACGGTCTCCTGCGAGGTGTTCTCGGCAACTCGCGCTTGCGACTCGCCAATCGTCAGACGAACAACGTTTGCGTGATTCGAAAACTCCCGGCTGCCTGCGCCATATCCGGCTTTCTCGATCGTCATGGCCGGGAAAGGCGCGAATCGTTTGGCGAGAGTCTTCACGATGGCTGCGCCAGTCGGGGTGACCAACTCTACCTGAATGCCGGACGAATAAACCGGCACGCCCTGCAACAACTCCACCGTGGCCGGAACCGGGACGGGAAGAACTCCGTGCGCACAGTTTACCGTTCCACCCCCGACGTTCAGCGGAGAGCACACGATCTCATCGACTCCCAACGCCTCGGCTCCAACCGCGGCGCAGATGATATCCACCATCGCGTCCGCGGCGCCGACTTCGTGAAAATGCACTTTTTCGATGTCGGTGTTATGGATCTTGGCTTCCGCCGCGCCCAGCGCCTCAAAAATGGCGATCGCGGAGCGCTTTGCGCCTGGGCTGATCGACGCCTGGTTGATGATCTCGCGTATCTCTTTCAGTCCACGCCCATGCCCGTGCTCGTGTGGCGCGGGTGCTGCGGCCCGCGCGGGGTCGTGTCCAGATTGGCTGTAGTTGTGTTCGCGAAGCTCAATGCGCTCAGGCGCGTGCTTGTGGCTGTGTTCATGGCCGAGTTCATGGCCATGATCGTGGCCGTGTTCCTGTTTCCGCGCGCGATTCTGCTGCTCGAAGAAAACCTCGCGCGGCAGTTCTTTTTCCCCGTGCACGAAGACATCCACCTTGGTGGCTGCGATGCCGCTGCGAGTGACCCTTGAAATTTCCAGTCGGGTTCCAATATTCAGACCTTCGACGGTTTCTTCGAAGAGCTTCGCCGGCACTCCTGCATCCAGGAGCGCTCCGAGAAACATGTCGCCGCTTATGCCGGAGAAGCAGTCGAGGTAGGCTATGCGCATGGGTAACCGAACCCGTCGTTGGTCGTTGGCCCTTGGTCGTTGGCTTTTTGGACTAGATTCGGGCAGCAGCTGAGCTCAAGAGCTTTGGCCAACGACCAACGACCAATCGCCAAGGACTATTTTTCATCATAGGGAAGCCCGCATTTGCCGTCAAACCTCGCGGTCCTGAGCGGTTTGCTACAATTTCTCTTTCTTCAACAGCTTAGGGGAATTCTTGTATCGCCATCTCGAGCGACGGCTCGCCCAACACGTGCGCGAATTTCTGCGGCGCACTTACGACCTGGATCTGGCCAAAATCGTCATCGAACAGCCGCCAAAAGTCGAATTCGGCGAGTACGCCTTGCCGCTTGCCTTCGAGCTGGCCAAGAAACTGCGCAAGGCTCCGCGCAAGATTGCGGAGGAGATCGTTGGCGGAATCGGCCCCATCCCAGGTTTTGAGAAACTGGAGTTGGCGGGCGCGGGCTACATCAACGCGCGGCTCAGGCGCGAAGAGCTTGCCGCAACCCTGATTGCCGACGAGAAGCCGCGTTCCGAAGTTCCCGCCGGCAAGATTCTGGTTGAGCACTCGAGCATAAATCCCAACAAAGCCGCCCATGTTGGACACCTGCGCAATGCCATTCTTGGCGACACCTTTGTCCGGCTGCTGAAGTTCGCCGGCCGCGAGGTCGACGTCCAGAATTACATCGACAATACGGGCGTGCAGGTGGCCGACGTGGTTGTGGGATTTCTGAACATCGAGAAGAAGTCGCGCGTCGAGATTGAGAACCTGGCCCGCCAGCCTCGCTTCGACTATTACTGCTGGGATCTCTACGCCCAAGTCTCGCACTGGTACGCCGAAGACAAGCAAAACCTGCAGGTCCGCCAGCAGGCGCTGCACGCGATCGAGGAAGGGAACAACGAAAGCGCCGCGGTTGCGGATGTGATTTCGATCGCCGTCCTCCGCCGTCACCTCGAGACCATGGATCGCGTCGATATTGAGTACGATTTCCTGCCGCGAGAGAGTGAGATCCTTCATCTTCATTTTTGGGATGCTGCCTTTACCAAGTTGAAGGAAGGCGGTGTGCTCTTCTTCGAGACCGAAGGTAAGAACAAGGGTTGCTGGGTGATGCGACGGGCGGGAACGGCAAAATCTGAAACAGCGCAAGCCGCCGAGCCCTCTGTTGATGACGTGAATGTAGATAAAGACGAAGTCGCCGAAGAAGATCAGAAAGTAATCGTGCGTTCCAACGGTACGGTTGGCTACGTCGGCAAGGACATCGCGTACCACCTTTGGAAATTTGGTCTGCTGGGGCGTGATTTCGGCTATCGCAAGTTCTATCGCTATCCCAATGGGCATGAATGCTGGATTTCAACCGCGGTAGGAGCGCTGGACCATCCTCATTTCGGCAGCGTGGCGGAAATCTATAACGTGATTGACGCGCGGCAGTCGGAGGCGCAGAACACCGTCATCGAAGCTTTGCGGGGACTGGGATACAACGAGCAGGCCGATCACTACACTCACTTTTCTTATGAAATGGTCGCGCTCACGCCTCGTTGTGCGGCTGAACTTGGTTATCAGCTTTCCGACGAAGACAAGAGCCGCCCGTATATTGAAGTTTCCGGCCGCAAGGGATTCGGGGTGAAGGCCGACGACTTGCTTGACCGGCTGATCGCATCGGCGAAGAGCGAAGTGGACAGCCGCCATCCCCAGCTCTCGGAAGCGGAGCGGGTCACCATCGCGACCCAGATCGCGGTCGGGGCGCTGCGCTACTTCATGCTGAAATTCACCAAGTCGTCGGTCATTGCCTTCGATTTCAAGGAAGCCTTGAGCTTCGAGGGCGAGACTGGCCCTTACGCGCAGTACGCCGTGGTGCGCGCCTCCAATATCTTCCGCAAGGGAGGTTTTGATCCCGAAGAATTCGGACGCAAGCCGATGGACCGAGTATCGACCGCTGAACTGGAACAGTTCCTAACCGGCGAAGCGGGAAACGAAGTCTGGGAACTATGGCTGGCTGCGGCCAAGACTTCCTATGTCATTGACCAATGCATCGCGACCACCGAGCCCGCGTACCTGGCTAAACACGCCTTCCAACTGGCGCAGCTCTTCAATGCCTTCTATCATCGCTGCCCCATCCTGAGCGAAGCCGACGAAAGCCGCAAGAGATTTCTTCTGGCTACCGTGGCCGTGGTCCGCAGGGAGTTGACGCGAGTGTTGGCCGTGATGGGGATCAGCGTTCCGGCCGCGATGTGACCACTATTTTCTTCCCGATCAGGCGGTAGCCCGGAACCGCCAAAAAGCCGGACGTAACCGCAGCACAGTGACCACGGTGACGCCGGCTCTCGACAGGAACAATTGCTTTAATCGCTTTATTCGCATCAAGCTTGATGTGAAGTAATAACCAAAGTCACTCGACCGTAACTTTACCCTGGAACGAAACAATCCTAGACTCGTTCTCATGCATTCCTGGGAAGGAGATCCGCGTCCCGCGGCGGTGCCGGAGTACGGCGCGGCACGGACGAGCACGCGTCTGAAGCTGGATCAGTCCATCGATCCGCATTCGGGAAGCTGGCGTGTTCTCTTTGCGGTGGCGGTGGGAGTCATGTTGGCCGGATTCTTCGCCACCGGCAATGCGAGGGCGGCATTTGAAGATATTGCCAGGTTCCTTACCCTGTCAGGCAAGCCGGAACCCGCGTCTCCCGCGGTACTCTCCGAACACGAGATCGAGAACCTCGACCGCCAGGCTCCGCAGCAACAAGCCGAGGTTTTGCTGGAGCGCGCCGTCAACCACTATGCAGGCGCCAATGACCAGATCGCTACTCGACTCGAAGGCTGGTGGGGGAAGCTGAAGTTCACTCCCCGGTTCAATTCGCTGATGACCACCGCGCTCAATTCCGACGACTTGCGGGTACGGGCGGCGGGAATCGATTTGGATCTGGCGGCCATGGGAGCCATCAAATCGCCGGCCACGATCGAGCGTTTAGCGCGGCAGGCAGAAAGCGGTCCGCGAGCGCAACGAGTCTCGGCCCTCTGGGAACTGGGCCTGCTCGGCAACCGCGGGGTTGAGCCGCAACGTGCAAGTGAAGTATTGGTCAGCCAGTTGCAGGACTCCGATCCGGAAGTCCGCCGCTGGGCCGTGGAAGGTCTGGCTTACCTGGGGACCAACGAGACTGTCGCCCCTTTACTAAAGACATTTCATGACGACGCCTCGCCGACCGTTCGCGAGCGCGCCGCTTGCAGCCTGGCCCAATCCGGCATGTTGACCCAGGAGCAGCGTCGCAGCGTGATTCCGCAGCTACTGGATTACGCAGATGACGCCTCCCTGGACGCACAGACTCACACCTGGGTGTACCAGGCGCTGCGTGACATCACGGGCCAGAACCTTCCCAGCGACTCCTCATCGTGGAGAAGCTGGTACGAGAGCAGGTAGGGGCAGTTCTAGTCGCAGTTTCTAAGGACAGTTTCCGGTTTCCAGTTTCTAGTTTCCGGAAAACCCATCTGCTACCGAGACGGCGCATTCGCCGGAAACCAGAAACCAGAAACCAGAAACCTAGAAACTGCCTTCCTACTCCGCCATCTTCGCTACATGCAGATCGAATCCTGTCTTGGGTAGCAGAGACGTCAGCTCAAACGCTCTGAACCCGTCACCTGCGATTTCCGTTTGACGATAGAGGCCGGGCTCGCTGTCAACCGTTTCGTGGCGTCCGTCCATATGGTTGAGAAATTCCTGTGCCTGCCGGATGTCGGCGGCGCGGTCTCGGGTCCGGCTTATCACCGCTTCGGCGGCATAGGACCGCACCAGCTTGGGCCAGTATTTCTCGAGCAGGTTGGTGCTGGCGAAGATGTCCGCCCATACCATCTCCCCATTCACCGCTACCACTACGCCGACAGCATTCTGATCGCGCAGTTGCTGAATCAGGCTCTGATAGTTTCGCCGGATCGGTTCCGCCACCGAATCGACTCGCTGTTTTACCTCTTCATTCTGCATTACGCCAGCGTAAGAACTTGTTCCCATCACCGCGGGGGCCGAGGGCGCGGGCACCTGAAGGGACATGGCTTCTCTAGACTTGCCGACCTCTGCCCAAACTTGCGCCTGGTCTTTTTCCGCCATGGCTTTGGAGCGGACCGCTGGTTGCACCATGCCTCCCATCACGCCACCCATCAAGCCCCGAAATTTGTCCGAGGCGGCCGGTCCAGCGCCCGGGCTCGACGCAGAAGACCCCGAGGTCGATGGGATCGCTTTCGGCCGGGACAATGCGGTCTTTGCCGATCACCCGGTCCTGTTTCCCTCCGGTCACGATCTCGCCCGCCAGCAGAATCAGCGGCCGTTTGGAGTTGTTGACCAGCACCAGTTGATTCACCTGTGGTCCGCCTTGCTGGATCGGGGTCCGTCGCCGCCGCATCAAGTGGCTGCACGCTGCCGGACTCGGTCACGATTACATCGCCGGAGCGCAGGCCTTCGTCCAGGGTAAGAAGTTCCTGAGTGTCGTGGGAGCGAGCGGTAACCACCGGAAATACCGTCAGGTTGCCGTGCCGGATGGGCTCCAGCACCTTGTAACCGGAGGCCGAAGTCACGTCTCCGGCAGGGGCGCTGGAGGGCAGAAAAAGAGCGATGCCGGCAAGAGCGAGCGCCGGGAGCAATGCAAAAAGTTTGGGATTCATAGGAGTTCCTCCTGTGTAGCGCCGGCTTCCCGCCAGCCATGCCGGCAGTGCCTGCGCTTACACGAGGAACGGCAAATATTCGGGTTCTTGCAGCACAAATGTTGATAGCATCCGGGATAGCTGCCTGCCCGCCATGACCATATGACCACGGTGTCCAACCCATAGCAGAAGCTTCCGCGGGGATGGAATCCGTGATCGACGAACTCTACGAAAAGAGCGGAAATTCAGGGCTCAGTCGCGAGCAGTTTGGAGCCATTCTCAGCGAAGTTGCAACCAAATATCTTGCCGGCGGACGCCTCCGCCGCAGGAAATCTCCGCAGTTCTATACGCAGCTTGCGGGTGGAAGAACTGGCGCTGGCCCGAGCCTGTGCCGCCGGACAGGAACGAGCCTGGGAAATCTTCATGGCGCGCTACCGCGAGAAGCTTTACGACATCGCCGGCTACATCGCCAAGGAGAGTTCCGCCGCGCGCGAACTGGCCGATTCGCTCTACGCCGATCTCTACGGAACCACCACCCGCGACGGCCAACGCATTTCGAAACTCGCCTCGTACACCGGACGCGGCTCCCTGGAGGGCTGGCTGCGCACCGTGATGGCGCAGGAGTTCGTGAACCGCTTTCGCCGCCAGCGCCGCCTGGTCAGCCTGGACGAAGAAAGTGAAGAGGGCGCGCAGTTTGCCGCGAAAGATCCCGAGCCCAACCTGGCGGTCGATCCCAGAGTTGAAGCGGCGACGGACGAAGCTCTGTCCCGACTGGCGGCAGAAGACCGCTTCATTCTGGCATCTTATTATCTCGACGGCCGCACGCTGGCTGAGATTGCGCGCACGCTGGCGGTGCACGAGTCCACCATCAGCCGCAAGCTCGATAAACTGGCCAAGTCCCTGCGCAAGCAAATCATCGCGGCGACTCGAGCAGAGGGGCATGAGCCGCCGCCAGGCCGAGGAGGCCCTGGAGGTCGATGTGCGTGACCTGCGCCTGAATATTCGTGACCGCGTGGCGCAAGAAACGGAGTTGCCGGCGTTCTCTAGTAAGAGGGCCGATAAGAAGGCTGAAATCCCCACACACGACTAGGGGCCAAAGAAAAAAAGAAAAATGGAGCAGCTTCCCAAAATCGTGCAGCAGCGTTTGTCGGGCAGCCCGAAACCCGGGGTTCACCCTGATCCCGACCTGCTGGCCGCGTTCGCCGAAAAGTCGCTGCTTGATCGCGAGCGTTCCGAGGTGCTGCGGCACCTGGCGGAGTGCTCCGATTGCCGCGATGTCCTGGCGCTCGCAACCCCTGCGATCGACTCCGCACCGTCTCCAATACCCCAGACTTCCTCATGGTTGACTTGGCCAATGCTGCGCTGGGGAGCGCTGGCGGCCTGCGTCGTCGTGGTGAGCGCGGCTGTCACCCTGCGCTATGAGCGACGCCAACCGCCGGAGGCGCCGGTTGCGGCAGAGGCTCCCAATGTGCCCGCGAGCGTCACCCCGAAAAGCAGTGTTCCGGAGGAATCGCGCGAGAAGCTGGCGGCAAGATTGCGCCGTCCGCGCCGATTCCAGGCGGATCGGGATATTGCGTCCGGCAAGTTGGCCAAGAAAAGCGACGAGGACCTGGTTGCAGGGAGGGCCGCAAACCAGCCTGCGGCTTCCGTGCCCCGCGAACTGGATCGAATGGATCAGGCCCAAGAGTTGACGCGCGACAGGCTGGCACGGACCAACGCAAACCAGCCTGCGCCGCCCGCGGCCTCTCTGATGGCGTCGGCTCCGGCACCCTCGCCGACGGTTCAGCAGCCAGGCAGAGAGCCGCGGATCGCTGACTCCAGCAACAAGGTCCGGAGTGAGGCCGCCGCCCAGTCAATTGGCGGCGTGGCAGAAAAGGTAATGGTCGACAACGCTCGTGCTGCGCCGCCGCGGATGCCAAACGTTGAGCTGAAGGCGAAAGACGAAGCCGGCAAGAATGAGGCGCAAGCCCAAGTCCAGACCTCATCTGCTCGAGCCGTGGGCGGGGCGGCGACGGGAGATCGTAAACAGGGAACGCTTTCCGCCGCCGGCGCTTCCGGCAACTACGCCGACCGGTTGCAGTGCCGGCCCCATTGCGCCCCGCTGGACGCTTTCCGGCGATGGCGTGCTGCAGCGCTCTTTTGATTCCGGCAAAACCTGGCAGACGATGCCGGTGGCGAACCATGTCGTCTTCCGCGCGCTGGCTGCCAATGGCTCCGATATCTGGGCAGGCGGCGCGGCCGGCGCGCTCTATCATTCTTCCGACGCCGGCCAACACTGGGTGCAAGTCAATCCCACCGCGGACGGCAACTCCCTGACTGGCGACATTGTCACCGTGGAATTCAGCGATGCCGCACATGGCAAATTGACCACCAGCACCCGCGAAACCTGGACAACCGCCGATGCGGGCGGCACCTGGCAAAAATACTGACGCAGTGGCGGCGCGACAGAGCGCGTTTTGCCTCTCTGGTTACCAGCAACGATCGCTTTGATTTCGCGCCATTCCTCCCGCCCGATTCACGAGTTACCAAAGTGACGTTTACACCAATCATGGGCAGCCCTAATATCCATCTCGTGGTTTGGCAGTTCTGGGGGAGGGCTGCCGAGGCGTCTTGAACTGAAAAGTTCAAGGCGCTTTTTTTTGCTCGCGCCGCATTCGGAGACTGGCAACCGGAAACCGGAACCGAAACTTCCGGCCTTTGCGACTTCTGCGCCTACATTGCATCCAATGGGGTGTTACGATAGATGCAGCCAACGTTGGCGCATCCACCGTCCCCGGCAAGATTTGCGGCGAACGGTACTCCCGGAGGAGAAATGGCAAGCAACGGAATTTTGGAAGTGACAGACGCGAACTTTGACCAGGATGTTCTGAAGTCAGATCAGCCGGTATTGGTCGATTTCTGGGCAGCCTGGTGCGGACCTTGCCGCGCGCTCGCTCCCATCGTTGACGAACTGGCGAAGGACTACCACGGCAAGATCAAAGTCGGCAAAATGGACGTCGACTGCAACAGCGCCACCCCCATGCGCTACGGAGTGCGCGGCATTCCCACTCTGCTGGTGTTCAAGGGCGGGCAAGTGAAGGAACAGATCGTAGGCTACGTTCCCAAAGAAACCATTCAGAAGGCCATCGACAAGCACGTAGGGTAAGACAGTCGTCAGTCGTCAGTCGTCGGACTTCAGCGAAACCTCTAAACGCCCAGGCTGACTACCTGGGCGCTGTTGTCTTCAGGGGATGATTTTTTCTTCTTGGGAGAAGTAACCGGAGCCGAACGCGTTTGTTTCAGCTAAGAGCCAAAAGCTAGAAGCCAGCAGCACTTTTCAGTACTTCCGCAACACTCCAATCACTCTGCCCTGAACCTCGACCGAAGCCGCCGGCACAATGATGGGCTTCATGCTGGCGTTGGAAGGCTGCAGGCGAATATTTTCGCCTTCGCGGTAAAAACGCTTGAGGGTCGCGTCCGTGCCTTCCACCAGGGCAACAACGATGTCCCCGTTGTGCGCCGTCCGGCTTTTCTCGACCATCACGTAGTCGCCGTTGAGGATGGCTTCGTCCTGCATGGAATCGCCGCGAACTTCCAGCACGAACACTTCTTTCGAGCGCACGAAATCGGCGAGAGAGATGGTCTCGTTGCTCTGCACCGCCTCGATAGGCTGGCCGGCGGCGATGCGGCCCACCAGCGGCAGAACCATCGTAGTGTTCACCGCCATCGCTTGCTTGAGCTTTCCCTTGGGCGGCAGCAGGTCGATGGAGCGGCTGCGGTTGTAGTCGCGCGTCAGCAGCCCTTTTTTCTCCAGGTTGGAAATGTGCTTGTGGACCGTCGCCAGAGAACTCAGATCGAGCCCTTGTCCAATTTCCTCGAACGAAGGCGAGTAGCCGTTCTTCTGCACGAACTCGGAGATGAAGTCGTAGACCTGGCGTTGCCGTCTGGTAATTGCCATGGTGTAATTTTGGGCGAAGGGAAGGCGAATGTCAAGAGTTGCGTAAAAACCGGCAAATCACCCGGTGTCATCCTGAGCGGAGTCCGCCCATTCGCCTTGCGAATGGGCGACGGAGCCGAAGGACCCCTAACAGTCTTAACCTCTGCCGGAAGATATGGGTCGCGGCGTGACGAAGAAACATGCAGAGATCCGCTTTGTTCGAGACGGTAGGGGTCCTTCGACTCCGCCGCTGCTTTACCAAGCAAAGCAGCGGCTGCGCTCAGGATGACAATGCGTCCGACTTGGTTTTTGACTCCTACTGCGAAGTCACTGCCTTCAAATACCGGTAGTAAAAATCCACCGCTCGATAAAACGAATCCACGCGAATGCGCTCGTCCTTGCCATGGGCGCGGATGTCGTCGCGATCGATGGCTTCGCCCGAGACGCAATACGTCGGCATGCCGGCGGCGATGGTGTAGACGCCGTCCGAGGCGCCGGTCGCCATGTCGGGCACGACCGGCAATCCCGGCCACATGCTTTCCACCACCTTTTCCAGCGGCTGGAAAACGTCCGGTCGCAGTGGAGGCGGCGTGAAAGACTTCCGGTTCATGACGCCGCCGATTCCTCCGATTTCTTTCACCGAAATCTGGGGATCGGCGACAACTTTCTCCAGCTCGTCGCGGATCTCTGCGGTCGAGTGGCCGGGCACGATGCGGCAATTCACGTTGGCTTGCGCCATTTGCGGCAGAGCATTGTTGGCATGGCCGCCGCTGAGACGCGTGGCCACGCAGGTGGTGTGCATGATCGAGTTATCGATGGGGTCTTTGGACAGACGCGCCACCGCTTCCATGTCGGGAGGAGTTTTGAGAATCGCAAGCATGTCAGCCGCCCGCTCGCCCGTGGCGATTTTTGACATGCGCTCGTAGAAGGCGCGAGTGACGCTGGTCAATTCGAAGGGAAATTGATAACGCTCCAGCCGGGCCAGTCCGTCGGCAAGATGATAGATGGCGTTGTCCGGTTTGGGCAGGGAGCTGTGGCCGCCGGGATTGGTCACCGTCAGCTGGTAATCGGAATAGAGTTTTTCCGCCGCGTCTACCATCATGAATTGCGGTTTGCCATGCTCGGACAAAATCCCGCCGCCGTCGTGGTTGATCACAAATTCAGCGTCAATCAGTTCGCGGTGGTTCTTGAGCAGCCAATTCACGCCATTCGAAGTGCCGCCCTCTTCATCGGCGGTGAGCGCGAGGATGATATCGCGGTCGGGCACATAGCCTTCTTTTTTGAAACGGATCAGCATCGTGACCATGATCGCGTCTCCGTCTTTCATGTCCTGCGTGCCCCTGCCGTAGTAGTAACCGTCTTTCTCGACAAACTGAAACGGATCGGTGGTCCAGTCTTCGCGGTGGGCCTCCACCACGTCGAGGTGCCCGATCAGCAGCACTGGCTTGTGCTTGCCGCTGCCGTGCAGGCGGACGACCAGGTTTTTCTTGCGATCGTTCGGCCCCAGAATCTGGAGATCGGTCTCGGGAAATCCGGCGTCCCGAAAGCGTTGCGCCATGGCTTCGGCCGCCGTGGTCACATTGCCGACGGAATCGGTCGTATTGATCTCGATGAGTTGTTTAAAAATGTCATGGGAAAGCTGCCGGGTGGCATCATCAATTTGCGATTGAGAAGCCATCGCCACGAACAAAAAACCAGCTGCTAATGACCAGTTACGATATTTCAATCTAGGGCTCCTTGGTAGCGCCGGCATTCCTTCGTACTTCGCTCAGGACAGGCCCGCCGGCTGCGCGGAGGGCGTCCAGCCCTCCACGCGTTGTATTGATCAAAGGCCCGTCTACAGTACCAAAATCAGCATGCTGACGAACAGCCGGACAGCGGATGAGTGCAAAAGATGAAGCAATGGAGGACGCGCGTCCCGCCCGTTGCCTCGATAGCTGGCTGTTATCCTGAGCCAGTGAGCGATCCAACCGAGAATGTCGAGCCCCGAGTCCGTCCTGGACTCTGCCAGGACTGCATTCACGCCCGGCGCATCTCGTCCGATCGCGGTTCGGTGTTTATTCTCTGCCAGCTTTCCCTGACTGACCCTCGCTTCAAGAAATATCCCCGGCTGCCTGTTCTTTCATGCCCAGGTTACGAGCGGCAGACAGCGCCAGGTAGGTGAGACACAGGAGGTTACGGCGGCGCAACTTTTGTCCGATTCAGGACTCTAATAACTTACGGTCCGAACAAGCGGGCCGCGGGAGTGTCTTCCATGGCCAGATTCTCAGCTTATATCTCATTACTATTTCTGATTCTGATCGCGGGCACGGTGGCGTGCAGCACGGCTAATGCAGCCGGAGCTGCGGTTCCGGCCGCGGTTGTTGACGCGGCCAAGGCGGCCAAGCCGGAACAGCAAACCGCAGTTGTTGCGGGAGGATGTTTCTGGGGCATCCAGGCGGTCTTCCAGCACGTCAAAGGCGTAACCAACGCGACCTCGGGATATTCCGGAGGAGACGCGAAAACGGCGCAATACGAAATCGTCAGCACCGGCGAAACCGGTCACGCTGAATCCGTGAAGATTACCTATGATCCATCGCAGGTCACTTATGGAGAATTGCTGCGGGTGTTTTTCTCGGTGGCGCATGATCCTACCGAGCTGAACCGGCAAGGACCGGACAACGGAACCCAGTATCGCTCGGTGATTTTCTACGGGAACGACGAGCAGAAGAAAATTGCGGAAGCCTACATCGCGCAACTCAACCAGGCCAAAGTGTTTTCTCTTCCGATTGTGACCCAGGTCGTGCCGCTGAAGGCGTTTTATCCGGCGGAGGCGTATCACCAGAACTATGCGACGCTTCATCCTCATGATCTCTATATCGTTTATAACGATGCGCCCAAGGTGGTGCACTTGCGGCAGCAGTTTCCGGAACTATACACAGGAAAGTAATTGTGTTTCGTTGGATGAGGACGGATCGAGGAGCGATTATGTTTGACTCCGAGCTTGATAAAGACGCTTCATCATTGAATTCAGGACGGCGCGCCTTTCTGGGGATTTCCGTTACAGCGATTGCCGGAGCGGCGTTGTGGTCATTGCACAAGCCCCGGCTGATCGCAGCGGCAATGCCTAAGGGCGATCCGGGCGAAGTCACGATTGTGCAGTTTTCCGATTCCGGGCAGCGACTGCAAAAGGTGCGCGTCCCCAAGGTGGTGAAGAGCGACGACGAGTGGCGCAAGCAGTTGTCCCCGGGGCAATTCGACATCACGCGCCACGCCGACACCGAAATTGCCTTCAGCGGGAAATATTGGAATCTGCACGACAAGGGACTCTATCGCTGCATATGCTGCAACAATGCGCTGTTCAGTTCGGAGACAAAATTTGAGTCCGGTACCGGTTGGCCCAGCTTCTGGCAGCCGATTGCACCGGAGAACGTTCGGACGATCAACGATACAAGTTTCGGCATGGTAAGGAGCGCGGTGGCCTGCACCTTGTGCGATGCCCACCTGGGACACGTCTTCGATGACGGGCCGCAGCCTACTGGGCTTCGCTACTGCATGAATTCGGCTTCGCTGAAGTTTGTGAAAATGTAGGTCTGCCACCTGACACAAAGTCCCGGTTCGACTCCCACTCGCTTGCACTGGTGGTTCGCCCAGAAGGCAGGCTCACGTCGCTCGGGATGACAATGTAAGATAAACGTCATGAGTACCCCTCCTGCTGCATTTCGTGCTCCCAGCGCGGTCGAGCGCGCATTCAACAAGGTGTTTGGGTTTCTGGTCGGGATGGGCCTGGGTTTTTCCTACAACTATCTGCTGCAGGTGAAGGGACGCAAGAGCGGGAAGATTTATTCCACGCCGATTGACTTGCTGGAGCGCGGCGGAAAGCGGTTTCTGGTCGCGCCGCGCGGGCGCACGCAATGGGTGCGCAACGCCGAGGCGGCGGGAGAAGTTACGCTCAAGAAGGGAAGTCAGCGGCGGCAGTTCAGACTTCGGGCCCTCTCAGACCAGGAGAAGCCGGAGATTTTGAAGGGATACCTGGATCAGTTCAAGCGCGAAGTTCAGACCTACTTTCCCGTGCCGGCCGGGTCGCCAGTGGAGGCCTTTCGCGAGCTGGTGGAGAATTATCCGGCGTTTGAATTGATTGCGGCGTAAAAGCGGCCACGGATTCACGCGGATTTTCACGGATTTGTTTAATTCTTCGCTATCCGTGAAAATCCGTGTGAATCCGTGGCGTGTTTTGCCGTCCTCTACTCCAGCACGCTGTCGTCCAGCTTTTTTCTTCCCCAGTCGGCTGCGGCTTGGACAAAGGCCAGCACCAACGGGTGAGGCTTACCGGGTTGGGACGAGAGTTGGGGCTGATACAGCGTCGCGATGTAGAAACGGTGGGTGGGTGATTCTATGGCTCGAATCTCGCCTTGCGGGCCACGCGCCACCACCGGGAACCCGGCTTCCATGGCGGCCCACTCGTAGTCGGGATTGACTTCGAAATTGCAGAAAAATTCTTCCGCTACTTTGTCCTGCGAATAGTACGACTGCAGATAGGAACCAGGACGGAGGCGGATCTCCGGAATGGGGCCGGAAAGCTTGGGCGCGCCCAGCGGCGCGATCGGGCACGGCGCAGGCCACAGGATAAATGACGATGTTTTTCGAGCCCGAATTATTCTCGGCGCTGTCCGCGTCCTTGATTCCGAGCACGTTGCGGGCACATTCGATCAGAGCATACTGAAAACCGCCGCAAGTGCCGAGAAAAGGCCAGTCGCGCCGGCGCGCGAATTCAATGCCTTTCAGCATGCCGTCAAAACTCTTGTAGGGACTGCCCGGCGCAGCCCAGATCCCGTCGAAGCTCTCCAGTTTCTTGTCTGCCCCGGGCTCCTTCAGACTCGGCGTGGCGATCCACACTCCTTCGACCGGGAGATTGAGTTGCGCGGCGGCGTGTTGCAGCGACTTTTCGACGGCTGGAAGAGTCGGAGATTTGGGATCGTAGTCTCCGAGAATTGCAATGCGGACGGAATCGCTCACTTAGGTATTTTAGAGGAGAAGCTCGGGAGTGCGGCGATTGGGAGGTGAGAAGGCTGGTGCCCCGCACTCACAGCCGAGCGAGATCCACAATGACGGGCGGGACGCCCGTCCTCCATTCGCATTATTTTATTGCCAGTGAGCGCTCTTTCAGGATCTGATCGACCGACGCGATCGCCGTTTCCAGTTCCTCGTCCTGGTTGTAGAAGTGCGGCGCCATGCGCACGCCCGCTTTGGGGCGATAGTCGACAAGAATGTCCCGCTTGAGCAATTCGCGACAGACCTGCTCGGCGTCGGGCATGTCAATAGAAACCGTTCCGCCGCGTTGTTCGGGGTTGCGGGGGGAATTTACCCGCCATCCGTGCGCCGTGGCCAGTTCGATCAAACGGGAAGTCTGCCGCTTCGACTTCTCTCGAATTCGATCAATGCCGACCTCGGCAATGATCTTTAATCCGGGACGCGCCGCTTCCAAAGCAGGTATGTGGGAGGTGCCATTCATGAAGCGAAACGGAGGCTGGCTGTAGCGAGTGGCTCCGATTTCAAATCCAAAAGGATTTTGGTGCGCGAACCAGCCGGTAAATTTTGGCTGTAGCGTTTGACCCAGGTCTGGACGAACATATAAATAGCCGACCCCTGGGCCTCCACACAACCATTTCAAGACGCCGCCGCAAGCAAAGTCGACATTCAGAGCCTGCACATCCACCGGCACGGTGCCCAATGACTGAAAGACATCGAGTACCACGAGCGCGCCAACTTTGTGGGCTTTCTCAATGATTGCCCTGGCATCCTGAATGTACGCGCTGCGGAAAATCACGTGCGACACCGGGACCAGCAAGGTTTGATCATCGATTGCGTCCAGAAGGCGCTCGAGAGGGACGGTGATGCCGTCGTCTGTCGGGACCATGTGGACGCGCGCGCCGCAGGCCCGTTGCGCCTCCCAGAAATACATGACCGAAGGGAAATTCAGGTCGCTGTACACGACCTTGTTGCGCTTGCTGGAGAAATCGAAGCACGACGCCACCACCGCCTGGCAGGTAGTTACATTCTGATGGGTGGAAACCGATCCTTTGGGAGCGTTCATGAGCGCGCCAATTTCGTCCCCCACCTCGGCGGCCAGCATCCACCATCGCTCTTCCCACGCCCGCACGCCGCGCTGGGCCCAGATATCGGCATACCCCTTCATGGCCTCGTACACGCCTTGCGGCATGGCGCCCAGCGAATTGCTGATCATGTAAGTGGTGCGTTCCAGAATAGGAAACTGGGAGCGATAGCGGAGAAGCTCATCGGCCATGCCGACATTGTACTTCTCACAGGCCTACTTCTTCTTCAGCAGGAAATAAGCTCCGGTCAGCACGACCATGTACCCGAAAATGCTGACCAGCGTTAAGCGCGAGTGCCAACTGGTCTCGAGAACCGCCACGATGATCAGCAAGAACCCGAGTATTGAACCCCCAGCTCCCAACGGCGAACGCATCGGCAAAGCGGCGAGTTGGCTGGCAGTGACCCTCCGACGGAAGCTGACGTGGGCGGCTAAAGAAACCAGCACTGACAGCAGTAGCCCGACCAGCGCCGCGCCCAGAATCGAGACGAACGCATTTCGGGGCGCCCACTTCTCCAGCGCCAACGCGACCACGATACCGTAGGACGAAGCCAGCAGAGCCAGTCTGGGTGACCCGGATGAACTGAGTTCTCCCAAAACCGCGGGCGCCCATCCTGTTCGCGCCAGGGAAAACAGGATTCGCGAGGCGGCATAGAGGGTCGCGTTGGCTCCCGACAGCGCGGCTGTGAGGATCACAAAAGTCATGATGTGCGGCGCGGCCGGGATGTGGGCCAGCCGGAACACGGTCACAAACGGGCTCTCGGTGACTCCGGCGCGGTCCCACGGCATGACTCCCACCAGCACCACGATCGCTCCCAGATAAACCGTCGTGAGCACCGCGAAAGTCATTTTGATGGCGCGGGGAATCTCTTGCGCCGAACTGGACTCCCCGGTCGTGATGGCGACAAATTCGAGGCCCCCGAAGGTGTAGAGAGCGAAGCCCATGGCGAGCAAGGGAGCCAGGGTTCCGCGGGGAAGGAATCCGCCGTGCGCGGTGAATTGCGGCGCGACCCGGCCACTCAGCAACAGCCCAGCTCCCAGCACGACGAAAGCCGCGATGGTCGCCACCTTGATCATCGCAAACCAGTATTCAAAGCGACCGTAGTTGCCTACGCTGCTGAGATTGATCAGCAACAGCAGGACAGAAAAAACAACGATCCAGAACAGGGCCGGGACGGAAGGGAACCAGTAGGCCAGGTAGGTGGCGGAGGCGACCAGTTCCGCGCCGATCGAGATCGAGAGGGCCGCCCAATAGCCGGCCCGGGCCACGAAGCCTGCCCACTGGTTCAAATAGATATCGCCGTAAACGCCGAACGATCCGGCCGCAGGATGCATGCTGGAGAGTTCGCCCAAGGCCAGGGTTATGGTCAAAGAGATAAATGCAGCCAGGACAAAGCTGAGGATCACGCCGGGCCCGGCGATTTCGAGAGCGGCCGCAGAACCCAGCAACAGTCCAGTTCCGATGGAGCCACCCACGGCGACCATCGCCATCTGTCCAGCGCTTAGCTGGTGACGGAGGCCCCGTTCGTCGCCTTCCGCTCGCATCGGTTTTGCTGGCATCCGGCACTTATACCGGGAAACAATTTTTCTGCCAAAGAAATATTCGCGTGACTTTCGTAATCACGGCGGTACCTGACTTCGTTGCCGCTGCGAGAACCGACCCCTAAAATCTCACTTGGGTTACTCCGCACGTTACCCGTGTCTCCAATGCCAGAGCCGACCAAGCGAATGGACCGAGCCGAGATCGCGCGCCGAGTCGAGCGCGCCGAGAAGCTCTTGCAAAAGGGCAAGACGGGAGAAGCCCTCGATGAATACATGCAGGTGCTCGCCGAAGACCCGCAAAATGACAATGTGCGCCAGATGGCAGCCGATATCTGCCTTTCGTTGCAACGCACTGCGGAAGCGGTAAAGCTCCTGGGCGACTTGTTTGAACGCCAGATCGCGGCCGGAGAAAACACTCGCGCCAGCCTCACCTACAAGAAACTGGCGCGCTACGCGACGCCAACCAGCATCCAGAAAGTCCACTTCGGGCAGATCGTCGAGACCTCGAACAAGAAACTTGCCCTGGAAACTTACGAGAGCGCCCTTGAAGAGTTGACCCAAAGCGGGCGTCAGCAGGATTGCCTGGCGGTCATGAAGCGCCTGGTGGCGCTCGAACCCGAGGAACGAAATTTCCTGCGGCTGGCCGAACTGTGTTCGCAAAGCGGAGATAAAGCCGGCTCATCGGCGGCGTTTATCAAACTGGCGGAAATGTCGGGAGCCTCTGGCGCCGACGCTGCACAGTGGTTCGAGCGCGCCTACGCCGAGGATCCCAGCTGACCCGAAGGTCACGCTGGGCTATGGACGAAGCCTGATCGCGCAGGGCCAGGTCGGCGCCGCCATATTCGTCCTGGAACCACTGGCCAGGGCGCAAGACGCGAGCGTGGAGATGCGCGAGACCTACGTAAAGGCGCTCATTTCCGCCAATCGCCTTACCGACGCGGAGCCACTGGTGTGGCAGCTCTTTCAGCAGAATCCTTCCCGCCAGCAGGAGGTCGCCGACCTCATCGGGCTTCTGGTGGATGCGCAGCAGGACACCGAGGCCGTCGCACTGGCGCGCAAGTTGGAACAATCTCAGCGCAACAAGGGAGACCGCCGCGCCTTCGTGACCATGCTCCAGGATGTAATCGCCAAGCATCGGGGCTCGCCCGATCTCCTGGAGTTCATGAGCGAGTTGTTCAACGCCTCCAATCGGGAAGGCGACTATTGTCAGACTCTGCTCAAACTTTTCGACCTGCATTGCGGAATGGGGAACTACGCCAAGGCCGCGGAATGCCTGGATCGCGCCGCCGACGTGGATGCCTACGAGCCCGGGCACCAGAAGCGACTGGAAATGCTGCGCGGCAAAATCGATGAGGCGCGCTACAAGGTGATCGCGTCGCGCTTTACCAGCATGGCGAGAACGGCGTCGGAGCCGGCCAAGACCGAAGGTCCGACCCTGGGCGCTGCGGCCTTGCAGGACCTCATGTTGCAAGCCGAAATCCTGGTGCAGTACGGCATGCGTTCCAAGGCGATTGAACGACTGCAACGCATCCAGGAACTTTTTCCGCGCGAAGAAGAACGCAATCAGGACCTGCAGCAGTTGTATCTGGCCGCGGGTATGACTCCGCAACATGCGGACTCCGCCCCTCCTGCCGCAGGGTCAACCGCAGCCGCCAAAGGTTCGCCAGCGCCGTCACCGGCGCGTCCGTCCGCGCCCGCGGAATCGGCCGACGTCAACAGCTTTACCAAGGTGGCGGACATCACCCGCAAGCTTTACCGCCAGACCAATGCCGACGCTGTAATGTCCACCGCGGTCGCTGAAATCGGAGCGCAGTGGAAGATCAGCCGGTGCATTGCGGCCACGCGCAAGCCCGGAATGGCGCCCAGCGCGGTCAAAGAATACAAGGAAGAAGGAATCAAAACAGGAGACCCGAAGGCCCTGAGCAGGTTGGTCACGGTGGTTCAGGATGCCGCCATAAGCCAGGGGACGCTGACCATCGCCGATGCCCCCGCCGCGCCCGAGTTGCAGGAGGTCCGCGAGGTCCTGGTGGAGTTGGGGATCACGTCGCTGCTGGCCTTGCCGCTGAGCGACGGTCAGGACCAGATGGGAGTGCTGATACTGGCGCAAAACGCCGCCCGGGGCTGGCACGCCTCCGATGTCGTAGTGCTCAAGACGATCAGCGAACAGATCGTGATTGCGCTTACCAATGCCGGGCTGCGCCGCCTGGTCAAGAGCTTGTCGGTCACCGACGAACAGTCTGGCCTGCTCAAACGCGCGTCCTATATCGATCTCTTGATGGCGGAGACGCGCCGCGCCGTCCAGCAGAGCACTCCGGTCACGGTAACGTTGATGCAGTTTGGCAAAAGCACGGCGATGGTAAAGGAGCACGGAGAGAAAGCAGTAGAAGCGGCGATGCAGCAGATAGGACAACTTTTTGCCGCCAACATCCGCCAGAACGATCTAGCCTTCCGCTATGAGAACACGACCATTGCGCTGGTGCTCGGCGAAACGGGGGAGAAGGAAGCGCTGATGGCGGTGGAGAAGTTGCGCAAGCTGCTGGCCGAAGTGAAACTCTCCGACGAGATCATCCCGTTCAGCGCGGGTCTGGCGGAGGCCGTGGTGCGCCAGCAATTCGATCCCGTGGACATCGTCACCGAGGTCATCAACCGCGCCGACCAGGCGCTCGATGCGGCGGTGGTCCAGGGTATGGGCCGCATCGTCAGCCTGTCTCCGTCGGTCGCTGCCGCGGCCATCGCGTAGACGTTAGAGTAGCGACGTTAGAGTCGCGTAGCCGTGAGAGTGGCGTAGCCGTTAAACGAGCCGCGGAGCGGCGCAAGAATATAGCCCACGGCGCAAGCCGTGGGTTCGAGGCCACGGCAATGCCAGCCCCGAAGGGGCGTAAGAATCGGTTTCTTTCGCCCTTTCAGGGCTCATCCGTCTTTCGATCGATACCCGGGGCTTACGCCCCGGGCTACATTCTCGCGCCGCTTCGCGGCTTCGTGGCGGACTGTATGCCTCTCGAACCTCTCGAACCGAACTGAACCATCCGTCTACGAGTTGGAAAGGCACCTCCGCTGATAAACTAATGCGTTTGATTGCTGCATCCACAACCATTCTGATTGCAAAGAGCACCAGGAAATCCATATGTTGAAACCCGGCGACATCGCCATCGTAAGCGGAGCCCGTACTCCCTTCGGGCGCTACTGCGGCAAGTTAAAAGACTTCAGCGCCCAGGAACTCGGAGCCATCGCGGGCAAGGGCGCCATCGAACGCGCCGGGCTTGATCCCAAGGAATTCGATCATGCAGTCTTCGGCAACGCGCAACAAACTTCCGGGGACGCCATCTACGGCGCGCGGCATGTGGCTCTGCGCGCAGGCCTTCCGATTGAGACGCCGGCGCTTACAGTGAACCGGCTCTG
Source organism: Terriglobia bacterium (assembly GCA_963841075.1). Lineage (GTDB taxonomy): Bacteria > Acidobacteriota > Terriglobia > Terriglobales > Acidobacteriaceae > JAIQFF01. Next base: position 139,911 of record CAWJBA010000032.1, read on the forward strand.
CGGAAGCGGTATCCAGGCCATCGTCAATGCCGCTCAGATGATCCAGTTGGGTGAGGCGAACCTGATTCTCGCCGGAGGCATGGAAGCCATGTCTCAGGCTCCATTCACGATTCGCGGACGCGATGGCTTCAATCTCGCGCCCGGCGGCAAGATGGAAGATTCATTGATGGTGGCGCTGCTCGACAGCTATTGCGGCCTCTACATGGCGAATACCGCGGAGCTTTATGGCTCGCAGCACGGCATCACGCGCGAGATGCAGGACGAATTTGCCTTGCGCTCGCAGCAGCGCGCGGACGCGGCCTACAAAGAAGGACGTCTGCAGGAAGAGCTGGTTCCGGTGGCGTTGAAGAATTCCAAGGGCGAAGCCACCGGTGAATCGCTGACCGAGGACGATCATCGCCGTCCGCAGACCACCCTCGAAGGCCTGGCCAAGCTGCAGCCCGCGTTCGGAAAAACCGGAACCGTGACCGCCGGCAACGCCAGCGGAATCGTTGATGGCGGAGCGGCGGTCGTCGTGATGTCGCTCGATGAAGCCGGCAAGCGCGGAATTCTTCCGTTGGGACGGTGGTGAGCTGGGGCATCGCCGGTGTCGATCCTAAAGTGATGGGCCGCGGACCAGTGCCGGCTACCAAGATCGCACTGCAAAAGGCCGGGCTGACTCTCGATTACATCGACCTCATCGAAGTCAACGAAGCCTTCGCGGCGCAGTATCTCGCGGTTGAGAAGGAACTCGGACTTGATCGCGAAAAGGTCAACGTCAACGGCGGTGCGATTGCGCTGGGACATCCGCTGGGAGCGACCGGCACGCGCCTGGTGATCACGCTGCTGTACGAGCTGCGCCGCAGGAAGAAGAAGTATGGGCTGGCGACGGCGTGCATCGGCGGCGGGCAGGGAATCGCGATGGTGGTGGAGAGCATGAATTAGGACTTTCACCACAGAGTCACAGAGTCACGGAGAAATCTAAAGTGCTCTGATTTTCTCTGTGGCTCTGTGCCTCTGTGGTGAATTGAAGGACCAGTATGGAAATAAATAAGGTTGGCGTTCTCGGTTGCGGACTGATGGGCTCCGGGATTGCGCAAGTTGCGGCCACAGCAGGGTTCGACGTTACCGTGCTCGAAGTCGATCAGAAGTTTCTCGACAAGGGTTTTGCCGGCATTGAGAAGTCGCTGGCCAAGTTCGCCGAGAAAGGCACGATCAAGGAAACGCCGCAAGCCGATCCGTGCACGGCTCAAGGGCACGACCAACATGCAGGACCTGGCCGACTGCGACATCGTCATCGAGGCTGTGATCGAAAACGTTGACGAGAAGAAGAAGATGTACGCCGCGCTCGACGGCATCGTCAAAAAAGACGCCATCTTCGCGTCTAACACTTCTTCTATTTCGATCACTGAGCTTTTGACGTCCACCAAACGCCCCGAACGTTTCATCGGACTGCATTTTTTCAATCCTGTCCCGCTGATGAAGCTGGTGGAAGTGGTGCGCACCATTGCCACCGCCGGCGACGTGTACGATACGGCCTACGAGTTTGCGAAAAAGCTGGAAAAGGTTCCTGTCCGCACCAGCGACAAGACCGGATTCATCGTCAACCGGCTGCTGGTGCCCTATCTGCTCGATGCTATCCGCGCCTACGAAGAGGGCGTGGGTTCGATCGACGACATTGACAACGCCATGAAGCTGGGCTGCGGCTATCCCATGGGCCCGTTCACACTGCTCGATTTTGTCGGCCTGGATACGACCTACTACATCACTCACGTGATGTACGACGAATTCAAGGAACGGCGGTTTGCTTCTCCGCCACTGTTGAAGCGGATGGTGATGGCGGGCTGGTACGGCCGGAAGTCGGGTAAAGGATTTTACGATTATTCGGACCCGGCGAATCCGAAGCCGAATAAGTTATAACTTCCTGGCCACGGATTTACGCGGATCAACACGGATTTTCTTTTTTAGGTTGTCATCCTGAGCGCAGCGAAGGACCCATGCATTTGGACGCGGCGGCACAATGCATAGGTTCTTCGCTGCGCTCAGGATGACAAGGGATATAAAGAGGAATCGAATTTGAAAGCTCGTCAAACGCAGGCTCAAGGCGATCGAAGGCAAACTGCGCGCCGCAGGAAAGCGCTTTGCAATCGTTGTGTCCCGTTTCAATGCCTTTATCACCGATCGACTGCTCGCAAAGCGCCTTCGACGGGCTTGGTCCAGTGCGGCGCCAAGCGGACAGGAACATCAAGATCGTCCGCGTCCCTGGCGCTTTCGAAATTCCGTCTGCAGCGCGCACTCTTGCTGAAACCAAAAAGTACGATGCCATCATCTGTCTCGGCTGCCTCTGCGCGGCGACACCGCCCACTACGACGTCATCGTCAATGAAGTGGCTCGCGGCATCGGCCAGTCCGCGCAGGAAACGGGAGTGCCACACGCCTTCGGGGTCCTTACCTGCGAAACCCTCGAGCAAGCCATCGACCGTGCCGGACTGAAGATGGGCAATAAGGGTTTCGAAGCAGCGCTGGCGGCGGTGGAGATGGCAAACCTGAAAGCAGTCGTCGGTCGTCAGTCGTCGGTCGTCAGCAAAAGTCAAAAGCGGAAATTGTCGTCCACACGGAAGAAATCCAACCGATAAACTCCGCTCTCTCCATCTATTCCGCCTCCTGTAGACTGAAGGCTGACGAGTGACGACCGAAGACTGACGACTTTTTTCCATGGGAACCCGCCGCAAATCCCGCGAACTTACGCTGCAGATGCTCTTCCAGGCCGACATGGGAAAGCAGACGCCGGAGCAGGTGCGCCAAACCTTCTGGCGCGAGCGCGGCGATGTCGGCACCGATGTCCAAAGCTTTGCCGAAGATCTATTCCGGGTGGCCACCGACCGCGCCACGGAGATCGATGGCCTGATCGAAGGCCACGCCCAACACTGGCGCATGGAGCGAATGGCTGCGGTCGACCGCAACCTGATGCGGGCGGCGGTGGCGGAAATGATGGGCTTTCCAGCGACTCCGCGGGCGGTGGTGATCAACGAATCGCTCGAGATCGCGCGCAAGTTTTCCAGTCCGGAGTCGGTGCAATTCATCAACGGAGTGCTGGACAGCGTAGGCAAAGAACTGGAAAGTGCACGATAGCGTCAGTCCTAGTCGTCGGTCGTCAGCCCTGCCCAACACTTCATCGTGCTGAATGAGACCAGGCGGGACGCTCGCGTCCACATCGCTGGCGGACGACTGCAGACTGACGACTGCTTCTACGGTCTAACCGCGATCAAATCCGGATTGCAAACGAATGCGGTCCCGCCGCATAAGCCGGAGAGCAGCGTCGTGGCGTCGGTGGGGAAAGTAAGCTGCTCAATATCGGCGCCATTCTGCGTGTCCAGCACATGAACCTGGCCGTCGTTAGCCGCAATATAAAGTCTGTTTCCGTCCGGGCTGAGCGACGCCTGGATGGGGATGGCGCCTCCGAACAGAGCGATTGCCGAAGAGGTTTGGTTGCCGATATTGAATACCAGGACGGCGCCCCGGTCGCTGACGATCACGTAGGCGCGTGAGCCGTCCTGCGAGACGATCAACTGAGTGGGAACAAAGCTGCCCTGGCCCAGGTTGAACGACGTGGCTGCGCCAACACTCGCAGTCGAAGCGCAGCCCGTCGGGGCTCGCGCGATTCGGAAGAGATCGATTCCGGGCGAATCCACCGCCAGCACGCTGGTGATTGCGGTTGCAGTATTGAACGTCGGCGGATTGGCCAGGTTGGGCGCGTCGCTTCCTAACGCCTGGAAGAACGTTGGCGCAGCCGGCAGAACCAGATCGTTGGTAAGGGCTGAAGTCAGCCCGCATGTGCTCCAGGCCGTGACCGCGGAAGTGGCCGATCCGCCCGAGACGAAGGCAAACGCGCCTTCGGACGAAAACGACACCGCATTGGCGGGCGCGGCGAGAGGAATCTGTTTCAAAGTATCCTGGGTTGAGTACACATACAGACTGGATCCGGCCACGATGAAGGCTTTCAGATTGTCCGGAGAAAAGTCGGCGGCGGTGGCGCCCGCAATTGGCAGGGTCGTTCCGGTATTGGCGGTGGTGTCAAATACGATGACCTGAGTGGCGGGCGGAGGAGCATTGCTTCCCGGCACCGGCACCGCGGTGGGATCAGCGCCCGAAAGAATCACTTTCTTGCCGTCGGGAGATACGGTCAATACTTTCCCGGTGATGGATTTGAATTGAGACACCGTGGGAGGAGTGCCGACGCTGAGTTCCATCAACCCCCGGGTTCCGAAGAAGGAGTAATCCGTCCCCAGGTACGCCTTTGCGCCTTGGCGATCGAAGACCAGGGAGTTCGGAGCAGCCGGCAATCGGGTTGGCAGGCCGAGGGTATCGTTGGGCGCAGCGATGGCAATCAGCAGATTCGTGCAACCGATCAAGGTGGCGCAATTGCCGGCAGAAGTATTTCCGGTGCTGGTTACAAAGACCGTGGGCGTGGTTGAAGCAGCAGCGGCTGTGGACGTCGAAGGAGCGACCACGAAATCGACGGCCGACTCAGGATAAATCGGCAAGAGTGGAAGGAATCCGACATTGCAGGTTGGCGGAGTACACGAAGCGACTACGCTTCCGCCTCCAGCCTGGGTGGTGGTAACCCCTCCCTGGGCGGTTACCGCAACTGTGCCGGGGGTCGATGAACTCCAGGTCAGGGGGACGTCGGTGATGGTGTTGCCCTGGGTGTCCACCACGGTTGCGGTCACGATCTTTCCGCTTCCCGACGTAACACTGACGAAGTTGGTGGGGCTATCCCCGACCGTCAGCGCGATCGATTGCACCGCGCAGGTGGTGAAATCCACCGGCTGGCTGGTTGCGTTTCCGTTGGTGACAAACAGGGAGGTAATTCCCGGGGTTTTGGCGGTGACCTGTGCCTGTCCGGGGGTGAGGCCGGCCACGGCCGTGCTATCGCTAGCTGCCAGGACCGCGACCACCACAAAGTTCGAGGCCTGCCATGTGGGAGGTCCCACGGTGGCGGTGATGTCGAGGCCGCGACTGAAGGCGCTGGCCTGATAGTTAAATACCTGTCCTTTGGAAAAGCAGGGGCCGGTGGGAGGCGTCTGCCCGGGGACGGGAGTGATCACCATGTTGTCGATGTGCTGATGCACGTAAACGGTTGTGGGGGGGCTGCTGACTCCGTGCGATGTCGCCGTGACTTGGGCCACTCCGACCGGGCCAGGTGTACAGATTTGTGGCGCCGTGATCGAATCCCAGGTTCCGGCGCAAGCCAGCCCGCTGCTGGATATGGTCAAGACCGCGGTATTGCTGGAAAGGAAAGTGACCGGAGTTGTGATCGGGTTGCGCTTCGCGTTTTCGGGTGTGGCGGTGAAATTTTGAGTCGCGCTGCCCACGTCGAGTGAAACCGTGTTGGCGGGCGAGAGTGTGATATTGGCGGGCACCGGGAAGGTGGTGTTGGTGGTCGGACTACTGCTGCTGCAACTGGTCAAGGTGGCGACTGAAATGACGATAATGAAGGCGAATGCCAACCTGACTATCGCGGACAACCTACCCATGCACCCTCCCCGCCCCGCGAATCCGTGAGGCGAGCTTGTCGGAATACTTTCTGGAAAACCCCAAGTGTAGAGGCTGGGGTTTTTTTCGGCAAGTTGAGCCGCTTTGCGGGCCCGTTCTTCCACTTCGCTTCGCTCCGTTTCCTCAGGGCAAGCTAAGAACCGAGCCCGCCGGCGAAATCCTGAGCGTAGCGAAGGACCTGCTGTTTCCCCAGCCCATGCAGCCGAGCTCCAATTGTCCAATAAATTTCCGGAACATCCCACATTTCCGTCTGATGCAACCAACTGCCATTGACGATGTGTGCAGCCAGTTGCTATATTTATAGGGTTCCGCGAGTTAAGTCTGGCTTGCCTGTAGGCATGGGAATTTTCCGCGCAGGGTTTGTGCGGGCGTGGGAAAGTCCTGAAAGATGCAGCTGAGCTTTAGCAATAAACGCTTCCGGGGAAAACAAGACCGGAGGCGCCCTCGCTGAAAACGTCCTGCGCGCACCTTTCACCCGTTGAAAGGCTATGCAGGACGGTGCTGACGAAACGGAGCAGCTCCCGGAAGTTCGGGCTTGGTGCCACCGTCGGCGGCTTTTAGTCAGAACGGGAAACCAAAACCTCCTGCCAGCGCTGAGCGCTGCGGGAATCATGGTTGGCGGGTCGCCATCCAGCCCCTGAAATCGGGGAACAGCAGGTTGCGGCGTCAATCCGCGAGCGTGTGCCTGTACGGACGCTGCCGCGAAAAGCGTGGGTGAGAAACACCGGAAATAGCAGTACCAGGAACACTATGCCTACTTTCAATCAATTGGTGCGCAGCGGCCGCAAGCGGCCGCGGTACAAGACGGCGAGCCCGGCCTTGCAGGGATGTCCGCAGAAGCGCGGTGTCTGCACCCGCGTGTACACGCAAACCCCAAAGAAGCCGAACTCGGCGCTGCGTAAAGTCGCCCGCGTCCGCTTGACCAACGGAATCGAAGTGACCACCTATATTCCGGGTGTTGGCCACAATTTGCAGGAGCACTCGATTGTTCTGATTCGCGGCGGCCGTGTGAAGGACCTTCCCGGCGTTCGCTATCACGTGATTCGCGGCACGCTGGATGCGGTAGGCGTAGCCGGGCGCAAGCAGAGCCGATCGAAATATGGAGCGAAGCGGCCGAAAGCGTAGCAGTCGTCGGTCGTCAGTCTTCAGTCGTCGGCGAGAGCAGATTCCTCGCCGCTGAAGCGGTTCGGAATGACAAGAGTTGGGGACTTGGTTCGAACGAGAGTTGGAAGAAAAGTTGGGCTGAGAGCTGACGGCTGAGAGCTGACAGCTAGAAGCCAGGAGCTAGAAGCTGAATGCCTCGAAAAGGATATATCGCCAAGCGGAAAGTGGAACCCGATCCGGTCTACGGATCTGATCTGGTGACGAAGTTCGTCAACTCCATGATGTGGCAGGGCAAGAAGAGCACGGCCGAGGGCATCTTTTATGAAGCCCTGACCAAGCTTCAGGAAAAGGGCGGAGACGAGCCTTTGAAGCTGTTCAAGAAGGCAGTCGAGAATGCCAAGCCGCTGCTCGAAGTGAAGAGCCGCCGCGTGGGTGGCGCTAACTACCAGGTTCCGGTGGAAGTGAATGCCGACAGGCGTACTTCGCTGGCGATCCGCTGGCTCATTACTTATTCGCGCGGACGCGCCGAGAAGGGCATGATCGACAAATTGAGCAACGAATTACTCGATGCCAGCAATAACCGCGGCGCGGCCATCAAGAAGAAGGAAGATGTGCACCGCATGGCGGAAGCGAACAAGGCGTTCGCGCATTATCGCTGGTAGAAGGGCAGCTCTTGGCCGTTCGCTCTTAGCCTTTAGCCAAGGCGAAAGGGTTCAAGCTAAGAGCTAATGGCCAAGAGCTAAAAGCTGAATTTAATGAGTACCGGAACCAACATCGCCGGCGAACAAGAGTCTCGTAAGGAAGAGAAGAAAAAAGCTGTGTCCAGAACAGTCCCATTAGAACGGTGCAGAAACATCGGCATCATGGCCCACATCGATGCCGGCAAGACCACTACGACCGAGCGCATCCTTTTCTATACGGGAAAGACGCACCGCATCGGAGAGGTCCACGAAGGCACTGCCACCATGGACTGGATGGAGCAGGAGCAGGAGCGCGGCATCACCATTACCTCCGCCGCCACCACCTGCACCTGGCGCGACATTCGCATCAATATTATTGACACACCCGGCCACGTCGATTTCACGGCCGAAGTGGAGCGGTCGCTGCGTGTGCTGGATGGAGCCGTGGCCGTATTTGACGCAGTTCATGGCGTGCAGCCGCAATCGGAAAAAGTCTGGCGTCAAGCCGATAAGTATGGCGTCCCGCGCATCTGTTTCATCAACAAGATTGACAAGATGGGTGCCGATTTTGAGCATGCTGTCGATACCCTCCGCAAGCGTCTCAACGCCAAGCCCGTCGCGATTCAAATTCCCATCGGACAAGAAGACAAGTTCAAAGGCGTAGTCGATCTCATCGAGATGAAGTCGATCGTCTGGCAGGACGACACCATCGGCGCCGAATACATCACCGGCGAAATTCCCGCCGAACTGCAGAAAAAAGCCGAAGCTTTCCACACCGCGCTGGTCGAAACCGTCGCCGAAAATGACGACGAAATGCTGCACAAGTTCCTCGAAGGCGAGACTATTTCGCCCGCCGAACTGCGGGCGTCACTGCGCAAGTCGACCATCGCTTTGAAAGTGTTTCCCGTGGTCGTCGGCACCGCCTTCAAGAACAAAGGTGTGCAGCCGCTGCTCGATGCGGTCGTAGATTTTCTGCCGTCACCGCTCGATGCCGGCGAAGTCAAAGGCGTGAATCCGGAAAATGGCGAGATCATCACCCGCAAGCCGGCCGACAGCGAACCGTTTTCCGCGCTGGCATTCAAAATCATGGCCGATCCGTTTGTCGGCCAGCTGACATTTATTCGCGTCTACTCCGGCCAGCTCAAGTCGGGAGACTCGGTGCTGAACGTCCGGCCGTGGCCGCAGCGAGCGTATCGGGCGTCTGCTCAAAATGCACGCCAACAAGCGCGAAGACATCAACGAGATTCTGGCGGGTGATATTTGCGCCGCGGTCGGATTGAAGAACGTTTCGACCGGCGACACTATTTGCGACGAAAAGCATCCTATCGCGCTCGAATCCATAACATTCGCGGTTCCCGTGATCTCGGTTGCGGTTGAACCCAAGACCAAAGCCGATCAGGAAAAAATGGGCATGGCTCTTTCGAAGCTGGCCCAGGAAGATCCCACCTTCAAGGTTCACACCGACCCCGACAGCGGACAGACCATCATCAGCGGCATGGGCGAATTGCACCTCGAAATCATCGTCGACCGCATGATGCGCGAGTACAAAGTCGAGGCCAACGTCGGCAAACCGCAGGTGGCGTATCGCGAGACCATCCGCAAGCACGCCGAAGCCGAGGGCAAATACATCCGCCAGACCGGCGGCCGCGGCCAGTACGGGCACGCCAAGATCAAGCTCGATCCGCAACCGGCTGGAACGGGTTACGAGTTCGTCAACGACATCGTGGGCGGCTCGGTGCCCAAGGAATACATCAAGCCCATCGATCAGGGCATTCAGGAAGCGCTCGAAGGCGGAATTCTGGCTGGCTATCCCATGGTGGATGTGAAAGCCACGCTCTACGACGGCAGCTATCACGATGTGGATTCGAACGAAATGGCCTTCAAGATCGCGGGTTCGATGGCGTTCAAGGAAGCCGCGCGCAAGGCCTCTCCGGTGTTGCTGGAGCCGGTGATGGCGGTGGAAGTGGTTACGCCGGAAGATTACGCCGGCACCATCATGGGCGACCTGAGTTCACGCCGCGGACGGATCGAAGGCATGGAGCATCGCGCGGGTTCGCAGGTGATCAAGGCGATTGTGCCGCTGGCGGAAATGTTTGGTTACGCCACCCACATGCGTTCGAGCACTCAGGGGCGCGCTGAATATTCGATGCACTTCGCGCGTTACGAAGAAGTGCCGCGCAGCGCGGCGGATGAAATTATCGGGCGTTCACAGGGACCCAAAAGATAAAGTTGCCGCGTCAGAGCCCCGAAGGGGCGAAGATTAGAGCCCGGGGCGTAAGCCCCGGGTAGGCGAAACAGAGAGCGAGTCCCGTAGGGACGAAAGGGGCGGACAAAAGCGTTCGCCCCAAACAAGACGGAGCATAGGAAATGGCGAAAGAGAAATTTGAGCGCAATAAGCCGCACTGCAACGTGGGGACGATTGGTCACATCGACCATGGCAAGACCACGTTGACGGCGGCCATCACCAAGGTGTTGTCCAAGCACAACCCGAAGATCCAGTTCCGGTCGTTTGATTCGATCGATAACGCGCCGGAAGAGAAGGCCCGCGGCATCACCATCGCCACGGCGCACGTGGAGTATGAGACGGCGAACCGGCATTACGCGCACGTGGATTGCCCCGGCCACGCCGACTACATCAAGAACATGATCACGGGCGCGGCCCAGATGGATGGCGCGATTCTGGTAGTAGCAGCCACTGACGGTCCGATGCCGCAGACGCGCGAGCACGTGCTGCTGGCCCGGCAGGTGGGGGTGCCTTACATCGTGGTGGCGCTCAATAAATGCGACGCTGTGGACGACCCTGAACTGCTCGACCTGGTCGAACTCGAAGTGCGCGAGTTGCTGAAGACCTATCAGTTCCCGGGCGACGATGTTCCGGTGGTACGGCTGTCGGCGCTGGGCGCGCTGAACGGCGAAGCCAAGTGGGAGAAGCAGATTGACGAGCTGATGGCGGCGGTGGACAAGAGCGTGCCGCAACCGGCGCGCGAACTGGACAAGCCGTTCCTGATGCCGATTGAAGATATCTTCTCGATCTCGGGCCGGGGCACGGTGGTGACCGGACGAATCGAGCGCGGCAAGGTGAAAGTCGGCGAAGAAGTAGAAATCGTCGGCTTCCGCGAAACCCGCAAGACGGTGGTGACCGGCGTCGAAATGTTCAAGAAGCAGCTGGACGAAGGTCTGGCGGGCGACAATGCCGGCCTGCTGCTGCGCGGCATCGCGAAAGAAGATGTGGAGCGCGGCATGGTGCTGGCCAAGGGCGGATCGATTACTCCGCACACCAAGTTCAAAGCTGAGGTCTACATTCTGACCAAAGAAGAAGGCGGACGGCATACACCATTCTTCAAGGGCTACCGGCCGCAGTTCTACTTGCGGACGACGGATGTGACGGGAGTAGCGGAGTTGCCGGCGGCGACGGAGATGGTGATGCCGGGCGACAACGTGCAGCTGGTGATTGAGCTGATCACGCCGGTGGCGATGGAAAAGGGCTTGCGCTTTGCCATCCGCGAAGGCGGGCACACGGTAGGCGCGGGAACCATCAGCGAGATTATTCAGTAGGGCGGTTCGGCGTCGAGCTGGGTTTCAACCGAGCCAGAACGAACTGAGAAATTAAAACCAGTAATCAGTTTCTGGTTCTCAGTTCTCAGATGGATTGAGCAAGAAGCTGAAGTTAAGCGGCTCGCAGCATGCCGCCAGTTCTTTTCTCCCGGTGAGCCGGGAGAGTGAAAGAGTGAAACATGGTTGGAAAAGAAAGAATTCGAATCCGGCTGAAGGCGTACGACTACCGCATCCTGGACCAGTCCACGGGTGAGATTGTCGACACAGCGCGGCGCACCGGGGCGCAGATCGCGGGCCCGATTCCATTGCCCACGATGAAAAACAAGTACTGCGTGCTGCGTTCTCCGCACGTGGACAAGAAGTCTCGTGAGCAGTTCGAGATTCGCACCCACAAGCGCCTGCTCGATATTCTCGAGCCCACGCAGCAGACGGTGGACGCTTTGATGAAGCTTGATTTGCCGGCGGGCGTGGACGTCGAGATTAAGGCTTTTGGCAAGGAACATAAATAGCCGTCGGCTTCAGCTGAGCTGATTAGCGCGGAGAGAATTGAAATGGCAAAAGTAACCGGAATCCTGGGCAAGAAAGTCGGAATGACGCAACTCTTCGACGACAAGGGTGATGTGCATCCGGCGACCGTTCTGCAGGCGGGTCCATGCGTGATTACGCAGCATAAGACCCAGACCCGCGACGGATACGACGCGGCGCAGATCGGCCTGGTCGAGTTCATGAAGGAATCGCGCTTGACCCAGCCCATGAAGGGACACCTGGGGAAGAACAATCTGCCGCCGGTGAAATTTTTGCGCGAAGTGCCGATTGAAGTGGAAAAGGCGGAAGAGGCGGCCGCGGTAAAGGCTGGCGATCGCGTCCTGGTCGACATTTTTGAAGGCGAGAAGTTTGTGGACATCGTCGGCATCAGCAAGGGGCGTGGGTTCGCGGGCGTGGTACGGCGTCATCACTTCGCGGGCGGTCCCAAGTCGCACGGTTCGATGTTTCAGATCACGGGTTCGATCGGCTCTTCGGCGTTTCCGTCGCGCGTGTTCAAGGGCATGCGCATGTCGGGACACATGGGCGTCGATCGCGTGACCCAGCGCAACCTGCGCGTGCTCGGTGTGGACAAGGACGAAAACCTGCTGGTAGTTGAAGGCAGCGTGCCCGGTCCGAACGGTGGATACCTGGTGATTACGAAAGCCAAGAAGCCACCCAGAGAGCGTCGCGGATTCGGCGGCGCGGCCACGGTGGATCCGTTGAAGGCAGCGAAGAGAGCGGCGAAGAAAGCTTAACGACAGTCTGCAGTCGTCGGTCGTCAGTCTTCAGCGAGACCGCGAATGCGCACGGAACAGACATATGGCAACTATCGATATTCATAATTTGAGCGGAGAGAAGGTCGGCACGCTTGATCTGGCCGATGAAGTTTTCGGCGCGGTCAATGAAGACCTGCTGTGGGAAGCGGTGAAGCATTACCGCGCCGCGCAGCGCGCCGGCACTCACGCCACCAAGAACAAGAAGCTGGTCTCGGGCGCCGGCAAGAAACTGTGGAAGCAGAAGGGCACGGGACGCGCCCGCGTCGGCTCCATCCGTTCGCCTCTGTGGCGGCATGGCGGCACGGTGCATGGACCGCAACCACGCTCTTATGACTACGCTTTTCCGCGCAAGAAGCTGATGGGCGCGTTGCGCTCGGCGCTGGCTTCGAAGTTCGCCGACGGCAAGCTGATCGTGGTCAACGCGTTTGATGTGAAGGAACCGAAGAGCAAGCTGTTCCGCCAGGCCCTGAACGCGCTGAAGGTCGAAACCACGGCTTTGCTGGTTGAGGCAGGACGGGACAGCAACCGCAACCTGACGCTGAGCTCGCGCAATCTGGACGGCGTCGAACTGGTCAACAGCAGCGCGGTTCATCCTTATCATCTGTTGCGTTACGATCGCGCGATTTTCTCGCAGCCGGCGATCGAAGCGCTGCAGGTTTCGCTGAAGAACTCGACTTCGAAGCGCAAGCAGAAAGACAAGCCTGAAGAAGGTAGCAAGAAGGCCACGCGCGCTCCGCGGCGCCGGGCGCGTCATGAAAAAGCGGCGGAGGTCGCCTGATGAAATCCGCATATCAGATCATTCGCCGTCCGGTGATTACGGAAAAAGGCCTGGCCATCAAGGAAAACCAGAACACGCTGGTCTTCCAGGTAGCGCCGGCCGCGACCAAGACCGAGATCCGGCAAGCCGTGCAGTCGATTTTCAAGGTGAAGGTGCTTTCGGTGCGCACCGCCACCTATCCGGGAAAAGAACGCCGGCGGGGAAAGTTTGCCGGCTACCGTCCCGACTGGAAGAAAGCGTACGTGCGCTTGAAGTCTGGCGAGAAGATGCCGGAGTACGCGCAGAACTTATAGTCGTCAGTCGTCGGTCTTCAGTCGTCAGCAAGGCCGATGGAAGCAAGGATTGAGCTGACGACTGACGACCGAAGACTAAGAGCTGATTTTTATGCCAATCAAGACATACCGACCGACTACGCAGACGTTGCGCTACCGGACCACGCTGGTCAATGACGATATTACGACCCGGCATCCGCATAAGCCGCTGGTCGAACCCAAGCAGCGCAGCGGCGGACGCCGCAACAGCGGCGATACCACCATGTGGCATCGCGGCGGCGGGCACAAGCGCAAGCTGCGCCTGATCGATTTCAAGCGCGACAAGAACGGGATTCCGGCGACCGTGGCTTCGATCGAATACGATCCCAACCGTTCCGCGCGTATCGCGCTGCTGGCCTACGCGGACGGCGAGAAGCGCTACATTCTGCAGCCCGACGGGCTGAAGGTCGGACAGAAAGTGGTCAGCGGTCCGGAAGCGGACATTCTGGTGGGCAATGCGTTGCCGCTTGAAGAATATTCCGCCCGGCACCACCATCCACAACGTGGAGTTGAAGCCCGGCAAGGGCGCGCAGATGGTGCGCTCGGCCGGCGGTTCGGCGCAGTTGGTGGCCAAGGAAGGCGAGTATGCGCTGGTCAAGCTGCCTTCCGGCGAGACCCGCAAAGTTTCGCAGGATTGCATGGCGACGATCGGCCAGGTCGGCAATCTCGATCACGAAAACGTCACCATCGGCAAAGCCGGACGCATGCGCTGGCTGGGACGGCGTCCGGTAAACCGCGGTGTCTCCATGAACCCGGTCGACCATCCGCACGGCGGTGGTGAAGGCAAGACTTCGGGCGGCCGGCATCCGGTCACGCCCTGGGGACAGCCGACACGCGGCTACAAGACGCGCAACAACAAGCGTACGGATGCGTTCATCGTGAACCGAAGAGGGAAGAAATAAAGCAGTCGTCGGTCGTCAGTCGTCAGTCGTCGGCAAAAGCAGATTCCTCACCGCTGAAGCGGTTCGGAATGACAAGAGCTGAGACTGATTGAAGGTTTAGAAGGGTTTTGGATTTAGCTAAAAGCTAGGAGCTAACAGCTAGAAGCTGACTTTATGGCACGTTCAACCAAGAAGGGTCCGTTCGTGGATGGCTACCTGCAGGCGCGGGTGGACGGCATGAACTCGCGCAATGAGAAGAAGGTGCTGCGCACCTGGTCGCGGCGCTCGACCATCATTCCGGAAATGGTGGGTCACACCATCGCGGTGCATAACGGCAAGAAATTTATTCCGGTGTACATCACGGAAAACATGGTGGGCCACAAGCTGGGTGAATTCAGTTTCACCCGCCAGTTCAAGGGTCACTCGATGCGGGCGGCCACGGAAACGGCGGCGCGGCCGGCGGGCGTGCCCGGCGGTCCGGGAGCGATTACCCCGGCGGCGGGTTGGCGGCTCCGGCAGCGCCGGCACCCAAGGCGTAGAAGAACCGCTCTTAGCTTTTAGCTCTTAGCTAAAGGCTAAAAGCCAAAGGAAAGGCAATATGGAATTTCGAGCTCAAGTCCGCTTCAGCCGGGTGTCGCCGCAGAAGGCGCGCCTGGTGCTGGATTTGATCAAGGGCCGCAAGGTGGAAGATGCGCTCAACACCCTCATCTTCACCAAGAAGCGCGTGGCGGCGACGGTCGAAAAGCTGCTGCGCTCGGCGCTGGAAAATGCCAACTACCTGAGCAGCGAAAAGGGCATCGACGTCGATGTGGACAAGCTCTACGTGAAGGACGCGGTGGCCAACGACGGGCCGCGCATGAAGCGCATCCGTCCCGCGCCCATGGGCCGGGCTTTCCGCTACGTGCGGCGCATCGCTCACATCGAAATCGTGCTGGCGGAGCGGGGCAAGAGCGGAGAAGGGCTGGCGACCGTGGTTGGCGAAGAAAGCGCAGCCGCGAAGACTCCGGTCCGGGGCAAGGCCAAGGCTGGCGCCAAACGTAAAGCGCCGGCGGGCAAGAAGAAAGTAGGAGCCAGATAATGGGACAAAAAGTTCATCCCTACGGTTTTCGCCTGGGCTACACCAAGCCCTGGAAGTCGCGCTGGTTTGTGGAGCGCGATTACGACAAGCTGCTGCTCGAAGACGTCAAGCTGCGCAATGAGCTGAAAGACAAGCTCAAGTCGGCGGGCGTGAGCTCGATTGAAATCGAGCGTCCCGGCAACAAGCTGCGCGTGATCATCAAGACGGCGCGTCCCGGCATCATCATCGGACGCAAGGGCGCCGAAATCGACAAGCTCAAGCGGCGACGTGCAGAAGCGCACCGGGCGCGAGGTTTACATCGATATCCAGGAAGTGCACAAGCCGGAACTGGATGCGCAGCTGGTATCGGAATCGATTGCGCTGCAACTGGAAAAACGCGTGGGCTTCCGCCGCGCCATGCGCAAAGCGGTGGATTCGGCGCTGCGCTTCGGTTGCAAGGGCATCAAGGTCCGGGTCAGCGGACGTTTGAAC
Organism: Terriglobia bacterium; assembly: GCA_963841075.1. Classification (GTDB taxonomy): domain Bacteria; phylum Acidobacteriota; class Terriglobia; order Terriglobales; family Acidobacteriaceae; genus JAIQFF01. The sequence continues at coordinate 155,604 of CAWJBA010000032.1, forward strand.
GGCAACGAAATCGCGCGCTCGGAGTGGTATCTGCAGGGCCGTTTGCCGCTGCACACGCTGCGCGCCGACATCGATTACGGTTTTACCGAAGCCCGCACCACCTACGGCGTCATCGGGGTGAAGTGCTGGGTCTACAAAGGCGAAATTTTGCCGGCCAAAAAACGCGAACCGCAGCAGGCAGGCGCGTTCTAAGGGTTTGGCTGAGAGCTGAAGGCTGAGAAGCTAAGAGCTGATTCTTATGTTGATGCCAAAGAAAGTGAAGTACCGCAAGCAGCAGCGCGGACGCATGACCGGCAAGGCGTGGCGCGGCAGCCAGCTGGCTTTCGGCGATTTCGGCCTGAAGGTGCTGGAGCCGGGCTGGATCACCGACCGCCAGATCGAAGCGGCGCGCGTGGCCATGACCCGGTTCATCAAGCGCGGCGGCAAGATCCAGATCCGTCTTTTCCCGGACAAGCCGGTCACCAAGAAGCCGGCCGAAACCCGTATGGGTAAAGGCAAGGGCGCGCCCGATCACTGGGTGGCGGTGGTGCGGCCGGGCAAGATCCTGTTTGAGATGGAAGGGGTCTCGCAGACGGATGCCAGCGAGGCCATGCGTCTGGCTTCGCACAAGCTGCCCTTGCGGACGGTGTTTGTGAAGCGCGAAGGCGCGCACTAGAACATTGGACTGAGAACCGAGAAACTGACTATGAAATCGGAAAAAGTACGGAACTTGACCGCTGACGAACTGGTCTCCCAGGAGCGCGAGCTGAGCGACCAGCTCTTCAAGCTGAAGTTCCAGCTCAACATGGGACAGACCGAGAGCCTGAAGAAGATTCGCGGCCTGCGCCGGGACATTGCGCGGGTGAAGACCATCGCGCGCGAGCGCGAGCTGGCCGCCGCCAGCGGAACGGAGAAAAAGTAGTATGGCTGAAACCAAAACACAATCCACGCAGTCGGAACAGCCGGAGCAGGCGGGACGGCGCAAGATCGTGGTCGGCGAAGTGGTCTCGAGCCGCATGCACAAGACCATCGTGGTGCAGGTGGTGCGCAAGAAGGCGCATCCGTTCTACGGCCGGGTGGTTTCGAAGGCCAAGAAGTTCTACGCGCACGACGAAAAAAATGTTGCCCACGTGGGCGATGTGGTGCGCCTGGAAGAGACTCGTCCGCTGTCCAAGTTGAAGCGCTGGCGGTTGAAGGAAGTGGTGCGGCAGGCGGCGTTGCTGCCGGAAGCGACGCTTCCGGAAGTCAGCTAGCCGGGCATTCCGGCAGGGCCGCAGAGGAGATCCGATTATGGCTGTGATGATGAGATCGATGCTCGAGGTCGCCGACAACTCCGGCGCCCGCAAGCTGCAGATGATTCTGCCGCTGGGCGGTTCGACCGGCTTGAATGCCGGGCTGGGTGACGTCATCACCGCCAGCGTGAAAGAAGCGGCCCCGGAAGGCCAGGTGCAGAAGGGCAAAGTGGTGAAGGCGGTCATCGTGCGCACCCGCAAGGAACATCGGCGCCGCGACGGCACCTACATCCGCTTCGACAGCAATGCCGCGGTGCTGATCAACGACGCCGGCGAACCGGTGGGGACCCGCGTCTTCGGGCCGGTGGCCCGCGAACTGCGCGAGCGCAAGTTTTTGAAGATTGTGTCGCTGGCGCCGGAAGTTCTGTAAGGCATGAGTAATTGGCGGAATCAATTGAGCTGAGCGCAAGCTGATGTCAATTTCAAGTTGACGAAGGGTTCATGAAGACAGTCGAGAGAGCGAACAAGCGAGTGGACCTGCGGCGCAACGATACGGTGCGAGTCATCACCGGACGTGACAAGGGAAAAGAAGGCCGCGTGCTGCGCATTTTCCCGAACGACGCCAAGATTCTGGTGGAGCACGTCATGATCGTGAAGAAGCACGTGCGCCCCAATCCCGCAGCGCAACGTCAAGGGCGGGATCGCGGAGCAGGAAAGCCGGATCGCGATTTCGAACGTGGGGCTGATGTGTCCCAGCTGCAAGCGGCCGGTGCGCATCGGACACGAGTTTCAGGGCGAGCGCAAGGTGCGGGTGTGCCGCAAGTGCGGGGCGACGCTGGATAAGTAGCTTTTAGCGTTAGCTCTTGGCTTCTAGCCAGGGCCCACAGTGTTCAGATTTGGAAAGAACTCACGCAGCGGTAGACGTTGGAATTTGAAGCTAAAGGCTAAGAGCTAATAGCTAGAAGCTGAATCCAACAATCCGACATCGTGAGGAAGGCAGAAGCAAATGGCAAAAGAGAAAAGAGACAAGCAAGGCGACAAGCAGCAGCAGGAGGCGAAGCCGGCGCAGGCGCATCACAGCGCCAAGGAAACGCCGCGGCTGAAGAGCCGCTTCAAGGCTGAAGTCGCGCCCGCGCTGATGAAGGAATTCGACCTCAAGAATCCCATGGCGGTGCCGCACATCAACAAGATTGTGGTCAACATGGGCGTGGGCGAAGCCACGCAGAATGCCAAGATTCTCGATCCCGCGGTCAACGAACTGGGCCAGATCACCGGCCAGAAGCCGATTACCACCAAGGCCAAGAAATCGATTGCGGCCTTCAAGGTGCGCGAAGGACAGGCCATCGGCGCCATGGTGACTCTGCGCGGCGACCGCATGTGGGAGTTTCTCGACCGGCTGCTGAATGTGGCGCTGCCCCGGGTGCGCGACTTCAAGGGAGTTTCGACCAAGTCGTTCGACGGACGCGGCAACTACACCCTGGGTCTGCACGACCAGCTGATTTTTCCCGAGATTGATTATTCCCGGGTGGACAAGACCAAGGGAATGAACGTCACCATCGTGACCACGGCGGCGAACGACGACCAGGCGCGAGTGCTGCTGAAGCATCTGGGAATGCCGTTCCGGCCGTAGGTTGCAGAAGAAGTCTTAACTGAGAGCTGACGGCTGAAAGCTGAGAGCTGCAGCCGGAAGCTAGGAGCTAAAAGTAAATTGACTACAGCAAAAAGAGTAAAGGACGCAAAGATCGAAGCAAAGTTTGACAAGGCGCGGGGCAAGGGACCGACGCCGAAGTTTTCCTCGCGCCGGCATAACCGCTGCAAGCTGTGCGGACGTCCGCGCGCGTATCTGCGCAAGTTCGGAATTTGCCGCCTGTGTTTCCGCGGTCTGGCGTTGCGCGGAGAGATTCCTGGAGTTTCGAAGTCGTCCTGGTAGGGAGGGTAATGAATCTCCCACCTTGCGCAAAGAACGCGCAAAGATGGGGCACCCGGGTGTGGAGTAATCGAGCCCGGGAATGGTTTGGGTGGAAGCGTCGTCGCGGGTTCTTCGGTGCAAGGAAGTTGGACCGAAGCAAACGGGCGGCGGAGGAGAAGCAAACGATGAATTTGACCGATCCGGTCGCAGACATGCTGACGCGCATTCGCAATGCGATACGCGCCCGCCACCAGAAAGTCGATGTTCCTGCTTCCAAGCTGAAGCTGGAGATTGCCCGCATCCTCAAAGAGGAAGGCTACATCTCCAATTTCAAGCCGGCGGAGGAGGAAGGCCACAAGGTCCTGCGCATCTATTTGAAGTATGGCAACAACAACGAAGCCGCGATCTCGAACGTGGAACGCGTGTCCCGGCCGGGTTGCCGGGTCTACGTGCGGCGCAGCGAGATCCCGCGCGTGCTGGGCGGAATGGGGATCAACATTCTGACCACGCCCCGCGGAGTCATGACCGGACGCCAGGCCCGCAAGCAAGGCGTGGGCGGCGAAGTGTTGTGCGAGATTTGGTAGGAAAACCAGCTTTTAGCTATTAGCCTTTAGCTTTTAGCCAAAGACCGAGAGATACAGAGCGACGGGTAACAAGCTAAGAGCTAGGAGCTAAAGGCTAAGAGCTGAAGCTTATGTCAAGAATTGGAAGAAAACCGATCCCGCTCCCCAAGGGAGTTGCGGTCAAGATTGAAGGCAGCACGGTGAACGTGCAGGGGCCCAAGGGCAAGCTGGATACCCAGCTGCCGCGCGGCATTCGCATGGAGCAGCAGGACGGCAACCTGGTGGCGATCCGCGAGAACGATTCGCAGGCCGCGGTCCATGGACTGGCCCGCGCCCTGGTCAACAACGCGGTCGAGGGCGTGACCAAGGGCTGGACCCGCGAGCTGGAAATCGTCGGCATCGGATATCGCGCCGAGCTCAAGGGCAAGACCACGGTGGTCTTCAGCCTGGGATATTCGCACCCGATCGAGTATCCGTTGCCGATGGGGATTGAAGCGACGGTGGATCCGAAGCAGACCAAGCTCAGCGTCACCGGCATCGACCGCCAAAAAGTGGGACAGGTGGCCGCCGAAATGCGCAGCCTGCGGCCGCCCGATCCGTACAAGAACAAGGGCGTACGCTATGCCGGCGAGCGGTTGAAGAAGAAGGTTGGAAAGACCGGAGCGAAATAGTCGTCAGTCGTCGGTCCTTGGTCGTTGGCCAGGCTGCAACGAACGGGGATCGAGCTGATGATCAAGGCAAGAACAGCCGCTCTGTTCGATCGGGTTCGTGAGGGGTTTGGCCAACGACCGACGACCAACGACCAAGGACTAGAAAAAATGCTTACCCAGACATCGAAGAACGCGAATCGGCGGCATGTGCACAAGCGCATCCGCAAGAAGGTGCTCGGCACGGCCGAGCGTCCGCGGTTGAACGTGTATCGCTCGTTGAACCATATTTACGTCCAGTTGATTGACGACCTCAAGGGCGCAACCCTGGTTTCCGCGAATTCCGCCGAAGGCAAAAAGGGCGAGCGCGTGGCGGCAATCTGGCCGCGGCCAAGAGTGTGGGCAAGAGCATTGCCGAGCGCGCCAAGGCCAAGGGGATCGAGAAAGTCGTGTTCGACCGCGGCGGCTACATTTATCACGGACGGGTCAAGGCCCTGGCCGATTCCGCCCGCGAAGCCGGGCTGAAGTTCTAGAAATTGAGAAATTGGGTAATTGAGAAATCGGGTAATTGAAAATCGGGATTCAGATGTTGGGTTTCAAATTACTAAATTACCCAATTACCAAATTGTGAAATGAGAATCAATGCCAACAGTCATTAAGAAGCTCGATGCGAGTTCCTACCAGTTGAAAGACCAGGTGGTCTCCATCAACCGCGTGACCAAAGTGGTCAAGGGCGGCAAGAACCTTTCCTTCGCGGCCCTGGTGGTGGTGGGAGATCCCAGCGCGGCAGTCGTCGGCTATGGTTCGGGGAAGGCCAAGGAAGTTCCCCAGGCCATTCGCAAGGGAATTGAGTCGGCCAAGAAAAATCTGATGCGGGTCAACCTTACCCAGACCAGCATTCCGCACCTGGTGCTGGGACGTTACGGCTCGGGACGAGTGCTGCTGAAGCCGGCCCCGGAAGGCACCGGAGTGATTGCCGGAGGCGCGGTTCGCGCCGTGATGACTTCGGCGGGGATTCAGAACGTGCTGACCAAATCGATTGGTACCACCAATCCGCACAACGTCATCAAGGCGACGTTTGATGCCTTGAAGCATTTGAAGAACAAGAGCGACGTGGCTGCCATGCGCGGCAAGTCGGTCGAGGAACTGTAATCATGCCTAACAAATTGGCCAAGAAATCGAGTCCGGGCAGCGGCGCCAAAATCCATTTGAAGTGGGTGCGTTCGGCAATTTGCGCCCCGGTGCAGCAGAAATTGGTGGTCAAGGGTCTGGGTTTCACGCGCTTGAACCAGGTCATCGAGCGGCCCGACAACCCGGCCATCCGCGGCATGGTGGCCAAGGTGCCGCACCTGGTGGAGATCGTTCAGTCGTAAGTCGTCAGTCATCAGTCCTCAGCAAAAAGCTGAGAGCTGAGAGCTGACAGCTGAGAGCTTATTTATGAATCTTTCGAACATTCGCGCACCAAAGAAGGCGACGGCAAACAAGAAACGCGTGGGCCGCGGCATGGGTTCGGGTATGGGCAAGACCTCGACCCGCGGACATAAAGGCCAGCGCTCGCGCAGCGGTTCGCGCATGATGCGCGGTTTTGAAGGCGGCCAGATGCCCTTGCATCGCCGCATGCCCAAGCGCGGATTCACCAACATCTTCCGCCAGGAATTCAACATCGTGAACCTGGAGAAGCTGGTTGGGTTGGGCGAGACCACCATCACCCCCGACGTATTGCGCAAAGCGGGAGTGATCAAGACCAAACATCCCTTGAAGGTGCTGGGAGACGGCGAGTTGACCATTGCGCTCACCGTGCTACGCCCACAAATTTTCCAAGTCGGCCCAGGAAAAGATCACCAAGGCTGGCGGCAAGTTCGAGGTTCTGTAGCCGATGCTGGAGAAACTGGCGAACGTCTTTCGCATTCCGGACCTGCGCAAGCGCATTCTGTTTACGCTTGGGCTGCTGGCGGTGTATCGCCTGGGCGGACACATTCCCACGCCGGGTGTGAATGCGGACAAGCTGCAGCAATTCTTCGAGCAGAACAAAGGCAGCCTGCTGGGTTTCGTCGACTTGTTTTCCGGCGGACAGCTTCGCCGTCTTACCATTTTTGCCCTGGGCATCATGCCCTACATCACGGCGTCGATCATTTTGCAGTTGCTGACCGTGGTCTATGAGCCGCTGGCCAAGTTGCAGAAGGAAGGCGAACTCGGGCGCAAGAAGATCACGCAGTGGACCCGCTATCTGACCTTCAGTCTGAGCTCGGTGCAGTCTTTCGGCATCGCCTGGCAGCTGCAGCGAAGCGGAGATTTCGTCGTCCATCCCGGCCCGGCGTTCATTCTGATGACCATGCTGACCCTGACCACGGGCAGCGCCTTCATCATGTGGCTGGGCGAGCAGATTACCGAGCGCGGCGTGGGCAACGGCATGTCGCTGCTGATCTTTGCCGGCATCGTGGTCGGGCTGCCGCGGGGAGTAATCGACCTTTTCGACAAAGTCCGTACCGATGCCTGGGGAGCGTTCACCGCGCCGGCGATGATTCTGCTGATTGGCGTGATGGTGCTGGTGGTGGCCTTCATCGTCTATGTGGAACGCTGCGAGCGCCGCATTCCGGTGCAGTACGCCAAGCGCGTCGTCGGCCGCAAGGTGATGGGCGGGCAATCCACGCACCTGCCCTTGCGGGTGAACTCCGGCGGCGTTATGCCGGTAATTTTCGCGTCATCGATTCTGACGCTGCCGCAGACCGTGGGCTACAGCCTGCGCAACAACCGCTATTTCGGCGAACTGATCCGCAACCTGGCATGGGGCGAACCGCTGTACACGTTTCTCTATGCGGTGGGCATCATCTTCTTCGCCTACTTCTATGTCTCGATTGTCTTCAACCCCAACGAGGTTGCGGACAACATGCGGAAGTATGGCGGATTTATTCCCGGCATTCGTCCCGGCAAGCGCACCGCGGACCACATCAACGAGATTCTGACGCGCATCACCCTGGTGGGAGCGTTGTACCTGATCATCATCTCGTTCATTCCGGAGTGGATGATTACCGGTATCCATCTGAACCATCTCTACGGGCCCATTGGAGCATTCTTCGAGCGGCTGCCGACCTGGGTGACCAACGGGTTGAATGTTAATTTTTACTTTGGTGGAACCTCGCTGCTGATTGTGGTCGGCGTGGCCATGGACACGGTGACCCAGATCGAGGCTCAGCTGGTGATGCGCCACTACGACGGCTTCACGCCCCGCAGCGGACGGATTCGCGGCCGCCGGACCTGGTCTTGAAGTTTGAGAGTTATCGCGCTGGTTGAGTGTAATTGCGATCGGGAGGCAGGAGGACCAGTTCGATGGCGGAGGCAACCTCGCGCGGCATCGGACCTGTGATCCTGCTCGGTCCTCCCGGCGCGGGCAAGGGTACGCAGGCCAAGCAGATCGTAGAGCACTATCGCATCCCGCAGATCTCCACGGGAGACTTGCTGCGGGAGAACGTGCAGCGCGGCACTTCGCTCGGGTTGGTGGTCAAGGACGTGATGGCGCGCGGCGAACTCGTCTCCGACGACCTGATGTATGACATGGTGGCGCAGCGCCTGCGCAACTCGGATTGCGAACGCGGCTTCATTCTCGATGGATTTCCCCGGAATCCGGCCCAGGCCGGATGGCTGGATGCGTTTCTGGAGCATGAGTTCTTTGAAAAGGGGCAACGGGAGCAGTGCCTGCCCATTGTGATCCGAATTAACGTGGACTATAATAAGTTGTTACGTCGGATTACTGGACGCCGTTCTTGTCCCGTCTGTGGACGGATCTACAACGTCTACTCCCAGCCACCCCGTGTCGCTGATCGATGCGATGTTGATGGTTCTACGCTGGTGACCCGCGATGACGACCGTGAAGAAGTCATCCGGGAACGACTGGCGGCTTACGAACTGCAGACCAAGCCGGTAGCCGAGTATTATGCGCGCAAAGGGCGCCTGGTTTCCGTGGATGGAGACCTGCCCGTCAACCAGGTGACCGACCAGATTTTCAAAGTGATCGAGAGCCAGCGTGGTGTGGCTTCCAGCGGCAAATAGATGGCGATTGTCTGCAAATCAGCGGCGGAGATCGAGAAGATGCGGCGCAGCGGCGGCATCGTGCGCGAGGTCTTGAACCATGTGCGGACGCTGGTGGTGCCGGGCGCGACCACCATGGACCTGGAACGCGCGGCCGAACAGAAGATCAAGGAGCTGGGCGTAAAGCCCGCCTTCAAGGGGTACTACGATTATCCCTGTGTGCTTTGTACCTCGATCAATGAAGAGATTGTTCACGGCATCCCGTCCGAAAAAAGGGTGATGAAGGCCGGGGACATTGTTTCGATCGATTGCGGTGTGGTGTTGGATGGATATTACGGCGACGCCGCGATAACGGTTCCGGTGGACGGTTCGATCACGCCCGAGTTGACGAAGTTGCTGGAAGTGACCGAGGCGTCGTTGTACCGGGGCATTGAAGCTGCTCGGATCGGCAACGCCGTGGGTGATGTAGGCGCGTCGGTCCAGGAATTTGTCGAAGCCAACGGCTTCAGCGTGGTTCGGGAATTCGTCGGGCACGGCATCGGAACCCGCCTGCACGAGGAACCGCAAGTTCCGAACTATGGCACCCGCGGGCACGGCGCACGATTGCGCGAGGGCATGGTTCTGGCGATCGAGCCGATGGTCAATTCGGGCAGTCCCGGGACCCGGGTCCTCGAAGACAAGTGGACGGCAGTCACTGCCGACGGCAGCTACAGCGCTCACTTTGAGCATTGTGTCGCGGTCACGAAAGATGGTCCGATGATTTTGACGCAGTAAAGCAGCTTTTAGCTCGCTTCTAGCTGCTCTGGCTGTTTAGCTGAGAGAGCCAAGAGCTAGAAGCTGATTTTAAGGAGTCGATGAGCAAAGAGGACGCGATTGAAGTGATGGCGACGGTCGTAGAACCGTTGCCCAACGCCATGTTCAAGGTTGAACTGGAGAACAAGCACCAGGTGCTGGCGCACGTCTCGGGAAAGATGCGTAAGAACTTTATCCGCATCCTGCCGGGCGACAAGGTCGCAGTCGAACTTTCTCCCTATGACCTGAATCGCGGGCGCATCGTGTATCGCTATAAATGAGCGCCGCGTTCTTCGCTGTCAGGGATTTGCTGACGGCTGAGGGCTGACGGCTGAAGGCTGGTTTATGAAAGTACGAGCTTCGGTAAAGAAAATTTGCGACAAGTGCAAGGTCATCCATCGCAAGGGCGTGGTGCGGGTGATTTGCGTTGTCTCCAAGCACAAGCAGCGTCAGGGTTAAGACTAGAGGAGCACTATGGCACGCATTGCAGGCGTCGATCTTCCGCGCAACAAGCGGACCAACATCGCGCTGACCTACATCTACGGCATCGGCAACTCGCGCGCCGCGCGCATTCTGGACGCGGCCAAAGTGGACCCGATGAAAAAGATCCAGGACCTGGGCGAGGACGAAGTGAATCGCATCCGCCAGGTGATCGAAGCGGAAGGCATGGTGGAAGGCGATCTGCGCAAGGAAGTTTCGATGAACATCAAGCGGCTCATCGAAATCGGTTCCTATCGCGGCTATCGCCATCGCCGGAACCTGCCGGTCCGCGGACAACGCACCCACACCAACGCGCGTACCCGGAAAGGCCCGCGCAAAGGCACCGTGGCAGCGAAGAAGAAATCGGCGGCCAAGACGTAGAAAGCAGTCGTCAGTCGTCGGTCTTCAGTCGTCAGCAAAGCTGACACGAAGCGAGCGATTGGCTGACGACCGAAGACTGACGACCGACGACTGGAACAACTATGGCAAAACCAGCAGCACCAGCAGCGGCAGCGGGAACCGGGGCAGCGGCGCCGGACAAAAAGGGCAAGAAGAAGACTTTTAAGAAAAAAGAGCGGAAGCACGTTCCGCACGGTATTGCCCACATCCAGGCTTCGTTCAACAACACGATTGTGACTATCGCCGATCAGGCGGGAAATGTGCTGGCCTGGAAGAGTTCCGGTTCGCTGGGTTTCCGCGGATCGCGCAAAGGCACTCCGTTTGCCGCGCAGCAGGCAGCGCAGAACGCCGCCAGCATGGCGCGCGATCATGGCGTGCGCAGCGTTGAGGTGCGGGTGAGCGGTCCGGGTTCCGGCCGCGAGTCCGCGATTCGAGCCCTGGCAGCGGCTGGCATAGAAGTTCGCAACATCAAAGATGCTACTCCGATTCCGCACAACGGTTGCCGTCCGCCGAAGCGGAGAAGAGTATAGGCAGTTTCCGGTTTTGGTTTCCAGTTTCAAAGGCTTTTGCTCAACTGGGAACAGGGAACTGGAACTGCAACTGAGTTTCTTTTTAAGACCAGTTTTCAGTTTTTGGTTCCCAGTTCTCAGCGGAACTAGAGAACCGGAAACTCGAAACTGATTTTCGTCCGGGACGAAGGGTGAAGCCAAACCTGTAAACCGGTCATCTAATAAGGAGAAATAACTTGGCCCGTTACACTGATCCCGTCTGCCGTCTCTGCCGCCGCGAGGGCATGAAGCTGTTCCTCAAAGGCACAAAGTGTTTCAGCGATAAATGTCCCATCGAGAAGCGTAACTTCGCTCCTGGACAGCATGGCAAGGACCGCAAAGCCAAGATCGTTGGCTACGGCCTGCAGCTGCGCGAAAAGCAGAAAGCCAAGCGCATCTATTTCACCCAGGAAAGCCAGTTCCGCAACTACTTCGAGAAGGCGGCGCGGACCCGTGGCGTCACCGGCGAAATGCTTCTGCAACAACTGGAGCGTCGCTTGGACAACGTGGTCTACCGCCTCGGCTTCGGAATGTCCCGCCGCCAGGCCCGCCAGTTGGTTCGGCACGGCCACATCCATGTGAACGGACACAAGGTGAACATTCCTTCGTACCAGGTAAGTGTGGGCGAAGAGATTGCGATCCGCGAATCCAGCAAGAAGCTGCCGATTCTCGAGCCGGCGAAGGAATTTGCCAGCCACCAGAATGCGCCCAACTGGCTGGAAATTGATCGCGACAATTACAAAGGCAAAGTTTTGGCCTTGCCCAAGCGCGAAGATATCAACCTGCCGGTGAACGAGCAGTTGATTGTAGAGTTGTACAGCAAGTAGTCATCAGTCGTCGGTCTTCAGTCGTCAGCGAGATCGGCTTAGCTGACGACCGATGACTGACGACCGACGACTGGTCCAACAATTCGAGCCAGATCAGCCTGTCTCTGACGTTTGACCTGAATGAAACGCGGACCTGTTCAGGGATGTCAGGACTGAGCCAAACGGCCGAAGGAGAACAACGTAATGCTTTGGAAGGGATTTCAAAAACCCAAGCGCCTCGCAGTAGACACTTCAACCCTAACTGACAAGTACGGCATCTTCTGGGCCCAGCCGTTTGAACGCGGCTTTGGTACCACCATCGGCAACGGCTTGCGCCGCGTGATGCTTTCTTCCATCGAAGGAGCTGCGGTCACCGCCGTGAAGATCGAAGGCGTACTGCACGAGTTCCAGTCGATTCCCGGCGTCGTCGAAGATGCCACTGACATCATCCTCAACCTGAAGCAGATTCCGTTCAAGTTGGCGGGCGACGCTCCCAAGGCGATCTACCTGCGCAGCGATCAGCCCGGTGTCGTCACCTCCGGCATGATCGAAGCGGATGCTGACGTCGAGGTGCTCGACAAAGACGTCTACATCGCGACTGTCAGCGAGGGCGGCAAGCTCGACATGGAAATGCGCCTGAAGCGTGGGCGCGGCTACGTTTCGGCAGACAAGAACTTCGACGAGGATCTCGGCATCGGTTTCATTCCCATCGACTCCGTGCACTCGCCGGTGCGCAAGTGCAACTACACCGTGGAAGCGGCACGTCTGGGGCAGATCACCGATTACGACAAGCTGACGATTGAAGTGTGGACCAACGGCTCCATCACGCCGGCCGATTCTATCGGCCTGGCGGCGAAGCTGCTGAAAGACCACATGAACATCTTCATCAACTTTGAAGAGGACATCGAGACTTCCACCGCGACCGACGATAGAAAACCGGAAATCAAGAACGAGAACCTGAACCGTTCGGTCGAAGAGCTGGAGCTTTCGGTGCGCAGCTACAACTGCCTGAAGAATGCGAACATCCAGACCATCGGAGAACTCGTCCAGAAGACCGAAGCCGAGATGCTGAAGACCAAGAACTTCGGCCGCAAGTCGCTGAACGAGATCAAGGAAATTCTGTCGTCGATGGGCTTGAGCCTGGGCATGAAGATCGACGAGCACGGCAACGCCGTGCCCGGCCCGACTTCCAACCAGGTGCTGCCGGCATCGGCGTACGGTCCGGATAACGATTTATAAGCAGTTTCGGGTGGTGCTCGGCGCCACCCGGTTTCTAGTTTCTGGTTTCTAGTTAAGATCCGGACGCTGCATGTTTCGTCTGCGACCAGGAATTTGAAACTAGAAACCGGAAACTGGAAACTGGAAACCAAGATACCGAACTGAACCGGCCATTTGCCGTAATTGGCCCCAGAGGGATTCAAATGCGTCACAAAGTAGCAGGATGGAAACTGGGACGTAACACCAGCCACCGCCGCTCCTTGCTGCGGAACCTGGTGACATCGCTCATCGTCGAAGAGCGAATCGAGACGACCGTGCCCAAGGCCAAGGCCCTGCGTCCGCTGGTCGAGAAGATGATCACGCTGGGCAAGCGCGGCGATCTTTCGGCGCGCCGCCAGGCCCTTGCCTACCTGATGACCAGCGCCGCGGTGGACAAGCTTTTTGACACCATCGCTCCCCGCTTCGGGGATCGCGAAGGTGGATACCTGCGCATCGTTCGCGCCGGCTGGCGCAAAGGCGATGGCGCCGATACCGCATTCGTCGAGCTCCTGGGCAGCGAGAAGCTGCAGGAAGAAAAGCGCGAGAAGCGTGCCGTGGCCCGTTCCAAGCGCGCCGAAGAAGCCAAGCGCGCGATGGACGAAGCCGAGGCCCAGCAGGGGGTCGAGCATCCCGCCGACCACGTCGAAGGCGTCGACAAAGTCAAGGACGACAAAGAGTAGTAGACATAGATCGCGTCTTACAAGAGGGGCGAGTCCATCGCCCCTCTTTCTTTTTCAATGGCCTCTTATTCCGACCCAGTCGTACATGTCCCCTGGAGTCTATCTGCCGTAATCTTGTCCTTCCTTGACCTCCCGTTAGACTGATGTGAGGAGTATTTCCAGAAACCGGGTGGCATGGAGCTTTCACGCAATCAAGTCGGGATCGCGGCCGGAGCCGGGGTCCTGCTGCTGATCGTCTTTTTCGGGTATCTCATTCACCTGAATGGGCAAGGGCCGGTGCTCGACCGGTCGCAGGACCGCGATCCGCTCTCCGGAATTCCTAACTCGATTTCGCTGAACCCTCTGCGCGACCGCACCTCGGAACGCGAGGCAGCCAAGTTTATCCGCAGCATGCGCGACGGGAATTGCAGGCAGGAGCTGGCGGACTGGTTTAAGGACTATCGCAAGAAGTACGCAGCATTCATCTGCGACTCGGAGGCCCAGCACCCGCTGCTTTCCTGGGACGTCGCGGATTGGGAAGACACGCCGCCCTTGCGCATCCTGCATTATCGCGGAAAGCGGCGGAACGCGCCCGATCAAAAAGGCACGTACAAGGAATTGTTTTCAGTGACGCTGGAGAGAAAAGACGGCGAGTGGGTTGTAACCAAGTACGACTCGATGTATTAGGGCGGTTGCGACGTCGGCTCGGATCCGTGGGAAAACAGTTTGTGGCGCGGCCCTTCTTTCGCCCCTTCGAGGCTTGATCGTTTTGCTTTCCTACCCACGGCTTACGCCGTGGGCTCTATTCTGGCGCCGCTTCGCGGCTCGTCTAGTTGGCACTTGCAGAGCGAAAACAGTTTGCCTCGCTACTTCAGGAAGCCTGAAGTTGCGATAGCGACGCTAAATTTCGTCTGCGCAGAATTAGAAAGATCACTACCTGCGCGAACAGCGCAGCTGTGCTGTCGAGCAGAACGTCGTGCAGAGTGCCGGTGCGGCTGGGAAGGTAGGTTTGGTGCCATTCGTCGAGGCAGGCGACCAGGGCAGTCATGAAAAACGAAATTCTTGCCCACTGGATGGACCAGGCGCTGCCAGAGATGGGGAAGGTGTCCCGCCAGGCGCGAAACAGCAGCCAACTGAGAGTGGAGTAACCCACGAAGTGGCCGGTCTTTCGTATGAGGAAGTGCCAGGCGGGAAAGTGGGTCAACTGCAGGCCGAAGAGGAAGTGCAGCAGCGGATAAAGAAGTCGGGCCGTATGCTCGGCGGAAGCAAAATTAGTGGACTCGCCGACGATGAGGCCGAGCCACAAAGTCGCAGCGATCCAGGTCTTCAGCAGATGCTTTTGCGCAGAATTCAAGCGCGGTATTCCCGGACGCTACTCCACCGCATAGTTCGGCGCCTCGCGTGTGATCATCACATCGTGTACGTGACTCTCGCGCAGGCCGGCCCCGCTGATGCGCACAAATCGCGTCTTTTGCAGCAACTCCGGGATAGTGCCACAACCACAGTAACCCATGCCGGACTTCAACCCTCCGACCATCTGGTGGACGATCATGGCGACGGAACCGCGGTAAGGAACGCGTCCTTCGATGCCTTCAGGGACCAGTTTTCCCAGACGATTGGCGTCCTCGGCGCCACCTGACATCGCGGTCGAGGCGTCGCCGTCAGTGTTCTGGAAATAACGTTCACTCGAACCCGAGGCCATCGCGCCCAGCGAGCCCATGCCGCGATAGGATTTGAATGAGCGGCCTTGATAGAGAATCAATTCACCCGGACTCTCATCGGTTCCGGCAAACAGCGATCCGATCATGACTGCTGAAGCACCGGCGGCAAGGGCTTTCGTGATATCGCCAGAGTACTTGATGCCGCCGTCGGCAACCACGGGAATGCCAGCGTCCTTGGTGGCGCGGTAGGCTTCCGCGATCGCGGTCATCTGCGGCATGCCGGCGCCGGTTACGACCCGGGTGGTGCAGATCGATCCCGGGCCAATCCCGACTTTGAT
Organism: Terriglobia bacterium; assembly: GCA_963841075.1. Lineage (GTDB taxonomy): Bacteria > Acidobacteriota > Terriglobia > Terriglobales > Acidobacteriaceae > JAIQFF01. The sequence goes on from CAWJBA010000032.1 coordinate 170,900, forward strand.
GGCGTCGGCGCCCGCGCGCGCCAGTTCGCAGGCTCCGTCGAAAGTCCCGACGTTGCCCGCGATCAAATCGACCTCCGGCAGCTTCGCCTTCACCAGTTTGATGGCATCGAGCACGCGGCTGGAGTGTCCGTGTGCGCTGTCGATGGCGAGCAGGTCAACCTTGCACTTGACCATCTCCTGAGCGCGCTCCAGGAAGTCGCCGGTGGCGCCGATGGCCGCTCCCACCCGCAGCCGGCCCTGCGAATCTTTGGCGGCGTTGGGATACTTCAATTTTTTCTGAATGTCTTTGACCGTGATCAGGCCTTTGAGATTGTAGTTGTCATCGACCACGAGAAGCTTTTCCACGCGGTGTTCGTGCAGGATATTCTCGGCGTCTTCGAGAGTTGTCCCGACCGGTACGGTGATGAGATTTTCCTTGGTCATCACTTTGCTGATTGGAATATCGAAGCGGGTCTCGAAGCGCAGGTCGCGATTGGTGAGAATACCCACCAGCCGTCCATTCTTGGTGATGGGCACGCCGGAAATTTTGTACTTGCGCATCATCTCAAGAGCGTCGGAAACTTTCGCGTCGGGCGACATGGTTACCGGGTCGACGATCATGCCGCTTTCCGAACGCTTCACCTTGTCGACTTCATTGGCCTGCTGTTCCGGAGTCAGGTTGCGGTGGATGATCCCGATCCCTCCCTGCTGGGCCAGCGCAATCGCCATGTGGGATTCCGTGACCGTGTCCATGGCGGCGCTGACGATGGGAATATTGAGGCGGATATTGCGCGTGAGTTGAGTCTGGGTGTTGGCCAGCGCCGGCACGATGTCGGAGCGCGCCGGCAGCAGCAACACGTCGTCAAAGGTGAGAGCCTCAGGGACAGGAAAATGAATCATGGGGGTTTCAGCCTCGGGTTAGCCACCATTCTAGAGAGACTATCTGGCTCGTGGCAAATCGCGGCCTTCGCAAACGTTTATGACTTGCTACTCCATGCGAAACATACTAGCTTAGTGCCGATTCCGCGGTCTTCATCCGCACTCGTCAGGAGACACATATGGCCAAGATCGCTTCGTGCACGCGCCCGGCGTGGCTGGTTGGCGTTATCGCGATCGTCGTTGCAGCGGGCGGATGGTTTCAGGCGCCATCTTCTTCCAGCGACCTTCCGGCTCCCACCATTCGCGTAAGCACGCACCTGGTGGTGCTGGACGTGGTCGTAACCGACAAGCAAGGCAATGCCATCACCGGACTTCGTCCCGAAGACTTTGAGGTTGAGGAGAACGGCAAAGCCCAGAAGGTCTCCACATTCGTGCCTGCGGGAGAAAAGCTGGGGGCGGCTCAGCCCTTGCCGCCCGGCATTTATTCGAACCGTCCGCAATATCGTGATCCCGGGGGACCTATAACGGTCATGCTGCTGGATGCGGTCAACTCTGCCTTCACCGACCAGGGTTACGCGCGTCGGCAGATGATCAGTTTTGTCCGGGAGCAACTCAAACCAGGGCAGCGCATGGCGGTTTTCACGCTTACGGGGCCATTGAAGGTGTTGCAGGACCTCACCAGCGATCCCCAGGTTTTGGCCGAGGCGTTGCGGCGCTACAAGCCGCAGGCGCAGGAGCTGGCCAACGCCGGCCGCGCGGAAACCAGCGCTGCTGCCGGCACTCCAACTGGAACTTCGATAGTCGCCGCGCTGGATGCGAGCACGCCTCCAGCCGGTTCGATAGGCGACTCGTCAGGGCCCAGTGGCGGGCCGACTGCTGGTTCTTTCGACCAGGTAGCCATCGCCCAGGCGGCCTTGGCGTCTTTCGTCGGAGCCCAGGCCGCTTACGCCGAGGACCAGAGGGCGGTCGTGACCCTGAACGCCCTGAACAGTCTGGCGCGCATACTGGGAGGGCTGCCCGGCCGCAAAAGTATCATCTGGGTCACGGGGAATCTTCCGTTCACCCTGGTTCCGGAAAATCGAAACATGACTGAGGCGGAGCTCGAGGAGACCCTGCCCAGCCTGGATACCCGTCGGGTGGGACAGCATGCCGCCGGAAGCGAGGCGGCTGCGTTCCGCGAATCACACGTCGTCGAGATTCGCGAACTGGAGGCCAGGCTGGCGAGCGCGCAGGTTGCGGTGTATCCCGTGGACGCCCGAGGCCTGACGCTGTCGGCCTCGATCGATTCGCGAGAGACGATGCTCGATATTGCGCGTGAGACCGGCGGCCGCGCCTATATCAACCAGAACGAAATCAAGGACGGAGTGCAGCGAGCCTTCCAAGACAGCGCCGCGTCTTACACGCTGGGCTACTATCCAGAGAACAAGAAGTACGACGGCAAATACCGGCAGATCAAAGTGAAAGTGAAACGCGATGGCGTGGAGGTTCAAAACCGGCGAGGGTACTATGCCCTGGATCCCACACAGGTCAAGGGTTACAACTCGGATCAGGAGGTGGCCTCCGCTTTGGGGGATGCGGTTCCATCCACCCTGGTGGCCTTCACGGCGCGGGTCGTGCCTTCCGCTGACAATCGCGCCGCGAAGGGAAAAGTGGGCGTGGATTTTCTGGTGGATGCCAGCACGGTTTCCACGGAGGATGCCTCCGGAGGCGGGAAAAAGGTGAATGTAGCTTTTTATGCCGCTGTCTTCTCTCCCGAAGGAAAGATGATGGGTAACCGGAGCATGAAGGTGGATCAGGCCTTCGACGCCAATACCTACCAGCAAATTGTGCAGCACGGTTTGCTGTTGCATATGGACCTGGATGCTCAGCCCGGGCGCAACCAAATCAGCCTGGCGGTGCAGGACAATCGAACTGGACTGGTCGGTTCCATCAGGGCGCCGATGCCGCGATAAAGCTGCGATCGGGAGTTCGGCAAGGACACAGAGACTCCGAGATCAGGACACTATCCAGCGCCCGCGGGGGTTTGTCTTTTGGTTCCCTGCGGCGTATATTGATAGCTGGAACTGTTGTGTAGTTACCAGCACGTGGCGAGACACACCAGTGGGCGCAAGCCCACTTTTTAGTTTAAGCCCATTTTGAAATCGTCAAATTGGCTGTAAGCTATTGATTTAATGGCATTTGAAATTGATAAAGTTCGCGAGATTGCGGAGCGGGTGGCGGCCTCCAGCGGGCTCGAAGTAGTCGAAGTAGAACTGCGGGGCGGGGGCAAAGCTCGCATGCTCCGCATCGTGATTGATAAGCCGGCCGGGGTCACGCACGAGGACTGTGCGAACGTCAGCCGTGAAGTCGGCACGATACTGGATGTTGAGGACGCGATTTCGGGTTCCTACACGCTGGAGGTTTCATCTCCGGGGCTGGACCGGAAATTAGTTCGTCCGGCTGATTACGAGCGCTTCACTGGAAGCCGCATCAAGTTGACGACGCAGCAACCGGTCAACGGCAATCGCCACTTTGAAGGACGGTTGGAGAGTTTTGCGCACGGTCGCTTGACCCTCGACCTGAACGCCGCCAGAAAAAAGCGCCGTCCGGAAGAGGGCGACGCGGCGAAGGTGGAAGTCGAATTGAAAAACGTCGAGAAGGCGAATCTGGTGCCAGAAATCTAAAAGCGGACGTCGGGCGTCAGACCTCAGACGTCGGCCAGTTCCACCGGCATCGGGGTTCTGAGATTTAGCCGAGGTCCGAGGTCTGAAGTCCGAGGTCGGTTTATCTATGGCAAGTGAGCTCTATAACACGATTGACGCGTTGAGCCGGGAAAAGGGCATTGATCCGCAAATTGTCGTGAGCGCGGTGGAAGATGCCATTGTTGTGGCTACGCGCAAGTATTACAAGACGCAGGAAAACCTGCGCGCCGAGTTGGACAAAGAGACCGGCAAGATCCGCGCCTTTGCGGTGAAAACGATTGTCGAGACTCCGGAGCAGGTGGAAGATCCCGTTCTGCAGGTCACGCTGGATGATGCGCGCAAGATCAATCCCGACGTTGAGCTGGGGGGCGAGCTCCAGATCAACAAGCAGACGGAAGGCATTCTCGGGCGCATCGCGGCGCAGCTGGCTAAACAGGTCATCTTCCAGAAAGTGCGCGAGGCGGAGCGCGACACGGTTTACAACGAATACATCGGCCGCGTGGCTGAAATCGTGAACGCCACCGTAAAGCGGATCGAAGGTCCGGATGTGATCTTCGACATCGGCAAGGCTGAAGCGCGCATGCCGCGCAAGGAGCAGTCGCGCCTGGAATCGTTTGCCATGGGCGAGCGCGTCCGGGTGGTGATTGCGAGAGTGGAGCGGGCCTCGAAAGGCCCGGCGGTGGTGGTTTCACGCGCGGCGCCGGAACTGGTGCAACATCTGTTCCAGACTGAAGTTCCGGAAATTTATGACGGAACGGTGGTAATTCGCGCGATTGCCCGCGAGGCTGGCGAGCGCACCAAGATCGCGGTCATGTCCAAAGACAAGGACGTGGATGCGGTGGGCGCCTGCGTCGGCATGAAGGGCATGCGGGTGCAATCCATCATCCGCGAATTGCGCGGCGAAAAGATCGACATCATCGAGTACCACGAAGACCCGGTGACCTTTGCGGAGAAGGCTTTGCAGCCGGCCAAGGTAAGCCGCGTGACCGTGGTCGATTCGGCCGACAAGCATCTTGAAGTGGTGGTGGACGACAGCCAGCTTTCGCTGGCGATCGGCAAGAAGGGACAAAATGTCCGGCTGGCGGCGAAGTTGCTCGGCTGGAAGATTGATATCAAGAGCGAGGAAGAAAAGCGCCAGGAAGTGGAGTTGCAGATGTCCGCCCTGGTGGGCACGGCGTCTACTCCGCTGGAGAGCGTCCCTGGCCTGGGTGAAGGACTGATTGAGAAGCTGAGCGCTGCGGGCGTGACCACGGTCGAAGCTCTGGCGGATATGACTCCGGAGCAACTGGAAGCCATCGAGGGCATCGGTCCCAAGACGGTGGAAAAGATCAGCCTGGCGGTCAATAATTATTTCTCCAGCCTCGAAGGCGGGGAAGCGGGCGCAGTACCGGCCGAAGGTGACGCGAGCGCGGAGCCTGTGGCCGAAGAGGCAGTCGCGAGTTCCGAAGACGTGACCGCCGAGGTCGAAGCAGCGCCGCAAGCCGAGGCGGAAACGACTGAAGCCGCGGCCTCGGGCGAAGATGCCGTCGAAGAAAATAGTGGAGCTGAAGAAAAAGCTGAATCCACGGAGGAGCCTGCTCCTTCCGAGGAGAAGCAGTAAGTGCGGTTCCTTCGCGCAGACCGAAGCGGCTGCGCGAACCTGAAAACTGATGCCGTGAGGTTGATATGAAGACTTAGCGGAACAGTCCGGAGGGCGAAAGGGCGGATGAGTAAGATTCGAATCAACGATCTGGCAAGAGAGCTGGAAGTCAAAAGCAAGTCCATTCTCGATGTGCTTCCCGAAGTCGGAGTCACCGAGAAAAAGAGCCATTCCAGTTCTCTCGAAGACCATGAAGCGGATAAAGTGCGTGCCCGCCTCCGCGCTGCGGCCTCCGCTCAGACCTCCAGCCGTTCTTCGCGGCCGGGCCGTCCCGACGGCGATGAGATCAAGACCAAGATCGACCTCTCCCATATTTCCAAGCCGGGCGACGCGCTAAAAGCTATCATCAGCAAGCAACAGGGGCCCGCGACAGCGGAGGCTCCGCCATCGACTACGCCGCCGCCGGTTGAGACCAAGCCCGTGGCGCCTCCCGCCGCCAGTGTTCCAGTCCCGAAAGCGCCCGTGGCTCCCCCGTCGGCTCCGCCGAAATTTGTGGTTCCGTCCGCTACTCCGAGACCTACGTTTACCGCTCCCGCGCCGCCACCTCCTCCGCAATCCGCGGCACCGATCGCCCCGGCGGCGATTCCTCGACCCGCAGCGCCATCGGTAGCACCGCCGCGGCCTCCGGCCGTTTCCGCCGCGCCGGTCGTGGCTCCGCCACCCGTGCGGAGTGCAGCACCTCCGCCCCCAGCCCCGACGATGGCGGCCAGGCCGGCAGCCCCGAGCGCGCCGCCATCGGCGCCGCCACCACGAATGATCGTTCCCCAGACCGGACCGCGTCCGGTTTATAAGGCGCCTTTGCGTCCAGTCCCGCCGGCGGGCGCGCCAAGTGCGTCCGCAGACGCCACGACGCGGCCGGCTCCGGGACGTCCGGTGCCAGGCCAACCGATTTTTCAGCGTCCGCGTCCGGGCGCGCCCAGCGCGAATCGGCCGCCGTTGCGGCCGGGCGAGCGCAGGCCAATGCACCCCACGCGCCAGTCCCCGACGGGCTCGCGTCCGCTAGGAGTGGGACCGGGAGCAGTGCCCTCCGGCGGGCCGACCCCCAGGCCGGGCAGCCGGCCGGGCGCGCCTTCACGCAGGCCGGGACAGCGCTATGTGCCACGTGGTGTGAAGGAAGGCCCGATGAAGGGCTACACGCCGCCGCCGCGGCTGTCGCTCTCGAATGAGCCGCAACCTATAACGCGCAGCATCACGATTACGGAAGGTATCAGCGTAAAAGACCTGGCGGAGTTGCTAGGCCTTCGCGCCAAGGACCTGATCGCGCGTCTGCTGACTCGCGGCGTCTTCGCCACCATCAACCAGACGCTCGACACCGAACTGGCCAGCGAGATGGCGCGCTTCTTCGGAGCTGACACCAACGTGATCACCTTCGAAGAGCAGGCCGCCAAGGAAGTCTCCGAGGCCGCGGCCGGTGAAGAAGGAGGCGCTCCCGCGGAAGGCGTGACACGTCCGCCCGTGGTCACCATCATGGGCCACGTCGATCACGGCAAGACCACGCTGCTCGATTCCATCCGCCTGACCAACGTGGCCGGAGGCGAAGCCGGCGGCATCACGCAGCACATCGGCGCTTACAAAGTGACGATCGTGGACAAGAATTCTCCGGCCTACGGCCGCCAGATTGTGTTTCTCGATACGCCGGGTCACGAGGCGTTTACTCGCATGCGCGCGCGCGGCGCCAAAGCCACCGACATCGTTGTCCTGGTGGTTGCTGCGGATGACGGCGTCATGCCGCAGACCCTCGAAGCCATCGATCACGCCCACGCCGCAGAGGTTCCTATCATTGTCGCGGTCAACAAGATCGACAAACCCGACTCCATGCCGGACCGGGTGAAGAAGCAGTTGGCCGATCGTGGCCTGATGCCGGAAGACTGGGGCGGGACAACGGTATTCGTCGATGTTTCGGCCAAACAGAAAACGAACCTCAACCTGCTGATGGAAATGATCTGCCTGGTCGCCGACCTGCAGGAGCTCAAAGCAACGCCGGATCGTCCGGCGACCGGCGTAGTCCTCGAAGCCAAGTTGGATCGCGGCCGCGGACCGGTGGCAACGTTGCTGGTGCAGAACGGCACCTTGAAAACGGGCGACAATTTCGTGGTGCGGCAATGTGTACGGCAAAGTGCGCGCCATGTTCGACGATCGCGGCAACCAGCTCGAAGCAGCGCCGCCATCCACTCCAGTCGAAATTCTGGGCATGGAAGGTTTGCCGCAGGCCGGAGATCAATTTGTAGTGGTCGCGGATCGCGACAAAGCGCGCGGCGTTTCCGAATACCGCGAACAGAAAGCCCGCGAAGCCACGCTGGCCAAGAGTTCCCGCGTGTCTCTGGAAGGTCTCGCGGAACAACTCAAGACTGCGGGCACTAAGGAACTGAACATCATCCTCAAAGCCGACGTTGGCGGCTCGGTCGAAGTGCTCACCGATCTGCTTACCAAGCTGTCGAACGACAAGGTGCGGCTGAAGGTCCTGCGCTCGGGCGTGGGCGCGATCACCGAGTCGGACGTGCTGCTGGCTTCGGCGTCGAATGCCATCATCATCGGGTTCAGCGTGCGTCCGGAACGCAAGGCGCAGGAGTTGGCGGAGCAGGAGAAAGTCGACATCCGGCTGCACTCGATCATTTACGAGCTGCAGGACGAGATCAAGCGCGCCATGACCGGCCTGCTCGAACCCACGATCAAGGAAACCTATCAGGGCCGCGCTCTGGTCAAGGAGACATTCCGCATCCCGAAGGTGGGCACCATCGCGGGATGTTCCGTCACCGATGGCCTCATCAAGCGCGACTCGGAAGTGCGCCTGCTGCGCGACAACAACGTCGTGTTCACCGGCAAAGTGGGATCGCTGCGCCGCTTCAAAGACGACGCCAGCGAAGTGCGCAACGGCATGGAGTGCGGCATCTCGATCTCGAATTACGGCGACATCAAAGCCGGCGACGTGATCGAAGCTTTCGTGACCGAGAAAGTCGCAGCCGAAGCCATCGCTTAAAGCAGTCGTCAGTCGTCGGTCTTCAGTCGTCAGCGATTCCCTGAAGACTGATGACTGAAGACTGACGACTGGAATGATCGCTTTCCTCACCCTCGAACTGCACATCGAAGCGGCGCAGTCACTCAAAGACAAGCGGCAGGTGGTCCGCAGCCTCAAAGACCGGCTGCGCGCGCACTTCAACGTGGCCGTGGCCGAGCTGGATCCCAGTGGACTGTGGAACCGGGCCACGGTCGGAGTGGTCGCTATTTCAGATTCGCGCGACTATCTTGATGGCCTCATGAAGAACGTGGAGCGACAGGCGACTCGAATCGCCAACAATGGCGGCGCTGATATTGCGGACTCCTTCGTGGAATTCATGTAGCGCCCGGGGTCTCGGCCTACGCTGACGAAATCGACTCCGTGATTCGGGCCGGGTCACGCTGGCGACGTTTTTCTGATATTCTCATTCGTTTTACTCAAGAGGTGGATGTGGAGAAGCGTGGCGCGAAATACCATCGGGAGCGCCTGGGAGAGGCCCTGCGAGAGGAAATCGAGACCATCGTGGAGGGCGAACTGGGCGACCCACGCATCGGCCTGGTCAGCGTCACCAGCGTGGTGCTGGCGGAGGACTCGCGCTCGGCGCAGGTGTTCGTCACGCTCGACGGAGATGACGCGGAAGCCGACCGCTCCCTGGAGGGCTTGACCGCCGCCGTCGGATTCATCCGGCGCGAGGTGGCGGAGAATCTGCACCTTCGCCGCCCTCCGGAGCTCTATTTTCACCTCGACCGCTCCGATAAATATGGCGCCAGAATTGACGAATTGCTGGGCCGGACGAAAAAGAAAAAGAAATAGTCGTCAGTCGTCATTCGTCAGAATAAATCTGGCGGCCTGGAGCGCGGAGTGGCTGACGACTGAAGACTGACGACCGACGACTGTTTATGTTGAAAGAAGTTCTCAAGCAGATCGAGCAGCGCAACCGATTCGTGCTGACCTCGCATGCCAGGCCGGATGGCGACGCCATCGGTTCGGCGCTGGCCTTCGGCCAGATCCTGCGCCAGATGGGAAAGGAAGCCGATGTCGTTCTGCGCGATGGCGTGCCTCGCATTTACCAGCCTTTACCCTACGCCAAGGAAGTCGTCCAGTCGGAGACGGTCAACGGAAACTACGAAGCCGCCATCATTCTGGAGTGCGACAGCATCCAGCGCACCCGTCTGCGCGGGCTGGAGAGCAAGTTTCTGATCAACATCGATCACCACCAGAGCGGCCGCCCGTTTGCCCAGGTGAACTGGATCGATCCCAAAGCCGTGGCCACCGCGGAAATGGTTTATCGACTGGCGCGCGAGGCCGATGTGAAGATTTCTCCTGAGATCGCGACCTGTCTTTACACCGCTGTCCTTACCGATACCGGATCGTTCATGTTCGAAGGCACGAACGAACACACCTTCGAACTGGCGCGGGAACTGGTGCTGGCCGGCGCGGATCCCGCCTACTGCGCCCGCAATATTTATTTCGGACACTCCACCGCTAAAATGCGGCTGTTGGGCGCGGCGCTCTCCAATCTGCACCGGGAAGGGTCTCTGGCGTGGATTTCGGTGAGCCAGGAACAAATGCAACGCTTCCACGCCAAGGAAGAAGACTGCGAAGGTCTGGTGAATTACGCGCTATCGATTCAGGGTGTGGAAGTGGCGTTGTTCTTTCGCGAACTCGCCGATGGACGCTTTCGTGTGAGCCTGCGCAGCAAAGGCCATGTCAACGTCGCCGCAATCGCCGAGCGTCTAGGCGGTGGCGGGCACCAGTGCGCCAGCGGTTGTGCGGTGGATGGGCCATTGTCGGCGGCAAGCGCTCGCATTCTCGCGGAATTGCGGCCGGGCTCCTCCATACAATAGATCTCATTCTCGACTTCGGATCGTAGACTCCGGCCGTGAGTTCCAAGCCCGCAAACTCGATATCGAATCCTGCCGCGCCGGATGCGGTTCCGCCGCCGCTCTTGGACTGGCTGCTGCTGGCCGGTTTCTGCGGTTTCCTGTTTTTCTTCGGTCTGGCATACTTCGGCCTGCTCGGCGCCGACGAGCCGCGTTACGCGCAGGTAGCGCGCGAAATGCTGGCCCGTCACGACTGGATCACGCCCACGCTCGGGGGCAAGCCCTGGCTCGAGAAGCCGGCGCTCTATTACTGGCAAACCATGCTGGCTTACGGCGTCTTCGGAGTCAGCGACTGGGCCGCTCGTCTTTCATCCGCGGTGGATGCGACCATGATGGTGGTCGTCATTTATCTTTTCCTGCGGCGCTTCCGGCCCGGCTTTCAGCTGGATGGCGCCTTGATGGCAGCCTCCGCCAGCGGCATCATCGGCTTCGCGCGCGCGGCATCCATGGATATGCCGCTCACCGCTACCTTCGCCATTGCCATGCTGGGCTGGTATGCGTGGTACGAAAGCTCCCGCAACGGCTACCTGGCGGTCTCCTACATTTTTTTGGGGCTCGCGACGCTGGCCAAAGGGCCGGTGGCGCCTTTCTTCGCCCTGGTGATTGTCGTGCTTTTCGCGGTAGCCAAAGGCGATTACCGGCTCATTGCCAGAACATGCTGGCTCCCCGGAATCGGGCTGTTCTTCTCTGACCGCACTTCCGTGGTACGTCGCGGTTCAGCTCAGGAATCCGGAATTTTTTCGCGTATTCATCCTTGAACACAACCTGGAGCGATTTGGCAAGGACCTCTATCACCACACCCAGCCCTTCTGGTACTACATCCCGGTCGCTCTGCTCGGCTTCGTGCCCTGGACCATGTTTGTCAGCATCGCGCTGGTAGAGAGTGTTCGCGCCTGGTGGACGGAAAAACGAAAGATGTTCGACTCGGAAGATGCTTTGCCGGTGTTTCTCGTGATCTGGCTCATCGTCCCGATCGTGTTCTTTTCCTTTTCCGCCTCGAAGCTGCCGGGGTACATCGTGCCGGCTCTTCCTGCAGGCACGCTGCTGCTGGCGGAATATGTTCGCCGCCACGTGGTGGACGATCATCGGCCCAGCCTTCTGCTGATTGTCGCTGCATTCCGTAGTGGCGGCGCTGCCGGTGGTGGCGGCATTGATGATGCAGTACATCGTGTTCCATCACACACTGCCCTGGGGCCGGGCGACCGCTATCTCAGCCGGGTTTGCAGCGCGTGCTGGCAGTTGGAATTGCGCTGACTCTGCGGCGCCCGTTGGGCCTTCGCGTGTTGCGCTTCGTGACCTTAGTCCCCGTGATCCTGGCGCTGGCGGCGGCGCTTCGGCTGGGTGCTCCTTCCCTGGATGCCACCCTCTCCGCGCGGCCGCTCGCACAAGAAATCAGCCGTGTGGACAACCGGGCTTTCCCGCTGGCCGTTCTGCGGCTTTCTCGCGAAACTGAATACGGCCTCCACTTTTATCGCGATCAGAAGATTCTGCGCTACGAAGCCGGAGAAATCCCCGCCGGCGAGCATCTGTTGATCACCCCCGGCGGATGGCAAAAAAACATCGCGAAGTGGACACCCGGCCGTCGAGTCACTTATGTGGGGAGCTTCGCGGAGCAGGGCCTGGATTATTACTGGGTAGGGAAAGGCGGCAATTAGCAATTGGCAATTAGCCTTTAGCTTTCACTTGCGAACATGCGGGTGGAAAATCACTCGTCGATGTATGGAGCCAAATGCCAAATACAGAGCGAGCTAAAGGCTAAGAGCTAATAGCTAAAGCGCTTTCGATTACCATCCTTGTCCCCCCGTTTGCCTCCAGTCGGACGAAGCACTACACTCGCTGTTCGCAGCCCGCCATGAGCGCGCTTAGCAAGCCGGAACCCTCCAGGAGCCTCCAGGTGGAGATTCTCGACCTCAGACATTTCTCCTCTGTCGATCTGCGTCCACTGCTGGAGGACGAGGTCCGGGAGTGGGCGCGCCTGCTCTCCTGGGACTACAGCGGTTCGGCCGACATGATTTTGCGCTACGTGGATGCGAAAATCCTGCCTGGCTATGCCGCCATCGATCGCGGCCGGATCGTCGGCTATGCTTTTTTTGTCTACGAAGGCAGCAAGGGCGTGATTGGAGACCTGTTCGTCGCCAACGGCGGCCGCCTGCCCGATCCTCACGAAGTGGAATCGCGACTGCTGCTGCATGTGATTGAGACCCTGCAACAGTCGCCAGGCATTCATCGGGTCGAAGCGCAATTGCTGGTGCATGAGGCGGGCGTGGTCGCCCGGCCATTTGTCGAGCAAGGATTTCAGCGCCATCCCCGGCTCTTCATGGTGCTGCCGCTGAACGACGCTCCTGCGCCCAAGCCGGCGCCTCCGATGAATGCTGAAATTGAGATCCGGCGCTGGACCGAGCACGACTACCAGCCGGCCGCCGCCTTGATCACCAGCGCGTACCGCGGTCACGTGGACTCCGAAATCAACGATCAATACCGCACCCTGAGCGGGTCTCTGCGCTTCCTGAACAACATCGTTCGCTTTCCCGGCTGCGGCATCTTTGATCCGGAAGGCTCGTTCGTTGCGGTGCACAAACGGGCGCGAAGCCTGGTAGGGCTCATCCTGTGCTCCCGGGTACGCCACGATGTCGGACACGTCACCCAGGTCTGCGTGCTGCCCGAATACCGCTCCCGTGGACTGGGAGAATTGCTGATCGCGGCTACCGCGGGCAATCTGCGTCAGCGACATTTTTCGCTACTGTCGCTCACCGTGACCGAAGCGAATGCGCGCGCAGTAACGCTCTATCAACGCCTGGGGTTTGATATCAAGCGGGTGTTTGATGCCTTCGTGTGGGAAGGGTAGAAGCAGCTGTCAGCTTTCAGCTCACAGCAAATGCGATAGCCGCGAAGCGGCGTGATAATAGAGCCCACGGCGTAAGCCGTGGGTGAACATAGAACGCGAACAGCCCCGTAGGGGCGTAAGAGGTTAGCGTTCGACCGTCAGGTTTCCGACAATCATTGTTGACAAATGCCGCGCCCCGGGGTCGATTCCGGCAACCTCGCAGAAACGCTTCTTCCGCCCCTTCGGGGCTCGGTTAGCCACATGCTCTTACCCACGGCTTACGCCGTGGGCTCTATTATTACGCCGCTTCGCGGCTATTGCATTTACTGTGAGCTGAAGGCTGAGAGCTGACGGCTGAAGTCTAGTGCCGCAATATCCACATTACCCAGCCCGCCACGAAGACTCCGCCGACAAAGAGGACGAAGCAATACAGGCCGTATTTAATCTGTTCGCGTGAGGTGTTTCGCTGGGTGATTCCGAAAACGACCGACGCGAAAACTGAAAACAGCACGGCGGCGGTGAAATGGGTGAGTTCCAGGGTCATTCTGTTCTTCCGATCACGGTTTCTTCCCGATGGCAATGTGGTAGGCGTCGGCGGCGCAGATAAAATTCAGCAGTCCGGCGACAATCAGAAACTTGGTGCCGTAATCGGCGGTGGCATGAGCAATGGCGCCGTGTCCCCAGCCCTGCACCCGGGTCACAATGTAGAGACCACCCGCGCCCACGTCGCCGACGAAACCGAGGATGTCCAGAATATCGCCGCCATTGGGTTGATAGACGCGTCCCTGCAGCAGCAGGCCAAGCACGAACATGATCGTGATCGAGGCCATGATCAAAAGTCCGCGGATCCAGCGCTTCTGAATAAGGTGCCCAGCGCCCGGAATGAGCCACGCGACTGCCGGCGCCATCACCGACATGCTGGCAGACGCCGGCGCCGTGGTTCTCGCCATTTCTGCGGGAGTGGTCTTGCTTGAATTTGCCATTCAGATGATTACGAGTTCACTTTGAATTTTACCTGTTACTTCGGCTGCGCTGGGCCTGATCAGCATGTTTACTTCACTGCGCACGCCGAATTCGGGCAGATATATGCCGGGCTCGATCGAGAAACACGAGTTGGGCAGAATGCGCCGCTCGTCATGAATTTCGAGATCATCCATGTTCGCACCGTTGGCGTGAACTTCGGTGCCGATTGAATGCCCGGTGCGGTGGATGAAGTACTGTTCGAAACCTGCGTCCTTGATGTAACCCCGCACCGCGTGGTCAACTTCCCATCCGGCGATGGCTTTTCCTGCGCTGACGCCCTCGACCACAGTTTTTACTCCAATGTCCCGCGCCCGGCGAACTACATCGAAGATCTCCCGCATGCGGCCCGAAGGTGACTTCCCCACGAAACCGGTCCAGGTGATGTCGTAGTATACGGCCCCGGGGGTGTTCTTCTTGGCCCAGACGTCGAGCAGGACGAAGTCACCCTCACGAATCGGCTTTGAAGTTTCGCGATGCAGCGCATAGTGCGGGTCGCCGCTGTTCGCATTGACCGCGACCAGGGGCGGATCGTCGGCCACCAGATTCTCTCGCCTGAAGGCCTCGAGAAACCACTGCTGTATTTCGTATTCGTGGGTGCCGCCGTTGCGCGCGCGCCGGCCGATCTCCTGGAAAGCAGCCGCGGTGATGGCATCAATCGCGTCACGTGCGGCGAAGTGAGTCTTGATCTGCTCTTCGGTGAGCGTCGCTTCGAACAGGGCGACCAAATCACAGGAGCTCACGACATTCTTGCCCAATCCACGGATCAGATCGACCGTGCCGGCGTCCACCAGGGAGACGGTAAAGACCAGGTTGTTAGGCGAATACTGCATTGCGATATCGCGATGATCGGCGAGCAGAAGTTTCAGCTGGTCGAACAATTCCTGCCAGCCGGAATACTGGCGCTTGCCGCCGGGGAGCGTGTCGAGATGGCCAGGCTCAATCTTGTGGACCAGTTTCACCGGTTCGCCGCTGGCGGGAACCAGATAGTACCAGCGCCGGGTGACCATCTGGTCCGGGGGCAATCCCAGCACACGGTAAGCAATGGGATCGCGATGGTGGTGATCGTAAAAGAGCCAGGCGTCTATGTTGCGCTCGCGGAGCGCGGCTTGTATGGCGGACAGATCCATGGGCAAGTAACCATTCTAAACAAGGCAGACGATTTGGGCGAATCCGCGGTTTTAGGAGAGTCCGCGTGCTCAGGAATTTGTGGCAGTCGTGGCTCTCAGGGTCTTGTCGTAAATCCATAGCGCGCAGGCAGTGGCCATACCCACTCCGGTCACAACCCACCACATGCGTTCTGGCTGGTGCGTGACTTCTCCGAAATGGTGGGCAAGCGTTCCTCCGAACCAGCCCCCGATCAGCGATCCGATCCCGATGGGCAGAAATGCGAAACCCATGTACGTCCCCTGTTGGCCGGGGGGCGCAAGACGCGAGATGTATTCGTAATAGCGCGGGCGATTGGATGATTTCGCCGAGGGCAAGCACAAACAGAGAGAGGACCGCGCCCCAGATCGTTGGCTTGAAGGCAAGGATCAGCCACGATGCGGAAGTAATCACCGTGCCCAGAATGATGGCTTGAAATGCGGGGATCTTGCGCGTCAGGAGATTTACCAGAAGTGTAAGGCAGATCACCGTCAGCCCGTCGGTCACGAGAATGATTTCAACATCAGCGTTGGCGTTGATGTGCCCGTGTATGTAGCCGGGCAGACTGATGTACTGCTGCCAGAAAACCACCCAGTAGCCGGTGAACAGCACCAGGAACCACATGAAACGGCTGATTCCGGCGAGCACCAGCAGCAGAAGCCCGGTCCAAATCCACCAGGGCACGTTGAACGGGTACAAGAACGTCGCGATGCGCAGCGCCAGGGCAATACCAAGCACGGGTAAAACCAGGCGATAGTTGCCCACGACGACGCAGAAATTCCTGGCCACGGTCGCGATCGATGGTGGAGGCGCGTCGCCGGCCTGGCGCGGTTCGCGGAAGAAGAACAAGACCACAAAAAACATAGCGAAGACGCTCAGCGCGGCGACACGGTAAACATTCTCGACCCCCAGGTGCCGATGGGCCCAGGAAGCAAAATAGGGCCCGGCCGCGCCGCCAATGTTGACCATCGTGTAATAAATCGAATAGCCGATCGAGCGAACGCTTTCCTTGGAGGCGCGGGCAGTGGTGCCGACCACGCGAAGGCTTCACCAGCGAGATGCCGAGCGCAGGGAGGATCAGAATGAAGCCCACGAACAAGCCGAGCGGAACCGCGTTGCGCACCGGCGCCAGCCAGGCTGCTCCGATGGAACCGATCAGAAAATAAGCAGCGGCGAGAATCAGATAGGCGATGGAAAGCGCGCGGCGAAATCCCATGCGGTCGGCGGCGGCCCCGCCGAAGATGGCCAGAAACCAAACCATCCCACCGAAAATGCCGGTCAGCGTTCCCGTCTGCTGGGTGGAGAAATTCAGCTTCTCCTGCAAGTACAACGCCAGCGACGCGAACGCTCCATAGTAGGAGAGGCGTTCAAAAATTTCAGTGATATTGGCCACCCAGAATGGCCGCTCGAAGCCGGTGCGGATTTCGCGGAGGCTCTCGGAAACTTCAACTGGGCTCCAGGTCTGGTGCGGATTCCCGCTAACGCGTCCGGCTCCTAAACCAAGCCGATCAACCACAGAGTACACGGAGAAACGGGGAAAATGGATCCCAGGCTTTCTTGGCGTTCCTCCCTGGCTAATGCGCTGTTCTAAGCCCGAAGATCGCCGTGCCCACGCGTACGCACGTCGAACCCTCTTCGATAGCTACTTCAAAATCATGCGACATGCCCATCGACAACACGTCCGTGCGGACGGACGGCAAGTGGCGGGCTGCGATCTGGTCGCGCAGGGCGCGCAGCTTGCGAAAGTATGGGCGAGCCTGCTGAACGTCTTCGGTGAAGGGAGGGACGGTCATCAGCCCGCGGAAGGCGAGATGCTCAAGCCCGGGAGCAGCTTCCAAGATAGCTTCCAGTTCACCGGCGTCGGGGGCGAGTCCGCTTTTTGCCGCTTCGCCACCAACGTTGATCTCGATCAGCACCCCCAATTTCTTTCCCAGTTTGTTCGCAGAGGCGTTCAGCTTCTCGGCCAGCTTCAAGGAATCGAGCGAGTCGACCGCAGTGAACAATTCCGTCGCGGCTGCGGCTTTGTTCGATTGCAGATGGCCAATCATGTGCCACTCGGCATCCTGCAGGTCCAGCAGGTCGGCACTTTTTTGAGAAAATTCCTGCACCCGGTTCTCGCCAAAAACCCGGATGCCGGCGTGCGTAAGCCTCGCGAATGCTGGCGGCCGGAAATGTTTTGCTGACGGCCATGAGCGTTATGTCTTCAGGCAGCCGTCCGGAACGGCGCGCCGCGGCGCTCAACCGTTCCCGCACGATCGCAATGTTTTCCGAGACGCGTCATAACGACTCAGAGGCGCGCAGAGCAGCCGGGAAGAAGATTTTCTTCGATTGTCGGCCTGGCGTCCGCGGAGTTCAACTTGTCACATGATCGCGGTGGGGGGAGCGGGCTCACTGGGATCGCCCGCGGCAAATATCGGCAGCCGGATCAGCAATGCGGCGAGGCCCGCGAGCACAATCACGCCTCCAACCAGGTAAGACGGATTGCTGAAAAGTTGGGGCGGATGGTTCGGCGCTTTCCATTGGGGCACGAACTGCAACCCGGCCCAGACCAGTCCGAGCAAGGCTTCGCCCGCGATCAAGCCCGAGGCGGTTAAAACGCCGGCGTTCTCTACTCGGGCCATTTGCGCCGGGTTGTAGCCGCGGCGCTCTGCCACGCGATTGCCGATCGAACGGAAAACGCCGCCCATGAAAATCGCAAAAGTTGTACCGAAGGGCAGGTACATACCGACCGCGACCAGCATCGGGCTCTTCACTTGCATCATGATCATCGCCAGGCCAAACATGATGCCCACGATCACCAGCGCCCAAGGGATGTTTCCTCCCACGATTCCTTCCGCCAATGTTGCCATAAGCCCGGCTTGCGGAGCCGGCAGGTCAGGTCCGCCGAAGCCGACACCGCCAGCGTTGATGCTGCCCTGATGCAGCAGCATCAGCGGCCAGTACATCACGAAGCTGGCGACGACCACGGCAATCAGTTCCGCGAGTTGAATGTTCCGCGGCGTGCCGCCCAGAATGTATCCCACCTTGAAGTCTTGCAGCAGTTCACCGGCGACCGATGAGGAAACACAAACCACTGCGGCTACACCCAGCACGACTGCCACGCCTTTCGCGCCAGAAACGCCGAGCGAAACCATGAGCAGCGCCGCGATCAACAAGGTCGAGAGGGTCAGCCCGGACACCGGATTGTTGGACGAACCGATAAATCCAACCAGGTTGCCGGAAACCGTGGCGAAGAAAAAACCCACGACCAGCATCACGACACCTGCCACGATCGCCGGCCAAAACAAGCCCGAAATCTGGATGTAGAGCGCGCACATCAACACGAACATCAAGGCAATGAGTCCGAGGACTGTCTTGAAGCTCATGTAGCGCTCGGTGCGGGTCAGTTTGGCGCGCTCATCGGCGCTCTGGCGCATATCAGACAATGCCTTGCTGAAACCTGAGGTCAAACTCTTGCGCATCTTGAACAAGGTATGCGCGGCGCCCACGAGCATGCCGCCGACCGCAATCGGCCGGACAATATATCTCCAGATCGCATCCGCGGTATCCGCCCAATCTTTGGTTGTGCCCGCCGGAATGTATTGCTGAAGGCTGGGGCCAAGGAAATAAATCATCATGGGGACCAGCAGGCCCCAGGCCAGCACGCTGCCCGCGAACTGAATCGAAGCCAGGCGAAGTCCGATGATGTAGCCCACTCCGAGGTAGGCCGGACTTACGCTCGGAGCCGCAAATATGCTGGTGCCACCGGTGGCGACAACCTTGGTGCTGCTCATGTTTCCAAGCCGAACCTGGCTATGACCGAGATTGCCGATCGTATAGGGAAAATCCTGGTCGGCGGCGAACAGCCCGAAACGTCCCAGCATATACACCACGCCACCAACGCCGATATTCCAGAAGAGATATTTCGCGGCTTGAGCGCCGCGCTGCCCGGCTTTGTGAATTTCCGACGCTGCCACCGACTCGGGGAACGGCAGCTCCGGATCTTCCACCATCACTCTTCGCACCAGCGAAATAAACAGCACTCCGAGTACGCTGCCCACCATGATCAGGGCAGTCGACTTCCAGTACGCGTCGCCCGGACTGAACGAAGGCCAGGCCTTGGCGATCAGAAACGCGGGAATGGTGAAGATTGCGCCGGCCGCGATCCCTTCTCCGATCGAACCGGCGGTTCGCGCGATGTTTTCTTCCAGAAGCGATCCCTTCCACGCCCGCATCGCCGCCATGGCGATAACGGCCGCTGGATAGGTCGCTGCAATCGTGATACCTGCCCGCAATCCAAGGTAGGCATTGGCCGCCCCCAGAACAATGGTCATTGCCAGTCCCAGGAGAATGGCGCGCCAGGTAAACTCGCGCATTTCCATGTCCTCGGGGACGTAGGGCTTGAACTTCTCCACCTTCTCGTTCGCAGGCACGGGACTGTCTGTACTCATGATCGGGAATCCTCGGAGGTGCAATTGCGGCTGGCGGTCAGATAATAAAGACTTTAGACGTTCAGATGTTAGGCGATAATCGGGACCGCGCACGTTAACATGTGGATTCCCTGTTTTACAAGGCCCGGACTCTCACTCCCATGGGGAGGAAGAATGGCGCACTGTCCCTGGGTCCATTGAAGTGAGATGCCGCGCTGGTAGCCACTTCTGCTATTATAGCCCGGCCGTTACTCGACTCACTCCCCCGAGGCCCATACCGTTATGTCGCGCACCCTGTTTGAATGCAAGCACTGTGGCGGTTTTAATGGTTTCCGCTCACGCCCCAAAACTTTTACCGAGAAATTCCTCTTACCCTTATTGTTTCTGCGGCCCACACGCTGCGGTGACTGTTTCAAGCGCTCCTACCAATCGCTATTCGCTCCGGTGCGGCCACGGCGGGAACCCAAAAAAGAACAAAGCGCCGTGGTTTGCCGCTGAGTCGTTGCCTGAGAGATTGCCGCCCGCTATACTGAGATAGTTCGCCTGCGTCCTCGCGTTCAGGCGAACGCGGGAGGCTCGCCTTCAGCAGTAGTGAGGACCCAATCCGGGCTACCGGAACCGCGGTTTTGACGCGGGACGGTTGGCTAGTGTCAAAGCTGGTCTCGTCGGTGAGCGGTGTTGCTGAAAGTCTCTTCGCTACTCTGTTCCCCTCCGATTGTCGCCTCTGTGGTACTCCCCTGGTAAACATTTCACGCCTGCCGGTTTGCCAGCCCTGCCTGACCGAAATTCAACCCATCGGGGGAGGCGTTTGCGTGGTATGCGGAGAACGGCTATTCAGTCCGCATGCTTTGAACGCCGGCGAAGTTCGCTGCGGCCTGTGCCGGCGGGCGCAGCCTCCATTTATCAGAGCGGTGGCCTACGGGAGTTATGACAGCGGACTGCGTGAACTGATTCACCTGCTGAAGTTCGAGCAGGTGCGGCCCGCCGCTGCAGTGCTGGGCGGCATGCTGGCGAAAGCCTTGGCTGGGTTGGAGACTGTTTGGACCGAGCGGCCCGTGGTCGTCGTCCCCGTGCCGCTGCATGCGCGTAAGCTGCGGCAGCGCGGCTTCAACCAGGCTGAGTTGATTGCTCAACACGCCGTGAAGCTGGCCGGCGGCATGGCCGTGCACTCCCGGGTTCTGGAGAGGCGGCGAGAAACTCAATCCCAGATCGGACTCACGCGGCATCAGCGGCGCGAAAACCTGCGAGGTTCGTTCATCGTGGCCCGGCCGCAAGAAATTGCAGGCCGCGAGATCCTGCTGGTTGACGATGTATTCACTACCGGGACAACGGTCTCGGAGTGCGCCCGCGTTCTCCGGCGGGCGGGCGCATCCAGGATACTTGTAGCTACGGTGGCGCGCACTCTGAAGAACGAAGCGACGGGCGCAAATCTGTTACAGGCCTTGGTTGACGACGAGCCAAGCCTGGCGGCTACGGGATAGACACGGCGGGAGTGAGTCGCATCGAGAACACTTTGCGGGAATGACGGTATGGCGGGCAAGTGGAACAATTCGATGAACGGGTCGATGTTGAGGAGCCATGGGCCAGCCCCATCCACGCTCGGGATACACCGTGAAGGCACGCACCGCGACGGCAACGGTCACGCACTGCACGCGCCGGTGCTGGTATTGAACGCGTCTTACGAACCGATCAATGTTTGTGCCGCCCGCCGGGCCATCGTACTGGTGTTGAAGGGAGTGGCCATGACCGAGGAAGAGAATGGACACTTCCTGCACGCCGCCCGCTTGGCAATTCGCGTGCCGTCGGTAATTCGGCTGCTGGAGTATCGCCGCATCCCGCACCAGACTCGTGCGCTCTCCCGCAAGAACATCCTGCTGCGCGACCGCAACACCTGCCAATATTGCGGCGAGGTGCTGCCTTCGAGCGAGTTGACTCTGGACCACGTGGTGCCGCGCTCGCGAGGCGGAGCTTCCACCTGGGAAAATCTGGTGGCCTGCTGCCACTCCTGCAATCGCCAGAAAGGCAATCAGTTTCCCGTGGAAGCAGATATGAAATTGATGCGCGAGCCGCGCGCCTTCAACTTGCACACCAGTCGCCACATCATGCGCCTGATGGGCCGCTCGGATGACAAGTGGCGAAAGTATCTCTTCTACTAGCTCTCAGCTGTCAGCATTCAGCCCTCCGCCCTCAGAAAATGCGATAGCCGCGAAGCGGCGTAATAACGTAGCCCACGGCGTAAGCCGTGGGTAAAGAGCAGAAGTCGAACCGAGCCCCGAAGGGGCGTAAGAAGGATTTGTGTGATGCTGCCGGGCCGCATCGCCTCAACAATGATTGGCGGAACAACTAACGGTTGAACGCTAACCTCTTGCGCCCTACGGGGCTTTTCCCGTTCTATGTTCACCCCCACGGCTTGCGCTGTGGGCTACATTCTTACGCCGCTTCGCGGCTATAACTTTTACACTTTTTCTTGTGAGGTGACAATGCCGCTGAGAGCTGACAGCTGACAGCTGAGAGCTGACAGCTTACTTCGGCGGCGGCTGGGTCTGGTCTTTTTCGCCCGGGGCCTTCTGCACTTCCTGGCCTTCGAAGGTAATCTTCACATTCGATCCGAACCGCTTGTAGTCGCTGTATTTCACGATTTCGCGGATATGGATGTCGCCGCTCGAGAAATGCAGGACGTCGTCTGCTTTCGTATAGGTTGGAAACCAGTACTTGCCGTCGATCTGCTCGCGCCAGGTCGTGAACCGCGGGAAAAGGTTCTCCTGGCCTTTCTTTTTGCGAATGTCAGGGACTGTCTTTCCGTAGGTCTTCACAATCTGAAAATCGTGGTCGTCGACCCAGATCCGGCCCTGGAAATAGCGCTTCTTGCCCACGATTTCCTTGGGTGCGATATCGAAGACGTAACAGCGCAGTTCGTCTTCCTGCTGTTGGCCGACATACAGGATCTGGTACTCGGGAATCTCGTCGCTGCTCAGCACGAACGGCAGGCGATGCCGGATATCGTCAATATCTTCCGGAGACATTGAAATCAGGTTCAACGAGGACTGGGGCGCGAACACCACGTTCTCCAGCCGCTTTGCCTGGTCATCAAAAAGTACATCGAAGATTTCGTGATACTCACCATTGTCGTCGGGCGTGATCACTCTTACGTCCTGGCGGTATGTGTATTGGTCGCGGGCGGTTTGAAATTCTTTCTCTTTGCCGGCGAAATGGCGAATGATCTCGTCCGTCGTCACTCCTTTGGGCGGAGCTGGATCGAGAGCTCCTTCCTGGGCGAGAGCTGCCTGCGAAGACCAACAGACTATCGCGAGGAGGGAGGCAAGGGCGGCTACGACTCCGCGGCGCAACGACGATTTCATAGAGATACAGTGTAGCGAAACTTGAGAGGGAAAGCTCCACCTCACCGCGGCTCAACCCGTGCCCGGCCTTCTCCGCTCAGAGGGCCGAACACAGGAGAGCTGCAGTTTCTTCTATTGGTTAGATGCCAGAAGCAGCACCGAGTTGCCGAAATAGTACGGTAGAAGCTTGAACGCCAGGAAATTTCGCATGTAAATTTTTGTAGCGGTTTCCTGCTCCCGGGGGCCGGAGCAATGGTTTCTAGAAGGACTAGCTATAGATCGACTCGTCGGCACATTAAACATACAGACACAGTGAGCCCGCGTTGACCAAAGAACGCGCGCCTACACGGAATCGTGCCGCCTGTAGCCCCGAGCCGACAGGTGCGCTCCCGTCAGCATCAGCAATCCGGTAAGGAATGCCCAGAACATCAGGCTTACCGACAGGGCGAAGGGGCCATAGACCTCCTGGAAATTCAGCCGAGGCAGGGCCAGGATATAAGCGTACTTCAAGGCTTCCGACATCAGTCCCGTGATCACCGCAGTTGACAACACCGCGCGGGCGGGCACTTTGCCGTTGGGCAACACCCAGTAGATGAGGAAGAAGATCGCTATGCTGGCGGAGACCGCGATTGCCTTCATCAGCAGAAAACCGCCTAGCCGCGCCACGAACGGACCGTGGCTGCGCAGTGAGTTTTCGAGCAAACCGATATTTCCAGCGGTCAAGGCAACGGAAAGCAGGGCAAGCACGCCGCAGGTGAAGGCCAGCGCCAGTGATATCAGTTGATTTCCGAAATAAGAGCGGTTGTTCGGGAATCGCCAGATGCGATTCAATGCCACTTCCAGCGGCATGAAGATTCCGGTCGAGGTAAACAGAAGAATGATGAGCGAGGCCACCTGGGCACGATTACGAGCGTCAACCAGGGCATTGAGATTGCGAATCACGAAATCCTGTCCGGCCGGCAGGAAGTCGCGCAGCAGTTGCACCACGACGTCGTACATCACCGGGGAACGAAATATGCGACGGATGACGGTCATGAGCAGCAGCACAAAAGGGAAAAACGACAGGATGGCATTGGCTGCCACGGAGAATGCAAACGTATGTACCTCGGTCCGCAACAGATATTTCACCGTGGAACTCACCAGCCCGGAGCGTGGTTCTTCGGGCGGTCGCGGAGCCTCGGCCGGCTTCATCGGAGGCGGCAGAGTCGCCATCCTTGACTGCTGGTCATTGAGCATTTTCCCCAATCCTATCAGACAGTTGCAATTCGTCGGCTGCACGAAAGGGCACTAAGCGGAGGGGCTCTGAAGGTTGCGCTCCCGTACTTCTCGACAAAACTCTGAGGTTCAATCGTTTCACGACTACATTTCTTTGCTTGCCAGGAATGGAGTTCCTGAATATTATCTTTTGCTCGCAGCCCGAAACTGGGGCAACGAGAAGTCGCTTGGGGTAGATGGTTCGTGTCCTGCAGTCATAAATCGCCAGCACGATGGCTCCGATGAGTTTGCGACGTGGTTTCCGCCACGTCCTGAACTGACGGAGCTTTTTTACGGGCGATTCTTGTGGGAGCGCGAACCAGCTGGGCTTTCGGTTCCTTTGAAGGGGGTTGGTAAGGAGCGCGAGCTTCACGGAGGAAGCGAAAGTTAAATCAAAGGTGTAGAGGCGAAAGGAGTTCTTTGTGAGAGAGAAGGGCACAGTGAAGTGGTTCAACGGGGCGAAAGGATACGGTTTCATCCAGCGCTCCACCGGGGAGGACGTTTTCGTTCATTTCTCCGCTATCCAGGAGAATGGTTATCGCACGCTGAACGAGGGCGAAACGGTGGAATTCGATCTGCTGAAGGGTCCGAAGGGCTTTCAGGCAGGCAACGTGGTGCGGGTGCAATAAAACAGCCCCGGCTTTACAAACTCAACCCTCTCAGCTTCCCCTGGGAGGGTTTGTTATTTCAGGGAGTTCCCCAAACTACTGCACCTCAAGCGAGACCAGATCGCCATCGGCTTTGCCCCCGGCTTTGTAGTTCGCAATCAGGGCGCGGTTGCTCCATTCGCAGGAGAACTCGTCGGCTCCCACCAGCAGCAGGGATTTGTAGTCGTCGGTGCGCAGTTTCAGGGTTCGGGAAGTTGTCCGGACGGTCAGGATCGCCACAGGTTTCTGACTGCAATCCACGCTCAAGAGTTTTCCCCGGACGAATTGCACCTTGCGCCGGTCCAGCGCCGGCTCCGCGGAGGCCGGCTCGCCCGTAGCGCCATTTGCATCTTCTCCACCCTGGCTGCTGACCGCATCAGTCGGAGCTGCCGAGTTGCCCGCGACTGGCGACGTGCTGTCCTGCGGCAACACACCATACTTTTTCAAGGTGGGCAGGTCTTCCAGGTTTTTCCGCGCGGTTTGCGCGATCTGAGGATTTGAGCTCTCTTTCAGCTGCTCAAGCAGAGGAGTGGCGTCGGCCCACTTCTTGCCGGCGAGATCGATCTGCGCCAGGTTGAGCAGATATTGCTCGCTTCGCGGACTGAGCTGGATCGCCACTTTGATCGACTCGGTGGCGGAGTGAACGCCTCCCCCTTGCAGCCGCGCCAGGGCAAGCATGTTGTGGGCCTCGGCCCAGTCCGGCTCTTTGTCGACCACGAATACCAGGTCCTGAATCATGTTGGAAACGCCGTCCAACGGTTTGTGTTCCGACTGAGCAGCGCGAAATTTTATGAGCGCCAGGTAGTAATGGGTCCAGGTATCGCGGCTGTCGAGATCGCGGGCTCGTGCCAGTTCTTCGCCGGCTTGATCGAATTCCTTATTTTCCATTCGGACCCAAGCCAGGGCGCGGTGCGCGATCGCGTTGTCGGCTTTGGGATCGGCGACAACGGCCTCGAGATTTTTCACTCCCTGTTCGCGATGTTCGGGCATGCGAACCATCATTTCGGCCAGCAGCGCCTGCGCCTGGCCTTCCGTTACATCCTGGACGCTGCCTCCGACGTCAAGTGGCCCGAGCGGCGCCGGGAAGTGGCTCACCTGCACTCCGGGCCCGGTCGCGCCGGCCCTGGGTTGAGGTTGTGAAGGCAACGGGAAAGCGTGAAAGTAGTCTTTCACCGTCTGCTCTAACTGCGTCGCGGTCATACCAAAGGCTTGCTGGATCGCCTGCTCC
This sequence comes from Terriglobia bacterium, assembly GCA_963841075.1. GTDB lineage: Bacteria > Acidobacteriota > Terriglobia > Terriglobales > Acidobacteriaceae > JAIQFF01. Next base: position 196,822 of record CAWJBA010000032.1, read on the forward strand.
ACCGGAACCTTCCGGATCTGCACCAGTCCGAAGTAAGCTCCCGCGTCGGACAGTTTGTTCTGGCGGATCAGATAGTGCATCACGATCCACGACTGGGCGTAGAAGATCGGAGGATAGCCCGCAGGACCGGCGCGCATTTTGAACAACTCCGGCAGGGGCAGCCAGGGCTGGTCCAGCAACTCAGCAAATGACTTAGGCAGGTTCGGGTCCGACGAAGATTTTCCGGGAAAGCCGCGGTTCCAGGGCTGGTTCAAGGCGGGATCGCCGCCAATCTGAGCCTCACTGTCGCCCACGCGCAGGCTGGAGAAATACTGGGCAAAGCCTTCGTCAAACCAATCCTGAGTGGGCGGATAGTTGAAACTCAGAAGCAGGCGCGCAAGATCGTGGGAGACAGCTCGGTAGCTGTCCTCGGTGGCAAGATCGAGGACGATGTAGTTGCGGTCGTCTCCGGGAAGAAAGAATCCCGGAGCGGAAATCGGCTGGCCCTTGCGGAGCGGCGCCACGCGGATGTACTCCTCATCCGACTGCAGGGCGATCACGTCCACCGGTTCGGGCATCTGCAGTTTGGTCTTGAGGAAGAGCTGGGAAAAAGTGTCCCGCATTTGCTCCAGCCGCAAGCTGGCTTCGCGACCCTTCTTTTCGCCCGCGTCGGTGAGCACCGAGAAGTGGGCGGAGCTTACCCGGATCCACTTCGGTTCAGAATTGCGCCCGAAGGCGGGCGAAGATGCCGTGGTGGCGACCAGCAATTCGGCTAGAAGGAGAAGTCGGGAAAGAAAGCGCATGCGAAGCATGTTCAGCGGCCGAGAACTTCAGATGCAAGGATGCTACCACGGTGCCGGGGCGCTCACATCCCGCAGGGGACGGCAGCGCTTCTAGGTGTTTCGTGGCGCTCCCGAGAGTCTCTCGGCCGCCCACTGCGCACTCTCGGCGACTACGGCATCGTCGTCGTTCTTGAGCCGTTCCAGCAACGGGACAAATCGCTGGTCGCCGCTGTTGCCCATGGCGAGCACCGCGTTTCGCCGCAATCCGCTGCGCTTGGCCCGGCGCAAGGCAGATCCGCGGAACTTCTCCCGGAACTCGTCGACCGTGATCGCGGCCAGCCATTCCAGCGCGGGGTTGACCAATCCCTCGCGCGGCTGAAACTCAGCGGCGTGGGTAACTGGAGCCTTACGGTTCCAGGGACACACGTCCTGACAGATATCGCATCCAAAAACTTCGTGACCCATGCCCGGGCGAAGCTCCTCGGCGATGGCGCCACGCTTTTCGATAGTCAGATACGAGATACAGCGGTTGGAATCGAGCTGATAGGGCGCCACCAGCGCATCCGTGGGGCAGGCATCGATGCAGCGGGTGCAGGTGCCGCAGCGGTCGGGAGCGGGAAGGCCAGATTCAAGTTCGAGCGAAGTCAGCAGGACGCCCAGAAACAGCCACGATCCCTGTTTCTGATTAATGATGCAGGTGTTCTTCCCAAACCAGCCAATGCCCGCATACCTGGCATAAACCCGTTCCACCAGCGGACCGGTGTCTACGTAACAGCGGGTTTGTAGTTCGTGCTGTTGCGCTTCATCGACGGACGCGCGGAACTTTTCCTCCACGACTCGCAGCCGTTTCATCACGCCATCGTGGTAATCCCCGTTTCCCCAGGCATACCTCGAGATCCAGCCTCGTTGCGGGTCCCTTGCCTGGGTCGAGTAAGGCTGGCCGGTGTTGTAGTTGATGGCGCAGACGATTACGCTGCGCACCCAGGGCAGCGTCGCGCGCAGCGATGCCCGCTGCAGAGCGCCCGAATCGGTGCGGGCTTCCATATATTTCATCTCCCCGGCGCGACCTGCCGCGATCCACTCCGGGAAGTAGTTCAATTCGCCAAACTCGCGAACGGGGGCGATTCCTGCTAATTCGAAGCCGGCATCGCGAGCGGCTTCTAATACAACGTTCGCTGGTTGAAGGTTCTGATTCATTCCGGTAAGCCGAATGCCTGAATGGTGCGGGGTGCGCAAACCTTACAGTCCCGATCTGAAATTCCTTTATTCCATTCTTTGACCTTGTTAATCGAGCGATCGAGGTTCCAGCTACATACTATGGCGGGGCGAAAATCACCCAGCCTCGCACGATGTTGGCCGGCTTCCATAGAACAGTAAATACGGTATGTCATTCGGAATTTATCTGACCGGCTTTGTGGTCGTGATCATCGGGCTCATTTACGGCGCGAGCCTGATGCACGTGCCGACACACTGGATTGTAGTGGGTGGGCTGGTGTTAGTGGGAATTGGAATTCTGACCGGAGTCAAGGTCACTCGCCAGAAAGACTCCGCAACCTAAATTCCGATACGGAATAGGTTCTTGCAAGGCTTCATTCGCAATACGAAACAGGAGGCACGACATGAAATTGAAATGGATAGTTGGCTTGCTTTTTTCTGCCGCTCTCGCCGTCCCCAGTTCGGCGCAGATTTCGGTGTATATCGGGCATCCGCCCCCGCGGGTGCGTTACGAACGCCGGGGGCCGTATCCCGGCCAGGGCTACGCCTGGGTCAACGGTTACTGGTCCCCGCAGGGTGGTCGCTATCAATGGGTGCCCGGCCGCTGGGACCGTCCGCCTTCCCAGGGTGCACGCTGGACCCGTCCCCGCTATGAACACCACCAGCAAGGCTGGCAGCTGCGCGAAGGTCACTGGGACCGCGACGAGCATGGTCAGCGGCGCGATCACTAGCGTAATGGCGCCACTTGAAAATCCCCCAAAGGATTGTCATTCCGAAGCGCGGCAGTTCGCGCGACGAATCTGCTGATAGCTTACTTGCATAAAAGCGGATTCCTCGGCGATAGACCCGGCTTCGGAATGACAATGTATGCGACAGGAGGAATGGGAGTAAAGGCAGGGCGACCAGGGGCCAACGACCAATGACAACGACTAACAACCAACGGCTAAATTCCCAGCTTTTTCACTTCTTCGTTGTAGTACTTGCGGTAAAGGATGTCCCACTCCTGGCTGCCTTCGAGAATCGTGCGCTTCTGGCTTTCGATCTTGAGGCGCGCGCTCTGGTCGATTCTGGCTTCCTGGTTCAGCAGGTCTTCGAGAATCTTGCGTATTTCGAGCCGAATCGTGTTGCGATCTTCAACGAAATCCACGGCGTCGACTTCAGCCAGCGCGTCCGCCACCACGTGCGCCACTTTGTTGACCTTGTCCCGGCTGATTCTCACAGCACCGCCTTGTACTTGCGGGTCAGTTCGCTCTTGACCTTGCGAAACATCTCCTGATAGTTGGCGCCGGTCCGGCGCATCTCTTCGGAATACGCTTCCAGAATGACGCGCACTTCGTCATTGATGCGGTCCTCCAGCGACAACTCCTCGAGCATCGCGGCGTGGACCTTCTCGGTGACCGCAGGCACGGCCTTGGTTTCAATGTGCCCGCCCGCAATCAACTTTTTAGTGACTTCGCGGGCCAGGTAGCCCACATATTCTTTGGAAAGAAGCATAGCGCGGATCAGTTGTCGTTGGCGAAGCATGTAGTTTAGCACAGGGGTTGGTCGTTGGCCTTTGGTCGTTGGTGTTGGCTCTTGTGTTTTTGCTCGTGAGAAATACGGGCACTTCGTTCCGCATCGAGGCTGGTGCATAAGGGCCAACGACCAAGGGCCAAGGACCAACGACGCCTTCCCGACGACAAACGACCAAATTCAAGCATACAATGCAGAAATAAATGTCTCCCGCGCCCGACAATCTGGCCGGCCTCAAAGACGACATGATCGCCTTCATCGAAGGCCATGGCATGCGCCGATTTCACGGCTATGTCGATTACGAAGAGGTGCAAAGCGTAGTCTGGAAAACCGAAGATAATCCCGATAGCTGGAAGGATTTCGTGGAACTGGCCAAAGCCGCGGCCGCGCCCTTCCTCACTATGGACTCGTGGACGCTCGGCCGGGAAGAGCTTGACCAGATGATCGAACGGCTAGGCCAGGTCGAATTCACCAACGATGAAGATATTGACGAGGCGCGCTGGCTGAAGACCTACATCGGGAAGACCGGCTTCGTCCAGCTCGGCTTCGCCCACCAGGGCATCATGATGGTCTACGAGGCTTCCACCGGCTGGTATGACCACTACCAGCGCCTGCTGGAATTGTCCGAAGACTTCGGCGGCATTCCCATCGATGAGCCCGACCAGGACGACGAAAACTGATGCACGAATGTTTCTTTGCGACCTTCGCGTTCTTTGCGGTTAAGAGCTTTTGACCGCAAAGAGCGCAAAGGAAACGCAAAGGCCGCAAAGAACTCGTGACCATGGACTTCCTTTCAGAAACCGCCAATTCTCTTGCCGATGCGCTGGGATTTAAAAACCGCTGATTCCGACACAGTTGAACGTCTGGCGGCGGAGTTAATTTCGCAACCGGCGCTCGGTCTGAAAGATCCGCAAACTGGCTCAACGCTCGCTCGCCTGCTCGTTATGCGGGGCATCACCGAGAGCGAAGCGGCTAAGCGCTTCCTGGCCCCCTCGCTCTCGCACCTGCACTCGCCTTATCTGATGGCCGGCATGAAGGCCGCGGTTGACCGAGTTGAATCCGCGATCGACAACAAAGAACCGATACTCATCTACGGCGATTACGACGTCGATGGCACGACCGCGATCGTGGTTCTGAAAACTGCGATCGAGCGCTGCGGAGGCGCGGCAGAATTTCACGTCCCACATCGTATTCGCGACGGCTACGACATGCGCGACGATGTCATCGAGCGCGCGGCTGCCGCCGGCATCAAGCTCATTATCAGCGTCGATATGGGCATCCGCGCCCTGGCTCCGGCCGAGACCGCCCGGCGGCTCGGGGTGGACCTTATCGTTACCGACCATCACCTCCCCGGTCCGCAAGGGATTCCGGCGGCGCTGGCGGTGGTAAATCCTAATCAGTCCGGTTGCGCGTATCCGTGCAAGGAATTGTGCGGTGCGGGAGTGGCGTTCAAATTAGCCCAGGGGTTGATCGAGCGGCGAATTCCGGAAGCCGACCGGGCACGCCTGTTGATGTCGTTCATGAAGGTGGTCGCGATCGCGACCATCGCCGATGCTGTGCCGCTCACCGGAGAAAACCGCGTCTTCGCCAGGCTGGGACTCGAAGGTTTGCGCTCACCGGTCAATCCAGGATTGAAAGCTCTGCTTGAAGTCGCGCAGCTCAATCATGGCCGATGCCTGACGTCTGGTGAAGTCGCATTTCGCATTGCGCCGCGCATCAATGCCGCTGGGCGTATGGATGTGGCGCGCGACGTTATCGAACTTTTCAGCGTGAAAGATCCCGTCCGCGCGCGCGAAATCGCCGGCAAGCTCGATCAGCTTAACGGCGACCGCCAGGAGGAAGAACGGCGCATCCTGCAATCCATCACGGCGCGCTTCGAAGAGGAGCCCAGGCTGCGTGACGCTTTCTGCATCGTGATCGATGGCGAGGCCTGGCACCGCGGGGTGATCGGCATTACCGCTACGCGGGTCGTCGAGCGCTATGGACGTCCGGCGCTGGTGATTGCCCGCAATGGCGAGGAAGCCCACGGCTCCGGCCGTTCCATACGCGCCTTTCACCTGCTCAATGCGCTTGAGTCGTGCGCGGGCCTGTTCACGCGCTACGGCGGGCACGCGCACGCGGTCGGCTTCTCTCTGCCTGCGGCGAATCTTCCGGAACTTCGAGCGCGCCTCGACGAATACGCGCGCCGTCGCCTGACTCTCTCCGATTTCGAGCCCGCGCTGAACTTCGATGCAGACTTGCCGCTTGACCGGGTGACTCCCGAGTTCTTCAAGATTCTGCAGCGGCTGGAGCCGTTTGGCGTTGGCAATCCTCAGCCGGTCTTTGCCGCTCGCTCAGTTCGGCTCATGGCCTCTCCGCGCGTCATGAAAGACAAGCACGTGAAACTGAAACTGGCGCCGGCCATCACATCGTTATCTCGGCCGGACGGGCCGGATATAAGCATATTGACAACTCCGCGCTGCGATCCCGATTCTTCGACTCTCCGTCGTAGCGACGTACGGCAAGCCACCGACAACCGGCAGGCAACAGACAGCAAGTGGCGCAGCGCCATTACCTTCGATGCCCTGGGCTGGCATCTGGCCGAGCGTTGCCAGCAGGCTGGTCTGCTCCCCGGCGACGCGCTCGACATCGCTTTCACGATCGACAACAACGATCACCCCGAATATGGCGGCCTCGAACTTTCGCTGCGAGACTTTGTGCGCCCGGATCAAGTTGCGGTAAAGACTGCGGCTGGGTCGTAAGAGGCGCTGACAACTGATCTTGCTGAGATCCGAGAACTGATTTTTTTACGTAAGATATTTTCACGTGAAGAAATGTTGTGTCACCACAGGTGGTAGTAACCGTTGCGCTGCTCCACTTCCACTTTGGTCTTAAACAAATCCTCCAGGCGATCCGGCTGCAGCATTTGCGTCTTTGGGCCCGTCCGCGATGATCCGTCCATTCGACATCAGCAGTACGCGCTCGATTTCCGGGATCAGGTCGGAGAGATCATGCGTGACGAGAATGATTCCGATTCCCGCTCTAGCCAGCGAACTCATGCTCTGACGCAAACTGTGCCGGGCGAAGACGTCGAGCGAGTTGCTGGGTTCATCGAACAACAGGGCGCGCGGCTTGTGAACCAGAGCGCGGGCGATAAGCACGCGCCGGGCTTCACCCGAAGACATTTCGCGCACCGGACGTTGCGCCAGATGAGATATCTGCAGTTGCGCGAGAGCGGCATCGGCCAGTTCGCGCTGCCTGGGATCGACCACGTGATGGGGAAAGATGCGAGCGCTGCTGAAGAAGCCGGAGAGCACCACGTCGCGTCCGCTGGCGTCGCCTGAGCTTTTGGACATGAGGTCGTTCGACACAATGCCGAGCATGGAACGCAGTTCGAAGATGTCCCAGCGGTCCTGCCCCAGGATGGTCATGGACGAACCGTCACGGACCACGGGATAACATTCACGCGTAATCGTCTTGATGAGCGTGGACTTGCCGCAACCATTCGGGCCCAGGATGGCCACGTGTTCGTCTCCGCGGATCACCAGGTTGAAATCTTTCAGCACAATCTTCTCGCCGCGCATCACCGAGATACTTCTGAGGTCCAGTAAGGCGGGCTCATGCCGGTTCATGGTGCTTCGAGTTTAGACGATGAGGGAAGTTCCGTTCGAGTACAAGCCTCATCTCCGGCGTGGAGCGGATTTGAAGGTCGGCAGTTCTGCCCCTGCGCGCGAGATCCTTCGAGACTGAAGTCCCTCAGGATGACGCCTGGCGTGGTACCCAGTGGTGGAACTCAGGGGTTGGGCGGCTGTCGCTTCAAGTAGACTTGTCTCAGATGTCGATCCCGATTTCCCAACTTCGTCGCTGGTTTGCGGCGGGCGCCATCGGCCTCCTGCTGGTAGTGGCGGCGGTATATTTTTACGCCCGCGGCAGAGTGGAGAACGCGCTCAAGGATGTACCGGCGAAAATCGGAATTGAAATCCAGCAGAGCGCGCAGGGTTTTACTGTTTCGCGCTCCGAGCAGGGACACACCGTATTTAAGATTCAAGCCAGCAAAGCGGTGCAATACAAGTCGGGAGGCCACGCCGAATTGCACGATGTCACCATTACGCTTTACGGGCGCGACTCCAGCCGCTTCGACCAGATTTATGGGGCGGATTTCGATTACGATCCGCAATCCGGCGATGTCATGGGCAAGGGTCAAGTGCAGATGGATCTCGAGGCCAACCCGGAAGGCATTATTCATCCTGACCAGGCGACGCCTAAAGAGCTGAAAAATCCCGTCCACCTCATCACCTCGAACCTGCTCTTCAACCAGAAAACGGGGAACGCGCTCACCCGGGAAAAAGTCGAGTTCAGCCTTCCCCAGGCCAGCGGGTCTGCCATAGGCCTGAACTACGTGGCCAACACCACCGTCCTGACTTTGCAGTCGCAGGTGGATGTCGTATTTCATGGAGCGACTCCGGCCCGGGTGACCGCGATTCACGGCACCATCACCAAGAATCCCCGGGTGATCGATCTCGATCTGCCCCGGTTGCAGAGCGGCGCGCGCCGCGCTTCCGGGGATAAGGGCACGCTCTTTTTGCGTCCCGACAACACGGTGGAGCGCATTCTCGCCTCGGGCAACGTTCACGTCGATTCCGAGGAGGCAGGGTCCGAGAAGATCCAGTCGAATCAACTGGAACTGCTTATGGCCGAGAAGCAGGACGCAGTGCGTTCCGCCACGTTCTCAGGAAATGTCCAGGTGGAGAAATCAGGGGCGCAGCCCATGCAAGGAAATGCCGGCCTGGTCGTCCTGAATTTCGTCGGGAACAATGTGCTCGGAACTGTGCACAGTCAGGACAACGTAAAGCTGCTGCAGCATCAACAGCCCACCTCAACCTCCGCCAGCGCGCAGGATGTTGAAATCACGTCTGCGGTCATCGACTTCGTCGTGGCCGATGGTCGCCGCCTGCAGCGGGCTGACACTTCAGGGGCCGCCCAGATCGCACTGAGGCCAGTCCCGGGCACGGGGCAGCAGACGCTGGTGACCGCAGGCAAGTTCCGAGCCGGATTCGACGATTTGGGACAGCTGGTGTCCGTCCATGGCGCTCCGAATGCCCGCGTTGTTTCTGTGGCCCCCAACCAGCCGGACCGCGTCAGCACCAGCGATACGCTCGACGCCTCATTCCGTCCGGGCAGCGGCATCGATTCGATCGTGCAGCAGGGAAGCGTCGCTTACACGGATGGCGAACGGCGAGCCTGGGGCGACCGCGCCACCTACACCCCCGCCGACCAGATCCTGATGCTCAACGGCTCACCCCGCGTGATTGACGGCGGCATGACCACCACCAGCCGGACCATGCGCCTGAATCGTGCCACCGGGGACGCCTTCGCCGACGGCGACGTCAAGAGTACCTATAGCGACCTGAAGCCGCAGCCCAACGGCGCCCTTCTGGCCGCCTCCGACCCGATTCACGTGACCGCCAGGGCGATGACCGCCCACAGCGGTCCAGCCATCGCTTTGTACACCGGGGATGCGCGACTCTGGCAGAATGCGAACGTTATTCAGGCCCCTTCGATCCAGTTCGACCGCGACCACCGGTCAGTCGTAGCCCAGGGATCGCCGGCTCAGCCAGTGTCCACGGTGCTGGTCCAGGTCGAAAAGAGTGGAAAAGTCACCCCGGTAAAGATCACCTCCGACCGGCTGACTTACACCGACAGTGAACGTAAAGCTCATTTTGAGGAAGCCGTTCAGGCTAAGGGAGCAGAGCTGACGATCACCGCGAAAGTAATGGATGTTTACCTGCAGCCTCACGAACAAGCAGCGGCGAATCAGTCAGTTACAGGAAACGGCGCAGGAACTGGAAAGATCGATCACATCATCGCCAGGGATCACGTCGAGGTCGTCCAGCCAAGTCGGAGAGCGACCGGCGATCAGTTGCTGTACACCACTTCAGACGACAAGTTCGTCCTGACCGGCGATTCGCCTAGCATTTTTGATGCCGAACGGGGCAAGATTACCGGGGTTTCGTTGACTTTGTTCAGACACGATGGTAGGGTTTTGGTCGACGGCAATAATTCAACCCCTACTGTTACGCAGACCCGAGTGGCACGTTAAATGCGTACCCTGGCCACAGACGAAATCGGCAAATCTTATCGCGGCCGGCGGGTTGTAAATGCGGTCAGTATCAGCGTAGGGCAAGGCGAAGTTGTTGGTTTACTTGGACCTAACGGCGCCGGCAAGACCACAACCTTCTACGCCATCGTCGGCCTGGTCCCCCCTGACACTGGCCGGGTGCTGATCGACGAAGATGAAATCACCGACGTGCCGATGTACTTAAGGGCGCGCCAGTACGGCATTAGCTACCTCCCTCAGGAAGCTTCGGTGTTCCGCAAGCTTACGGTTGAGGAAAACATCCTCGCCGTGCTGGAAGCCCAGCCCATCTCCTGGCACGAACGCCGGGAGAAAATGGAAGAGTTGATTGATCAGCTGGGATTGGAGCATATCCGCCAGAACCGGGGATACGCCCTTTCCGGGGGAGAGCGGCGGCGGGTGGAAATTGCCCGCGCTCTGTGCATCAACCCCACATTTATTTTGCTCGACGAACCGTTTTCCGGGATCGACCCGATCGCCGTACTCGATCTTCAGAAGATCATCAGCGATCTGAAGACGGCAGGAATCGGAGTCCTGATCACCGACCACAACGTCCGCGAAACGCTGGCGGTAACGGACCGGGCCTACATCATTGATGGGGGAAGGATTTTGGCCTCGGGCATGCCCGAGCAGCTGGCCAGCGATCCGCAAGTGCGGAAGGTGTACCTGGGCGAGAGTTTTTCGCTGGTATAGAAATGCAGTCGTCAGTCTTCAGTCGTCGGTCGTCAGCCAAACCAGCTGGCGGCCGATGAACAGGGGGCGAGCAAGGTTTTGCTGACGACTGACGACCGACGACTGACGACTGATTATGGTTCTACTTCAACCCAAGCTGCACTTGAGACTCTCGCAGAGGCAGATCCTCACCCCTGGCCTGGTGCAGATGGTGAGCGTGCTTGCGCTCAACAAGCTCGAGCTGCGCGACATGATCACGGCAGAGATGGTCGAAAATCCGGTCCTGGAGGAGTTGGAAGATACCGTCCCTCTGCTGGATGATGCGGCTCGCCAGGAAGAAGATCGCGAACGGATTAAGCCCGAAGAAAATACAGTTACGGCGGAAGAAAAGAAAGATCCCTTCGAAGAGATAGATTTCGGTTCGTTTTTCCAGGAATATCTCGATCCCGGCTATCGCAGCCGGAGCGAGATGGAAGAGATCGAGCGGCCATCGTTCGAGAATTTTCTTTCCAAGCCGACTACGCTCTCTGACCACCTGGCCTGGCAGTTAGGGGCTTTGTCTGTCCGTCCGGAAGTCCGCGAGGCCGCGGAAGTCATCATCGGCAATTTGAGCGAGGACGGTTATCTGATCGCCAGCGATGAGGAATTACTGGGGATCGCTCCGCCGGCTGCCCCGGAAGTTGACGCGACCCTCGCCGAAAATGTCGTTAAAGAAGCTGCCGCCCTGGGGCTGGCCACGGACCTGGAAGTGGTGGAAGAAGCTGACGCGGCTTTGCCATCCGAATGGGGCAATGATCCTGAAGCCCCGAACTTGCCAACTGCCGCAGGCGGTGACGGAACCGCCGTTGCGCCAGCTCCGGAAGCCGTCGCTCCCGTTGCACCGCCTGCGCCAGCGCCAGAGCCCGCTGCTCCGCGGAAGTCGCCGCAGCCGGTCTTTCAGCCCAGTTTCAAAGTCGGGGACCTGCACGAAGCCATCGACCTGGTGCGCCAGATGGACCCTCCCGGCGTCGCCTGCCGAGACTTGCGCGATTGTCTGCTATATCAATTGCGCTACCACCAGGCCCAGCTGGCCTCCAGCAAGAACGGGAACGGTGAAGCGACTGCCCAGGTACTCTCCGATGCCGTTGCCATCGTGGACCAGCATCTGCGCGCCCTGCAAAATAAGCAATACAAAGAAATCGCGCGGGCGATCAACCGGACTCCGGAAGCGGTGCAGGAGGCGCTCGAATATATTCGCACGCTCGATCCCCGCCCCGGCCTGCGCTACAACAAGAGCCAGCCGCGGCTGATCGAACCCGATGTCGCATTTATCAAGCACGGCGACGAGTGGCTGGTGATGATGAACGAAGACGATGTCCCGGTGTTGCGCCTGAATCCCGCCTACAAGCGCCTGCTGACCCGCGACACCAACGACAAAGATACGCGCAATTACGTCAAAGAGCGCTACAAGAGCGCCATTCAGCTCATCAAGAACATCGAGCAGCGCAAGCAGACCATCACCAAGGTCTGCTACGCCATCGTGACCCGGCAACAGGACTTCCTGGAAAAAGGCATCGACCAGCTCAAGCCGATGATGATCAAGGAGGTCGCCGAAGAGATCGGCGTGCATCCTTCCACGGTGAGCCGGGCGGTCGCCAGTAAATACGCCCACACTCCCCAGGGTGTATTCGAATTGCGCTATTTCTTCAGCGAGAGCGTGAACGGCCCGCAAGGTGGCAACACTTCGTTGCTCATTCTCAAGCGGAGGGTGAAAAAGCTGATCGACGAAGAAGACCCCAGCCGCCCGTTGACCGACGAGCAAATCACTCGTATCTTGCAATCACAAGGCATCCAGGTCACGCGCCGCACGGTGGCGAAATACAGAGAAGATATGCGCATTCCCAGCACCCATCAGCGCAGAGTTAAGAAATAACGTGGGAAGGGCACGGCTTCAGCCGTGCCGCAAGAAGTTGTGTCATCCTGAGCGGAGTGGAAACTTCGCTTCGAAGTTTCCACGCAGTCGAAGGACCCCATGAGCGACTCCGAGGCCGAAATCATAGAGGTTCGATAAAGGGGCGAAATTAGAGGTTCACACTGTGGTTGAGGACCACTCGCCGATCCATTCGCCAGCGAATGGACCGGCTGCGCTCAGGATGACAATCCGTTAAGGCCGTTCCTGTAAGAAAGGGGCGCTCATGAACGTGGAATTTACCGGCAGGCAGTACGAAATCACTCCTACCATCCGCAAGTCGGTTGAAACCGGACTGACAAAAATCCGCAAAATTCTGGGCGACAAGTTCGACACCAAGGTGATTCTCGCCATCGAGAAGCGGCGCCACAAGGCGGAAATCACGATCAGCCCCCGCAACGGACCGCTGGTGGGCGAGGCCCAGGCCGGCGATATGAAGACGGCTGTCAACGAGGCCCTCGACCATCTGGAAAAACAGGCGGTTAAATACAAGACTCGCTGGCGCAGCAAGAAGCGTCACGACCTGAAGAAATGGAATGGCAAGGAATCGCAGCAGGAGAGCCTGTCTGCCACCGTAGGACTGGTGGAAACCAGAGAGACCGAAATCTCGCTGGTGGTGCACAAATTCCCGCCGGTGGCCAAGTCCACCGAAGTACATCTGGTGCACTCCGAAGACGCCGTGGCCGTGCGCCCCATGACGCTAGAGGAAGCCATCAAAGAAGTGCACTTTCGCGACCGTGAAGTCTTCGTCTTCCGCGATCCCCAAGGCAAAGTAATGGTGCTGCATCGCACCCGCGACGGAAAGATGGAGCTGATCGAAGCGCCTTAAGAGCAGTCGTCGGTCGTCAGACGTCAGTCGTCAGCCAACCCGCACTGCCTGTGTGGGGACGGGTCTCCGACCCGTCCGGGCCGAGCAGCGCTCGGCTAGGTTTTAGTGTGGGGCGTGGCGCCACGCCAGCCAACGAATACAGTTAATCTGGCTTAGCTGTTCCATCAGGCCCGGGTAACTTCGTCCGTGACCACGGAAAATCCAGTCAGATTCGCGATCCCGAAAGACGTGGTAATCGCAACGTCAGACGCATCCCGCCCCGTAGCCATCAGCACTCGTCCAATCCGCGGATTGACGTGGCGAGCGTCAAACGTCCACCAGCGATTCTGCAGAAAGACTTCGAACCACGCGCTGAAATCCATCGGCGTCGGCTCTTTGGGCACTCCGATGTCACCCAGGTAACCCGTGGCGTAGCGGGCTGGAATGTTAAGGGCGCGGCAGAAGGTGATCGCCAGGTGCTGAAAATCGCGGCAGACCCCGGTGCGCTCGGTGAAAACGTCCAGCGCGGTCTTCGAAGAGCGCGCGTGCTGATAGCCGAACGCGACTTTCCAGTTCACCCAGCCGCAAATCGCTTGCACGCGGTTCCATCCCGGTTTCAGGTGTCCGAACAATTCGACCGCAATGTTCGACAGCCGATCGACTTCGCAATAGCGGCTGTTCAGCAGATAGCGAAGCGTTTCGGGAGGCAACTCATTTACCGGATGCTCCTGCGCGCCGGGATCACCCTCGTCCGGCGTTCCCGCGTCCTCGATAAGAGTAGAACCGGTCAGCCGGAGCGGTCCAGCCGGAGCCAGCCATCGGGCACAGCGGTTGCCATAGCTATCCATGTAGCTTTCGACTTTCACTTCGGGAGTGACGCTGACCTCATCCGGCTCGCGGAGATCCCTGACCCGGGAGGGATGAACATGCAGCATCCCGACCATGGCCACGGTCGCGGGGATCTCGAATTGAATGTCATAACCCAGACGGATGAGCATGCGCAGCCACCCAGTAAACGCGGCCCAGGTACTATTCGGCATCATTATTACCCATATACCTGCGTAGTCTGGATTCAAAATCCTAATTCGAGTAAGCGTAAGTGGCCCGGGATCGCTGCCGAGGCGGCGACGCTCCGAATATACTGCCGCTAACTGGAAAGGAGCGCTCAAGATCATCCCGCTGCTAAATGCTGTTGCCATCGCCGTCCTGCTGACGACTCTGACTTTCGTTGCCGGTGCTGGTTACCTGCCCGCACAAAGCTTGCCTTCCAATAGTGCCGACGCGAAAGCGTGCCAGCTCATGCCCAAATCCGAACTGGAAGCGGCTTATCGCGGCAAGATCACCAACCCGCATGGCTTTGACGGAGAGTCTTCCTTTTGCACGGCGAACATCGGCGGACTTGCCATCAAGCTGCAGAGCGCACCGCCGGGAACAGAAGGAGTGCCGACCTCGATTCCGCAGGGACTCATGGGGGCTCGCTTGATGCTGGGCGAAGCCAGACAATCTGCCCAGGCCAACACCAAAGATTTTGGGAAAGTCGGATGCCTCAGGATGAAGATGGCGAAAGCATTTGACGGTAAACCGCTGTTGAAACCCTTGCTAACCACGTCGTGTTTTGTGGTCGACGGCGGCTACCTGAATATGTCGGTTGCCAGCGAGAAACCGAAGCAGGTCGGATTTGATCTGGTCAAGGGCCTGCTTGAAAAAGCAGCGGCGCGACGCTAGGAACTTCGCGCTCAGGATGACAGAATTTTAAATCCTGATGACAGTTTCTAGGTATCGCGGTGGACGGTTTCCATGGCGAATGCCGGAAGGCATACGGCGATGTATTCGGCTCCGCCGTCGGCGGGGGTGGAGTATTGAACCCATTCTCCACCGTGGGCGATTACGGCCTGGCCGGCTGCGACGTCCAACTCGCCGTTCTTGTGTTTCACTCGCAGGCTTCCCTTCAGCACAATAGTGAATTCGTCGAACTCCGGAGTCTGTCCAGGTTCCTCCCAACCCTGCGGGCTTCGCATGTGGGCCACGCTCACGCCTGAAGTCTTGGTGTTGACCCGGCCGATGAATTCGTCGATCAGTTTAGGTTTGGTGCCCGCGGCGCGAATGCGCGTGGGCTGAGCCACCAGAGTAGGCATCGCTTCTCCTTGGAAGAAGATTACATCCAATCTATCAAGAATTTCGTGTGTAGGGCGGGCGCCCTCGCCCGCCGCTTTGCTTTTGATTTTGAGAATTGCTGCGGCAGGGTGGTCCCGCAAAACTTTCATGCTTACAAAGCTTAAGTTAAAGGCGGCGGGCGAGGGCGCCCGCCCTACACCGACAGCAGGCGCGATTTCTCCGCTTGCGCCGCGGCCAGCGCATCAAGGGCCGGAATGGATAGCGGTGCGGTGAGGGTAGTTTCTGGTGGCATGGTCCCGGTCTGGAGGGCCCTAACCAGCATCTCGATAGCTTCACCGGTATTGGGCCCGGCAAAGATGGTTGCGGTCAGCAGACCCCGCTTGACCCAGGCTTGGCCGGTCTTGGGCAGCCCGTCGCATCCGATAAAGGGCAAACTCAGCCAGCGCTGCCGGGCGGTGTTGTCCGGCAACTCCTGGAAAGCTTTTCTGGCGCCTAACGCCATGCCGTCATCCTGGGCCGCAATCAGGTCAATGCGAGTCTGGTGAGAGGTGGACAACCGCAACCAGGAACTTACCGCCCGATAGGAACTGGTCTCGGTCCACTGTGCTCGCATCACTTTCACCTGAACGTCCGCCGGCTTGGTCTCGTACATGCCGGAGGTGCGTTGTTTGGCGGCCAGACTTTCGGATGGACCCTGAATATGTAAGACGGTTCCGCCTTTGGGCAGAAGCGCGGCAAATTGATGTCCCTGGAGGCGGCCGATTTCTTCGTGGTCGGAGCTAACACCGAAGATCGGTATGCGATGCGTCTTGCGAATCTCCGCGATGTAGTCGACGTTGCGATTGAGCACGACCCAGCTGATGCCGGCGGCCACTGCCGCCCGGGCAACCTGCGGCAGAGCGGTTCCACCCACAGGTTCGAAGATAATGCCGTCGGGATGAGAGTCGGAACGCGACTGAATGACGTTCAAAATCTGCTGACTCTGGGTGATCGAATCGTTTTCCGCGTAGATAACCTGGACATCCACGCCCAGACGCCGCGCCGCTTCTTCCGCCGCGGCTGCTTGCTCGATCTGATAGTCGTTGTCGTTGGTGGTCAGCGAAACCAGGAATTTTAGTTTCTTCATTGAGATCACGGTCGAGAAATCATACCTTGACCTCCGTACCCGCGCACGGTGACTGAAGTAATAGTGACCATGACCAATGTTAAAATTCGCAGCCGCAGGAGGAACCCTATGAGCACAAAGAACGGCGCATTGATTCGCTGGATTTTGCTGCGCGAACTCATGATTGCAGTTGCATTGCTGGCTTTCTGCACCCAGTTGGGCTGGTCGCAGGCCAAGCTCTCCGTGCACTGGGAGGAACTCACAGCGGCCGATTTTCGCTCCGCTATCGAGCAATCCCAGGGGACCTGCTTGCTGCCGTTTGGCATTCTGGAGAAGCACGGTCCGCACCTGCCGCTGGGAACCGATCTGCTCGACGTTCGTTATGCGGCGCTGCACGCCGCCGAGCAGGAATATGCCGTGGTCTTTCCTGAATATTACTTTGGCCAGATCTTCGAAGCCCGGCACGAACCCGGCACCATCGCCTATAGCCGGGGCCTCCAGTTGCAACTGCTGCAGGAGACCACCGACGAGATGGCTCGGAATGGATGCAAGAAAGTCATCATCGTGAATGGTCACGGCGGAAATGAAAGCCTGCTTCCGTTCTTCGCCCAAAGTCAATTGGAGAAGCCTCACGACTACGTGGTGTACGTACTGGAGCCGGGCGAGACTCCGCCGGGCGGACCCAAGGCGAAAAGCACCGGTCCGGATATGCACGCGGGTGAGGCTGAAACCTCCGCGATGCTGATCTCGCATCCTGAACTGGTGCATCAGGATCGCGCGAAGAGCGAATCCGGGGCCGATCTGGCCCGGCAAAAGCTGCCGGAGAACGTCTATACCGGAATCTGGTGGTACGCCCGCTTCCCGAATCACTACTCCGGCGACGGCTCCCTGGCCACCCGTGAATTTGGCCAATTCAGGATGGATGCCTGGATAGACGGCATCGTAAAGGCTACCCGGGCGGTAAAGGCAGACCAGGAAAGCCTCAAACTTCAGAACGAATTCTTCGAAAAGGCGGCCCATCCCTTGCAGACCCACCCGGAGTAAACAACGGCGCGATATAGCAATCGCACGATGTAACTTGGGTAACGTTGGCCGGCCTCCGCGCGCGTGCTAATCTCGCGTACACGTAGGAAAATCAGCACTTTGCAAGGAGTCTGCAAGCCGACGGCCACGCGCCCGCGCTCTCTTTAAGTGGTCGGTGAGAAACAGGAATCAGCTTCCTTTCCTCCGGCCGGCTTGATCGGCCAGAGCGCGATGCGCTAAGAAACCCAGACCGAAACCGCCCACGATGCCGCGCATACCCATCTTCAGACTCGGACGCTCCGCAGAAGAGGCGTTGCCTCCGCAGCTCGGCAGTTACGCGCCTAAGCTCACTCTGGAGGGTTTACAGCTGGGCGTCGACAACCTCCGGCATGACGTCCACCTCAGCCCGAAGTTTGTGGAACAGGCGCGGCTGCAGATTGCGCGGCTGGTGATGCGCCACGGCGATATGGAAGGCCTGTTGGCAGCCGAGAATACCGACCGGCCGGCCAGCAACCACTTTATAGGATCGACTTCGCTTTCAAAGTCGCCGTCCGCCAAGGCGGGTGGTTCGGAACTCAAACCACTGCTCGCTGACCTGCACGTGGCCGTGCTGAATCGCGCCAAAGCCGCCGAAAATCTTTCGGTCGACGTGTTGGGGCGGGCCGCGATCATCAAGTTCCTGCGGGTTGAGTTGAACTCACAATTCGCCCAGGTGCTGGAACGCGGCCGCATGATGCTCAAGAGTTACGAAGGCGTGCGCCAGCAGAAGGCACTGGAATATCGCGAGCGCGTGGCCAATTTTCAGGTGGCTAAAAAGATCATCCTGCGCAAGACGGGACAGGAGCTGTTCCGCATTTTGCGCGAGATTGAGAAGGAGACCCTGGCGCGCATGCGGCGCTCGCTGTTTGGCAATCACAGCGACGTGGAATACAAACTTTTTCTGAACCCGCTGGTCTTTACCGAAGACGGCTGCGATACCTACCTGAATGCCGAGCACTACGTCATGCTGGGCAACTTTGATCGAGATCCTGACCGATTTTCGAATGTTCGCCGGGTCACCCGCGACTTTCTGCTCTCGTTGAATCTCGGTTCGACGGCCGAGGATGAAGCCGTGGTCGATGGCTGGCTGAATGTTCCTGAAAACGCGCACGAACTCGTGGGTGCGGGCCAGCCCGACGACAGCACTCACGAGGGCCGCAGCCAGAAGGCTCGCTTGCAGGCATGGGTCGAGCTGCTGGAGCGCGAAAAGCTCATGGACCACGTGATCGCTTCGTACGAAGTCGTGCCGCTGCTCGCGGAATACTCGCCGCGCATCAACGCCCAGCAATTGAAGAATGGGCTGATCTCGCGCGAAGAACGCGACCGGGTAGAAAAGTTGATTCAGGAAAGTAACAAACTAACGGCTCAAAGCCTGTACGCGGCGATGGTGCGCGTGGCAGCCTGCCGCGGCAGCGAGCGAGCCAAGATGGCGGCGCGCTTTCTGCGAGACTTCCTGCGGTATCACCGCGATCTGCGGCGCCTGGAAGCCTTGAATTCCACCATGGACAGCGGAAACCTGATCGGCAACTGGAAGATCCGGGAGCTCTCGGCCATGAACGGCACGCTTTACGAGTTCCTGTTGCCGGAGGAACAGAAGCCGTCCGAAGACAAAGTTGTGCGCCATGTAATTCTGAAAGCCGACATCCGGGATTCCTCGCGGCTGACCCGGTCCCTGCTGGAACAGGGCATGAATCCGGCTTCCTATTTCAGCCTGAATTTTTACGATCCAGTGAACAAACTGCTGGCCAAGTACGGCGCCAGGAAAGTATTTGTCGAGGGCGACGCGATTATTGTCGCGTTGCTGGAACATGAAGGTGAAGCGCCGCTGGCGGTGAGCCGGGCATGCGTGCTGGCGCGGGAGATTATCGACATCGTGCGCGGCTACAACCACCTGCTGGAGCGGGCGAGGCTGCCGGCTTTGGAACTGGGGACGGGGATTTCCTTCCAGGATGCGGCGCCGATGTACCTGCTGGACGGCGAACAGCAGATCATGATCTCGGACGCGCTGAACGAGAGCGACCGGCTGTCGTCCTGCAACAAGCGCGTACGCAAGGCGATCGCGGGGGTCGAAGGACCCTTCAACGTGTACGCCTTTCAGACGGTAAAAGATGCCGACGCTGGAGAGAGCCCGGAAGATTTCATCCTGAAATACAATCTGAATGGAATCCGCCTGAGCGAAGCTGCATTCCAGCGTCTGCAACAGGAAATCTCTCTCGAGCCCTGCCACCTGGACCTGCCCAAATTGTGGGGCAGCGAGACTTTTCAACTGCAAAGCGGCCTGGTGCCCGTCGGCAACGAGATCTTCAAGAAGATTCTGGTGCGCTCCAGCTGTATTCCTGAAATCGATCTCCACAAGTTCTCGCTGCAGCACTGGACCGAGCACCACTACTACGAAGTCTGCACCAATCCCACGATCTACGCCATGCTGGAAGGGAAGACGGCGAAAAGCAGTTTCTAGTTTCTGGTTCCCAGTTCCCAGTCTGTAAATCGTGACTGCCATTACAAGTCTTTACGTTTCCTTACCCTCTCTTTACTTCCAGAATTTGGATAGGCAAGTTGCCGCGCAGGCGAAGTCTTGCCCTTTGTGCTGGGACGGAGGTCTGCGATAGAGTTCTGTTGCGGAATTGAGAGCGCACTGGATTATGCGACGGGTCCTGCGAACGGCTTTTACCTCAGTCTGGTCGATCCTGGCGTTCGCGCTCCTGTTGCGGATGTTGTTCGCCTGGTATTACATCCACGGCAGAACCGAACACGCTTTGGCTGTAATTCCGTTCTTGTCCGAACCCGGTAATATCGCTCACTCGCTTGCGCTAGGACAAGGCTTCAGTTCGCCGTTTCTGGTGAATACCGGCCCCACGGCATGGGTGGCGCCGGTTTATCCGGCAATACTCGCCGGCGTCTTCCGTGTCTTCGGGGTTTACACCTACCACGCTTTCCTCGCTGCGGTTGCGCTGAATATTGCTTTCGCCAGCCTCGCGTGCGTTCCAATTTTTCGAGCGGGGGAACGGATCGCGGGTGTGGGGGCTGGTGCCGCCTGGCTTTGGGCCATGTTCCCCAATGCAATCCTGATTCCCCTGGAGAGCATGTGGGATGCATGCCTCTCGGCGCTGCTGCTCGCGCTGATTTTGTGGGCAACGCTGGCGCTGGCTGAATCCCGTTCGATTCGAGCCTGGCTCGGTTATGGTTTCCTGTGGGGCTTCGCTCTTATGACTAACCCATCGCTCGCTTCGGTGCTGCCCATATTGTCGGGGTGGGCCAGTTTTCACGCTTCGAGGGTCGCTGGATTCCAATTGCCGGGTTCAAGACTGGCCTGGTGGAAGAGACCCGCCTTGTTCGTGGCTGTCGCGGTACTGTGCTGCGTACCCTGGACAATTCGCAACTACGCCATGTTCGATGCGTTTGTCCCTCTGCGGTCAGGAGTCGGCCTCTCCCTCTGGCTGGGCAACAACCCCGATGCTGAACTACGCCCGGTGGGATTCATGCACCCCATCAGCAACTCGGCGGAGCGGGAGCGCTATATCGAACTCGGGGAAACGGCGTACATGAACGCGAAGAAAGATGAGGCTCTCCGTTACATAGTGTCGCATCCGGGCAGAGCGTTAAGCCTTGCAGTGACCCGGTTCGTCTCCTTCTGGTCGGGGGGTACGGCCCACCCGCTCGGTGATTTCCGGCAAAAAGGAAGTTTCTGGTTTCGCTACATTCTACTGTTCAATGTCCTGGCGGCCCTGAGTTGTGTGGCGGGAGTCGTGGTCCTGGTTCGAAGGCGGGATGTCTACGCCTTGCCGCTGGCATCGCTGCCGATAATTTTTCCCTGCATTTACTACCTGACGGTGGCCACGCCACGCTACCGGCTTCCGGTCGATCCGGTTGTGCTCTTGCTCGCCGCGATTGCATTCGGCGCGCTCGTACCGTCTTCGGCCAGAACGCCGCATTCGATAACACCCGAGGGAGCGGAGGCCTGTGTCTAGCTCAACCTATACCCTGGAAGATCAGCAACGGATGACCCGGGCGACGAATTATTTTGAATGGCAGAGAAAGCTGGTCGTCCCTGAACTCGGCGATCGAGTGCTCGAGATAGGTTGCGGCATTGGAAACTTCACCCGGATGCTTCTGGACCGTGAAGCCGTAATCGCGCTCGATCGGGAGCCCGGTTGCATCGAGCAGCTGAAAGCCCGATTTCCCGACTCGTCTAATCTGCATGCCGTGGTGGGCGATGCGAATGATGAATCGATTTCCGATCTGGCCAAATTTGCGCCTGACTCCTGTGTGTTGCTGAATGTCATGGAGCATCTTGCCGATGACGCCATGGTCCTGAGCCGATTGGCAGCAATTCTCTCGCCGGGCGGAACTATCGTTATCCTTGTGCCCGCATGGCCGGCTCTTTATGGTCCGATTGATCGAAACCTGGGGCACTATCGGCGCTATACCCGGCGTTCCATGTTCGAGTTGGCGCAGAAAGCGGGCCTCGGGCTCAGCAAGGCCCACTACGTCAACCTCACGGGCTTTTTCGCCTGGTGGGTGAATGCCCGGGTTCTTGCGCGCCAGGCCCAATCCGAAAGCCAGATCGCGGTTTTCGACCGCTTTGTGGTGCCGATTTCGTCGCGCCTGGAAGCGATTGTGCAGCCGCCCCTCGGGCAGTCCCTTTTCGCCGTATTGAGGAAGTCATGAAGATTTCAATCATCGTTCCGGTCTACAACGAGTTTCGTACTTTGGGTGATGTTCTGGACCGGGTTCGACGGGCCCCTCTGCCGCCGGGATGCGAGAAAGAAATCATTGTGGTGGATGATGGCTCGACTGACGGTACTGCGGGCTTCTTGCAGAATCAACCTCAGACCGGGATCGTGGTCGTACACCATTCACCCGTCAATTACGGCAAGGGCGCGGCGATTCGGATCGGAATCGCCCTGGTTTCAGGCGATGTCGTCTTAATTCAGGATGGGGATCTGGAATACGATCCCAACGACTACGGGACCATCCTCGAGCCGATTTTGCAGGGCCGGGCCGATGTGGTTTACGGCTCGCGCTTTCTCGGATCCTGCAGAGCGATGGCGCTTAAGAATCGAATCGCCAACTCGATTCTGACCTTCACCGCAAATCTTCTTTACGACGCGCAACTCACCGATGAAGCCACGGCGTACAAAGCGTTTCGCACTTCGCTATTGCAAAGCCTGCCGCTGGAATGCCGGCGCTTCGAGTTCTGTCCCGAAGTGACGGCAAAATTACGGCTGCAGGGCTGCAAAATCCATGAGGTTCCGATCCGCTATAACGCCCGGGGAATCGCAGCCGGTAAAAAGATCCGCGCGCGCGACGGTTTTGCAGCCCTCTGGACGCTGTTCAAATACCGGCTGACACCGATTGCGGTCGGCCGGCAGAAAGTGGTCGCCGGGATGCCCCCGAAGGCGGCCAGGTTCTAGAAGCTGGATTTCAAGCGCACCGCCTTGAACGGAATCATCACTACTGCTTCGAGATCAACCGCGGCGCCGTTCTTGGTGGCGGGCCGGAAGTGCCAGCGGGCAAGTGCGGCGCGCGCGTACTGGTCAAGCTCGTCGTCCACGCCGCGCAGGACACGCACATTGCTTACCGAGCCGTCGTTTCGGATTACAGCGTAAAGCGTGACCGTGCCCTGAATGTTTCGGCGCATCAGTTCCAGCGGATACGCCGGATCGACTTTTTGTATGGCCTCGGGAGCGCTCAGATCTCCCCTGGCTTCGTTCGGATTCAGTTCCGCAAAACGAATCACCCAGCTGCCGCCGCCTGAATTCAGGTTCGGCATGTTCAGGGTCATGGCATAAAACTTCTTGTCGCCAAAGATCCACCGATCCACGTCGGTGGCTTTATCACTGGAAACCTCCGAAAGCGGATGAGGTGGGGTCGACGTGACTCGCGGCGGCGTGGCATCGGCAAGCAGCCGGTTGTGATCAGAGCTTTGGCCCGGCGCCGTGCCACTGCCATCCCCATTTCCATTTCCTGGTCCGGCCACGGCAGACTGCTTCTGGTTCGCGGGACCTGCGCCGACGGTAAGTCCGGCGGGGATGCCGGCGCTATTCTTGCCCGCTCCGGATCCATTTCCGGGGTTCGCGCTGGCCGCGACATCAGGAGTGCCGGCGGCGCCAGGCTTTCCATCCGGGGTCGCGGCAAAAGTTCCACGTCGATTTCCGTTGGGCATTGCGGTGTCAGCCATCGCGGCGGGGTGGATTCCCAGCGAAATGATGCGGCCTCCAGAATCTGACCCGACGTTGCCCGGAATCGAAGGAGGCGGCGCAACCACTCCCGAACCGGCGCTGCCACCGAGCGCCGACTGCGCCCTGCCGGCCACGGCATCTTGCTCCGCAACCGCCAATTCCGGCGCGGGCGCAACCACTTGAGAGTGCCCGATGTTGATATCTCCCAACTTGCGCTGCGAAGCGGCGTCGACTCTCGGCGGAGGCTGGATGACGGCAGTCTGCGGAGCCTGCTGCGCGCGCGAGGACTCGGCGGTGATGTCCGGCACAGGCGCGACCGGTGTCTGCGGAAGTGACATCGTTCGCTGAACGTTCGCCGGCATGGCCTCCGGGGTGGGCGCGACCGCGGCTACAGGAAGAGACGGCAGCCTCAGATTTGCCGCGGAGCCGGTCGACGCCAGGGGCACGGTTGGCTGGGCCCTGTTCTGCGACCAGGCCACGATGTTCGGCATCGGCACGTCATGGTTGAGCTTGATATTCGAAGGGGTGACGATTGTTTGCGTCCGGTTGTCGGCCTCGGCCGGCACTGAAATGATGGGCTGTGGCGCATGTTCCGGTTCACCCTTGTGCGGACGAGATCTGCGCGCGCCCCCGGTGTTGAGCGGCGGCAGATACTCCGAGGGCGCGTAATAGACCACGTCCGAGTGATTAAACACGGGACGCTCCATCACCTGCGGGCTTTGCGGCCAGAGCCGTACCGATCCCCACATTGCCAGGATCAGGGCGATATGACACATCCCGGATTGTGCAAACCGGTTCCAGGGGAGCCGCGAGGTGACGAAAACATCTCGCCAAAAAGTGCCAGGCGTAGAGGTCACCAGAAAAGGCGTTCGCGGAGGTGTGCGAAATAAATCTGAAAGGTTGCGCCAGAAAACCCTATGCCAGGGCTCCAGATTCACCAGTAACCGGGGCGCAGCTCCGGCCCCTAACCCTGATTCGGACGTGGATTCCAAGAGGACCGGGGCTGGATTCATTCAATAGACCGCTATCATCCAAAAATGGTAATTATAGCCTGCGACCCGTACCTCACATACCCATCAGTTCACTCGATATGCGGATGTTTCCCCTCGTGGGACTGAGCATTCTCAGGCGATCGCAGCCGAACTGAGCGATGCCCTGCGCTCATGTCGCTTTCCATGCTTTAATACGCACATGGTCAGACTGTACCGCGTGCTTTCCGCAATGTTGCTGCTGACTTGCCCGCTTTTGAGCGGGCAGAGCCCACCTCCAGGTCCCCCTGCCAAACCAGCGAACGACTACACCGGGATGTATTCCTTCCTGCGGGATGGTGAGTTCGTCCAACTCACGGTCGAGGACGAAAGCCGCGTGACCGGTTTTATTTCGCGTTATGGCGACCTGGAGAGCGATCGTGGCGAGTTTCTCGATCTGTTTTTCAAGTCGGGCAAACTGGAAGGCAAAAACTTGAGCTTTACCACCGAGATCGTGCACGGTGCGTGGTACGAATTCAAGGGCCTGATCGAACGCGGAAACGGCAAGAATCCTGGCGACGAAGGTTATTACCTGCTGAAGGGCACGCTGACTGAGAACAGCACCGATGCGAACAAGAAGACCTCGTCGAAATCGCGCGACGTGACCTTCAAGTCGTTTCCCCAGGATATGGGCGCTCCTCCTGAAAAGCATCAGTAGGGTGCCCCATCCTTTCGCGTTTTGTGCGAAAGGGTGGGAGAGTGCACTATCACGGACGCATCACCTCCAAAATAAAACCTGGCGACACGAGTCCGTGGGATCCCACCCTTGCAAAGAACGCAAGGATGGGGCACCCGGCCAAGTGCCAATTGCCTATTGCTGGATCTCGCAGTGGCACTGTGAACCCAGCGCGTTGTATCCTCGGTTCGTGCCGCATTCAAATGCGCCTCATCGGTCTCCTACGCCGGGGCTTGTCTTGGGGCTGATCATTACTCTGGCCGCCGTGGTGGCCTACTCCGGGTACGTGACCCGGCAGATCTCCGGCCTGCGGGAGTTGCAGAACAATCTGGTGGACCGCAACCGCAAGGACTCATTGCAGTTGCTGCGTATTCAAAACGACCTCAATACCCTGGCGCTGGCCATGCGCGACATGCTGGACAACAATGAACCCTATCCATTGACCGCGTGGACGGCCCAGTTTCAGCGGGTCCGCGCCGATTTGAACGACGCTCTAAGGCAGGAGGAGCAAGTGGCGGTCGCAGACCGCACTCCGGAACAGCGCGAGTATCTGAAAAACTCCATGGCCCAATTCTGGGACGCGGTCGATCGTACTTTTGCCCTGGCCGCGAACGGTGGTCCGGCCGAGGCCCGCACCCAGATCCAGATTTCATTGCAGGCGCGACAAGCGGCATTGAGTACGGCGGTGGCGCGCCTGCTGGTGCAAAACAACGAAAGCGAGGAGCAGGCGGCCCTGCGCATCGCCCAGATCTATGACCGGGTGCAGCGGCAGGGGTATCTGTTCCTGACCCTCACCCTGGTGGCGATCCTGCTCACCGGGCTTTATTCGATCCGTTCGAATCGCCAGTTGTTTGCGCAGCTGGCGGCGTTGTCCGCCCAGCGCAGCGAACTCGCGAAGAAACTGATATCGACCCAGGAATCCACGTTGCGCCACATCTCCCGCGAACTGCATGACGAGTTCGGGCAAATTCTGACTGCGGTGGGCGCCATGCTGTCGCGCACGGGAAATCAGGTTCCCGAAGGCTCGCGGTTGCGCTCCGAGTTGCGTGAAGTGGCAGAGATCGCGCAGAGCACACTCGACAAGGTTCGCAGTCTTTCCCAGGCGCTTCATCCCGTGATGCTGGACGAGACCGGCCTGGAGAGTACTCTCGACTGGTATCTCCCGATGGTGGAACGGCAGGCAGGCATTCACATATCCTATGAAAAATCTGGCACGGCCTATGCCGTGGATGGAAATGCTGCTATTCATGTATATCGCATCGTGCAGGAAGGGTTGAACAATGTGACCCGGCATTCCGGGGCCGAGGAAGCCTGGGTGCGTCTGCGATATCTGCCCCAGACCCTGGAGCTGGAAGTAGAAGATCATGGCTGCGGTTTCCCGGCGGATTCGGTGAAGCAGGGAATCGGGCTGGTGGCGATGCGTGAGCGTGCCCAACTGCTGGGCGGGACCATCGAGTTTTCCCGTCCGGCGACCAGCGGCACTCTGATTCGATTGACTGTGCCTCGGGAAAAAATGGGAGAGAAGTTGCCGGAGAAAATGGGAGAGAAACTGGAGTCGCATGCCGGATAAAATTTCTGTATTGCTGGTGGATGATCACAGCCTGGTGCGCCGGGGATTCCGGCGCATTCTGGAAGACGAACCCGACATCGAGGTGACGGGAGAAGCCGGCGACGGCGCCGAAGCGGTCCGTCTCGCGCAGGAACTCCTCCCGAACGTGGTGGTCATGGATTGCGCCATGCCCAACATGAATGGGCTGCAAGCCACCCGCAAGATTCTCGAACAGCAGCCCCAAACTCTGGTGCTGATGCTAAGCATGCATCCCGAAGAAACTCTGGTGCGCCAGGCCCTGGATGCGGGCGCCCGCGGATACGTTCTGAAAAACGCGGTTGACCTGGAATTAGGTGCGGCCATACGCCGCGTGATGGCGGGTGAAACCGTATTGGACTCCCAACTTACTCGCGGGGCGACGCTCAAAGGGGATCGAGACGAGCACCTGACCCCGCGCGAGCTTGAAATTCTGCAAATGATCGTAGAAGGAAAATCCAACAAAGAGATCGCCGCGGTGCTCGATTTGAGCGCGAATACCGTGGCCGTGCACCGCGCCAATATCATGGACGCGCTGGGAATCCACAAGACCGCTGAATTGGTGGTGTACGCCATCCGCAACGGCCTGGTAAATCTTCCGTGAACCGGCGTGATTTTCTGTGGGGCATGGCGGGAATGGCATCCGCGTCAGGCCTTCTGCGGGATGCGCTGGCCGCGCCTTCGCCCGCTTCTACTCCTGGATTCCGACTGGTGGACGTCACCGCCACGGCCGGTGTGCAGTTCCGCCACAACAGCGGCGCCTATGGTGGCAAGCTCCTTCCCGAGACGCTGGGCGCGGGATGCGCCTTTCTGGACTACGACGGTGACGGCTGGCAGGACATCCTGCTGATCAATGGGATGGACTGGCCCGGGCACAAACGCGAACGCAGTACGCTGAAGCTCTATCGCAACAATCGTAACGGCACGTTCTCCGATGTAACCCAAGGCGCCGGCCTGGATGTCGAAATGTACGGCATGGGAGTGGCGGTGGGAGACTATGACAACGACGGCTATCCCGACATTCTGGTGACCTGCGTTGGACAGAATGTCTTGTTCAAGAATACCGGCAAAGGCACGTTTCGCGATGTGACCAGGAGCAGCGGGCTGGGCGGGCGGCAGGCGTTTAGTACATCAGCGCTGTGGTTTGATTTCGATCGCGACGGTCTGCTGGATTTGTTCGTCTGCAACTACGTGAAGTGGTCTCCGGAACACGACGTTTTCTGCAGCCCTGACGGGAAAAACAAAAGCTATTGCACCCCCGAAGCTTACCGCGGTGAGACCTGCTGGCTGTTTCACAATCTGGGAAACGGAAAATTTGAAGACGTAACGCCGACCAGCGGCATTTTCGACAGCAGCTCGAAGTCGCTGGGCGTGGCCTTGCTGGACTACGACCAGGATGGCTGGCCCGACCTGCTGGTGGCCAATGACACGCAACCCAACAAACTTTATCGTAACCAGCGCAACGGAACCTTCAAAGATGTAGCGGTCGAGGCCGGAATCGCTTTCAGCGCCGAGGGCAAAGCCCGCGCCGGCATGGGTGTGGATGTGGCCGACTTTACTAACTCTGGAACTCCGGGCGTGGCCATCACCAACTTCGACAACGAGATGATCGGCCTTTACCGCGCATCGGGGGGCGGAAATTACGTGGACATCGCCACCCAGAGCGGAGTCGGCCTGGCTTCCAAAGATAAGCTGGGATTCGGTTGCCGGTTTCTGGATGCCGACCTCGACGGCTTACTCGACCTGGCGGTGGTCAACGGGCACATCGACGATACGGTGCGCAATGTGCGCGGGGTCGGTTACGCCCAGCCTCCACAGTTTTTCCTGAACAGCGGAGAGGGAAGATTCCGCGACGTCGCCGCCGAAATCGCGGGCGGTTTCGCCCAACCCAAGGTCGGGCGAGGACTCGCGTACGGCGACTTTGATCGCGATGGCGACCTCGATCTGCTGATCACCACCAACAATGGCCCAGCCTACCTGTATCGCAACGATCAGCTGGCTGGAAACCGGAGCGTCCGCATTCGCCTGGTGGGCACGAAATCGAATCGGGACGCGATTGGGGCAAGAGTGCGCATTTTTCATGGGGACACGGTTCAGTTCCGCATGGTGAAAGGGGGATCGAGCTACTTGTCTCAGTCGGAACTTCCCTTGACGTTTGGCCTGGGCAAACGGGACAAAATCGATCGCCTGGTCATCGACTGGCCGAATGGTGGCACCGAAGAGCACACCAACATCGCCGCGGGGCGCGCCTACGAATGCATCGAATCTAAAGGAATAACGCCTCTCTCCAGCTTCTAGTATCTTCTGAGTATTGTGCGTATCTGCCGCCGCCGCTATTTTTTATGTATCGATTGATGCCCTCAGGGCTCGGCCACCCCCGGCAGGGTTTTTTGAGGAGCTTCCGAAACGAGAGAGGCAGGTGCGGCTACCTGCCTCTCAACTTTTCTTCCAAAACTTCAAGCAGAGTCGTTCGCAACCTCGGGAAAAAACTTCCGGCGGAGACTCATTTGCGTTTCATCATCTCGTCCATGCGCGACTTCAGGCCGCCGGCGGTTGCCTGACCATCCGGCGTATGGATGACATTGCTGGACTCAGCCGGGTCGAGCACCCAATCGTAGAGTTGATCGCCCATGGATTCGTGCGTGATGAATTGCCACTGGGCTGTCACCAGCGATTTCATGGCGCCGGTGCTGGCGGTAGGAACCAGCGACCGCGCCGCCTGGTCTTCTTTATCGGAAATGGCGTTGCGCGCGAGTTCTGAGAGGGGATCAGGCCATTGCGGCACTCCGCCGGTTTGCCAGAGAGCGGTCAACGAGGACGGAGGAAATGGCCCGTTCACACCGCCCAGGAGATCCATGACCGTTGCCGGAATGGCAGCATTGGTCACCGGCGTTTTGACCGTAACGCCCGCGGGAACGTGGCCCGGGTACCAGATTGCCAGGGGCACGTGAATCTGCTCCCAGTAGAGCGCCTTCCCGTGGGTTCTCAGATGGTGCTGCCCCAGCGCCTCACCATGGTCCGAGGTGAGGATGACCAGCGTATTCTGCGCCAGGCCGCGCTGACCCAGTTCCTCCATCAGGCGTCCGATGTAATCATCCACGTATTTCACGCCGTCGTCGTAGGCGTCTGCATCGCTTTGCTGCGGCCATGAAGGTTTGGGATAGGCTCGCGGCCCGCCGTAGGGATCGTGCACATCAAAATAATTGAGAAAAGCGAAAAAAGGGCGCTGGCGATCGCGGTCCACCCAGTCCAGTACTTCCTGATTGACGATACCGGCGCGCTTGCGCACGCCGAAGGCGCCGCCATAGCTGCCCGAGCCTTCCGCATCCTGATCAAGCAAGGAGGTAAAGCCAAACTTTCGGAGGATGCGTTTGACCAGGCTGTGCTCGCTGCGCTTGAGATAGACTCGCGCAAACTCCCGCCCATAGAGGGTGCGCACAAAGGCGTCGCTGGGCGACTGAAAATAATCTTCGAAATGGAGAAAGCCCCGGCCAAAACCCAGGTCTCGGGAGAAATAGGTTCGGTTGGCCGAGAACGCAGCGGTGCGATAGCCTCTTTGCTCTAACGCCTCTCCCAGTGTCGGAAAGCCACCCAGGCCTTTATCTCCCCATCCCAGCCACGGTTCCGGCTGCACACCGCCGACGCCATGCTCGAACTGATAGCGGCCGGTCAGCAGGGAAACGTGGGAAGGCAGACTCCACGAGGACGTCGAAACCGCATTTTCGAAGCGCACGCCCTGCTGCGCCAGGCGATCGAAGTTCGGCGTGGTGGGTCGCGTGTAGCCATGAGAAGAAACATGATCGGCGCGGAGCGTATCCACGACCATCACCAGCACGTTAGGAGCACCCGCGGAAACAGGAGACAGATGAGCCACTGCATCACGCTCGTGCAGCCATCTGCCGCCCTGAATCCCGGCGAACACGAGTATCCATGCCGCGACCATCCATGGCGTGGTCTTCCTCCAGAATCGCAGGAATGCGTCTTGCCTTTTCCCGCACCAGCGAGCGAACGCGACGGCGACACCCAATGCCAATAGCACACAGGCGCGGAGAAACAGGCGGCTGGTCAGAGTGAGCCAGTCATAGACACAGAGAAACGTCAACAGGAAGACCAGCACGCGCACGGCGGGAAGACGAGGCGCTAGTCCAGAGACCACAAGGCAAAGCGCCGCCAGCGATAGGAAGAGAATCGTGTCGACGACGGGCGAAATCCAGGCGATCTCCCAGGACACGTGCATCATAGGACCCCATCGTTCCCAATTGATCCGCTGGAAGAGCATCAGGCCGGCGCCTTCGATGAACCCAGCAAAGATTCCGGAACCGAGGGCCAAAATCAAAAGCGAGCCCGCGTTCCAGGGCGCGACCGCCGAGTTGTTCACACGTTCTGTGCTCACGATGGAATCGAAATGACTCAGTCTAGCAGTTCATCCTTGCGAATAACCGCGAACCACGTAGGGACAGCTGAGGACAGCTGTCCCTACGTGGTCCGTGGCAGGTGGCACTTTCTCCTACGCTGAAGTAAAGTGAACTCCCGCGAACGCGGCGGGCCCCCGAATGACTCGGCTGGAAAATTTTCAATCGATATCCCCTGCGCCTGCGCCAAGAGGGATGCCCGCGACGATGATGCGGCATCTTCTTCCTTTCCTGTTGCTGGTTCTTTATGTTGCCCAATGCGTCTGGTTCATTCGAACCCAGTCGCTCACTTACGACGAGCCAGTGCACATCGCGGAAGGACTGAATGCATGGCGTTATGGACGTTTCGAACAGTACAACGATCATCCTCCGCTGGCCCGACTGTGGTGCACGCTGCCGCTGCTCGATCAAAAATGGCAGGTTGACATAGAGCGCTTGCCCGACGCATTTCGGGTCGATCGCATTGCCCCGGATCCGATTTCTCTGGCCTGGCGAGCCCGCTCGATGAACGTCGTGTTGGGGATGCTGCTGGCCTGGTTAGTTTGGGGGGCCGCTGATCGGCTGTTTTCCCGGACTGCCGCTAATTTCGCCCTGGCTCTGTTCGCGTTCTCGCCTGCTCTGATCGCGCATTTCTCAATAGCCACCACCGATGGAGCCGCCACCCTTTTCATCTTTGCCTCGGCGTGCGCCCTCGTGCTCTGGCGAAAGAGGCCGACGTGGGCGAATACCCTGGGACTGGGATTGCTGCTCGGGTTGATGCTTCTGGCCAAGTTTTCTACCGCGCCCGTGTTCGTGCTCGCCTTGTTGTGGATGCTGCCTCTCAATGAGGGCGAGATCAACCCGGCACCGGCGAAGTGGAACTGGAGCAAAACGGCCGCGGCGCTGCTGCTGGCATTTGTGGTGGTCTGGGCGGGATACTTCTTTCACGTCTCGCGCCTTACCGTCCGCGACGGCATTCTCACCGCGACCTTTCCCAATTGGAGCGAGCCCATTGTCAAGCCGGTGCGCGGACAGACTAACTACAGTCTGCTGATCCCGGCGGGAGAATATATCGAAGGCTTCCGCGAATTAGTGAGACACAACCGGCAAGGCCAGCCGGCATTTTTTCTGGGGCAGGTTTCAACGCATGGTGGATGGAAGCAGTATTATCCGGTCGTCATCCTTCTCAAGTGGCCGACGATTGTGTTGGCGTTGTGCTTGGCCGGCCTGGGAATCGGCTTCAGAAGGCTCGTAAGAAAACTGCCAGTCCCGGTGGACCTTTGGATCATGGCGTCGTTTCCGGCACTCTATCTGGCCATGGCAATTCCCGCCCGCTTCAACCTCGGCGAGCGGCATGTGTTGCCGGTGTATCCTTTCGCCATTTTGTTCGCCGCCGCAGTCTGGGAGTGGGCTGGACACAAGCACGCGGTCGCCGTGTTGCTGATTGCACTGGCGGCCCTGAACGCGGCTGATGCTCTACGTTTCGCGCCCGGGTATCTTTCGTATTTCACGCCGTTCGTGCGGCCGGCTGAGAGCTTCCGGTTGCTGACCGACAGCAATCTGGATTGGGGTCAGGGACTGCTGGTGTTCAGAGAGTATCAGCGCGAGCATCCCGGGGAGCGGATCTGGCTTTCGTATTTCGGGAGTGTCGATCCGCAAGTGTATGGAATTCGTTCTGATTTCTTTGATGGAAAGAAACGCGTTCCCGGCACGGTGATCGTGAGTGCAACCAATCTCTCGGGACAATATCTGGCTGAACCTCAGACCTACCGCTGGCTGCTGGAGCAGAAGCCAGTGACGATCCTTGACCACTCGCTCTACGTTTTCCAGCTTCGCGATGAAGGAAAGAAGTAGCAGCCGCAGTTCGGCGATTATTCGAGCAATCCCAAGAACGCCAAGCGTTCACCGGTCAGGTAGGGGTCCCTCGACTTGTTCTCAGCGCGCGAAGCGCGGCTCGAGACGGCGCTCGGGATGACAATTCTTTGATGTGGAACAAGAGAGATTAGGCCCTGAAAGCTAAGAGCTAAAAGCTAAAAGCTGCTTTTCTACTGTCCCGCGCGCAGCGGCGAAATCAGCAGCCTGCCCGCCGACTTTTTCGACGGATCTGCCTTGTCGGTGTGGTACGACAAGTCGAGTGAGCCTTCCGCGGTCGGGGAAGCCTGGGCCAGAGCTGCAGCCAGGGAGCGGAAAGAGCGGCCGATGTCAGTGTTCTCTTGCATTGCGACTGGAACTCCCTTGTCGATGGCGGGCGATATCGCCTGGTAATTATTGGGAATTTTCCAGAGCAACTTGCAGCTGGTAGCTTTTTCTATGTCCTCGTCGGTGAAACCGGGAATCTTTTTGAAACGGTTGAGGACGATGCGGACCCGGTCCCGGGTCCCGCCCTCTTCGAGAAATGCGCGAATGCGGCTGGCGCTCCACAGCGAAACCACGTCCGCCTGAGCGACCAGCAGGATAGCGTTCGAATGATCACATAGCAATCGCGCGGTCTGGTCCACGCGCCCCGAACAATCGACCACCACGTAGCGGAAGTGAGCCACCAGAAGATCGAACAGCCGCGCCAGTTCTGCCGCAGTCGGCGCCAGGCCCTGGGGTTGTTGCGGACCGGCCAGCAATTGCAATCCGCCCTTGCACTGGGTCATCAAGCCTTCCAGCAGCGAGGCGTCCAGACGGTGCAGATTTTGCAGCGCGTCCACCACCCCGAACGTGGGCCGGACGTTGAGATGAAGAGCACAATGTCCCAGCGGAGCAAAATCCACGAGCAGAACACCACCCTGCGTTTCCTGCAAGGCGATGGCAGTGTTGACTGCCACGCTGGTGCCGCCGGCACCGCCTTTGGAATTCATGACCGTGAAGATTCGGGCTCGACCGGAGGACGTGCGGACCTTGCTGCGCGTCGCCGAAAATCGCGTCAACGCCTCGATCAAGGCCTCGGAGGTGGCGCTGCGTTCCAGAAATTCGCCCGCGCCGGCGCGCATCGCAGCCACGATCGTAGGCGGATGGTTCATTTCGCCGACCGCGAACACGGCAATTTCCGTGGTGTTGGCCTGGATCAGTTCGATGGTGCTGATGGCTCGCTGCGGGCTGGCGGAGTCGATATCGACGATGACTACTTCCGTCCGCACATCCTGCATCTGGCGCAGCACCGGGTCCGTCGGACTTGTCGGGAACCCCACGTGGCTGAAGACATTGCGGCCCATGCCGGTTCCCTCCAGACGATGCTGGAGCACCGATAGCCGTTCCCTGTCTTCGGTCAGAAGAGTTACAGCTACACCCTGCATGGCATCACTCTGCTTCTGAATCAGTATGTTATTGAGATATAAGGGTTACGCCAAATGACTTCCGTAACTGAACCTTTTTCCCCGGAAGAACCGAACTTCCCCCAGCCGCAACCGACACCGGTAGCGACTCTGTGACGATCGCCGGGGGAAAGGTGCAGGGAGGAATTCGAAACCATTCTTCCATCTGTGGTTAGCATTTTATGCAAAAAGGATGGTATTGGGAAGGAGTAAAAAGCGTGCAAAAGCCGTCCCGGCGGCCCTTACGGCGCTCGAAATCTCTGCCTTAAACCTGCCTTTTGTTATCCTTCCGCCGCGAGCGTAGCCGAACCGGGCACGGAGGGATTTTTCCGGGGCTGATTGGCATCGTGAGCGCCGGAAACCCGGGGGAAGGCCACTTGAGCCGGACTTTGGTTGTCGGAGAGATATTCGTATCCCTCGAGATGGACCGCGACCCCAAATTTGCTTTGTGCCGGCAGAACCCGAGTGACCCGGCCGCGGCAGCGCACTCGCATACTCTCGGTCAGGGTGATCTCGGCTGGCATCATCAAAGTCAGCTCTACCGCATCGCCTTCCGCAACCCGAAAATCGGTGTAGAAAAATGCTCCGCGGCCACTCAAATCCTGGGTAAAGCCACAGCCCTCGCGCTCGGTGCCCGCCAGGCGCACGGCTACCGGAAGCTGGAAGGAGAAGCGCTGCGACGCGCGTCGCTCAAGGTGAACCTGATCGCTGCTCATGGTTTCTCCGATGGCCAAACCTGTCGGAAACGACCGGACAAGCCGACCTCGAACCCGACTACTCTACTCCAGAGCGGAGCGGGGCGGAAGCTGTAAGTTATAACGGCCCTGCCAAGATTCCAAAATTGGGCCATGGAGCCCGTCGCCACCTCTCAGAAGTTGCGGGCGGCACTCAAAACGGCGAGACTGGGAGTGAACGATTCGTCTGGTTCTCACGGATCG
This sequence comes from Terriglobia bacterium, assembly GCA_963841075.1. Lineage (GTDB taxonomy): Bacteria > Acidobacteriota > Terriglobia > Terriglobales > Acidobacteriaceae > JAIQFF01. The sequence goes on from CAWJBA010000032.1 coordinate 232,234, forward strand.
ATTGGGTAATATTGGTGAACTCCGGACGGGCGGCACAAAAAACGGGATGGCTGCCTGCCACTCTCCGCGCCCTGCGCCACCGTAACTTCCAGCTTTTCTTCAGCGGACAGCTGGTCTCTCTCATCGGCACCTGGATGCAAAGTATTGCAGAGTCATGGCTGGTCTATCGCCTGACCGGCTCTGCCCTGTTGCTGGGAGCGGCCGGCTTCGCCAGCCAGATTCCCGTATTTCTGGTTGCGCCCCTGGGCGGTATTGTGGCCGACCGCTTCAACCGGCAGCGCATTGTCATCGGGACCCAGATTTCGTCCATGATTCTGGCACTGATCTTTGCCACGCTCACACTTACCGGAGTCATACGGGTGTGGCACATCTTCGTGCTGGCGGCACTGCTGGGAGTGGTGAATGCCTTCGACATTCCCGCGCGGCAATCGTTTTTGGTCGACATGGTGGGCAGGGAAGATCTGATGAACGCCATCGCGTTGAACTCAACCATGTTCAATGGCGCGCGAATTATCGGTCCGGCGATTGCCGGAATTCTGGTAGCCCGGATCGGCGAAGGCTGGTGCTTCCTGGCCAACGGTCTCAGCTATATCGCTGTAATCAGCGGCCTCTTGATGATGCGCGTAGTGAAGCCGGCGCGGCTGGCGTCGCACGGTCCGGCGTTGGCGCACCTGATCGAAGGCTATCGCTTCGCCCGCTACACCGCGCCCATTCGCTCCCTGCTGCTTCTGCTTGGCTTAGTCAGCCTGGTGGCGATGCCCTACACCGTCCTGATGCCCGTCTTCGCCGACCAGATTCTGCACGGCGGCGCCCGCGGCCTGGGAATTCTGATGGGAGCAACCGGCGTCGGCGCGATGCTGGGAGCGCTTACGCTGGCCACGCGCTCCGGCGTGCTGGGACTGGGCCGCTGGGTGGCATTCTCATGCGGCGGCTTCGGGTTCTTCCTGGTGATGTTTTCCTTCTCTCACCATTTCTGGCTGTCTGCCGCCCTGCTGCTTCCGGTGGGATTTTGCATGATGCTGGGAATGTCATCTTCGAACACGTTGATTCAGGCGATGACCCCGGACCATCTGCGGGGCCGCGTGATGGCGATGTACACCATGATGTTCATGGGAATGGCCCCCTTCGGTTCGCTCTTCGCAGGAGCGTTGGCGGAACATCTGGGACCAACCTTCACAGTTTCCGTCGGCGCATTCGCGTGCGTCGTTGCTGCGGTTGTATTCTTCTTCCACCTGCCCAAGATCCGCGTCGAAGCCCGGCAACTGATCCTGGCCCAGGACGTAGCCGGCGGCGAACCGTCGATTGAGATGACGGCCAGAGTCGTCGAAGATAACTAATCATCCTGTCATCCGGAGCGCTGAAGGTCGGGAACGCCGCACGACAGCCGGCGGGACGCCGGCGCTACGAGAATCTATTGCCCGCGAATGGCGCGCACCACCTGCAACAGTGAGCTGTGTGCGAAGGGTGCCGGCGTCAGCGTCACCACCATCATCAGCAAAGCGAACGCCGCCAGCCAGCGTCTCCCCGGAGTTACCCCAGGCCACTCTTCCACCATGGGATGCCGCATGCCGCTGATGCGCAGCAGAATCGCCCAGAGCAGCCAGCCTGCCCAGAAATAGAACGCCATCGGAATCAGCGCCAGGATGGTCAGCCGCGACACGATGCGATGGGCCCGCGGATTGAGCGCGAAAACGATATGTCCGCCGTCCAGTTGTCCGCCCGGCAACAGGTTCAAGGCGGTGGCGAACATCCCTACCCAGGCCGCAACCGCGGTGGGATGAAAGTAAATATCCTGCAGCGGCGACGATCCGCCGTGGGCGTCGGCAAGTGGAAGCACCTTCCACAACACGCGGAAGATCAACGGATATCCCATCTGAACATCTGAATCCGCCATCACGCCCGGCATTACCTGGGAATGATGCATCGCGATCACGAGCACGGTGAGCGCGACCACGAATCCGGCGATAGGCCCGGCGATCCCAATGTCGAACAGCGCACAGCGCGAGCGGATGGGAGACTTGATCCGAATGACGGCGCCCAGCGTGCCAATCAAAGTCGGTGCCGGGATGAAGAAAGGAAGCGTTGCATACACGCCGTAGTAGCGACAGTAGAGATAGTGTCCCATCTCATGGGCCAGAAGAATCAGCAGCAAGGTGGCCGAGAAGGGAATTCCCAGCAGCAGGCGTGAGGGTTCATGCAGGGCCCAGGCCACTGGAAACAGCGGCAGAGTTTCGTCGCCATGAACGAAAGGCGCGGTGTGATGGAGGAAATCGAATTCCATCTTTGCCCCCACCACCAGCGTGGTGAAGATCGTCGCCATGAACAGCAGAATGTGGAGCCAGTACCTGGGGTTGGGAGGCCGGACCACGTACACTTCTGCGGGCAGGTACTCTGCCGGCTGAGCGGGAAGCGAGGGGGTAAAGTCGGACATGAAAACTCAGACTACGATGATACGTGGAGACGTAGGTTGTTGCCGTGCTGGTCGCGCCGGCGTCTCGCGCCGTCACGCTACGGGGACTGGAGTCCAGAGCTAGTCGATCGACTGCAACTCCTTGCCGGGCTTGAACCGGACCGCCTTGCCCGGCGGAATCGAGACTTCGGCGCCGGTGCGCGGGTTGCGTCCGATACCGGTCTTGCGCGGCCGCACGTTAAACACGCCAAAGCCCCGCAATTCAATGCGATCGCCCTTGGTGAGTGAGCGCCGCATGCTCTCGAAAACGGTTTCGACAGCCAACTCGGCTTTGGTCTTGGTAATTCCGGTTTTATTCACCACTTCATTGATAATGTCGAGCTTGATCACTGGCGGCTCCCGTCGTCGGCCTGAGAATAACCTACCAAGTCATTGATGCTAAGGGACATAAGGGAGATTGTCAACGGGAGCTTGTGTCCCGTAGACTCTCAGTCGTCAGTCTTCAGTCCTCAGTCCTCAGCAAAAGCGCCGTGCTAGTGTAAAAGGCAAGGGATTTTCCTGACGACTGAAGGCAGACGACTGACGACTGCATTTAAGGAGTTGCATGCTTAAGAGCGACCGCTGGATCCGCAAGATGGCCATTGAGAAAGACATGATTAACCCCTTTTCCGAGAAACAGGTGCGGGAAGGCGTGATCTCGTACGGATTGTCTTCCTATGGCTATGACTTGCGTGTGGCCGACGAGTTCAAAATCTTCACCAACGTCAACTGCACCGTGGTAGACCCGAAGAATTTCGATGAACGATCGTTTGTCACCGTAAGTTCGGAGTGCGCCATCGTTCCGCCTAATTCTTTTGCCTTGGCGCGCTCAGTCGAGTATTTCAAGATTCCCCGCGAAGTGTTGACCATCTGCGTGGGCAAGTCAACCTACGCCCGCTGTGGCATTATCGTGAATGTGACGCCTTTCGAACCGGAATGGGAAGGCTTCGTCACCCTCGAGATTTCGAACACTACTCCCCTGCCAGCGAAGATCTATGCCAACGAAGGCCTCTGCCAGATTCTTTTCTTCACCGGAGACGAAGTCTGCGAGGTCAGCTACGCGGACCGCAAAGGTAAATACCAGAGTCAGAAGGGAATTGTGTTGCCGAAGCTCTGACCTCGGGCGTCGGACTTCAGACCTCGGCCCTGCCCTTAGATTTTTGGATTGTTGTGATCCGCTGAAAGGAAATGCCGGTAATAAAATAGTGGGGATGTGCCGAGGTCCCAGGTCTGACGCCCGATAGCTACTTCTTGCTGTTCTCCCCTTCTTTAAACATGTACTTGATCGCCGGCTTATAAATCAGCAGGTTGGACTGGCTGTTGCGGGCGACCTTCAAACAGCTCTTGTCGTACCACTCGATCATGCCGTGGATTTCTTCGCCGTCGCGCAGCACAATGACCATCGGGGTTTTCGACTGCATCTGCTTCTGGTAGTAAAAATTTTCGGCGTTGGTCTGCTCCGGAGGCGCGGGTTTTCGACCGCTGCCATTGGGCCGGTCGTGGCGGTCGTTACGCTCCGGACGATCGGGCCGTTCCGTTCGCTCTCTGGTTTCGGTCATGGGTGTCTGCGCATGATTGTGATCGGCTCGGTTCAGCGAAGGGCGTATCAGCTTGCGATTAGCAAAACCCTCCGCTTCCACAGGCTGATCGGCTGGAAGAGAATCCACTGCATCTTTCATGGCGCCACCGTTAGACACGCTTTTTGCGGGCCACAACACGCGCTGCTGTGTTTGTGGATGAAGGCGTGAGTTGCTGATAACCTAGCACAGCAGGCTCGGCTATGACAATGGCCAACTAGCGGGGGGAAAAGCACTTAGCAATCAGCAATTAGCAATTGGCACTTGGCAATTAGCTTCTGGTGCCCAGGCTCCTTGCAGGATCCGGCAACGAGCGGGCTTAGGCTAAGTGCCAATTGCCAATTGCTAAATGCTGCGTTCCAGCGCTGTCGCGAACGCATCCAGCGACAATGAACGCAACAGGTTGCGCCGCATTCCTCGCTCGACGTCGTTCAGGCGCTCGGCGGCGAAGGCGATCCAGTCGAAATCCGCCGCCTCCGACAGCTTTTTCAGATCAACCTGGATATCGGTGTTGCGGACCAGCTCCGGCGTGCTCGCATTGAGGAAGGTCAGGTCTTGCAGCAGGCTGTAAAGGGTCCGCAGAAGTCTTTCCAGTTTCTCGCGGCCATCGGCGCCCGCACGATAGGTCTCCGTCATCTTGAACAGTTCGGTATGTTCAGTGCCGCGCAGCGCAGTATTGAGGATGGTCAGGGCCTGGGCGCGAGCGGCGGTGTAGCCGGCCAGATCGAAGTTGCGCGCAGCTCCGATCGCACCGTTCGCCAGTCGAGCTGCCAGAGCACGTTGTTTGGGAGTCCACTCCGGGCGATGTTTGGCGAGATCCTGCTCGATTTCTTCCGCCGGCAAGGCGGCCAGCGTGATCACCATCGAACGCGAGCGGATGGTCGGCAGCAGTTCGCCCGGATTCTCGGTCAGCAGAAAGATGGTCGCGAACTCCGGCGGCTCCTCCAGCACCTTCAGCAGCGAATTGGCTGCTTCTTTCATGAAAGAGGACTCGGTGAAGATGTAAATCCTCTCTCTCGCCTCGCCCGGCCGGTAATAAATAGTTTCGATGACGCGCCGTACCTGATCCACCTTGATCATCATCTGCGGCGGATCGGGCGGGATCACCAGCACATCAGGATGGGTCTGAACAAACAGGCGCGTTTCTTTCTTGTCGGTCTCGCGCAAATTCTCGCGCGCTTCGACGGCCTCCTCGAAGCGGGCATCCAGATCTTCTGATTGGGCGATGCGAACGCAGTTGGAACACTTGCCGCAGAAGTCGGGCAGGCCGTCCGTGGTGATCGGCGAAAGGCAATTCAATCGCTTTCGCCAGCATGAGCGCCAGCGTGTATTTCCCCGAACCGGCAGGACCCGCCAGAACCACCGCCTGGGGAAAGTGGTCGCGCGCCAGCATCTCGCGCAGGCGATGGACCACGTCGGAATTGCCGTGAAAATCAGTGAAACTCATACTCACCACAGAGACACAGAGGCACACGGAAAACCCAAATCGATCACCGAAAATCCATTTCACGATACCACTCTTCAGTGGTGACAAGTCTGGTTTCCGGAAAAGTATGAGTTATCCGTTCTGTTCAAAAACGATGAAGGGTTTCTCTGTGCCTCTATGTCTCTGTGGTGGGTTTACGCGGTTTTCGCCGCCAGCTTCACCTTCCGCCTGACAATCTCGACAATCCGGGCATGCGTTGCCGCCGCTGTTCCGCGCGCATCGACCAGCGCGACTCTCTGCGGCTCGCGGGCTGCAATCGCCAGATAAGCGTTGTGGACTCTGCCAAAGAAAGCCCGACTCTCCTGTTCGAAACGATTCTCGTCGTGCTTGCCGCGACCATTTTTGGCGGCATCGGCTTTGTTGCGGCGGCGGGCACGTTCTACGCTGGCGGCCACGTCGGAATCCATGAGGATGGTGAGGTCAGGCTGCAAGCCGTGGCAGAGGATGCGATGCAGCGCCAGCACCGGCTCGCTGCCCAGCTTGCGGCCGCCACCCTGGTAGGCTTCGGTGGAGTCGGTGAATCGGTCGCAGAGAACAATTTGGCCGGCCGCCAGCGCGGGCTGGATTACCTCCGTGATGTGCTGGGCGCGCGAAGCGAACATCAGCGCCAGTTCCGCCATGGGGGAGAGGCCGGCGGTCGCGGTATCGAGCAGGAGCCGGCGGATTTTCTCTCCGGTCGCGGTCCCACCCGGCTCACGAGTTACAACCACCGACAAGCCTTGCGCGCGCAGGACGTTCGCCAGTTTTTCCATCTGCGTGCTCTTGCCGCAGCCATCGAGTCCTTCGAAGGTGATGAACCGGCCGCGATGTGAGTGCGGAGACACAGCCGAGATGATAAATCAGCATCTGGCATTTGGCACTTGGCCCGAACATGCGCTTGACATGTGGCAGGACCACACCAGATGACCGAATTGACAGCTGCTGTTATATTCATCTGTCTTAAAACGATTTCATAAGCGCCCAAGGAGCCCTTGCTTGACTCAATTTTCCAGGACCGCTGTTCGCCTCGTGTTCTTATTGGTCGCTTTTGTCTCGCCCATACTCGCCGCAGGCGCCCCTGCGCCTCAGGTTAGCGTCTTTGTTGACGCCACCGAGGCGCCACGAAAAATCTTTCATGCGCGGTTGACGATTCCCGCCAAACCCGGCGATCTTGTTCTCTATTATCCCAAGTGGCTTCCGGGCGAGCATGGCCCCACCGGCCCCATCCAGGACCTTGCCGGACTGAAGTTCTCCGCAATGGAAAGCCTCTTACCTGGCGCCGCGACCTGTTGGATGGCTGGACCTTTCACGTCGATGTGCCCAACGGGGCGTCGAGTGTCGAGGCTGCGCTGGATTTTATTTCTCCCGCCGGGTCGGAAGGCATTTACACCGGCGGCGCCACCGCTACCGACCGGATGGCAGTCATCAATTGGAACGATTTAGTGCTCTATCCCGCGGGCTGGGCGTCGGATGACCTGATCTACACCGCCAGCCTGCGCCTGCCGGCCGAATGGAAATTCGGCACGTCTTTAGCGGTGGCCTCGCAGTCGCCCGTGGAAGTCAAGTTCGCCCCGGTTTCGCTGACCATGCTGGTTGACGGCCCCGTAATCACCGGAGAGTTTCTGAAAGTTGTTCCTCTCAATGCTGGGCGTACACCTCCGGTCGAGATGGACATCGCGGCCGACAGCGCAGCCGCGCTCGACCCTCCCGCCGAAGTCTGGGAGCACTACAAAAGCCTGGTCAGGCAAACCGACGCGTTATTTGGCGCACAACACTATCGCGATTATCACTTCCTGTTCAGCCTGAGCGATCATGTGGCCCACTTCGGCCTGGAGCATCACGAGTCCAATGACAGCCGCCTGGGGGAGCGCGCCCTGATCGATCCGACCAAGCGTTTCCTGGGTACGGGACTGCTGTCCCACGAATTCGTGCACTCCTGGAATGGAAAATACCGGCGCCCCGCCGGTCTGGCCACGCCTGATTACGAAAAACCCATGCTGACCGATCTGCTCTGGGTGTACGAAGGCCTCACGGAATATCTGGGTGAAATCCTCACTGGCCGGATGGGAGAGCGAACCCCAGAGGAATTCCGCGATTATCTGGCCAATATGGCCGCGGTGCTGGACCATACGCCCGGGCGGGCCTGGCGCAACCTGCAGGATACCGCCGACGGTGTTCCCGCGATGCAGGACGCGCCCCGCCAGTGGCAATCATGGCGCAGAGGGCTCGACTACTACCAGGAAGATGAACTGAACTGGCTGTGGGCCGACACCATCATTCGCCAGCAGACTCATGGCCAGAAATCCCTGGACGATTTTTGCCGGATTTTTCACGGGCCTCCGAGCGGTCCGCCCCAGGTCAAGACCTACACCTTCGACGACATTGTCAGCACGCTGAACCAGGTCGCGCCTTACGACTGGCGCGGATTCTGGACCGAGCGCCTGACCAACCACGGTCCCGGCGCGCCCCTGGGCGGCATCGAGGGCAGCGGGTGGAAGCTGGTGTATGACGACACGCGTTCGCCGTTAGTCAAAGCTCTTGAAGGCGATCGGGAATATGTAAACGCCATCTACTCCATCGGACTGTCGTTGAGAGGGGACGGAGTGATTACTGACACGATTGAAGGCATGCCGGCACCAGTCGCAGGCATCGGCCCCGGCATGAAATTGATCGCGGTCAACGGAAAAAAATTCTCGAAGGACGTACTGATGGATGCCCTGGCGCAGGGAAAGACCACTTCCGCGCCACTCGAGCTATTGGTCGAGAACACGGATTACTACAGAACCTACAAAGTCGACTATCACGGCGGAGAAAAATTCCCGCACCTGGTGCGGGATGAATCGAAACCCGACTTGCTGAGCGACATTATCAAGCCACGGTAACAGTCGTCAGTCCTCGGTCGTCGGTCGTCAGCGAAGATCCGTAGCTGCGAAGCGGCTCTGCTGAAGACTGACGACCGATGACTGACGACTTTCTAGAGGCCTGTCCTCGGTGACTCCGTCGAACAGGTCGCTCTCCTGCTTCGCAAGTCCAGTCTTTACCGAAGCCGCCAGATGGAACATCTCGTGGCTGCCGCGTTTTCGCGCGTACTCCTCGAATAGCGACCATAGCGGCTGCTGGCTGGTGTGCGCCTTGAAGGCCGTAATCTTGGTTTCCAGGTAGTCGCCGATCGCGATAACAGCGCTCGCCGGAGGCAAAGTGACCGGCTGCCGTCCGGGGAGAGTGAAATCCGCAGTGGCGTAATACAGTTTCTGGACGTGATGTGTCGTGACGGAGCCGCCCAACTGGTCGGGAAAGCGGTTGCTGCGTCCCGCCCAATGGAATGCCAGTGTGGCGAAGATCGAGGCCATGCTGTGATCGGTGTGACCTGTGACTCCGCCCGCCGGGTCGAAGGTCAGCAAGACCTGGGGACGAAATTCCCGCACCCGCAACGTGAGATCGGAAACCACTCGTTGCAAGTCCAGCCGATGCAGTTGGCCGTCGGGATAGTCGAGGACGATGCCGAGCGAAACTTCGAGTATCTTGCAGGCGGCGGCAAATTCCTTGCGCCGGATGATGCCGAGCTCCTGATCGTTACGCGCTCCGCCGCGATGCGAAGCCGCCTGCCCGGGCGTCAGGCAGAGGATGCAGGTTTCCACGCCGCGCTCGCGGTAAAGACGCAACGAGCCGCCAAAGCTGCTGGCTTCGTCATCCGGATGCGCGGTCACCACCATCATGCGCAGCATGGAGGGATTGTACATTTCCGCGACTTACCATCGCAGGCATTACGCGCCAGGGCTGGAGAGCAGGGTCTCAGCTTCAGCGTCTGGCTCGAGCATGAAAGCCAGCACGTCCTGCGGAACCGGCGCATTCCAAACCGGCGCGAAGGACTGGCGGTGCAGCGGTGAGGGTCCATGCTCGCGTAAGGCCGCGAGATGGCGGGGAGTGCTGTAGCCCTTGTTCGAGGCCAGGGCGTAGACGGGAAAGACCGGGTCCCACTCCACTATCATGCGATCGCGCTCAACTTTGGCCAGGATCGAGGCGGCTGCGATTGAGGCCGATAAAGCATCGCCGTGAATGATGGGTTGCTGCGGAAGTTCGCAATCCAGCCGCAGGGCATCCACCAGCAGGTGGTCGGCACATGGGTTGAGGCCAACAACAGCTTCCCGCATGGCCAGACGTGAGGCCTGGTAAATGTTGATCTGATCGATGCGGGCCGCGTCGACCGCCGCAATCGCCCAGGCGATGGCGTGCTCGCGAATTCTTTCCGCCAGAATTTCACGGCGTTCCGCCGGCAGCAACTTCGAATCGCGCAGACCGCGAATTCGGTATGCCGGATCAAGGATCACGGCGGCGGCCACTACCGGCCCGAAGAGCGATCCCCGTCCGACTTCATCGACCCCGGCGATCAGTTGCGCGCCCAGCTGTCGTGCCCTTTTTTCGAACTTCAGCGTGCAATGCAGCCTCTTGAGCAGACGCAGCTTGGCGGCTGAAGCAGAGAGCGTTTTTCCCGGCGCGGATGTGAGTTTGGGAGACACAGAGAGAATCTATGAGCATATTCGCAAGGTTCAGGCCTGTGGCGCAATGTGGAAAACCAACGCGGGCCGTTAGACACCAACCCACCGATCCCGAGGCGCGTCGTTGCCTCGACTGTTTGTGCTGGAGGACGGGCGTCCCGCCCGTCGCGCACGGACCGCTGCCTGACGGGCGAGGACGCCCGTCCTCCACGAGCCGCGAAGCGGCGTAAGAATGTAGCCCGGGGCGTGAGCCCCGGGTGGAAGAGCCGAACCGGACGAGCTCCGAAGGAGCGAAAGAGGCATCGCTGGACGCTCATTTCATCCCACACACGTCCGTGACGGCGCGCGCAAGATTCTTTACCCCGGCTAGAGCTGGTTTCAGGATGACGTGTTCGGCTGGGGCGGGCCCTGGATTCGCAGCCAAGAGTAACCATTACCCGACATTACCGCGGTAAATTGACTGATCCGCGCCCGCTTGCTAGTTTCAGCGAAGAGAAGTGTCTATCCGGCGACCCACTTGAGAGAAGAACATCCCAAAGCGGCGGAGCGCCAGAAGAAGCGCCTGCATGTAGCGCTCCCCATCCGAGTTACTTATTGGGACGACGCCCAAAAACCGTGCCTCGAGTTTGCCTGCACCTATGATATTTCCGAGCACGGCGCCCGAGTGACTGGCCTGCGCAACGTGAAAGAAGCCGGAGAAGTCATCGCCATCGAGCGGGGCAAAAGCAAGGCCTTCTGCCGGGTGGTCTGGGTCGGCGAAGCCAATTCGGAGTTACAAGGCCAGATCGGCCTGCAATGCGTTGAGTCTGACCGGGTGTTATGGGAAGCCGAGCTGCGCGACATGGTTGAGACGTATGAACCGGTCGTCGTCGAGGGTACAAATCGGCCTCGTACTTTCGCCGCCCACGAACGCCGCCGTCGCCGCGAGCGTTTCAGCCTGGAAGGAACGGCGGAGCTGCTGGAAGCGGGCGCGCACGAATCCAAGGCCAACACGGTCGCCCTGAAAAATATGTCGGAAATTGGCTGCCTGGTTCTGACCAAGGAGATCGTACCGGCCGGCACGGAGTTGCAGGTAACCCTGCACGTCGATGATCAAACTCTGACGCTGAAGGGCACGGTCAGGCATTCCGAGCCAAATGTTGGTCTCGGAATCGAGTTTCACAAGATCCGCAAAGGCGAGCGCCAGATCCTGCAATTCCTGATCCGCAAACTATCCGAGAAGCACTTCGAAGACACCCTGCAGTTTGAGATCCACAAGTAGAACAACGGACTTCAGACATCGTACTGCTGCCGTCGGACCTTAGACGTTTAGCCGAAGCAGTTCGGCATTTGCAGAGGTCTGAGGTCCGAAGTCTGATGTCTGCCTTGCTACTTCGCGGCGACTTCTGCTACCGGCTGCTCGCGATCGACATCCTTCAGGCGAGCTGCCTTGCCTTTAAGACTGCGCAGGTAGTACAGCTTGGCGCGCCGAACCTTTGAGGAACGCAGCAGTTCAACTTTATCCACGACTTTCGAGTGCAGCGGGAAGATACGTTCCACGCCATGGCCGAAGCTGATCTTGCGTACCGTAAAGCTGGCCTGCGGCCCTCGGCTACGCGCGATCACGACGCCCTCAAACGCCTGCAGGCGTTCCTTGTCGCCTTCCTTGATCTTCACATGCACGCGGACACTGTCGCCGGGCACGAATGCAGGAATGTCGGTGCGCTTGGTCTTGGCCAGAAGCTTTTCGATGATCAGGTTAGTCATAATCTTGTCCCCCGGTGAGATCTGAAATTAAATTATTTTTCCTTACCCGCGATGCGGGCCAGCAATGCCTTGTCTTCGTCGCCCAGCGCAGCCCCATCCAGCAGATCAGGCCGGTTGCGCAGGGTTTTCTCTAAAGCCGTGCGCCGGCGCCAGCGGCGTATTTCTTCGTGATTGCCCGACACCAGAATCTCGGGCACCTGAAATCCGCGATAGTCGGCGGGCCGGGTGTAGTGCGGATAATCCAGCAATCCGCCCGACGAGCAAGTCGAGTTGGCTCCGCCGGCTTCAACGGTTGGAGTCAGAGTGAACGACTCCTGCCGCGTGGAAGCCTCGTTCCCCAGGGCGCCTGGGATGAGCCGCGTCACGGTATCCAGAATCACCGCCGCGCCCAACTCGCCGCCGCTCAGCACGTAATCGCCGATCGACAGTTCGCGGTCAGCCAGATGCTCACCGACCCGCTCATCCACTCCTTCGTAGCGGCCGCAAATCAGGACGATACGCTCCAGAGCCGCCAGTTCTTCCGCCATGCGCTGGTCGAACCGTCCGCCCTGCGCCGACAGCAGCACTACACTCTGAGTCGCGCCCGGCGCCAGACGCTCCGCGCGGTTCTGGATCTTCAGCCCTTCAATACATTCAAAGATCGGTTCCGGCTTGAGCACCATGCCCTCGCCGCCGCCGAAGGGGCGGTCATCCACGGTGCGGTGCCGGTCGTGCGCAAAAGCCCGCAAGTCGTGGACTTCGATTGCCGCCAAACCCGCTTCCCGGGCGCGACGAACGATTCCGTAGTCGAGCGGTCCGCGAAAAAAATCAGGAAAGATCGTTAGGATGTCGATCTTCATCGCGAACTCAGGATGACGGTTTCTTGTTGCTGATCTTTTGCTGCTCTTTTTCTTCCGCCGTCAGCGGAGCGTTTAACTCGAGCATGCCTTCCGGCAAAATCATGTAAATCTTCTTGTGCTCAAGATCGGCGCTCTTCAAATACGCTTCTGCGTAAGGGATCTCGTACTCCTTCGATCCCCCTTTGACAATCAGCAAAGGCGCTTCGCCGGCCCCAAACTGTACGTCCGAAACCAAACCAATCTCGTGATCGCCGTCGAAAACTACACATCCCACCAGATCGCTGACGTAAACCCAACCGGGCTCCAGCTTTGAGCGCTCGCGAGCCGGAACCTGGAGCTCACATCCGACCAGCGTTTCAGCTTCGGAAATCGAATCCACACCGCCGAACTTCAGGACCAGATAGCCCTTGTGCGGCCACAGTTCCTCAATCTTCAACTGGCGCCGAGGGCTATTTCCATCCTTAGGCAAGGCCCATAGCTGCATACCGGGCTGGAACCGGTCCGGGACACTGCTATGCGGTTCGGTTGCCACTTCGCCTCGACGTCCCTGCGTCTTAAGAACGCGCGCCAGCGTGATGAACTCGTCGGCTATTCCAGAATCTCCAGGGTAAAACGCTTGTTGAACTTCAAACCGGCCGCTCCCAGAAGGTTGCGCATGGCGCGCGCGGTGCGTCCCTGCTTGCCGATCACCCGGCCCAGATCATTCGGGCCAACCGTGAGTTCGAGCACGGACTCGCCACCCTCTTCGACCTGATTGACCGAGACTTGCGCCGGATCGTCGACCAGAGCTTTCGCAATCTGCTCGATCAATACGCGAATGTCCCCGGTTGGACCGGTCACACCCGGCTCACCCATGCTTGTTCACCTCATGCCCGGCCAAGCCAAAGCCGAACCTGTCAAGTGTGGTGGAATTTGCCCTAACGCGCAACCAGACTAGGCAACCGCGGCGGGAGCCGGCGCCGGCTTCGACATGATCTTGCTGACCCGGTCCGACATCTTGGCGCCTTTGGAAACCCAGTATTCGATGCGCTCGCGCTTCAGTTCAATGCTGGCCGGGCTGGTGCGCGGATTGTAAGTTCCGACTACCTCGACCGGACGGCCATTCCGAGCGCGTTCCTTTTCAATGACCACCACACGATACTGCGGTTGTTTGCGCGCACCCGTGCGCGACAGTCGAATCATTAACACAGAGCTTATGTTCCTTTCCTATTTGCTTCAGGCAGGCTGAGACAAACCATTATTTTTGCAGAATTTAGCCGGATTAGCAAGTTTCGTGGATGGAGCGCAATGTCCTAATCTGCCTCCTTCACCACGGAGTCACTGAGTCACGGAGAGAAACCTGGATCTGCAAGGACCATAAGAGAAAAGAAAGGTCTCGCCGGGCAGTTGGTGTTCTCCGGGTCTCTGTGCCTCCGTGGTAGCGCCACTACGTCCTCCATCGAACTCCAAAATTTGTACCAACAACAACCGGCATTCTTGCTAATATAACCAGTTCAATACAGCTCGGCTCACCAGGGAGATTAGAACAATGACCTACGTGATCGCAGAACCGTGCATCGGAACCAAGGACACCGCTTGCGTCGACGCCTGCCCGGTAGACTGCATTCATCCCAAGAAAGATTCTCCGGCGTACGCGGAAGAGGAAATGTTGTATATCGACCCGGTGGAATGTATCGACTGCGGTGCCTGCGTCCCTGTCTGCCCGGTGTCTGCCATCTTCGCGCTGGACGATCTCCCGGAAAAGTGGGCGTCGTTCACCGAGCGTAACGCGAAATATTTCGGAAGATAAGAACAAGCTCTTGGCTTTTGGCTACAACGCTCATGGGTAGCTGAAGTTTTGCATGCCGTGTCGCGGACTCGGACTTTAAGAGCTAATAGCTAAAGGCTAAGAGCTGAAAGCTTCCTTACTTTCCATCTCCCCACCACTCCATTACAATCAAACGTTAACCTGCTGGGCTTCCATGGCACTGAAGGAGTCGGAAGCGATCGTTCTGCGCACGTATCCTTTACGCGAGGCCGATCTGCTGGTCACGCTGTTCACGCGGGCGGAGGGAAAAGTTCGCGGCGTGGCTCGCTCCGCTAAGAAATCGAAACGACGGTTTGGCGGCGCGCTCGAACCACTGACCTACGTTCGGGTCTTTTATGAAGATCGCGAACGCCAGGAGTTGGCTCGACTGGATTCCTGCGAGGTGCTGGAATCGCCGCTGGCGACGGAAGTGGGTTACCCGCGGGCCGTGGCTCTGGCGCATGTGGCGGAGTTGCTCGACGAGCTGTTGCCGGACCGCGAGGCCAACGACGCGGCCTTTCGACTGGCGCTTTCGGTGATCGCGGGACTCCGTGGGGCCGATGTTTGGCTTCCGGTCACTTATTTTGAGTTGTGGATGACCCGTCTGATGGGCTATCTGCCGGACCTCGGCGAGTGCATGGTATGCGGACGCGCGCTGAACGGCAGCCGGGCCTTCTTTCACGCATTGACCGACGGATTGATGTGCGTCGACGACAAACGGCTGGCGTCGTCCGAGATATCTGGAGAGTCACGGGCGCTGGCAGCCCAAATGTTTCGTGCCCCGGTAGAAAATTTCGCCAGGACACCCTGGCCCAAAAAGCAGGGAAGTGATCTGCGAAAGTTTCTGGTGCAGACGCTGCAAAGGCACATCGAGAAGAAATTGGTAACCGCGGGAATGCTGGAGAAAATCAGCGCGTAAGCCTCTGCTGAGAACTGAGAACCAGAAACTAAGAACTAAGAATCGTAAAAATTACGACCTGAGCAAGACTTCATGTCCAGCCCCAAACCCAATCCGCTCACGTTTCAGGAACTTATCCTGCGCCTGCAGACTTTCTGGGCGGAGCGCGGTTGCGTTCTGCAACAGCCCTATGACGTCGAAGTCGGAGCTGGAACGATGGCGCCGGAGACTTTCTTGCGTGTGCTGGGACCGCAGCCCTACAAGGTGGCGTACGTGCAGCCATCGCGCCGTCCAGCAGATGGGCGCTATGGAGAAAACCCCAACCGCCTGTTCAAGCACATGCAGTTGCAAGTGATCCTGAAGCCGCCGCCGGAAAATGTGCAGGAACTCTATCTCGAATCTCTGGGCGCCATGGGTATTGATCTGCGCCAGCACGACATCAAGTTCGAAGAGGACAACTGGGAATCGCCCACCCTCGGCGCCTGGGGAATCGGCTGGCAGGTGATGTTGGATGGCCTCGAAATCACCCAGTTCACCTACTTCCAGCAATGCGGCGGCGTTGATCTGGACCCGATTTCGGCGGAACTGACCTACGGGCTGGAACGCATCGCATCGTTTTTGCAGGACAAAGACTCGATTTACGACATTGTGTGGGCCCGCGATCCGGAGAGCGGCGCGGTTACGACCTACGGTGACGTGCGCCTGGCCGATGAGTTGCAGTTCTCGGTTTACAACTTCGAATTAGCCGACGTGGAAAAGGCGTGGAAGCACTTCGAATTGTGCGAAGCAGAGTGCAAGGCGCTGCTGGAGAAGTATGCGGCGTTAGGCAAAGCAAAAACCGACGGCGCGGGGAGTGATAAAAGACGTTTCCCGCTGCTTGCAACTTATGATCTCTGCCTGAAATGCTCGCATCTGTTCAACATTTTGGATGCGCGCGGTGCGATCTCGGTGACCGAGCGCGTGGGCGTGATTGCCAGGGTTAGGGCCTTGGCAGTGGGAATCGCGAAGGCTTTCGTAGATCAGCAGCGCCGAGAGTTGCCCGGGGAAGAAGTGCAAGAAACAGTTGCGACCAGGAAAGTAAAGAAGAAGGCGGAAGCAACGCCCACAACCGCGTAGTATTGTCATCCTGAGCGGAGTGGAAACTTCGCTTCGCGAAGTTTCCGCGCAGTCGAAGGACCCCTATAGCCGGCACGAGTGCAGACTGCTAGGGGTCCTTCGACTCCGCAAGTTCGCTCGCAAGCGCGCGAACTCTCTCCGCTCAGGATGACAAGGGTTCGGTCAGGATTACAAGGACTCATCAGCGGGATTAGAGATTTAATGCCAGATTTTCTGCTCGAGATCGGTTGCGAAGAAATCCCGGCGCGGATGATTGACCCGGCGTCTCTGGAGTTGCGCGAGCGTGTGCACAAGTTGCTCGAGCGCGAGCGACTTCTGCCTTCCGGATCTTTGGCCTATCTCGATACGCCACGCCGCCTGGCCGTGCTGGCGGCGAATATCCCGGCCTCGCAACCTGACGTGATCGAGGAACAGACTGGCCCATCTATAGCAGTTGGTTTCAAAGATGGCCAGCCCACTCCCGCGGCTCACGCTTTTGCCAAAAAGGCTGGCGTGGATGTTGCTCAATTGCGGCGCATCACGACTTCCAAGGGAGAATATCTTTCAGCGCAAGTCACGAAGCGTGGACGCTCCGCCGCCGAAATTTTGGCTCAGGCCCTCCCCAAAGAAATCGCCTCAATTTACTGGCCCAAGAATATGTACTGGCGCAAGCCCAGTGAGCGCTTCGTGCGCCCGGTGCGTTGGCTGGTGGCGATGCTCGACGACGAGGTCATCCCGCTGGAGTTCGATGGTGTGCGCGCCGGCGACCAATCGCGCGGACATCGAATTCTGGCCGATCGATCGGTCTCGATTTCTCGAGCCGGGGCGGCCTACGTGGATGCGCTGGAACAGGCTAAAGTCCTCGGTCGCGAGCAAAGAGAAAAGCTGATTCGCAAGACTCTGGACGCGGCCACCCGAACAATTCCGGGCGCGCGCTGGCGCGAAGATAAGTCGCTGCTTGATACCGTAGTCAACCTGACCGAATGGCCGGCGGCGATTCTCGGTGCTTTCGATCCGGAATTCCTGGAGTTGCCCGAAGAAGTTCTGGTCACGGTGATGCGCGACCATCAGAAATATTTCGCCGTTGAAGACTCGCGCGGCAGTCTCTCGCCACATTTTCTGGCAGTCCTGAACACGGATGGCGATCCTTCCGGCATCATCCGGCATGGCCACGAGCGGGTATTGCGCGCACGCTTCAACGACGCACGTTTCTTCTGGCAAACCGACCAGAAGCATCCACTGCGCGAGCGGACAGCATGGCTCAAGAACGTTACATTCCAGAAAGACCTCGGCAGCTACTACGACAAGGTGCTGCGGGTCCAGCGGGTATGTAGCTGGCTATGCGAAAACATTCGCCAGCGCGGCATCGCTGTTCGCCCGGGCGTGGTTCACAAGGCTGCGCTGCTGGCGAAAGCCGATCTCACCACTGAGCTGGTCAAAGAGTTCACCGAGCTGCAGGGCATTGTGGGCGGCTTGTACGCCCGGGTGCAGGAACTGGATCCCGACCTGAAAGCCGACGCGCGCGAAGCGGTCGCAACTGCGATTTACGATCACTACAAGCCGGAATCGATGGAAGATTCGGTTCCGCGGACGGTTGAAGGCGCGGTGCTCTCGATCGTCGATAAGGCCGACAGCATCGCCGGCATGTTCGCGCTTGGGTTGCAGCCCACGGGATCGAAAGATCCGTTCGCTTTGCGCCGCCAGGCCAACGGCATCGTGAAGACGATTGCGGAGCACAAGCTGCCCATTAGTCTCAGGCATTTGTTCAAGGATGCGCGCGAGGCCTATCGGGGGTGTGCTGCCGAAGCCAAGCTTGCTCCCAGTGCCGACTGCGGCGATGCAATTAAACTATTTCTGCGCGAGCGTCTCGAGTTTTATTTGCGCGAAGCTCTGGGTTTCCAGTATGACGTGGTAAACGCGGTGCTGGCGGCGGATGCAGATGATGTAGTTGATGCAGTCGCGCGGGCGCAATCCGTAAAGGCCGTCTTGCATCTACCTGAATTTCAGGCGATCGCGGCCGCTTGCAAGCGCATCCGCAACATCCTGAAGCAGGCGAAGGAAGCCGGCATCGAGCCAGGCCCGAAGTTCGAGTTTATTCCAGGTTCGGCGGATGAAGAGAAAAGTCTTGCTGCCTACGTTGAGACTTACGCTCCCAGGGTTGAAGTGCACCGAAAAAAAGGAGAATACGGTGACGCCCTGCTGTTGCTGTCGACAGCGCGAGAGCGTGTTGACGCATTCTTCGACAAAGTTATGGTGATGGCCGACGACGAACAAATTCGCGCCAACCGTCTGGCACTTTTGCAGACATTGCTGCGGGAATTTTCCACCATCGCCGATTTCTCCGAGATCGTGACCGAAGGCAAAGAATCCAAAGAATCTTCGAAACAATAAAAGGATGAACACTCATTATGGCGACACAAACTCTCCCCGAAACCAGCCTTGAGAACTCTGAAAAGAATTCGGCCACCAAGTACGTCTTCTCCTTTGGCGGCGGCAAAGCCGATGGCAACGGCAAAATGAAAGACGACCTCGGCGGTAAAGGAGCCGGCTTGGCCGAGATGACGAACGCCGGCCTGCCCGTGCCTCCGGGCTTCACCATCCAGACTGAGGCTTGCCGGGAATATATGCGCAGCAACGGCGTGTCCGCGGAAGTCGAGCGCCAGATGGACGCAGCGCTTAAGAAGTTGGAGGATTTGCAGGGCCAGAAGCTGGGGAAGGGCGAGAATCCCTTGCTGGTGAGCGTGCGCTCGGGCGCAAAATTTTCCATGCCCGGCATGATGGATACCATTCTCAACCTCGGTCTCAACGATCAAAGCGTCGAGGCCCTGGCGAAGCGCAGCAACAATCCGCGTTTTGCCGCCGATTCCTATCGTCGACTGATTCAGATGTTTGGCAGCGTTGTGCTTGAAATTCCCAAACCCGCCTTCGACGAAGTGTTCGACGCCAAGAAAAAGCAGAAGAAAGCCAAGCTCGACACTGACCTTGACGCCAAAGCGCTGAAGGAAGTGATCGAGGAATATAAGAAGGTAGTCAAGAAACACACCAAGCACGACTTTCCCCAGGACCCGCACACACAGCTGATCATGGCGCGTGATGCCGTATTCCGCTCGTGGCAGAACGATCGCGCCAAGCACTATCGCCGCATCAACAACATCGACGACATGCTGGGTACGGCGGTCAACGTGCAAGCCATGGTGTTCGGCAATCTCGGCGACACCAGCGGAACCGGCGTGGGTTTTACCCGCAATCCCGCCACCGGCGCGAAAGAATTTTACGGCGAGTTTCTGATGAACGCGCAGGGCGAAGACGTGGTCGCCGGCATTCGTACTCCGGTCCCGATCCTCGAATTGCAGAAGGTGATGCCGAACGTGTACGACCAGTTGCGCGAGATCACAACGCGCCTGGAAAAGCATTACAAAGACATGCAGGATTTCGAATTCACCATTCAGGAAGGCAAGCTCTACATGCTGCAGACCCGCAACGGCAAGCGCACTGGACCCGCGGCCGTGCGCGTTGCCATCCAGATGGTGGATGAGGGCCTGATCACCAAAGAGGACGCGATTTTCCGCGTCGACCCCAACCAGCTTTATGAGTTCCTGCTGCCGCGTCTCGATGAAAAAAGCGCGAAAATGGAAGTTTTGGCAACGGGCCTTCCGGCATCGCCGGGAGCGGCTGTCGGACAGATCGTGTTTACCGCCGACGAAGCGGTGGAGAAAGCCGGACACGGCGCGACCAAGAATCCCGTGATTCTGGTGCGAGCCGAAACCACGCCGGAAGACATCCACGGCATGGAAGTCGCGGTCGGGATTCTGACTTCGCGCGGCGGCATGACCAGCCACGCCGCCGTGGTCACGCGTGGTATGGGCAAGTGTTGCGTGGCGGGCGCTGGCGATATCGAGGTCGACGAAAAAGCCCGCGAGATGCGGGTAAAAGGATTGGTCTTCAAGGGCGGAGACTGGATCTCGCTCGACGGCACCACCGGACGCGTCATCAAAGGCAAACTCGGCACGATGGCCGCGAAGCCGGACGATCCGGAACTGATGAAGCTGATGGGCTGGGCCGAACCGTTCCGCAAGTTGGGAGTTCGAGCGAACGCCGACATCCCACGCGATGCCATCCAGGCGCGCGCCTTCGGAGCCGAGGGCATTGGCCTCTGCCGCACCGAGCACATGTTCTTCGGCGAAAAGAAACTGCCTCACATGCGCGCCATGATCCTGGCCAACACCGAGAAAGATCGCCGTGCCGCGCTCAAGAAACTGCTCCCGCTCCAGCGCGCGGATTTTGTCGGCGTGTTCCGCGCCATGGATGGTTTCCCGGTCACCATTCGCACCCTCGATCCGCCGCTGCACGAATTCCTGCCGCGACGCGAAGACCTGATGGTAGAGATTGCGGTGCTCGAAGCCACCAAGCCAAAATCTCCCAAGCTGAAGGGACTGAAAACGCTGTTACGCCGAGTAGAGGAGTTGCATGAATTTAATCCCATGCTCGGACACCGCGGCTGCCGCCTGGGGATCACCTATCCGGAAATTACCGAGATGCAGGCTCGCGCCATCTTCGAGGCTGCGGTCGCCGTTGCCAAAGAGGGTGTGAAAGTCTTTCCCGAAGTCATGATTCCACTCACTGCGACTTTGAAGGAGATGGCGAACCAGGCGGCGATCGTCCATCGCGTCGCCAAAGAAGTTTTCGAAGAGAAAGAGAGAAAGGTCGATTACCTCGTAGGCACGATGATTGAGCTACCCCGGGCGGCGCTGGTCGCGGATGAGATTGCGAAAGAAGCGCAATTCTTTTCCTTTGGCACCAACGATCTGACTCAGACCACCTTCGGTTTCTCTCGAGACGACATCAACAAAGTGTTGCCGACGTATCTGGAAGAAGGCATCCTCAAGCAGGATCCATTTGCTGTCCTCGACCAGGAGGGAGTCGGCCAGTTGGTGAAGATGGCCACGGAACGCGGGCGAAAAACCCGTCCCGGCCTCAAAGTCGGTATCTGCGGCGAGCATGGCGGAGAGCCGTCATCGGTCGAGTTCTGCCATCGGGTGGGACTGAACTATGTTTCCTGTTCGCCCTTCCGGGTTCTTACGGCTCGCTTGGCCGCGGCACAAGCCGCAGCGGCCGATAAGTTGAAAGTTGAAGGCGGAAGAACGAAGTAGCGGTTTGCAGCAAGGGGAGCGCGGGAGATCCTGCCTGTGCTCCCTCCGTAGTCTCTGTGTCCTCAGTGGTTAGATCGGCTTCTACTGCACTTTCTGCAGCCGGGCAATCAGTTTCTGGGCGAAATTCTGCTCTGATTCCGACCATAGCAAGCGGGTATTCGCGCCGGAATTCTTTTCCACCTTGCTGGTGAACTCGACAAGTTTTTGCACGTTCGCACGTACGCGAAGCGCAGCCTCATCGGTTAACGGGACCTCTTCCTGCAAAAACGGAGAGTCCAGACCGAGGTCAACCTGGATGTGGCCTTCCCGCTGGTAGACGCCTTCATCAAATTCGAGACCGTGAACCAGAAACTTCACCGGAGAAGCTTTCAGAGCCCACTCTCCATTTTCGGCGACGGCCCACAGGTCCCAAAAGGCGTCAAACATGTAAGCATAGTCTTCGTGCAACAGATCGGATGCGATCAGCACCGCCTCTTCCGGCGAAACTCCCGGCCTGAAGCGCCGTTCAAGAATCGTAGGTTCGTTCCAGGAAACGGGATGCAGAGCTAAATAGGTAATCCCCGGCTGCGCCAGAGAAAACGGAAACTGGCGCATTACGGCCAGCGCACGCGGCAGCATGTCATCGACTTCAAAAGCAGAAAACCAAATGCTGAGATAAAGAGGATCAGGCATTCAAAGGGCGCGGGCGTCCCCGCTGCCGTCTATTCTAAATGGTTACGCCACAGCCGTGGTTTTTGACACTGTTCCGGCCCCGCTGTTAACATCGAGACTCGTCGCAGGCTTCCCACCTCAGCATCGTGGTCCCCGTCGTCTAGCCTGGCCTAGGACATCGCCCTTTCACGGCGGTAACACGGGTTCAAATCCCGTCGGGGACGCCAGTTTAGAACCAACAACTTCCAGCCGTTTGCTCGAAAACTCGTAGGCACAAAAAGGCACAGGTTTCCGTAGCAATTCACATCATTAGTTTAGGCGGCGGTTTCCTAAGCAGCCTTTGCATCCGGGAAGAACTGTCTGACAACCGCGGTTTGAGCCGCTCGCTTCGCCGGCGTTACAGCCTGCGTGTACGTGTCGAGTGTCACGCGTGTCGACGCATGGCGAAGCAGTTCCTGCATGACCTTTATGTCCGCCCCACTTGCCTTGAGCAACGTGGAATACGAATGCCGAAAGGTGTGCCAGCCGATTCGTTTGGTGATGCCCACCTTCACGGCAGCCGGCCGGATGTAATGTCGCAGGAGGGCCTGTCCCCAGAATGGAAACTTCCCCTGGCGAACTGGACTGGCGAAAACCCAGTCCGTCGGTTGACGGAAGCGGGCCGTGCGACGCCAAGCACGAAGAGTTCGGACCAAACGAGGGTCCAGGGGCACCGGCTTTTGCGATGCTTCGGTCTTACATGGCCCGACAGCCTGTTTGACAATAGATCGCAAGACGCTCACCTGTTTTCCGGCGAAGTCGACGTCTCGCCACTTTAGACCGAACAGTTCGCTCATGCGAAGCCCCGTGCCTGCAGCCAAGAGAACAAGAGTCCTCTCTCTGTTACGCAAACTGTGAACGAGTCGGTTGATTTCGGAAGGCAGAAGCACCTCCGGTTGCGTGCGCCGCTTTGCGCTTTGGCGGACGAGGCTGATGGGATTGCGGTCGATGAAGTCGTGCCGCCTCGCGTGGTTAAAGAGAACACTCATCAGATTTCGAATCTTGGCGCGACTGCCGCTGGCAAGCGGGAGGATGCGCAGCCACAATTCAACCTCGACTGCCCTGATCGTGCTGAGACTGGTCGCTCCCCACCTCGGCACGATCCATTTTCTCAGGTAGCCCTCGTATGTGGTTCTCGTTGACAGAGTCTTCCATTCGTTCTCCGTGGCAAGTTCTCGCTGACGGTAATGCTCGACCAGTTCTGCGAGTGTCAGCGGCTTCGCCCTCAGTCGAGCGTCATTAATGTTGATGTCTCTGCGTAGAGCTGCGATCGCCTTCAGTGCTGCAGATTCATCTCTGAGGGTATCGAGCGATCCGATGACGATTCTGCGATGCTTTCTCTTTGCTCCGGAACAAGATTCTCTCCAGCGGTACTCCCAAACATCGGGCCCTTGACGACGTGAAGAGCAAATGAGGCTTCCTTTTTGCATGGCTGCTCCTTGACTCAGGCCAAGCGGGAAGAAGAGTCCTCTGCCCTTCGGCCTGTTGTTTAGGCACAATATAGGCACAAAAACGGAAAAACCTCACTGGATTGTTCCTTGCGAAAAGTTAGCGCTGGCCCCGATTGACGAGCGGACTAGGGGCCTTTTCAGCCGGAGCCGTTCTGGTACCGCTTTCCTGCGGAGATACCAGAGGTCCACCGGTCTCACCCGCATCTTGGGTGAACATCTGTCTCAATAAATGGTCTACAGCAATCTCTTTCGTAATCAGGGAAAGGGAGATTGTAGTTGCGAGGCGAAGAGCTCATCGGGGGCGCCGGCCAACACCCGGCCCAATCTGGGCACGGATCGTTATCAATAGCGGTACGTTGTTACTTCCGTGAAGACATGCGTCCCGTGCCTCCTGGTCGAAAGAACTGGTTGCACATCGGCAGCCCACAAGGGGAACCGAAGGTTGCGGCGATTCTCTCGGTCGTGGAAAGCTGCCGTCGGCTACAAGTCCCGGTGCGCGAATACTTTTCCATGATTCTCTCGGGGCTTGCCGATCTCCCGATCCGGTGCCTTCCAGACCTTACTCCGCCGTGTGGCTTGCACGGCATTCATGAACCCAAGCGGCCCAGGTAATAGCATGAAGGGATTTTGTGACCAAAAACCATAGTTTCCTGTTTGCCGACAATTCGCCAACTGGCCGTAAAACTTCTTGTTTAGGCATACGATCGGCAATTCGTGGTCCAAAATCATGCACCGGCCACAAAGGCACTTGCATCGAATCACGCTAGGAGGAAATGTATGAAAGCCGCAGTCGTACCCGCCGTGAGCAGTTCCTGGCAGATCAAAGATGTTCCTCAGCCTCAACCGGGACCGGGTCAAGTGCTGGTGAAGATGCACGCAAGCGGCATCTGCTACACCGATGTGCACCAAACGCTTGGACACCTTCCCGGACAATTTCCTCGAATCCTCGGCCACGAGCCGGTGGGCGAGATCGTCGCCGTGGCTCCCGATGTGACCACTCGCAAGGTAGGCGACCGCGTCGGCTCGGCATGGATTCAGTCCACCTGCGGACGCTGCGAATGGTGCCAGCGCGGCCGCAGGATGTTCTGCCCCTATCTGAAGGGCACGGGGGGCGATGCGCAAGGCGGTCACGCCGAGTACATGCTGATGAATGCCGACGCTACGTACCTGATTCCCGACAAGGTTTCCTACGAGCAAGCCGCACCGATCTTTTGCGCTGGGTATACCGTTTATGGCGGGCTCCGCTGGGCCGATCCGCAGCCGCACGAGCGCGTGGCCGTACTTGGAATCGGCGGACTTGGGCATCTGGCGGTGCAATACGCGAAGGCTGCAGGCTTCGAGACCATCGCGATTTCGCATTCCCCCGATAAGGACAAGATGATTCGCGAGCTGGGCGCGGATGAAATTGTCCGCGACGGAAAGAGCCTTTCGGAAGCGGGCGGCGTTGACATCATCCTCAGCACCTCCAACTCGACCAAATCCATGGTGGACAGCATTCAGGGTCTGCGCCCGGACGGCAGGTTCATCGTTATGGGCGCCGACGCGGAACCGCTTTCGATCTCGCTGATCGAGTTGCTCTTCAAGCGCATCAAAATCATCGGCAGCCAGCAAAATGGCCCCGAATATCTCTACGAAGCCCTGGATTACGTAGCCCAAGGAAAAGTCAAATCGATAATTGAAACCTACCCGTTGGCCGAAGCTGCGAAGGCCTACGAGCGCGTTGCGGAGGGCAAGACCCGTTTCCGCGCCGTCCTCACGATGTAATTGCCAATCCGAGCAGTCACCTCTGGTTTCGAGCTGATAACAGGCAACCCTTCCATAATCCGGTAAGGGAAGGGTTGCCGACCATCCGTCCGGAACCCTCATTGGTCACTTCCCAGAACGCCGTTTCTGGATAACTTCCGGTTTGCCGACGATTCGGGAGGTGTCTTCAACCTCACTAAGCACAAGGTGCTGATACTGATTCTGCCGACGCATTCTGCCGATGTGATTGCAATCGCCCGCAGTCAACCGTGAGGCAGGTCTATTCGTTCGATCCTTTCCAATCATCTGACTGTGGGGGAGAATAAGTCGTGAAGATGAGATCGACACAGGGAGGTGACCGATGAAGGCGATTGTGGTGACGGATCAGGCTGCGGGAACGGCCGGAGTGAAGCTGGTAGAGCGGCCCGAGCCGCAGGCGGCGATAAACGACGTCGTTGTTCAGATCTATGCGTCGGCATTCACCGGGGACGAGCTGACGTGGCCGTCGACCTGGACCGATCGCGCCGGCCGTGACCGGACGCCTTCAATCCCCGGACACGAACTGGCCGGAGTTGTCACCGCTCTCGGCTATGGCACGACGGGGCTGTCGATTGGACAGCGGGTGTTCGGCCTCACCGACTGGTATCGCGACGGCGCGCTGGCGGAGTATGTGGCCGTCGAGGCACGCAACCTCACACCGCTGCCGGGAGACGTCGACTTCACGGTGGGCGCGGCCCTCGTGATGTCGGGCCTGACCGCGTGGCAGGGGCTGTTCGAGCACGGCCGCCTTCACGCGGGGCAGAGAGTCCTCGTGCACGGTGCGGCCGGGGTAGTCGGTTCGATGGCGAGCCAGCTCGCCCGTGAGGCCGGCGCGTATGTCATCGGCACCGGGCGCGCTGGCGGCCGAAAGACGGCTCTCGACTTCGGCGCACAGGAGTTCGTCGACCTCGATAACGACGCTCTGGAAGATGTCGGCGGGGTCGATCTGGTTTTCGATGTCCTCGGCGGCGACATCGCGAAGCGGTCTGCGGGCCTGATTCGCGCCGGAGGAACGCTGGTGACCATTACCGGCCCGACCGAGGCGCGACCCTCTGGAGGCCTGACTATCGACTTCGTCGTCGTACCCGATCGCGCCCAATTGAGCGAGGTCGTCCAGCGGGTCCGGCATGGTCGGCTGCGCACAAACATCGGCAAAGTGGCTGCCCTCGACGATGCGGTTGCCGCCTTCAACCCGACCGGGCGGATCAAGGGAAAGACGATCATCCGCGTTCATCCGTGAGGACTTGAGGATTGCCCAACGCCCACGAAGGTGCAATTCACGCGCCGAAGGAGAGTTTAGATGTCGAACACGATTACGCCGACCCACCCTGAAGGGAACGTGTAGAACACATTGCAGGATTGCTCCTGGATGACGGGCTACCCGGACGTTATGCCCCGGAACAAATTTTCAGTGACGCGGGCCAGAAGTCGGCTTCGGAGAGATCGCGATTGATCTCCCCCAAGCCCGTTTCTGGATAACTTCCGAATAGTCGAAAAACCGGGAGCACAGTGACGAGTAGCGCGTTGGTCGAGACCAGTCCGGAGGCATTAGGTTGAGTTCGCTCGAAGACGGCAACTCGCCGACCGGGGCCAGCCGGAATCTCCCGCCAGACGGGCGATTCAGTTCGTCGCATACTTTCGCAACTGAGATAGCGTGCGCCCACGCCTAGGGTAGCTGCCAGTCTAACGCGTAGATTTCAAAAGTGCTGATGTCTCGCAGGGCCAGCGGAGAATCATCGAGAGCCAATCCGGTCCATGAGCCAAAGCTTGCCGATGTTGGCCGCTTCACCTCTTTCAAGCTGGCCACCCGTTCCAGCTTGTGATCTTTGGCGCCCACGCGATAGAACGCCGGGTCGCCCTCGGCAGAAGAATCGAAGTAAATATATTTAACGTCCCTCGACCACGCCGGGTGGCCTGCAGGCGTTTGCACCAGAGTTGTCCACGTCTGAGCCTTCATGTCAAGCAGGACAAGATGGTTCGTGTTGGTGAGAGCGGCGATGTAGCCGTCGTCTGGTGAAAGCTTGGGAGACCACATGCCTTCGGAACCGCTCAAGGTCGTGAGTCGGTTGGTCTTCAGATCTAGCCGATAAATGGCGCTCGTAGGCACTCCCGCCAAATCAATCGACTCATTTCCAAAGAACAACGAATTACCATCCAGCGACCAGTTGGGAAAAACCTCGTCGCGCTCGCCATGCGTCACTTCTTCAACAGATCCACCATCCGCCGGCACGATATAAATATGAGCCGGTTTGCCAGGCACAGAACCACTGAACGCAATCCGCTTCCCATCCGGAGACCATTGGGGCTGGAGACCCAAAATCGGGGGAGGAACTAGCTGAAGTCGTTCCGTGCCATCGACTTTGCTGCGCCACAAAGCTCCGTCCGGGTAACTCACATAGGAAACCCATTGTCCATCCTTCGAAAAGCCCAATTGAATGGCGGACATCCCTAAAATATAAGGAACGAACTGCTGCGACTTCGCGTCATACCGCACCAGTTCGCCCAGCGGAGCTCCTTGAATCGCAAATAGTTTCTTCCCATCCCGGCTCGGCACCGAGGCGAACATTTGGCCTGGACCTGCTGTCAGCTGTATTGGGTCCGAGTTGCGCTTGCGTAGAAATCCACTCTTTTCCTGAACAACCCAAAGGTTGCTGCTGCTAGCCAGGTGCTGCGACTGAAAAACAAAATAGTTCCCATCCGGAGTCCAGTTGCCACAGCACTCTGACGGTGGATTGCTCCAACCAGGCAGTAAGGGATGCAAGCGGGTGCCATCGGAGGCCACCTCCCACAGAGACTGAGAACTGGTTCTCAAATCGTCCACGGTAAACCGCAATGCCTTTCCATCCGGCGACCAGCGAAGCCACTCAGCCGGACCCGTCAGTGTCGTCAGTCGGTGGGACTCGCTACCGTCTTTTCTTGCTATCGATAGTTCGTTACCGCTTGCATAAACAATTTGCTCGCCATCCGGCGACCAGCTCGCATCATGTGCGAGAATGCTTCCGACCCGACGCGGCAGACCGGCGGGCAAGGGCAAAATATGAACCGGGACGTCCCGTGGCGAATTGAATTGCCCCATCAACAGCTCAGCCCCATTCGGCGAAATGTCAGCAAGTTGAATGTCATCGAAGTGTGAGGCAACGGACGCCGTTTCCCCACCCGACGCGGCCACTTCCGCAATCGTCCAGCCAGTCTTTTTCGGCATCATGAAATAGAGGCGCGTGCCATCGGTTACCAAGGGAGGGAACTTCCGCTCCCTATCGTTGGTTAGGGGTTTAAAGGCGAGCACTTTTGGCGCCGGAAGTGGCACGCGAAACCAGAACGCCAGCGCCACAATCACGGCCACAAGCAGCCCCAGCAGGGTAAGCCATCGGAAGTGCGGCAAGGCATGCGGCCGGGCAGATTTTTCGTCGCCGGAAACCGCGATGGAGGGGTGCGATGCGCTTTGCCGCTTGAGTCTCTTCAGGTCGGCACGCATCTCGGCTGCGCTCTGGTAGCGCATATCGCGATCTTTTTCGAGTGCCTTGTCAATGATTCGCTCCAGTTCCGCTGGGACTTCTGGATTAAAACGGACAGGCGAAGTGAAAGGGCGATTGAGAATGCCGTCGAAGATCAAGCCCGATGTGTCCCCGCGAAATGGCAGAAGCCCCGTCGCCATCTCATACAGCACTACACCGAAGGAGAACAAATCAGTGCGGGCGTCCAGGTCTTTCCCGCGAACCTGCTCCGGCGACATGTACGCCACCGTTCCGAGAGCTGTTCCTGGACTGGTCAGATGTTGTTCTGCCGTAAGCGTAGGCGTTGAAGATCCCACCTCGGCTTGCGGGCTGTTGGGGTGCAGCGCCTTTGCCAACCCGAAATCAAGAATCTTGGCTTGCCCGCGTTGCGTGATGAAGAGATTCGCGGGTTTCATATCTCGATGCACGATCCCCTTGGTATGGGCTGCATCCAGCGCATCACTGATCTGTATCCCATAGTCCAGCACTTGGTCGGTGGCAAGTGGCTTCGCGGAAATGAAGTGTTTGAGCGTCTGCCCTTCCAGTAACTCCATCGAAAGGAAGGGCAAGCCTTTGTGCTCGCCAATCTCGTAGATCGTGCAGATGTTGGGGTGGTTAAGAGCAGAGGCGGCTTGGGCTTCGCGCTGGAAACGAGCCAATGCTTGGGCGTCAGTGGAGACCTCGTCGGGCAGGAACTTCAGGGCAACAAAGCGGTGAAGAGTGGTGTCCTCAGCCTTGTAGACAACCCCCATCCCGCCACCACCGAGTTTCTCGATAATGCGGTAGTGCGAGATGGTTTGGCCGATCAGATCGAGCCTCCTCGCAGCCAGGCAGTTCTCCTCTGCGGCTTTGTCTCTGGACGAAAGCAGGGCCGATTCTACACCAGGGCTTTGCGGGATTGTGCCAGAGTGACGGGCTAACCGGAAATTATTCCGGGCCAGAAGTTGGCTTCGCCGAGATTGCTGTTGCTCTCCTATAAGCCCGTTTCTGGATAACTTCCGGTTTGCCGACAACACACCCAGAATCTTCGCATTCCACGTGTAATGTGCGGCGCAGGCTATAATTGCGCGCACACATGGCCCTTACCTCGGGCACGAAACTTGGTCCCTACGAAATCCTTTCCCCCCTCGGCGCGGGCGGCATGGGCGAAGTGTACCGTGCTCGCGACACACGGCTCGGGCGCGATGTCGCGATCAAGGTGTTGCCAAACCATCTTTCCTCCAATCCCGATCTGAAGCAACGATTCGAGCGTGAGGCGCGGGCGATTTCGTCATTGAATCATCCGCGGATTTGCACATTGCATGATGTCGGGCATCAGGATGGCGTGGACTTTCTGGTGATGGAGTACCTGGAAGGTGAGTCGCTGGCCGACCGGATGAAAAAGGGTCCTTTGGCTCTGAAGGAATCGCTAAGTATTGGGATTGAAGTTTGCGAGGCGCTAGAGGCGGCGCAGCGAGCCGGTATCGTTCACCGCGATTTGAAACCGGGAAACATCATGCTGACCAAGAACGGCGCAAAGTTGATGGATTTCGGGCTGGCAAAGGCGGCGCTTTCGGGGTTGGCCTCGGCTTCTAGGGCTCCGTTGTTGTCGGCTGCCAAGACCATGAGCGAGGCCACTCCGCTGTCGCCGCTGACCAGCGCCGGGATGGTGATTGGCACGATTCAATACATGTCGCCGGAGCAGATCGAGGGTAAAGAAGCAGATGCGCGATCGGATTTGTTTGCGCTGGGCGCGGTGCTCTACGAAATGGCGACTGGCAAGCGGCCATTTGACGGGAAGAGCCAACTCAGCCTGGGGTCGTCAATTCTCGAAAGGGATCCTGCGCCCATCCGAACAATCAAGCCGCTAACCCCGGCGGCGTTCGAGCGCGTGGTGAATTCTTGCCTGGCAAAGAGTCCGGACGATCGGTTTCAGACTGCACACGATGTCAGGCTTGAGCTCGAGTGGATCGCTGAGGACCTTCCTCAGCTTAGGGCTTCCAGTACGGAGAAAACCGCGAAATTTTCGGGGAAAGCATTGTCTTGGATGGTCGCTGCTGCCGTACTGGTCGCTGGGGCAGCGCTTTTTATGAGTCAGCGCGAAAGGCCGATCGGGCACTTTACAAACATCAGCTTCCGTGACGGAACGCTTTTGGGCGCGCGCTTTTCACACGACGGACAAACTATCGTTTATAGCGGGAGGTGGGAAGGAGCCCAACCACAGATCTCGGTCGCGCGAATAGGCAGCCCGGAGTCACGGCCACTAGGGATTCCCGCGGCAGAGGTCGCTGCCGTTTCATCTTCGGACGAATTGGCCGTGTTTCTGGGATGTGAAGAAATTTATTTCCTAACCTGCGGGGGGACGTTGGCGACGGTGAGCCTAGCCGGAGGATCGCCGCGCACTCTGGCAGAACACGTTGCACAAGCCGACTGGCATCCGGATGGCAAACGGATGGTGATTTCGGTCTTGACTCCCGAGGGCGCGCGGCTGGAATTCCCTCCAGGCCATGTGCTGTTTCAGCAGAGCGGGGGTTGGATTGGTCATCCTCGTTTTTCTCCGGACGGCAGCAGGATCGCGTTTGAAAATCACTCGATCCTCGGAAACGACGACGGATCGGTCGATTTGGTGGATATGAATGGGAGCCACACGGTACTTTCGACAGACGCGAGCGTCGAAGGCTTGGCTTGGAGCCCAGACGGCAAGGAGGTGTGGTTTGCTGGGACCAAAACGTCGGGGTGGGCAGACACCATTTTTGCGGTGACTCCCGGCGGCAAGGAAAGAGCTATCCTCAGCTTACCTTCGGTACGCTTGTACGATATCGCGAAAGATGGGCGCGTGCTGTTGTCGCGCGAGACCTGGCGACGGCAGATCAGGGGCCTGTTTCCAGGAGACAAGGCCGAACATCCTTATTCATGGCTCGACGACACCGAAGCGACGGCTATCTCCGCCGATGGACGATTCATCTCTATTTATGAGGCGGGAGAGATCTATTATCTCGAGAATAACAGCCTGGCTTACTACCGGGCCACTGACGGTTCGCCTGCGGTGCGGTTGGGCGTGGGCACGCCGGCAATTTCGCCTGATGGAAAATGGGTCGTTCTCGCATCAAATCACGTAAGTCCCAAGATGCCGCTTCAGCTTCAGCCTATCGGACCAGGTGACTCAAAAGACCTTCCTACTCCCGGGCTGATCGCCTTCGATCACTACGTCTGGTCGGACGACGGTCGCGTGGTTGTTTACGAGGCTCAGACCGATCAGAACAAGTGGAACATCTATAAGCAAGCGGTGGCGGGAGGGGCTCCAGTTTTGGTGAAGACGGATGCCCGCGATACGTATGCTGTGCCCTCGCCAAGAGGGGATACGGTGGCACTGCGAGAGGGGCGCGGCGGGATTTCTCTTTATCATGAGAATGAGAACCAGCCGGTCCCAGTGAAAACAGCGTCCGCGAACGAATACCCGATCCGGTTCGTCAAAAGCGGGAAAGCATTGTTAGTAGCGGAGCAGACCGGTGACGAACTGGTACTCACCGTGATTGACTTGGCGAGTGGACATCGCGAAACGTGGAAACGTATTCCAGATAATTACAGCTCGCGCGCAAACCAGCTCTTCGTTGCGACGCCGGACTTGAAATATTACACGTATCCCTTTCCCAGATACTCGTCGGTGCTTTATACCGTCGAAAACTTGCATTGAACCAGCGTCTTAACGTTCCGAGCATAACCAGGGCGACGCTGGGCGTTTAGTAAAGCCGGTTGGACGCTTCGCGTATCCATTGACCCGCTTGGGCGAACAACCCGGAAGTTGTTCCGCGCCAGAAGTCGGCTTCGAGGAGATCTCCGAGAAGCGCGTTATGGATCACTTCCGGGTTGCCGAGCAAACCAATCAGTCACCCTGGGCGAATGGGATTGAGCACTTCCGGATTTACAACATTAGTTGGATGGCCAACGCAATATGCGGTGATCTGGTCGAAAATGTCACTGAATTGAATTTCGTACTCATCGCGGGTCACGTATCCGATATGCGGAGTGCATACGACATTTCCCATTCCAAGCAGCGGATCGAGCCGATCCAAAACCGGCTCTTCCTCATAGACGTCGACGGCAGCCATGCCGGGATGTCCCGCCTGTAGAGCGTGCACCAGCGCGCCCGCTTCAATAAGGGGTGCGCGGCTGGTGTTCACGATGAGCGCGCTCCGCTTCATGCGCGTCAAGTCGCCCGTAGTCACGATTCCCTGGGTTGCCTCCACCAGTCGCAGATGCAGCGAGATGACATCACACACCTCGAAGAATTCCTCTTTGCTGCGTGCGGTGCAGTAGCCGTCGGTCCGTGCTCGTGCGCATGAGCCTTCACTCGACCATACCAGTATTCTCATACCGAATGCTTTGCCGTAGCCAGCCACCACGCTTCCAATGCGTCCATAGCCGTAGATTCCCAGCGTTTTCCCACGCAGGGTGTCGCCAACACCGATCTGCCATTTGCCCGCCTTGAGTGCGACCATCTGTTGGGGGATCCGGCGCATCGCCGCAAGAATCAATCCCCAGGTCAGCTCCGCCGCGGCATAGGAAGGGGTATCAGCATGCTGGCTTGAGGAGACAATCACGCCCAGCCGCGTGCAGGCATTAATGTCGATGTGAGGGTACACGCTGCGTAGACTGATGAGCTTCAGTTTCCGCAGCCGTTCAAGCAAAGGAGCGCGAATTTTGGTGCGTTCGCGGATCAGCACCAGAGCCTCGGTGTCTTTCAGCCGCTGCGCCAGCGTATCGACATCCTGCACATGGTCATTCCAGACCTCTACCTCATGGCCTTTGAGTTTCTGGAAACAGGGAAGGGTGCGCAAGGTATCGTGGTAATCGTCCAGTATCGAAACCTTCATCTTAGTCAGAGGATGCGGATGCCTGAAGTTTGGAAAGCCTGCGCCGCTCAAGGAGGGCAAGCCCTGATGATGTAGCCCTGATAATGCAGCGTCCCTGGAATTGCTCTTTCATAACAAGCCCCCGGTCATTCGCGTCCTCCCAAACCGGCAGTCGGGGACATGACGTGCGCCACGCGTCCATAACTTCTTCGTAGCTTCGATCGTGTTTTTCAAGCCACTCAAGAAGATCGAGGATTAAACTTTCCGTAACGGGGTCGCCCATGGTCTATCTTCCCTCATCATATGCAATATAGCGGATCGAGTCGGGGGCTGCCTGCCCTTGTCTACTTTGGGAGGGGTGACGCACTACCCGGAAGTTGTGCCCCGGAACAAGCTTCAAACGACGCGGGCCTGAAGTCGGCTTCGGGGTCATTGCCACCTCTCAGCCGTCTTCCAGCCCGAGATTGTCGTTCACGGCATGGCCGAGTTTCTGCTTGCAGCCGAGATACCGCTCGGTTGTCTGAACCGATGGGTGGCCAAGGAGAAACTGAATTTGCTCCAGTTCTCCGCCTGCGAGATGGCATAGCCGAGCACAGGTGCGACGCAAGTCGTGGGGAGCCAGATTCTTGATGTCAACACGTTTGGCAGCCGCCTTCACCACGTGCCAGATGGCCTTCGGCGTGATTCCATCGCCCCAGATCTTATCCAGTCGACTTACTCGACGAAAGATCGGCCCGCCATTGATACCAGCCGCCATGATCCACACATCGACGGCGCGTTTCGCCCAGAGTGGAACAGGAACGGTCCGAATGTGCTTTCCTTTGCCAACCAGGTCAGCAATCACGCAGCGCTCCTCGCGGATTTGAAAGTCTTCCGTTTCGAGTCCAACAAGTTCGGCCCGGCGCAGTCCGCATCCGATGAGCAGCGCCAGGATCGCCCGATCACGTTTGCCTCGGAGGCTGCCTGACAGCGGATCGCCGAGCAGGTTTCTGGATTGATCGACGGTCAACCAGTTCCCAATCCGTGCGCCTAGACGCTTTGCGCCTTTAACGCGACGAATCCCGGCGGCCAAATCAGGGCTCAGAAGGCCAGTGTCGGAGGCTTCATAGGCGAGGCGCCTGACGGCGGCCAATCGCACATTGATCGTAGACGGCGCTAGTTTC
>CAWJBA010000033.1:0-83539 GCA_963841075.1 Terriglobia bacterium
GCGAGTTCGACCCGACCGACGCCGTGTATTGCTACCGCGTCGAGCGTCTCGACTCTCGCCTCCGATCCAGCGGGCGGGCCCGGCTCGCGCTGGGGCGCCTGCGCGTCGTCTCCGAGGTCACCGGGGAGTCCCAGCGCGTGGCGTTCGGCGTCCTGCACATGGGAGGCCACAACCTTCTGGGAGGCGCGTTCCCGGATCCGGGCGAGGAGGCCGAACCGCAGCCGGATCGCGGCGCGGCTGACCGAGCCGTTCGAAGGGGCCGACCTCCCGGAGGCGCTCCGCCTGGTGGATCGCATCTTCGGCACCGGCGTCTATGCCTTGAAGTCGCTGTTTCGCGACGAGCGCCAGCGCGTCCTGGGCGTCATCCTCCAGTCGGTTCTCAAGCAGGCCGACGCCGCCTACCGAGAGCTCTACCAGGAGCAGATGCCGCTGATGCGATTCCTGTCGGGCCAGGGGATCGCGCCGCCGCGCGGATTTCGCCTGTCGGCGGAGCTCGCGCTCCACACCGAGCTGCGTCGCGCGCTCGACTCGCCGCAACCGAAGGCGAGCGAGATCTCGGCGGTGCTCGGCGAGGCCCGCAGCGTCGGGATCGACCTGCCGGACGACGGCCTGGGGCTGGCCGCCCAGCGGGCCGTCGAGCGGCTCTTCGAGGACCTGCGGGGCAGTCCCACCGATCTCGTCCGCCTCGAGGCGCTGGAGGGCGTCGTGGACCTCGCGCGCTCGCTTTCCTTCGAGGTCGACTTCTGGAAGGTGCAGAACGGGTACTACGCGATGCTCCTGCAACTCCTGCCGGAGCGCCGGCGCGAGGCGGCGGCCGATTCGAGGACGCCGCGCGCTGGATCGAGAAGTTTCTGGTTCTGGGCGAGAGGCTTTCGGTCAACGTCGAGCGCGCCGTCTTGGGGGTCGCATTCCCTTCGTCCCACAGCGGTTAGTGGGTGAAGTCGGTCTGCTACACTACGAATCGAGTTGACGCCCGTCCTCGAAAAGGCTTTGAGAGTCTCGGGGGTACCCGAAAAGCTCCTCCCGCTCTTCGCCCTGTCCCACGACCTGCGCTGGACCTGGCGGCCCGAGGTGCGGGCGCTTTTCGAGTTCCTGGACCCCGAGGCGTGGAAGCGCGTCCGCGGCAATCCGGTCAAGCTCTTCCGGGAGGTGCCGGCCGACCGGCTCTGGCGCGCGGCCGAGGACCCGACCTATCAGGGCGAGCTGCTGACGCTGGTGCGGCGTCTCACGGAGGAGGACCTCGCCGAGCCCCGGCACCCGGGGGCGCGCGAGCTGCTGGCGCACGGCGAGAAGGTCGCCTACTTCTCGGCGGAATTCGGCCTGACCGAGGTGCTCCCGATCTACGCCGGAGGCCTCGGCGTGCTGGCCGGGGACCTGCTGAAGTCCTCCTCGGACATGGGCGTGCCGGTGGCCGGGGTCGGACTCTTCTACAGCGAAGGCTACTTCCGCCAGGTCCTGGACTCCGAGGGCCGCCAGACCGAGGCGTATCCGGTCCTGGATTCGGACGAGTTGCCCCTGGCCGTCGCGGAGACCTCCGACGGGTCCGCGCCGATCGTGTCGGTCCAACTGGCGGGACGGACGGTGCAGCTCCTGATCCGCCTCGCGCGGGTCGGCCGTGTGCCGCTCCTGCTGCTCGACTCGAACCTGCCGGAGAACGAGCCGCCGGATCGCGAGGTCACGCAGCGGCTCTACGGCGGCGGGCACGAGCTGCGCCTGCAGCAGGAGATCGTGCTGGGCATCGGCGGCTCGCGCGCGCTCGACAAGATCGGGTTCGTCTCGACGATCCGGCACATCAACGAGGGCCACGCGGCCTTCGTGTCGCTCGAGAAGATCCGGCACCTCGTCCAGGAGGAGAGCCTCTCCTTCGCGGAGGCGCGCGAGGTGGCCGCGACCGGCAACATCTTCACGACCCACACGCCGGTGCCGGCCGGCATCGACGTCTTCACCCCCGAGATGCTCTGGAAGTACTTCGGGAGCTACGTCGGAGACCTGGGCCTCTCGTTCGACGAGTTCTTCGACCTGGGGCGTGAGGTCGGCGAGCAGCGCCGGGAGCTCTTCTCGATGGCGGTCCTCGCGATGCGCCTCTCGACGCACCAGAACGCGGTCTCTCGCCTGCACGCGCAGGTCTCCCGGCGACTCTGGCGGGGCGTGACGCCGGACCTGCCGCTCTCGGAGGTGCCGATCCGGCCGATCACCAACGGCGTCCACCCGGCGACGTGGACGGCCCCCGAGATCGCGGCCACGGGCGTGGCGCGAGCATCCCGAGTCGGTCGACCGGGACGAGCTCTGGCGCGTCCACGAGACCCTGCGCGGCCGGCTGGTCGCGCTGTGCCGGGAGAAGATCGCGGAGGAGCGGCGCAAGCACGGGGCGCGGGAGGAGGAGGTCGCGGAGGCCGGGCGCATGCTGGATCCGCGCGCCCTGACGATCGGCTTCGCGCGGCGGTTCGCGACGTACAAGCGCGCGACGCTCCTCTTCCGGGATCCCAAGCGGCTGGAGTACCTGCTCCACCAACTCGGCCGGCCGGTCCAGATTCTCTTCGCGGGCAAGGCGCATCCCCGGGACGAGGACGGCAAGGAGTTCCTCCGCACCGTCGCGCAGGCCTGCGAGCGGCCCGAGTTTCGCGGGCGCGTCGTCTTCCTTCCCGACTACGACATGGGGCTCGCGCGCGCGTTGGTCGCGGGATGCGACGTCTGGCTCAACACGCCCGAGCGCCCGCGCGAGGCCTCCGGCACCTCCGGCATGAAGGCCGCGATGAACGGCGTGTTGAATCTCTCCGTCCTGGACGGCTGGTGGGACGAGGCGCCGCACGACGAGGCCGGCTTCGTCGTGGGCGAGGCGAGGGATCACGCCCCCGACGAAGAGGTTGCCGAGTTTCTGTTCGACGCGCTCGAGCAGCGCGTGCTGCCGATCTTCTTCGACCGCGACGTCGCGGGACTGCCGAACCGGTGGCTCGACCGCATGGTCGCGGCCGCGTCGAAGGTGGCCAAGACGTTCTCCTCGGATCGGATGGTGTCGGAGTATCTCGAGCAGTGCTACGTGCCGGGAGCGTTCAGGCGCCGGGCGCTCAAGGACAACGACCGCGCCCGGTTGAAGGCGCTGGTGGCGTGGAAGGGGCGCCTCGCGGAGGCGTGGCCGGGCGTGCGCTTCGACGGCGTCGAGATCCAACCGGACCCCGCCACGCTGCCGCTCGGGGCTCCCATCGACGTGTCGGTCCGCCTCCACCTGGGCGTGCTCGACTCCTCGGAAGTCGCGGTGGAGCTCTTCGAGGGAGCCCTCGAACCGGATGGGACTCTGGAGTCGGGCACCGCGATCCGGCTGGAACCGGCGGGCCGGGAGGGCGAGGTCGGGATCTTCCGCATGTCCCACAGAAAGCCGGCGGGGGAGGGCCTGGGCTACACGATTCGGGCGAGGCCGTTTCACGTCGATCTCGCGCATCCCAATGAGACGGGTCTGGTGCTCTGGTGGGGCAAGAGCCGCGAGGCCCGCCGTTACGCGCCGGTCCCGTCGCCGTAGCGCGCCCGCCGAGCCGACCCGTGCGGGCCTCCGGCATCCTGCTGCATCCGACGTCGCTGCCGGGGCCCTTCGGCATCGGCGATCTCGGTCCCGCGGCCGATCGCTTCCTGGATTGGGCGGCGGAGGCGGGCCAGTCGCTCTGGCAGATCCTGCCGATCGGGCCCACGGGGGAGGCTCGCCGTACACGTGCGTCTCGGCGTTCGCGGGGAATCCGCTGTGGATCTCTCCCGAGCGCCTGGTCGAGGACGGGTACGTGTCCGCGGACGCGCTCGCCGACCGGCCCGACTTTCCGTCGCAGGCGGTCGATTTCGACGGCGCGGCCCGCTGGAAGGACGCGCTCCTGCGCCGCTCCTGGACGCACTTTGGCGCCAACGCCTCGGCCGGCGACAGGGAAGCGCTGGAGGCGTTCACCCGGGCGCCCCGGCACGCGCCGTGGCTCGCGGACTGGGCGCTGTTTGCCGCGTTGAAGCGCGACTTCGGCGGCCGGCCCTGGTCCGACTGGGAGACGGATCTCGCGGGCCGCGATCCGGACGCGCTGCGTCTAGCGTCCCTCGCGGTGGAAGGCGAGACGCGCTATCAGACCTACCTCCAGTTCGTCTTCTTCCGGCAGTGGAGTCGGGTCCGCGCGGGCGCCGGACGCGCGGCATCCAGATCGTCGGCGACATGCCGATCTACGTGGCCTACGACAGCGCCGACGTCTGGGCGCATCCGGAGCTCTTCGCGCTCGACGAGCGCGGGCGGCCCGACCGAGGTCGCCGGCGTGCCGCCCGACTACTTCTCCGACACCGGACAGCTCTGGGGCAACCCGCTCTATCGCTGGGATGCGCATGCAGCGCGGACGGCTACGCCTGGTGGATCGACCGGATCCGCGGCGAACCTCTCGCCTCGCCGACGTCGTTCGCATCGACCACTTCCGCGGCTTCGCCGCGTACTGGGAGGTGCCCGCCGTCCGACCGCACCGCGCTGAACGGGCGCTGGGTGCCGGGGCCCGGGCCGCGCGCTCTTCGACGGCGACGCGGCGCGCGCTCGGCGACCGCTCCCGCTGGTCGCCGAGGACCTCGGCGTCATCACGCCGGACGTGCGCGAGCTGCTGTCGAAGCTCCGGATTCCCGGGGATGAAGATCCTGCAGTTCGCCTTCTACGGAGCGCGACAGCGCGCACCTGCCGCACCGGTATCCGCGACGACTGCGTCGTCTACACCGGCACGCACGACAACGACACCACGCGCGGCTGGTACGCGCGCCTGACGCCGGAGGAACGCGAGCGCGTCTACGATTATCTCGGCTCGGACGGGCACCAGATCGAGTGGGACCTGATCCGCGCCGCCCTCACGTCGGTCGCGGCGCGCGCGATCGTCCCGATGCAGGACGTCTTGGGGCTTTCGACCGAGGCGCGGATGAACAACCCCGCGGTGCCCTCGGGAAACTGGCGCTGGCGCGCCCCCGCCGACGCCTTCCGGCCGGAGCTCGCCCAGCGCCTGCGCCGCGTCACGGCGCTCTCGGGTCGGCTGCCGTCGGCGCCGGCTAATGCGTCGGCGCCTCCGCCAGGAACACCGACAGCAGCGCGCTGACGATCGAAACGATCAGGGCGCCCAGGATCGCGGTCCAGCATCCGTCGACGTGAAAGCGCACGCCCAGCGCGCCCGCGAACGCGCCGGTCAACCACAGCATCGCCCCGTTGATCACGAGCGCGAAGAGACCCAGCGTCAGGAAGATGAGCGGCAGCGTCAGAAGCTTCAGGATCGGCCGCAGGAAGGCGTTGACCAGGCCGAAGACCAGGGCGACGCCCAGGAACGGTAGCCAGCCGCCCTCGTACGTGATTCCGGGAACCAGCCGCACGGCGACCCACAGGGCGGCGGCGTTGATGAGCAGGCGCAGGAGAAATCGCATCGGGATAAGTTATCAGTTATCAGTTATCCGTTGTCAGTACTGAGAACTGAACACTGAGAACTGAAAACTGAACAACTGTGAACTCCTTCTCCGTCCGTCCCCCGCGGCCCTACTCGCTTCCCCTGACGGCCTCGCGCTACACGCGCTTTCCGGAGGCCGTGGACCGATTCGACGGCGTGCGCTATCGGCGCCTGCTGGCCGGCGGGCGGCGCGCGGTTCTCCTGACGGTGTCGCAGCGCGGCGGGCCGGAACGCGCGGTCCTGGACGTGACGCTCGAGGGGCCCGGCGCGCGGGAGCCCGCCGCACGCGCGGCGTCCCTCCGGGTCGTCGAGGGGGCCCTGGGCGGGGCCTGCCCGGTTCGCCCGTTCTATCGAGCGTGCGGCGAGGATCCGCTGCTCTCCGACGCCATTCGCGACTTTCGCGGCCTGCGCATCGCGGGATGGCCCTCGCTGTGGGAGGCGCTGGTCACGGCGATCCTCTGCCAGCAGGTCAACCTGCGCTTCGCCTACGACATTCGCCGGGAGCTCGCGCTCGCGCTGGGGAGCCGCGCGCGGATCGCGGGCGCCGTGCACGTCGCGTTTCCGACGCCGCGGAGCGTCGGCGCTCTGAGGCCGCGCGCGCTCCAGCGCTTTCGCCTCTCGGGCGGGAAGACGCGCGCCATTCTGGGCCTGGCCCGAGCGTTCGAGACCGGGACGCTCGAGGAGCGGGCGATCGCGGCGCTGCCGGACGAGGCGGCGATCGAGGCCCTCGTCGCCTTTCCGGGAGTCGGCCGGTGGACCGCGGAGGTCGCGCTGCTCCGCGGGCTCGGCCGCGCGGACGCCTTTCCGGCCGGCGATCTCGGCGTCGTGAAGTACCTGGCGGTGGGCCTCCTCGGCAGATCGGCGCGCGCCGCGGAGGAGGAGATGCGCCGCCTCGCAGAGCGGTGGAAGCCCCACCGCGGACTCGCCCTCGTCTACGCCTATGCGGAGTTGTCTCGGCGGGAAGCCGCGAAGACGGCGCTGCATGACGCCGCGCAGCGGCTCAGCCCGAGATCTCCTGCGTCCCCGCCGAGTCCACCGGCACGACGACGTCCGCCGGGAACCGCTCGGTCACGAAAAAGTTGACGATCGCCAGCACGAACAAGATCGCGAAGACCGGCAACAGCGAGCGCTCGATGGCCAGGCGGAAGGTGGCGGGCGCCACGGCGACGCCGGGCGCGGCATGGGCCCCTGCGGCCAGGAGCCGGCCGGCGCTTTCGGCGGCGGGCCCCAGACGGTGCGCGAGACCGGACGCGAGCAGGCCGCCCATCGCGCCGACGCCGATCGAGCCGCCGATCGTCCGGAAGAACGGCACCAGGCTCGTCGCGACGCCTCGCTGGCGCTCGGGCACCACGTTCTGGATCGCGAGCACCTGTGACATGGACGAGGGGCCCAGGCCGGCGCCGACCAGCGCGCACGCCGCCGAGATCCAGGGCACGGACGCGTTCAACCAGGCCGCCGCGATCAGGGCGGCGAACCCCACCACGATCAGCGACGCGCCCCAGCGCGCCGTGCGCCGGAATCCGAATCGGACGATGAGCTTCGCCGCGATGGCCGCGGAGACCGCCCAGAGGAAGACGAGCGGCGTGACCACGGCGCCCGCGGCCCCGGCGGTGCCGCCCCGCGCGCCCTGCACGAAGAGCGGGACGAACGTGTCGACTCCATAGATGGTGGTGCCGAGCAGCACCCCGGCGAGATAGGGCGCAGCGGTCCGCATTTGCCGAAAGAGCTCGGGCGGGATCAACGGATGCGCGCGCCGGATCTGGAGTCGGACGAAGAGGGCAAGGTCGCCGATCGCGGCCACGAGAAGCGCGATCCGAAACGGCAGGCCCAGGCCGCCCGCGCCGGGCTCGTGCAGCACGCCGAAGAGAAGCGCGGTGACGCCGGCGGCGAGGCTGGCGGCGCCGGCCAGGTCCAGCGGGTCGGGCAGCGTCGCGCGCGACTCGACCATCTGCGTCCACACCAACGCGAAGGCGACCAGCCCCAGGGGGACGTTGATCGTGAAGATCGATCGCCAGCCGAAGGACATCGTCATCCAGGCGCCGACCAGCGGCCCCACTAGGCTGGCGAACCCCCAGACGCTCGAGAAGACGCCCTGGATGCGGGCGCGTTCCTTGAGCGAGTAGAGGTCGCCGGAGACCGTCAGGGCGATCGGGATCAGACCGGCGGCTCCGAGGCCTTGCGCCGCCCGCGCGATGATCAGCTGAGGCATCGACTTCGCGAAGCCGCAGGCGACGGCACCCACCAGAAACACCGCGATCGCGATCATCAGGATCCGCCGCCGGCCGTGGATGTCGGCCAGGCGCCCGTAGATCGGCATCATGACCGTGGCCGTGAGCAGGTAAATCGAGAAGACCCACGAATAGAGCGGCAGCCCGCCGAGGTCGCCGATGATCGTGGGCATCGCCGTCGACACCACGGTCGACTCGAACGACGCGAGCGCGGTCACCAGGATCAGGGCGGCCGTGACCGCGCGGCGGCGCTTCGGATCGAAGCGAGGAGGCGGCGCCTCTTTCACGCGGCGCAGAGTAGCAGGGAATCGCGGCTGCTAG
Source organism: Terriglobia bacterium (assembly GCA_963841075.1). GTDB lineage: Bacteria > Acidobacteriota > Terriglobia > Terriglobales > Acidobacteriaceae > JAIQFF01. The sequence continues at coordinate 7,973 of CAWJBA010000033.1, forward strand.
AGTTGCCCCCGATGCGCGTCCTCGCCGGCACCTCCGGCTTCTCCTACAAGGAGTGGAAGGGCAGCTTCTATCCGGAGGACCTGGCTCCCGAGGAGATGCTGACGTACTACGCGGCGCGGCTCCCGGCGGTCGAGATCAACAACACGTTCTACCGCATGCCCAAGGCGAGCCTCCTCACGGCGTGGGCCGAGCAGGTTCCCGACGGGTTCCGCTTCGTCCTGAAGGCGTCGCAACGCATCACGCATCACCGGCGCCTCAAGGAGGCAGGCGAGGAGGTCGGCTATTTCTTCCGCGTCGCGGCGACCCTGGGGGATCGTCTGGGGCCCGTCCTCTTTCAGCTCCCGCCGAACCTGAAGAAGGACCTCGCAGCGGCTGACGGCATTCCTGGAGATCCTGCCGTCCGGCGCGCGGACCGCCTTCGAGTTTCGCCACGCCTCGTGGTTCGAGGAGGACGTCTTCGAGGCGCTGCGCGGCCGAGGCGCCGCGCTGTGCATCGCCGAGGACGAGGATCTCGCGACGCCGCTCGTGGCCACCACGGGCTGGGGCTACCTGCGTCTGCGCCGCGCAGATTACGGCGAGGCCGAGGTCGCGGCGTGGGTACAGCGCGTCCGGGCGCAGGCGTGGGACGAGGCCTACGTCTTCTTCAAGCACGAGGACGCCGGCGCGGGACCGCGCCTCGCGGCGCAGCTCCTCTCTCGCTTCGCCGGCGCCTAGCCCAGGCGGGCCGTCAGCTGGCTCAGGACGTCGGCCAGGTCGGGCCGCGTCGAGAGGACGGGCAAGAGGGGGTCGGACTTCAGGCGCTTCATCCGCGCCGGCAGCGTCCGGATCGTGAAGGCCTTCGGATCCAGCCTGGGCCCGACCTCGCTCCAGCGGAGCGGAGCCGAGCAGGTCGCGCCGGCGACGGGCCGCGCGGAGAAGGCGGCTGCGATCGTCTTGCCGTGTCCGTTCTGGAGATAGTCGAGGTAGACCTTCCCGCCGCGGTCGCCCAGCAGGCGCGCGGTCGTCGTGATCTCGGGCAGCTCCTTCTCGACGACGCGGGCCAGGATCTCCCCCAGGGTGCGCGACTCCGTGTAGGTGCACTGGCCCGCCAGCGGCAGGAGGACGTGAAGGCCGGTCGCCCCGCTGGTCTTCGCGAAGCTCGGCAGCCCGATCTCCTCGCACAGGGCGTGGATCGTCCTTGCGGTGCGGACCACGTGCGCGAAGGGGGCGCCCTTGGGATCCAGATCCAGGATGCAGTAGTCCGGCCGCTCCAGCGAGTCGACGCGGCTGGACCAGACGTGCAGCGGAATCGAGCCCAGGTTGACGACGTAGAGGAGCGACTCGACGTCGTCGCACACGAAGTAGTCGATCTCGCGCTCTGCGTGCTCGCTCCACATCCGTTCCAGGCGGACCCAGTCGGGGGCGAAGGACGGCGCGTCCTTCTGAAAGAACGACTTTCCGGCGATCCCGTCGGGATATCGGGTCATGACGATCGGGCGGTCGCGAAGATACGGGAGGAGCCAGGGGGAGATGGCCCGGTAGTACGCGATGAGGTCGCCCTTCGTGTACCCCTCCTGCGGCCAGAAGACCTTCTCGAGATTGGAGAAGGGGACTCTCCGTTCCGCCGGCCTGGTCCGGCCCCGGGGCGCGGGCGCCGAGGGCGCGACGGGCGCGACGGGCTCCTGTGCCGCCACGCCGGAGTCCTCGCGCACGCACTCGGTGATCTTCTTGTCGTCGCGAATCCGCAGGAACGCGGGCTGACGCAGGAGGCCCTCGGCGGTCGACTCCTTGTAGCGAACCTCCACGACCAGCTCCGGCTCGACCCAGGCATGGCCGCGGCCGGTCGGAAGGGGCCCCGTGCAGGCGGGCGTGGCCCGGGGCCGCTGCTGGAGCCGCGCGTAGAGATCGCGGAGCTGCTTCTCCGCGAAGCCGGTGCCGACGCGCCCCGCATAGACGAGACCTGCGCCACCCTCCGCGTCCTCGACCCACGACGCCAGGTGCAACGCGCCGAATCCCGTCCGCGCGCCTTCCGGCCGCGTGTAGCCCACGACCGCGAAGTCGGCCGCCCGGTCGACGCGAACCTTGACCCAGTCGGCGAACCTTCCCCCGCGATAGACGGAGTCCGCCTTCTTCCCGACGACTCCCTCGAGCTTGAGCTGCGCCGCCGCGGCCAGAAGATCCGTTCCCCGCGACTCGATGTGATCGGCGAAGCGCAGCGGCCCGGCGGAGGGCAGGAGCCGGCGCAGGAGCGCCTTGCGCTGCGAGAGCGGAAGCGGACGCACGTCGAATCCCTCGAAGGCCAGGAGGTCGAACGCGAAGAACGTCGCGGGCAGCTCGATCGCGGCTCTCTGGATGTCGGGTCGCCGCTGCAGGAGGGCCCGCTGCTGCAGCAGGCCAAAGCGCGGATGCGTGGCCTGGTCCAGGACGACGACCTCGCCATCCAGGACGAAGTCCTCGACGGGCAGGGCGGCGATCGCCCGCGCGATCTCGGGGAACGTCGCGGTCGAGTCCATGCCATGGCGATAGCGCAGCTGCGCCTGGCCGCCGGCGCGGCCGGCCATCAGCCGGAAGCCGTCGTACTTGAGCTCCCACAGCCAACCCGGCCGTGTGAACGCCTCGGCTCGCGACTCGGCCAGCATCGGAGAGACGTCGGCGGCGGTCAGACGCCGCCGCGGGGCCCCCAGGCGCGCGAGCTCCTCCCGAATCTCCGCGGAGCGCTTCTGGCGGTACTTCTCGAGGGGCAACGTCGCGGCGCCGGGTCTCAGAAGCGGCCGACGGCGCCGAGACCGGGGAGACCGATCCAGAAGTTGACGCCGTCGCTGCAGACGCCGTAGGCGCCCGTTCCCGCGACGCCGACGGTCCGGATGGGCGTGAGATCCGCGGCCTTGAAGAGCGAGAGCCCGCCGCTCACGTTCGTGACGAGGACGCGCTGGCCGTCGAAGCCGGCGGCCCATGGCGAGTCGAGGCCGTTTCCGGTCAGCGTCGCCAGGACCGTTCCCGTCGAGGCCCGCACGACGGTGACGGAGGCATTCGCCGAATTCGGCACCCAGATGTTGGCGCCGTCGAAGGTGGCGTAGCGCGGCTGACTTCCGACCACGACGGTCTGAACCACCGCGCCCTGGGAGTCCAGCCGCAGCAACGCGCCGGGCTCCGTTCCCGTGTCCACCACCCAGACACTCGTTCCGTCATACAGGATGTTGATGGGATTCGCGATCCCGGCGTTCACGGTCGTGGAGGGCCAGACGGGGTCCGCCGACGGCGTCACGATCGAGACCGATCCGCCGACGCCGACGCCGAAGTTGGCGGTCCAGAGACGCGCGCCGTCGAAGGTCAGGCCTACGATGCCCGCCGAGACGCCGCTCGTCACGGGGGAGACGGGCCCCGAGGGTTGCGTCGGGTCGATCATGTACACGTAGCCGATCGAGCTGACGAATCCCCCGACCAGAATGCGGCCCATCACCGGGAGGACCGCGCTCGCGGCTGGGACGTTCCAGGTGTCCAGGAAGCGCCCGTCGCTCGCCCGCACCCGAGTCACGGCGCCGTTGCCCTTCCCGTCCTGGCTCGTCACCCAGATGTCCTCGCCGTCGGCGGCGAGGAGGTCGGCCGGATTGAGCGGCACGTGGGTCAGGGCGAGGCCCGCCCCGTACGGAGACGCCGACGTGCTCCACCACTGGTTGAGCGCGGCGCGGCGGCTGCCGCGCGCGAGCGACTGGTCGAGCCCCTTCGCCGCGAACACCGCGGCCTGCCCCCGCGTCAGCGAGTCGTCCGGCGAGTACGTCGTGGGAGAGGTGCCGGCGGTGATCCCGAGAAAGTAGAGCTCCGCGACGAACGGGCACTGCGCCGGGGACACGTCCGTGAATGGGCCGCAGGCGTCCAGGAGGGAGGCTCCGGCGCCGCCGGCCATCGACGCGAGCAGAATCCCGAGGCAGATGAGGGACTTGCGCATTGTCGGGGAGAATCCTTGATGCGCCATCGCGACACCTCCTGACGACATCCTGGGAGGCCGGAATCCTATTTCAACGGGAGGGGCCGGCGACTCCCATGCTAGAGTTATGGGCCCTAAACCTATGAGCGCAAGGCCGATAGCGTCAGGGACGATCTCCTTCGGGCTGGTCTCGATCCCGGTCAAGCTCTACGCGGCCTCCAATGCCTCGGCCGCGATCTCCTTCAACATGCTGCACGCCAAGGACGCGGCGCGCCTGAAGCAGCAGTACGTCTGCACCAAGGACGGCGAGCTGGTGGCGCGCGACCAGATGATCAAGGGCTACGAGTTCTCCAAGGACCACTACGTCACCTTCACCCCGGAGGAGCTCAAGGCCCTCGAGGAGCAGTCGACCCAGTCGATCGAGGTCGTCGAGTTCGTGCCGATCGAGAAGATCGACCCGGTCTACTTCGACCGGACCTACTACCTCGGCACCGACAAGGGCGGCGCCAAGGCCTACGCCCTGCTCGTCGAAGGTGATGCAGGCGACCGGCCGCGTCGCGCTGGCGCGCTACGCCGCGCGCGGCAAGCAGTACCTCGTCATGCTGCGGCCCGGCGAGCGGCGGCATCGTGATGCAGCAGCTCCTCTACGCCGACGAGGTGCGCTCCTTCGACGACGTGCCGATCGAGTCCGCCGACGTCAGCGCCAAGGAGCTCGATCTGGCGAAGCTCCTGGTCGAGCAGCGCGCGGCCGACGGCTTCGCGCCCGAGACCGTACGAGGACGACGTGCGCAAGCGCGTCCTGGCGCTCATCCAGACAGAAGGTCGAAGGCCAGGAGATCTCGCTCGCGCCGCCGCAGGCGGGTGGCGGTCAGATCATCGACCTGATGGAGGCCCTGAAGGCGAGCCTGGCCAAGAAGCCCGAGAAGGGGACGGCCCCCAAGGCCGCCGGAGCGGCGACGGCGTCTGCGGGCGCCCGCAAGCCCGCCAAGCGGGCGGCGGGACGGACGGCCTCGATGCGATCGGAGTCCGGCCGGCGTTCCTGAAGCCTAAATCCTGACGACCCGGCCGCTTCGGGGTTATCCTGAATGCCGGTGACGGGGTACTCCACAACAGAAGTCGGCCGGCTGCTCGGGATCTCCGCCGGAGCGCTTCGCGGATACGTCCGAGCCGGCTTCCTCGCCCCCGAGCGGGGCTCGCGCGGGGAGCTGCGTTTCTCGTTTCAAGACCTCGTCTTCCTGCGCACGGCCCGCGGCCTCACGCAGGCTCGGTTGCCGCCCCACCGCATTCGGCGCGCGCTGTCCCGGCTTCAGGAGCAGCTGCCGGAGGGCCGGCCCCTGACGGCGGTTCGCCTCGCGGTCGACGGCACCCGGATCGTGGTCGAGGACGGGGCTCACCGATGGCAGCCGGAGTCGGGGCAGATCCTTCTGGACTTCGAAGTCGAGGAGCGCGCGCAGCCGGCGGAACCCCGGACCCGCGAGCCCTTCGGCGAGGCGCGCGAGGCCCGTTCCGACGGCTGTGCCGAGGAATGGTTCGAGCTCGCCTGCGAGCTCGAGGAGGAGTCGCCGGGAGAGGCGATCGCCGCCTACCGGCGGACCCTCGAGCACGATGCCACGCATCCGGACGCGCACGTGAACCTGGGCCGGCTCCTCCACGAGGCCGGCGACGCGGCCGGTGCCGTGCCGCACTACGAGGCGGCGCTCGCCGCGCGGCCCGACGACGCGATCGCGGCGTTCAATCTCGGGGTCGCGCTCCAGGACCTCGGGAAGCTTCCCGAGGCGCTCCTCGCCTACCAGAAGGCGGTGCGGCTGGATCCGAAGAATGCCGACGCGCACTTCAACGCGGCGGCGCTGGCCGAGCGGCTGGGACGCGCCGCCGAGGCGCTGCGCCACCTGCGGACCTACCGGAAGCTGACTCGGACCTAGGCGTCGCCGCGTCCGAGGCCGCGTCCGTCCGTTCCATCCGCGCGATCACCGCGTCGATCTCGGCGGGCGTCGCGCGCAGCTTGCCCGGCCGCGGCGCGGAGATCTTCGGGGTCCACGGGGTACCAGTTGCGGCGGCTCGCGTCGGAGAGCCCGATGACGTCCAGCGGCTCGACGGCATCGCGAATGCGCGCGAGCAGGGCGGCACGGGACTGCGGCGGATTCGCCAGGGCGCGCTCGCAGCAGGCGCGCAGGGCCGGCCCGAACGTGGGGTGGTCGTGGCCGAGAAACCCGCCGGCGAGCGCGGGGCGCTCGAGGCGACGGCATGCCTCCGCGTAGCTCGCCGCCGCGAAGTAGAGGTGGGTGAGGGCGGAGAAGACCGGAAAGTCGCCGAAGTGCGCGTAGAGCGCCGCGACCAGGAGTCGCCGCGGCATCCGCCTCGGCGAGGGTCTGCCGCCCGATGCGCGCGAGCGAGTCCGTGAGTTCCGTCCGCCCCCAGTCCGCCTCGATCGCGCCGACCAGCCGCTCGATGCCGAGCAGGGTCAGCGGGAATCCGGTCGACAGGATCGGGTCCACGAACGCCGCCGCCGACGGGAGCATCATCCAGGACGGTCCCGCGGCGGTCTCGCTGCGAAACGGCAGCGGCGCGCGGTGGACGAACGGGAGGATCGGACGCGAGCCCTCGAACTGCGCGCGGACCGTCGGGAACCGGTCGAGCAGCCGCTCCCAGGCCGGAGCGCCCTCCGAGAGCGCGAGCGCCCGCGCGAGCTCGGGCGCCGCGGCGACACCGGCGCTCGTGACGCCGTTGCCAAAGCGCAGGACCCAGATCCACCCGCCGCGGAAGACGTGGTGGACCGCGGCGTCGTCGACCGGGTACGGCGGGGCCTCCGACGAGGCGAACACGTCCATTCCATCCAGCCGCCGCACGCCGTCGAAGTGGGTGAACAGGCCCTCCGTCGCGGGGAGCCCCGGAAAGGCGAGCTCCTCCAGCGCGAGCGCGCGATGGAGAAACCCGCGCGGCCCGGAGGCGTCGATGAGGAGCCGCGCCCGGCGCACGGCTCGCCGGCCGTCGCGAACCGTCTCGAGCCGCGCCGCTCCGGCCTCCCACGCCAGCGCCGTGATCGCCGTTCGATCGACGTACTCCGCGCCCGCCGCCCGCGCCTCCTCCAGGAGGAAGAGATCGAAGTCGGCGCGATACCAGTGCGTGTCGGCGACCTCGTCGTTGGGGCTCGCCGCGACGAGGAGCTGATCGGAGCGCTGCGGATCGGCGCCGAAGGGCTCGCCGGGCGCTGGGCGTAGAAGGTGAACCCGCGCTTGAGCCCGCACGCGACCTCGGGGTGCGTCCGGTGCCAGCTGCCCCAGGCGCAGAGCGGGGCGATGCGGGAGAGCCCGTATCGCCGACAGAGGCTCTCGAGGAGCAGGTTCGCGAGCGGGGAGCTCGACTCGCCGATCGCAAAGCGCGGATGCGATCCCCTCTCGAGGAGGAGGACCGAGCGGCCCAGCGCGCGCAGGAGCAGGGCGGTGAGCGATCCCGCGAAGCCCGAGCCGACGATGGCGACGTCGAAGGCGCCCGTCCCCGATCAGCCGCGGCCGCCGCAGACCGGGCACGCGACCGGCGGCGCCGCCTCCTGGCGACGGTTCATCGCGGCCAGCCGGCGCTCCCGCTCGGAGAAGCACACCGGGCACCGGCGCCAGCGGGGCGAGGTCCCAGAGGTCGGCGAAGACGAGGCCGCGGCAGAGCGCGAGCGCGCCCGAGAGCGCCTGCTCTAGCGTGCGCCGAGAGTCGGCGGCACGAACGCGCCGGCGGCCTCGAGCGCCTCCATCGCGCCGTTGCCGGTTCGCGTCGGGATCAGGGAGACCGCGCGCGCGCCGCAGTCGAAGGCGAAGTCGGCCGAGCGCACGGCCCAGTCGACGGCGTCGCTCGGCTCGACCCAGGGCAGGCCGACCAGGACGAAGGCGCGCAGGGCGATCCCGCGCGCGCGCAGAAAATCGGCGGCGCCCGCGGAAGTCCTCCGAGCGTCATGCGCTTGTTCAAGCGGGGCAGCACGTCGGGGTGGATCGTCTCGAGTCCCATGGCGACCTCGAGCCGGCCGGGGAGGCGCCTCGCGAGCTCTTCGCAGCGCGCGCCGACCAGCGCCGGATGCGACTCCACGATGACGCGCTCGAAGGGCGCCAGCACCTGCGCGATCTCGCGGATCCTCGCCCGGCGGCATGGCGCGCGGGTCGAAGAAGCTTCCGCCGTTGTAGAGCTTGATCCACCGCGCCGCGGGCAGAGCGGCCAGCGCGGAACGGATCTGGCCGCACGATCGCACCGCGGGAGACTCGGGTGTCTCACCCGGGAGCGTGTTCTGCCAGAGGTCGCACATGAGGCAGCGCCAGGGGCACTCGCGGTTGGTCAGGAAGACCGTCGCGATGGGGACCGGCGAGCCGGACGCGTCGGATTCTTCTTCCAGAAGAAAGCGCCGACGGCCCGGCGGGATCGAGGCGGGTTGCGCGCACCGCGCCGCTCCAGGATCCAGCGATCCCGGAGCGCGGGCGGAATCCGGGTAGGCGGCGGTCACGGCGGCGATCGCGTCAGGCGTAGAGATCCAGAAAGTATCGGCGGTAGTCGGCCTCGTCGGAGCGCAAGGGCGCGTCGAGGCCCTGCGGACGCACCCCGTGCTGGAAGCGTCGCTTGGGGAAGACGGGCATCGCGAACCCGGTCACGGCCTCGATCCCCGCGCGAGACGATCTCTCCCTTCAGCGCGTACAGGCGCGCGAGGTCGTATCCGCTCCAGCGCGCGAAGGGAAGTCCGGCCGCGATGCGCACCAGCGCGGGACGCGTGAAGGGCGAGAAGCCGTCGAAGCCGTAGAGCCGGGCGGGCGCGTACGTGCGGGTGTAGGAGCGGCTCTGGCCGCCCGAGTAGGTCCGCGAGTGCTTGAGCGTTCCCACGCCCCAGCCCTCCTGGTAGAGGAAGGGATTGTGCACGACGCTCCGGATGGTCAGCTCCGGGTTTGCCTCGATCGGGTAGTCCTTCAGGTTCTCGTCGCCGCCGTCTCCGTCGAGGAGGTGGCGCCACTCCGGATAGCGCGCGCGAATTCCCCGCAGGAGGGCCAGCGCCGCCGCGGCGCTCTCGACGTCGAACGGCTTGTAGTCCTCGATGACGCGCACCGCCTCGCATCGGGTCGATCCAGTCGGGCGGAATCTCGATCGGCTCGAGGAAGAGCTCGAGTGCCGAGCCGGCGAGAGAAACGCGCGCGCCTGCGCGAGGTCCTCGCCGTCTCCTCCGCCAGCCGACAGCGTGAAGGCCTTCAGCCGCGTCAGGGGCACGCCCAGCCTTCGCATCGCGTGGTACGCCGTCAGGAAGACGGCGCCGCTGTCGATGCCTCCCGAGAAACAGACGCCGACCGGCTCGCGCTCCGGGAGGTGCGTCGAGCCAGAGGGCGATCTCATCCGCCAGCGCGCCGATGTAGCGCCGGCCGACTTCCTCCGGATCCGCCGCCGGCGCCTCCTCGCGGCTCCACGAACCGGGCGTACGTCGCGTCGGGATCGGGGCAGCCCACCAGCCGAATCTCGACGACGTGGTGCGCCGGGACCATCCGCGTGTAGCTCGGGTGGAACTGCGCGTCCAGGCCCTCCGATCTCAGGAAAGCGTGGATCGCGTCGATGCGGTCCGCCACGACGAGCGCCGGACCGTCGGTCTGCTTCGCGAGGAAGTAGCGCATCGGCCGGTCGAGCGAGCGCGCCATCCGCACGGTCGACCCGTCGCGCGCGACCAGCGCGAAGGAGCCCGGAATCGTCCCGACGGCCTCGGGATCCCCGCTTCGGATTCGAGCGCGCGCTTCCTCCACGCTCAAAGACGGAATCCATTGGGCGCTGGGATCGATGAGATCGATCACACGTTCGATCGGCTCGTTTCGCACACTCGGGTCCCTCCGCACGATGCTATCGCGGCGGGTGCGTTCGCGCACAGGGCTCGCGGCGGCTCGGGAGTACAATGCGGTCAAGAACCGTCAACCGATTCTCAAGGAGGTATCAATGGCGTCGCAAGGACTGTCTCGAATCTCGTTCATGCTCGTTGGGCTGTTGCTCGCGGCAACCGCGCTCGCGCAGCAGGCCGCCCCCGTGACTCGGAAGTCGCTCGGATCCGTCCCCGTCCGCCCGAGCCCGAATCAGGTGGTCGGCCACCCAAACTTCGGGACCCAAGACCTGACGTACATTCGATTCAACGGAATCGAGTTCTACCCATACCAGGGCACGGTGAGTTACTCGTCGGTTGGCAATCTCCGCTCGGCGACCGCCTTGCAGGGCCTCGAGGCGAATCTGCACGTCCCAACCGGCGCCATCATCGACTATATCGAGCTCGACGCCTGCGACACCAACGCCAGCGTCGATATGCAGCTCACCGTGTTCGAATGTGACCCCTTCGGGAGCGCGCTGTGCGTGCCCGCGACCAGCGTCACCACGACGGGCGCGACAGGCTGTCAAACCGTCAGCATTTCGGGTGTCGGCTACACCGTAGACAACGCCCTCCACGCTCTCGGGTTCGAAGCCTTCGACAACGCTGGCGACGGATCGCTGGCCGTCGCCAGCGCGGTCGTGGGCTATCGCCTTCAGGTCAGCCCGGCTCCGGGCTCGCCGACCTTCACGGACGTTCCGACCGACAGCATCTACTTCCAATTCATCGAGGCGCTCGCGGCCTCCGGCATCACGGCGGGCTGCCTCCCGGGGCCGCAGTACTGCCCGGATCGCCCGATCACGCGCGCCGAGATGGCGGTCTTCATGGCCAAGGCGCTGGGGCTGCACTTCCCGAACTGAGAGTCGCGCTCGACGCGTGGAAGAGGCCGCCGGTTCGGCGGCCTCTTTTTCTCGCCGCCGCGGCGCCGCTCTGCCGTCGGCGACGAGAAATCCCTTAGAATGTGTGCAATGGCAGCGACCTCGTCGAGCGAGTCGGCGTCTTTGGAACGTCCGCCTGCCTCGAGCGTCGCCCACGCGCTCCTCTCGGCCGCCCGGCCGGAACAGTGGGTCAAGAACCTGGTTCTGCCCCTGCCGTTTCTGTTCGGGGCCGCCCTCTCCTGGCCGCGCGGTTGGGCCCTGGCGGCGGCCGGCCTGATCGTCTTCTGTCTCATCGCGAGCGGCGTCTACCTGCTGAACGACGTGATGGACCGCGAGCGCGACCGCGCCCATCCGATCAAGCGCCACCGGCCGCTGGCCTCCGGACGGCTGTCCCCGAACCTCGCGGTCGGGGTCGGGATCGGGCTCGAGGCCGTGGGGCTCGGCTGCGCCTTCCTCCTGCGTCTCGAGTTCGGGCGTTGGTGCGCCGTCTACGCCGCCCTGATGGTCTCGTACTCGCTCTTCCTGAAGAACGTTCCGTTTCTGGAGGCCCTGATCGTGGCGGCGGGCATGCCGCTGCGGGCCCTGGCGGGTGCCGCCCTGGCCAACGTCTGGCCCTCGCCGTTCCTCATCGGTTGCGCCTATCTGCTGGCGCTCTTCCTGGTCGCCGGGAAGCGGCAGTGGGAGTTTCAGCACTCGGGACATCGCTCCTCCGCCGAGCATCGGCCGGCGTTGGGCGCCTACGAGGAGGAGGGCCTCGATTATCTCTTCGTGGTCTCGGCCCTCTCGACGGTCGCCGCCTACGCCGGCTACACCGTGTTTCCCTCGACCGTCGCGCACTACGGAGGAAGGTCGCTCGCCCTGACCGTGCCCTTCGTGGTCCTGGGGATCGCCCGATACGTGCGGCTCGTCTATCGCCGGGGCGGCGGCGGCAACCCGACGCAGACGCTCCTGACCGACGATCCGTGGCTGCTCGCGATCGTGGTCGGCTGGGTCGCGACCGCCGGTTGGATCATCTATGGACGGTGAGCGCGAAGTGGGGGGGAAGCGGGACGTGAGACCCAGAGACGTCGGCGTCCGTCTGGGCGTCGGCTTCCTCGCCTACAACGAGCAGGAGCTCATCGCGAAGACGGTGGAGGAAGCGGTCGCCTCGCTGTCGGCGATTCCGGGGCTGACCTGGCGCGTGGTCGTCGTCAACGACGGAAGCAGGGACCGGACCGGGGAGATCGCCGAGGAGCTCGCGCGAAAGGACTCGCGCGTCTCCGTGGTGCACCACGACGGGAACAAGGGCTACGCGGTCGCGACCGAAACGGCGTTGCGCAACGTGCCGGGCGAAGTCGTGATGGTCGTGGACGGCGACGGGCAGCACACCATGGCGGACGCGCCGCTGTTCCTCGACGCGATCGAGCGCGGCGCCGACGTGGTCTTCTGCTGGAAGAAGGTCCGCCATGATCCCCTGGGCCGCAAGATCCTCTCGCGCGGCCTGCGGGTCCTCTCGCACTGGATCCTGGGCTCTCCGCTCCACGACATCAACGCGGGCTGCCGGGCGTTCCGGGGCGACATCGCGCGGCTGATCGAGATCAAGCATCGCATCAACTTCGTGGGCGACGAGATCTACGTCCGCTGCCGGATCGCGGGCTGGAAGGTGGACGAGGTCATCGTGCGCCATTTCCCGCGCGAGGCCGGTCAGTCGATCCACCGCCCGTTCAAGATGCTCGGGCACGATCCTGCGGGTGATGCAGTATCTCTTCGACCTGCGGGCGGAGATGCAGCAGGCCGAGGCGCATGCGGCGCTTGACGCAGTCGGGGAAGGAGGAAGGCCTAGTGAGCGGAGGCATCGTCATCCTGGGCGCCGGCCCACGGGCCTCGGCGCCGCGTACCGGCTGTCCGAGCGCAAGGAGACCGGCTACGAGATCTTCGAGCGCGCCGGGCAGGTCGGAGGGCTCGCGACCAGCTTCACGGACCCCAAGGGCTGGACCTGGGACGTCTCGGGCCACATCATCTTCTCGGGCTACAAGTACTTCAACGACTTCCTCGGCAAGGTCCTCGGGAAGGACGGGATCCGCTGGATCGACCGGGAGAGCTGGATCAAATTCGAGGACCGCTACGTCCGCTATCCGTTTCAGAACCATCTCTCGTCGCTGCCCGAGCAGGCGATGCTCGAGTGCCTGATCGGCCTGGTCGAGTCCCAGACGATCGACAAGGACAAGGCATTCACGAACTTCGAGGAGTGGGTCCGGGTGAAGTTCGGCGCGGGCGTCGCGAAGCACTTCATGAACCCCTACAACTTCAAGGTCTGGGCCACGCCGCTCGCGCAGATGGGGTACTACTGGATCGCGGAACGGGTGTCGGTGGTCGAGTGGCGCAAGGCGATCGAGACGACGCTGGTGCCGAAGTCGACGGACTGGGGCCCGAACGCGAAGTTCGGCTATCCCGCCCGCGGCGGCACGCTGGGCCTCTGGACGAGCGTGTTGCCGTACCTGGGCGACCGCATCCGCTTCCACAAGCGCGTCGTCGCGATCGACGAGAACAAGCGCGAGGTCGCCTTCGCCGACGGCTCGACGCGCGCCTACGACCGGCTGCTCTCCACGATGCCGCTCGACGCGCTCGTCGCGAGGCTCGGCACGCGCCGGACGCGGTGCGCGCGGCGGCGGAGAGGCTTCTCTTCAACCGCCTCTTCTCGGTGGGCGTCGGACTCACCCGGCCGTCGCCGTCCGACAAGAACTGGATCTACTTCCCCAACCTCAAGACGCCGTTCTATCGGATGACCTATCTGTCGAACTACTCGCCGCAGATCGTCCCGGGCGGCGACACCAGCCCCTTGCCTTCGGGCACCGTTGGGAACGCAATGCCGGTGCCCAGCACGCCTTCTTTGAATAGTTCGCGGGAAAAATCCATGGTGAGCCTACCGTCGCCGATGATGATGGGAGTAATTGGAGTTTCGCTGGCGGGCGTCGTCTTGCCTCCGATATCGAAACCGAGCAGGCCTAACTCCCGCTTCCAGAAGCTTGTGTTCTCCCAGAGTCTTTCGATGCGCTCGGGTTCGTTTTCCAGAACATCGAAAGCGGCGATGCAAGTAGCGGCTACTGACGGCGGATGCGAGGTCGAGAACAGGAACGGACGGGCGCGATGATAGAGGAAGTCAATCAGGTCGCGGGTGCCGCAGACGTATCCGCCGAGGGCGCCGATGGCTTTCGACAGAGTTCCGACCTGGATGTCCACGCGGCCGTGCATCTTGAAATGATCGATGGTGCCGCGGCCGTTGCGGCCGAGAACGCCGGAGGCGTGGGCGTCGTCAACCATCATGATGGCGCCGTACTTTTCCGCCAGGTCGCAGAGTGCGGGCAGCGGGCCGATATCGCCGTCCATGGAGAAGACGCCGTCGGTGATGAGCAGTCTTTTGCCCGGTTGGTCTTTGATGCTGGCGAGGCGCTCTTCTGCCTGGGCAATGTTCTTGTGCTCGAAGACCAGAATCTTGGCGCGCGACAGGCGGGCGCCGTCGATGATCGAGGCGTGGTTCAACTGGTCGGAGATGATGAAATCTTCTTTGCCCAGGACCGCCGAAACCGTGCCGGCGTTGGCCGCGAATCCGGACTGAAACACCACGCAAGCTTCGACATTCTTGAAACGGGCGATTTTTTCTTCCAGCTCCATGTGGATTTTCATGGTGCCGGCGATGGTGCGCACCGCGCCTGATCCGACTCCGTACTTGCGGGTGGCTTCGAGCGCGGCCTCGCGCAGCTTGGGATGCGTAGTCAGGCCGAGATAATTGTTCGAAGCCAGGTTGATGACTTTCTTGCCGTCGAAGGTGCAGACCGCGGCCTGTTCATCGTCGAGGACCCGCAGGCGGAAGTGGGTGCCCTTCGTTTTCAGATCATTGAGCTGGTCGGTCAGGTAGGAAAGCGGGTTGGAGCGGGCGGTGGTGGTTGCCATCTGATGGTCTCCGATGCGAATGCGCGACGATCTGCTCAACTCCAGTTTAATACTGGAGAACCAGTTTTCAGTTTATGGTTCTCAGTTCTCAGTCAGTTCCGCCAGGGTTTTGAGGTCGGGAACTTCTAGGTCGGGTTGGGCGGATGCGGCTTTGGCGGCGCCCGAGCCGGGCCGCGGCGATGGGCGGTTTACCCAGACGGTTGTGATCCCCAAGGATCGGGCTGGAATCACGTCGTGATAGACGCTCTGGCCCACGTGCAGCCATTGGCTGGGGTCCACAGCGGTCCGTTGTTGTGCCAGCTTGAAGATCGAAAGCGACGGTTTGTAGGCGCGCGCGTCCTGAGCGGTGACTACACAGTCGAATGGAACTTCGAGGCGTCGTGCTGTCGATGCGAACAAGTCGGCATCTACGTTCGAGATGACCGCTAGTTGGTAATGCGCCTTGAGCCGTCGCAGGGCGGCGATCGTATCCGGGAAGGGGAGCCAGTTGGGAAGCGAGCCGGGCAGGGAACGCACCTCGGACTCGGTGGGATTGAATCCCAGGCGGTGGCCAAAGCCGCGCACCACGGACTGCAGAACCTCAAAGTAAGGGCGGAAGTCTCCGCCCTCGGCTTCGTATTCAAGTTCCGCGTAGAGCCGCAGAAGTTCGGAGTCAGCGATAGTCTTGCCGTGGGCGGCGAGAATGGGTCGAAGCGCGGAGAAGATTCCTGTCTCCCAGTCGATGAGCGTGCCGTAGCAGTCGAAGGACACCACGCGGAATTGAGCGAAGTTCAACATGGTCGCAAAAGCAAGCCCAGGGTTTCGTACCCTGGGCCGCACTCTTTCAAAATCACCTGCAGTAGTCCCTATTTCACTTGTATTGGCTGTTCGAGCTTAAAGCTGAGAGCCGACTCGGCCGGCAGCACGACGTCCTTGTTGCCGGTGAAAGCTGCTCCGCCAGCGCCCGCGCCGCCGCCGGCCAGGGCGCCGATGCCGGCACCTTTGCCGCCGCCGGCCAACCCGCCAATTAACGCTCCCAGCGCAGCGCCGCCGCCGGCCAGGACCGCCGTACGCTTGCCCTTACCCGTCTCCGTGCGGACCACGGAAGACGTGGAAATCGACTGGTCCGAACCGTCGATGCTGATCGAATTCAGCCGCAATTGCAGTGAAGCTCCGCCCTTGAAACGCCCCAGGGGTTTTGCATCAACCACCGTTCCGGTAGCCGCCGCACCTGCGCGGATCGCCGTTCTGCCGTCGACGGAGACCGGGCTGGCCAGCGTGGCGGTAAAGGTCTGACCGGCCGAACTGATCTTGGAGCCCACCGCCTGTCCCAGGCGCACCGTCAAAACCGTGCCCGCCGGAACGATTAAGGCCCGCGCAGGCTCGGGCTTCATGCTCGACATGGCCGAGTTCGACATGGCCGAGCCCGAGCCTCCACTGGACGAAGAGTTCGCCATATTCCCGCTGGGCGCAGACGAAGATGTGCTGCTGTCGCTCGAGGCCGGGGCCGCGGTAGAAGACGGAGAAGAACTCGAATCCGCCGGGGCGGCCGGTTTGTTGCAGCCGATCAGGGCGAAAGATAAATAGAGACCTAGGGTGAGTACTGTCAAACGGGTTCGCATGATTCCCTCCATGTCGGGATGATCTATCAGAAAGCCGGTGCCACGCAAATGTTCTTAAAAGGGATATCGATGAGGGTTCCGGGAACAAATAGGTCTAGATTCTATCCTTCTGAACGGCAGAAGTCATGGCAGCGCTCTTTTCGTTCGCGGGCGCCGGTTCGATCTCGCCGGAAACCGGCGCCGGGGGGTCCGGTACCGGCGCTTCCTCTTCTGCTTCCGGTTTTTCCGCCAGGAACTTGGCGGTATTCAGCAGCGGCCGGCCGAGCGATGGATTGTAGCCGCTCCATCCGCCTTCCGACTCTCCACCGCGCTCGAACTGCGCGCGCATGGCTTCCATCTTCGAATCGAGATCGTCAAGATAGTGAAGCATGAGCGCTTCCGGAAACATGGGCAGCTTGGGCGATCCGAAATCGTACTGGCCATGATGACTGATGATGAGGTGCTCAACCAGCGCCTTGAGCGAGTCGGGAAAACCCGGCACCTGCGGCAGCTTGGCCTGCAGCATCTCCAGTTCGATGATCATGTGGCCCAGCAACTGGCCGCGCGTGGTGTAGGAAAACGAGCGATGGTAGGTGAGCTCGTGAATTTTGCCAATATCGTGAAAGAACGCGCCGGTGAGCAGCAAATCGCGATTGATCTGGGGGTAGTTGCGGCACATCAGATCGCAGGAGTTGAAAAGCGACACGACGTGTTCCAGCAGTCCGCCGATGAAGGCGTGGTGCAAAGTCTTGGCGGCGGGGGCGGTGCGGTAAGCTTCCGCAATATCCGGGTCAGCCATGAAGGCTTCGACCAGGGCCTTGAGATAGGGGTCTTTGAAAGACGCGACGTAGCCTGCCAGGGTCTGCCATAACTCGCCGACATCTTTGGTCGTCTTGGGCAGGTAATCCGCGAAATCGACTTCGGACTCTCCCAGCCGGCGCAGCTTGTGGATAGTGAACTGGAAGCGGTTCTTGTATTTGTTGACCAGCCCTTTGACTTTAATGAAGTCGTCCTGATTGCAGCCGTCGATAGCTTCCTCGACGTTGTCCCACATCTTGGCTTCGAGGTGGCCGCTGCGATCGCCCAGAGTCAGGGCCAGGTAAGGTTCGCCACTTTTTTTGGGTTTGACCTGGCGGGAAACCACCACGAAGCAGGACGTGACGATCTTGTTCTCGTACTGGGCGCAGTCGGAAACGAAAAATTCTTTCATAGCTTGCGGCCTTACATTCCCTTCCAGAGCTTTTCAGAATACGGGCGCTGAACCGGACTTCGTTGGGTCCGGCTGGGGGCTCCGGCTGGGATCAGGCCGAAATCCAACTAGATAATGCCCAGCTTTTTCTTCTTTTTCTTCAGTTCCTTGGCCCCGGCGTCCTTGGCGGTGGTTTCAACAGGCACGGTCTGGTTTGGGCTGGCGCCGGTATCCACGTAACCAGGAGAGGGTACGACATAAGCTTCCTCGCGCAGCTTCTGCAAATACGCGCGCAGCGCCGGTTGCAGCTTCTGCATGTAAATGGCTTCCTGGACTTTTTGCTCAACCTCGCTGAGCGGAGGGATGCCGGCCTGCTGGTGCTCCGTCACCTTGAGGATGACAAAACCCTGCTTGGTGCGGATGACGTCGGAAACCTCGCCCGGTTTCATGGCAAAGGTCTTGTCCTCGAGTTCCTTGGCCAGCGTGGCGCGCTTGAAGTATCCCAGATCGCCGCCCTGAGCGGCGGTGGGACCATCCGAGTTCTTTTTGGCCATATCGTCAAAGGCGGCGCCCTTGCGAATCTGGGCCAGAAGGTCGTCGGCCTTGGCTTGGGCCGCGGCAAGTTGTTGCGCTTCATCGACCGGGGCGAGCGGCAGCGGGGCGCTCTTTTCCTTCTTGTCGTCTTTTTTGTCGGTCGAGACCAGCAGTTCGCTCAGGCGGATCTGTTCAGGCTGCTCCAACTGGCTCTTATGCGCATCGTAGAACTGCTGTAGTTCCTCTTTGCTCACGTTCATCCGCTGGCCGACTTCTTTGGAAATCACTTGCTGGGTAATGATCTGATTTTTCAGGTTCTGCTTGAAATCCTCGTAGGAGATACCCTGGCTTGTGGCGGCCTTTTCCAGTTCCTCCATCGAATCCATGTGCATGTCTTTGCGCATTTCATCGAGCCGCTTGATGACTTCGGTATCGGCGGTGATGCCCAGATCCTTACCCTTGTCTAGCAAGAGTTGCTGGTCGATCAGGTCGCGCAGGACGTCCTTGTCCTTTTCGGCGATGATTTTTTCGGCATTTGCCGGGTCCTGCTGCTGGGCCTCCTGCCTCAACTGCTCTTTACTGCGCAGGTATTCAGCCCGCGTAATAATCTGATTGTTAACGCGGGCGACGATCTCTTCGATTACCGTGTCCGCGGGCAAAAGGGGCGGCAGGGCGGCAACGCACGCCAGTAAAATCCAGGGGAGTACTTTTCGCATAAGAATCCGGCACCCGTAGGGTTAAATCGGGGCTGACAGCCTTGATAAATTGTACCTCCGGAGGCTGGTCGGCGGCTACAGCATGCGGCAATTGGCAATTGGCACTTAGCATTTCGTAGCGCCGCCGTCCCGGCGGCTGTCGTGGGGGCGTCCTGCCCCCACAGCGAGGGCAGGATGCCCTCGCGACAGCCGGCAAGATGCCGGCGCTACAAAGCCCAGAGCTGCCGGATTCCGCCGCCGTGCTGTTATCATCATCGGTTTGCCGGGTCGATCCTTAAGGAGACACCAATGAAGCTACTCGCTTGTTCTGCCGTCATAATTCTCTTCGGCATTTTGGCGATTCCTGCCCGGGCCCAGAAATCGAAGGCCCGGAAAGCCAGTTCGGCGTCGCCTGGGCTTGCTCAGCTCGAGAAGATGACGGCGCGGTTCGCGCCCACGACTCTGCGAGTGGATACTTCGAAGCTCTCCTCCGGAGACCGGCAAGCCCTGGTGAAACTCATCGAAGCGGGACGGATCCTGGACAATATCTTTCTGATCCAGTATTGGAGCGGCAATCCGGGCCTGTATTCCCGTCTGCAGAAGGATTCGACCCCTTTCGGCAAAGCGCGGCTGCGATATTTCTGGATCAACAAAGGCCCCTGGTCGGACCTCGACGACTTCCAGGCCTTTCTTCCCGGTGTTCCTCCGACGAAGCCCAAGGGAGCAAATTTCTATCCCGAAGACATGACCAAGCCGGAGTTCGAGACCTGGGTCGCCTCCTTGCCGGAAGAAGCGCAGGCGCAGGCCAAAGGATTTTTTACCGTGATCCGCCGGAAAGAGGATGCCGGCGCAAAGACTCTGGTCGCCATTCCCTATAGCGAAGAGTACAAAGACGATCTCACCCGGGCGGCGAACCTGCTGAAAGAGGCCGCCGGCCTTACCGACAACGATTCTCTGAAGAAGTTTCTGAACCTGCGCGCGGATGCGTTTCTCTCCAACGATTACTATGCCAGCGACCTGGCCTGGATGGACCTGGACGCGCCTATCGATATCACCATCGGTCCCTATGAGGTCTACAACGACGAACTCTTCGGCTACAAAGCGGCCTTCGAAAGCTTTCTGAACCTGCGCGATGATGAAGCCAGCGTGAAGTTTTCCGCCCTTAGCGCGCATCTGCAGGAAATCGAAGACCATCTGCCCATCGATCCCCAGTACCGGAACCCGAAACTGGGAGCGGCGGCGCCGATCCGGGTGGTGAATGAGATCCTGTGCTCGGGCGACGCTAACAAGGGCGTGGCCACCGCCGCCTACAATCTGCCCAACGACGAGCGGGTCGTACATGCAGAAGGGCAGCAAGCGAGTGATGCTCAAGAACGTGCAGGAGGCCAAGTTTCGCAGCGTGCTGCTTCCGATCGCGCGCAGAATGCTGCCCGCGTCCGCCCGCGACGTTAATTTCGAATCATTTTTTACTCATATCGTGGCCCACGAGCTGATGCACGGCCTGGGGCCGCACCAGATCCAGGTGGACGGGCGGGACACCACTCCGCGGGCCGAACTGAAAGAGCGCTACAGCGCCATCGAGGAGGCTAAAGCCGACGTTACCGGCCTCTTTGCGCTGCAATACCTGATGGACCATGCCCAGGAGTTGAAATTGTCCAGCCTCCTGCCTTCCGATCAAGCGGCGCAACGGCAGCTCTACACCACCTATCTGGCCTCCATGTTTCGCACCCTGCGCTTCGGTCTGAACGATGCCCATGGCAAAGGCATGGCGATCCAGTTCAACTACCTCATGGACAAAGGAGCCTTCTCGCAACAGCCAGACCAGACTTTTGCGCTCGACCTGGAAAAATTCAAGCAGGGTGTGCGTGATCTCGACCACGACCTGCTCACTCTCGAAGCCCAGGGCGACTACGCGGGCACGAAAAAGCTGCAGGACGAATTAGGTGTCATCCGGCCGGCGCTGCAGAAGTCCCTCGACCGCCTGCAGGATATTCCCACCGACATTGAGCCGATTTACGTCACCGCCGATGAACTGGCGCCGGAGACGTCGCATCCGCCCATGCCCGGAACGGAAGAAGACGCGCTAGAAATAGCATCAGAGAGATTGAGGCCGCGGTAGATCAGGACGATTGAACCGCTGCGGCTGAGCCTGAAGGGCCGGGGGAATTGCTATTGCCGGTCCGGACAAGCGCCAGCGCAGTGACGTCATTATTAACCGGAGGCTTGCCCATGAACTGCTGCATTTCATCGATGATGGTGGCACATAGTTCCTGAGCGGTTTCGTGGGTGGCCTGTTGCAGGCCGACTTTTACGCGGTCCAATCCGAACTCTTCGCGCCGGTGTTTACCTTCGAGCAAACCCTTGGAAACCAGCAAAAGTGCTGCACCGGGCGGCAAAACTACCAGGGGCGCCTCGCACGTAGAGTGGGAAAAAAGTCCCAGGGGTAAGCCCGTGGCCTTGAGTTCGGTGATGCCGGTCGTATCGCGGAGCAGTCCGGGAGTGTGCCCGGCGTTGAAGTAGCAGATGGTGCCCAGATCTTCGTTGTAGCAGCCGGCAAAAGCCGGACAGGCACGGATGCCACCTTCGGCCGACATGATGGCTCGGTTAAGTTCGAGGCAAAGTTCGGCCATGGCGTCGGCTTCATTTACATCCTCAGCCGAAAACAGCTCCGGGGAGCGGGTGCGGAACGTCTGCTGAGCGGCGGAAACAACGGCGCTGTTATCTTTCAGCAGTCCAGCCATGTCGAGCAGGCCAAAGATGACGCGGTTGGGCGTAACACGCACGAAATCATGGAGGTCGCCGCCCTGGCGTTCACCGTAATAGGCGGCGGCAAGTTCGGCGGCGCGAAGTTCCGGGACCGCGGCCTGGACCGGCTCCTGCGGAGCCACAGATTTTCCATGATTGAAGAGGAAGCGCATTTCGGCAATTGATCGGGAAGTTAGCACAGAAGAAGGCAAGGAGCAACAATCACAGGTCATGTGTGGGCGGCGGGGCGCCCGCCCCACACATTCATTCTTTCCAATCGGCTCACGCCAGATCGAATAGCAGGACTTCCGCGTCCTCCGTGCCTTTCACGATCAAGCGCGGTTCTTCACTCACTGCGGCGCCATCGCCTTGCCCCAGGCTTTGGCCGTTCAGTTCCACCGCGCCCTTGGCCACTTGCAGCCAGGCATGGCGGCCCTTCGCCAGGTCGTGTTTGACCTCCTGCCCTGGCTTGAGCAGCGTAGCGTACAGCTTTGCGTCCTGATGGATGCTCACCGAGCCATCCTGACCATCGGGGCTGGCGATCAGGCGCAGCTTGCCGCGCTTTTCGGCTTCGGGAAAAGCCTTCTGCTCGTAGCCGGGAGTGTGGCCTCGGCGGTCGGGCAGGATCCATATCTGCAGCAGGTGCGCCGGATCGGTCTTCGACGAGTTGGCTTCGCTGTGATAGACCCCGGTGCCCGCACTCATACGCTGTCCGTCGCCGGGGCGGATAGTGGAGCCGTTACCCATGCTGTCCTTGTGCTCGAGCGCGCCATCCAGGACGTAGGTGATGATTTCCATGTCACGGTGGGGATGCATGGGGAAGCCATGGCCGCCCTGCACCCAGTCTTCGTTGATGACGCGCAGGGAGCGGAATCCCATAAAGCGCGGGTCGTGGTACTGATCGAAGGAAAAAGTGTGATGAGTATTGAGCCAGCCGAAGTCGCCTCCGCCGCGCTCTGCACTGCGTCTGATATTGATCATGGGACAATCCTCGTTATAACGACTATTTAGATGCCGATCGCTTTCAAAGGATTCAGCTCGCCGGCTGAAGGGAAAAGGCTCCGGAGCCGATGATCTGCTGGAACGGCGGACCAGGTTCGGTCGATGCGGCGAACACCTATGTGGCGAAACTCCTGGAAGTTGTTGTTGGGGCTGGCCTTGCTGGGATGCGGCGGGCAGCCTGATGCGCTTCCGGTGGGCTTCGTAAATGAGACCAGGCATTCCGCCGCAGACCTGTGGGTCATTTGGAAGGCGGCCCAGGAAAACCTCGCGCATGAGGTAGACCTGAATCCTTTGCAAAGGTCATCTTCGGGGGCGCCCGCCGATATTCGTCCCGGAGACCCGCGCGCCCTGGAGGTCATGCCGCATCAACTCCAGGTCGATCCGGCGTTGGATGTGTCCGCCGACGCTCTGCTTACCGCCACCGGTCTGGAGCGCTCCGATCCTACCGGGATGATTGCGTGTCCCGAACCCTGCAACGTGCGATACGCGGCCGCGTTTTCGATTTACAGCCAGCACCTTACCCGTTATGCCACTTCCTGGGAGGAGCAAGGCGACAGCTTCACCTTCGTGCTGGAGTATGAGTTTGAGAACCAGATCCTGGCGGCGCTGGGCTACAGCCTGCGCTGGCGTTAGCTGGAGGAGCGGACGCCCGCGCTTCGATTTACCTTTTATCGCTCTTTTTCGATGAGGATTCCGACTTCTTGGAGCCCTCGGACTTCGAAGTATCCGTCTTGGCGGAACTTTCGGTCTTCTCGGATTCTCCCGACTTGCTCGACTTGGAATCTTTATTGGATGAGTCGCCGTTGGAATTGGAAGATGAGGAGGACGAGCCGGTGGAAGACTTCTTGGCGTAATCGGTGACGTACCAGCCCGAACCCTTGAACTGGACTGCCGGGGCAGAGATCACCTGCTCGATGGGTCCGCCGCATTCCGGGCATTTCTTGACATGAGGATCGGAAAACTTCTGGATGCGCTCAAAGCGGTGATGGCACTTCTTGCACTCGTATTCGTAAAGTGGCATGGACTTCCTGAGGCGCTCCTGAAAACGGATCTTATGAGCTTTCAGCCGTCAGTACGACCGTAAATCTAAGCTGATAGCTACTCTTACTCGATTCTAGGGTTTGTGCCCGCACTCGTCAATGAACCGGCGGTCGTGGGTGGTAACTCAATTCTATCGAGCCGCATCACTTTCCTGGTGTCATCCTGAGCGGAGTCAGCATTCGCTCGCGAATGCTGACGAAGTCGAAGGACCCCTATGAGCTTAACCGCGCTGAAGGGGTCAATCGTTTCTGGACAGCAGTCGACAAGCAGGTAGGGGTCCTTCGACTCCTCCGCCGCTTCGCGAAGCGAAGCTGCGGCTCCGCTCAGGATGACAGCCTTGAGGTTCGCGCACGCCAAGAGCATGCGTCGCCACCGATGTTAGACTCGCCTCATGAAGGCGGGAGACACGAATCCCAAAGGTTCCCTGACGCCAGGTTTGTACCTCGTGGGAACTCCCATTGGCAACCTGGAAGACATCACGCTGCGGGCAGTGCGTGTGCTTAAGGAAGCCGACCAGATCGCCTGCGAAGATACCCGGCAAACGCAAAAGTTGCTGAACCACTACGGCATTTCAACTCGCACCGTCAGCTATCACGAACACAATGAGCTGACCCGCGCTCCGGAACTTGTGCTTGATCTCGAGGGTGGCGCGCGCGTGGCCCTGGTGACGGACGCCGGCACGCCGGGCATCTCCGATCCCGGCTTTCGGCTGATTTCGCTGGCCATCCGGCACCATATTCCTGTGGTGCCGATTCCCGGGGCGTCGGCTTTCCTGGCAGCGCTGGTGGCCAGTGGTCTGCCCACGGACTCGTTTCGCTTCAGCGGCTTTCTTCCTGCGAAAAGCGGCCAGCGGCGGCAGCTGCTTGAGAGCATCCAGGCGTCGCCGCGAACGCAGGTTTTTTACGAAGCGCCGCATCGAGTGAAAGAAGCGGTCGAAGACGTGGTCGATATTCTGGGGAAAGACCGGCAGCTGGTGATTGCGCGCGAGGTGACCAAGATTCACGAAGAGTTTCTGCGCGGCCGGGCTGGCGAGATTCTGGAAATACTGAAAGCGCGAGGCGACATCAAAGGCGAGATCACGCTCCTCATCGGTAAAGCCGAAGACGGAGGGCAGAAAGTCGCAGCCGGCGTGAGCGTGCGCCAACGACTCCAGCAGATCATGGAGCAGGAAAAGCTGGACGAGAAGTCCGCACTCAAGAGAATTGCCAAAGAGATGGGAGTTTCGAAGAGCGAGGCCTATCGCGAGTTGCAGAGGAGCAGGTGATTCCCCGGTTCAGACCCCGAGCAACTGCCTGATCTGCGCCAATTGACACGGGCACAGCGGCGGGAGTAGGGTTGGGCGGCTTTTATCGGGCCCCTCGAAACCTACAAGGAGAACAACATGCGAGTGCGACTAGCGCTGTATGGCGTAGCGGTGTGCCTCGGTCTTGCCACTTTCGTCTCGGCCCAGGATGCGGTCAAGACTGATCCCAAGCATTACACCGTGGTTTCCGAGAACGATCAGGTAAGAATTCTGAAGGTGCACTACGGCCCGCACGAGAAGTCGATCATGCATAGCCATCCCGCCACGGTCGCGGTGTTCCTCACCGACGCCAAGGGGACGTTCAGCTATCCGGATGGGAAAAAGGTAGACTTCGCAGTCAAGGCGGGCGATTCGCAATACGCAGCCGCTGGCACCCACTTGCCGGAGAATACCGGCGACGCCGGAATGGATGTCATTTTAGTCGAACTTAAAGGCCCAGCGAAGCATTAGAAGACCGCAGCGAAGCATCAGAAAACGAAGAAGGTCGAATTGGGGGCGGGTGCGATAACTATTAAGATTTGCGTCCGCCCATAATTACATTCGAGGTCAGCTCAAATGCCAGCTCATACAGCGGATCGTGCAAATTTTGGCAGAAGACAATTTCTTCAGAACGCGCTTTCGGCGTCGGTGGTGGGAGTGGCGGCGCAGGCTGGAATCCAGATGGCTTCTGCGCCAACGCTGCAAGCGCAAAACACGCTGACTCCCGACGCAGCGCTGCAGGAATTGCTCGCCGGAAACCAGCGTTTCGCCTCTAATCAGATGACCTCGATTGAACATGATTTGACCATGCTGAAAGAGCATACCGTGGTTAAACAAGAGCCCTTTGCCGCTGTGCTCGCCTGCGCCGACTCTCGCGTGCCCGTGGAGTTGATCTTTGATCAGACCATTGGCCACATCTTCGTCACACGCATCGCCGGGAATTTTGTGACTCCGGAGATTATTGGCAGCCTGGAGTATGGGGTGGCTGTTCTCGGGGTCAAGGTGCTTCTCGTTTTGGGCCACACCAGTTGCGGAGCGGTGAAGGCAGCCATGAAGGGGGATGCCGTCCCGGGTCAAATCAGCGCCTTGTACCAACACCTTCAGCCCGCCGTTGCACAGTCGGGCGGCAATCTCGATAAAGCCATAGAAGTGAATGTCCGGGTTCAGGCCGAGTTGCTGCGTACTTCTTCAACTGTGATCCGCGAGGCGCTCACAGCTGGGAAACTGAAAGTTGAATCCGGAGTTTATGATCTGGCGACGGGCAAAGTAAGCATGAGCCAGGCGTAAGAGGATTATTTTCCTGCCAACTCTTTCCTCACCGCCTCGCTGACCTGTTTTCCATCCACGCGAATTCCCGCTCCCGCGAAACGGGCCATCACGTTCTTCATCACCGTGCCCATTTCTTTCATGGTGGGCGCTCCCATTTCGGCGATCACCGCTCTGACGCCGGCGACCACCTGGTCTTCGCTGGCAGCCTTGGGCATGTAGGCTTCGATCAGGACGATTTCGGCGGCCTCCTTGTCGGCCATCTCCTGGCGGCCGCCTTTGGTGAATTGCTCGACGGAATCCTTGCGCTGCTTGATCAGGGTGGTGAGAACCTGCTGCGATTCCTTGTCGTCGAGCGGCGCCATTTTCTCGATTTCACGATTCTTGAGCGCAGTCTTGACCATGCGGAGAGTAGACAGGCGGTGTTCGTCGCGCGCCTTCATGGCGGCGGTGATGTCTTTCTGGATCTGTTCGCTGAGGCTCATGTCGGGATTATAGCGTCTGGACCAAAATCATTAACCACGGAGGACACCGGGGGCACAGAGGAAAACCCGTCGCTGACAGCGCTCGCCGTGGTGCAGAGTCCCTGATTCCGGTAAACTATACCGACATTCCCAAAATAAAGGACTCCTTCGTAAATGCTGCGCAAGAACCGTCTTTTTACTCCCGGCCCAACTCCCCTACTTCCCGCGGCCCAGACTGCCATGGCCTCGTTCGCTATGCACCATCGCACCGCCGACTTCCGCGCTTTGTACACCCGCGTGCTGGCGGACATGAAAGATTTTATCGGCACCCGGAACGATGTGCTGGTGCTGGCTTCCTCCGGGACTGGCGTTATGGAGGGCTCGGTCTCGAACCTGACCTCGCCCGGCGACAAAGTGTTGGTGCTTACCGCGGGCAAATTTGGAGAACGCTGGCGCGATCTGGCTAAGGCCTTCGGTTGCGTTGTCGAAGTGCTCAGCGCGCCTTATGGCGAAACGCTTTCGCTGGCGGACATCCGGCAAAAACTGTCTCCTGACATCCGGGCGGTCTATGTGCAGGCCACGGAAAGCTCCACCGGAGCGCGGCACGACATAGAGGGGATCGCGAAACTTGTCCGCGCCGAGGGCGACGAAACGCTGCTGATTGTGGATGCCATCACTGGCCTGGGCACGACCCACTTCGACGTGGACGGATGGGGCATCGACGTCATCATCGGGGGGTCGCAGAAAGCCTTGATGATCCCGCCGGGGCTGGCTTACTGCGCGGTGAGCGAGCGGGCGTGGAAGCGCATGGAGACAGCCAAATCTCCTCGCTACTACTTTGACTTCCGGAAGGAACGCAAGGCAGCTGCCAAGGGAGAGTCGGCCTACACCCCGGCCACATCGCTGTTTGCCGCGTTAGGGGCGGCGCTCGATTTCATCCGGCAGATGGGTAGCGGCGATTTGGTCGCGGGACGGGAAGCCCTGGTCGACAACGCCGAACTGGCGGCGGAGATGACCCGCGCCGGCGCCGATGCGCTGGGGTTGAAACTGTTTTCACCGTCCTCGCCGGCTGCGGCCCTGACTGCGATTCAATCGCCGGCTGGAATTGATTCCGGCGCGATCGTGAAGGAGTTCCGCGATACATTCTCCGCAGTCGTAGCCAACGGCCAGGGAGATGCGATGAAAGGCAAACTTTTCCGCATCGCGCACATCGGCTATTACGACTACCTGGATACCATCGGAATTCTGGCTGCGCTCGAGCACGTGCTCGCCAGCGTAACCGGAAAGCCGGTGGAATATGGCGCGGCCGTGCGCGCGGCGCAGGAAGTGTACGCGCGCAGCATCGCGGAAAAGCGGCTGGTGCGCGCCTGATCTGGCGAGTTACTGCACGGTGAATTTTATCTCCACACGAAACTAGGGCACGATTGGCTGTCCGAAAGCGGCCGAGGGCGGGTATCGGTAGTCGGTGATTGTTGCTTGCCGAGAGTTTGGGTATTAAAACCTTCGGTTTTCAGTTTGGAGTTCCCGGTTCTCAGTTAATTTTTTGGAGAGTGGATCCTTACGATGAAGGTTGTAGTCGCAGAAAAGATTTCATCCTCAGCCATCGATTTGTTGCGTGAGCCGCGCTGGACCATCGTCACGCCCGACCAGGTGGAGGGCAAGCTGGCGGCGCATCTGCAGTCCGCAGACGCGCTCATCGTGCGCTCGGCGGTGCAAGTCGACGCCGATCTTCTGGAACATGCCCGCAAGCTGCGAGTGATCGGTCGCGCCGGCGTGGGCGTCGACAATATTGATCTGGATGCCGCCACCCGCAAGGGTATTGCGGTGATGAATACCCCCGGAGCCAATGCCATTGCCGTGGCCGAGCATGCCTTGGCGCTCATGCTGGCCATGGCCCGCCACATCAGTCGGGCCAACGAACTGATGCATGCCGGAAAGTGGGAGAAGAAATCCCTGCAAGGCACCGAACTGCGAGGCAAGACCCTGGGCATTGTGGGCCTGGGAAGAATCGGCATGGAAGTGGCGCGGCGGGCGCGGGCCTTCGGCATGGAAATCATAGCCCACGATCCTTTTGTCTCGACCGCGGTGGCCAAAGAGCAGGGCATCCGCCTGGCGAAGCTGGAAGAAGTCTACGCAGCCGCCGACTATCTCACCTTGCATGTCGGGCTCACTCCGCAGACTGCAGGCATGATCAACGCGGATTCCGTCAGAAGAATGAAGCGCGGCGTGAGGCTGGTGAATTGTGCCCGCGGCGAACTGGTGGATGAAGCTGCCCTGGCACAAGCGGTCAAGCAGGGTCTGGTGGCAGGCGCGGCGCTGGATGTTTTCACCGACGAGCCTCTGAAAAACTCGCCGTTGACCGCAGTTGAGAACATCATTCTTACGCCCCACATCGCGGGCTCTACCAATGAGGCCCAGGAGGCGGTCGGCTACCAGATCGCGATGCAGGTGAAGGAATATTTGAAACACGGCGTCATCCAGAACGCGGTGAACGTGCCCTCGGTCTCGCACGATGAGTATCTTGAACTGCAGCCTTATGTCGTGCTGGCGGAAAGGCTGGGTTCGTTTCTGGCACAAGTGAGCGAGGGGACGCTGGAGGAGATTTCGCTGCGCTACTCGGGACACATTGCAGAATCCAAAACCGATCTGATTCGTAACGCGGCGGTAAAGGGCATCCTGAATGAAGCGCTCGAGGAGAAGGCCAACCTGGTGAACGCGGAGGCGATCGCTTCCTCCCGTGGGCTGCGTATTCACGAGTCCCGCAAGCCGCACAGCTCGAGCGGAGGCTCGGGGAGTGTGCTTTCGGTGCTGCTCAAGACGGCGACCGGGGAGCATCTGGTCAAGGGCGCGGTGCTGCACAAAGACACGCCGCGACTGCTGCACGTGGACGGGATCGATGTGGAAGCGCCCCTCGAGCGCGATCTTATTTACATGCGCAATCGCGACGTTCCCGGGGTGATTGGGAAGGTGGGCACGATTTTGGGCAAGCACAAGATCAACATCGCCAACTTCTCGCTGGGCCGCCGCGGAGGCAATACCAGGCCCGACGCTCCGCGGGAAGCCATTGCGGTGGTGCACGTGGATGGAAAAGTGCCTCCGGAAGTTCTGGCCGAGTTGAGAAAAGTTCCGGCGGTGGAACAGGCGAAGGCGATACGGTTGTTCTAGCCGGTTCTGAGAAACTAAAGGCAGCTTCCAATGAGAAAATTAATGGGCGATGCATCCCCGGGGGCCGCGACTGGTTCCAACCATTGAGCTGGTTACGACCACAAGCACGCGAGGGCAATTGATGGTAAGAAGAACGGGCGTCGCAGTGGCAGCATTCTTTGTGTTTGCATCGATGGCATGGGCGCAGGACAACAAGTACGAGGTGGGCCTGGGCGGCTCGGCGGTTTTCAACATGCAATCGACCGGCAACGGTACGGTGCTTACTCCGACGAACTCCGGCGCGTTTCTAGTCAGCGGCCGGTACCGATTTTCGGAGCACAGTTCGCTCGAAATCAACTACTCGCACACGGCAAACTCGCAGATTTACGTGGCCTCGCCGCTGACTTATCGCATCCAGGGCACGATTGCCGAATACTCCGGGGCCTACGTTTTCAGCTTCCATCAGAGCAAGAAATTCGAGCCCTTCATATTTGCGGGCGCTGCGGCTCTGGTTTTTTATCCCGGCTACTCTCACAACACCATCAACGGCGTGCAGACCTACATTCCGGCATCGCAACAAACCCGGCCGGCGTTCCTGTACGGCGGAGGGTTTGACTACGCCGTCTTCTCGATAGTGCCGATGGTTCGCCGGTTTTCCCTGGTCGACCACGTGGCCCTGCGCCTGCAGTACCGTGGGCTGATCTACAAGGCGCCCGATTTCAAAGTGCAGAACCTCTTCACCGGCGACCGTGGACACATGGCGGAGCCTTCGGCGGGGATCGTAGTGAAGTTCTAGCCACGGATTTTCGCGGATCTTCACGGATAAAGCAAAACGAGTAAAGAGATCTTGATCCGTGAGATCCGTGTGAATCCGTGGCCGCTTTTAGGGATTAAGGGCCTGTTTGCGTAGCTTGCGGCTTTCCGCCAGCAGCGTCATCGAGTGCATCAGATTTTGCAGGGTGACAATTCCCACCAGCCGCTGATCTTCGACTACCGGAATGATGCTGAGGTTTTTTGTGGTCAGCTTGCGGAAGGCTGAGGCCAGGGATTCGCCTTTTTGCGCCACATCAAAGATGCGGTTCATCACGGCCTGGACGTAGCCGTTGCCTTCGGCCCGCAGCGCTTCCAGAATTTTCTGTTTCGAAATCACTCCTACCATGTCGCTGCCGCGAATCACCGGAAAATCGTCCTGCAGGCAGTGCACGGCTTTTTCGAGTGCGTCTTCCAGCGTGTCGGCCGGTGAGAGCGTGGCAAAATCGGTGAGCATGATGTCTTCCAGGTGCACCTTCTCCAGCACCGATTGAAACACCGCTGAGCGCTCTTCCATCTGGGATGCGGTGAAGAGACACAATCCAACCAGAGTGAGCCAGTAGTTGGGCAAGAGCATGCCCACCAGGATGAACATGGTCGCGAACGCCTGTCCGATGGATACGGCACGCCGTGTGGCCTGAACCGCATCCATGTGGCGGGTAAACAGGGCGCGCAGTACGCGGCCGCCATCCATGGGATAAGCAGGAAAGAGGTTGAACCCGGCAATATAAAGGTTAGCCCAAACCAGGCTGCAGGGCAGATTGCTGGTACGCATGAAAGGCCAGGTCCAGAGCTCAACATGCGGGGCCACGACCGAAATGACAAGCCCGGAGAGGATGGCGACGAACAGATTACTCAGCGGCCCGGCCAGCGCGATGCGAATATCACGTTTCCAGGGAGGAAGTTTGGTTTCCACGGCAGGCTGTATCTCGTCCGGCTGCGTCACTCCGCCAATCGGCAGCAGGATGATCGACTTTGCCCGAACGCCCAGCCGCCGGCCAATCAATGCATGGCCGAATTCATGCGCCAGAACGCTGGCAAAGATAATTCCCACCAGCGCCAGACCACGACCTTCGTTCACGGTGTGATGAGATGTGGAGTCGGTGTACCAGACGAACAGCGGCAGAAGGAAGAAAAAGGTCCAGTGGATGCGGAGGTCAACCCCAAACACACGTCCTATCGATATGGACCAGCTTCTCATGCTATAGGTTTGTCCGCTCCCACCATTCTATATAGTTTAGACAACAGACAGGAGCCGGGAGTTGCGATTTCACCGAATCCAAGGTAATGGGATGGCCGGGGGAAGACCTGACCGGGTAGCGTCATGAGAGTGATCGCCGGGAGATTTCGCAGCCGCCCCTTGCGCTCCCTCTCCGGCATGGACCTGCGCCCCACAGCTGACCGGTTGCGCGAGACCCTGTTCAATGTGCTCGGCGCCGGCGACCCGGGCATCTTCGAGGGCAAGGTCTGGTTCGACCTTTGCGCCGGGACGGGCGCAGTGGGGATCGAGGCCTTAAGTCGAGGCGCGGCCAGGGTTTACTTTGTGGAATCCTCGACGGCCGCAGCCGGCTTGATCCGACGTAACCTCGAATCGCTGAAAGTGGAGTCGGGCTTCGAGTTGTTGCACGACGACGTCGCTCGCGCGCTGCGCCAGCTCGAAACCAGAAACATCACTGCCGACTTCATCTTTCTTGATCCTCCCTACCGCCAGGAGAAGCTTTACGCGCAGGTCCTCAAGATGCTTTCGCAGTCCCGGTTGCCGGCGCCGGAAGCGGTAGTCGTCGTCGAGCATGACAAGAGGTTCGATCCCGGGGATTCGTTTGCGCCCCTGCTCCGCTATCGCAAGCTGGAGCAGGGGGATGCGGTGTTGAGCTTCTACCGACTAGCTCGCCGATCCCAACCCTAGGCGCTGCCTCCACAAGCGGAACGCCGCGCCTGCATCGTCAGGAGCCTACCGTCGCCTGGTGGACTTGAGCCAACCGGCGTCCCACAAACTTGAAAATTTCGACCACCGTCTTAATGACGATGACCAATGCGGTGATCAGCAATCCGATATGGACCCAGTAATTGATAGTTTTCATCAGGCCCTGCAGTTGTGGCGAGCTTGACTCCGCGGCCACGAACAAGTCAGGAGCATTGATCAGGAAATAGATAGCCACCAGACGCACTGCGCTCAGGACCAGCTGCGACAAGGCCCTTCCCTTCGTCCACAGCGGCCAAACCAGCATGGATGCGGTAATGAGTAGATCGACCACTACCAGCACCACAAAAAGGGGATAGAGGGTTTGCCACACGGGGCCAAACCGGAGAAAGGTAACGCTTGGGCCAAGTATGAGGTATTGGTAGTGCAGCCCGACCAGCCACCAGACACTGAAAATAGTTTGCACGAGGAGCTGTGTGATCAACTCAAATTGCGACTTGCGGGGAGTGTCCTTTACCAGCGGCGGCAACTTTCGAGGATCCCAGCTGTCCTCGACCCGGTACTTGGCACCAAAGAACTCAAGAGCGGAAAAGGTCAGAGTAATCCAGGCGAATGTCGTCAGCGCGACGCTGGGATAGCGGAACAAGACTCCGAGACTCTCCATGAACGTCTTGCCCGCTGCGGCGGTGGCGATGCTGGCGGCGGCCAGCACCAGGAAGGCCAGGCCCAGGGATGCTTTCAATACTTTCCAATAAATGGGAAACATAGTTGCTCCAATCAGGTCCTGCTGTTTGCGATAGCGGCTGGCCAGGTGGACCGGGCTGCCCAGCTTCTTCAGCAGCTCTACCTGCTCATCTTCGGTGAGCGGATGGCCAACCTCCGTCTCCTTCTCTTCGATCTGGGAGAGGATGCTGTCGCGCAGTTCCTTGATGATGTCGTCGCGCTGCTGGGGGAAGCGCGAACTTTACAGCCTGTAAATAACGTTCGATCAGTTCCATAACGATTCTCCTAAGAAGATTTCAACCGGGCCTTTCCATCTCGCGGGCGTCATAAGATTCCGTCCAGCGATGCGTTAATGCTTTTCCACTCGGCAGCCAGTTGTTTCAGGATCAACTTGCCGTCGGCAGAGAGGCGGTAAAAGCGCTTGTTGCGCTTGTCTTCCTCGCGCCATTCGCTGAGCAGGAGCCCCTGGCTCTCCAGGCGGCGCAGCAGCGGATACAACGTGCCTTCGTCGATCTCCATGCCCTGCCCGGCCAGGGCCTTGCGCAAGGTATAGCCGTAGCGTTCGTCGCGCAGTTCGGCCAGCACTGCCAGGATCAGGCAGCCGCGCCGGAGCTCGAGCCGCAGGTTTTCGAGAACCTCATTCCTACCGTTCGTCGATGCTTCTACCGTGTGCTGCATAGTGTATGGCATACACTGTACGACATACAGTATAGGTTGTCAAGCATTTTTTTGGGGTCTCCTCCTATAGGGTCTATGGCACCTTCGGGCCAGAGCTCAAGTGGCTGAAAGCGTGGTGCTTATTGACTGGCTCAGGAACGTCTCACGGCTGAGCTCAAAGTAAGCGATTTTGGTTACGAAAGTTTGGTCGAAATCTACGCAAGTTATTGTATTAGAACACTTTAATTGGTATCAATGTAGGCAGATTCCTAATAGACAGCCAAGCGGAATCATAACGGAGGGACGTGGGTAGCGGCTCTCAGTCGTGGAGAGAACTGAGCTTAGGCGCCAAGGTGTTCATAAGCCTTGTCGTCGTGCTGGGCACTTGTGTGCTCCTTTACGGGGCTATCCGGCCGACCAGCAAGAATATCGCGCAGTTCATCTGTTATTTGCTGATCGCGATTCTGGCCGCCCGGCTGAAAGTCCGGTTGCCCGGGATCACCGGCACGATGTCGGTGAACTTCCTGTTCATCCTGCTCGGCATACTGGAGTTGGGTTTTGCGGAGACCCTGGCTCTGGCGACCGCGGCCATTCTGGTGCAGTGTTTCTATCGCGACCGCCCCAGTCCGCTGCAGGTCACGTTCAATCTGTCGGCGAGCGCCATGTCGATCGCCGTCGCCTGCGACGTTTATCACCTGGCCATTTCGGGGGCCCAGGTCACGAGCCATCCCCTGCTGCTGGGGTTGGCTGCCGTTACTTATTTCGCGGCCAACACCGGATCGATCGCAGCGGTAATCGCGCTGACCGAGCGCAAGTCAATCAAGCGGATCTGGGTGGAGTGCTACTTCTGGTCGTTCCCCTATTACCTGGTGGGCGCGGCCTTTGCCGGCATGATCGGCTGGTTCAACCGTCAGTTCGGATGGGAGACGTCACTGCTCATCGTGCCCATCATTTACCTGATCTATCGCTCTTATCGGCTGTACCTGGGAAAGCTTGAAGACGAAAAGCGCCACGTGGAAGAGATGGCCACGCTGCACTTGCGCACCATCGAGGCTTTGGCTCTGGCCATCGAAGCCAAGGATCACACCACCCACGACCACCTGCAGAGAGTGCGGATTTATGCCATCGAGGTGGCCAAGGAACTGGGAGTTACAGCGGGCGAGATGGAAGCCCTGCACGCGGCGGCGCTGTTGCACGACATCGGCAAACTGGCCGTGCCGGAGCACATCATCTCGAAACCCGGCCGGCTGACTCCTGAAGAATTCGAAAAAATGAAGATCCACCCCCTGGTCGGGGCGGAGATCCTGGAGCGGGTCCGCTTTCCCTATCCCGTGGTGCCGATCGTCCGGGCCCACCACGAAAAATGGGATGGATCGGGCTACCCCTTCGGACTGAAGGGTGAAGAAATTCCAATCGGGGCGCGCATTCTTTCTTCGGTAGACTTCCTCGACGCCATGGCCTCCGACCGTCAGTACCGGCGGGCCTTGCCGCTGGAAGAAGTGATGAAGCGGCTGTCGGCGGAGTCGGGAAAGTCGTTTGATCCCAAAGTAGTCAGCGTTCTGGAGAGACGCTATCGCCAATTGGAGAAGCTGGTAGAGGCCACTTTCAGGCGCGATCCGGTGACGCCGCTTTCGACCGAACTGAAAATCGAGGCCGGAGCTGCGCCGGCGGCGGGCTTCGAAGATATCACGGTCAAGGACGCTCCCGGGCAGGAAGCTACGTTCCTGTCGTCGATCGCGGCGGCACGGCAGGAAGCTCAGACTCTGTTCGAACTGAGCCAGGACCTGGGCGCTTCGCTCAGCCTGGGTGAGACCCTTTCGGTGTTCTCGGTGAAGCTCCGGCGGCTGGTGCCCTATGACGCCATCGCCATCTATGTGAAGCGCGGCACGGAACTGGTTCCGGAACTGGTGAGCGGAGACAACCATCGCCTGTTCTCGTCGTTGCGGATCCCCCTCGGCAGCGGACTTTCCGGCTGGGTGGCGCAGAACCGCAAGCCCATCATCAACGGCAATCCTTCGGTCGAGCCCGGCTACCTCAACGACCCGACGAAGTTCAGCACGCTGCGCTCGGCGTTGGCGATTCCTCTCGAAGGACTGGCTGGCGTGGTGGGCGTGCTGGCGCTTTATCACGCGGAGACCGACGCCTTCACTTCCGACCACTTGCGCATCCTGCTGGCGATCAGTTCGAAGATGGCTTTGGCCATCGAAAACGCGTTGAAGTTCGAGCAGGCGGAAAGCTCGGCGGTCACGGACTACCTGACGGGACTGCCCAATGCCCGGTCTCTGTTCCTGCAGCTGGATCGCGAGCTGGCCCGCTGCAAGCGCGATACCACGTCGCTGGTGGTCATGGTCAGCGATATGGACGGCTTCAAGCAGATCAACGACCGCTTCGGCCACCTCGAAGGCAACCGCGTGTTGCGGCTGTTCGCGCAGGCGTTGAAAGAGAGCTGCCGCGAATACGACTACGTGGCCCGCATGGGCGGAGACGAATTTGTGGTGGTGGCGCCGGGTCTGACCGCGGAGGCCGCCGCCAAGAAGGCGGAAAGCCTGCGGGAGTTGGCGCGGCACGCCGGACGGGAAGTTTGCAGCGAAGACATTCTCTCGCTGAGCGTGGGCCAGGCCCTTTATCCGGAAGACGGAAAAGACGCGGAAGCGCTGCTGGCGGAAGCCGATCGCCGCATGTACATCGAAAAGCAGAAGCAGCCTTCGCGCAAGAACCGGCGCCTGTATCCCCGCATGAAGTGCCGGGTCACGATCGAATTGCGGCCGCAGGAAGGCGAAATACCGGTCCTGGGCAACCTGATCGACGTCAGCCTGGGCGGCTGCTACGTGGAAACCAGCGCGCTCTTGCCCGCCGGCTCAAAATTGAAGGTCATCTTCTCGATCGATGACGGAAGGCTTCAGGCCGCGGGATTCGTGGTGCGCATCGATCCCGGATCGGGCATCGCCATCCAGTTCAACGACATGAATCGCGAAGACCGCGACAAGATGCACAAAGTCCTCGAGTTCGTGCACAACAGCACGATGTTTTACGACAACCGCTACTTCTCCAAGCTGATGAAGACCTAGGGTGCGTTCGAGGCTATCCCGAAAATTCCCGCCGAATGAACCTCGTGTTTCCCGAATGAGCCGATCCTGACCTTGTGAAGGATCCGGGTGAAGGATCCGGCGCGAAGCGAAAACTCAACTACGCGCCGTTCGTGCCGAAAAACATTGCGGATGACGCCCGTAACCGAGCGATGATTACTGCAGGACCAACCCTGGTACATTTCTAAGGCCGATAGACGCCTGCGACCGGAGATCATTCGATGGGAGCGCCACTCGGCCGGTCACGCCCCTGGGTAATCTAGTTGGCTCGGAGGTGGAGTGAGATAGTCCGCAGCCATGACCTATTTTCCCCAACTGAATCCGGCGACGCCGGCAAAGCGTCTGAAGATCGGTGGTTCCGTTGTTGTTGCAATTCGTCCGCAAGGCGACAGTCAACCGGTTCGAGCCAAGCTGCACGAACTCTCTGCTACGGGCGGACTCTTGATCCTATCGAAGGCTATCGAGCAGGGAGCCTTTGTGGAAGTGGCATTCCAGACAAGCCAGGGAAGAGTTCGAGGTATGGCCGAGCTTCTGTCTCCCAGGCGGGAATCGACTTCGGGCTGCCTTCAACCCTTTCGGTTCGTTGCACTGGACGACCAAGACCACAGCAGACTGCGCATGGCCATGGAATCGCTTCTCGACCAAAGTGTGGTCCGCGTCCCGTCAAGCAAGGGCACTGCGCTCTAGCTGAAATGGTGGTGGCCTGCATTGGTTCGATACCTCCGTAATCATGCCAGCGCAAGCTGCCTAAGAGTAAGCTCACTTAGTACGGTACCGCGCTTGCACCGGAGGGTGGGGAAATGAGCAACCGACTGTTGGCGATACTCACGCTGGTGGCAACCTTGGGCTTGGGCGCGCCAGCGCTCAGGGCGGATCACGGCGACAAGGGGAACGGGCACAAGCACGGAAACAAGGCTGATGATGACGGCGATCAGGGCTGGGAACGGCGTGACGGATACGAGTATCGCAGCTATGCTGACGACCAGCGTCCTCCAGGATGGAGCCGTGGCAAGAAAACCGGCTGGGGAAATTGTGGAATGCCTCCCGGCCAAGCCAAGAAATACGGATGCCAGACTTACGTGTATCAGGGCCGCCCCCACTACTACTACCAGGATGAGGTGGGGCGGATCATCGTGCGTCGCCCAATCATCGAGGTTAACGGTAGCGTAGTCATTCATTAATCTCACAAAGGGTTCGGCTGTGCTGACTCTGAACTCACCGTTACCCATTCTTCTCGTGGGCAGCCTTTGTCTGGCTGCAAACACACAATCACCAGCGGGCAGCCCAAAGTCTGCTGAACGGGTACGGCAGATTATTCTGCACAGCCGAAGTCTAGGCGCGCACGGATTCGGCTATAGCAGCAACTCGCTGAACCAGCTTTCTCGAAAACTCACTTCCGCCGACGTTCCAGTGTTGATTGATCTCGCGGCGGACAAAGATCTCCACGTCGGGATACAGTTTGCATTGGCCTCACAATGTGAAGCGACGCTCATTCCGGTTCGTGCGGCCGTAATACAGCACAAGATGTCTTTCCTCGACGCCGAGGAAGTTATGCGTCTGATCGAGGACTGTGCTATTTGCAGGCCGGAGATACAACAGGCGTCGTCAGGTATGCGTTCCGAAATCCATTCGCTGGGTGAAGCAGAGCAGAGGCGGATGGAGGAAGAAGCGAAGGAGAAAGCGGCCGAAAATGCACGCATCCAGCGAAATGCTCTCAAGATGTTGGACCCGGAGATGGCCAAGACCCTGACCCGGCAGGAGCGCGAAGAGGTCTACAAGCGTTCCCTCAAGGAAATGGGTCTGAAAGAAGATGGTCCGATGACGCCGGCACAGAGAGAGATGGTCGAGCGAACATACCGAACGATGGTCTTGGGCGAATCCGGCAAGAGGCCACCAAACTAGCCTTCCAGGTGGCACAAACTCTTTATTTCATTAACGAACCGCTAAAGGGTCGAGCATCACTGCGGCAGGCCCAATTTCTTCAGCAGATTGATATAGCGCGGATCGCTATGCCATTGTTGCAGCGGGCGAACGATCTTAACCGGCTGAAGCCCGCTGGATTTTTCTGCCGCCGCTTTGTCCAGCCATTCAAAGGTCTGCTCTTTATCGCCAAGTCGGGCATATTCGTAAGCAATTGTCGCGGGGTCCACATATATACGCTTCGCCAGCTGCTTCCTTAGTTCGATTTCCCGTGCAATGGCTGCTTTAGCGCCGGACTTGGCATAAACTGCACCGGCGTCCCGGACGATGGCCAGTTCGTCTGGATCATTATCGATGGTCGCAAATCTCATCCACTCTGCCATGGCAAGATCTTCCTTGCCCCAGTCCCGGTAGATAGTCCGCAACTCGACGTGGGCATAGGAGAAGTTCGGATCCATCTCCAGCGCTTTCTTCAGCTGCTCCACGCCGGCGTCATATTGTCCGGCATTGGCCAGGATCTGACCGAGATTGCATTGGTATTGCAGATTCAGCGGGTCGAGTTCGACCGCGCGGCGAAGATGAGCGAGAGCTTCCGGGTGACGCGCCTCCCAGGAGAGGAAGAGCCCGAACCAGTGATGGGCGTTGGCTAGATTCGGGTTGAGTTCGAGGGTTCTCTGAAATTCGGCTTCCGCAGCGGAGAAATCAAACAGGCTCCAGAGAGCGCCCGCCAGGGCCGCGTGAGCGTCGGCCGAAGAACCATCGATGTCCAGAGCTTTCTCCGCCGCCGCCTTGGCCTTGGGACCGGCTTCGCTCTGCGGGATCGGACTGTAGTCCGGCGCCGCGACATAATAGTTGGCAAGCCCGACATACGCCATGGCGTAGCCCGGGTCCCGCAGAATGGCTTGCTCAAAGTAGTCTTTGGCTTTTCCCAGGGTCTCCGGCGTGCGCTTCTCCCAATAGTAGAGGCCCTTGAGGTAGAGCTGGTAAGCCTCGGGATCGTTGGTCCCGCCCTTGGCTACCTGCTTCTGGGTCTCGCCCGACAAACGCTCGCGCAACTTGGCGGAGATAGCTCCGGTAATTTCCTGCTGCACGGACAGGGCGTCGGAGAGCTTACGGTCATACTGGTCGCCCCAGAGGTTGCGGCTGTTGCGCGCGTCGATCAATTCCGAGCTGATGACGAGCTGGTCTCCGTGCTGCACGATGCGTCCCGTGACTAGCGCCTGGACCTTCAAATCTTTCGCCACCGTCTGGGGATCGATGTCGCGCCCCTTGTAGCGAAATACTGAAGACCGGGCCATTACCGTGAGGTTCGGCAGCTGGGAGAGATTATTGATCAAACTTTCGGTGATGCCGTCGCTGAGGTACTCGGAGTCGGGATTGTTGCTGGCATTGACGAAAGGCATGACCGCGACCGACGTGATCTGCTCCTGATTACCTCGGCCTCGCCACAGAAAGGCGGCGCTCGCAAGCAGGGCCAGCGCGACAACGCCGCCAACTGCCCAGAGCAGAGGTTTGATTTTTTTGGACTGAGGCTTTTCGGCGGCGATCTCCACTCGCGCGGAACTGGAATCCCGCCGCAACCGTTTCAGATCGGCCAGCATCTCCGCCGCGCTCTGGTAGCGGAGCGCGCGATCTTTCTCGAGAGCTTTGTTGATGATGCGATCGAGTT
This sequence comes from Terriglobia bacterium, assembly GCA_963841075.1. Taxonomy (GTDB): domain Bacteria; phylum Acidobacteriota; class Terriglobia; order Terriglobales; family Acidobacteriaceae; genus JAIQFF01. Next base: position 48,270 of record CAWJBA010000033.1, read on the forward strand.
CGGCAGGCAGCTCGGGATTGGCTCGCGCCGCCGAAGAGGGCGCCTTGTGCAGCAGAGAATCAAAGATCACGGCCGAGGTATTTCCACTGAACGCCATGCGTCCCGTGGCCATCTCGTAGAGAACGGCGCCGAAAGAAAACAGGTCGGTGCGGGGATCGAGCTCTTCTCCGCGGGCCTGCTCGGGGGACATGTAGGCCACGGTGCCCACCGCCGTTCCCGGACTGGTCAGGTTCTCCTCGATGGTCGCGCCTTCAGCGGCGGGTGAGTGCGCGCCAGTTAACTTGGCCAGGCCAAAGTCGAGGATTTTGGCTTGTCCGCGCTTGGTAATCAGGACGTTCGCCGGTTTGATGTCGCGGTGAACGATCTTTTCGGTGTGGGCGGCGTCGAGCGCGTCGGCAATTTCGATGGCCAGCGCAAGCAGAGTCTCGGTGTCCATGGGATGGCCGGAGATGCGATGCTTCAGCGTGACCCCGTCCAGAAACTCCATGGCGATAAACGCCTGGCCGTCCTGCTCTCCGATGTCGTAAATGGTGCAGATGTTGGGATGGTTCAGGGCGGATGCGGCCTGGGCTTCGCGCTGGAAGCGGGCCAGCGCCTGCGGATCGCGGGCCACTTCTTCGGGCAGAAACTTGAGTGCCACAAAACGGCGCAATCGTGTGTCTTCCGCCTTATAAACCACGCCCATACCGCCGCCGCCCAGCTTCTCGACAATGCGGTAGTGCGAAATCGTCTGCCCGATCACTGAGAGCGAATGTTACGTGGTTGAAACGGGGCAAGTCAAAGAAGGCGGGCAATGTCTGCCGGTTGGCCACGATGAATTGACTCGCCGCAGCTGCGCTCCTGAGATGGTCGCGGATTGAGTGGGGTGTGTCGTCTTTCGATTCCGGACGGGAAGTGGGAGTTGATTACAAAATTGACTGAGCTGATCCTGCGGATGAAGTTCTGAGTCTTCGCAGCGAGTCGCCCGCGACCACACTGGCATTTCAGCTTATTACCTTTTGCCGGGGTGAAATTCTCCGCGGCTGGAGAATTGCCGAAATGGCCACTCGCCGCTCTTGGCCTGAGATGGCGCGGGAGGCGTGGCTGACGGCGGCGGTGGCAAGGGCGGCGTCCGAACCCCAGTCCGCGGGCGCGGGATGAATGCCCCAGACATTGCCGGGTTCATCGAGCGCGATGCCCACCAGCCACCACTTGCCTCCGGCGCCCAAAGGCACACAGTTCGCGACGCGAGCGGTCACGCTTTTGCCGATGGGAAGGTCGTCCAGTGAGATCGCCATTCCCGGTTCCAGCGAACGCGAAAGCCGTACCCCGCAACCCTGCGTGTTGAGCACCAGGGTGTGTCCAGTTTCGGAAAACGGAGTCGCCGGATCCAGACTGGTGATGCGAAGCAGAATCTGGGCACGGATGCGGGTGCTGCGTCTTCCCGATTCAACCGGCTTTTCAGTGGAATCCATAATGAGAGCTTGTTAATGAGTTTACGTTCATCTGGCGGCTTCGGTCGCGGCGTCGGCGGCCGCTACGCAAACTAAAGTAACTCCCGCGTATCCCGATTCTTACGCCCCTTCGGGGCTAACTCATTTTTCGCTTCCACCCCGGGCTTGCGCCCGGGGCTACAGTCTTGCGCTGCTTCGCAGCTTCAGTCGCCGCTTGAACTGGAGCGAACTGAGAACTGAGAGCTGAAAGAGCTGAAAGCGATCATGCCGTCAGTGGCTGAATATGAATCAGCGGAGCAGCAGGGACAGATCGTCCCAGGCGAAGCATATTCGCGGACCGGATTCCGGTGCGTTGAAATGACTTCTCGCAGTCGGCCGTCGAGGGGCCGCGCATGTTTCCTTCCATGTAAGCCAGTCCGGGGCAGCGGGTGCAAGTGCCGGCATGGTCGCAGGTCGAGCAGACCGGCAAGTCTTTAACGCGAATCGAACGGACTTCATTCAGTTCCGACGAATGGTTCCAGATGTCGAGAAACTTCTGCCGCCGCACGTTGCCGCTGGGCAGAGGAAATTGCACGCAGGGAAAAACGTCTCCGTAGGGAGAGATGTAAGCCAGGGTGTGACCCGCGCTGCAGGAATAGCCTTCCATCACATCCGCGCCGGGGACCGGGGGCGCCACGCAAAATTCTTCGACGTTTCCTACCAGGCTTTCGTTGCGAAATACGTCTTTCAATTCCGAGCCGGGAATTCGCAGGTTCAGAATCGAGGTGTCGCCGTCCATCTTCGGGGTGATGGTTGGGTCGAGGGTGTACTGAACTCCTAACTCGCGGGCCAGGGCCTGCACGCCGGCATGGTCGTGCATGTTCGACGGTCATCAGAACATTGGCAATCGTGACTCGAAGCCCCTGCCTGGCCAGAAAACGGATGGCCTCCACACTGCGGCGCAGCGAGCCCGGAAGTTTGGTGATGGCGTCGTGGACCTCGGGGCGGTGCGAATAGATGCTGACCTGTACCTGTTCGACGCCCAACTCCAGCATGCGGCGCGCTTCGGCTTCGCCGATCATGACCGCGTTGGTCTTGATTCTTAGGTTAAAGGTCAGGCGGTGCGCGTATTCCAGCAGTTCGAAAAAATCGCGCCGCATCAGCACTTCGCCGCCGCTGAAGGTCAGAAAGAACGTGCCGGCGTCAGCCAGTTCGTCGAGCACGCGCTTGATTTCGGCGGTGGTCATTTCGCCGTGGTCATCGTGGTCCAGGTAGCAGTGCACGCAGCGCTCGTTACAGCGGTAGGTGACATCGAAGTGGACGGACAAGGGCACGCCCAGATCGAGCGCCCGCTGGCCCATCTCCTGCATCAGGCTCAAGCGGCCTCCGTTGGGCTGGCGGCTGAGTCCGAAATGGGGTGCTCGGAAACCAGAAGGACGCCGTGGCCTGAGAGTTCCTCGACAAAGTGCTCCACGTCGCGGCGCGCGGTCTCGGCATCCACCTCGAATTCGGAGCACACACATTGGGCCACAATTTCAGAAAGTGGAGTACGGCCGTCTGCCGCCTGCCAGACCACAGTGGCCACCGGATTCAAGGTAAAGAAAGTGGAGTCGACGGCAGACATGATCATCATTTCGCCCCCCAGCAGGCGAGAGGCGATGGCAGAACTCTTCGCGATATATTTTTCCGTCATGGTTGATTCACTCGATCATGCTCCACACCCTGGAATCGGGCGCAAAGGTCAGCCGCTGCACCGGAACGCGCTCCACAAATTCGCAAGCCGACCGGAAGACGTTTTTCACCAACTCCGGATCTTCGGCGAAAAACAGGATGTTCCTCATCAGACGCTGGATGGCCTCAGATTCTGCCATGGCCTCGATCTTGTTTTCCGGGCCCTGGTGCAGGAAGAAAAGCGACGCGATGGGGGCGGAGCAATTTTCTCCCACTCGGGCAAGTTCGCCGGCGAAAGGAGTTCCACAGGCGCGATAGCCCGCATCAACACGGCGGATGTAGGAGATTTCGTCGGTCAACAGAGTCACATCCGGAGGCGCGAGCCGCGAGATGGTAGTCTTGCCGGCGCCGGAGACTCCGGAGAACAGAAAGGCGCGTCCATTCCGGATAGCGCCGGCGGAGTGCAACAGAAAGCCGCCTTCCTGCGCCAGGATCAGAGTGTGCACGATGCGCAGAACTGAGTCGATGGAGTAAGGATTCGCCGACTGGCGAATGCGGCCCCGCCCGGCGCCGGGGTCCCACTGGGCGCGAAAATCGCCTCGCCGCAGCCTCCAGGTGCCTCCCCGCATCTCCACGCGAACTTCTTCGTTGGGAGCCTTTCGGGTTGGAGTTGCCAGTTCGATCTCAAATTCAAATTTCGGATGGGCGGCGGAATCGACAAAACCGGCGTAGCGGCGGGCCAGCAACTGACGGAAGGAATCGTCTTGCGTGTGCAGCAGGATCGGCATCCCTCCGATCTCGACCGTGATCTGGTAGCTCGGATTCACTCTCGGGCCGCTCCCTGGCACGGGTTTGTAATCGCCCGTACCTGTGTTTGGATGCCTACGCGACGTTCACGAATGTAGCTTTGATCTGATTATCTCTAACGTAGCGATAATTCCAGAGCCGCAACCCAGCGCGGCGGAACAGACTCCAGTGACAAAACATCCAGGCCAACAGCCGGCGAAACAGAGAAAGTTCCCCGGGTACAAAGGCTGCGCCGGACCGCTGCACCTCGGTAACTTTTCCCAGCAGTTCGTCTTTCCTGACCGCCGGATCATTCTCCGACATGCAATCGCCTCGGGTAACCAGAGGCGCGTCCTCCCGCGCGAGGTCTTGGCTTACGACCCGGTGAATGAAAAATCTGTCGTGGCGCATGTAAAGCACAATCTCGCCCGGTTCGACCTGCTCCGGCTCGATTGCCCGGACGGTAAGAAGATCGCCAGGCCACAAAGTCGGGAGCATGCTGGCTCCGGTAGCGCGCAACTTCAAGACGCCCCACGATCGCAACCCCTCGGCTGCGAGAATGCATTTGCTCTGGTCACGCGCCTGAGAATCCATGAAGTAACAACTTTGTACGGTGACGAATCGGCCAAAAGCTGGCACCGGCGCGGTGTTCTGACGGTGCAAAGTTGCGTTCGTCGCAGAGTTCACGATAACCCACGGCGCCTGTGATGAGAAAGGCTTAATGCGGACTCGCTATTGCGTCGCTGGATACCCGCCTAATATGACTGCCGGACACGGTCGCGATAGGGGCAGACGTTCGTACGGCCGCACAAAAATTTACAAGCGTGGAGAACAGAGCGAGTAAACGAAGTCAGGGACAATTTGGACTATAGTTCCTCGAGAGAGGGTTTTCCGGTCTGAGGATTAACAGGTATTAGCGACGACCATCGCCTTTGCCGCAGCCCGCCCCATCCCGCGTAGCCGGCTTTGTTTCCCCATACGCCAGAACTTTCAGCCCTGAACTCGATTTAATCCTGGCCTGTTGCGGTGACGACTCGGAAGGGCGCCTTTCCGCCCGAATCCAGCAGATCCTCCAGGGCAGTGTGGATTGGGAGCGACTGGTCGAGCTCTCGCATCATCATGGCCTGGTGCCGCTGATATTTCGACGATTGTCCGTCGAGATGGATACGAGTCGCTCCCCCGGACTCGAGTCGCTGCGCCAGCAGGACAAGGCCAACGCGCACCGCACGCTGTGGCTGACTCTCGAGTTGCTCAACATTCATAGTCATTTGCAGGCTCGTGGGCTGGAAGTTCTGCCTTACAAGGGGCCGGTGCTGGCCGACAACCTCTATGGCAACGTCGCGTTGCGCCAGTTCTCCGACCTCGACTTCCTGGTCCGGTCCGACGATTTGCCCACGATCAAGACGGCACTCGCCGAACTGGGATATCAGCCGGGTGTGCAACTGGCGCAGGCGGCCGAGCGCGATTATCTCAAATCGGGATACGAGTACACGTTCGACGGCGCGCGAGGACGTAACCTGCTCGAAATCAAGTGGCAAATTCTGCCGCGGTTTTACGCCATCGGCTTCGACGTCAATGACTTCTTCAAGAGAGCGGCGACGGTCACCCTTAACGGCCAGAGATTGCGCACGCTCTGCGACCAGGACCTCATGCTCGTGCTTTGCGTCCACGCCGCCAAACATGCATGGAAGCAGATTTCATGGCTGTGCGACATTGTTCAACTGGCCCGCTCTCGCGCGCTTGATTGGGCGGCATTGCACGCCGAAGCCGGGAGGCTGGGGATTGCGCGCATTGTGGCCGTGACCTTCCTGCTGGCCCACAAGCTGCTTGGGGCGCCATTGCCGCCGCAGCTTGCCCTGGAGCCCGGGTTGGAAGAAGACACGGCGGACGCCTTGGCGGAGCGCATCATCCGCCTGATGGTGGCGGATGAAGAGTTCGATCCGGAATCCATGGCCTACTTTCGCCTGATGATGGAATTGCGGGAGCGCGCTCGGGACAGATTCGCTTTCTGGTGGCGCCTGCTCTTCACTCCGGGCGCGGGAGAGTGGTCGGCGGTGCGCCTGCCCAGCCCGCTCTTTCCGCTGTATCGGGTAGTACGGGTTTGCCGGTTGGCGGGAAGGCTGATGCTGCCGCGCGCCCGTTGAACCGTCGAGAACGACGTAGGCCTGTCCGTCCCTGCGTGGTTCGTTAACGGCTGGCCAGGCCTCCGGCCGTCTCCGCGCCGTCGATCGTGTACACCTGCCCTGTCATATAGGCGGCGTCGTCAGAGGCGAGGTAAGCGAACAGCGCGGCGATCTCCTCCGGCCGGGCGTGCCGTCCCATCGGAATCTTGCGGTTTACCGCGTCCAACATTTCATCGGTATATTCGGCGCGCTGCATCGGCGTGAGCACATATCCCGGGGCGACGGCGCACACCCGGACTTTGGGCGCGAGTTCGAGGGCCATCGACCTGGTGAGCTCGATGACGCCGGCTTTCGTGGCGTTGTAGTCGGCATAGTAGGGATAGCCGACCAGCCCGTTGGTGGATGCGGTCTGCAGAATGACGCCGCTGCCGCGCTCGCACATGTGCCGGGCAGCGGTCTGTGCCATGTAAAAAACGCCGGTGAGGTTGACGGCGATTACCTTGTCCCATTCTTCGGGCGTGATGTCGAGAAAGTTGTGCCGGATGCTGATGCCGGCATTGTTGATCAGAACGTCGACACCTCCCATCAGGCGCACCGCCTCGGTGAACGCCGCTTCTACCTGCTTCACTTTGGAGACGTCCGCTTGCACCGTTCCGGCCAGCTTGGGTAGCTGCGATTGGATTTGCGCGCGGCCTGTCGAGTCGCGGTCGAGCACCACCACCGCCGAGCCTTCCTCCAGGAAGCGGGAGGCAGTTGCGGCTCCGATTCCACTCGCGCCTCCGGTGATCAGGACACGCTTGCCCTTGAGTCCTCGCATGGCTCTCCTTGATTAAGTCGGTCAGCTTAAACCACGGATCAAAAGCTTAAACCACGAAGGACACGAAGGTACACGAAGGAAATCTTTGTCTGGAATTCCTTCGTGGATCTTGGTGTCCTTCGTGGTTTCGGGTCTTACAGTTTGCCGCCGAACAGGAAGATCAGTTCGATCACCAGGATGATCACCACCATCAATTCGAGCACGAAGGCCCGGCTCTGGTTGAATTGGTCCACCATGAAGCGGTAGAGGTCCTCGGCGGTCTGCAGTTTCTGCTTCACCAGGTCTTTGTAGTCGGGCACGCCGACTTTGGCGGCTGCCAGCTTGTACAGGCGGGCGGAAAACATGTCGCTGAGAAACTTGATGGCGTTGTCGGCCCGCTCGGTCAGTTCGTTCACATCGAGCAGGACGGTATGCAGCTTGGTCGCAGCCCGCGCCAGGCGCCAGCGCGCCAGCATTCCGGTGCCTTTGTCGAGCGCGGCGTACACGATCCCCAGTTCGCGGGTGAGCAGTTCGTCGTAGTGGCGGAACTCCAGCAGCTGCGAGTTGGCGTACTCCAGAAGCTGGATCGCCGTCTCGGCGCCGGCCTCGCTGTCGTAGAGAAAAGCCGCGTTCCAGCCGATCACCGCCAGGTCATTCGGATAGTAGGAAATGCGGGATTGCAGAATCTCGTTGCGCTCGCCTTCGGAAAGCTGCGCCGTCTCTCCGCGCACGATTTGCGCGATGCGTCCGCCCTGTGAAGTGCAAAGCTCGGAGGCCGACGGCGACCCCGCGATCTCCCTTACGTGGAAGATAAAGTAGTCTTCGCTCAACCACTCCGGATAGGGCTTGATCAGTGCCGGGGCTGCGTGCTCCAGTTTCTGGCGCACGATGCGGGAGGCATGTTTCTCAAAGTCGACGTCCCAGACCCAGCGGCTGCCCAGGCGGACCAGCGTGTCCCAGTCGCCGGAAAAAGGCAGTTCGAAGACCACGCTCAACACACCGTAGTCGTAATACTTGATCTGACCTTCCAGCCGCTCGCCGCTGTCCAGAACCAGGGGCCCAATAGGCTCGACCACCGGGGGACGCTGGTAGCGTACATATCCGGGCGCAGGATGCTTGAAGGCGGGATGCTCTACCGTACGCGCGCCAAAGATCTGCCGCAGCTGGTCGAGTTTGATCTCTTCGCAGACGTCAAACTGGATGAGGACGAGGACAGAACCGCGCAGGGCCGGTTCAACCACGGCTTCGGCCAAGCGGGCGGTCTCGGGTGGATTAAGGAGAATCTCGGAATCTAGAGCCATAAAGCCTACTCGCCGTTAGGAATTAAGGGCAGGAATGTCTAGGTGTTGCTGGCTACTATTGTCCCAGAATCCGGGAGAGTTGGGGAGAGGCGGGAAAATTAAGATTTAAGTAATTGATTACAAACACTTTATATTTATTCCGACGACTCACTTTGCTTTATTGAGCCACCAAAATAGGGCGGCGCAAGCGGCGACTCCAGCCACCGCCAGGCCGGCCCGTTTCATGGATCGATCCACCTCAGACTGCCGTGTGCGGACGTTCGGAGTTTCGGGGTAGGCGCCATCGGTGACGAGCGGACCCCTCAGGGCGGCTGCAATCACCTCCGCCAGGTGCAGGGAATGGCGGTCGGTGCATTGGGCAATCTGTTCGCGGCAACTGAAGCCGTCGGCGATGATCAGGGTCTCCGGCGCCGCCCGGCGGACTGCCGGCAGGAGTTCCAGCTCGCCGATTGCGAGGGAAACGTCGTATTTCTCCTCCTCGAAGCCGAAAGAACCTGCCATTCCGCAGCAACCCGGCGCCGGGGCGCTCCAGTCGATACCCATTCTGGTTAAAACTGCCTCCTCGTCGGTCATTTTCATGAGCGACTTGTGATGGCAATGGCCGTGGATGAGGGCTTTCGCCGGGAGATGCGGAAGCTGAAAATCGGCGGCTCTCTTTTCCAGGAATTCGCTCAGCAGGAAGGTCTGCCGCGAGAGCTGGTGCGCACGTTCATCCAGGGGAAAAAGATTAATCAGTTCGTCGCGAAAGACGGCGGCACAGCTCGGCTCCAGGACCACGATGGGGATTTCGGATTCAATTTCGGCGGCGAGCGTGTCCAAAATGTTGAGCAGCAGGCGCTTGGCGCGATCGAGCATGCCGAAATCGTAAAGCGGGCGGCCGCAGCAAAGAATGGATTGCGGAATGGAAACCCGGAATCCTGCGGCTTCCAGGACTTCGACCGCGGCCTTGGCGGTGTCAGGCAGGAAGTAATTGTTGAATGTGTCGGGCCAGAGCATCACGGGCGCGGCTTCAGGATTTGCCTTTGGCCGGCTTTCAAACCAGGCGCGAAAAGTCTGGGGAGCAAAGGCCGGAACGCTGCGCTGGCTGGGCATCCCGGCCGCCAGCTTGGCGATATCCCGCAGAATGGGTAGCTGGGTGGCGAGGTTTACCAGGCCGGGGAACTTGGAGGCCAGACGGGCCCAGAAGTCGATGTTGGCGAAAGCGTAGTCGCTGCGCGGGCGCACGCGGCCTTCGTAGTAGTGCGAAAGAAACTCAGACTTGTAGGTGGCCAGGTCAACCCCGACCGGGCAGTCGCTCTTGCACCCCTTGCAGGAGAGGCACAGGTCGAGAGAATGCTTTACATCCTGGTCGCGCCAGCCGTCGCGGATTACGTCGCCCTGCATCATCTCCCAAAGCAGGTGGGCCCGGCCGCGGGTGGAGTGCTCCTCCTCATGGGTCACGCGCCAACTGGGACACATGACGCCGCCTTCTTCTCGCCGGCATTTTCCCACGCCCACGCAGCGCAGCGTGGCATGGGCGAGGCTGCCGTGGTCGTGGGGAAACTGGAAATGCGTTTCGGGGTCCCACGGGCTGTAACCGGCGCCCAGACGCAGATTTTCGTCCATGCGGTAAGGCTCGACGACCTTGCCCGGGTTCATCTTCCAGCCCGGGTCCCAGATGGTTTTGAACTCGCGAAAGGCTTGCAGCAACTCCGGACCGAACATTCTCGGCAGCAATTCCGCCCGTGCTTGTCCGTCGCCGTGTTCTCCTGAGAGTGAACCGCCGTAGCTGACCACCAGGTCGGCGGCTTCCTCCATGAACTTCCGGAACTTGGCAATGCCCTCGGCCGATTCCAGATCGAAGTTGATGCGGTTATGGACACACCCATGGCCAAAATGTCCGTAGAGCGGGCCGCGATAGTTGAAACTGTTCATCAGCCGGCGTAGATCGCGGAGATATTTGCCCAGTTTTTCTGGGGCAACGGCCGAATCCTCCCAGCCTTCCCAGGTCAGGTTCTCGCCGGGAACGTAGGAAATTACCCCCAGGCTGGACTCACGCACCTCCCACACCCGCTTGATCTGTTCGCGATCGGTGAACAGGCACATGTTGGGTGGGCCTGGGCTGCGGTTCAAAGCATCCATCAATCTGGAAGCCTGGGCTTCAGCGGCGGCGATGGTATCGGCGCCGAATTCTGCCAGCAGCCAGCCTCCGCCTTCGGGCAACAGCGCGAGCCCTTCCGAGTTGATGCCGCGACGCCGCGTGTATTCCACCAGCAGATCGTCGATTCCTTCCAGGCCGATGGGCTTGTGGGCCATGACGTCGGGCACGTGATCGCCGCACTGGTAGATGTCGGGATAGGCGATCAGCAGCAAGACCCGCGCCGGCGGGCTTTCCACCAGGCGGCAGGTGGCCTCAAGCACAGAGACGCAAGTGCCCTCGGACCCGACCAGCGCGCGGGCTACGTCGAAGCCATTTTCAGGCAGCAGGAAGTTGAGGTTGTAGCCCGAAACCCGCCGAGGAATATCGGGATAGCGCTGGCGGACGAGGTCGGCGTACTGGTCGCGAAGTTTTTTCAGGCCAGTATAGATCTCTCCGCGGCGGCCGCCTTCGCGGATGATCTGTTGCAACTCTTCATCGCTGGTTTTGCCCACCTTCATCCGCAGGCCGTCATAGGTGAGGACATCGAGACCTTCGATGTTGTCGTCGGTTTTGCCCGCCATGACCGAATGCACGCCGCACGAGTTGTTGCCGATCATGCCGCCCAGCGTGCAGCGGCTGTGGCTGGCCGGGTCGGGCGCGAAGGTCAGATGATGCTTCTCGGCGGCGTTCCGCAGGCTGTCGAGAACGACTCCGGGCTGTACGCGCGCGGTTCGGCGCTCGGGATCGATCTCCACGATGTTCCGCATGTAGCGCGTGAAATCAAGCACCAGGGCCACGTTGCAACATTGACCGGCAAGGGAGGTTCCGCCCCCGCGGCATAAAAGAGGAGCGCCGTATTCGCGCGCCAGGGAAACCGCCGCGATGACGTCATCGGCGTCGCGGGGAAGAACCACGCCGATGGGGACCTGGCGATAGTTGGAGCCGTCGGTGGCGTAAAGAGCGCGGCTGCTGGAATCGAAACGGACGTCGCCGCGGACGTGGCGGCGGAGGGCTTGATCGAGCGCGACCGTGTCCACCGCGGAGGTGCGGGCGGCGCGCGCGATTTCTACGAACTTATCGGGCATTTCGCCGTGTAGGGCTTAGTTGTCGGATTCGCCGCCGCCGACTATCTTGCCGGAAACTTTGGCGATGTGAATTCTGGTCCGGCCATTCTTCGGCTCGATGTTGATCGTCAGCATGTTTTTCTTGTCGGTGGAAATGATGGTGTAGCGGTCGCCGGCTGACGAGACTACGCTGGCGTTGGGGACCTTCGACTTGTAAAACTCACCCACCGTACTGACCGGATCGCTGGTCTCAAAATCAGCTGCCGAGGTATGCATGTTGCCCATGGTCATATCGGACGTAGTTCCTTTGACCACTTCCGCGCCGGGATACAGATCGATGCCCAGGTTGCGAGCGGCTTCATCCGGGTCCGTGGTCGTGTTAACCGTCCCAAACGGCGTTTCGACGCGCACATTTCCATTCTCGTTACGAACCCGGCTGTGCCGGGCGATGCGGTAACCGATGAAGGAGACGGTGGCGATTCCGGCGATGAAGAGCACTACCACCACAGCGACCACGATCAGGATAATTTTGAGGGCGCTGTTGCTCTTTTGAGCCGAGGCAGGAGCGGCCCCGGTGAAGACGGGAGAGGCAGCCGGAGCGCCGGGTTGCGTGGCGCCACACTTGGTACAGAACCTGGCTCCGCCATCGAGAGTCGCGCCACAGGTATTGCAGAAGGCCATCGCATCACCTCGGTCTCAAGTTTTCCTAAGTAGCCGGCGGAGTATATCGCAAGTTCACATCAGCAGCCGCGTCGTGTAGTCCGCCAGACTCAGCCCTAGCAGCAACACGAGAAAGAAGATGGCAGAGAGGACGACAACCTTGACCAGTTTTTCGCTGGTGTATTTCACGTGCATAAAAATCAGCACCACCAGCAGAGCCTTAACCGTGGCGATGACCAGGGCCACAACCGTATTGAATGGACCAAGGTCAACGAAGGCCACACCGGCGGTCACGCCAGTCAGGACGAGCAGCGTCAGCCAGACCAGGATGTTGGTTTTCGCGGAAACGATGTGTTCAGACATCGAGAAATCCTTTTGGAGCAATTGGCAGTTAGCAATTGGCACTTAGCCAGTACCCTTGGATTTGGCTAATTGCCAATTGCTGCCTACTTTTTCCGATCTATCAGGTACAACAACGGAAACAGATAAATCCAGACAATATCCACAAAGTGCCAGTACAGGCCGGAGTTTTCGAGCGGAGTGTGATACTCCGGCGTGTACGCGCCCTTCCACGCGTGGTAGAGCAGATAGCTGAAAATCCCGACTCCGATGATCATGTGCAGCGCGTGCATTCCGGTCATGGCGAAGTACAGCGAGAAGAAAAGCTGAGCGTGATGCTGGTCAACCGGCTGATCGGGATGGCCGGGAAGGCTGGCCTGAAAATTGAACGTTGGGCCAGGGATGTGATGCTCTTTGAACTTACTGGTCCACTCGATGCCTTTGATTCCCAGAAAGGCCAAGCCCAGGACAAGAGTAAGCGCCAGATAAATCACCTGCTCCTTGCGCTTGTCCAGTTGGGCGGCGCGCACTGCCATCACTACGGTCAAGCTGCTGCAGATAAGCACGGCCGTGTTCACCGTGCCCAGGGTGATGTCGAGCGAACTGCTGGCGGCGGCGAAGTCGGGAAAATACCAGTAGCGATAGATGAGATAGGCGCAGAACATGCCGCCGAAGAACATGATCTCGGTCGCCAGAAACAGCCACATTCCCAGCGAGGAAGCCTCGCGTTGTTGCTCCATGGTGGCGAAGTGGTGCTTCAGCGCGGGGTTGTGCGGTTCGACCGCGATCGGGCTATCCGCCACTACGCACCTCCTGGGGAGCGGGAATGTCCTCGTAGTTGTACGCTTCCCAATCGACAACCGGGGGCTCGTCAAAATTGTAAGTTGGCGGCGGTGAAGACGTCATCCACTCCAGACCGGCAGCGCCCCACGGATTGTCGGGAGCGACTTTCCCATAGCGCATCGACCACAGGAAATAAACCATGGGCAGAAGATACCCAACCGCGAGAATGGTCGATCCGGCGGTCGAGAGCACATTCAGCACCTGGAATTCCGGAGGATATTGCCAGTAGCGGCGCGGCATTCCCAGATACCCGAGGATGAACTGGGGAAAGAACGTCAGGTTGAATCCAAGAAATACGATCACCGCGGCCAGCCGGCCCAGCGATTCGGGATACATGCGTCCCGAGATCTTCGGCCACCAGAAATGCATGCCGCCCAGATATCCCATGACCGCGCCGCCCACCATGATGTAGTGGAAGTGGGCCACTACGAAATAGGTGTCGGTCACGTGAACGTCAATTCCCAACGCCGCCAGGAATAAACCTGTAAGTCCGCCCATCAGAAACAGCCCGATGAAACCGAAGGCGTAAAGCATGGGCGTGGCAAAGGTAATCGAGCCCTTGTACATGGTGGCGGTCCAGTTGAAGACCTTGATGGCGGAGGGGACAGCAACCAGGTAGCTGAGGGCGGAAAAAATCAGCGCCGAATAAAGCGAAATCCCGGCCACAAACATGTGGTGCGCCCACACCAGGAATCCGAAAACGGCGATGCTTATGCTCGACAAGGCCACAAATTTGTAGCCAAAGATGCGTTTGCGGCAAAAGCACGGAACGATCTCTGTGACCACTCCCATCGAGGGCAGAATCATGATGTAAACCGCGGGATGGGAATAAAACCAGAACAAATGCTGGAACAGCAGCGGGTCGCCGCCGCGCGTGGGATCGAAGATCCCGAGGTGAAGAGCGCGTTCGAGAACCACCAGCACCAGGGTAACCGCGATCACCGGCGTTCCGAGAAGCTGGATGATGCTGGTCGCATAGTGCGCCCAGATGAACAACGGCAGGCGATCCCAGGTCATCCCGGGCGCGCGCATGCGATGGATGGTGACCACGAAATTCAATCCGGTCAGGATGGATGAGAATCCCGAGATGAAAATAGCCAGCCCGGCCTCGATGACCTTGGTATTGCTGAAAGCGGTGCTGAAAGGCGTGTAGAACGTCCACCCGGTATCTACGCCGCCGGTGAGCATGCAGTGCAGCATCAGCGCGCCGGCGATGATGTAGAGATACCAGCTCAAGAGATTGATGCGAGGGAAAGCCAGGTCCTTGGCGCCGATCATCAGCGGCACCAGGAAATTTCCCAGCACGGCGGGAATCGATGGGATCAGGAAAAAGAAGACCATCACCTGGCCGTGCATGGTGAAGAGCTTGTTGTAAGTGTCGGCCTGCACCAGGTCGCCTGCCGGAGTCAGCAACTCCAGCCGGATCAGGAGCGCAAAAAATCCGCCAATGAAAAAGAAAAATGTGATGGAGAGCAGGTAAAGCAGCGCGATGCGCTTGTGGTCGACCGTTAGCAGCCAGGACTTTATGCCATATTCCTGGTTGAGATAGTTCTCGCGTTCCGCGGTGATCGCTGCGGTAGCCATTGCTATTGCACCTTTGGTTCCTGCGGTTGCGCGCCCGACGGAACTGCCGTCGCAACGCCCGCCGCTCCCGTTGGACTCGGGTTCAATGATTTTACGTATGCCACCAGCGCGTTAAGTTGTTCCTCGGTCACCAGTCCCTGAAACGCCGGCATGATGGGTTTGAAGCCGCTGACGATTTTCGCGCCCGGAGCCAGAATCGATTCCCGAATGTAGTTCTCATCGGCGGTGACGACGCGCCCGTCTTCCAGTTGCACCGGCTTGCCGAAGAGTCCGACCAGGTTAGGGCCGCGGCCTTGCGTGTCCGAGCGGTGGCAAGTAGAGCATCCCAGTTGCAGGAACACGTTCTGCCCGTTCGAAGCCAGGGTTCCGGAGGCGCCACCTCCGCCCAGCCACGCCTGATACTGTGCCGGCTCCAGCACTACCACCTGCCCGATCATTCCGGAGTGCTGCGATCCGCAATATTCGGCGCAGAAAAGATGATACGTTCCCGCCTTGGTGGGATGAAACCAGGTCGTGGTGTAACGGCCGGGCAGGACATCCTGCTTGATGCGGAATGCCGGTACATAAAAACTGTGGATCACGTCCTGTGACGTCATAATGAGTTTGACGTCGCGGCCGACCGGAACGTGCAGTTCGTTGATCTCGCTCTGTCCTTCTTCATGCTGCAGCTTCCACATCCATTGCTTGGCCACGACGTAGACTTCGGTAGCGCCCCGTGGCGGAGTCCGCTCCTTGAAGTAAATCACTGCGCCCCACAAGAAGATCACGCCGAAAATAAATAGCGGAATGATCGACCAGGTCAATTCCAGCGGGGTAGAGCCATCGATCTGCTCGGCCGCGACTCCCTTTCGCCGCCGGAATTGGACGGCGAACACCACAATCATGGTGAAGATGGCCAGGCTCATCAGCGCGGACAGCGCGACCAGAAAGATGAAGAGCGCGTCCACGCTCCCGGCCGTGGTCGAGGCCCGTGCGGGCCAAAGTGAAGTATCGAGCATAATCAGTCGTCAGTATTCAGTCGTCGGTCGTCCGCAACTTCCTGGTTCCTAATCATGCAAACATCTATCTCGCCGCATGCTCACCGTGTCCTGACCCGAAACGAATCAGAACAGTCATCAGCGTCCCCAGTGCCAGTACGGTTGCGAGTGCTGAAAGCTGCAGCACCCGCGAGATGATTGCGCCATATTTTCCGGTGTTCGGATCGTAGTGATAGCAGTACAGCAGCACCTGGTCAGCCAGCGTGCCGATCTTGTTCTGCGATGCCTGGATCAGCCCCAGGCGCAAATCTTTCGGTGCGTACTCGACGCCATAGTAGTACTGCGCGATCTTGCCCTCCGGAGTCAGCACCATGATGGCGGTGGCATGGGCGAACTGTCCGGTCTTGGGATCGTACTGGTACTGGAAGCCCGCAGCTTTGGTCAGCGCATCGATCGACTCCTGCGGGCCGGTGAGAAAGTGCCAGCCTTCGGCGGCGCCGGCGCGTCCGTAACGCTTCAGGAATTCAGCCTTCTTCTTGGTGGCCACGTCCGGCGTTTCGCGCGGATCGAAGCTTACGGTCAGGACGTCGAATTCCTTTCCTATGTCGAATTTCAGCACCCGCAGCGCACTTTCGAGGCCGCTCAGAACCTCGCCGCACAGCATGGGGCAGTTGTAATAAACCAGGTTGAGTATCATCGGCTTCTTGCCGAAGTAATCCCCCAGACGGACCGGTTTGCCGGTTTCGTCGCGGAAGCTGAGGTCCGGGGGAATTTGTTCGTCCAGATGCTGCTCAATGCCGACGTTCAGCAGGCCGGGCGGGCGCACGTTCGCCGGCGGCGACATCATGCCCTTGGTCATGCCCTGACCGAAGGCTGCCGCGGAGATCAGCAGCGTAGCGAAGATTGTCGCCAAAGCTCGCTTCGAGTTGTTAGTTCTTTTCAGCACTATCAACTTTCTCGCCGAACAATCCCCGGTGGAGCAGGCCGGGAAAATCAGGCCGGGTGGAGCAGGCCTTTAGGCCTGCACTAAAATCCACACCGACGGGCTTCAGCCCGATGTACCTCAGCGGCTAAAGCCGCCGCTCGCCCCGCCTTTAAATGCAGCGCTAAAGCGCTGCTCCACCCAAAATCCTCAGCGGCTAAAGCCGCCCAAAATGTTGCTCACTGGCACGACTAAAGTCGTGCCCTTCCCGCTTCCTCCCGCTACTTCTTCTTCGCGGGCTTGCTGCTCGTGTCCGACCGCCGCGCCGCTTCTTTTGCGGTGTTTACATCGGATGGCGGGACCACGCCGGCTTCCGGCCGGGTGGGCAGTCCGCGTTGCGCCAACAGTTCCATCGCACGGTCGATGGGAATTCTCACCACTCCGGCTTCCTGGTCTACCCATCCGTAGCTGTGCAAGGTCTGCGCCTCCTGCTGGCGGAAGGCGTTGATCCCCGTGGTCTCAGTGCCCTCCAGGCGCGGCTCGGGAAATTTCGCAATGTCGCCCGGGGCAACCACCCGCGTATCTGCCGTGGTCGGCTGCAGCAGCGGGCTTTGGACTGGTTCGCGCCGGTTCTCATACGCGTCGAGATAGCTGTACATTCCTCTCAGGACCAGCGCAACCAGCAGGCAGCCGACCACCAGCGCCAGCAGGAAGATGAGGATCGGCCTGGCGCCCAGATCCTCCTGCTCAAACTCCGGTCTCTCGTTATGTCCGTCGATGTGAATGTCGTCACTCATTACTTTATAACCCGCTTACTTACTCGTGTGCCGCTTCCAGAACTTCAACCGCATACACGTCATAAGCCGGAACCAGCGGCATCGAACTCAGATTGCGGAAGAAGAAGGCCAGCCACAGCCCTCCCATCGCAATCGGGACTACCACGTCCAGCCAGGTGAGGTGGAACGTCGCTGAAAAGTTGGGCTCGATGACCCAAAACAGATCTACGAAACGCATCAGCAGGATCCAGCCTGCCAGCCAAACCAGACGCTTGATGTCGCGCTTGAAGGGACGCGAGATCAACATGATGAACGGTATCGCGAAGTGGAACAGCACCAGGAAGAGGCCAACGTATCCCCAACCACCGTTCAGGCGCCGCATGTACCAGGTAATTTCTTCCGGCAAATTCCCCGCCCAGATGATGAGCCACTGAGAAAACGCAAAGTAGGCCCACACCATGATGAAAGCCAGCATGAAATTCCCGTGGTCGTGCACCTGCTCCGGCTTCAGCAGTTCCGACATGGGCTTGTAATCGAACAGGAGGCGCTCGACCACGACTGCGAAGCACAGCGCCGACAACACCTGTCCGATCAGGAACGACAGGCCGAAGATCGTGGAAATCCAGCTGGGGTCAATGGACATGATCCAGTCAATGACGGCGAAGGTGATGGTGAAGCCGTAAAGGATCAGCCCCGGCCCGCTGAGCGCCTTGAAGCGCGCGCTGTTGTCGCGCATCGGGGGATGATCCTGTTCCGCCGACCACTTGGTCAGGAAGAAAGACAGCGCCCACCAGATGGCGAAATAAATCACAGCGCGAATGATGTATCCATTGACCGTAAGGTAGGTCTTCGTGATTTCCTGCAGGTGCTCGCGCAAATGCTTGTCCGCGATAGCATCCAGCGGCCGGGCCCAGATGTACAGGCGGCGGATTCCAAACAGCAGCGGGATGAACAGCGCCGCCATCAACGGCACACAGCGCATGGCCGCGCCCAGGATTCTGCGGATCACCATTCCCCATGCGCCTTTCGTAAGATGACGCAGCATGAGAATCGCCATCGATCCCAGGGTCACTCCCAGGCATGCCATGAAAGCCAACAAGTAGGCACGGAAGAATTCGTCGGGGCGAATCCATGCGCCCAGGGCGGCGATGACGCTGAAAGCCAGGCCGACGATCAACGATCGCTGCTGGATGGTTTTCACCACCGGCGGCGTCATCAAGTCGATGTTGTGCAGGGGAACCGCGGTCATTTCGGCTCCTCTTCCGGAGAACGGTGTGCGGGCGTGTTGTCGATCACAGGAAGGGTTGCGCCCGAGCCTGGTTCTTCGAAGTGCGGCGGTTCGGAAGGGACCTTTTGTCCGGCGGGAAGGTCGGCGGCAGTGGCCGACTGACTCAATTCCAGGGCGCGGATATAGGCCACGATGGCCCATCGGTCTCGCGCTTCGATTTGCGGTGCATAATCGGGCATGGAGCCGAATCCGTTGCTGATTACGTCAAAGAAATATCCCAGCGGAGCTTTGCGCAGGCGCTCGATGTGAAAGGAGGGCGGCTTCCGCGGAAAACCGCGCGAGGGAATTACGCCATTGCCATCGCCGATGCGGGAGTGGCAGGGAGCGCAATAAATGTCGTAGCGCTGCTGTCCGCGGGCCAGGACTTCTGCGGTGACCGGGAACGGCATGTAGTCTCCGGGATCGTTACCCAGTTTTCCGCTGTAGAGATAGCTGTCCTCATGCAACTGGCCGCGCGCGACTGTGCCTTCGACCGGCGGGCGCGCCGAGCGCAGGTCGGTGTAGAAATCGCTTTCAGCCAGAGGCTTGAAGCGAGGCTGGTCGTGCATGTCCTGGCGGCATCCGGCGAGGATGAGCAGGGCCGCGAGCAGCCCGACGGCGCTTGTCATCCTGAGCGGAGCTTTGTATTTCGCTTGCGAAATGCAAAGCGCAGTCGAAGGAGCCCTATCAGCGGATGAGTCGCCGGTCGAATAGGGGTTCCTCGACTTGCTTCCACCGCGCCAGCGCGGCTCGATCCGCGCTCGGGATGACACCGTGAATGCAGCGCTGAAGCGCTGCTCCACCCTGAATCCAAGAGATTGGGTATGCCTCCTAATCGGGCACCTCCGAAATCGAGCGGGGCGCCAGGCTTTGCAGGAAGCTGCGGACCTCGGCCGGCTTGTAATTCGGATCCGACGAGAACACGATCAGGAAAAATCTGTCTTTGCTGGCGAAGGCGAATCGGGGCGAATTAAAAACCGGGTGATAGGGCATGGGCAGGCCATTCAGGGCCAGCATGCCAAAGACCGCCGAGATTCCGGCAAACAAAATCGTCATTTCAAAAGTCACAATAATGAACGACGGCCACGAGTGATACGGCTTGCCCCCTACATTGACCGGATAACTCACGACCGAAATCCAGTACTGCATGAGGTAGCCGGTCAGGCCGCCGATGATTCCGCCGATCAGCACCACCAGGGGAACTTCATCGTGATGGAAGCCGATCGCTTCCGCCAGCCCTTCAATTGGGAAGGGGCTATAGGCATCAATCTTTTTATAGCCCGCCTCGCGGGTGCGGTGAGCCGCGGCCAGCAGGGTGTGGACGGAATCGAATTCCGCCATAATGCCGTAGGTCCCGGTGCGCTTCATTCCTTGACCTCCGCTTCCGGCAGCAGAGTGCGCATTTCAAAGATTGAAATCATGGGCAGCAGGCGCACGAACAGGAACATGGCCGACAGGAACAGGCCAATGGTCCCGATGTAAGTCATCCAGTCCCAGCGCGTGGGATAGTACATGCCCCACGACGACGTCAGGAAATCGCGGTGCAGGCTGACCACCACGATGATGAAGCGCTCCAGCCACATGCCCACCAGGACGACGCCCGAAATCAGGAACAGCCACACCGGGCTGCTGCGCAGCTTAGGAATCCAGAGCACCTGGGGAATCACGATGTTGCAGACCAGCAGCATGTAATAGAAAAACGAGTAGGGCCCGTGCAGCCGGTTCCACAGCAGGAACGCGTCATAGCGGTTGCCGCCGTACCATCCCATGAAAGCTTCGACAACGTACCCGTAAGCCACGATGAGGCCGGTGGCCAGCATCACCTTGGCCGCATTCTGCAGGTGGAGTTCGGTGATGAAATCCTCGAGGTTGTAGACCTTGCGGATGGGAATGGCCAGCATCAGCACCATGGCAAAGCCGGAGTAGATCGCGCCCGCAACAAAGTAAGGCGGGAAAATCGTGGTGTGCCAGCCGGGTACGATGCCCACGGCAAAATCAAAACTGACTACCGTGTGGACCGAGAGCACCAGCGGCGTGGCCAACCCGGCGAGAAGGAGGTACATGGTCTCGTACCGGTGCCAGTGCCGCGCCGAACCGCGCCAGCCCATGGCCAGCATGCCGTAGATAATTTTCTTCCAGCGCTCTTCCGAGCGGTCGCGCAAAGTGGCGAGATCGGGAACCAGTCCAATGAACCAGAACAGGGCCGAAATAGTGGCATAGGTCGAGACTGCGAATACGTCCCACACCAGCGGGCTGCGGAATTGCGGCCACACTCGCATGGTATTGGGATAAGGAAAAAGCCAATAAGCGAGCCACGGGCGCCCCACGTGGATCAGCGGGAAGATACCGGCGCTGGCCACGGCAAACAGGGTCATGGCCTCGGCGAATCGGTTGATGGAGTTACGCCACGACTGCCGCAACAGCAACAGGATGGCGGAAATCAGCGTGCCCGCGTGCCCGATTCCGATCCACCACACGAAGTTGACGATGGCGAATCCCCAGCCGATGGGAATGTTTACGCCCCAGATGCCGATTCCCTTAACGAACAGGTAGGAGATGGCGAACAACATCATCATCAAAAGCAGAAACGCGACGCCAAAACCGACGAACCAGGCGTTCGAAGTCGGACGAGTCAGCACGATCGAACTGATTTTGTCCGTGACCGAACCCAGGGTGTAGCCGGGTTCGATGACCGGCGCGCGCTCGTCTTTGATGGGATCTGCCATGGTTTAGCTGTGCTCGCCTTCCAATGCCGGATTCGGGTTGCGAATGTCAGCCAGGTACGTAGTCCGGGGACGCGTGTTCAGGTCGCCCAGCAGACTGTAATTCCGCGGCTGCGCCTTCAATTTCGAAACCCGGCTGTTGGGATCGTTGATGTTGCCGAAAACGATGGCGTCGGCCGGACACGACTGCTGGCACGCCGTCTGCAATTCGCCATCCTGAATCTTGCGGTCTTCGCGCTCGGAATCAATGCGGTGCTGGTTGATGCGCTGCACGCAGTAGGTGCACTTTTCCATCACGCCGCGGCTGCGCACGGTCACGTCCGGATTGCGCATCATCTTGTACTGCGAAGTTTCCCAGTCCTGGAACAGCAGGAAGTTGAAGCGCCGCACTTTGTACGGGCAGTTGTCGGAGCAGTAGCGCGTGCCCACGCAGCGGTTGTAGACCATGTCATTCAGGCCTTCGCTCGAGTGCACGGTCGCGCCCACCGGACAGACCACCTCGCAGGGCGCGTTCTCACACTGCTGGCAAGGCACCGGCTGGAAGTAAGCCTGGGGATTGGCGCGGTCGCCCTGGAAATAAGTATCCACGCGCAGCCAGTGCATGTGGCGGCCGAGAACAGTCTGCTCCTTGCCCACGACTGGAATGTTGTTCTCCGACTGGCAGGCGACGATGCAGTTGTTGCAGCCCGACGCAGGCCGTCATGTCAACCGTCATGCCCCACGAGTAAGGCTCGGCCTCATACGGATAGGGCTTGTACAAAGTCAGATCTTTCGGCGGCTCTTCTTCCCGCGCGAAGTCGGGTTCCTTGCGGTACTCCTCTAAATCCGCGTGACGCACCAGGGGACGGGTGCCGGTGGGCGTCTCCATGGTCTGGTAGCCCTGGGTGGAGGCCAGCTTGTAAGTGCCTCCGGTTTTGCGAATCGCAACCCCGCTGGCGAACCACGGTGTGGCGCTGGTGCGGAGCGGATACATATCGAAACCCGCGCCTGTGCCCACTCGCCCGGCGCGGCGGCGTCCGTAACCCAAAAATACCGTGAGGGAATTATCGGGATGGCCAACCTGGATCCAGACTGGCGCGGTCACTTTCTTGCCGTTGAGTTCGAGTTCGACCAGGTCTTCGGTCTCGATACCCATCCGTTCTGCCATGGCCGGGCCCATAAGCACCGGGTTGTCCCAGGTGAGCTTGTTCATCGGCTTGGGCAGTTCCTGCAGCCAGCCGTTGTTGGAGAATTGTCCGTCGTACACGGAGGGATCGCGGCGGAAGTTGATTTCGATGGCCTTGGCGTCAGGAGCCGATGTCGCAGGAATGTTCGCGGCCTTGGCAGTGACCGCCTTCGCTGGGAACGCAGTGCCTTCGACCCAGCCATCGTGCAGCGACTTCCGCCAGAAGGTATCGAAGTCGGCGCCGGGGTGCTGATTCTTCCAGTAGGCCTGCACGATTTCGTGCCCTGCGGTATTGGCCTGCCCGGAGAGCATAGCAACCAATTCGCAAGCGCTCTTGCCGTTGTACAGCGGCGCGATCAGCGGCTGCACAATGCTGACCGTGCCGTCGTAGGCGCGGGCATCGCCCCAGGCCTCGAGGTAGTGCGCTTCATTTACATGCCACTGGCAGAGTTCGGCGGTTTCGTTCTGATAGAGGCCGAGATGCACGCGGAAGGGAACGCTTGGGCTCTTGAGCGCGTCGGCGAAGCCAACGTCGGCGGGCGCATCGTAGGCAGGATTTCCGCCCAGGATGATCAGTACGTCCACCTTGCGCGGCGCGCATGTCCGCGACCAGATCCTTGAGCGACTCGGTCTGGTTTACCGGGTTGGCGTTCACCGGATCGGTGTAGAAAACCGTCTTGCCGACGTTGCCGAGCGTTTCATTGATCGCATGGACGAGCGCGTGAACAACTGGAGGCTGATGATCGCCGGCGATCACGACGCTGGAGCCGCGATGAGCTGACAGGTCGCGGTAGACGCCGCGGCAGAAAAGCCTGCTGTTGGTCGCTCAACCCGGGGACATTCGAATTTATCGCTTCGACCACTGGCAGTGCTCTTGCGATCAGCTCAATATCTGCAGCCCGCACCGGCAGCCGATGGTCCGCCCTCGCACCCGTCGAACTCGGCGTGCTCTCGATCACATAGAGCCGGCTCATCTCGCCCGCATCGGGATTGCGGCGCTTGGCGAAATCCCGGGCGTAACGGGTGAAGCCGGGGAATCCCGCGTAGAGGAAGTCGGCGTCGAGCGAGAGAATTACGTCCGCTTTCGAGAAGTCGTATTGCGTCTCGACCGGCTGGCCGAATGCCAGCTTCGCGCCTTCGAGCACGTTGTCGCGGTTGACCGGTTCGTACGACGTGCCACTTGGCCTGCGGATAGAGCTTGAGAAACGACTGCAACTGGTCGGCCAGCGTGGGCGAGGAGATCGTCGGGGTCAGGATGCGAATGCCCGCTCCCAGCAAATTTTTCTGGATACTCAGCGGCGAGCGCATGGCCTCGACCAGCGATCCCCAGGAGCGAATGTCGCCCAGGTAAGTCACGGTCTGCGAGCGGTCGGGATCGTACATCCCCAGAATCGAGGCCTGGGAGAAAATGTCGGTGCCGCCAAGACTCGCCGGATGTTTGTCGTTGCCCTCAATCTTGGTAGGACGAAACATCTGGCTCTCGACCAGGACCGGGCTGGCGTATCCGCCCAGGGTGAAGGCGCTGGCGAAGAACAATGGCCGCCCCGGGACCAACTCTTCCGGCTGCTTTACGTACGGGACAATCGGTTCGAGCGGCTGCTTGGTGCAGGCGGTCATGCCGGCCATGGCCAGCGACGCGCCCATCAGCTTGAGGAAGCCGCGGCGCGAAACCGCATCCAGCCACTCCGATGCGCCCTTGGGGAATTCCCGGTGCAGCATCTCCTGGAAGTCGGGGCTGCCGGCGAGTTCCTCGAGGCTGCGCCAGTATTCCGGACCCTTGGTCTCGGCTAACTTGGCGCGGGCCGCGTCCAGATCGAGCGCTGTCCTTCTTGCTGGGGCAGACGTCCTCGCGGCGCGGCTTGATGTTTTTGTCTTCCATGGTTATGCCATTAAAAAAGCCGACTCCAAAATCAGCCTGAGCCGGGTGGAGCAGGCCTTCAGGCCTGCATATGGTGCCCACCAACGGATGGGCTTTAACCCCCGAGGTACGTACCTCAGCGGCTGAAGCCGCACAATAGCCGAGGTTCTTAATGCAGCGCTAAAGCGCTGCTCCACCCAAAATCAAGAATCCCCAAAATCAAAATCCACACCAAATCAAAAATCAAAATCCAAAGTCCTGCGCTCACTACCGATGGCACGTCGAACAACTAGTAATGTCTGTTACCGAGCGCAACTTGTATTTCTTTACCAGGTCTGTGCCCAGCGAAATTTGGTCGGTGTATTCCTTGCCGTCGAACTCGACCGGCTTGCCGCTCGTCGGCTGCTCGTAGCGCATATTGAAAACCTGGTCGCGCGGCCGCAGATTTTTCTCCGGCGCCCGGTGACACTCCAGGCACCACTCCATCTGCAACGACGCCTCGTTATACATCAGGGGCATGCGGTCCACCGGGCCGTGGCAGGTGTTGCAGCCTACACCTTTATTGACATGAATGCTGTGATTGAAATAAGCGAAGTCAGGTAAATCATTGACCCGGGTCCAGACCAGCGATTTGCCGGTCTTGAAGCTTTCGCGGACGGGTTCCAGCAAAGCCGCGTTGGTCCAGATCTGCGCATGGCAGTTCATGCAAGTCTTGGTGGGCGGAATGCCGGCGAAACTCGAGGTTTCGACCGAGGTGTGACAGTAACGGCAATCGATTCCCAGTCCCGCAACGTGATGCTGATGACTGAAAGGCACGGGCTGGGGCCGCCGCACTCCAGCATAGGTCACATAGGGCGACCGCTGAATCTCCGCCCCTGCCCAGAACAACGCCGCCACGACGAAGACGGCGCCGTAGATCGTCGCCCGCGACAGAGTGTTCGTGCTGCGGTGAAAAATCTGCATCGAATGGGAACGATCCGTACCGCGGATGCCATCACCTGCGACATCCGGCTGGTGCAGCGTTGTGCTAGGCGGCCAACAGCCGCAGACCTAGGGAGCAATAAAACCCGTGATTATAGCAGCAAGAGATTGTGAAAACATCGCCGCAGCCAAACCAGTCAGCAAATGTTACAGCCCGGTTAAAAAATCCCTGATTTTTTGCGCCACCGTACAGTTTTCAGCGGGTCCTATTTGAGGTTCATCACCAGCAGCTTGGGTTCGGTCATTTCTTCGATAGCGTAGCGCAGGCCTTCTCGGCCCAATCCGGAATCCTTGACCCCGCCATAAGGCATGTGATCGATGCGGAAGGCCGGCACATCGCCCGCGATCAGCCCGCCCACCTCCAGTTCTTCATAGGCGTTGAAGATCAGCTTGGCGTCGCGGGTGAAGAGTCCCGCCTGCAATCCATAAGGAGAATTGTTGATCTGCTTCAGGGCCTGGTTGAAATCGTCGTACGGTTCCACGGTCACTACCGGAGCGAATATCTCCTGGCAGTTCACTTTCATTTCCGGGCGGGTGCCGGTGAGAACGGTGGGTTCCAGCACCGGCCCGCGGCGCTGGCCTCCGCAGAGCAGGCGGGCGCCGCCGCGCACGGCTTCCTGGATCCAGTCGCTGGCGCGGATGGCGTCACTTTCGCGGATCAACGGGCCCAGGTCGCTTGATTCGTCCAGCGGATCTCCGGTCTTTAATTTTTTCACCCCTTCGAGCAGGAGATCGGTGAACTTGGTAAAGGCGGAACGCTCGACCAGGATGCGCTGCACCGAGATGCAGGTCTGACCGGCGTAGGAGAAGCCTCCCACCACGCAGCGGTCGGCGGCGTAGGCCAGGTCCGCGTCGCCATGCACGATTACGCCGGCGTTGCCCCCGAGCTCCAGAACGACTTTCTTTTTCCCGCAATTCTGCTTGATCTGCCAGCCCACGGCGGCGCTGCCGGTAAAGCTGATGAGCTTGATGCGTTCGTCGGTCACCAGCAGCCCGGCGTCTTCGTTCGAAAGCGGCAGAACGTTCAGGCCACCGTCCGGCCAGCCCGCCTGCTGCACCGCCTCCGCCAGCAAGAGAGCAGTCAAAGGAGTCTGGGGCGCGGGCTTGAGAACCAGCGGACAACCGGCGGCGATCGCGGGCGCAACCTTGTGCGCCACCAGGTTCAAGGGAAAATTAAATGGAGTGATACCGGCGATCGGCCCCAGCGGGAAGCGGCGCACAATCCCCCAGCGCCCGGCGGTAAATTCCTGCCAGTCCAGTGGCAGATACTCGCCGTAGATGCGGGTACTCTCTTCGGCGGCGACATTGAAGGTGAAGATGGCGCGCTCAACTTCGGTGCGGGCGGCTTTGATCGGCTTACCCGCCTCCTGCGCCATGGTGCGGGCGAATTCCTGTTTGCGCTCGGAAATGCTCTCCGACACTCGCCGCAGTACCCGCTGGCGCTCGAATGCCGGAAGCCGCCGGGTGGTACCGAAAGCTTTGACTGCAGCGGCAATCGCGGCCTCGGCATGCTCCCGCCTGCCCCGGAAGACGGAAGCAATTACGCTGCCGTCGTATGGCGCCCGGACTTCGACCGGATCGCCTTCCTCGATCCACTTGCCATCGACAAAAAAGCCCTGAGTGCTGGCCGGAGTCGCAGTCATCTGTGCCATGGCGTTATCTTTGACCTCCACCGGAAGTGGAAGGGCAATTATAGGCCTTCTGGGAAGAGGTCAATTGTCATGCGTGGGTGCCCCATCCTTCGCCGATTTTGCGAAGGGTGGGAGACGGTGCAGCCGTAGGTGAGGATTTGGTGTGACGATCTAGTTTCTGCGCTCAGAGTGAAATACCCATTCCGTACGTACTCTGCTTTCCCACCTTTCGCAAAATCCGCGAAAGGTGGGGCACCCTCTATCGCGTTGTCCTTGAGGGTCAAAAAAGCTTTGGCCTTCCTTCTGAGAGAATGGTTCAGAGTCAGGAGAAGTAAGATTGCAGCGATCTATTCTAGAAACAGGCGAGTTGCTGCGTAAAGGTTCGGTCTCTCCGGTCGAGCTGACCACCGAATGCCTGGCGCGCATCGAAGAGCTGAATCCGAAGCTGAATGCATTCATTACGGTCACGGCGAAATCCGCCCTGGCGGAGGCGCGTCAGGCCGAAGCCGAAATCCGGCGTGGCGATTGGCGCGGAGCGCTGCACGGCATTCCTCTCGCGCTCAAAGATTTGATCGACACGGAAGGCGTCCGCACCACCGCCGCCAGCTTGCTGTTCAAAGATCGTATTCCCGCGAAAGACGCTGAAGTCGTCCGCCGTCTCAAAGCTGCCGGCGCCGTCCTGTTAGGCAAGCAGAATCTGCACGAATTCGCTTACGGCGGCAGTTCGATGATCAGTGCTTTCGGCGAGGTGCGAAACGCGTGGAACAAGGAGCGCGTCGCCGGCGGTTCTTCGGGAGGCTCGGCCACAGCGGTCGCCGCCGGCTTGGGCTACGGTGCAATCGGCACTGACACTGCCGGATCAGTACGGGAACCGAGCGCGCTGTGCGGTGTAGTTGGCCTCAAACCAACCTATGGACGGGTCAGCGCGCTCGGCGTGATCCCGCTTTCACTCTCGCTCGATCATGTAGGTCCAATCGGACGTACGGTGGAGGACGTCGCGGCAATCTTCGCGGCGATCGCAGGCTACGATGCCGCCGACCAAGCCAGCCTGGACGCTCCGATCGAAGACTATGTAGCCGCTTTAGGAAAACAGCTCAAGCCGCTGCGAGTTGGCGTGCCCCGAAAATTCTTCTTCGACGATCTGGATGCTGAAGTGGCTTCAGCGATCAACCATGCCGTCTCGGGTCTGGCTGCTATGGGAGCTGAAATCCGCGACATCGAGTTGCCGGTCCCGACCGACCGCACCCTGCAAAGTGGGGAGGCGTACGCTTTTCACGCGGAGTTTGTCGCGCGCAGTCCCGAACTCTACCAGT
Organism: Terriglobia bacterium; assembly: GCA_963841075.1. Classification (GTDB taxonomy): domain Bacteria; phylum Acidobacteriota; class Terriglobia; order Terriglobales; family Acidobacteriaceae; genus JAIQFF01. Next base: position 76,581 of record CAWJBA010000033.1, read on the forward strand.
CGGAAACTCTGCGTCGAATCCGCACCGGCCAGAGTGTCAGCCCGGAGTCGCTGATCGAGTGCCGCCGCGAACTGGAACGAGCGCGCCGAGAGGTCGCCTCTTACTTCACAGACGTGGATGTTCTGGTCACGCCGACCACGCCGATCGTCGCGCCCACGATCGCCGAACTGAAACAGAATCCCGACCTTCTGCGGCCACGCGAACTTCTGCTGTTGCGCAACACGCGCCCGGTCAACGTTTGGGGATTGCCGGCAATTTCGGTCCCATGCGGGTTCACCGAAGCAGGATTGCCCATTGGCCTGCAAATCATCGGCCCGCACTGGGGAGAAGCTCGAGTCCTGCAGGTTGCCTACGCGTATGAACAGGCGACAGCCTGGCACAAGCGCCGACCTCCGTCATTCTGAGAGCAGTCGACGACCCCGCTTCTCAGCCCTTCGATCTCTCTCTCGTCTTTACAAAACCAGTTTCCAGTTTCTTAGTTCCCTGTTCCCAGTTACTCAATTTCCGGCCAGGGCCTTATCGATGAAGCCGGCTTCATCGCTCTTCATTTTCTTCAGGCCATCCGCGGGCAGGTACACCATGTGTCCTGCGCCATAGGTAGCGAACGAAATGTTCTTACGGTATTGTGGACTCAGATTCAGATGATCGACGGTGTAGTCTGCGGCATAGAACGGCGTAGCCAGGTCGTAGAAGCCTTCCATCACCAGAACTTTCAGGTAGGGATTCTTCACAATCGCCTGCCGGAGCGCGGTGGCTGTGTCGGGAAATCCGCCGATTCCTGAGCCCCAATCCCACGTTTTCTCAAAGAGATCTTCATCCGCCGGAAATACTCAAAAATGTCGGTCTCTAACGTCTGAATCAGCGCACGTCTGAATCAGCGCAGCGCGGCATTATACCCGGTGCAGAGTGGGACGCAGGATCGCCCGGGCGCGTCGCCCTCAACATCACACTTACCATTTGTTGGGGCAGACGCATTACAGATGGAGGATGGGTTGCTAAGATGTTGTGGTGCCTCTGAAAACCCTCCGGGAAGAGAAAAGCAAAATCCTTCGGGCCGATTCTCTTACGCCGGTGTCCTGGCTCGTTCACGGCTTCAGCACCCGGCGGGGAGGACTTTCCGGGGCCTATGGCAAAGGGAATCTGAATCTCGGCTTTACCCGCGAGGATTCGCGGCGGGCAGTCGAACAAAATCGCTCCCGATTTCTGCGGAAACTTGGAGCTATCACCAGGGGGCACGAGTGGCCGCTAGTGACGCTGCGCCAGATTCACTCTGACCTTATCCACTGTGTTTCGGGGCCCCCTGACTCAGCCCTTGCCGGTGACGGCTTGATTACTCAGACTTCCGGCATATTGCTCGCAATTCTGACCGCCGATTGCCTGCCCGTCATTCTCGTGGACGTTAAACGCCGGGCGGTTGGTGTGTTCCATGCCGGGTGGCGCGGGACCGTGAAACGCATCGTGGAAAAAGGCGCGGGCGAGATGCAGCGCTGCTTCGGCACCCGGCCCCGGGATATCAGGGCCGCCATCGGCCCCGGCGTCCACCGGTGCTGCTATGAGGTCGGTGCGGAGGTGCGCACCAGGTTCGAATCTCAGTTCGATTATGGAAGCAAGCTGTTCAACGAAGTCGAGGAGTCCGATCCGGTACGCGAAAAGTATCCGCTGCTGTTTCTGACCGCGCGGGCCCCCGGCCACAGCGAGTTGCCCAAAAAGATTTTTCTGGATCTGGCGGAGGCCAACCGGCGGCAGCTCATCGCCGCGGGAGTGGCGGCGAAGAACATCAGCACATCGCCCTTGTGCACGTCGTGCCGCACCGATCTACTCTTCTCCTATCGCGCGGAAAAGGGAATTACGGGGCGCATGATGGCGGTCGCTGGCATCCGTCCCTAGGGCACGAGCGGCGCAACGATTTCTTTTGCGAACTCTGCGGTCTTGCTTTGCGACCTTTGCGGTTAAGAGCTCTTGACCGCAGACGGCGCAAAGGACTCGCCAAGAGCGCAAAGATGGAATTGGTGCTGACGCATTTTTCCTCCGTCCGCGCCGTTGAGTATGCAGTAAGATTCCTATTCTCCCCAGTACATCGAGGCCCGGGATGCTCATGTCTGAAGTAGTTGAAAAACCCGCCACCGAAACTTCGACCTCCACGCCCAGCGCGGCGCCATCGGTCGAGGTCTACGCCGTGTACGGCGTCGAGCCCGAAATCCAGGCCTACGCCATGGCTAAGTACTCGCGTTCGGCGCTCTCGATGAAAGAATCGCTGCGCGAGATCAGCCAGCAGAAGGCGGAGAAGTTTCTCAACACCTTCTACTTCCAGTACGGACACCGTTCCATCGCCGACCTGGCGCACATTGCGTTAGCCATCGAACGCCTCTCCATTTTGGCCGCGATCGCGGTCGCGGACGAACAGCGATGGGATGGTCAGGAACGCTCCACCCGCTATCAGGACTTCAAGAAGAGCGGCTACTACACGCCCGAATTCGGCGAGGATCGTGTGGTGGCGGGCGACTCGCCCGCCCAAACGTCAGAGAAAGATCTCTACACGCAGACCGTCGATGCCCTGTTTGCGGAATACGAATCGCTCTCCGAGCGCATGTTCCTGTATCTCGCCAGCACCACGCCCAAGCCCGACGAAATGAAGCAGGAGGCCTACGAGCGCACCCTGCGCGCCCGGGCCTTCGATATTTCCCGCTACCTGCTGCCGCTGGCGGCCAACACTTCGCTGGGCGAAATCGTCAATGCGCGCACGCTCGAGAGCCAGGTGTCGCATCTGCTATCTCATACTCACAAGGAAATCCGGCAATTGGGAGAGTTGCTGAAACGTGCCGCAACGTCCCCCGCATACAACGTGAACCAGGAGTCGCTGCGGGACCTGGTAGAACAGATTCGTTCAGCCTCACCCGAGTTGGGCGCGCGGGCCGAGCAGGAGTTGCTGAAGGAAGTTCGCGTGGCGCCGACGCTGGTGAAGTATGCCGATCCCAGCCAGTACGAGATCGAGACCCGGCGCGCCCTGCGGCAGGTCGCGGCAGAATTCATGGGCGACTTGCCCATTGCCGCTGCTCCGATCGTCGATCTTCTGGAAGCTGAGCCGCTCGAGATCGAGTTGGCGGCCACGCTGATCTATGAGCACAGCCATTATTCGTACCGGCAGATTCGCCAGGCCGTGCAGGCCGCGGGCGAAGCCATCCGGCGCGAGATCATCGACCTGGGGCTGCGAAGTCGCGGCCGTCACGACGAGATGCTGCGGGCGTTCTGCGCCGGCCAACAATTCCGTTTCGACATTCTGATGGATATCGGCGGCTTCCGCGACATGCACCGTCACCGCCGTTGTGTCCAGATCGGACAGGAGTTCACCACGAAACACGGTTACGATACGCCGCAGGAACTGGAAACCGCCGGCGCCCGCGAAAATTACGATGTCGTCATGCAGCAGACCGCAAGTGCCGTCGAACAGCTGGCCTCTCGATCAGGATCGGAAGCGCTGGAAAATTCGCAGTACGCCATTCCCCTCGGCTTTCGCAAGCGGACTCTGTTCAAAATGGACTTCGCCGAGGTGGTTTACATCTCCGAATTGAGAACCGGCCCGGCGGGTCACTTCTCCTACCGCAACGTGGCTTATGCCATGTATGAAGAGGTGGCAAAGAAGTATCCCGCGCTGGCCAAATATTTGAGAGTGCACGATGTGAAGGCGCCGGTAGATTTGTTGAAGCGTTAGTCTCTTGCTTCCTGCGCGGCATGCCCGCGGTACCCGGCACCTGGCCATCTCCATGTCAAAAAATAGTTAGTTCCTTTCACACTAAAGTCACCTAGCCAATCCCGCCTGACGCCTAGATGATAGGTACTTCGGGCATTCTGCCCGGATCCCAAAACCTTGCTGGAAAGGTCTGATGCCCGGCGTCTGCATTCACGAGTTTTTCTGGCCGCTGCGAGCGGCTGATGGCCGCTACTACCAGGTGTGTAGTCGTTGTGGGTCGCAGCGCGAATACGACTGGACCAGCATGCAGCGTGTGGAAGGCGCGTCAGAAAAGAATTCCACTCGCGTCGCTCGCTCGGGCCTCAAGTTACTGGTCGAACTGGAACCAGCGTACCGCGTCTTCCTGCGCAATCTGTTCGACCTGCTGCGGCCGAAGCCGCCGGGTGCAGCCAGCCTTTCGACCGTGCCTTTCTGGCGCGAGCTTCTCTTTTATTCGGATATTCCCTGGCAGCGCTTTGCGGAATCCATGGTGTGTCACATGGTTGCGCTGGCCATGTTGTTGCTGCTGTCGGTGGTGTGGGGCTCGCAGGGTCTGCCTCGGCAGCGCAGCATGTTCGAAAACACTCACCTCACTTATTACAAACCCACGGGGTCGTTTCCGGCGTTACGCAGCAGCCCGCCGGCGCGGGCTCGCCAGACATTCAGGAAGCCGGCCGAGTCTGCGCAGCGAGGCTCAATTCGGGTAGCACCGGACCGCGCCCAGGCGGCCATCAAACCGCCCGACATCAAGCTGAAGGGACCGGCACGGCCCAATATCCTGGCCTCAAACGCAGTGACACCGGTGATGCCGCTCGCCTCCACCGGGACTTCACGATTGAACGCACCCAGCGTCCCAACGGTGGTGGTCGCGCCTTCGCCCGAAGTTACCCAGGCGATGTCGCGCCAACTAGGTTTGCCGCAGGCTTCCGGCGTTGCGCCGGCACCCGAGGCCGGCGTCGTTTCCTCAAAGCGTGTAATGACGGTTTCCGCTACGTCGGTTATTGCGCCGCCGCCCGTGGTGCAGGCCTCGATACGGCGGGCCGGAGACATCAACATCGGCCCCGCGACCGTGGTGGCGCCTGCGCCGCGCCTGCCCGTGGATGAGCAGAGCACGGTCTCGGGGAAGGGCGAAGCTGCCCTGGGCAGTCTGGTGGCTTTGGCCGTGCCTCCACCGCCGTCGGCACCGCACGCTGGAGCGATCGGCGGCGCGCGGCCCGGATCGCTGGCTGCTGCGGGACTGCAAGTGGTCCCGCCTCCGGTCTCAGTTCAGGGCGTGGGCAACTCCGCCGCAGGCGGACACGTTAGTCCGTCAGGCAGTCCTGTATCCGGCGGCGCATGGTCGAGCGCCGGAGTGCAGGCAGTTCCGCCTCCACCATCCCTGCAGCAGGCAGGCAATTCTGGCGCAGGTCAACGGGCGAGTTCGCTTTCTGGTGCGGGATTTGGCAACGTGCCAGGCGTGGCGCCGGCTCCGTCGATTGGTGCCGGAGGCAGCTCCGACCACGGCGGGCGACAGGTCGCGATGAACGATCCTCCGGCTCTTGCGCCGGATCCGTCTCCGGTAACCGACACCACTCAGAGACGGTCTGCTGAAGAAGCGCGCGAACCCGCGACCGAAGAGATGCCTCTGCGACTGATCGGCCTCGCGATGGCGTTGCCGAACTCTTCTTATTTTTCGAACTACGAGGTTTACATCGCGGAACGGCGGCTGCGCAAAAACCTCACCGAGCTGGTAAAGCTGGTGTACGTCTATCTTCCGTATCAACGGCGGCTGTCCGAGTACGGTGTGGACAACTCGAAGGTGTACAAGCTTCTGGTCAGCCGCGACCGGAGTTGTGACGAATCCTTGATGCAGATGACGTGGCCGGAAGCCGATCCCCACCCGGACGCGCAGAATCCCGCCGATTCCCCGGCCCTGAGTACCGAGGACAAAAAAAGCATGCTCCCCTGCTATCGCACCACCGCAGACGACTATCGCAAAGCCATTTCACGCCGCTAGCTTCGAAGTGCCGGAACGACTCACACAATGGGTGCCCCATCCTTCGCGCAGTTTGCGAAGGGTGGGAGGCAGAGTGACTGCGCCATGGGCTTGTTAATCGCGGATAACCATGTCGAAGGCGCAGGCTCCGTCTCTCCCACCTTTCGCGAAAAACGCGAAAGATGGGGCGCCCGGGTTTCGCAGCGCTATTTCATGTTCATGGCCGGCATGGGCATGTCCGAATTAAAAATGTCGCACTGGGTCTTCCATACGCCATTCGACTTCTTCGACACCAGCATCCACTTGCCATGGTCAAGATGGGAGCCGTCGGCGCCGGTGATCACATACGTCCCGGTGCCGTAGCCCACATCGCCGCTACTGTCGGCGGATGTGACTGCAATCTTGACGTGCGCCATGCCGCGATCTTTGCCTGCCTTGAGCTGCGCCAGAATCGCATCGGTTCCGTGCACGGCTTCCTGATTGGGCGGCATGCGACAGGCATCGCTGGCGTAGAGCGCCACCACGCCCGCAAGATTGTTCGCGTTATATTCTTTCTCCCAAGCTGCAGCGCGCGCCGCCAGGCCTGAACTGTCGGCAGCGGCTGCCGGGACCGTAGCCATTACTGCGCCCAGCATCAGAACCAATCCAAAACAAACCAGTCTTTTCGTCTTCATGTTTCCTCCTCGTTAAAACGCACGCGGGATACTAGAGCATTGCCTGGGAAAAGGCAAAGCGGAGGGTTTTGATTTCGCCGGGGACAAATCACACAATGGGTGCCCCATCCTTCGCTGATTTTGCGAAGGGTGGGAGGCAGAGTGATTGCGCAAGGGGGTCGCGTTTTCGCGGGGAGTCAAATGCTAATCCAGGAAGGACTGAGATAGGCGCTGTACGCTCCCACGTCTCGCAACCCCCGCGAGACGTGGGGCACCCAATACCCATATATTTCGTCGCGGGGGAAGAAATGCCGATCAGGTGTACAGCACTTTGCGGTCGCCCTTCACGATGCGTCCCACAGTGAAGGCTTTTTCTCCGGCGCGCTCGAGCACGGTCTGAGCTTTCTTGAATTTCTTCGACGGAATCACCAGCAGCATTCCGATTCCCATGTTGAAAGTGCGTAACATTTCGTCCTGCGGGACGTTTCCCAGCTGCTGCAGGTGCTCGAAAATCGGCGGCACTTGCCAGGAGCCCATCTCGATCACGGCCGCCACGCCGCGAGGCAATACACGCGGCAGATTTTCCGTGATCCCGCCGCCGGTG
>CAWJBA010000034.1:0-81072 GCA_963841075.1 Terriglobia bacterium
TCCATGCTTCAGCCCGGAGCAGTCCTGGGCCAACGTTATGAAATCCTGCAAATTCTGGGCGAAGGCGGAATGGGTGCAGTTTACAAGGCGCGCGACCGGGAACTGAACCGCATGGTGGCTTTGAAAGTGATCCGGCCGGATCTGGCCGGCAGCCAGGCCATCATTGACCACTTCAGCAGGAGTTGCTGCTGGCCACCCAGGTCACACACAAGAACGTAATCCGGATCTACGACCTGAGTGAAGCTGAAGGCATGAAGTTCATCACCATGGAGTACGTCGAGGGTGAGGACTTGCGTGGCCTGATGCAGCAGAAAGGAAAACTTGCTCCCGAGGAAGCGGTAGAGATCATGCAGCAAGTGTGCCGCGCCCTGGAGGCCGCGCACAGCGTCGGCATCATTCACCGCGATCTGAAGCCGCAAAACATCATGCGCGACAAAGCCGGCCGGGTTCTGGTCATGGACTTCGGTCTGGCCCGCACTCTCGAAGGCGACGGCATGACCCAGACCGGGGCACTGGTCGGCACCATGGACTATATGTCTCCGGAGCAAGCCCTGGGCAAGGATCTGGACCAGCGCTCCGACCTGTTCGCGCTGGGCCTGATCTTCTACGAATTGCTGACCGGCAAGATGCCCTACAAGGCCGACAGTGTCGTAGCCAGCCTGCTCAAGCGCACTCAGGAACGGGCCGCCCCGGTTTCGAGCCACGACGACACCATACCGAAGCAACTCAGCAACGTGTCAGCCGGTGCATGGAACCAGACGTCAAGATGCGCTATCAGAGTTCGGCTGAAATTTTAGCCGACCTCGACGCCTGGCAGGGCGGCCACGCCGCGGCAACGTTGCACTTCCCCAGCGGCGTCAGGCCTTGGGGACGAAGCTACCCGTGGCACTGGTTTGGCGTGGGAGCCGCCGTTCTGGTTCTGGCGGTCGTCGGCTTCCTGTTCCGAGACAAGCTGTTTGTACCCACAGCCAAAGCCCCAACGGGTCCGGTAGTTTCCCTGGCCATTCTGCCGTTTCGCAACGCTTCCGGGGATCCCAGCCTGGACTGGTATAGCGCGACCATCGCGGAAATGCTGACCACCGACGTAGGCCAGTCCGCCAGCCTGCGCACCGTTTCTCCCGATCGCGTGCACCAGATTCTGAACGACCTGCATATGACCGGAAATGTGCAGTTCGATCCTACGACCCTGCGCCAGATTTCGGAGTCCGGGAATGCCGATACCGTGATCTCCGGGCAATTCGTAAGATTCGGGGACCAGATCCGGATTGATGCCAGTTTGCAGGACCTGAGGCACGACCGCCGCATTCCGCTGAAGATGGACGCCGCGAACGAAAAAGATATCCCCAACGCCGTGGACCGCCTGGCGGACTGGTTCGCCAGAATCTTTCCGTTTCTCCCGACGCGATCAAGGAGTTGCAAGCTCAGTCGTTCCCGTCCCAGCTCCAATTCACTGGACGCGCTGCGCTCCTACAACGAGGGGCTCGAGCTGGCGCGGCAAGGCAACAATCAGGAGGCCCTGAAACGCTTCCAGTCTGCGGTCCAGCAAGATCCGGAGTTCGCGCTGGCCTATTCGAAGCTGGGACAGACCTACGCCAGTCTGGGTTATGACGATGAGGCGGAGAAGGCGTCGCGCAAGGCTGAGGATTTAAGCACCAACCTGCCCGCCCGCGAACGCTATCTGATTGTTGCCAGCCACGCCCGCATCAGCAACGACAATCCGAAAGCCATCCAGTACTACAGCGACATGGCCAAGGCCTCGCCTGAAGACGCGGACATTCAGTTCGCCCTGGGCAGCCTGTACTTAAACCACCGGCGCTTACGATCAGGCACGAGAACATTTCAACAACGTGCTCAAGCGCGACCCGCAAAACATCGATGCATTGCTGGAAATAGCCCGGGTCGAAATCAAGAGCGGAAGCGCGCCCAAGGGCCTTGAGTATCTTAACCGTGCGTACAGCCTGGCCACGCAGCGCGACAATCAGGAGGAAACCGCGGCCAGCCTCCAAGTCATGGGTCTCGCCTACGAGGCGTTAAATAAGCCTCAGGAAGCCCTGGAAAATTTCCAGAAGTCGCTGGCCATCAAGCGGCCCTTGGGCCAGCGGCGTGGAATGGCGGCGAGTTTGAACGAAATTGCCGACATTCAGGCGCAGTTGGGCAAGCCGACCGAGGCCCTGAAGAGCTTTCAGGAGGCGCTCGCGATCCGCCGCGATATCGGCGACAAGCGCGGAGTCGGAGCGACCCTGATTGACTTTGGCAACTTCGTGGACGACAGCGGCGATCACGACCAGGCGTTGAAACTGTACAAAGAGTCGCTACAGATCCAGCGCGATACTCATAACGAAAGTCTGCAGGCGGTGTGCCTGAATAATATCGGCGGCATCTATTTTTCCAAGGGCCAGTACGACGACGCCCTGACCTACTTCCAGCAGGCCCTGCAACTGCGCGAGAAAGCCAACGTTCCGCAGGACATCGTCGAAAGCATTCACAACGTAGCCGAAACTTCCGTGATGATGGGTCAGTACGATCAAGCCGTGTCCGACTACATGCGCGCGCTTGAGTTGCGCCGCAGCATCGGCGACGCGCGTGGAGCGGCCATCGAGTCCTGACAGCATCGGGAAACTGTTCGACTATCAAGGACGCTTCGGGGCCGCTCTCAATTCCAAGCAGGACGCGCTCAAAACTTTCCGTGACCTGAAAGACGGGACCTTCTGGATGGCAGAAATCCTGGGCGGCTATGGCGACGCGCTCGTCCTGGCAGGACGAGGAGGCGAGGCCAAGAGGTATTTCGATGAGGCTCTGAACCTCTCCCGTCAAATCAAGAACAATGGCATGGTGTCGCAGACACTGGGGTGGCAGGGGGACGCTTTTTACGTTCGAGGGGACCCCAAATCGGCGCGCCCTCTGTATGAACGCTCATTGCAGGCGGCCGCGCACACCACCGAGCGCGACAAGGTTTTGATCGCGAGAGTCAAACCTGGCGAAATTGGCAATCCAGGAAGGACATGCTGCAGCCGCTCTCAGCAGCCTGCGACCGCTGGCACAGGAAGCCCAGGAACAGGGCCTCAAGTATATTGCCGTTGAAAGCTCCATCTACATTGCCGAAGCCATGATTCAATCCCGGGATTTTGCGGCCGCCCGTCAGGAACTGGAGCGGGCCTTGATCCAGTCCGACAAGCTGGGCCTGAATCCACTCAGCCTCAAAGCTCACTATCTTTTGGCCAACGTGTTGCGCCAGTCCGGCAGCGCAGCCGAAGCTCAGGACCACTACCGCGAGGCTCTCCGTATTCTGGACACCATCCGTAAAGAGCCGGGCGCGGAAAAGGTAATGCAGCGCGCTGACCTGGCGTTGATTGCCTCTGAATCCAACCGCTGGCTGCCAATCCGGCAAGAACTGAACGGTGCGGCGCGAGTTCAGCCGGGACCCTGAGAAAACCCCACAATCCTGGATCTCAAACCCCATTAGATACAAAAAAAAGCGCCGCCCGAGGGCAGCGCTCCGTTTGAAACTACGAGCGAACTACTGGATGCACTTCCCAAAGACGATATTGGTACAAACCTTTGTTGTCGCCGTTGAAGTGTTGTTGTTCGGCTTGGTATCGGTGTTGAAAGCCTGCACCGTAGCCGTATTGTTGATTATCGTCCCGGAGGGCAAACTTGGGACGAGTCGGAATGTGAGCGCGATCCCCGCAGTCGCCAGCGTCTTCAAGGGAGCAACGGCAGCAGGTTGCCGAACTGGCAAGTAATCACGTTAGACGTCACGTGCAGACGCCGGGATCACGTTACTGTTGTCGTACGAAGCTGATTCCGCTCGTTCCCGTAATGCACACCGCCGAACTGACCAGACTCATCGAACTCGGAAGCGGGATCGGATCGGTCACGCTGACCCCGGTTGCGAGGTTGGGGCCAAGGTTGAACACCGCCAATCCGTACGTAAGTGTGGTTGTTCCCTTCTTGATCAGCGGCGGTGCCAGGTTGGTGAGGCTCAGGTCGGTGCTCGGGTAGATCGTCGAACCTAGACCTTGCACTACCCCCCAGCACGACCCTCCGCCGCTCTTACCGTGCGTGGTGGGATCCTGCCTCTGAATTGTGAACGAGGTGATCTGATTGGTTGTGGTTGGGTTGCCGAAAACGGTCGGGCTGCACGACGCCTCAACTCTGAGGAACCCTGGTTGGCCGACGAAAGGTCCCGTGAAGTCAAAGCTGGTGGCAAAGTCGGCATCGTAGGTACCGTTGCAATTCGGGCCGGTACATTTCACTTCAAACTCCACGCATTTCCCGCTTGTGCCGCCGTAAGGAAAGCACTGCGCCGTTGGGAAAGGGCCCCCGGCGGCGCTGAATGCGCTGGGATTCACGGGTATGGCTGTGATCGCCAAGGTATTCCCGTTCTGAGTTTTTGCTCCCGGAGTGGATTTGAAATTGTAAGGGCCAAAGTCGAAAACGGTCGTCTGGTTCGGCGGCGTAGGATGCGTAATCGTAACATTCGGCGACACCCAGGTTTCCGAAACCGGAGTCGCGGTCACGGTCTGGTCCGATATTATGGTGCTAGCACCGAATTGAGTCAGTGCCAGGATTGGTCCCGGCGTAGGTGAACGTGCACGTCCCATCGGCGCCCGTCACGCAGCTTCCTGACGGGGCACTGTTGGCTCCCGTCACCGTGAATTGAACATTTTGTTCCACGAGTGGACTGATGTTTAACGTCGCGAGGGCCGTGACCGTATGAGTCTGGCCGATATTGTCTGCGCCCGTGGGCGGCGTTAGCGTAAGCCCGGGCACTGCGACGGGCGGGGTTGCGAACAATGAGGCAGAAACCGTCGCGGTTGCACTGGGTGGGATCGTCATCGCATTATTCGGAGCTATCGCCGAAGAAGTACAGGACGGCAGAATCGTCAGGTCCCTTCCCGCTGTCCGCTATATCCGTTGTTGGAGTTGTTGCGTACGCGAAGAGCTGACCGACTGAGTTGGGCCAGGAGACGTATTGCAGAAGAGAGGGTGCGGTAGGCGCTGGAACTACGGTGCTCGGCCCAGTCACCGTTCCGCTGATGACGAACGGGCTCGTGCTGGCGTTATTGTCCGCCATCTGGTACGACTGAAACGTTGGCGGTTGGAAGCCGGTTTCGTTGGCAAGCACAGTTCCATTCGGATTAATCGCCTGGAACGTGGGGCCGATCATCCTCGGCGACTTTAAAATCCCACAGGTACCTGACGCCAATCATCACTGACGAACCACTATCGGTGCTGTTGTTGTTGGTGACCTTGGTTGTAACCTCGATGGTGGAGTTGCCGAACGTTGTGCCGTTTACCTTAACGTCCTGAACGATTGTGAGCGCATCGTTCGTTGCAGGAGGGCCTGGCAACGTATAGGTGGTCCGTGCGCCTGTAATCGCAGTGTCGGTTGCGCCGATGGGCAGCGCGACGGTCGTGCCGTATTGATCAATATTGACGGCGGTCCCGGAGGAGCCTCCAAAAGAATATGCACTGTAATCGGTGTTGGTACTGAATGAGTGGATCGTAGTGTAGGATGTGCCTGGGTTGCCGCCTCCGTATAGCACATCCTGCACGCTTCCTATAGGGTGAAGTACATCGGTGGTGGCCGTGTAAAGGCCGACACCCGAACGACTAATATCCTGAACATACACCTTGTAAATCCCGTTTCCTCCAGAGATCGTCCCTCCGTGCGTCACTTTATTCTGTGCGAACGCCTGCTGTGAGGGCGCGGCCGCTAGCATGAGCAGGGTGCAGCAAAGAAGCGTGAACGCGATCTTTATCATCGCGGCGAGAGTGGCGGACATTAAGCGTCTCATCATCTGATTCTTCTCTTTTGTCAAACTGCGGAGATTTCGATTCATAAGCTGCTTCCTCCTGGGAGTTGCTCGAAATATTCGGGGGGACGGAAATTGGAGTCTGAGACGGAACTTTTTCCGCCCGACTCCTGCTCCTGCCTGGGGGGAAGCAGATGCGGGCCATCTTATGCGCTCGCCGAGCGCGGGTCAATTCTTATTCAAGGTCAAGCGCCGGATTGCGCAACGGTGTGCGGCCTTCTTGCAGCGATCTGCGGCGGCGAAATTTACATCGGCGAACCGCCCCGCAGCCGTCCTGGGCCGCTTCCATCGAAAAATGCTCCGGGTCTAATCGGTGAAGAATTTTGCTCTCGAATGGCGGGGATGTCAAAGGAATTAAGCTGTGAATCAGTGGATATCTTGGCCGGTGTAGGTTTGTTGCACTCCATGCAATTGCTTGCGCGGAGCCGGTTTTGAGGCCAGCTTCGCCGGATGGATCGGCCAGATGCGGCAGTCAAGAGTCGAGCAGAAAATAGCAAAGCGGATGCGCGGCCCCATGTCGACTCGTTCATCCCGCCGCAATAATTCCCCTTACATCAAGGAATGATCCGAAAACTCTAAATCACTGAAAACAATAAACTTGTCAGGTTCGTTTCGTAATCTCACGAGCGGCGCCCTGGACGTCGGCCTCGGCCGGAGCCCGGCTTCAATCCAATCCGTTATCGTGGGAATCGGCATCCTGAGCCGCCTGCCGTGCGACATCTGTTGAAAACGCGACACTTTTTGGCTTCGTTTCGTAATTGCGCTCTCTCCTGAGAACCAGTCCTGGTGGTCTGCGCCGTGGGGAGCGCACTAGTTTTCTGATTTCCGGTTCCTGGCGGCCGAACCCAGGCTCAAGCAATGTTCATAACGTTCAAATGTTCAGTAGCCTGACTCTCCTCTTCTTCGCTGGCTCAGCACCGTTGGTGCGCATCATTTCCTCACACAGAACGCACCTTCTGATGCATGCCGAATCCGCCGGTGTGAGATTGTAACTTCGGAGCAGCTGGTGAATCCGGCGTTTCACCATAACAGTGAGTCGCAGCCCGCGGCCGAAGCTGTCCAGCTTGTCCGTCCTGAGTCCCAACGATTTCAGAATCGAACCCACAGCCCGAGGCTTTAGGTCAGGCTCTTCTCCGATTCTTTTTCGGCATGCGTTAACCCAGAAGCGATCTGGCCCACCAGCACAGTTGAGGTTTCCCGCTGGTGACGGTAGGAGAATAGCGCAGTGATAACCAGAGCCTCGGGCTCTTGGGCCCTTTCGGCCGCGGCTTGATACACTTGTTCTTGCAGAGCAACGAAGACCGGAGTAAGAGCCTCCTTGACGTCTCTCAAGGGCAGCACGAGGGCACGCACGAGGTCCACCATCCGCGGGCTCAAGGGCGAAAGGTCGAGGGGCTCTGGACGAAACTCTCGATAGTGCTGCAGGCGAAACATCAGAAGCCGCGGTTGGAAATCATTCGCGACCCGCTCTACAGTCTCTTCGTCGAACGCCTGCAGGTTTTTGCGCGTTGGAACCATCGAGATATGCAAACCGCGGCTGGCAAGGGCTGAATCAGAGACCGACTGGCGAGAGCAAAGAACCTTCGCGCCGAAACTATCTACCAACTGTCCTGCGACCGTGACCGGAACTCCCCGAGCGTTGCCTGCACGCAGCCAGGACTCAAGTGCGTGGGAATGCTGCGTGCCGTTGAATTGCAGCTCGTCGAGCAACAGGGTCGGCCGCAACAATGCCGGTAGTGAGTACACCCGCGAAGGAATGGTCCCTCCGATCAATGCGGCACGCCGGCACAAACAATGCAGCAACCGCAGTAGTGTCGTCTTACCGCTCCCCGGTGGACTTCTGTTCGAGAAAGAACCGGTAGCGAAGGACGACAGTTCGGTTAAAGGCCAGACGCGGTTCGGAACAATACCATCTGATGAATTCGTCGATGGCATGGCCGTATGATTCTTGCGAGCTGGCTGCGCCGAGCGAGTGAAGAACCGCATTCTTCGACTGCTCTAAATCGGCTAGCCGAAGCATTGCTTTTGCCTTGGAGCGTTTGGATGTCTTCCGATGAGCCATACTGGCGGCCTCCCACGCCGCGATCAGTATGGTCGTTCAGTTGGAGGCTGATGATCTCGAAGCCCGTTTCTGGACCACTTTCGCGTTGCGGGCAGGGTGTTCCCCAGTTTTAGTCAGCCCACTTGCACTGCGAGCATCGAGACCGAACCGCCATCTACGCCCTCAACAGGAAATGTGAGCGGCTCGGATGGTGTGCGAGTGCCGGCAACGTAAAGCAGCGGCACATAATGGTCCGGCGTGGGCACTGCTAGTTCCGCTTCACTGCCGAGCTGATCCTCGTAATTCACGAGCGGCTTGTACTCTCCCGCGAGGAGCAGCTCGCGGACTCGAGTTTCAAACGAGATCGCCCAATCGTACGGCTCCGGTGCGTGCCGTCCCCAAGCATAGGCATGCAGGTTGTGCACGATGTTGCCGCTACCGAGGATGAGAATGCCTTCTTCTCGTAAGAGTGCCAGGCGCTTGCCGACTTCGTAATGGAACGAGGGCGGTTGCGTTTCGTCAATGCTGAGTTGAACCACTGGAATATCGGCTTGTGGATAGACGTGGCGCAGAACCGACCAAGTACCGTGGTCGAGACCCCAGCGGTCGTCGCGACGCACCGGCACATGAGCAAGCAATTTCTGGACGCGCGCAGCGAGGTCGGGATCACCCGGCGCGGGATATTGCACCTGATATAGCTCGCGCGGAAAGCCGCCGAAATCGTGGATCGTCCTCGGCGCGGTGCTCACGGTGACGGCTGCGTCTTCGATGTACCAGTGGGCCGACACCGAAAGTATTGCCTTCGGCTTCGGCAGGGTCGCGCCGATCGATGCCCACCGCTGCGTATAAGGGTTCACCAGCAGCGCATTCATCGGATTCCCGTGCCCAATGAACAACGCTGGCATCCGCTCGGCCATTATTGGATCGCTCGTCGTTACGCCGCCTTTTGCTCTTGGCTCGGCATCAGGCCTATTTGCTTCAGCATGCCCATGAGATCGTAAAAAAGATTCTCTTCCACGATCTGACCCTGTTCGTTCCAGCGCGCAACGGTACAGAAATCCACGTGGAAACTCTTGTTCGTGGGCTGGATCACCGTTCCGCCTGGCATCGTCATCGGACCTGTCATCGTTCCCCTGAAATCCGCCACAGTGCACGTCCATTCGCCCTGAGCAATCTCCACTTTATAAGGATGATTAATCAGATGATTGTCGGGGAACGTCTTGAAAAATTTGATCGACTCCGCCTTGTGATTGTCGCGCCCTCTTGTTGGCTCGGCCTGACCGGGCCAAAAGACGGTGGTGTCCTTGGAATGCCGCTTTTCAAACGTATCCCAGTCCTGTGCGTTCCACGAATCGTCGAGTGTCCGCATGAGCTCAAGATTGTTCTGTGTCATGTGATCCTCCCAAAATACGCAATTGCCTAAACAGGTGCTAGCCATCATCCGCAGCGCAAACCGTACACGAGAATTCGGCTCTGTCGGGCGCCGCATGCATCCATGGCACCGTACAGGACGAACGAGATCGATATACGCACGCCTATCCTATACTTTCCACGCGCCAGCGATAGATTTCGTCGCTGCTGCAAGACGGGCACCGTCCCAGTCCTAATTAATCGCCTGGTCGCTGTAAGGCCTCCATCAACTCGCGGAAGGCAAACAGCCGAATAGTAACGGCCATCAGGCAACCTAATCTGTTCAATATGGCACACTGTTTCGTGCTAAGCCTTGCTACCGTCGGAAAGCGGAGCCTTTGAGGCTCTCGTCCAGGAATTCCTGAAAGACGATCAGCAGGAGTTTAGTTTTCCGACGACAAAAAAGAAAACATGGTCGTGGAAAAGAACAGCTATCAGCAGAAGATAGCAGAAGTGAAGGTCCCGCGTTCGGAAACGAAGAGGTGATTGAATGAACAGGAGCCCTGGTTTGCGAACTTTTGTAATCGCAGCTTTGTGCACTGTTGCTGTCGTGTTTCCAGCCACTCAATTGATCGGCACAGGTTGCGTCACTCGATCCGGCCAAGATGCCAGCCATAGGCACGGTCGATGAACGATTTCAGTCCTACAACATTGAAATGGTGGAGGTCATCGGCGGAAGATTTTGGAAACCATACGGGAGCACCACGAACGAAAGTAAAGCGCAGGAACCCGCCCCCCAGGCAGGTTTCACTCCGGCAGGCATAGATCCGAACCTCTATCAATATCGAGCGCCCATTGATCTTTCAAATCCGCGATTGCGAAAACTGGCAGCGGCGTTAAGCCCCGCATATGTGCGAGTCAGCGGTACGTGGGCCAATAGCGCTTATTTTCAGGATTCGGATAACGCCGCCCCAGCAAATGCCCCAGTCAGGTTTCAGCGGAGTCCTAACGCGAGAGGAATGGAAGGGCGTCGTCGATTTTTCTCATGCGGTGAATGCCGAGATCGTCACGTCCGTGGCAACCGGACCAGGATCCCGTGATGCGCAAGGCGTGTGGACCTCCGAGCCAGGCTCGGGAATTGTTCGAGTACACAAAGTCTGTTGGAGGACGAATCGCTGCAAGCGAATTCATGAATGAGCCGACATTTGCAGCGATGGGCGGCGCACCGAAAGGATACGATGCCGCAAGCTATGGCCGCGACGTCGCGGTGTTCCGTTCGTTCCTTCGGAAAACAGCGCCCGATACACTATTTCTCGGTCCAGGTTCAGTTGGCGAGGGACCGTTCGCAATACCAATGGCTGGCGGAGTGTTGAAATCCGAAGACCTGCTCCACGCAGCCGGTCCGGTATTCGACGTTTTTTCGTACCATCTCTATGCCGCTATTTCGCAGCGGTGCGCAAGCATGGGCGCATCATCACAGACAACGGCGGCAGCGGCACTTTCTCAAGACTGGCTCTCGCGACCGGAAAAGATTGGCACATTCTACTGCGGACCTTCGAGACAGGTTCGAACCGGGCAAATCACTCTGGATTACGGAAACCGCCGATGCAGCCTGCGGTGGAAACCCCTGGGCGTCGACTTTTCTGGACACCTTCCGATATCTTGTTCAACATGCAAGCCTCGCCCAGCGTGGCGTGAAAGTGATTATGCACAACACACTGGCATCAAGCGACTATGGCTTGTTAGACGAAAATACATTCGCACCACGCCCGAATTACTGGGCTGCTTTGCTTTGGCGACGCCTCATGGGTACGACAGTTCTCGATCCACAGATAGCATCAACTCCGAATCTTTATGCTTATGCGCACTGTCTGCGGAACCATTCCGGTGGCGTCGCGCTCTTGGTCATCAATGCCGACGCACAACAAGTCCATGAAGTCACATTGGTCCCCGAGGCAGAGCGCTACACGCTGACTGCCAAGCAACTTCAAGACAGAGAAGTGCAGCTCAACGGGAAGACTCTTCAGCTGAATAGCGATGGTGACGTTCCAGAATTCGTAGGTCAGCCAACGCGCTCAGGTCGCATCAGTTTCGCGCCCGCCAGCATTACGTTCCTGGCAATTCCCAACGCTAGCAACAGCAGTTGTCGCTAGCTCGCGACCCGACTCACGTTGTGGCGATTTGACTCAAGGAGACTACTTTCATGAGCGAGAAGAAGCCGACAGCGATCCTTGCAAGTCTAGCCACATTGCTTCCAGAACTAGAGGCTGTCTATAAAGACATCCATGCCCACCCCGAATTGTCGATGCACGAGACACGAACCGCTCAGATTGCGGCGGATCATCTCAAGGCCAACGGCTTTGAGGTCACCACAGGAGTCGGCAAGACGGGAGTTGTCGGTATATTGCGCAACGGAGACGGCCCAACCGTAATGCTGCGCGCTGACATGGATGCGTTGCCCATCAAGGAAGCTACTGGACTCCCCTATGCGAGTACAGTTACAGCGACAGGCGCTGATGGCAAGACCGTGCCAGTGGCGCACTCCTGCGGGCACGACATGCACGTGGCCTGCTTGATTGGAGCGACCTCGCTGTTTGCCAAAAACCGCGATAGCTGGCATGGAACGTTAATGCCAGTCTTTCAACCAGGGGAGGAGACGGCACAGGGCGCTCAAGCCATGATTGACGACGGGCTCTTCAAACGGTTTACGAAGCCCGATGTCGTACTCGGGCAACACGTCATGAGCTTGCCATCTGGGCACCTCGATTGGCGTACAGGAGTTGTGACCTCCGCTGCTGACAGCCTGCAAATTCGTTTGTTTGGGCGTGGTGCGCATGGCTCGATGCCAGAGGCGAGCATTGATCCCGTTGTCATGGCCGCCTCTACCGTCATGAGGCTGCAAACCATCGTCTCGCGAGAAGTCGCTCCAACAGATTCCGCCGTGGTGACGATTGGGGCGCTGCAGGCGGGCACGAAAGAGAATGTTATTCCTGACGAGGCGATTATCAAGTTAAACGTGCGCACCTTTGATGAGGGGGTCCGCAAACATGTGCTTGCAGCGATTGAACGAATTGTGAATGCCGAAGCAGCAGCTTCAGGTGCGCCGAGGCTACCGGAGATCACTCCACTGGACCGCTATTCATTGGTAACAAACGATGTCGATGCGACAGAGAAGGTCGTTGACGCGTTTCGCCAAAACTTCCCTGACGGCTCCGTAGAGCAAACTAAACCTACGATGGCGAGCGAGGATTTCGGATGCTTTGGGGCGGAGTGGCACGCTCCGGCGGTGTTCTGGTTCTTTGGCGGTGACGATCCTGAGGTATATGACAAGGCGAAGAAGGATGGCACGCTCAATTCGCTGCCGACCAACCACAATCCGCGCTTTGCACCGGTGATCCACCCAACTCTGGAGACAGGTGTGAAGGCCCTGGTTGTTGCGGCGTATGCATGGCTGGCCTCGTGAACAGCATCCTGATGCACGGGCATCAACTAGCGGGTCCTTTTCTGGATGCGGTGGATCTGCTTGGCACATTCGTTTTCGCACTCAGCGGTGCGGCAGCGGGTGTCAAAAGCCGGTTCGATCTGTTCGGTCTAATGGCACTCTCGTTCGCGGCCGGTAATGCCGGCGGGATCACACGAGATGTGCTGATTGGCGCGGTGCCACCAGCGGCCATCAGCGACTGGCGCTATCTCGGGGTCTCTCTTCTGGCAGGATTGGTGACGTTCTTCTGGTATCCCAACATCGATAAACGTCGCAGGCTGGTGTTGTTATTCGACGCCGCGGGACTCGGCCTGTTTGCCGTCGCCGGCACACAAAAGGCGCTCATCGCGGGACTCAATCCGGTGATGGCGATTTTTATGGGAGTGCTAACCGGGATTGGTGGTGGCATATTGCGCGATGTGCTTGTCAACCAAACGCCGACGGTGCTCGAGGCGGATATTTATGCTGTTGCTGCGCTAGCCGCTGGCGTCGTAGTGGTGATCGGATATGAATTGCATTACCCGGCTTTTGTGGTGTTGACCGTGGGCGCACTACTTTGCTTCTGGCTGCGAGTTATGGCGATATACCGAGGATGGCATTTGCCCGTCGCCCAGTCGCAGAATCGGCGGGATTGAATCATCGTTTGCTACGTCGCTTAAGAGTTTGAGCCAGAGAAGCGAGCTTTCCGATCTAGGAGCTTGTCGGCTAAGCGCTTTACCCTAGCACATCAGAACATATGATTGTCAGAGGAGTCCGCGGGCACGCTGGGGCGATCATGTTCCGGCGGAATCATGAGCCATGCGACCGCAGCACTTGCCAGAGACAGGCCTGCGCAAATCAACATGACGATTCGGAATCCATATACAAACGCTTCCCTCACGGATTCCTGGATGGCGGTGTTCGCAGCCGGATCAAGCCCGGCGGGCAGCCTGCAAGCCGGCGAGCTTGATCTCGTTCGCTTGCAACTCCTGCAGAATGTAGGACGGCAAGGAGAGGCTCAGCCAGGCTTCGATCGAGGTCGAAAACCAAACGCCTTCACCATCACGATCCCAAGCACTGCAATCGCGAGTACGCCTGCGACCCGCGCCACTGCATTGTTGATTCCGGAAGCCGTGCCCGACACGGTCTTCCTTCACTGAATTCATCACGACGGTTGTGAGAGGAGCGACGGTGACCGTCATCCCGAATCCCAGGATAACGATCGCTGGGAAAAACGACTTCCAATAGCTATCCCCAACGGAAGGCACAGCGAACAGAGCGAAACCCGTTGCGGCGATGAGAGGGCCAAGGATCAGCGGACCTCTTCGCGCCATAGCGGGTGACGAGTCCGCCGGCCCAGCGCGAAAGAAGGAACATCAGCAGAATCAAGGGAAGGATCGCAGTACCGGCTGCGGTTGGGGAATACTCCTGGACCTGGATCAGGTTCAACGGGAACAAGAAAAAGAAAATTCCAATCGCTGCGTACAAAAAGAACGTGAGCAGGTTCGCGCCACTGAACCTCCGGGATCGAAGAGCGTGAGCGGCACCATCGGAGACGCGAACATGGGCTTCGACGAAAACGAATGTGAGCAAGGCCCCCGAAACCCAGCAATCAAACTTCCGAAGACCAAGCGATTCGTCCAGCCCAAGTTCACCGACTCGAGGAAGCCGTACACCAAGCCGCCGAGCCCCAGGGTGGCAAGAAGTGCTCCAATCCAATCGATGCGTCCAGCCGTTGCGCGGCGGCTTTCCGGAATTTGCCAAAGTGAAATCGCGATCACGGACGCTGCAATCGGAAGATTGATGAAGAACGCCCAGCGCCAGGAGGCATGCTCAACCAGCCAACCGCCAAGAACGGGCCCGACCGCAGTGGTGATCGCGGTAAAGCCGGACCACGTGCCGATCGCTTGGCCGCGACTCTTTTCGTCGAAGGACGTACTGATAATCGCGAGACTTCCGGGCACCAGGAGCGCGGCTCCCACACCTTGAATGCTTCTCGCGATGATCAACTGATGAATGTTCGAAGCAAAGCCGCAACCGGCGGATGCAACCGAGAAGATCGCCACGCCCACCAGGAAGATCCTGCGGCGCCCAAACAGGTCGCCGAGCGAGCCCCCGACGAGAATCAGCGCGCCCAGGAACAGACCATAGGACTCGACCACCCATTGCACATCCACCACCGTTGCGTGAAAACTAGCCTGTATCGCAGGCAGAGCGACATTGACGACCGTGCTGTCGATGAATGCCATGCTGGAGCCGAGAATGGTTGCAGCGAGTATCCATGGTTTGGCTCTTTCCCCACAGGGGACTTCGGCTACCGCCTGATCGTAATACGGCTTCATCGCAAGGCGCTCTCATGGAGACTATGGATGCTATTCAGGGTGCGTTCGGTCCGAAGATCGATCCGGCAAAAGCCATTAGGAACCATTACTATTCCTGAGCATTCCGGCCAGAAGTCGGCTTCGAGGAAACGACCCAGCCGAGGTTTCCTCGAAGCCCGTTTCTGGACCCCTTCCGCCGCCGGCGATGGAGTCGTTCCCTCCATCGGCGGCGAACAAGAA
This sequence comes from Terriglobia bacterium, assembly GCA_963841075.1. Lineage (GTDB taxonomy): Bacteria > Acidobacteriota > Terriglobia > Terriglobales > Acidobacteriaceae > JAIQFF01. Next base: position 15,232 of record CAWJBA010000034.1, read on the forward strand.
GCTGAGAATTCGGCCCGACGCTGTCCGAATTGCGCGTAGTCCGACAAGAACGCCTTTAGCTCGCTTTCGCCTCTCCTCGTCGCGCCTTCGGATGGCGGCTTCTTGAGGGTCGGTCAAGATATCGACCCACTTCGGGTCAGGCGAGGCCTCGGCGTCGTAGTTGTCGTGCCAGTTCCACCACTTGTACGGCGGGGTCTGGGGGTAACCCTCTGGCGAGTCCTCCCAGGTCTCCTGACGGCCGAGCGGCGTGATATCGAGGTAGCTCCAGGTGCTCCCCATCGCCTCGTCGCCGCGGGTGTTGATGAAGTACGTGCGGAACACCTGCTCGCCGTCGCGGAAGAACACGTTGTGGCCGTGCCACTGGTCCACGCCGAAGTCCACGTCGAAGCTGTCGGTGATGGTGTACCAGGGCATCTCCCAGCCCATCCGCGCCTTCAGGCGCGCGATGTCCGCCTGCGGCGCGCGTGAGGCGTAGGCGAGGGTGGTGTCGCGGGCGTTCAGATGGGACAGGTGGGCGACCTGATCGGCGCCCAGGGAGCAGCCGCGGCAGGCGTGCTCGGGCCAGCCGAACACCCCGGGCTCGAAGAAGGCGCGATAGAGGATCAACTGCCGGCGGCCCTCGAACAGGTCGAGCAGGCTTACCTTACCCTTGGGTCCGTCGAACTCGTACTTCTTCTCCACCGCCATCCACGGCATCCGCCGGCGTTCGGCGGCCAGCGCATCACGGGAGCGGGTCAAGGCCTTCTCCTTCACGAGGAGCTGCTGGCGCGCAGCCTCCCACTCCTGCTGCGACACGATCGGGGGTGTCTTCATCGCGAGATGCCCTTTCGCTGCTCTTTGTTCGTCGACATTTCATTTCTCCTTGTTATTTAAATTCGGGACGTTTCTTCTGCTGCGTTCTTTTTGCGAGACACTTTGACGGCCAGCGCTGCCAGCCCGCCGGTCGAGACCGTGCCGGCCACGACTAGTCCCAGGGTTGCTAAACAGAATGGGCACATCGTTCACCTCCTCGGTGGCACACTTGATCGCTAAGCCGCCTCTATAAGGGTGACGAGTAGGGTGTGGTTGATTTCTACAGGCAAGAGAAAAAAACGTAAGCTCCGCCTTTGGAGCAGAAACTGTCTCACGGCGGGATCTTCAGCGAGGCCGATCGCCCGGTCGTAAGGCATGCGACGCGTCGGGTCTTTTCCCTAGCCGCTGCAGGAGGTGAGCGCGAACCGCCCAGTAGGGCTGATAAGCAGAGACAGCGTCCGGGTCGATCGCATCCAGAACTGCCAGCCCTGCTTCGGCTCCATTCGCCTCGGCGACCGCGGCGGCGTATCCAGTTCGCGTGCCGATCGTCGGCGATATGCGGATCAGCTGTTCGTAGAACAGCGACGATCGCAGTCCACTCAATCCGGCCGCTGCGCGCCCGCTCGGCATGTACCGACTGAATCGCGGCTTCGAGTTGAAAACGGCCGGGACGTCCACGTCTCGACGCCTCGGCGAGATGGCGTTCCGCCTCTTCGATTAAAGGAAGCGACCACTGCTTCGGGTCCTGCTCGGAAAGAGGAACGTATCGGCCATCCGGTCCACGTCGTGCGGCGCCGTCGCGCTTCACAGTGGAGCATGAGAGCCAGCAGGCCGCGAACCTCGGCTTCATTGGGCATTAACTGAAGAAGCACGCGCGCGAGCCAGATTGCTTCCTCGGCAAGCTCCCGGCCGCGCTGGTCGACGCCCGCCATGTCGTCCCAGCCAATGCCGAAGGCGGCGTAAATCGCTTCAAGCACCGCATCCAGCCGCTGCGGCAGTTCACGCTCTTGCGGCACTTCGAACCGAATACCGCCGTCGCGGATCTTCGTCTTGGCACGCACCAGACGCTGCCCCATGGTTTTCGGTGAGACCAGGAAGGCGTGGGCGATGCGCACCGCATCCAGGCCCAGAACGGTCTGCAGCATGAGCGGCGTGTGCATGGCCGGATCGATCGCCGGGTGCGCGCATACGAAGAGCAGTTTGAGTCGTTCATCTGGAAACTCCGTTTCCAACGTCGTCTCCGCGAGTCCTCGGTAAGGAGCAGGAGGGTAGGCTCGCTCGCTAGCACCACTCGTTGGTGACGCACAAAATCGATGAGCGAGCGGCGCGCTGTCGTGAGCAGCCAGGCCTCGGGATTTTGCGGCACGCCGTCTCGCGGCCAAGCAGTCGAGCGCCGCTACCAAAGCCTCGCTGAGAGCATCTTCGGCGCTGGCCACGTCCTGCGTGTGCACGGAAAGATAGGCTACCAGACGACCGTATGACTCGCGGGCCACTCGCTCGATGGTCCGATGAACTGTCTCTCCTGACTCGCTTCCGTTCATCCCGTGAACCCTGCGCTCGGTTGCGGGCGCCAGCGGACGGACTTCTACCGCACCGGACGAGGCAGCCGGGCATCGCGCTGCCCACTCCAGGGCTGCGTCAAGCGATGGCAGTTCCAGGATGGTGAATCCTCCCAGCTGTTCTTTGGTGTCCGCATAGGGACCGTCCTGCACGCGCCGCTTTCCTTCCCTAATTCGTATCGTGGTTCCGGTCTCCGGCACTTCCAGCGGATCGCCCCCGACATAGACGCCTGACTCGACGAGCGCCTTGTGGTAGGCACGCCAAGCGCCGTGTAGGAGTCGGTCCCATCGCTTTTCCGTGACGCGAAAGCTTCCGGCGATTCGTAGATCAACAAGGCGAATTGCATGATTTTTCTCCTTTGGGAACATTGTGAGCGCCTTTGCGCGCCTGATTGTATGACGGATGAAAGACGGCCCATTCGACAGATTTCAGGAAATCTCCAGAAACTTCAACCAGGCACAGGCGAATTGTGGACTGTCAGCGTCAAGGTAGCGATCTGCCGGGCATCGATCAGTACCGACGAGCGCCCTAGGAGTGACTGTAGTATTCCTGGCGAGAGGCTGTCTGACGTAATCGACTACGCTTTGTTTGAGACTTGCAATCGCGGTAGGCAGGACGGAAAAGCGCAAGGTGACCCAGTACGCCTCGCTAGCAGGGCTGCAACCCGTGCGTCGGTGAACGCTCGATACGCGTCACGGGTGCAATGCAGGCGTTCTACGATGTGGCTATTCCAACTGGATGAACCGGCTATGTTCTTCGGGGATTAGAAAGCGCAGCCCGACGTCGTAGAATGTGCAGTAACGAATCATCGGCGGAGCGTTCGACAGCGTTTTGATTGTGTCTTGAGTGGATGTTGGCGAAGATTTCTTTGTGAGGAAAGTCTTTCCAGCGAATCGCCACGTTCCAAACACTCCCATGCAAGCAGCCGGTTATTATTATCCCCGAAGTCGCATGGAAGGTGATATAGGAACAACGTCCCGTGAAGGATGATAGGAACGAATTCGCTGTTAGACGGCGCACACCGAGGCGGCGCAACGCCAGCATCATTCTAAAGAAGTTGGCGGCCCGGTGGCCGAATTTCACAACCCATGATCCAACCCGACGATCCGGCTTTCTGACCGATTATTTCTCACTGAACGTGCTCCGTGAGCAGATGAATCCTGTCGCCCAATAACTGCTCCAGGAACTTGCCCTGTGCGTCGCGCATCGATTCCATATCGGACTGTGCGTCAAGCTGCATAGTCGTCCCGAAGTCCTCGTGTACATTTGACTTCGGATTGCCCGTCACCCGGAAGTAATCGCGGTCACGTCTCTTAATTGAAGGCGGCTGACCAACCAGCCACAAGATACGTGGCAGGCAGGGATTTGCGAGCATATTCACCACTTATGGCGCTCGCCCCCTTTGCCAAAATTAGCACTTGCCGAAAAACGATAAATAGTTTATCGTTTATCGATAATGATTACATCGGAACCTACTATGAAACAGTCGAGGGCGCTACTCGCGACCCGCGTCACTTTGCGTGTTCTGACGTGCTCAACTGGATTCTCGGAGCGCTGATCTTCGTCCTGCTGGCGATCAGCTTCCAGGCAGAGGAATGGACCTGGCGAGCGCTCGGCGTCGGCGCGGTCGCCGGTCACGAGAGCGTGGTCGCCGGGATGCGCGCAGTCATGGTAGTCGGCATCGTAGGCACACCCATCGCTTACGTGGTGTTTAGCCGGCTGCTTAGGATCGTCGAGTCGGTGCGCACGGGCGAGCCATTCATCATGGACAATGCCGGCCGGCTGCGGACCATCGCTTGGGCGCTGCTCGGCCTCGAGCTGCTCCACATCTGCGTCGTCGCGATTGCCTCCGCGGTCTCGACCAAAGAAGTACCGCTGCGCATCAACGGTAATTTCGATCTCACCGGTTGGCTCGCTATCCTGCTGCTGTTCGTGCTCGCGCAGGTGTTCCTTGAAGGGACGCGCATGCGCGAGGATCTGGAGGGCACGGTCTGATGGCCATTCTCGTCAAGCTCGACGACCGGCTGCACGACCGGCGCATGACGCTGACCGAGCTCGCCGAGCGCGTCGACATCACGCTCGCGAACTTGTCGATCCTGAAGACCGGCAAGGCGCGGGCTATCCGCTTCTCGACACTTGAGGCAATCTGCGAAGCGCTCGCCTGCCAACCGGGCGACCTCCTGGAATTTCGACACGATTCGGGCGCCGGAGAGCGCCCGCCCGTGTCACTTGATGAGATTGGAGATTTGAAATGACTTTGAATGCTGCCACTATTTCACCGTCCGCTGCGGCCCCCATCGAGAGCGAAGTCTCTCTCACTCGGCTCTACGTATTGCGCGCGATGTACCTGCTGCTGGTCATCGGCGGCGCCATCGTGTTTCTGCCGCAGTTGATAGGCCATGAGGCGGCGGCGCGCGGGGTAATCCCGAGCCTGCTCGGCGGAATGTGGGTGCTTGCGTGTTTCGGGCTTCGCTACCCGCTGCAGATGCTTCCGATACTTCTCTTCGAACTAGTGTGGAAGACAATTTGGCTGGTCGATTACGGGCTACCGCAATGGAGGGCGGGCGTGCACACGGCGCAATTCACAGAGGATTTCAAAGCGATCGCGTTGGGCGTGATCTTGATCCCGATTATCCCGTGGGGATACGTCTTCCGGCATTACCTGAAGAAGCCGGGGGCACGTTGGTACTAGGCACGCTGAGTAGTGGGGCATCTGCGAGAGACGCGCGTATTACCGCCGCGCGGCCAAGTGAGAAAGGTGGGCCTTGGCCGGGCTTGTCAGTTGATCCAGTTCTTCATCGGCATCGGAGAATGGATATTCCGTTGCAAAGCTCTGAAGATGCTTATCTGCAAGATACGAGATTCCTCTACCACCATGGGAACGGTGTAGCCTTGCTGCCGTCGCAGGTCTCCATGATCCCGAGCCGCTACGGAATTGGGGGCTGTCAATCCCGTGTCCAAGCGCAGGCGAAGAACCACGTCTCGCAGTAGTTTAGGGAGGTGCCCTGTGCGTTCGAGGCGGCTCCCGCAAATCGCGCTCGGGTTGAACCGGCTTCCTTACGCATGAATGGTTGACTTGATAGTCATCGCACTGACCGCAGAAGGAATCTCCGCAGCATTCCACGCAACAGTCATCGCAGATCATTACCCCGCGCTGGCGGAGGCAATGGCTGCGATTATTTCCCAAGCCGATGAAATCATTACGAAACCGTTCCAAATCGGCTCAATCAAAGAACTCATTCGCACGAGACTAGCGAACCCGCTCCCTGTTAAACGGGTGTCGGCGGAATCTGCAGCGACCATATTGGAGCGCGATACCGACATTACTATTCAGAATTGGCTAGAGCTTGTGGCGTTCGACTTTTCGCCTGCCTAACGAGGCCAGCCAGTAATCCCTATTGACAAACTAGCATTGCAGTACCGCTTACCGTGGCTGACGTGTTCTGCACTCCGTTATTCACGGTGAACTGTAGATTTTGGGGGGCGCTTGCGGTAACGGTAACGGTGCCTGGCGCTGAGCAAGTAGCTTCACCGGTTGAACCGATAGTGGCCGCGACAGTACCGGTACTTGTAGGCGAAGTCTTCCACGAAAGACCGTCCACCTGCGAAAGCTCCCGACTCTTGCCGTTTTGGAAATTTCCCGTCGCAGTGTAGCCAACTTGACCCTCAGGACTGCTAGTGGTGGTGGCGGATTGCGGACTAACCGTAATACTGGTTAGGTTGGCGTGACCTGCACCGCAACCAACAAGAATCAACGCGGACGCCAAAACAAATAGCACCTGCTTCATAAAATACCTCGGTGATTGAGATGCCAGTGCATTGGCCTAGGTTGGTACCCGCCTCTTTCGTTCGGTTACAATCCCCAGGCCTTGGACGAAATGTTCTCCCCTCTTAATTTCGGCTACAAAGAACTCCGTACTGCGCAAATGAATCGCTATGTTATGGAGCATAGGTTCTTTTCCTTGTGAGATTGATTCAATTCAAATGAAAGTGTGTCGACCTCGCCCCCATTTTTAATGTTGGCTTCAGGTAGTGACGGGTTGAGTGAGGCAATCCTGAAGCGAGCAGCAGATGTTCAGCACGCAGCATCTCATTAATCTGGAAACCAGGCGACTAAACAGAAACTTTCTCACCTGGTCAGGAGGAAGATTATGTCGCGACAACTACGGATGGCAGTTTTGGCAATTGCGGTGATAGTGGCATTCAGCGGTCTCTCACTGGCGCAATACCACGACGACAGACGATGGTGGATATTATCAGAGCAATTCGAGCCAAGCCCGCCAGTACGGTTATCAGCAGGGCTACCGCGATGGTTACGCCAAGGGCAGGCATGAAGGGCGTGAAAACGATCCTAACGATTATCAAAGTCCGGACTGGCGACAGGCCACTCGTGGCTATGAGCAATGGATGGGACCGGTGCAGGCGTTCCAGAATGCCTATCGCAATGGATACGAGAATGGCTTCCGAGCGGGCTACCAGAGCCAGAGTCGCGGCTGGAGTGACGGTGACGGAGATAGGGATCGTGGCGGGTACAACCGCAGCGGCGACGTCTACGACCAGTCTGACTATGGGTACGACGGCAATATCGGCTATCGAACCGGATATCAGGATGGAATCAGTCAGGCTCGCGAAGACATGTACAGGAATAAGCGGTTCAATTCGAATCCTCGTGGTAAGTATGACGACCGCGATCACGGTTACCGCCGAGAATATGGCGACAAAAATAGTTATAAGGCGCAATACTCCGATGGCTATCGAGCTGGCTACGAGGCCACTTTTAGTAGGTATTAGGGTCGATTAGAGAGCGTGCGGCAAGTAGAGTCTCCGGACGGAAATCGAGGGTGGAGCTCGGAGGCAGCGCGGGTATTCATAACTCGCATGAACGAAAAATGAGGTTGAAAGCCGCTAAATGAAACGACAGACGAGCACCAGAATCGCTATTTCTGACTTTTCCTTTGCTTGCGAACATAAGAAAGGCCCTGCTGGAGGTCAGCAACCAGGTCCTCGCCTTCAATGGCAATATGAACCGGCTAGTTGTGGCCAGGTTCCGTGCCAACCCAAGCGGTCTACTCTTCGGGTGAGGCACAAAGGTCGAGCAAACTGGACAGGCTAGACCGGAAAAGCCTGCTTAGACTTTGGGAAGAAGATGAGCGCGTCTTTAGCCATCGAAGCCGTCACGAGTTGAAGCTCTTCGCCGAAAATGGCTATTGGCCAGAACAAGGACGCTCCCGCTATTACCTGCAAGATGGATGTTTGTGCGTTGAATGGCAGTCGCAGCCAATGGGAGGAAGACACGCGTGAAAGAAACTAAAGAACTGACCTCTGCTAATGCAGCCCTAAACAACCAACCCAAACAACTGCTAGAACTGGCACGTCTTGAGATCAAAAGGCGTCAACTCTTGCAGGATCTGGCTGATGTGCAGGGTGAAATGTATCGGCTCGACCGGGAAGTCCGGGTGTTGGGCATCGAGATTCCATGGTTAGGAATCCGGCAGTTCTGATTGGAAGTGCCCTCCGGCGCAGTCGTCCAAGAACCGTCTTTTGGTCGTCGGCAGCACTTTCAACCCGCATCCGACATATAAACCGGGTTCCCTCAGATAGCTGTTGAAGAGTTGAAGAAGCGCCCCCGCACTCGCTGGCTTGGCCAGCCAATTCTCAATGAGTGTAATCGCCTGTTAACAACAACTGTTGAAGCTTTCAGCAAAAGCGGCTAAACGGAATTCTGGGGAGGCGCGCCCGGTTTTTTATAAGGGATTCCACTAGGCAAAAATCGGGGTCTTCCTGCCTGACGGAACGTCTTTCTTGAGGTAGGCTTTGACGCTCATTAGTAAAATTGGAGCGTTGCTGAGCCTATGCCGTCGTCGACGATCCGGGTTCTTGTGGTCGACGATTACGAGCCCTTTCGGCGAGTCGTCTGTTCAAGGCTGGAAAGCAGGCCGGATTTAGAGGTCATCGGCGAAGCCTCAGACGGGTTAGAAGCCGTTGAGAAAGCCCAAGCACTGAAACCAGACTTGATCTTGCTGGACATCGGTCTTCCCAGTCTAAGGGATCGAAGCTGCGCAAAATATATCTCGGCTCATTCCAACCGCAAAAATCCTCTTTGTAAGTCAGATCAGCGATGCGGATGTGGTTCAGGAAGCTTTAAGCAACGGAGCGAAAGGATATGTTTGGAAGCAGAACGCGGCCAATGACCTGATGCTTGCGATAGAAACTGTTCTACGGGGCGCGAACTTTGTCAGTAGTGGGATTCAGGCAGGTAATTTCGGTGAAACCGAGTATGCATAATTCTCCCTCTGACTCAAGTAAAGGCGCCAAGTCTCCCGCGCTGCACGTTACGCTGCAGCCGCATCGCCTTCCACTAGCTGTTGTAACTCGGCTTCGGAAACTACAAATTCCGTGAAGCCACAATTCAAACAGACTAGAACCTTTGGAAAAACCCAAACTATGGGTTTGTCCAGTCCTTCGAGTCCAGGGAAGTGAATCGCAATCTCACCATTGAACGTGCTCTGGTTAGCTGATTGGCACGACTTGCAGAACATTTCACCCTACAAACCCAAAAAGCAAGAGTTGAGTTCTTAAGGTAGACTAACGCCGATGCGATCTTCCCAAGGAGCAAGACCGCAAGATTCGCAAATTATACAAACTGCCGGAACCATTCGAGACCCTGCGTACCCGGATTGCTAATACCGGTTTGCTAGATGGGGGGCGGGATTCTGATTCTTGCGGGCCGTGTTACGTATTGTTTTTCCGAAGCACACGATGCGCACACCATTCAATTCAGCTCTCAGTTTTTCGAACGTTACTCTTCTTCGTCTCGATTATGCGCCTGTAATACCACGCCGCAACTGCTAGTTTTGCCAGTTTCCTATCGGTGGACAAGTCCGACAAACTGGGGTTCTCCTTTGCGGAGAGCTGTTCAAGAGCGTCCGACGACCTCAAGTGGACGCCAAAATGAATCTTCCTATGGCTTCGGATATTCCCAAGCACCTCAAGCAGCAGGCCGACAAACTGTGCCAGGTACACGGACGTCTGGCAGTCTATGATCCAGCCGTATGGTTTTCGAATGATGACACGGCTTTTGTATTGGTGAGGGACGCAAGGAACCGCTGTCTTTGGATTTCCTTCCCGGTCGATTCTGCGACGGACGTGAAGAGGTAGCATCGACGGCTCCAAGGTCGTTTGCAGCGGTTCTAAGGCCGTGGGTTTCGTTCGGGCTGGTTAGGACGCCGCGAGCCTGGGCCAATTTGGCACGCCTCCGACAGGCGGTCACCCGCGCCCAACCTTGTGATGCTCAGGTCGCAATTTGGTGTGATTACCTACGGACGGTATAGTGCAGCTTGAGCACGCCGTCGGGGAACTTCGCGCAAGAGATGAGTTTTAGTGGCACGGTGCGACGGCTAGGCGCGATCAATGGAATACCTTCGCCTATAAAGGTGGGAATCACATGAATCATAAAATCGTCGATTTCTCCTTCGTCGAGAAACGACGCAATGATCCCAGCTCCGCCCATCATCCAGATGTCTTTCCCCTGTTTCTTCCGCAGACGGGTTGCGAACGCTTTGATGGGTTCGCTCACGAACTCCACGCCTGCGGGCGCTGGCTGCAGAGTGCGTGTGAAGACATAGTTTTTAACTCTTGTATTGAAGGCTGACCCGGCTACGCCTTTCTTTTGAAAGTCGAGCGCCGTGTCACATGTCTTCCTGCCCCACAGGATCGTGTCAATCGATTTATAGAACGCACCCATGCCGTAGTTACCCTTCGGGCTCGGGCGGTCGAGCCAGTCGACGGAGCCGTCGGCTCTGGCAATAAAGCCGTCGGCGCTGGTGGCGATGTAGACGATGATTTTGCGCTTGTGGGTCATGGCAGTCAGATAGGTCAAATCTTAATCCGGAGCACGTTAGGTTTCCATCACGGCACTGGTCACAGTGGGAAGTGGTGGAGGTGATGCACCAAGGGCGCATTCCGGTTGGGCTCATGGCCTCATCATAATCGAGGAGGCCCTAGTTACAGGACGACGCCGCTATGTGCAACAAAAATAAGTACTTGTGCGAATAAACTGAGCCGGGGAGGACGGGTGAATCAGACGCCGCGTGCTCGCGCTTTGTAAAATCTCGCTTCGTTTCATTGGGGCTTATGGGCTGCAGGCACCGTAGTCTCGGGATACGCTGTCCACCCGAAAGGCACGCCCGGAAGCGGAAGTGATTTTGTGGCCGCGGAGCGAAAAACGTTCACCCGCCTTAATCTCACTCGGCGCGTTCACCAATTGATAGTTGTTGCCATCCTTTGCCGTCGCGCTGAGGCCGCTTTCGGTCTCGCGGACACAGCCACTTAGCGAGGTGTGGCTGCGGTGGATGAAGTAGATGCCCGTGCCGATCCCTGCTCCAAGGCCAATTGCAGCTCCGATTACTCCGGCTTCGCAGCCAGGGCAATAGGACGAGGCTTCGGAGCGGGAAAACGGCAGCAAAACCACCGCAATAGAGCCGACAACACAGATACGGAACCCAAGTCCCTTCATGGTCGCCCCCTTGGATTTAGCAAACCATTCTCTGGCCGGGTATTGTAGCCCTTATTTCGTCGGAGGCTGGGAATTGTGTAGTGGGGTTCCTTAGTAGATTTCACTCTGTCGGGCCCAGCGCACCCTGCGCATCGCCTCCAGTAGCCATTCATAAAATTGGAAGGTGTTGCCACGAACGTAGGCATCAGCAGATCGAGCCATCTTTAGCTTCCGACCTTGGTTAAGAACGGCTTGCCGATCTTCGGGTTTGCAGATCGAAGTTCGTTTCATGGTGGGCCTCGAGACCTACCACAGTCCAGTTCGAAAATCGAGAATCAGAGACGTGTGGCAGAGAGCTGTCGTGCGGAGCGGTCGAGGCTACCTCTTGGAGACCACGAGCATCTGAGGCGTTGTACTGAAAATCGATAATTAGGAGGAAATATGACGGAAGGCTTGAGAGAACTTTACGTCAACGAATTGAAAGACCTCTACAGCGCTGAGAACCAGTTGGTTAAGGCGTTACCAAAAATGGCCAAGGCGGCAACCGCGCCCGAATTGCAAGAAGGCTTCGAGAAACACCTCAAGCAGACCCAGGGACATGTCCAACGTCTAGAGAAAATCTTCCAGGCTCTAGGCGAGAGCCCTAAAGGCAAGAAGTGCAAGGGAATGGAGGGATTGATTGAGGAAGGTTCTGAGGCGATGGAAGAACATTACGAAGGCAGTGTTATGGATGCCGCTCTGATTGGTACTGCGCAACGCGTGGAGCATTACGAAATCGCGGGATATGGCGCTGTTCGCAGCATGGCCGAGACATTGGGCGAAGATGACCACGTTTCGCTCCTTGAGCAAACACTGGAAGAGGAGAAGGAAACCGACGAGAAACTGACCGAACTTGCCGGGCAGATCAACACAAAAGCGAACGAAATCGCAGAAAAAACCAACCAGCGATCCGGGAAGAAAGTCAAAGCGAGTGGCGTAATTTCCTCAGGTGAAGCTTACTTCTCTTTCGAGGGGAGACGCTTCACGTTTCCCACCAAGTTGCAATACCCGTTTATTGGTGGCGTCCTACAGTGTTTCCGATACTGACGCCTGCGTGGTTGCAGTATACGGTGAACTATCAACGCCTAATTAACCTCCATCACCCGGACACTGAATGGTGGGTTCCGAAGGAGTTCAAATGAAATATTCAGTAAAAGTTGTCTTTCAAATGCTGCTGTTGGCGGTTGCGCTGACCACAGTGTCCACCGCTGCACGGGCTCAGGATTCTACCGAGCCGGCTGCGGACAACACCAAAGTAAACCAGCGAGACAAGAACAAGGCGGAGCCGACGGCGGATCAACAAAAAGAAAATCAACCAGACCGAGAACTTGCTCGTCAGATTCGCAAGTCGATTATTCAGGACAAATCTCTGTCCACATATGCTCACAACGTCAAGATCATTGCGCAGAACGGCATGGTCACGCTCAAGGGGCCGGTGCGGTCGGATGAGGAAAAGGCTGCGGTTGAAGCGAAGGCAGCGGAAGTTGCTGGTGCGGACAAGGTGACCAGCCAACTTGATGTTAAACCCAAGCAATAACTACTCATAAAATTAGGAGATCTAAAATGGCGGGTAAGAATACAGCAGTTTTCGGCATTTATACGGATCGGTCGAGTGTAGATCGGGCAGTCGAGGCTTTGAAAACAGCCGGGTTTTCCAACAACGATGTTTCGGCGCTGTTTCCCGAGAACAAGGGCACCAAGGACTTTGCGCACGAGAAGAACACAAAGGCACCTGAGGGTGCAACCACTGGGGCGGGAACCGGAGCGTTACTGGGTGGTGGCTTGGGCTGGCTGGCCGGAATCGGAGCATTGGCAATTCCTGGTCTCGGACCCTTCATTGCTGCCGGGCCAATCATGGCGGCACTGGCTGGTGCGGGAGTAGGAGGCGCGGTTGGTGGTCTCACGGGCGCCCTGATCGGCATGGGCATACCTGAATATGAGGCAAAGCGCTACGAAGGCCGGGTGAAAGACGGCGGAATCTTGCTCTCCGTTCACTCCGACAATTCCGACGAGACTAAGAGGGCGAAGGGCATTCTTGAACGCACGGGCGCTAAGGATGTTTCTTCGACCGGCGAAGCTCATGGTGAGAAAAACGCTGTTCCTGTTCGGGAAATCGCATAGCTTAGCTAAACCGGCAAACCGGGCGAACCAACGATTCGTCCGGCGTGCCGGGACTCTGATAAAGGCTTGTCATTCAAATTTCGAAAAGTGGAGGATAAGGCAATGAGCATCTGGACGATACTGTTCGTGGTTCTGCTAATTTGTTGGATTGGTGGCTTCACTGTATTTCACGTGGCCGGCGGTCTGATTCACTTGTTGCTCGTGTTTGCTGTGATTTCCCTAATTTTGCACTTCGTACTGGGCTCACGCACAGCCTGAAAGTTTCGACTTCCCCCGCTTCGAGGTCGGGCTGGTTCGTCAGTCCATGGCCACACCGAGAACCTATGCCTATTGAGCCCATCGCGACATCGGCGGGAATAGCGGGGCAAGCTGTTTTGCTCGCACCACATCCTGCTCCTCGCGACACCGCCTCCGCCGGTAACGACTCCTTGGAGGACGCGGAAATTCTGCAGGCTTCCATCAAAGCAGGATCAGTGGCACAAATTGTAGTGGCCGTCATAGCCGTGATTGGGCTTATTTACCTGCTCAAGGTCGTAATGGTGACCACGCTGTTTTCAATCCTGCTGGCATTTGTTTCCGAGCCAGTGGTGAGCCGACTTGGCCGGATCAGAATTCCCCGCGCCGTGGGAGCATTGCTTGCTGTAGCCTTGCTGGTCGGACTGGCCGGAGGTCTCACCTATTTCTTTTATAGTCGAGCGGCAGACTTCGCGACCCAGTTGCCGAAATATTCTGGAAAGATAAGGTCTGCTCTGGCGGACGTACGGGCACAGACCAGCCAAATCGAGGAAAGTACGCGCTCCGTTATCGCCTCTCCCAATGCAGGCAAACCACCGTTAGCAGTTGAGGTTCGAGAAGCCCCGGGTTTGTCGAATCTCATTTCGGCGGGCAGCGGGACTCTGGGAGAGGTCTTGCTCGCCATCAGCTTCATGCCTTTTCTGGTTTACTTCATGCTTACTTGGAAGGAGCACGCGCACTCCTCGACGGTGCGCCTGTTCCCCAAGGAGCATCGTCTGATGGCCCACCGCACGGTCGGCAGAATATCGACGATGATTCGGAGTTTTATTGTCGGGAACTTCCTGGTCGGGCTGGTAAGCGCCATTGTGAGCACCCTCGTTTTCTGGCGCCTGGGACTTCCGTATTTCTATTTTTTAGGAGTCATAAGCGGTTTTATTAGCCTGGTACCGTACTTGGGAGTGTTCTTGGCGCTGCTCCCTCCTTTCGCTGCCGGCATCGGATTGATCGACAAGACTGGTGCCGGGATAATCCTGGTCACCGTCATTGGATTGCATCTGCTCTCCATGAATGTTCTTTACCCCAAAATCGTGGGCAAGCGGCTGCGTTTGAATCCGCTGGCTGTAACCCTGTCTTTGCTTTTCTGGGCGTGGATCTGGGGAGCGATGGGTCTGATCTTGGCCGTACCCCTGGTGGGAGCGACGAAAATTGTTTGTGACTACGTCGATCCGCTACGCGGATTCGGAGCCTGGCTGGGCGATTGATGCTTCAGCCTTCATTTTGAAAACGGATGTTTAGTGTACCCACCAGAGCTGCTCCAGCTCAACTCAACTCAACGCCCCGCCAGCGCAACTCAACTCCCAGCGCGAGCGAAGCGAGCGCGCCGCGCGCCAGATCAACACCAGCGCATCACGGTGTCAGCGTCAGCTCCAGATCAGCGTCAGATCAGCGTCAGCGCGAGTTCGCCGCAGCATATCAAGTGTGTACCCAGACGGTTTGACGGGATAGGAGACACTTTGAAACGACACAAAACTAGTAACTAAGTAGTAAAAGCTGAGTTCAAGATGCATTTTCATCAGGAGATGACGCTTGCAGTGAGACCTCCAATTTCCTGTGATAATCACCAGCCTAGATCCTGCATATTTTTTTCGTAAAGAGTGCACAACAGCGTTCGTCAATGCTCACGGCTGTGGTGTCATCGTGCCACAACTGTTGAACAATCAAACGCCAGTGACGGTGAAACTGGTTTCGAATGGCGCGACCAGGAACGGCCGAGTTGTGCTGGCCATCCCGCTTCTTGAGAATTTTTCATGGTTACTGGGAGTGGAGTTTGACTCCCCAGGGAACTTTTGGGGAGTCGAGAGCCCGCCTGCGGACTGGCGCCTCTGAAGGACACAGGGGTTCTGATTTGGCTTCTAGCGAGAACGCCCAGCCATGCCCGAGGTCGTGGTGTTCGATCGAACCGACTCCCGAAATTGCAGTTGCGCTTCTAGTGAACCTAGCCACGACTCAAACGATAGTCGACAGTCGGGTTCGATGCGGAGGAAACGCAGGCCCAGCGCAAAAGCGTCCCTCCAGACCACCTCAGCCTTGGCTCGGAAGACTTGAGCTGTTGTTTCGGGAAGGTCGAATTGTATTGTGACTGTACCTTCGACCGCGGCAGGCCCGAAATGAGTGAGCGCTAGCCCACCTTCACTAACGTTCATGATTTTTCCCACGACCGTCTCGGCGCAAGAGAGCGTGATGGACAGGTCAAGCTTGTGACGGAAATATCTGCGGTGTTCACGTTCCATCCGCGGAAGCGCTATTTTAAGGTGGCTTCGTAACAGTGCTTCGGGGACCGGCTTACCCACAATGAAATTGGCTCCCGCTTCGACGGAAGCGCTGACGCTAGTCTTGCCATTCAAAACAGCGAAGACCACCGACAATTTGTTGGAGCGGCCGTTGCGTATCGTGGCTAGCGCGTCCGTGGCTCCAGGAACATCGTCGCAATCGATAACAAAACCGTCGATGTGTCGCCGACCGGTGACCTCGATGGCGCTTGCCGCGTCAGCACGAAGCTCAAGTCCAACTCCCGCTGCGCTGAACGCGGTCCGCACCACGTCAAGCAACGCCGCGTCGCTGGTGAGCAATAGGCATGTCAAATCCATCCTCATAATGTATTCAAACGATCAGGATTCCCAAAGTGACGGAGGTGTATAAGGCTCGCCCTCTGTATCTTGTTTAATTCGGACGATTGGAATTAATTGCTCCCTTGCAGCATCCGTGGTCCGAGAAGCTCCCGAAATACCCGGCTTGGAGAACAAGATCCCAAACTTCGCCTTGAAAGAGTCAAGTACACGACAGAACTTGGCCATAGTGGTGAAGTCGGCTGGTTGGCTCCAGTCTTTGCACTCGCATATGAAGTACCGCCCAAGTTCGGATCGAAAATCAACTTCAAATCCTTCCATTGAGCAAACAACGTCGTAGTCGGTGGAGACATATCAGTACCTATCCGCTGGACTCGTCCTCTGCCCTGGGCCGGCAGAGGCTATAAACACGCCGAAAGGTTTAGAGTCCTTCTTCTATTAGATCTTTCAACGCCCGAAGATTCGTATGCATTATGTGGAATCTGGGCAAATAGCAAGTTTTTCCTGTTGGCTCGCAGCCGCCGCGCCGACCGCGTGGGTCAGCAGGCCACACAGCGGACTGCTTCGACCGGAATGTCAGGCCGGATTCCGATCTCATCTGCAATTCGCGAACGCACATCCCTTGGCCAGCATCGGACGTCTCTTCACTGCCGCACGAAGCCGGATTGCGGAAGATGCATTGTCAGAAGCTGTCGAAAGAGGGGTTCGGCAGATCGTCATCCTTGGCGCCGGCCTAGAACGCCGCTTAACTTTCAGCCGTGCTACGAGATCCATCCTCCGAGTAGAAGAACATATCGTGGCGGAGCAAGGCCTCAATTCCCTTTAAAACCTCGTCGCCGCCACTCTTGGTCACGGCACCCCGGTAACCGGCGCTGCGAGCTTCGCTTGCCAGTTCCCTGGAGACTTCCTGGACGCTGATCAGCAACATCGGCAGTTTGGGGTGGGTCTTTACGATCTCAGGCGCGGCCTGCAGTCCGTTCATGACTGGCATGGCGAGATCCATGACCACGATGTCGGGCGCGAGTTGCTCGACGCCTTCAATGGCCTCAATTCCGTTGCTGGCTTCGCCGCACACTTGCCAATCCTGCCGCCTTTCCAACAACCGGCGCAACAACATGCGGATGGTCGGATCATCATCTGCGATCAAGATGCGGATTGGCACCGAGTCCCTCCCAGAGAGGAGTGAAAGACGCGTAAGATACCTGCATCGTCTCTAGATGACGTCTGCTTGCCCAAGAGTTCCCGCCCAAGGTCCGTCTCCCGAGGTCTCCTGGCCGTACTATTTTGATTAGTTCAGGTTCGCACTAGAAGGGCAATACAGGGAAAACCCGATTTTAGTCGCCTCTGCAAATAACTGCCGCGTAAACCTCCCGGTTTACATCGCAGTTTTGCCGTGCTCCTGTGGAGCGCGACAGGTCCGATCCGGAAACTAGGTTGGATCACTGTCTTGAGGGCTCTTACTGATGATCGCGGGGTTTCGTTTTTCAGTCCAGAAGGCGGACAATTTCGTTTGTTAAGGTCATCAATCTATTCGAATCCTGTTCCTTGGCTGCAAGTTCGCAGAGTTCCATCCACCTCTCTGTATTGTGCTTCATGCTCTCCCCTTATCGTTGTCCGTCGTTCCTGAGAGTCCGAGCTTGCGCCTTTGCAATTCTGCGTTTAGCTGGCCAACTTCTTCGGATCGTTGACGATCTTGACGCGCGGAAGAAGTTCCTGCCAGGAAATCTGTCGCGGGGTCAAACGACGGAATTTGCTTTCCTTTACGTGTGTCCTTGGTTTCCATTCCTGAAGCCTACCCCAACCACTAAAAAAGGGTGGAAATACTGCAAGCCGATTCGGCGTCCTAGAGGAAAGGGAAACGTCGGCATGCCATCGATATCAGATCGGCGACTGTACGCTACCGTACATTAAAATATAGTTGTCGTAGAGTTAACGAATTCTATCGTATGACTAAATGGAGGCCAGACAATGGCCAAAGATTCAAGATAAGAAGACAATCCGCCCAATCTGAAGTATCGGCAAGTAAAGATTGATGGACTCGACCGGGGCCGACGCGGGAAGCACTACGATCTCGTTCTCGGAATTCTTCAACAGCTAAAGACTTTGCCACCCGGTTCGGCTATGGAAATCCCACTTGCTGATGTGGGTGGGATTGGACTGGCCAACCTTCGCTCCGCTGTTCATCGCGCCTCCACCTCGCATGGACTTGAAATTGAGACTCTGGCGGACGAGAAGAATTTCTATGTATGGAGAAAGAAGGTCGAGAAAGAGGGAAGCAAATAGCAGAGGCTTACATTCAGCACGCACTCGATGGAGGTTCATGATGACTGAGATTTACAAATGGCATGAGGCTTACAAGGCGGCCCTACTTGAAACAGATTGGTCGAAAATGCCAGAGCGCATTCAGGCTGCGGAGGCTGCCGTACGCCAAAGGAAGCGAGAGTTTGAACTGAATCATGGCGGTACCGCGGAAGAAAATCAAGCTATCGCGGATGCGTTGAGGGGATTAGCCGTCTTGCGCAACGATGCAGTTAAGTGGTCTGAAAATCAATTGCCCAAGAGCGAGGCCGTTTAGCTCGCTCCACGGTCGTTACCCAGTCGACTCAGCCAGCATACGGCATCGCCGTGTGTTAGAGGCCATGCACAGGCGCCAGGGATGCTCACAGAATCACCAAGGAGTCTGGCAACCCCAAGAGAGCGACGGTATTCTTAAATGCTCGCGACCTTGGTCGTGAGTAGATGGGCTGTCTCGAAGGTGACCTCACGTCCAAGGTCGCACCACATTGGCCCCCGCATACCACAAATTTATGGCATCAGGCTGAGCGGCTCAATCTGCCCGAAAAGTCAGCGTGTCCAGACTTGGCGTACGACCGAAGTAGAAGCGTGGGCCAATAGATCAAAAAGAGGCGAGCTAATGGACCAGGGCGCGGAGGGCCTGGAGTAGTTCGCCGCCCGTTGATTCCGTCTTGGAAAGTACGTGATCAATACCTACCTTCCGGGCCTCGTCCGACAAATACGGGTAGGTATGCAGGGTAAACATAAGGATGCGAGTGCCCGGCGCAATTATTTTGATCGCACGGGCTGCTTCGAGCCCGTTCATGACCGGCATGGAGAGATCGAGAATCACCACGTCGGGCTGCAATTCCCGAACTCGATCGATGGCCACCTTACCATTCTCGGCCTCTCCGCAGATTGTCCATTCGCTCTCCTGCTCGAGGTACAAACGCATAGAGCGACGAATAGCCGGCACGTCGTCCACGACGAGAATCCTGATCGTCACGGCCGCCTCCAGGTGCAAGCTTCACCGAATCCTTCGAATCGCACAATACACCGGATGCTGTACAGGCGCAGTATGCGGACTCCCGCCGGTGCGCGCCGTAACTTTGGGCAGGGAAACCCTGTGGCGCGGCTACGGGATTTCATGATGCAGAGCACCGATTTGTAGAACGACCACGGCACAAATACCAGCGCCCGGGAAAAGATTGCCTGGCTGAGTCCCAAAGCTACCTGGACACGCGGCGGACCCTACAGAGGTTACTTTAGGCATGACGAGTGTTCACGACCGCCGGAATGACCCGGGAAAATCTTTTTCAGAAGTAACTCTTGCGCTTGCAATCCCCTATTTCGTTTTGCACCGAGGAGGTACAAGTTGGCAGACGGCGTGCATCATGGCCTCTCAGGAAGACAAAAACTCTCTCAGGAGAAATTCATATGCCAAAACGCAGTTACTGGCCGATTTCCCCCATTACACTTGGCCTATTGGCAGGTATGGGTCTGTCCGGTATTCAGCTCAACGCGCAGCAGCAGACCGACCCACAGCCGACCCCACCACCATCTCAACAGCAGCCAGATCCTGAATCCCAGGGTCAGTCGAAACAGAGCCAGGTGCAGACTTTTTCCGGCACCATCATGAAGTCCGGTGACAAGTATGTGTTGCAAGACGCCAGCGGCACGAACTACGACATCGACCGGCAGGATCTGGTGAAGTCCCACGAAGGTAAGAAGGTCCGAATCAATGGAATCCTCGATCCGGACGGGAAGACAATCCACGTGAAGTAATCTGAAACACACTTCTAAAGCAGGAAACGGGCCGAAATCGGCCCTTTTCTTTTTGTACGCCACCAGACACTCCGACAAATCACCCGCGCGTAAACCGCAAGGCGGATGTGCTGACGAATGTCCCTTATCTCTAACTTCTACAGGAAACACTGTAGAGTCAGGCGGGAATTCGCTTGTTTACAATGGCGAAGTTTCGCGTTGGTTTTGACTCCTTCGGGTAACAAATGTATCCACCGATTGGCATCCGGCCGTCCCCTTTTAGAGGATGGTGGATCGTGCGGCACAGTCCGCGCGACCCGACGCCATAGAGTTGCGCGGAGCCTGAGTCGAAGCCAGCTTGAATTGGGAGATGTTTGCAGTACGTCAGGAGGCAACCGTGAAACGGAGCGACCGTTCCGCAACCATGACCGTGAATCCCGAACCTGCAACAAAGAATAATGGCCACTCCAATCTGGTTGCAGAAACAGTGTCTCCCGATCTGGGTGTAATCCTCGCATGCCTGCAGACGATGCGTGCCGGCGACTTCTCCGTGCGTCTGCCTGGTTCATGGACAGGGTTGGCTGGGAAAATTGCAGACACTTTTAATGACATCGTAGCTGTGAATCAGCAAATGGCGCAGGAGCTGAACCGCGTCGGTCAGGTTGTCGGCAAGGAAGGAAAAACACGCGAGCGCACGCGCTTTCATGAGTCGAAAGGCGCGTGGGGCGAGATGGAAGTCTCGGTCAACACCTTGATCGAAGATCTGCTCCGCCCGACGGCCGAAGTTACTCGTGCGATCGCGGGCGTGGCGCAGGGCAATCTGACGCAGACCGTCCAGCTCGACGTGGACGGCCGGCCGCTCGAAGGGGAGTTCCTGCGTTCAGCCAATATCGTTAACACCATGATTCAGCAGCTCGGCGTTTTTACCGCCGAAGTCACACGCGTTGCCCGAGAGGTCGGCACCGACGGGAAACTGGGCGGTCAGGCACAAGTGCCGGGCGTAGCCGGTACCTGGAAGGATTTGACAGACTCTGTTAACTCGATGGCCAGCAACTTGACCGGTCAGGTCCGCAATATTGCCGAAGTCGCGACTGCGGTGGCCAGCGGCGATCTTTCCCGCAAAATCACGGTCGATGTACGCGGCGAAATTCTGCAGCTCAAAGAAGCCATCAACACGATGGTGGATCAGCTTCGTTCGTTTGCCTCTGAAGTCACGCGCGTGGCGCGCGAAGTCGGCACTGACGGCAAGTTGGGCGGTCAGGCTGTTGTCCCGGGGGTGGCGGGCACCTGGAAAGATCTTACCGACTCCGTAAATGCCATGGCCGGCAACCTCACGGCGCAGGTACGCAACATCGCCGAAGTCACCACGGCCGTCGCTCGCGGCGACTTGTCGCGCAAGATCACGGTGGACGTGAAAGGCGAAATTCTCGAACTTAAAGACACGATCAACACCATGGTGGACCAGCTCAACGGCTTCGCTGGTGAAGTGACCCGCGTCGCTCGCGAAGTAGGTACGGAGGGCAAACTGGGCGGCCAGGCACAGGTTCCCGGCGTGGGGGGCACCTGGAAGGATCTCACCGATAACGTAAATTTCATGGCCAGCAACCTTACCGGGCAGGTCCGCAACATTGCCGAGGTGGCCACGGCGATCGCGAGTGGAGATCTGTCACGCAAGATCACGGTGGATGTTCGCGGCGAGATTCTGCAGCTAAAGGAAACGCTCAACACTATGGTCGACCAGCTGAATCGGTTTGCCGGTGAAGTGACGCGCGTGGCCCGCGAAGTCGGAACCGAAGGCAGGCTGGGCGGACAGGCCAACGTGCCCGGCGTTGCCGGTACCTGGAAGGATCTTACTGACTCAGTGAACTCCATGGCCGGCAACCTTACCGGACAAGTCCGTAACATCGCCGAGGTGACGACTGCGGTGGCAGGTGGCGATCTGTCGCGCAAGATCACGGTAGACGTGAAGGGCGAAATTCTTGAGCTGAAGAACACAATCAACACCATGGTGGACCAGCTCAACGCGTTTGCCGGGGAGGTCACCCGTGTAGCTCGCGAGGTCGGCACGGAAGGCAAGCTGGGTGGTCAGGCGCAAGTCCCCGGTGTTGCCGGCACGTGGAAGGATCTCACCGACAACGTCAACTTCATGGCGAGTAACTTGACTGGCCAGGTGCGCAACATCGCCGAAGTGGCCACGGCCGTCGCTCGCGGCGACTTGTCGCGCAAAATCACGGTAGACGTGAAAGGAGAAATTCTCGAACTCAAGGACACCATCAACACAATGGTGGACCAATTGAGAGCCTTCGCTTCGGAAGTCACTCGCGTCGCCCGCGAAGTCGGCACCGACGGAAGACTTGGTGGTCAGGCGCAGGTCCCCGGCGTTGCAGGTACGTGGAAGGACCTTACGGATTCGGTCAACTCCATGGCCAGCAATCTGACGGGCCAGGTGCGCAACATCGCCGAGGTCGCCACGGCGATCGCCAGCGGCAACCTGTCAAAGAAAATCACCGTCAATGTCAGCGGCGAAATTCTTCTGCTCAAAGAAACCATCAACACCATGGTCGACCAGCTCAACGCATTCGCCGGCGAAGTGACGCGCGTGGCCCGCGAAGTCGGCACCGAAGGCAGACTGGGCGGTCAGGCCAACGTCCCCGGCGTGGCGGGAACCTGGAAGGATCTCACTGACTCCGTGAACTCAATGGCCGGCAACCTGACCGGACAGGTACGCAACATCGCTGAGGTTACGACAGCCGTGGCCCGCGGCGATTTGTCGCGCAAGATCACGGTCGACGTGAAGGGCGAAATTCTCGAGCTGAAAAACACGATCAACACCATGGTCGATCAGCTCAATGCCTTCGCCGGCGAAGTTACCCGCGTCGCCCGCGAAGTGGGAACCGAAGGCAAACTGGGTGGCCAGGCGCAAGTGCCGGGTGTCGGTGGGACCTGGAAAGACCTTACCGACAACGTCAACTTCATGGCCAGCAACCTGACTGGCCAGGTCCGCAATATCGCCGAAGTGGCCACGGCCATTGCCACCGGCGACCTCTCAAAGAAAATCACCGTGGACGTACGCGGCGAGATCTTGCAGCTCAAAGAGACTCTGAACACAATGGTTGAGCAGTTGCGTTCCTTCGCGGCCGAAGTCACGCGTGTAGCGCGTGAAGTTGGCAGCGAAGGACGGCTGGGCGGACAGGCCAATGTGCCCGGAGTCGCGGGCACGTGGAAAGATCTTACCGACTCCGTCAATGCCATGGCCGGGAACCTGACCGGTCAGGTGCGCAACATCGCCGAAGTCACGACCGCCGTGGCCCGCGGCGACTTGTCACGCAAGATTACGGTAGACGTGAAGGGCGAAATCCTTGAACTGAAGAACACGATTAACACGATGGTAGACCAGCTAAACGCCTTCGCTGCAGAAGTCACGCGCGTGGCGCGCGAGGTGGGTACGGACGGCAAGCTGGGAGGACAAGCCAAGGTACCCGGTGTTGCGGGCACGTGGAAAGATCTGACCGACAACGTCAACGTGATGGCTGCCAACCTCACCGAACAGGTACGCGGAATCGTTAAAGTCGTGACCGCGGTTGCGAACGGAGAGCTCACGCAGAAGTTGACGGTCAATGCCAAGGGCGAAGTCGCCGCTTTAGCCGAGACCATTAACAACATGACGGACACGCTGGCGACCTTTGCTGATCAGGTGACCACGGTTGCGCGCGAGGTGGGTGTGGAAGGCCGGCTTGGGCGGACAGGCCAGCGTGCCGGGAGCCGCGGGAACCTGGAAAGATCTCACGGGCAACGTGAACCTGCTGGCGGATAACCTGACCAACCAGGTCCGAGCTATCGCTGAAGTGGCGACCGCGGTTACCAAGGGCGATCTGACGCGGTCGATTCAGGTGGAAGCCAGCGGCGAGGTTGCCGATCTGAAAGACAACATCAACACCATGATCGACAACCTGCGGTTGACCACGGACCGCAATACCGAGCAGGACTGGCTCAAGACGAACCTGGCTCGCTTTACCGGCATGTTGCAAGGGCAACGTGACCTTGCGAGCGTGGGTCGAATGCTTGTTGTCCGAGTTGGCGCCCCTGGTGGATGCTCAACAGGGTGTCATCTATCAGATGGAGTCGGAAGAATCCGCGAGCATGGTCCTGCTTTCGGCTTTTGCTTCGGACGGGCCGGATGGTCAACTGCAGGCGGTTGAAAGTTGGAGAGGGCCTGGTCGGACAGTGCGCTGCCGAAAAGCGGAGGATGCTGATCGGCAACTTGCCGGAGAACACAATCCCGATCCGTTCCGGTTTGTTTGAGGCGGTGCCGCGCAACGTGATCGTGCTGCCCGTCCTCTTTGAGGACCGTGTCAAGGCTGTGATCGAGCTTGCCTCGTTGAGTACCTTCACCGCCTCGCATCTGGCGTTTCTGGAACAACTCACCGCCAGCATCGGCATTGTGCTCAACAGTATTGAAGCAACCATGCAAACTGAAGGACTGCTGAAACAGTCGCAACAGCTGGCCACCGAACTTCAAACCCAGCAGAAAGAGTTGCAGCAAACCAACGAACAGCTGGCACAGAAGGCGCAGCAGCTGGCCGAGCAGAACGTAGAAGTCGAGCGCAAGAACCAGGAAATTGAGCAGGCACGGCGTGCGCTGGAAGAGAAAGCAAAAGAACTTGCTTTGACTTCGAAGTACAAATCTGAGTTCCTGGCCAACATGTCGCACGAGTTGCGTACGCCCCTGAACAGCATCCTGGTGCTGGGCCAGCAGCTCACGGATAACCCAGACGGCAACTTGAGCCCGAGGCAAGTCGAGTTTGCTCGCACCATCCACGGCGCCGGAACCGATTTGCTGAATCTGATCAGCGACATTCTCGACCTGTCGAAGATCGAATCGGGCACGGTCTCAGTCGATGCTGAGCAAGTCTTCTTCGCGAGCTTGCTCGACATGGTCGGCCGACCCTTCCGCCACGAGGCTGAAAACCGGCGGTTGAGTTTCGAAGTGCACACCGATCCGCATCTCACGCGGAGCCTGGTGACCGACTCGAAGCGTCTGCAACAGGTGCTCAAGAACCTGTTATCCAACGCCTTCAAGTTCACAGAACATGGCGGGGTGCAGCTGTCCGTATCGGTGGCCGCTGGTGGTTGGAGCAGCGACCACCCAATCCTGGGAAGCGCCGCGTCGGTGGTGGCGTTCGAGGTGTCCGACACTGGCATCGGCATCCCCGCGGAGAAGCAGAGAATTATCTTTGAGGCGTTTCAGCAGGCAGACGCAGGCACCAGCCGGAAATACGGCGGAACCGGCCTCGGGCTGGCGATCAGTCGCGAATTGGCCAGTCTCCTTGGCGGCGAGATCCAGTTGCGCAGCGCCTCCGGCAAGGGGAGCACCTTCACACTCTATCTGCCGCAGACCTACGTTGGTCCATCCGCGCCAGCGGCTGCGCTGGCGGAGCGGAGAACAGGTCCTTTGCCACGCCAGTTGTCTCCGGTCGCGGCGGAACTGACCATTGAGCGCATCGCGGACGACCGGGCAAACCTTGAGCCTGACGATGCAGTCTTGCTTATCGTTGAAGACGACCCGCACTACGCGCGCGTGTTGGTCGACTTGTCACACGACAAGGGATTCAAGGTGCTGGTCGCAATGGGCGGGGCTGAGGCCCTGGCTCTGGCCCGCGAGTTCCATCCCACCGCGGTATCGCTCGACGTATTCCTTCCCGACATGCTGGGCTGGACGGTATTGAATCATCTCAAACAAGATCCCGCTACCCGGCACATCCCAGTGCAGATGTTGACTCTGGATGAAGACCGGCATCACGGGTTAACTCGTGGCGCATTCGCCTTCGTCACCAAGCCGACTACGACGGAAGGGCTCGAATCAGCGTTAGACCGCATCAGGGAATACTCGAAACCGCGCCGCAAACACTTGCTCGTCGTGGAAGATAACCCTGCGGAACAACTCAGTATCCGTGAATTGCTGGGCCACGACGACATTGATGTTTCGATCGCTGCCACCGGCGCCGAAGCACTCTCCGCCGTCAAGGAACAGCCGTTCGATTGCGTCGTGCTTGACCTGCGCCTGCCGGACATGACTGGCTTCGAAGTTCTGGAACGTCTGGGCGACACGCCGGAGCTGAACGACTTACCGGTCGTCGTTTTTACCGGCAAGGAACTCTCGCCCGGACGAAGATGCGCGGCTCCACACGTCTGGCGCGCAGCGTGGTGGTCAAAGGAGTTGAATCGCCGGAAAGACTGCTGGATGAGACCGCGTTGTTCCTGCATCGTGTGGTCGCCGACCTTCCGGCGGAGAAACAAAGAATGCTCGACCGTCTGCACCGCTCTGACGACGCGCTGGTGGGAAAGAAGGTGCTGGTGGTGGACGACGACGTACGGAATATTTTCGCACTTAGCAGCGTGCTCGAGCGGCGTGGCATGATCGTTCTCACCGCCGGCACCGGACGGGAGGCGATTGCGACGCTGGAGTCGACTCCCGAGGTGGCAATCGTCCTCATGGACATCATGATGCCGGAGATGGATGGATACGAAACCATGCAAGTGATCCGGCAGAACGTAGCGTTCAGGCGTCTGCCTATCATTGCACTGACGGCTAAAGCGATGAAGGGAGACCGCGAAAAGTGTCTGGAAGCCGGCGCCTCCGAATACCTCGCAAAGCCAGTGAACACCGAGCAGCTTCTCTCAGCTCTCAGAGTATGGCTTCACCGGTAGCCGGTGCTGAGTTGATTCGAGGCGACGCGCCGAAAATAGCGCAGCAAGGAAACGGGAACACTCTATGGCCACTAAAAGCAAAGTCAACATCTTAATGGTGGATGACCAACCAGCGAAGCTACTGAGTTACGAAGTCATACTGGGCGAACTGGGCGAGAATCTGATCAAGGCAACTTCCGGGCGCGAGGCGTTGGAGCATTTGCTCAAGAACGATGTTGCCATTGTGCTGATGGATGTGAGTATGCCGGAACTCGACGGATTTGAGTTGGCGGAAATGATCCATCAGCATCCCCGCTGCAAGGAGACTGCCGTAATTTTTATCTCTGCTGTGCATCTGACCGATCTCGATCAGTTAAAGGGATATGAGCGTGGTGCGGTGGACTACATTTCAGTCCCGGTCATTCCCGAACTCCTGCGCGCGAAAGTCAGCGTATTTGCCGAATTGCGGCGGAAAACCCATCAACTTGAGTCTCTGAATCGTGAGCTGGAGCAACGGGTCGCGGAGCGAACGGAGGAACTGGAAAAACGGGCAGCGACTTTGCAGCGGTTGAATTCTGAACTCGCGCGTAAGAACCAGGATCTCGATGCCATTGTGAAGACAGCGCCCGACATCATCTTCAGCCGGCGTGCTGACGGATCCCGGGATTACATCAGCGATCGCTTTTACGAATACACCGGCGCCTTGCCGGGATTCCGCCAAAGGATTTGGTTGGCTTGACTATGTGCATCCCGAAGACAAGGAGTCCAGCCTGGCGCAGTGGTCCCGTTGTGTCGAGTCCGGAGAAAAGTATGAATGCGAGTACCGCATGCGGGGCCGGGACGGCCAATACCGCTGGTTTCGCGTCCGCGCCGTGCCCATTCGAGATCAGACTAACCAGATCGGCCGATGGTATGGGACCTGTTCCGACATCCACGACAGCAAACTGGTGGAGCATGCTATGCGGGAAAGTGCTGCCGAACTGGAGAAGAAGGTGGATGAGAGGACGCTCGCGCTGCGCCGCCTTTCCAATCGTCTAATGACCATGCAAGATGACGAGCGACGACGCATCGCGCGGGAATTACATGACGGATTGGGACAGGAGATGGTCGCTCTCAAGATGTTGCTGAACGGGGTTGTTCACACTCCCCTTTCGCTGCCAGAGTACATCGGACGGGCCACCAGCGTAATCGACCGCGCGACGCAGCAAATTCGCACTCTGTCGTACCTTCTTCACCCTCCCTTGCTCGACGAAGTCGGGCTGCTTTCCGCGCTTCGTTGGTATCTGGGGGGCCTTACTCAGCGCAGCGGAATCGAGACCACGCTCGATGTAAGCCCCACCGATTTCCCTCGACTGGCGCTCGAATTGGAAACGGCAATGTTCCGTATTATTCAGGAGGCACTCACTAACGTCTTCCGCCATTCAGGGGCCCAGCAGGCGTGGATCAGCCTGACGCAACGAGAAGGCACTGTGACCGTGAAGGTGCGTGATAACGGCAAAGGGGTCGCCGACGGCATTGCAGAATTGCGTTCCGGCACATCCGGCGTCGGAATTCGAGGAATGAGTGAGCGCGCGAAAGAATTGGGCGGACAATTGCTGGTGACCAACGCCGATCCCGGAACCATCGTGGAAGTGACTATCCCGGTTTCTGTTTCGGTTTCCGCTTTACCACAATCAGAGGAGAAATTGACGGTTCTCGGGACAACCCATGATCGAGTCGTTGGGCAAGCTACGCTTGGCTAGTGCTACTGGCTTGGCGATGCCTCGGCGGCCGCACGCTTCGCTTATCGCTTGATCGTCGTGCTATCGTCGTCGCTACATGGCGGGAAAGCAACGTAGCAAATGCCTCATCATCACAAACGGCGTCGAGGTTGCTGAAAACTTCAACAAAAATATCTTGAGTAAGATTCTCCGCCGCCGTGACATCCCGCGTGACTTGCAAACTTAAAGTGTAGACCTGCCGGGCGTACGCTTGAAAAAGGCCGAGAAAAGCCTTTTGCTCGCCTTTCCTAGCGTGTTCCACAAGGTCATCCACGTCTGCAGAGCGTTTCCACGCTTCAACTGGATGGTCGACGGCAAAAATGGCTGCGCTCATGGTCGGAACCTCCACAGAAATACACTCAGATCTGCATCGCGTTTTCCAGACTACGCGTGCCGTCCGAAGGGGCTAATCGGGTGCTACTTGTATCTGCCCCGCAGAGTTGCTGTATGAGGGCGACTGCCGGCATCTCTTTCGGTTTCTATGTCTACAGGATTTGTGGAGACGAACATACCGCGGAGACCGGATGGCGCCATCGAAGTCTGGAGACTATTTTTCCAGTCATGCTTCTTTTATTTCTACCTAATGTGTTCCCAAGCCAGGCAGGTGCGCGGTTCAGAATGAGTCGTGTGCCTGCCTCTCGCCTCCTTCTCCGATAGCAAATGCGTTGCCCAATGGCCGTTATTGTTCAGGAAACTCTACTGGAAGGATTCGCATCCCACCTGCAAATTTGATACTGAATTGTGGGGAGGAGCCATGCAAAGTGTGGTCGGAATCTTCGCAACTCGAAGCGCAGCTGAATCCGCAATCCAGGGGCTCTTGGCAACGCCTATATCGCCGCAGTCCATTACGTTGTTGAGCGGCGAAGCGGGTAAATCCCAGGTCGCTACCCTGACTACGACCGACGCCGGCATCCGGTAATCACTGTATTGCTCAGGGGAACCGCCAGGTATTGAATAACGGAATGAAGTCGTTATCGCGTTGTCCCCGATGCTTAGCTCGGCTCGTGCCGAGATGGTCGCGCCTCACGACCTATCTGGCGTGCCCGAACTATCCAAACTGCAAGAGCCCGGTGGACAGACCCAAGCCTCCCCAGCGCGTGATTGAGTATTGCCGCGCCGCGTAATCGCCACGAGGTCGTGACGAGTTGACGGCAAATCCTGCCCGCAAGGAGCATGTTTATGGCTTTTTTCCGCTATGCTCCGCCGACTGTCCCAATTCACTAAGCTTAAGCACAGGATGACTTTAAGGCCCGCGCGGTAAAGTCCTACCGGACGATGGTGACACGCTGGCCGGTTCGGGGTTACGAATCACACGTTCCCGATAGTTGGGGCGGCTGGCGCCTGTGCTCACGGTCATGCCTACCGGTGACTTGGCTCACTGCATGGCCGTTCGTGGTTTTGTACTCTGCAACCCAGGTAGCTTAGGAAGTGGTTTATGACGTTGTCCCTGATAATAACCGTTCTCGGCGCTTGGTGGCTGGCCACAGTCGCCCTTGCTACGGGCGTTTTCAAGGTCAGAAAACATCACCATCCCCATGCTGGACCCAATCTCAGAACTAGAGATGCACGATCACGATAAGGGCACTGTACGGTCGCTTGTGTATGGTCGCTTGTGCCTCGGTCCTCGATTACGTGCCGGTTCGCAGGAATGCGATCGGAGTAGTTTAGAGCTGTTTCGCTGTCGAGAGCAGCGCCCAGGAGAGAAGCCGTCATGCGAATCGTTGCAATTTCCCAACCCCAATGTGGTGAGCTATTGAAACGCCTCTATATCGGCAGGCTGGGTTGTACGCTGGACAACCAACCATATATCGTACCTGTTCACTTTTCGTACAAGCCTGACTCCATTTACATTTTTTCAACGCTCGGAAAGAAGATTAAGTGGATGCGTGAAAATCCCAAGGTTTGCCTACAAGCCGACGAAATAGTAGATGGAAGAGAGTGGCTTAGCGTAATAGTGACTGGAACGTACCTGGAGTTGACCGGGCCGCAATACGAGGATGAGCGGCGGCAGGCGCATCAACGACTCGCGCAGTATTCTGGATGGTGGCGGATCCCTCTGGCGGCAAGGCGCGAGCAAACCAGCGATTTGTCGATTGAGAATGTGTTCTTTCGCATCGACATTGAGTCGATGAGCGGACTCCGTGCTATGTATGAACCCGAGGAAACCGCTCCTGGCTGGAGGTCAAATTGAGAAGCAAGGGAGGTAGGCCACAGCCGCGCTGTCCTCCCTGGTCGGAAATCGCGAAGATTTAGGCTAATAGTGTGCTATAGGATGTGCATGAAACCCTGGCGGAACGTCTTAAAGGCAACGGTGATTCTCACGCTGGGCGCCATCTTCGTTCTGGCCGGAATACTGGTTTGGGCGTTGTTGTTCTTCAGGAAAACCCTCTAGGATTCGTAGCAGAGCTTTTGAGTTCGTCTCCAGAGCGACAGCCCCCGCCGCCTCGGGAAGGATGCGGGCCGCGCGGAGCACATTGCTTCGCGCACCCAGCAACAGCCAGACCATCCTGAACCACTAATCGTTGAGGCCACCTGTCTGGAATGCGCAGTCCTCAAGCACTGGTCGGGAAGGAGGCGAGGTGGAGTTGCCGAAGCATCGAGCGCTTTTTCTGCTGGTGATCCTGCATGCGCTTGAGGATGTCCGCAAGAACGCAGACAGATGTGACGGCGTATGGTCCTTTGTTCAGCATGACGCATTCGGCGCGCTCACCCATGGCGGCATCTGTAATTTCCGATCGCGAGGGGATCCCTTTCTTCGCCAGAGTTTCCAAGACTTGCGTAGCCCAAATCACGGGAACGTGAGCGGCCTCACAAATCCATAGTATTTCTTCCTGAACCTCTGCCAGACGCTGATAGCCACATTCAACCGCGAGATCGCCACGGGCAATCATGACGCCGAGGGAACGCATACGCATGGCAGCCAGAACGAGTTTGGGTAAGTTGTCGAAGCCTTTGCGAGTCTCAATCTTCAGAACCAGGCCAAGGTTCTGGCCGCCCAGGTTTTCCAGGCAGTCGAGAAGGTGGCGAACATCCGACTCCGTGCGGACAAAGGAATAACCGACAAGGTCTGCCTGCTGCACGATAAACTTCAGCGCTTCCAGGTCATCAGGAGTGAGCGCCGGTATATCGATGCGTGTTTCGGGGAGGTTGATACCCTTTTCTGCGCCGAGTTTTTCTCCTTCGGGGCGTGCTTGTGTAATTTCCACAATTGCGCCATCAGGGTTTACCGCGCGCAGGACACCACCGATCTTGCCGTCGTCAAACCAGATGGGATCGCCGGGCTTGGCGTGATCGAGCATCTGCGGCAGAGAGACACCAATCTGAGCGGGCGCGAGAAGCTCACCAGACTTGTGATAGGTCGCGGGTCGTCCAAGAGCGATCGACCGGGAGAGAATGAGCCGGTCGCCGGGCTTCAAGAGCAAGGTTTGCGGGAGCGGCGGAAGCTTGGGGACGGTGGTCCGCGCGAAGAGTCGCAGACCGGGATTCCGCGATTTGGCACGCCGGAAGGCACGGATTTCCAGCCTAGGCATGAAATAGATTGTTTGCTTCGCATCAGCCCAACAACTTCTGCCGACAACCGCAGAGACATGCAGTGTGCGCTGTGCGCTACGGGCATCGCGCAGGCGGAGTCTGTCACCAGACCGGACCTGCTGGAGGAAGCTGGCCGACAGAGGAATGCAGGTGGCGGCGGGATCTGGAAGCGGTTCGGGTTTGTCGCTCGGGGTAAGCCAGATGCGAGCAGGAGTTACGACGCGGCCGCAGACGTTCCGCCTGGGTCGGCACTTGATCACCGAGGGGCCCGGCTCGATGGGGCCCGTCCGCAGCTTAGGGCCGGCAACATCCATCAAAACGCGGCAGCTGTGGCCGGTCTCTTTCTGGGCTTTGCGCAGATTGCGGATCATGTCGAGCCAGGTTTGCGGGTTGTCATGCGCGCAGTTAATGCGCATGCAATCCATGCCGTTCCGAACCAGGTTGCGCACCAGTTCATAGTCCGTAGCCGCTTCCGAGGACATGGTGACCATGATGCGGACCTTTCTGCCCGGTGGTGGGGGGCCCAGGAGGGCGTCGGCGTTGGCTTCCAGCAACGCGATGCCCTCGTCCATCTCGATGGCAGGCACATCGGGGCATGGTAGCGGGCAGTTGGCACCCAGCAAGGCGTTCAGCACACGGTGTACAGTCTGGACCGCAGCGAGGACGTGACTCTGGTGACGTCCGAGAGAAGAAAGGCCAAGAAGCGCAAGCTGAGATTGCAATCGACGGACATCATGACGGCGCAATGCCAGATAGTGGACAAGATTTCGAGCACTGCGACGATGCGCCTCATGAAGGATGGAGGGACGCTTGAAAATGGAAGCCTCCAGCGAAAGCATATCCGAGCACAGCGAGGCTAGCTCTTCCGAGAGCTGTTTAAGCAACGGCTTATCCAAGATTCGCATCGGGACCATCAGACCAGGCTGCGGAGGTGTTAGTGGGGTTGATTTTACGCTCCAAATGTTACTGCCAGATGAACGCGAAATGGACCGAACTGAAGGCATGTCGGCAACTAACTGGAGTATGATTCGTCGGGGATGAGCGGCCTCCGTGTTAAGTCTGCGACGACGCTGAACGAAGTATTCTCCTCGCTCTCGACTCGCCGCCGTTATGAAGTCTGGTTCATTCGCCTGGGTCTGGCCGATGGTGGCGGCGCCTGGTGGTTCCGATATTTGCTGATGAATCCTGGGCGAGGGGGTTGTCCGGGAGACCCGGCAGGAATGCCCGTTCAACTGTGGGCCACATGGTTTCCGAAGGATGGAAAGCCAGAAAGCTTCATTCAGGGATTTCCGTTGACGGGTCTGGAGCTGAGTGCCAGAGGGCGAGATCCATTCTGCTTCCAAATCGCCAACAATGAGATTGGGGAGAACTCCTGCCGAGGAGGGTTGGAAGTACGGGGCCACTCGATTTCCTGGGACCTGCGATTTCATTCCACGTTTCGCGTCACGCTGAGCAGCAAGGGCTGGATTGGTTTCTCACGGACGCCGCATTCCGACGCACTCTTTTCAGGTCACATCATGGTGGATGGCTGCCGTTTTCAAGGCGACCCTTTGGGGTTTGGGGTGCAAGGGCATAATTGCGGCTACCGCCATCGAAAGTTCTGGCGCTGGGCGCACGCATATTTTCTTCGTCCGAAGGGAGCGCCAAGCACGTTCGAAGTCCTGGTATATGAAATGCCATTCGGGCTGGTGTTTCGCAGAGCAGTGCTGTGGCATAACGGAGAACAGCGCGTCTTCAATGACTTGAAGGAGATCAGAAGAGACCGGGAGAACTTACGGTGGGATTTTCGTTGTTTGATGCGCGATGGATTCGAACTGGAAGTTGGGCTCGACGGTTCGGGCACAAGCATGCATCGTTTGCCATACGTAAGAACCGACTGCCGGGGCAGCCTGGAAGTGATGAATAACAGCCTGGCGAAAGCGACCCTCTGGCTGAAGCCGCGCGGCGGACCGGTGGAGAAATTAGAAGCAGAGACTGGGGCGGTGGTGGAGATGGGCGGCCACCCGTGACCTCACTCAGAGTCATGAGCCATCGCGAGGCGCTCGGCAACGATGCCGTATGCCGACGGATTAAACGCCATCCCGATGTGCGTGCCCGGGACTTCAAAGTTGGCTGTAGGATCCCCAGTCATGCAATATCGCCAATCCACGATGCCATCGTTGCGCGTGTAAATCGCGGTCTGGAGCATGGAGTCCGGAATATCGCGCTTCAATGAATCCACAAAATTACAGGTGCAACGCCCGGTGTAGCAGGCCGGCAGTACGCCACGGCCATGCTCCTGCAGGATACGCAAGCGGACGGCTTCGGCGGCGTGGAGAACAGTTCGGCTGGTTACGGTGCCTCGAATTGGAGAGGCCAAGGTAATAACCGAGGCAACATCCCGGGGCCTTTGGCCGGCCGCCGAGCGCGCAATCACTCCACCAAGACTATGACCGATCAGGTGAATTTTTCGTCCTGTCTCCGCTCGGGCTTTTTCTATGGTGTCGTTCAGGTGACGCTGGATGAGGATGTTCGGGCAGTCGGCGTTAATGCCGATGCCGGAAAAATATGGCCGGTAACCGATGCGCCCCAGCCAACCATGGAGCTCCATCAAATAAAGGTCGGTACCGAGAAAGCCGGGAATGATGACGACTCCTGAGTCATCCCCATGCGGGACACCAAAGCCGTAGTAAATAGGGGTTGCGTGCAGCAGCAGAATCTCGGCCGCAAAAAGCGCTTCCGTCCAGGGTGTGAAATCAATACCGGAATGGGCCTGTGGGGTGTGTTCGGAGTCGTTAGCCTTCGATCGAACTATTTTCCTTTTCTTCTTGTGCAATTTCGTCCTGGCTCGGCCCGGCATCGAAGCATATTTGCCGCCGCGCGGCTGCAACAGGCCGACGCTTGACCACCGAAGAGTATAACTCGATATCTTTCCCGCCTCTATAGCACATTCGAGCCACGATGCCTTTAGCGCTTCTTTGGGGATCGTTTTCGTCGCGGCGGCTTTTCGAGGCGGGCCTCTAGTTCTGCCAACCGCGTGCGCAACTTATCGAGCTCCGGATCGGCCTGGGCTCGAGGTTGTGCTGGCGGCGCCTCGCCCAGGAACTTCTTCATCATGTCGATCGGGGACACAATGGCGGACTGCACCTCGCCCAGGCGGCTTTGTACGGCGTCCTGCACTTTCTGGTAAGCGTCGAAGGCGGATTTTAGATACCACATGACGAACTCCTGCCGGACTTCATCAGAGGCGATGACGAGCTGGCGAAGCAATTCGAGCGGCAGGCCGGTGGGCTTATCTTTGGCGTCTTCCATGATGACCTGGGTCAGAGTGACCCGGGTAAGGTCCTGTCCGGTTTTTGCGTCCACCACCTGGACGTCCTTGCCCTGGCGAACGAATCCGGCGATATCGTCCAGATTCACGTAGCGGCTTCCGACGGTGTCGTACAGGCGGCGGTTGCCATACTTCTTGATGACGACAGTGCCTGGTTTCATCCCGCCTCCTCTATGTTGCAGTGCACAAAGCGAAAACATATATTGACATAAATCCAGCAGCGACGTATATTTAATTCGATGCTGCAATGCAGCATAAGCATTCGAAAATATAAATGATGGAGGTAGCAAAATGCCGGCAACGGTAAAATCAGAGTCCTCCCGAACTCATCCTCGGGAACCGTCCTTTGTAAGCTCTTCTTTCCAGCTGGGCCCAACAGGGCGTACAGAGCTTCTTTGCTACGCAACGGATCCTCCTGGATCTCGCCATGCGGCAGAATGCCAGCGTCATGCATTCTGTCCGGCAACAACTGACCGATCCTCAACACTCGCCGACGGCCATTCTTGGCGAAGTGGCTGGGGAAGGCGTAACCAATTTCATTGAGGGACAGAAGGTACTACTTGAACTCGGACTGCGGCAACATGAGATCCTGATGGAAGGCGTGAAAGAGCGCATCGGGGATCAGCGCACCACCCAGGCAGTTACTGACTTGCTGCAACGTAGCGTGGAGACGTTTATCCACATGCAGCAGGAATTCCTGAAGATTGCCGGAAAGCAGACTCATGCCTGGGTTGAGGCCGCCAAGGCCGGGAAACCCTACCAGAGTGAGCTCCTGGCGGAGCTGGCCAAAGAAGGTATGGAGAACTTCGTCAAAGCCCAGAAACAATTCATGGATGTCGTTGCCGAGGAGACAGCCAAGGCCACCGGCGCCAAGCACAGCAACGGCGCCAAGAAAATGAAGAAGACCGAATTGGCTGTACTGGCGCGACAGGCAACCGAGTCGTTTATCGACGCCCAAAGGAAGCTGGTCGACCTGGCCGGGAAGCAGATGAACGCCAACGTGAAAACGGCAGGCAAGGTTCCGGAGCTCCTGAAGCCGTTTCCGTTTGTGCCCCTCACTGAGCTGACGCGGGAAGGTGTGAAAAGCTACGTCGATGCCCAGAAGGCACTGATGGAGGCAATGGTAAAGCCGGATGGTGGGCACAAACACACCGGCAAGACCAAGCACCATGCAAAGGCCAAGAGGCACGCAGCCGCTGCCTGATCTTATGAGCGGAGCAACCACAGGTCCTTGATTGTGAGGGTTGCGACCGCGCCAAGCGCGGGCAAGCCGATGGTTCCTGCAGGGCCGAATTGCACGGGCCCTGCAGGAACTTTCCGTTTCGAACCTCACGCGAAAGATCTGGGACTATTTCCCTTCGGCCTGCAGCGCTCGACGCGTGGCCTCAAGAGTGTTAACCAGCGACTCTCTAGGGAGCTTCTGGATGATGGGTTCGATAACCCATCCCAACCCAAAAGGCACGTCTCGTGTCAGTGAGATGGCTCGACACTCAACGTATACCCCATCCTTAATTTGCTGGAATCTCCAGTAGGAATAGAGGCGCCATAGGAACCCGTTCCCTGTATCGGGCGGCAGGACTCTTTCCTTCGTCGTTCCGGCATACTCCACTTCAGCAATGCGCGTGGTGTAGGAGCGACAAGTCCACCGTGTTGGGTCCAGGGAACGATAGCGCACCTTGTGATCGGTATCGAGGACCACGGTCACAATTTTCTTCTTGAGAAGTCGTAAGCAGATTTGGAAATCGTTGCCCCGACGGCTGACTAACCTCGAGGCGATCACCTCGGGCTTGTAGATATTCTTGTGATTGTTGTAGTCCTGGATCAGCGCCAAGGTCTTTTTTAGGTTCGTCGCAGGAATGAATATGGCACCAATCCAGTCATGGATCAGACCATTGGGCACTTTGACCGGCCCTTGACCGGCCCAGAATTGCGCCACCACCTGTCCTCCGCGGACCAGTCGGGCCCGCTCCGGACTGACTTCAAACCACAGGAATGGGCCGGTCCCGTGCAGCGTCTGCTCCATTCCCGCTTCGGCCTCACGAATATATTCATCAAAAGCCCGCAAGGTTCGAGGCTTCAACTGAACCGGCTTTGCGGTTTGCGCCATTGCACGTGTCGTTTGCGAATCGAGCCGCCCACATTCAGTTGTCAACTCAGCCGCAACGCGAGCGTTGGGTGAGCCGGGTCAGGTGTGGGGAACGATGAAGCCGGCAATTCGCGTCCAACCAGTATCACACTGGGATGAGATTGGACAAGGGAGCTCCCCGGATCGCGAGTGTCCTAATTTGGTTTTTTACCACGGAGGCACGGAGACACGGAGAACCAACTGCCCGGCAAGATCTTTATCTTATAGTTCTTGCAGATTCAGGTTTCACTCCGTGACTCTGTGACTCCGTGGTGGAAAGAAGCAGATTAGGACACCACCGAACCCAGGGTAGTGGTGCAATTCGAAAGTTTCCAAAGAATTGTCATTCCGAAGTGCGGCATTCTCGCGCGAGGAATCTGCTGTTTGGCTGCCGGCAGAAAGCGGATTCCTCGCCGGTCGAGCCGGCTGCGGAATGACCAGGGGGAGGGTTCTTTTCGCGCAAACGGCACCACTACCCCCGATTCGCGAGTGCGGATTCTTTTCTTCGATGAACCCAGCTCTCAGGAGTGCAGCATTTTCTCCAAGGCAGGTTTGTTTCGGATGGTCAGGGTCGCACCCTTCAATTGCAGCAGTTGCTTCTTCTTGAACTCGGAGAACAGGCGGCTGACCGTCTCGCGCGTGGTCCCGATTATCTCGGCAATTTCTTCGTGGGTGAGAGTCATTTTAATGTGCGAAGGATCGGCTGACTTTGCCGCTTTTGCCGACCAGGAGAGCAGCAGCTTGGCCAGTTTTTCCGATGGTGAACTTGCCAGTCCCAACATGCGGACTTCCTCGATGGCCGAGTAGTAATTGCGGCTGAGCTGTTCTGCCACTCGCAGGGCAACTTCTCCGTTCTCACGAAGGAATTGAAGCAACGCATCGCGTCCAATGAAGTTTGCCTGGCCCGGCTCGACCATTTCAGCAGTAAGCTCATAAGGCCTGTTGGAAATCGTTGCGTTAAGCCCGAGAACATCACCTGCTTCGGCGACTTTCAGGATCACCGTCTTGCCTTCGCTGGAAGAGGTGAAGAGCTTCGCCTTTCCCGTACAGAGCACAAATACCCCACGCGGCAGTTGCCCCTCGATGAACAACATCGCCGACTTCGGATAAACCGCTGTGGACTTGATTTCGTTGAGCTTCTGCAAACCAGGCAGAGACAAATTGCAGAAAAGATGCTCTTCGCGCACCGGGCAGGTAGCGCAGTTGTCAATGATGTTCAGGCCGTACGGTACACGCATTGGAGCCCCGCTGCTGCGGGAATTGTATCAGCCCGTGATTGCAGTCACCAACTACCGTGACCTTACGCATCGCGTTCGCAGGGTTGCAGGGAGACAATCCGATGAGGTTACGGAACAAGTTGAAACCCACTGGCAAGTGCAGTTTCTAAATCTTTGGCACAAGGGAGTGACGAAATGGACACAACACACAAGTATCATGCGCTGGCCTGGTGGACTTCCGGGCAGACTGGTCTGGCGAAGTCCGATTCTGCGCCGAATGCAATTCATTTCAGCGCGCCACCGCAATTCGGCGGGCTTGAGGGCCGCTGGACACCCGAGGACCTATTGCTGGCCGCGCTCGCCGGGTGTTTTGTGACCACCTTCCGGGTGATCGCGGGACATTCAAAATTTGAGTACATCGACTTGCATGTGGAGGCCGAAGGCGCGGTCGGTAAAGCAGAGTCGGGGTACAACTTCAGCGAAATCACGCTCCGTCCAACTCTAACCATTCACGATGAAGAGAAACGGGATTGGGCGCTGAAGCTTTTGCAGAAGACCAAAGCGGCGTGCCTGGTTTCAAAGACCCTGGCGACCACCCCAGCGTTGGAGCCCCATGTGGAGGTTAGTACCGCTGTGCTTGTGAGCTGACTTGAATCGTGCGAACTTCGATCCTGGATCGTGAACAGCCATGACGAGCGCTGCCCACGTTGTTGCCGGCAGAAATCGCGCATTTGTGATTGCCGTCACGATGAGGTGTACCGCCGGTCATGGTGGCACGGACCGTCCGTGCTGAAACTAACGGTTGAAGTAAGGGTAGTTAAGGACAGGAGGAAATCCCGTGATGATGCTATATCGGCTTGTCCGTCTGATCGAAACCCATTCGAAGGCTCTTGCCGCTTGCCTTCTCACCCGAGTAGATACCTCAGAGGCAACCCCGGACTATCGGAACGTGCCCCCGGAAGAACTGAGAGAGCGCGTGTACGAGATTTATAGCCATCTGGGCAACTGGCTTGTAAACAGGGACGAATTTGATCTGGAGCAGCGATATTTGAGAATCGGTGCGCGCCGGGCTCAGCAGAATGTTCCTCTCAGCCAGGTCGCGTGGGCCATCACCTTGACCAAAGACAATCTATGGGAGTTCCTGAAAAGAGAGTCGGAAGTGGAACGTCCCGTCGAAATACTCGGCGAATTGGAGATGCTGCAAATGTTGAACGGTTTCTTCGATCGCGCGATCTACTATGCGGCCGTGGGTTATGAGCGGGCGGTTGCCGAAGCTGTCGCAGCCGACACGTGCGCGATGGCCGGCACGTAACAGGAATTAGATATTCGCGAAGATCCACGGTCAACTTTTCGAATTTACCGAAAGTGGCGCGGCATTCCCCGCGGAATCAAGGCGTGTCACTGCGGCGCTTTGTCCTGCGCGGTGCTTTTTCCGTGGCTTTGTTCTCCGGCGGGGCGGCCGGCTTCGCCAAAGAACGAACGTAGTTCACCAAGTTCCAGAGCCCCTCCGATTTCAGACGCTTGCCTTCCGGCGGCATGTCACCTTTGCCAGTCTTGATCACATAGAAGAGTTCTCCGTCCGTCCTGTCCTTGAGCGTCGCCGGGTTGGTCAAGTCGCTGACCTTCAGCTTCATATCGGCCCCGACATCACCCTTGCCATCGCCGTCCTTGCCATGGCACATGGCGCAATCGTATCCGTACCATTTTTTGCCCTCCGCGAGCGACTCCGGAGTCGCCTTAACTGGGTTAGCTTGATGCACCTCTTCGGGAGGAATCACGTAAGGTGCAGCCGGCGCCGCCTGAGGCGGTGTTTGGTCTTGCTGGGCCGAGGCAGCGAACGCGAGAAGAAGCATCAACGAAACAATCAGCAGGCTTTTCAACACGGCAATCTCCTCACTTTCTGTGCTCGATCAGCATCCCGATCCTGAAAAAATGCGATCCAGAATCTGAAGACAAGTGCTCATGCTTAGGATTGCACTCGCCAGTCGCCAGTTCGAGCTTAAGCGATACGGATTATACGCCTCGTCGCCCCGCACACCTTTGAGGCCGAGAATTGGGTGGAGTACGCGCCCGATGATGATCCTGCTCATCGAGTCCTGATTCTCATTGACTGACTCACCGAGTCGGACCCTTCTTTGCGTATGGGGGCCGCTTCACTGGCAATGTTCAATGCACGCGAGAGGCCGCCGAGCCTTGAGGCCAGCGAGTGTTCTCCATTGTGATTGCGCTCACAGTCAGTCGTGATGTGTGCCACGGACTGAACTTAGCCAGGATGGTTTACTTGATCCCGGTAACCCTGATCAGCGAAGAAAGTGAGGCAACCTGCGATGAAACCGCACAACTGGTCGAAATCCGAATTTGAATACGGCCGCAAGGTTCTGCATTCTGCGCTCGAGGGTGGGCGTCGCGGTGGAGAAGCATTCCTCGAAGGAAGATCTCTTACTCCATTTCTAAGCGAAGGAGTTCGGCATGCTCTGAAGCCAGCCGCGGTTGGAGCCTGCATTGGCCTGTTGGGCAGTTATCCAGGGGATCACCGCAGTTCCTTCCCCAGGGCACTGGCGTTCGGCCTTGTGGGCTGGGCTATTGGGCTTGGTGCGGGTGTGGCCTGGAAAACCCGTGGCCTGACTGAGTCCGTCGCCACTAATGCTGTCAGGAATATTGGCAAGCTGCGTGATGAGCACTGGCTGGAGAGACATCCGATCGACTACGCGTAGAAACTGACGCCCGCTGGCAGGCAACAGGCAGGTCAAAGGAGAGCGGCAAATGAGTACAAGTGAAGCAGTGCGAGAGCGGGTCCTGATCCCGGTTGCCGCGGAGGGCCTCAGTGAAGAGCGGATCGCCTACCTGGAGAACCTGGTCCGTCAAACCAGAACCGCTGCCGCAGTCTTTACGCAATTCACGCAAGAGGACGTCGATCGCATCCTCAAGCCGATGGTCCTGGCCGGGCTGGAGCAAGCTCAATATCTCGCTCGCCTGGCGGTGGAAGAGACCAAGCTCGGAGTCATGGAAGACAAAGTTCTTAAGAACATGGTGGCGACTGAGTTTGCCTACGACTATGTCAAAGACAAGCGTACCGTCGGCATCATTCGGGAGATTCCGGAGCGCAACCTGGTGGAGATGGCTGAACCTATCGGCGTCATCTTCTCGCTCACGCCGATTACCAATCCCACTTCCACTGTGCTCTTCAAATGCATCATGGCCATCAAGACGCGGAATGCGGTCATTTTCAGTCCCCATCCCAGCGCCTGGCACTGCTGCTCTGAAGCGGTACGGATCATGTATGAGACTGCGCTCAAGCACGGCGCACCCGAAGGCGTCTTTAGCTGTCTGGAGTCGCACACGCTGCAGGACAACGCCTACCTGATGCGGCACAAAGACGTGAAATTGATCGACGCTACCGGCGGGCCAGGCGCGGTAAAAGCCGCTTACAGCTCAGGCAAACCAGCGCTGGGCGTGGGACCGGGGAACACACCGGTTTACCTGGAAAAAACCGCAGACCTGAATACCGCCGTGGTGGACATCATCGTCTCCAAGACCTTCGACAACGGAACCATTTGTGCCTCGGAACAAACCGTGGTGATTGACGATGAGATTTATGACGTTGTGTTGAAGAAATTTGAGGACCTGGGCGCGCACATCTGCAATGAGAAAGAGGCAGAGTTGCTGGGGCGCACCGTGATTGATCCCAAAACCGGGTTCATGCAAGCCATGGCAGTCGGGCAGAAGGCCACCGATGTCGCCCGTTTCGCCGGTCTTTCGGTGAAGCCGGACACCAAACTTTTGATTGCGCCGATTCACGGCGTCGGTCGCGAGTATCCCCTGTCGGCCGAGACGCTGTTCCCGCTGCTGGCTGTCTATCGAGCGAGATCTGTCGATGAGGCGCTCAAAGTGTGCGTAGACGTGAATCACGCCGGCGGGCTTGGACATACGGCAGTCATTTTCTCGCGCAACGAGGAGATCATCGGCAAGTTTGGAGAAGTGATGAACGCGGGGCGGATCATCGTGAATTCACCGGGCTCTGTCGGAGCGCTGGGCGGAGTTTACAACGATCTGGTGCCCACTTTCTCCTTCGGATGCGGGACCGGCGGCGGCAACAGCACGACCGATAACACAAATATCTATCACTACCTCAACATCAAGCGCGTAGCCCGGAGGACCCAAGCCCATATGTGGTACCGGGTTCCCAATCAGATTTATTTCAACATGAACGCGGTCGAGAATGTCCGCGATTTTCCGTCGCGCTGCACCATCATTATTACTAACCCGTCATTGGAGAAGTTCGGCCACGTGGATATCGTCCGGCGCTACATCTCACCGCAGACTCACGTCCACGTCTCGGTCATTCCGGATGCGGAGCCCGAGATCAAGGTGATCATGCAAGGAGTGGAGGCGCTGAATTTCTACAAGGCAGATCAGATCATTGCACTGGGCGGCGGGTCGGTGATCGATGCGGCCAAGATCATGAAGCTCAAGTACGAGTCGCCGCAAGCTGACCTGGAAGAGCTGGCCGCTCCCTTTCTGGATCTGCGCAAACGCGTGGTCGAGTATCCGACCGAGAAAGTCAATCGGGTGCGGTTAGTGGCCATTCCCACCACGAGCGGAACCGGAAGCGAAGTCACGCCCTTTGCCGTCCTGACTGACAAAGAGCGCAGGCGTAAAGTGACCCTGGCCGACTACTCGCTGACTCCGGATGTGGCCATCGTTGATCCGCAATTTGTATTGTCCATGCCGAAGGGCCTGACCGCGGATACCGGCATCGACTGCCTGACCCACGCTCTGGAAGCTGCAGTTTCCAGTTACGCGTCGCCCTATACCGACTGCAACGCCATGCAGGCGATTCGAATGGTGTTCAAGTACCTGCCCATCGCGTACCAACATCCCCACGACGAAGAGGCGCGCTGCATGATGCACAACGCGGCGTGCATTGCGGCGATGGCGTTTTCCAACGCGTCGGTGGGCGTGAATCATGCGCTGGCGCATGCCTTCGGGGCGCACTTTGGAGTGGCGCACGGCCGCGCCAATGCCCTCATGTTGCCGCACGTGATTGCGTATAACGCGGCCGTACCCACGAAATTTGTGCCCTCGCCATATCAGAAGGGGCATGTCGCACACAACAAATACGCGACCATTGCCGATTTGCTGGGTCTGGGCGGCAACACGGTCGAGGAAAAGGTAAAGAACCTGAAGAGGGCGGTGGAACAGTTACTCGATCAATTGGAATTTCCCCGTTCGATCGCCGAACTGGGGATTTCGAAGGAAGAATTTGAGCGTGCGATTCCCGAGTTAGCCGACCTCGCTTTCAACGATCCTTCGGGGCGGTCGAATCCTCGTATGCCACTGAT
Source organism: Terriglobia bacterium (assembly GCA_963841075.1). Lineage (GTDB taxonomy): Bacteria > Acidobacteriota > Terriglobia > Terriglobales > Acidobacteriaceae > JAIQFF01. Next base: position 59,109 of record CAWJBA010000034.1, read on the forward strand.
GACCGAACTGGCCGATCTGTTCAGGAGCGCTTATCAGGGCCGGGGCCTGGCCAAGGGAGCCAAGACATTTCAGCAACGAACCGCGTAGCGGAGGTGGGTATGGCAACGATTGCCGTGTGGCTGAAGATTGATGAAGAGCGCATTGTCCAAATCTCTGCATGAGGCCGGTGAGACGCTGGACACTGCCGGGGGCGAAGTGCTTTTGGATTTCTCTTCCATGCGCAGGATCGGTCCGAGTTCGCTCAGAGTGATGGAAGAGTTCGTGGGCGTCACTGACGGCAAAGGCGTAAAGGTGGTGCTGCGCGGAGTCAACGTCGATGTTTACCGCGTGTTCAAACTGGTCAAGCTGGCGTCGCGGTTTTCGTTCATGAGCTGAGATACGCGATTGTCCGGCAGCGGAATATGGGAGAGCTGGTATGGAGAATCACAAAAATGGCGACCGCCTTTCCTGGGGTGATAGCGTCTTCCTGAATCTCGAGCGCGAAGGCATGCCGCTCAATGTGGGCAGTGTCAGCGTGCTCGAGGGCAAGATTCCGTTCCAAGCTTGTCTACGGTTCGTCGAATCGAAGCTGCCGCTGATCCCCCGCTACCTCAAGCGTGTGGTCAGCCCGCCGTTCAATATCGGCCTTCCCAGTTGGGAATACGATCCCGAGTTCGATCTTCGCAATCACGTGCGCAAGGTGACGCTCAAGCACGGCACCGACGGAGAGCTGAAAGCACTCGCGGGAAATCTTTTCAGCAAGGTGATGGACCGGCGGCACCCGCTGTGGGACCTGACCCTGGTGCACGGGCTGAAAGGCAATCGTACGGGGTTCATCATCCGCATGCACCATTGTCTGGTCGACGGGATTGGCGGAGTGGGGATTGTAAGTGCGCTCATGGATGCGAATGCGGTAACCCCACGCCCGCCCAGGAGAAAGCCCCGCGTCCCGGTGCCGCGCCACGCCGCGCCGTCACTGGTGGAAGGGTTGGCTAGCTCCTATTCCGACTTCGTCAATCGCATTCTCTCGGCATGGTCAGGAGCACTGGACATGGCCGAGGGGACAGTCGCGGCGGCGGGCGGGAACCTGGCCACGGAGCAGTTCTCCAGCCTGCTGCCCGAACTCACAACGTCCAGCGAGCGCTTACGGTTCAACATCCTCTACCGCGGGCCACAGAAGTTCGCCTGGGCGGAGATTCCGTTGGCGGAAGTAAAGGCCATACGGCACGCCTGCGGAACCAGCGTCAATGATGTGCTGCTCGCACTGGTGACTGCGACGATTCGAGACTACTCGGAACACCATGGCGACAGCGTCAAGGGGCGGCTGGTTCGCATCATGGTTCCCGTCAATCTGCGCGGCAGCGACAGTGCTGCGAATCCGGGGAACCACATTTCACTGGTTCCGGTCACCATTCCGCTTGGCATTCACTCTCCGAAGAGGCTGCTCGCGGCGGTACACAAGAGGACGGAGTTTCTCAAGCGCGCTCGTGCCGCCGAGTTGGTCAGTTTGTTCGGTGGTTTGATCGGCGTGTTCCCAGGCCCAATGCAAGCGTTCGCCGGACCGATGATAAGCCAGGTACCGTTTACACCCTTCAACATGGTGTGTACCAGTGTGCCCGGGCCGCAATTTCCCCTGTATCTACTCGGCCACAAGATGCTGCATTGGTATCCCTATGTGCCGGTCGGGGGCGAGATGGCGGTCAATTGCGCCATCCTGAGCTACAACGGCATGGTGTATTTCGGCTTCACCGGAGATGTGCATGCTGCTCCGGATCTGTGGCGTTGGGAAAAATTTGTGAAACGGAGTTTCCTGGAGTTGCGTGACGCAGCTGGAGTCACAGCGCCGCGAAAGAAGACGGAGCGGAAGAAGCGGGCACCAGTGAAAAAGCAGGTATCGAAGCCGACGACGCCTCGGGCGGCCACGGTTCACATATCCACTCCACCTCCGGCGGGTAGTACTTCATCCGAATCAACGGAAGCACCGGAACCCGCGGCGGTAACGGAGAGAATTTTGACGCAAGTCGCCTAGCGATTTGGGCAGGAAGGCGTAGATCATGGAAGGCATTCAGCTAGTCGCGCAAGTGACACCGTGGTTGGCCTCGGGGCGAACCCTGTTCCTGATCATTCACCTTCTGGGCATCACCGGGTTTGCCTACATCGTGGCCATGCGCCTGGTGCCACTCCTGCGGGCCCAGCGGGATCCTCGCTTTGACCGGCCACTGGCCCGGGTCGGCAAGGTCCTGAAATTCGGGCTGGCACAGTGGAAGCATCCGCGTTACCGTGTCGCCGGCATCCTTCATATATTCATTTTTGCCGGATTCATCTGCCTGGTGATACGCGCTTTCTACGTGCTGATTGTCGGCGTCTCCGAAACTTTTGTGATGCCAGGTCTGTCGGGAGAAGCCGGGCATATCTACAACATCATCACGGACTACGCTGCGACCGTTGTGTTTCTATGCATGATCATTGCAATCGTGCGCCGGCTGGTCTTCAAGCCAGCGCGCTATGCGGTGCCGGAAAAATTCGGTAAAGCCCACACCGCCGACGCCGTCTTCCTGCTGGCGCTGATCGCCGTCCTCATGCTGGCTGACAGCCTGTTCGCCGCCGCAAGAGCAGCAGGCCAAGTACAGCAGGGCCAAGCCGTTGAATTGCTGGCAGCCTGGTCGTTGCCCTGGATGCTGCAGAGCCTTCTCACCTCAAGCTCCTTGTCCACACTGAAGGATTTCTACTTCGGCGCCTATCTTCTCCATGAGGTGACCTTCTATTTCCTGCTGTGCTATCGGCCATTTGGAATTCAGTTCCACGTGGAAACCTCGCTGTTCAATCTCTACTTCGCGAAGCTGGAACGGGGGACGGTGAAGCCGGTGAGATACGGGGTCAGCGATGAGCATCTGGATCAGGTGAAATCGTTCGGAGTAAAGACGTTCGAAGACTTCACCTGGAAGCACATGCTTGATTTCTATTCGTGCGCGGATTGCGGCCGCTGCTCGGATAACTGCCCGGCCAATGCCGTAGGAAGGCCGCTGTCACCAAGGTTTATCACCATCAAGGCGAGAGACTACGCTTTCCAGCATTACCCGATGTTCGGCAAGTCGACTAATCACAAGCCGCTGGTCGGCGGCATTTATTCAGAAGATGAAATCTGGTCATGCACAACCTGCGGCGCCTGCGAGGAAGAATGTCCGCTGCTGGTGGAATATATCGACAAAATGGTCGATCTGCGCCGGGGCATGATCGATGACGGGAACGTGCCCCAGTCCCTGCAGAAACCGCTGAAGGCGCTGGAGAGTCGCGGAAACCCGTACGGCAAGATGGAAAAGAAAAGAGCCGACTGGACTAACGCCAAGGAATTCCGGCAAAGCTGCCCGGTGAAAACCCTGGACGGGAAGAATCAGGCGCGACACTTTGTATTTCGTAGACAGTGTCACTTCCTACGATGACCGGATCCAATCCATTGGGCGCGCCACGGCGAAGATCCTCGACCATGTGGGGGAGAATTTCGGAATTCTCGGCGCTGCAGAAAAAGATAGCGGGCATGAAGTCCGCCGGTTCGGCGAAGAGACGCTGTTCATGGCTCTGCGCGATCACAACGCGGATGCCATCAAAGCAGCCGGAGTAAAGCGGATCGTCACTGCCGATCCGCACGCCTTCAATGCTTTGAAGCATGACTATAAGGACATGCCGCCGGTCGAACACATCAGCCAGGTAATCGCCAGCGAAGTGAAGTCCGGCAACATCAAGTTCAATGCGGTGGAAAATGGCAACGACGTCTACACCTACCACGATCCCTGCTACCTGGGGCGGCATAACCAGGTTTACGACGACCCGCGAAATGTGCTCGATGCCATTCCCGGCCTGAAGCGGGTTGAGATGAACCGTTCGCGAGACCGCTCGTTCTGCTGCGGCGGCGGCGGACTGGCGATGTTCTACGAGCCGAAAGAAGAAGAACGGATGGGCGTGAAGCGAGTCCGGATGGCTGCCGAGGCCGGGGCGAATGTGATCGTAACCGCCTGCCCATTTTGCATGGTCAATATAGAAGATGCAATCAAGGTCGCCGGCATGGAAGGGAAGATGACCGCCATCGATTTGGCGGAACTGGCGGAGAAACAGATGGTGCGTGAAAACCCGCTGGTGGAGACCAAGGGGGCTGTCGAAATCCAGCACGAGAGCGTTGGGAGGTAACTGTGGAAATTCTAGTTTGTGCAAGAAGAGTGCCTGACACGTCGGAAAACGAGATCGTGCTCAACAGCGCGGGAAACGATATCGAGCGCGACGAGTTGGTCTATTCGGTGAACGAACCCGACAACTACGCGGTCGAAGAAGCTCTGCAGATTGTCGCCAAAGTCGGTGGAAACGTCACGGTGGCCACAGTGGGCGGCGAAGACGACGAGGAAATCCTCCGCCGGGAGATGGCCATGGGCGCGCACCATGGCGTGCTGATCTCCGACGAGGCCTTTAGCGGATCGGATGGCCGGGGTATCGCCACCATCCTGAAATCGTTTGTCCAGAAAGGCAACTACGACCTGGTTTTGACCGGAGTGCAGGCCGAGGATGGCGGGGCGCAGGTCGGCGGGATGCTGGCGGCGATGCTCGATTACCCTTTTGCATCGCTGGTCAACTCGATTGAAGTCCTGGAAGGACGAAAGCTGAAAATCGGGCGGGAGATCGCAGGCGGCAACAAAGAGATCAGTGAAATCGATCTGCCCTGCGTGCTTTCGATTCAGACCGGCATTAACGAGCCGCGTTATGTCGGCATGCGCGGCATCCGTGCTGTGGCCTCGGTGCCCATTCCAACTTACGGCGTATCGGAGCTGGGTATTGACACTGGCGCTATTGGCGAAGCCGCAGCGAGAGTGAAACGGGTCGATTACTTCCTGCCCGAGCTGGGCAAGGGAGCCGAGATGCTTGAAGGCAGCCGGGAAGAAGTCATCGACAAATTGGTTGAGTTGGTTGCAGCCAAAGGAGGGCTGAAGTAATGGCTCGAATATTTTCTTACATCCTGCACAAAGGTGGCGTGGTCGATGACTCCGCCGCTGAACTGGCGGCTGCGGCCGGAAAGATTGATGCCGCCGGATCCCCGACTGCCGTGGTGACAGGCTGGGGCGCGGAGCTCGATACGGTCTGCAACGCTCTCCGTGGTTCCTACGCTGAGGTATGGAAGATTGCGAATGAAGCGCTGGCATATCCAAATGCAGAACTGGTGCGGAAATCGCTGGTCAAGGTCCTGCCCCAAGGCAGTGTTGTGCTCGTTTCCCACGAGCATTTCGGAATCGATCTGGCACCCGGCCTCTCCGTCAAAATGAACGCAGCTTTTGTTTCTGACGTGTTGGGGATCGACGGAGTGGATGCTGCCCAACTCAAGGTAGTCCGCCAGGAATTTGGTGGACAGGTCAGCGCTCATGTCGGTTGCGATATTTCATCGGGCGCGGTGGTCACCATACGTCCCGGCGCATTCAAGGCGCTGGAAGGCACCTCGGTTGGTGGATCGGTGATCGACAAATCCGCCGATGTCGGTGCATTGACAGCAGGGCGCCGCTATTTGCAGACGGTGGTCGCGGAGTCCGGTGATGTCGATATCACCCAGCACAGCGTTTTGGTTTCCATCGGACGCGGCATCCAGGAAAAAGACAACGTCGCCATGGCGCAGGAACTCGCCGACGCAATGGGCGCGGCACTGAGCTGCTCGCGACCCGTGGTCGACGCCAAGTGGCTGGATAAATCCCGCCAGGTCGGCTCGTCGGGAAAAACCGTCAAGCCTAAGGTCTATCTGGCGTGCGGCATCAGCGGCGCCTTCCAGCACCTGGTCGGCATCAAGGGTAATCCCTTCATCGTCGCGATTAACAAGAACCCCAAAGCCCCGATTTTTCAGGTAGCCGATGTGGGCATTGTGGACGACCTTCTGGAGTTCTTGCCCGAGCTGACAAATAAGATCCGTGAAATGCATAACGTTTCGGCAAAGAGGACGGCATGATTACCAACAAGACACTCAAGCTAAGTCTGAAATCGCTCCGGGAATTCGCCAAGAAACGTCTTCCGGATGAAACCCTGATCGAGCTGGATGCACGCGACGAATGTCCGCTGGAGATCGTGCGCCACATGTGCAGTCCGGACAAACTGGGCATTCAACTTCTGTTCGTTCCCGAAGAGTTCGGCGGCATGGGCGGCGGCGCGTTCGATGTGTACTGCGTCTGTGAAGAGATGGCACGCATCGATCTAGGCATCGCGACGGCGGTGTTGGCTACCTTTCTGGGCAGCGACCCAATCACGGTCGGAGCCACTCCGGAGCAAAAGAAGCTCTGGCTGGGGCGCATTGCGGAAGAAGGATTGTTGTTTGCCTACGGTGCCACCGAGCCGGAAGCGGGCAGTGATCTGGGCGCTCTACGCACCACGGCGGAACGCGTGAACGAGAACGGCCGCGTCATCGGCTACAAGATCACGGGCAACAAACAATGGATCAGCAATGGCGGAATCGCTGATGCTTGCACGATTCTGGCCAATACCCCCACCGGCCCGAGCTGGTTCATCGTGGAAAAAGGTGCGAAGGGCTTTAGCCACGACAAGCCTGAAGACAAGCACGGCATTCGGCTTAGCAACACTGCGGCTCTCGCGCTCGACAACGTCTATGTTGATGTCGACCGACTCGTCGGAGGTGTGGAAGGCCAAGGTCTGAATCAGGCGCAGGCCGTATTCGGTTACACCCGCCTCATGGTTGCGGCATTTGGCCTGGGAGGGGGATGGGCTGCGCTCGATCGCGCGATTCCTTATTCGATCAAGCGCATTCAGGCTGGCGCGCCGTTGTCGGAAAAGCAGGGATACACGCACAAACTTATCGTGCCGCACGTGGCCCGGCTGGAAGCGGCTCGCTCCTACATCGAAGAGACCGCGGAGCGCATCGACGCCGGGGCAGAAGGAAGCCTGAACACCGAAGGCGCCATCGCCAAGTACATGGCAACCGAAGCTGGAAATGCAGCCGCCGAGGCCAGCATCCAGGCTCTGGGCGGATACGGCTACACCCACGAATACATGGTGGAGAAAATCAAGCGCGACGTTCGCATCACCACGATTTACGAAGGCACCTCCGAGATCATGGAAATGACCATCAGCCGCGACCGCTGGCAGCTTCACCTGAAGACTCGCGGGCAGCACTATCACGAACAGGCGAAGAAGTTCGAAGCGCTGCACGCCAGCCATGCGGACGTGGGCGCTGACAGCGCGGCCCTGGCCTTACACGCCTTGGCCGAAGTGATGGAGAGATGCCGGGTAGCGCGCCTGACTCGCTACCAGCACATTCTTCTGCGCCTGGGCGAGTTGATCGCATATGCAGAGTGTGCAGGCAGCCTGGCTCGCCGCGCTTCTCTGCTGGCAGACAACAAGCTGAACGAAAAGGCCAGCCGGCGGTTCGACGCGACCGCGCTGGCGGCGGTGAGCCGGATCTTCGCGCGCGAAGCTGCGCTCAAGGTGGCCGAAGATGGTTTGCGCTGGGTCATCGGAGCCGGAGGAGTCAACGACGCCGAGTTGCCCACTTTTGAAACGGCTTTGGGAATGCCTGCCATCCACCGTGCGCAGGCGGGACTGATTTCGGACATGGATTACGTAGCAGACGTGCTGTACAGCCGCGCACCGAAGCGCAAGGAATTGGCGGCATAGCGTTGGAAGGAGGAGGGCCGTTTATGGAACGAACTCTTCATAGTCCACTCTCCTCTCTTCTTTATAGAGGAGCGCAGTCATGGAAAACACTTCATACCGAGCCATAGCAATTGTAGGGGCGGGAGCTATCCTGCCCGATGCACCGAACGTCCCGGCTTTCTGGGAAAACGTGAAGAATAGCCGTTACAGCATCACCGAAGTCAATCCCGACCGTTGGGACCCGGCGCTGTATTTCGATTCCGACCACAGCGCGCCAGACAAGACCTATTCCAAGATCGGCGGCTGGGTGCGCGACTACCCGTGGGATCCGATGAAATGGCACCTGCCGATCCCTCCCAAAGTGGCCGACTGCCATGGATGGGTCGCAAAAATGGGCGATCGCCTGCACCCGCGAAGCCCTGGAAGACTACGGTTACCCCAAGCGTCCGCTGGACCTGGATCGGACCGCCGTGATCCTGGGCAACGCCTTGGGCGGGGAGAAGCACTATCTCACCGCGTTGCGCGTGTTTTTTCCTGAATACGCGCACGAGTTGGCGGAAAGCGCCAGCTTCGCCACGTTGCCGGAAGGGCTGCGCCGCGACATCACCCGCGAATTGCGCGAGGGGATGGGCAGGCATCTGCCCCCGGTTACCGAAGACAGCATGCCTGGTGAACTGGCCAATTGCATTGCCGGCCGGGTTGCGAATATCTACAACTTTCACGGCCCGAACTACGTTTGCGATGCGGCGTGCGCTTCGGCGATGGCGGCGATTAGCGCCGCAGCCGAGGGATTGATCCACAACGACTATGACCTGGCGGTCAGCGGCGGCATTGATCGCAACATGGGCGTCACAAGTTTCGTGAAGTTCTGCAAGATTGGTGCGCTCTCGGCGACCGGAACTCGTCCCTACGCCGAGGGAGCAGATGGTTTCGTGATGGGCGAAGGCGCAGCGATCTTCTTGCTGAAGCGCCTGGCCGATGCCGAGCGCGATGGAGACAAGATCTATGCCGTGCTGCGCGGAATGGGCGGATCCAGCGATGGCAAGGGAAAGGGCATCACCGCGCCCAATCCGATTGGCCAAAAATTCGCCATTGAACGTGCCTGGCAAAATGCCGGATTACCACTCGCGACCGCTTCTTATATTGAAGGTCACGGGACGTCCACGCGAGTCGGTGATGTAGTGGAAGTGCAGAGTATGGCTGACGCGCTGGGCAGTTTTCATCTGCCTGCTCACTCGGTGGCACTGGGCTCCGTCAAGTCGAACTTTGGCCATCTCAAAGGGGCGGCTGGGGCCGCCGGGCTCTTGAAGACCGTTCTGGCGCTTAGGGACAAGGTGCTGCCGCCTAGCCTGCATTGCGGGCATCCCAGCCCGGACATCGATTTCGCCCACTCTCCGCTCTATGTCAATACTGAGTTGAAGCCGTGGACGGTTCCGCAAGATGGCGTACGCCGCGCCGGGTTGAGCGCGTTTGGTTTTGGCGGCACCAACTTTCATGCGGTACTTGAGGAATACATTCCCCACAGGTTGAACGGAAACGGCAAGCGATCGGTGGCGGTAGGTGAAATTCCACCGAAGACAGAGACTGAGACCATGACAACGACAGCGCCAACGACAACGACTACGACGAATGCGAAGGATGTGGCAGCAAGTTCCCCGGCGGGCTTCACGGCGAAGGCCCCACTGCGCGGCGCCTTGCTCATCGGCGCCCCTTCAGAAGCTGCGCTGGCAGAACGTTTGCGGGCAGTAGAAAAAGAGGCGAAGGCAGGGCGCGCACCCGCTCCCGCTGCACCGGCAGAATCGGACCTGCGCGCGCCTGAGCGCCTGGCCATCGATTATGCCAACGCCGCCGAACTGGCGGAGAAGGCCGGCCACGCCCTCAAGGCGCTGGCGGCCAATCAACCGGCGGTGTGGAAGGCTCTGCGCGCGCAAGGCATCTTCCGCGGTCGTGGTCCCGCGCCCAAGGTTGCGTTCCTGTATCCGGGCCAGGGTTCTCAATATGTGAATATGCTCAAGCCGCTGCGCGCGGCCGAGCCGATTGTGGCCGAGACTTTTGCGGAAGCGGATCGCGTGATGACGCCCCTGCTGGGCAAGCCGCTTAGCGAGTACATCTTCGTAGACAAAGCTGACGGCGACGCGGTCGCCAAGGCCGAAGACGATCTGCGCCAGACCGCGATCACTCAACCTGCCGTGTTGGCCGTTGACCTTGCGCTGACGCGGCTCCTGGCCGCTTACGGCATCGAACCTGATTTCGCGATGGGACACAGCCTCGGCGAGTACGGAGCGCTGGTTGCGGCCGGCGGGCTTCCCTTGGCCGACGCCCTGGAAGCGGTTAGCGCCCGCGGCCGAGAGATGACCCGCTTTGCGCCGGAAGACAAGGGCCGCATGGCCGCGGTGTTTGCTCCGATTAACGAAATCGAGCGCATCCTGAAGACCGTGACCGGGTACGTGGTGATCGCCAACGTCAACAGCAATCATCAGGCGGTCATCGGTGGCGCCAGCAAACCCGTCGAGCAGGCCATGGAAGCTTTCCAGAAAGCCGGCTATGACGTGTCGCCGTTATCGGTCAGCCATGCCTTCCATACCACGATTGTAGCGTCGGCCAGTGAACCGCTGCGGCGAGTGCTGGCGCGCTTGCATTTGCAATCCCCACGCCTGCCGGTTGTGGCCAACACGAACGGCGAGTTTTATCCGGCCGGGCCGGATGTGGTGCCGCAGATGCTGGATATTCTTGCCCAGCAAGTGGCTGCTCCTGTGCAATTCATCAAAGGTCTCCGCACCCTCTATCAGGCGGGTGCGCGCATGTTTGTGGAAGTTGGACCGAAGAAAGCGCTGCAAGGATTTGCCGAGGACGTACTCGGCGAGGGTGGCGACATCATCTCACTGTTCACCAATCACCCGAAGGTCGGTGATCTCGTCTCCTTCAACCAGGCGTTGTGCGGCCTTTACGCGGCTGGATTGGGCCGCGCCGCTGGGGAAACTCTGCCTGCGTCAACAGCGGTATCCGTTCCTGCAGTTTCCGTGCGGCCGGAAACGGTGAAACCGATTTCGCCGGCAGCTGCGGACGGCATCCAACCAACCCCGCCGGTGAACGGTGACCACTACACTGAGCTGGGGCGCTTGTTCGCTGATGTCCTCGAGCGTGGTTATGAGATTTACCACGGCCAGAAGGCCGCTCCCGCCGCTCTTCCGGTGGCTATCACCGGAGCGGCTCTGGGCCTGCCTGGAACTGATCACGTTTTCGATGATGCCAACATTGGCCGCATCCTGCGAGGAGATCAGTTTATCGATTCCATTCCGGCGCGCCTGCGTCGCGACATGCTCGACAAACACATCACGCGCCTGGTGAAAAGCGACAACGGCGGAAGATTCGAGACCATAAGTGATGTAGCGGACGTTATCAAGCTGGCAGGCCGCGGTGGCGCATTCGATCTGGAAAACGAATTCGGCATTTCCGCGGATCGCAAGGCTGCGCTCGACCGGGTTACTCAGTTGGCGATCGCCGTGGGGCTCGACGCACTGCGCGATGCCGGCATCCCGCTGGTTCTCCGTTATAAGACAACCACCAAAGGCACCCAGCTGCCGGACCGCTGGGTTCTGCCGGACACGCTGCGCGACGATACGGGCGTGATTTTTGCGTCGGCTTTCCCGGGCCTGGATTCCTTCGCGGATGAGACGTCGCGCTATCACGCGGACCGCGCTCGCCGCGAGCAGTTAGCCACGCTGGAGAGCTTACAAGCTCGGGCAGCGGAAACGAATGGCCATTCCATCCTGGGACAGGAGATTGACCAGCGCGCTGCAGAGCTACGCGCCACTATCGAGAAAGAGCCCTATGTATTCGACCGGCGTTATCTGTTCAGGGTGTTGCCGATGGGGCACTCCCAGTTTGCTGAATTCATTGGTGCGCGTGGGCCGAACACGGCGATCAATGCCGCTTGCGCGAGTACCACCCAAGGAGTGGCCCTGGCCGAGGATTGGATCCGCGCCGGACGGTGCCGCCGCGTGATCGTGGTCTCGGCCGACGACATCACGACGGACAACCTGATCGGTTGGATGGGCGCCGGCTTTCTGGCCAGCGGAGCCGCAGCCACGGACGAAGTGGTTGAAGAGGCTGCTACCCCCTTTGACCGCCGCCGGCACGGCATGATCATCGGCATGGGCGCCGCGGGACTTGTGGTCGAGAGCGCCGAGGCGGCACGCGAACGGGGCATCCAGCCCATTTGCGAAGTGTTGAGCGCGGTGACTGCCAACAGCGCTTTTCATGGCACTCGCCTTGACGTGCAGCACATCAGCCAGATCATGGAAGGCCTGGTGGCCAAGGCGGAAACGCACAGCGGCATTCAACGGCGCCAGATCGCGCCGCGGATGGTCTTTGTTTCCCACGAAACCTACACACCTGCACGCGGCGGCAGCGCGGCCGCGGAGATCCACGCTCTGCGTCAAGTGTTCGGCGACACTGCCGATCAAATTGTGATCGCCAACACAAAAGGCTTCACCGGTCATGCCATGGGCGCGGGCGTCGAAGATGTTGTGGCAGTGAAGGCGCTGGAAACGGGAGTGGTACCGCCTGTGGCCAACTTCAAGGAGGTTGACCCTGACCTGGGTGCGTTGAACTTGTCGAAAGGCGGCGCGTATCCCGTCGAGTACGCATTGCGCCTGGGAGCCGGATTCGGCTCGCAGATCGCCATGACCCTGTTGCACTGGGTGACGACAAAGGACGGGGTTCATCGGAGCCCCAATGCTCTTGGTTATGCCTACCGGATTGCCGACACGGCGGTGTGGAAGGCATGGCTTAGCAAGATCGCCGGCCATTCATCCGCCGATCTGGAAGTGGTCTGCCGCACTCTGCGGGTACGCGATCAAGGGTCCGCAGCGCGGGTTGCAGAGACCGCGCAGGGATCCCGAACGTTGTCGGTGCCAGTGCCAGTGTCTGCGCCCGTGTCGTTGTCCGCACACCAGGCACCGCCTCCGGTCATGAAGACAGTAGTGGCACCGGTAGCGATTGCTCCCGAACCAAAAGTGAAAGCGCAAGCCGCCGCGCCTGTGCCTGCGACCGTACCCGCGCCGCCCACACCGCCGATATCCAGGGTCGAAGGCGATCCGGTGAAAGCGCGCATTCTGACGCTGGCAGTAGAGAAGACCGGTTATCCCCAGGACATGCTGGATCTGGATCTCGATCTCGAAGCGGACCTCGGGGTTGACACCGTGAAGCAGGCGGAAATGTTCGCGGCCATTCGCGAGATCTACAACATTCCTCGCGACGAGAACCGCAAGCTGCGCGATTACCCAACCTTGGCGCATGTCATTCGATTCGTGTATGAGAAGCGGCCCGATTTGGCCAGTGCGGCCCCGCCCGCAGCAGCACCAACCCTAAAGGAAGAGGTCAAAGCAGCCACATCAGCACCTGCTGCAGTTCCGGAGAAGAGCAGTACCGGCGAGGCCGTGAAGGAACGCATTCTCGCCTCTGGCCGTAGAGAAGACTGGCTACCCGCAGAGACATGCTGGACCTGGATCTCGACCTCGAAGCGGATCTCGGGGTTGACACCGTGAAGCAGGCGGAAATGTTCGCGGCCATTCGCGAGATCTACAACATTCCTCGCGACGAGAACCGCAAGCTGCGCGACTACCCGACACTGGCGCATGTCATCCGCTTCGTGTATGAGAAGCGGCCCGATCTGGCCAGCGCTGCCCCGCCCGCAGCGGCACCAGACGTAAAGGAAGAAGTCAAAGCCGCCACATCAGCATCTGCGGCAGTTCCGGAAAAGAGCGGCTCCGACGATGCCGTGAAGGAACGCATTCTCGCCTTGGCCGTGGAGAAGACTGGCTATCCGCAAGATATGCTGGATCTGGATCTCGATCTTGAAGCGGATCTCGGGCGTTGATACCGTGAAGCAGGCGGAGCTGTTCGCATCCATTCGCGAGATCTACAACATTCCTCGCGACGAGAACCGCAAGCTGCGCGATTACCCGACGCTGGCGCATGTCATCCGTTTTGTGTATGAGAAGCGTCCTGACCTGGCTGCACCTGCTGCACCGGCGGCAACAACCAGTGAGCCATCGGCGCCGGCGCCGGCGCCAGCTGCGGTCGTGGCTCAAGCACCCTCCGACGAGGCTATTAAAGACAAAGTTCTGGAGATTGTGTCCGAGAAGACTGGCTATCCGAAGGACATGTTGGACCTGGATCTCGACCTCGAAGCCGATCTCGGCGTCGATACCGTCAAGCAGGCAGAGATGTTCGCCGCCATCCGAGGGGCCTATAACATACCGCGCGATCCGGATCTCAAGCTGCGCGACTTCCCAACCCTTAACCACGTGATCAAGTTCGCACGCGACAGGGCGGGCTTAACAGCAGCCGTTCCCCAAGAAGAACAGGAATCAACGAATAAGGCAGGGAAGTCCTCAATTTCACCTGCGGCTGCGACGCTGCCTAATGTGGCACGCCCCATGCTCGCGAGTCTGGACGCCGCGAATCGCATTCCACGCCGGGTTCCGCTGCCCGTCCTGCGCCCGCCACTGGCCTTTTGCAAACCCACCGGCGCCATACTCGACCGCGGCCGCCGCGTGGTCATCATGCCCGACAAAGGTGGGGTGGCAGACGCGTTGGTACAAGAGCTGCAAGCCAGGGGCGTCGAAGTCCTTGGTATCGAGGGCACACCGGATGCGGAGGCGCTTACCGGTCGCCTCAAGCAGTGGATGACGTCTGGTCCGATACACGGAGTCTACTGGCTGCCCGCGTTGGACAACGAAGGACAGCTTCGTCAAATGGACGTTGCCACGTGGCACCAAGCCGTGCACGTACGCCTGAAATCGCTTTACACGGCCATGCGCGCTCTGTTCGAACAGGTCGCGAAGCCGGGTACATTCCTGGTTTCGGCGACGCGGCTCGGTGGACAGCACGGTTACGACGAGGGCGGAGCGGTCGCTCCGCTGGGCGGCGCCGTAGTGGGTTTCACCAAGACCTACAAGCGGGAGCGCATCGACGCTCTCGTCAAAGCGGTCGATTTCGAAGCCGAGCGCAAACCTGCCGAAGTTGCGGAACTGCTCGTCGAGGAAACCCTGCGCGATCCCGGCGCAATCGAAATCGGGTACAAGGGCGGGCTCCGCTGGACTGTGGGGCTGCAAGAACAGCCCGCAGCCGACGGCCAACCCGGTCTCACGCTGGATCGGAACACTGTTTTCCTGATCACGGGCGCGGCCGGCAGCATCGTCTCGGCCATTACCGCGGACTTGGCTGCCGCTTCCGGCGGCACCTTCTATCTGCTCGATCTGGTGCCGGAGCCTGACCCCGAAAATCCCGATCTCAAGCGTTTCGTGAGCGACAAAGAAGGCCTCAAGCGTGAGTTGTTTGCGCGCATTCAGGCACGCGGCGAGCGAGCGACGCCGGCCCTGGTGGAAAAGGAGCTGGCGGCTCTCGAGCGGGCACAAGCGGCGCGGGCTGCGATCGACGCCGTGCGGGCTGCAGGCGGCACTCCATACTATTGCAGCGTAAACCTGTGCGATGCGGATGCCGTGGCGAAGGTGATTGGTCAGGTGCGTGAACGCAGCGGACGCATTGACGTCCTCTTGCACGCCGCCGGCATCGAGCGCAGCCGTTCTTTGGCGGAGAAAGACGCACGTGAATTTGATCTGGTCTTTGACGTCAAGAGCGACGGCTTCTTCAATCTGTTGCATGCGATCGGCGATATGCCCCTGGGAGCGACGGTGGCGTTCAGCTCGATTGCGGGCCGGTTCGGCAATCCCGGACAAACGGATTACAGCTCGGCTAACGATCTGCTGTGCAAGATCACATCCAGCTTCCGCACGACTCGTCCGGCTACCCGCGGAATTGCCATCGATTGGACGGCGTGGGGCGGCATCGGAATGGCCACGCGCGGATCCATCCCCAAGGTGATGGAAATGGCGGGGATCGACATGCTGTCGCCGGAAGCGGGCGTTCCTTTGATCCGCCGCGAGCTGACGGCGGGAGGAACGCGTGGCGAGATCGTTATCGGCCAGCGTCTTGGTGCGTTACTTGCGGAATGGGATGCCAGCGGCGGACTCGATACCAGCGCTCCAGAAGTTTCTGGTGAAAAGCAAATCCTTTCGCAAGGACCGATGATCAGCAAGGTCGCCGGCACTGGACTTTACAGCCCCATCGCGGTTGAGGTTACGCTCGATCCGAAGATCCAACCGTTCCTGCGTGACCACCAAATTGACGGTACGCCGGTGCTGCCCGGCGTCATGGGCATCGAGGCGTTTGCCGAAACTGCGCTGCGCATGCTTCCGGGTTGGCATGTAGCAGAGATTGAAAACGTCGATTTCCTCGCGCCGTTCAAGTTTTATCGGAACGAGCCGCGCACGTTGACGGTCGAAGCGCAGATTCATCCGCATCGGGACGGCGTTGTGGCGGATTGCCAATTGATTGGGCTCCGGCCACTCCCGAATCAAAAGGAGCCGCAAAGAACTACGCACTTCACCGCCCGCGTGTGGCTGACGAAGCAGCCGCCCGAAGCGGTGACCACGCCGGCACTGACCCCACCGGCCGGTCACATCGTCGAAGCTGCCGATATTTATCGCCTCTACTTCCACGGACCGGCGTACCAAGTCCTGGAGCGGGTGTGGTGGGACGGGAGCCGGATCGTCGGGTTGATGGCGAAGAACCTTCCGAACAATCACCAGCCTTCGGAACTGCCGACGCTGATGGCGCCGCGGCTGATCGAGCTTTGCTTCCAAACCGCCGGCGTCTGGGAGATGGGCGTGCAGAGCCGCATGGGTCTGCCGCAGCACATTGATCGTGTCTCTTTATTGCGATCCCCTGATCTGGCGGAAGGTCGGCTGTACGCTGTGGTCACTCCCAATCAGGCGCAAGGAAGTTTCGACGCTGAGGTTATGGATCTGGCAGGAAACCGTTACGTCCAACTCAGGGGATACCGCACCGTGGCGGTTCCGGACAATATTGCTGGCGAGTCTTTGAAGGCACTACAGATGGCGATGTCGCTGGAGGGGGTTGCAGCATGATCGACCGTCAGTAGATGGCTATGTTGCTGTGCGAATCGAGCACACTATGAATCAACATTTCCAACGCGTAGCGATCGTGAACCGCGGTGAGGCGGCAATGCGCTTCATCCATGCGGTCCGCGAGTTCAATCAGGAACACGGCACAGCTCTGCGCACCATCGCACTTTTCACCGAACCCGACAGGCATGCGATGTTTGTGCGCGAAGCGGACGAGGCGGTGTGCCTCGGTGCCGCTCACGTCCTTGACCCAAAGACTCTGCAGTCCAAGAGCAGTTACGTCGATTATGAGGGGCTGGAGCGGGCCTTGGCGGCGGCACGTGCTGAGGCGGCCTGGGTGGGATGGGGTTTCGTGGCTGAGCATGCCGCGTTCGCTGACCTTTGCCGTGAAATGGACATTGTTTTCATCGGGCCCGACGGCGACGTGATGCGGCAGCTGGGCGACAAGATTTCCTCGAAGCTCTTAGCGGAAAGAGCGCAGATAGAGGTGGCCCCCTGGAGCGGCGGCCCGGTAGAGACGATCACTGACGCATGGCAGCATGCGAAGTGCCTGGGGTATCCACTCCTTATTAAGGGGACGGCAGGAGGCGGCGGTCACGGGATTCGGAAGGTGCGCTCCGCCGAGGAGCTTCCACAAGCGTTCGAGAGCGCCCGCGCCGATGCGTTCAAAGCCTTTGGCGATCCAACCGTTTTCATGGAGCGGTTGGTTGAGCGGGCGCGCCACATTGAAGTGCAAGTGATTGCCGACCACTATGGAACCACATGGGCCGTCGGCGTCCGCGACTGCACGATTCAGCGCCGCCACCAGAAAATTCTCGAAGAAGCCCCATCCCCTGCACTCTCTCCTGCGCAGGATCAGGCGTTGCGCGAGGCGGCAGTGCGCCTGAGCCAAGCGGCTGGATATCACAACGCCGGCACGGTGGAATTTCTCTATGAACCGGAGGCCCGCCGGTTCCTGTTCATGGAGATGAACACGCGATTGCAGGTCGAACATCCGGTGACGGAATGCACCACCGGGCTCGATCTGGTCAAACTTCAGATTCAGATTGCACGAGGCGAACGTCTGGAAGGGGAACCTCCGCTCACCCGCGGTCACGCCATCGAGGTGCGGCTCAATGCAGAAGATCCGGATAACGGTTTTGCTCCGGCCCCGGGCAGCGTCGAGCGGTTCAGGATTCTGACTGGGCCTGGAGTCCGGGTTGACACCGGCGTGGCGGAGGGGGACGTCGTTCCTGCGGAGTTCGACTCCATGATCGCCAAGATCATCGCCTACGGTCAAAACCGCCAAGAAGCGCTTTCCCGGCTGCAAAGAGCATTGCGCGAGAGTGTTGTCGTTATCAAGGGCGGAGCCAGTAATAAAACATTTCTGCTTGAGCTGTTGAGCCGCCCCGAAGTGCAGTGTGGAGATGTACATAATTCGTGGATGGACGGCCTGGCCGCGAGCGGTGAGCATCTCTCTCGCCTTTACGCCGATGTGGCTCTGGTACAGGCTGCGATCGAGGCCCACGACGAGCAATTGGCGGTGGAGCAGACGCAGTTCTACGCGTCGGCGGTGCGGGGACGGCCACAGGTCCGGACTGAAGTAGGCCGGACCACCGAACTACGTTACCGGGGGCATTGCTATTCGCCGAAGACGTACCGCCTGGGTCCGCAACGGTACCGCGTCGAAGTGAATGGATCGCGCATCGATGCTCGAATCGAGCGCCGGGATCAGTTTGAGTATTGGCTCACGGCCTTCGGGCGCCGCTTTCATGTCATCTCCGTGCGGCAGGGTGTGAGTTACAGAATTGAGGTTGACGGCGTCTCCCATAAGGTCGATCGCGATGATGGCGGCATTGTGCACGCGTCGGCCCCGGCGGTCGTGGTTTCGATTGCTGTGAAAGCGGGAGACACGGTGTCGGCGGGCGATCGCTTGATTGTGCTCGAAGCCATGAAAATGGAAATGCAGGTCGTGGCTCCATTTTCCGGAAAAATCCGGCAGGTGATGACCATACCAAACGTGCAGGTAGACACTGGAGCGCCCCTCGTGCAGATCGACCCCGACGCCAGCGGCGAGGCCTTGAGCGCAGCGCAGGGGGTGGTATTTGGAGCGTCGCGCAGCTCCAGCGAAAATGCGGATTCGGACGATTCCAGGTACGGGCAGAGCCTGGAAGAGCTCCGCCAGCTCATGCTCGGCTTTGATGTGGACCCGAAGCAGAGCGCGCGACTGCTTGCCGAATGGAGCAAGGATGGTCGCGTAGACAGCGATGAAATAAGGGAACGCGAAGCTTTGGCCCTGAATATCTTTGTCGATATCCGCTCTCTGTTCCAGCGCGAACCGACGGTAAACCATCGAGCCAGCGGCGAAGAGCCTAGTGCCGAGGTTTACCTGTTCTCCTATTTGCGCATGCTGGACACCGGGGGAGAAGGACTTCCACCGGCCTTCGTCAGTGCGTTGCAGCGTGCGCTGGCTCATTACGGTGTGCGCACTCTGGATCGATCGCCTGAGCTGGAAGAGAGTCTGCTGTGGATCTACAAGTCACACCAGCGGGTGGAGCAGCAGATTGCCCTTGTTCTAGGCGTGCTCGAGCGCCGTCTGCGGCGTGCCGACGCCCCGGAGCCGCAAGCCGACGAATCATTTCGTACACTTCTTGACCGGATGATCTCGGTAACGAACGGACTCTTTCCAGCGGTGAGTGATCTGGCGCGGGAAGTGCGTTACCGGTATTTCGATCAGCCACTCTTTGAGCGGGCGCGGAAACAAGTCTACGACCAGGTGGAGGACCATCTCGCCTGCCTGGCCGCAAATCCCGATGCGGCGGATCGTCAGCAGAGACTGCGAGCGCTGGTGGAATGTCCACAACCGCTGGTCAGCTTGTTCTCCAGGCGGTTCGCCACCGCGGATCCCGCGATGCGCAAGTTCATGCTGGAAGCCATCACGCGGCGATATTACCGGATTCGGACACTTACAGACCTGCGCTCCTTGATGCTGGACGACCGCTGCTATGTCTCGGCTGAATACGATCATGAAGGGAAGCACATCCATACCCTTACCACCCACGCTGAGTATTCTGGTTTGTCCGAGGCGGTGCGCGCAATGTTTCCTTTGATCGCAGAAGTCCCGCCAGATCGATGACATCGTCATTGATTTGTGGGTTTGGCAACCGGGCGAGCTGGGAGATGTCGAGGCTACACAGCAGGAAGTGCGCGCGGTGCTGAACCAGGCGGGTTTCTCCCGTCCGATCCGGCGAATCGTGGTGGCCGTGGCCGGCCCTGGCCGTGGCGAAGGTATGGGTGGCATGCAGCATTTCACCTATCGCTACAACGGAAATACGTATGAAGAGGAGAAACTCTACCGCGGGCTCCACCCCATGATGGGCAAACGCCTTCATCTCTGGCGCCTCAGCAATTTCAACATTGAGCGGCTGCCGTCGGTTGAAGATGTTTACCTCCTGCACGCGGTCGCTCGGGACAATCCCAAGGATGAGCGGCTGTTTGCGTGTGCGGAAGTGCGTGACGTGACGCCGGTGCGTGATGAGACGGGCCGGGTTGTGCAACTGCCGCACCTGGAACGCATGTTCACGGAAGCTCTGGCGGGTATCCGGCTATTTCAATCGCATCGCCGTCCTCAGGATCGTCTCTATTGGAACCGGGTATTCCTGTACGTTTGGCCGCCGCTCACGCTGGAGCGGGATGAGTTGCGTGACATCGTGCGCAGAATCTCCCCTGCGACTGAAGGCCTGGGACTGGAACAGGTAGTAGTACGCGCCCGGGTCCCGAATCCTGCGACCGGCGAGCTGCGCGATATGGTGGTGCGCATTTCGAGCCCGGGCGGCACCGAGTCGCTCATCACCTTCCGGCCCGCGGACAAGCTGCAGGTGATCAAACCGCTGAGCGAATATGAGCGGAAAGTCGTCCGCATGCGCCAGCGCGGACTTATCTACCCTTATGAAATCATAAAGATGCTCACGCCCGCGACCGAAGACACACGGGCCGAATTTCCATCCGGTGATTTTGTCGAGCACGATATTGATGCCGCAGGCGATCTGGTTCCGGTGGATCGGCCCTATGGTCAAAACAAATCCAACATCATTGTAGGCTTGATCCGAAATTTCACACCCCAGTATCCCGAGGGTATGACCAGGGTCGCGCTGCTGGGAGATCCGAGCAAGGATCTGGGAGCCATTGCTGAACCAGAATGCCGGCGCATCCTGGCCGCCCTGGATTTGGCTAAGAAGAAAAGCGTCCCCCTGGAGTGGTTCACCCTTTCGGCCGGGGCCAAGATCTCGATGGAGTGCGGGGTCGAAGGCATGGATTGGATCGCCCGCGTACTCCGCCGCTTGATTGAGTTCACGCAAGCGGGCGGCGAAGTGAATCTGGTGGTCAACGGAATCAACGTCGGTGCGCAACCCTACTGGAACGCCGAGGCCACCATGCTCATGCACACGCGCGGCATTCTGGTCATGACGCCAAAAGCGGCCATGGTGCTCACGGGCAAGCGCGCTCTCGATTACTCCGGGAGCGTCTCCGCCGAGGACAATCAAGGTATCGGCGGCTACGATCGCATTATGGGACCGAACGGTCAGGCACAATACTGGGCGCGAGATATTGATGAAGCCTGCCACATCCTCTTCCGTCACTATGACCACACCTACATCGCGCCCGGCGAGCGCTTCCCTCGGCGCGCCGTGACGAATGATCCCATCGCTCGGGACGTGCGGGTCCACGCCCACAGTCAAAATGGGGAGGAGGGCTTCGCGTTGATCGGCGAGATTCTGTCGGACGAAACCAACCCAGGACGGAAGAAGTCCTTCGACATTCGGAAAGTGATGAGGGCGGTCACCGACCAGGACCACGCGCCACTCGAGCGCTGGGCGGGCATGCGCGCAGCAGAGACGGCCGTGGTCTGGGACGCTCATCTTGGTGGTTTTCCCGTTTGCCTTATCGGAATCGAGTCCCAGCCGGTGCCGCGCTTGGGATTTCGGCTCGTCCCCGGACTGAGTTGTCAAGCCCATGAACACCATCTCCGGGGATCTGTACTTAGCCCCCGACCGGCGTCGCCGAAATGGTCGCAGGACGAGGTTGTCCGAACTAGGCGCAACCCCCCTCGCGAATCCAATTTCACTCTTCACTCCCTTCACTCTTCTCACTTCGCCGCCAAGTTCGCCGGCAGGTACGTCGAGTCATTCGTCCCGTTGTCGACGATCGACGCGTAGGCGCCGATCAGGCCGTCGACGGACGTGACGCGAATCAAGACAGGCCCGACCGACGAGGCGATGTTGCGGGCGCGGAAGACGTCGTTGAGCTGCATGCCGGCGTTAGTCGGGATCGCCACGGTCAGCTCGTCGACCTTCGCGCCGGTCTTGTCGTAGAACCCGATGGTGGC
>CAWJBA010000035.1:0-117300 GCA_963841075.1 Terriglobia bacterium
TTCGAACCTTGGTACTCTCCCGATCCGAAATCGGCGTGCATTCCAACCGTCGGTCCAATGAAGCTGATGATGGCAGCAGAGTTCGGGTCCACGGACGAGGCGGAAATATCCTGGTTCCAGAGGTTGTCGCTGGCAAAAGGACGGAAGCCGTTCAGACTGGCGCCCTGTCCGGTGCTCATCGCACTGCAGGCGCTCTGGGTGTTGCTGCCCGAACCGGACCCGCCGGAACCGCTATTGCCGCCTGAGCCGCTGCCGCCGGAACCGCTGCCACCCGAGCCGCTGCCGGTATTACTTCCCCCCGCCGATAGCGTCGAACTGCTGGCGGCGCCACCCCCGCAATTCGCGCAAGCCAGCGCCAATACCAGCGCGCCCGTGGCAGAAAGTATCCTCGTCCAGGAAAACTTCATGCCTCTATTGTCACAGGAAACAGAGGGCAAACCACGTGATGTCAGGTCATGGTCCGGAGAAATCGGGACATGTACTCCCAGCATCTGGCAATGTAACCGCCCGTCCAGGAGAGGTCCTCTTTCAGCGCATGGGTTCGCGGTTCCTAATGCTTCGAAGGGATCGTGAGGCGAAGCCTTCCGGGGCATTGCCTAGTCCCGATATACAGGCACGAAACCAATGTCGTGCCTGCCATCGTGAGGATTACAGGTGGCCGGCGATCTTGCTTGCCATTTTTTTGGCTGCGTCCGCGGTGACGCCGGATTCACGCAGGTCGATGTTCACCATCACATCGCCCTTGCGCATCATGAGGGCGGAGTTCCCTGGCGCCAGGTAAGCTTCGTCGCCGATTCCGTCGAGCTGCGTAAAAGTCTCCATGCCGGAAATATGCTTCAAGGCGCCGTGAGCCATTCCCATGGTGATGGCGCCGCCTTGCCAGGTGTACTCAACATTGAAGTGCTGGCTATTTGTGCCGTAGGTGTACTCGCAAACCGAGGTGCCGCGTTGCTCCACCGACGAAACCGTCTGGCCCATTGCGTCTGAGGCTTCGCTGGTGGACAGCATGGCGCAGGGCTGCCTTCGCCCGGTATAAGGCTTTACGTTTCCCCCCATGGACTGGGAAAACTCATGGGCCCGCTGCTTTACCCGGTATCCGATGTAGACGCAGCTGCCGGCCGCGATCAGCATCAGGAAGACGAAAAAGGCGAGAATGCCCAGGATGATTTTCAGCACAGGGCTGCTGCCCTGGGGCGCGGGAGCCGCTGGCGCCGGAGGCATCACTGTTCCGACCGGAGCCGGCGCGCCGGGTTGGGTTGCGCCACACTTGTTACAAAACCTGGCTCCAGCGGCCAGGGGATTTCCACAACTCACACAGAACCCTGCCATTTTATAGCCCCTCCACCAAAGGGCGAATGTTACGAAGCCAGAAACACCCCGTCAAGCAGTTTTAAAAGCAGTTTCCGGTTTCTGGTTTCTAGTTTCTGGTATCAGGGTTCAGGCGTCACAGACAGGGCTCAGGGTTTTGTGTTTAGTTTGCTGTGGCTCGTTTGGCCGAGGCAAGAACTAGAAACCAGAAACTGGAAACTGATTCCTGCTAAACTATGCCATCTGTATGGCTGAAAACGGACGTTCGCGCACTTTTCTTTGGATCCTCATCGGAGGAGGAGCTTTCTTCCTCTTTGTGCTGGCTGTGTTCACCCTGGTTTACCTGTCTTTGCATGCCGGCGGCGACAATGCCACGTTGCGCGCCAGTTTTGGGGACAAGATTGGCGTGGTCGAACTGGAAGGCGTCATTCTCGATCCCAGTACGGTAGTGCAGCAGATCAAGAAATTCAGCGAAGACGATTCCATCAAAGCCATCATTATCCACGTGAATTCGCCGGGTGGCGGCGTGGCCGCGTCGGAGGAAATTTATCGCGAGGTCAAACGTGTCCGCGATGAAAAGAAGAAGCACATCGTGGCTTCCATCGAGACCGTGGGCGCCAGCGGCGCATACTACGTTTCTTCCGCGACCAACAAGATCTATGCCGATAACGGGAGCGTGGTGGGGTCGATCGGCGTGATTTCCGAATGGGTCAATTACGGCGATCTCTTGCGCTGGGCCAAGCTGAAGCCCGAGGTGCTGACGGTCGGCGAATATAAGAGCACCGGCGATCCTTCACGCGACATGACTCCCAAGGAGCGCGCCTACCTGCAAAGCCTGATTGACAACATGTATGGCCAGTTCGTGAAAGCGGTAGCCGACGGGCGGCACGCCAAAGTGGAAGATATCAAATCCCTGGCCGACGGCCGTGTCTGGACCGGCGAACAAGCCTTGTCGATGCACATGATTGACCAGGTTGCCGACTTCGAAGCCGCAGTCGACGACACCGCCAAGTCTGTCGGTATCACCGGCAAGCCGGTGTTAGTGCACCCCGACAAAGACCGCAAGACCCTGCTCGATCTGTTTTTCGGAGATGTCTCCCAGTGGCTGCCCAGCCGCGAAAAGCTGTTGGATCAGCGTACAGAATTCTATTATTTGTGGAAGTAGAAGCTGTCGCGGTGCAATGCCGCCCGCTGAGAAGCCGTCTCAAGCCCGCCCAGGCCCTCAGTCATTACAGCCAGCCTGGAGTGCGGCCGCGAAGGCATACCCGAGCACGGCCGCGAGAGCCTGCCCTGAGCGTAGCCGCGAAGCGGCGTAAAGAATGAAGCCCAGGGCGCAAGCCCTGGGTGAGCTTGGCGCGTGATCAAGCTCCGCAGGAGCGAAAGACCAGCGCCCAGACCGCCCATGATCCCTTTCCGGGCCAGGCCCGGAACCTCTTCCCGGAAAAGCCGCTTGCATAAAACCCCTGAAATTTGAGAAGTTTATACATCATTGGGTCTCCCAATAACGGCGCTATCCCATATAATCCAGACGGACCGAGGAGCGTATGACAAAAGCCGATCTGATCGACGAAGTCTCCAAGCTGGCCGAATTAACCCGCAAAGACAGTGAAGTCATCGTCGAGACCATCTTTGACAGCATCGTGCGCTCGCTCCGCGTGGGCGACAAGATCGAGATTCGCGGCTTCGGCAGCTTCCGCACCCGCCAGCGCAAGCCGCGCGTCGGACGTAATCCCAAGACTGGCGAGCGGGTGGAAGTCCCCGCGAAGAAGATTCCATTCTTCAAACCCAGCAAAGAGTTAAAAGATCTGGTCAACACCGGCGGTCATGCCGCAGCGCCACCAGCCCCGCCCGCTCCGACACCCGCGTAGGGGCGGACGCCTCGTCCGCTCAGTCGGGCGAAACTCGGGGCTAGTCAGTCCCTGGCACAATCTCAACAATCTCCGCGGAAGCTTTGCCGTCCTTCACTCGCAGCCGTCCAATCGTCACCGGCAACCGAAACCTCCTCGGCCCGGCGCTTCCGGGATTGAAGTAGAGCACTCCGTTTTTTGTCTGCTGCTTGGGTACGTGGCTGTGGCCATAGACGACAACCTCAAATCCCGCAACCTCAGGTTTTAAATCCAGTTCAGCCAGGTTATGCAGGATGTAAATCGACACGCCGGCGATTTCAAGCAGGTCGGTGGAAGGAATCTTCTTGGCCCAATCTTCCCGATCCACATTGCCGCGAATTGCGGTGACGGGCGCAATCTCGGCCAGCTTTTCCAGGATCGCGGGATCTCCGATATCCCCGGCGTGGATGATGTAGTCAGACCCGCGCAGCGCGGCCAAGGCTTCAGGGCGAAGCAGCCCATGCGTATCGGAGATAATGCCGATGGTGTGGGGCGGGCGCCCTCGCCCGCCGCTTTTGATTTTGGCTTTGGATATTGCAGTTATCACGAATGCGCGGCCGGAACATCGCTTACAAAAGTCAAATGCGGCGGGCGAGGGCGCCCGCCCCACACTGGTCTTGCTAAAGACCCGGATTCTTCTCCGCGATCAGCTTCCTGATCTTCTCCACGAACTCCGCAGCCGGCATGTCTTCCGTCTTCTCTTTTCCGCGAGTGCGGACGTTTACCTTCCCCGCTTCGGCTTCTTTATCGCCGACTACCAGCAGGAAAGGCACTTTCTGCATGGCGTGCTCGCGGATCTTGGCATTCATCTTTTCGTTGCGGGAGTCGACATGCACGCGCACCCCAACTTCTTTCAACTGCGCGGCGACCTTGTTTGCGTACTCAGCGTGACGCTCGGAAATCGGAATCATCACCGCCTGCACCGGCGACAGCCAGACCGGGAAACGCGCCCGCGTAATGTTCGATCAGCACACCGAAGAAACGCTCGACCGATCCGTACAAGGCGCGGTGCACCATCACCGGTTGCTTACGCGATCCGTCTTCGGCGACGTATTCGAGACCGAAGCGCTGCGGCAGATTGAAATCGAATTGCACCGTGGAAAGCTGCCAAAGGCGTCCGATGGCATCGACCAGCTTGATGTCAATTTTTGGCCCGTAGAATGCCGCCTCGCCGGGAATGATCGTGTATTCGATATTGAGTTCCTTGAGAACTTTCTCAAGCGAATGCGTGGCGCTATTCCACTGCTCGTCGCTGCCCACGAAATTTCTGCGATCGGCAGGGTTCCAGGTGGAAAGCTCGGTCTGGAATTTGTCGAAGCCGAAATCTTTAAGCACATCGCGGGCAAACTCGACGCAATCGGCGATCTCTTTTTCAATCTGCTCCGGCGTGCAGAAAATGTGAGCATCATCCTGGGTGAAGCCACGGACGCGCAGCAGACCGTGCATCACGCCCGAACGCTCGTAGCGATACACCGTGCCCAACTCGCCCAGGCGAACCGGCAGGTCGCGATACGACTTCAGCGAGTCTTTGTAAATCAGGATGTGGAACGGGCAGTTCATGGGCTTCATGCGGTATTCGGCGTCGTCGAGTTCCATGACGTCGAACATGTTTTGCGCGTAGTAGCCTTCGTGTCCCGAGGTCTGCCACAACTGCCGCCGCGCCACGTGCGGCGTGTACACCAGCGAGTAGCCGCGCTTCAGGTACTCGGCGCGCATCCAGTCTTCCATCTCTTTGCGGATGATCCCGCCCTTGGGATGCCAGAAGATCAGTCCCGGCCCCGCCAGTTCCTGGATGGAAAACAGATCAAGCTGCTGGCCCAGCACGCGATGGTCGCGCTTCTTGGCCTCTTCCTGCTTGTTGAGAAAATCGTCGAGGTCTTTTTTCGAGAAAAACGAAGTCCCGTAAATGCGCTGCAGCTGCGGATTCTTCTCATCGCCCAGCCAGTACGCGCCGGCAATGTTCAGCAGCTTGAATGCCTTGATCTTTCCGGTCGAAGGGATATGCGGGCCGCGGCAGAAATCCAGAAACTTGCCGGTCTTGTAAATCGAAATCTTTTCATCGGGCTTGGTGAACTGCTCGATGAAGTGGCACTTCATGAAGTCGCCTTCACCCTTGAACTTCTCCAGTCCTTCATTGCGCGGCAGAAATTCGCGCGCGTAAGGGATGTCCTGCTGCACCAGCTCCTGCATCTTCTTTTCAATCTTCTGCAGATCCTCCGGCGTGAAGGGAGTGGGACGATAGAAATCGTAGAAAAATCCCGTGTCGGTCGGCGGCCCGTGGCCCAGCTTGGTTTCAGGAAATAATTCCAGCACGGCAGCGGCAAGAAGATGCGCAGACGAATGCCGGTAAACTTCAAGCGCCTCAGGATCGCGATCAGTCAGCAGGCGAAGATCGGTGTCTTTTTCGAGAGGCCGGGTGACGTCGATGAGATCGCCGTTGGTCTTGGCGACAAGCGTGGCATCGGCCAGGCGCTGGCCAATTGACTTGGCGATGTCGAGCGCTGTCGTCCCTTTCGGGACTTCTTTCACGGACCCGTCAGGAAGCTTGACGTGAATGCTGTCTGCCATAGGTTAGGTTCGAAGTGGAATGTTTTCAGTTTATTGGAGGGTGCAGGGCGGGTCAAACGGGAGCTCGGGTAGTACACTTCGGGAACAATTCGGCCACACCCTCCCCAGGGGGATCGGGGATGGGGCTCAATATGGCGAAGGAATAGCGCAAGCTTGTGCTAACGCCTGTTAGCAACAGTTGCGAATTTCTAAGTGCAATCGAACCGGGCAATTGGACGAATAGCCGACCCTGCTATTGCAACTGCGAGTACTCTGTCTTGGCTTGCTTCAGGATTTGTACATCGGGGTCGGCATCCTTCCAGAGTGCGAGGAAATCTTGATATGCCGCCTTGGCTTTGACTGTGTCGCCTTCTAGAGCATAGGCGCGGGCAAGGTCAAGATGGGCGAGAGCACCAACGGGATTCAACACCAGTACGCGGTGGTCGATTATCTTCTGAAATTCTGCTGCGGCCTTACTGCCATCATGCGCAGCCAGATAGGCTTCGCCACGCACATAGATGGGATGCAGGCCAACCGTCATTCCCAGTTCGTAGGGGGCTGCGGCTTGAAGCGCCTCGATGGCCTTCGAAGCGTCCTTGCTGCTCAGGGCGAGTTGCGCCTGCAGAGTTGGCACTAATTCCAGCTGGACGATAGTGTCTTCCGGATACCGCTTAGCCAAATCATTCGCCAACACCTTCGCTCGCCCTGCATCTCCGATCAACGCCAACGCCAATGCCGCTTTGTACATCACGTCCCGACCGGTGGAAAGCTCGAGCGCCGCAGCGGCCCGCTGCCGTGCCACGGCTGGATTTCCAAGGAGAGCTTCCAGCAGACCTGCTGAGGTTTCGTAACCTGGCTGCCGTCTCTTTCTCCTGCGCATGTTGGGCCGAGGCCACTGCACGGCGGGAAACCTCCCGGGCCTTGGCTAGCTGGCCGGAATAGGCGGCCGTGTCGGCTTCTGCGGCCAGCAGTATGTCTTCCACTCCCGGCTTTCCCGTCGCCCAGGTTACTTCTCGCGCCATGGTCGCGGCATCCTTCTTCAGGAAGGCAAGCAGGTACACAATCCAGTGCACGTAGTAGGAGTCGAGTTTTTTCTTCTGCGCCTCTTCGACCGTGGCTTGGGCCTCTCCCGGGCGATTCAGAAAGAAGTAGGAAAGAGCGAGGTTCTCATAATTAATACCGCTCGACGAGTCGAGGCGGACGGCTTCACGGGCTTCCACCAGTGCTTTGTCATACTGTCCGAGAAGGCTGTATAAGAAACTCAGATTGGTCGGCGGGATATAGTCACGCGGATATGTCTGAGCCCAGAGTTCGTAAGACTGGCGGGCCTTTTCCAGGTCGCCCAAGACCAAGTGGTAGTAGAAAGACTCGATCGTCAGCCTCTCCCGCTGGCTCACCCTGTCCCGC
This sequence comes from Terriglobia bacterium, assembly GCA_963841075.1. Classification (GTDB taxonomy): domain Bacteria; phylum Acidobacteriota; class Terriglobia; order Terriglobales; family Acidobacteriaceae; genus JAIQFF01. The sequence continues at coordinate 7,149 of CAWJBA010000035.1, forward strand.
AGTTCGTAAGCCTTTCGCGTGTTCTCCGCCGCCAGGGTGGTTTCCCCAAGATTGTTGTAGCTCACCGCAAGCAAACCATAGGCTGTAGCGAAATTCGGGTCGAGGCGGATGGCCCGATGAAGCAAGGGCACGGCGCCGGGATTATCGTCCCGTTCGGCAATGGCCCTCGCTCCCAAGCTGTAAGCTTGCAGCGCCTCGAGGGAAGGCGTGGTTGCTTCTTGAAGCGGGGTGGCATATTTCTGGACTGAACTGAGCGATTCGCCCAATTTGCGGCGTAAGCTAACCGCCGCACTGTCGAGCGCCTTCAGAACTCCTTCCTTGTTTGCCGCCTGCGCTTGCACTTCCGCCAGCAAATCTCCCGAGCTGCAGTTCACTACCTTGAGGCCAAGGACGTACTGAGTGCCGAGAGCAGCAATCGAACCGCTGAGCATCGCCTTGCTGCCCATACGCTGGCAGACCTCGCGCATAACTTCCGGTGTCAGCCGCTCCACTGTGGGCCGTCCCATCAGCTTCAAAGTCTCATTTATCCTCGGCTCGGAGACCAGGTCAAAAAAAGGGGATTGCTCAAGCTGTACCGAAAGTCCTTGCTTCAGCGTGTCGTCGAACACGCTATCGGAGGTTTTGTTGTCGAAGTCGCCCAAAACAATACTGTCCTTGTCGGTCAGGCGATTGCTTTGCTGCGAGCGGTAGTAGAGGCTTCCGGCAACTATCAGGGCGAGCGCAACGACAGGAACCCCAATCTTCCAAAGCTTGCCGACCCGAGGCCCGGGAGCCCGTGCCACAGGCCCAGGCGCCGAGATTGCAGTAGAAAAATGGCCGCCTTCCGAATCTCGCTTCAGCCGCTGCAAATCCGTCCGCATGTCGGCTGCATGCTGGTAACGCAAATTGCAGTCTTTCTCCAGAGCCTTGTTGATGATCTCTTCCAGCTGGCAGGCACATCGGGATTCAGTCTCACCGCAGATGTTGGAGTCCCATCCAGAATGGCTTTGAAGACAACCCCTGAACTTTCGCCGCGGAACGGCAGCGTCCCGTCGCCATCTCATAGAGCACGACGCCGAAGGAGAACAAGTCGGTGCGAGCGTCCAATTCCCTGGCTCGCACTTGCTCCGGCGACATATACGCAACCGTGCCCAGGGTCGCCCCCGGACGGGTTAGGTGCTGCACATCCGCCGTCAGCGTCTGCGTATCAGCCGCTGCGTTCTGGTTGACCGAACCGGCCGACGGAGCGACCTTGGCCAGTCCGAAGTCCAGAATCTTGGCGTGTCCGCGCTGGGTCACGAAGATGTTCGCAGGCTTGATGTCGCGGTGGACAATTCCCTTGGCATGGGCGGCCTCGAGTCCATCCGCAATGTCAATGCCGAGTGCCAGCAGACTGCCGGTCTCCAGTGGACTTCCCGCGATGCGGTGATTCAGCGTCATCCCTTCCAGGTACTCCATCACGATGAATGACTGGCGACCATCCTTTGCGATTTCGTAGATAGTGCAGATGTTGGGATGGTTCAGGGCCGACGCCGCCCGCGCCTCTCGGCGGAAGCGTTCCAGCGCTTGCGGGTCTTTGGCTACATCGTCAGGCAGGAACTTCAGGGCCACAAAGCGGCCTAGTTCAGTGTCCTCGGCCTTGTAGACCACGCCCATGCCGCCGCCACCAAGTTTTTCGACGACGCGGTAGTGCGCGATGGTTTTGCCGATCATGCGCAAGCATGCTATGGCGGATACTAAGGCAAGTCAATGAAAGCCATGGAGTTCGCAGTATCTGGAAAGGGTTGTTGGCGAAAAATCGCGATTACACTCATTAGGGGAGCGGCAGCCCTGTCCCGGGGGTCAATGAGTGTAATCGCCTGGTTACAACAGTGCACTCGGAGTAGATCGCCTTCGCTCTTATCGAGGGGCGCCTTGGTTGGGATTCGAGGTAAACTCGTGGGGCCGGAGGTGGGCTACCCGTTGAACATGCATCTTGAACGGTGGGCGCCCAACCAGACTCTGGGATCAGGATCGGACGAAAGCGTCTCAAGTTCTGTGTCATCCTAAATTTTCTGTCGGAGGAGAACTCCGTTGGCCAAGACGCCATCCAGCATCAAAGCCGGACCCGATGCCGGGAATCCGCGCGCAACTGATCGCCACAGATCTGGCCGCCAGACAGGCGACCAGCACGCAGCCTACGACAAGGCAAGACTCTTCCTGGTTAGCGTGATCGCACTGGTCACGGCGGGTATTGCGGCGAGCATTCGCGGCAATATCGCTGCTGTTTTGCAGCATCAATTTCTCGATCCGATTGATCCCGTTCACTCGGCGCAAATGATCGGAACGGTTCTGGGGGTGGCGTTTTTCGGTTTCGCTCTTACCATCATGATCGGGAGTCCGCTGCTGGACTATCTAGGCATGCGGCCGCTGATGGCGCTTTCATCCATTTGTTTTATTGCGGGTACTTTGATCGTGATCTGTGCGGCGCCGCTTTCTGCCTGGTTCTCGGCGTATCGCGTGCTTTGGACCGGGGCGCTGATCAGCGGTATCGGCTGGGGCTTGACGGAGACCGTGATCAACCCGCTGGCGGTGACGCTATACCCCGACGACCAAACGCACAGGCTGAACCTGTTGCACGCATGGTGGCCGGGTGGGCTGATTGTCGGCGGACTGATCGGCGCTGGCCTCAGCAAGCTGAACGTCGACTGGCGGCTACAAATGGCGTGTGTGCTGGTTCCTGCGGTGACTTTCGGTTCGCTTCTGCTCGCCAGCAAGTTTCCACCAACCGAGCGGGTGGCCGCCGGGATCTCGACAGGCGAAATGATCAAGGAGTTCTTTCGCCCGTTTTTCCTGGTGTGGTTTTTCTCTATGTTCCTCACCGCAGCCTGTGAGCTGGCGCCGGGTCAATGGGTGCAATTTGCGCTGACCCGGACGGTGCACATGCCCGGAATCCTGCTGCTGGTGTACGTGAGCGCCATGATGTTCGTGATGCGCCACTTCGCGGGACCCATGGCGCACAAGTTCTCGCCCGTCGGACTGCTTTGGTTCTCCTGCCTGCTGGCCTCGCTTGGACTCATTTCGCTGAGCATCGCCAACTCACCGGTTACGGGGTTGCTGGCGGCGACGATATGGGGAACGGGAGTCTGCTATATGTGGCCCACCATGCTGGCGGCAGCATCGGAGCGGTTCCCGCGCGGCGGTGCGGTGCTGATGGGGCTGATGGGTACGGCGGGCATGTCGTCGGTCTTCTTCGTGCTGCCACAGATGGGAAAGGTATACGACCACTACAAGGCGCAGGGCGGCGAAGTAACCGCGTCGCAGATGTCCTTTCGTCTGGTGGCGGTGCTTCCGGCCCTGCTGCTGATTGTCTTTGGAGCCATCTGGCTTTACGATCGCTCACACGGCGGGTTCAAACCGATCAGGCTCACCGCTGGCGAAGAACTCGCACAACCGATCCCGCCGGAGCTTTGAGAGGCGGCCCGGCGGCGCGTTAAGAACTTTCCGTTATTCGAGAATAGGAAGGGGTGCACCCGGTCCTTGTTGGTTGTGTAATATCGCGATTACACTCACAACCCCGTAGGAAGCTGCCGCGGGCGTAACTGCGGGGTCGTAGATGGTGCTAACGCCTGTTAACGACAGTTAGCGGAGCGGGTGCCATAATTCCCGCGTGAACAGCGCGACTCTGGCAGCAATACTGTTCCTTCTTGCTTTGGCTGTCGTGTCGGTTTCAGTCTCAATAAACATATTGCTCAGAGGCCGCATTTGGCAAGGCTTGAAGCCTGGATCTCGCCCACGGAGGTGGGTTCTCACTTCGATGGTGTTGGTTCCGCCGGCAAAAGGCCCACTCATTCGCCCAAAAAGCAAATGAGCGGGAACGCCCCGCAGAAACAAAAATCGCGCGCCCAAGGGCGCGCGATCAAGTCCAACAACCAAAGACTATCTATCAACGACTAGCTCGTCTTGCTCTGCAGCACCTGGATCGCTTTATGCAGCTGTTCGTCCTGCTGCGGAGGCTGTTTCTTGTCTTCTTCTGCTGGCGTGGCGTTCTCGTCATCGTCGGGTAAGGCTGCGTCGTCGTCGCTGTCCGCGATCACGATGTTTGGGGTGACAGCACTGTCCTGAATCGCTTTGCCGCTGGGCGAATAATACTTGGCAACCGACAGGATCAGCGCCGAGCCATCGGGAAGCGGGATTGTTTTCTGGACTGAGCCGTCGCCGAAGGTCTTGTCGCCTACAACATCTCCGCGCGCATTTTCGAGCACTGCGGCAGCTACGATCTCAGCGGGGCCGGCCGTGCCCTTGTTCACCAGCACCGCCAGAGGCAGGTTGGTAATCGCCTTCGCGGCATCGGCGTTGAAGGCCTCACGTGGATACTTCTGGCCCTGCAAATAAGTGATTGTCCCGTGATTGAGGAACAGGTTGGCAACCGCAATGCCTTCGGATTCGTCGCCCGCGGCGGCGTTGCGCAGGTCAAGAATGAGTTTCTTGGCGCCAGCCTTCTGCAGCGCCCGGACTTTGGCCGCGACTTCCTGGGCCTTGCCTTTGTTGAAGGCATCGACCTGGATGTAACCGATCCCGTCATCCACCATCTTGTCGGTGACCGGAGGTACGGTGACGATGTCGCGGGTGATCACCATTTTCGTCGGCTCCGCGCGGCGGGCTCGAACTACCGCCACGTTTACATTGGAGCCGGCTTGGCCTTGCAGGAGATTGTGAATCTCGGCCAGTGACATCTCGCGCGTGCTCTTGCCTTCGATGGCCTCAAAAATGTCGCTGGCCTGAATGCCGGCCTTGTCCGCCGGACCGCCGGGGATCACCGAGATGACCGCCGCGTAGCCGAAGCGCTTCGACACCGCCGCCCCGATCTCGCCTTTGGCTTCGGTCTGATTCGCCTTGTATTCCTTGAACTCGGCTGCCGTCAGGTAGCTGGAGTTTGAGTCCAGCGATTCCAGCAGGCCGTGCAGCGCGCCGTCGGTCACCAGCGGGATGTTGGGCTCTTCCACATACTCGCTGCGCACCCGCGAAAGCACTTCGCTATAAACCTGCAATTGCCGGTAAGAGCCATCGTTGTTGGAGGCGCGAACGCCGTCCAATCCGCCCAGGTACATGAACAGCAGCACAGCGGCGGAGGAGACTACAATTGCGATCTTTGTCTTCGTGGACATCGGATTTTATTCTTCTTTGGAAGAGAAATTACTCTGGCGCGTTACTCCAACATTATATCTGCTTTGATGCCAGTTTCCCGCTGTTTGCTGCGAGCAAAGATTATCGTCGGTAACCGGCAGGCCCAGGGCTTCCGGCTTCGCGCGCCGTCATCATCGGGAGACGCTCACATAAAAGGACTTACCTCGCGTTCCAGCACAACCGTTTGATGTTATATTTCTTCCGCCTCGAAAGGGGGAGACATGCGCTTTCGTCTGGCATTTATCACTTTGCTTATGGCGGCTGTGACGCCCGGGATTGTGCCCGCAGCGTGGGCGCAGTCCGACTGGAAGCAGTTATTTGATGGGAAGGATCTGGTCGGGTGGAAGCACGTTGGCCCGGGCGACATGACCGTGGAAGATGGGCTGATCCGCACCCACGGCGGAATGGGACTGCTCTACTGGACCGGCGGCAAGCTGGGTGACTGTGTGATCCGCGTGGTGTACAAGATGCGCGATCAGAACGATAACTCCGGGGTGTTCATCCGCATTCCGATCGAGCCTCGAGAGGCCTGGATGCCGGTGCACTACGGATACGAGGTCCAGATCGACAATGAGCCAGAAAAATCGAATGAAGACGACTATCACGTGACCGGTACGCTCTATTCATTGACCAAGCCGCTGGCCCGTCCCGGAAAACCGGGGCCGGAGTGGAACACGATGGAAATCACACTGGATGGGCCGCACACGACGGTAGTGTCTAAACGGCGTGAAGGTGACCGAGTTCACCGAGGGCGATCCGGTGCCGCCGAAGAAATTCGAGTTCGAACCGGAGCGCGGGCCGCGTCCGCAGGAAGGCTACATCGGCCTGCAGAATCACAGCGACAACGACATCGTGTTCTTCAAGGAAGTTGCAGTGAAGATGCTGAAGAAATGAGCAGTCTCGGTCTCAGTCATCAGCAATCAGTGTTAGGCAGGGACTGACGACTGAAGACTGAGACTGAAGCTGATGTGGAGGCTGGATGATCAGGAACCGTTTTTCGCGTCGTGAATTTATTGGACTCAGCGCGGCCGCGGCTGGCGCATCGTTGGGGCTGAAGACAATCCTGCTGGATCCGGATCCGCTCTGGGCCTTGCCTCAAACCGTGGCGCCGAGCGATCGAGTGCACTTCGGCATGATCGGCATCGGCATGCAGGGATCGGGACTGCTGGCCAGCTCGATCGAACTGCCGGGCGTGGAGTGTGTCGCGGCCTGCGATCTTTACGACGGCCGCCATACCTCTGGCGCAAAGAGATTGTGCGTCCCAACCTGCCCACCACCCGGCGCTATCACGAATTGCTGGAGAACAAGGACATCGATTGCATCGTCGCCGCCGTTCCCGACCACTGGCACAAGCAGGTGGTGGTCGACGCGGTCAGCGCGGGCAAGGATATCTACATCGAAAAACCCATGTCGCATACCGCGCGCGGAAGGCGTGGAGATGGTGGCGGCAGCGAAGAAGAATGGACGCATCGTTCAGAGTGGGTTCACAGCGGGTCAGTTCCGTGATTTGCGCCAAGGCGAAGGAACTGGTGGCGCAAGGAGTGCTCGGCGATCTGATGCTGGTGGAAGGCTCGCTCGGTCGCAACGATCCAACCGGGGCCTGGGAGTATCCGCCGCCGCCCGATCTTTCGCCGCAGACGCTCGACTGGGATACCTGGCAGGGAACTGTGCCCAAGCGGGACTTCGATCCCCTGATCTTTGCCCGCTGGCGTTGCTGGAAGGAATACGGCACCGGCGTGGCAGGCGATCTGCTGGTTCACCTGGTCAGCGGTATGCAATACGTGCTGGGTATCAACGAGGCGCCGCGGCAGGCGATGGCCATGGGAGGAATCCTGCGCTGGAAGGATGGCACGGAACATGCCGGATGTGCACTGCACTCTGTTCAAGTACGGCGAAGTTCCCGGTCTACATGCGGCTCAATCTCGGAACCGAAAGTCCCGAGATTTATCGCTTCCAGGGTTCAAAAGGCATCCTGGAACTGACCGAGTACAGCCTCACTTACACTCCCCAGGCGGGTGTGGATACCGGGCCGAGCTATTACACTTCGGGCTATCCCCGGGCCATGAGGGAAGAATATGCCAGGAAATGGCATCAGGAGCACGATCGCAACTCCGGGCAAGGAACCGGCGATGGAAGGCACCACCTACCGCAGCGTTTCCTGGGACGAGGAAAAACCTCATCTATGGAATTATTTTCAGGCAGTAAAGACGCGCAAGCCGGTGGTAGAGGATGCCGTATTCGGTCATCACGCCGCACTGGCTTGCCACATGGCGAACCAATCCTACTTCCGAAAGAGCGCCGTGACCTGGGACGAGGATTCGAAGACCATCAAAAGCTGAAAGGCAGTCGTAAGTCGTCGCTTGTTGTAGCGCCGGCGTCGCCGGCTGCGCGGACGCTGCCCGCGCATGGCGGCGCTACATGTCGCGTAGCGCGGCGACAATTTTGTCCATCGCATCCTTGCTGGAAGAGTCGGATCGCCGCGATTCCCGCCGCGCCCGCCTGAATGCAGGCCTCCGCGTTTTCCAACGTGACGCCGCCCAACGCCAGGACCGGAATCTTTTCCTCGCAGGCATCTCGCAGCGCCTTCGATACCGGCCGGGCGGGTGGGCGCTTTCTCCTTTTCAAAGACTGGTCCGAAGACCGCAAAGTCCGCGCCTTCCTGCGCGGCGCGGGCGACTTCGGCTCGAACGTGGCAGGAGACGCCGACTGTCACCCGGGCTGGGGTTCCTCCACCTTGAGTCCAAATCTTTTTTACTTCAGATGGGGAAATGTCATTCGAGCGCAAGTGCACTCCCTGAGCGCCGCAAGCTAACGCTATGTCGGTACGAGAGTTTATGAGAACAACAGTCTTCAGTTTCTGGTTCTCGGTTCTCAGACGCTGCACCGCGGCGCAGGCCAGGGTTTCGAGTTCATGGCTGGAGAGGTCTTTTTCCCGGAGTTGAATGTAGTCGACGCCACAGCGCGCAGCTTCCGTGACCGTTGCAAGCAGTCGAGAGCGACGAGTCTGCTCGTCGCCGGCGAACTGAGAGCGATCGGTGATGTAGTAAAGGAGCAAGTCAGTCGCCGGTTGTCTTCACCGCCGATCCTGACGACTGAAGACCGACGACTGACGACAAGGTTACGGATTGGTCTTGGCAATCTCCGGCACGGCTTCCGGCTGCGCTTTCGGCTGCTGGGCCCCGAGATGATATTTGGATCAGACCGTCGCGCAGGAATTCGAAGCCTTCTTCCGGCGAATCCACCATGTGGAACAAATCCAGATCAGACGGCGGAGATGGTGCCGGCGTCGATCATGGCATCAAAGTTGAGCAGGCGTTTCCAGTACTCGCTGCCATAGATCACCACCAGGATCTTCTTGGCCAGCTTTTGGGTCTGGGCCAGAGTCAGGATCTCAAAGAGCTCGTCCAGGGTGCCGAAGCCGCCGGGAAAGATCACCAGCGCCTTGGCCAGGTAGGCGAACCAGAACTTGCGCATGAAGAAATAGTGAAACTCGAAGTTAAGCGCTGGCGTGATGTAAGGATTCGGGTTTTGTTCGAAGGGCAAATTGATATTGAGGCCAATGGTTTTTCCGCCGGCTTCCTGAGCCCCCAGGTTGGCTGCTTCCATGATGCCGGGGCCGCCTCCGGTGGTCACGACGAAACGCCGGCGGCGGGCTGGAATCTGGACCGACCATTCAGTCAGCAGGAAGGCCAGGCGGCGGGCGTCTTCGTAGTAGCGCGCCGTATCCACCGAGGCCAGCGCCTTTTTTCTCTCCAGTTCTTGCTCGACTCCAGCTCCGTTTTCCAGCTTCTGCCAGATTGTGGTTCGCGCCGGCCTGGCTGCGAAAACGCGCCGAGCCGAAGAACACGACCGTGTCCTGAATCTGCTCGCGCCGAAAGCGCGCGAGCGGTTCTGTGTATTCGGACAGAATGCGAAACATGCGCCCGTCTGGACTGTTCAGGAAGGCCGGATTTTCGTACGCCAGGGGCGCAGACTTGAGCTTGCCGTCACTCATGATGAGATAGTCTTTCCGTTAGTTCCGCTTGTCGTCGTGGAAGTGAACTGCCTCCCAAAATCCGATCCAGATATCGAGCAGTCCCAGGCCGCTGCACAAGCCGCGCACAAAGCCGTTGGAGACGAAGGCCCGAAGTCCGGGAGATCCGAGCAGAAAATGGTTGTCGGTCCACTCCGGCCGCCAGGGCAGGATGACCAGAAGAACTCCCACGGTGGCGCAGAAAAAAACGAACAGCAGTACGAGAGCGCGGTGCAGCCAGAGCCGAAAGCTGGTCTTCGAGCGCAGGCGACTTGCAGGAGGCGGATTTTGTCGACGGAAGAATCGGGGCTGACGGTCACACCGCGCTCCCATGGGCCGTGCATGCGACCGGCTGGTTCTCCGCGCCGCTCCCAAGCATAGAAGGAAACCCATCGTGCCATTCTACGACTTCAGGGCTTTGATGCGCTCGGCGACATCGCGGTAGTCGATGTTGCTGCCGTAAACCTCCATGAAATACTTCAGGGCAGCGGCTTTGTTGCCGGCGGCTTCATAGGAGGAGGCCAGTTCGTAGTTCAGGGCAGTGCGGGTCTCTTCGTCAATCTTCGGCAGTTTGAGCGCGCTTTTCGTACCAGCGGATCGCGGCTTCGGGCACGCCTTTATCGAGGAAGCACTGCGCCAGCCAGGTGTAAGTCTGCATGAGTTGCGGGAAGTCATGACCGCGGTCCACGGCCTGGCACACCTTCTGCAGCTCACCGATGGCTTCATCCAGCAATCCCATTTCGCGGAAGGCGACGCCGAGGTTGTAGTGGGTCTCGGGATCTTCCTGGGGGCTGGCAGCGTCTTCTTCGAGTTCGTGCTTCAGCTCGCCGAACATGTCGGCCAGGTCCACGCTGGCAGCGGCGGCTTGCGGGCAGCCGGCGCGAATTCAGCAGCGACTTCGGGAGCGAGGGTCCGTTTCTTGGTTGGCTGATAGGTGAAGGTCGGGGACGCTGCTTCCATGGCCGGAGCCGGAGCCGCGTTCGGAATCGGAGCGAGATTCGGAATTGGGGCCGGGGCTGCAGCCGCGCGGCGTGTCCCGAGGTCGCTGCGATCGCCTCACGCCCAGCTCGAGGCTGCGGTTGCGGCGTCGGCGGCGCTGGCGCAGGCGGCAAGAAGCCGTCACCCAGCGAAGCTTCCAGGTCGGAGACAAACTCGCCCAATACTCCAGCAGGCGCTGCCTCCGGGCTGGCCTGTGCGTATTCGGTCACGGCCGGCTCGGGTGCAGGTACGATCGGGCGGACCGGCAGCTTGAATTCTTCTGCCGGCGCCGGACTGAAATGTGGAGCCGATTCGGCCACGGACGTCGGCCATGCGCTCGCGGTCTCCGGAGCGGCTGGAACCTCGTCCGCCTCTTCGACGGAAATTTCTTCGACGGATTCGGGCCGCTTCGGGCCGGCTTGAGCCTCGGCGGCTTCAATTTCCTGCCACACCTCAGCCAGTTGGGCTGCTCCCGGCTTCAGCTTTTCCAGCTTGGCGAAGACGACACGGGCCTGGTCCGCCATCGAGTGCGCCAGGTAGAAGCGAAGCTCTTCAATGGTTTCGGCAATCGCTTCGGGTTGGGCTGCTTCGGACTGGGCAAGCTCGGCTGCGGCTTCAGAAGCTGCCGTTTCCGCGGCGAACGAAGCCGCCTTCGGTTCATCCGAGATCTCGCCTTCCCACTCGGCGGAGATGTCAATTTCACTCTCTGGCGCGGGCGATTCAGCACGAACCTCAAATTCACTGGCGGCCTGCGCGGTCGAGGACGCGCGGATTGTGGAAAGAAGAGCCCCGAGGTTGAAGGTTCCGGGATCGAAGCGGGAGTTTCCGCCACATCAGTCGGGCGCGAAGTCGATCGAACGCGGACGGGGCAATCGTCGCGGGCGCAAACGGCGCGGCCGCGGCAGCCATTGCGCCGCTCTCCTGACGGACTTGACGGAAGTGCGTTCTTCGTACTTGTCCGCCAGATCGCTGTAGCGGCTGGCTTCGTCCGGATGTCCGGCATCGTGATAGAGCTGTTCCAGGTTGCGGCAGCATACGGCGGCTTCGCTGAAGCGGCCGGCCCGGGTGTGCAACGCAGCCAGGCGCTGGTTGAGGCGCAGGTCGCGCGGAGCCTTGGGCAGAGCGGACATCAACGGCCCCAGCGCCTTGGCCGGCATGTTGTAGGAAACGAATAGTTCGGCGTCGGTCAGTGCGGCCCGCACCGCCAGAGCAACTTCGTCGGGATAGCGCTGGTCGATGAACGGCGCGGTGGCTTCGAGTTCCTCCACCAGGACCGCGCCTTCTTCCGGAGTGATCAGTCGCGAGCCGGCGGCGCGCTCCGCCCAGCTTGGCCAGCTACCTGCTCATAGTTGCGGGTGTGCAAGGTGGTTCTGCGGCTCCAGCTGCGTAAGCTTCAGATAGTAGTCACGAGCTTTCTCGAGATTTCCGGACTGCACGACGGCATGCGCCAGCAATTCGTAGAGCTCGGTAATGTGAGTGGTGTCGCCGGCCTTCTGGGAAAGATCGAGCAGCGTTTCGAGCGCCGGCGCATTTTCGCGCATGTGCCCGATCAGAGCGAATGCAGGCTTTCGAGAACCTTGCCTGAGTCGGTGGCCACCAGTCGATCGCAATATTGCTGATAGACCTGCAAGACTTCGGTGAAGTGTCCCGCGGCCATGAGCGCGTCGGCGTAGCTGGTAATCGCGCCCGTGTCATTGTGCACGGTGCACAATTTGGCGGCCAGGTTGCCGGCTTCGGGCAGGCGTCCGCTCTGCAGGTAGGCCTGCATAAGCGCGCGCAATCCGTCGGGATGGCTGTCGAGGTCCGCTACTTTCTCCAGGTTCTGGATGGCGCCCGCCATGTCGCCGGAATCGAAAGCGTTGCGGCCGCGCAGCAGCAGCGCATGGCTGTTGCTGGGATCCAGCGTGAGCATGCGGTTCAGGATTTCTTCCGCTGGTCCCAGCTGACCGCGGGCGCGCAGGCTGTCGGCGGCGGCGGCAAAAAGCTGCCAGGCTTCCGTCTTCTTGTTGAGCCGGATGTAAACCTCGGCCAGGCGGGTGCGCATGGCGACGTTTTCCGGATCCATCTCCAGCGTCTTCTGGAAAATCCGTACTGCCTGTTCCAGTTCGCCGGAGCGCAAAAATTCTTCCGCTACCTGCAGGTACTGCGCGCGGGCATCATTAAAGAGTCCCTGTTGGGTATAGAGCTCGGCCAGTCGAAGCACGCTCTCCAAGGTGGGCTTCAGCTTGGTGAGCTTCTTGTACATGGCGATGGCTTTGACGGTGAAGCCCTGGGCGGCATAGGCATCGCCAACGCTCTTAAAGGATTCGACGGCCTTGTCGCTCTGGCCGAGACGGGCGTAGAGGTCGCCAATGGTATTGGAGACAGTGAGTTCCTTGGGGTCAGCTTTGAGAACTTTTTCGTACTCAGCAATGGCATTCTGCAGCTTGCCCTGCTGGACGAACTTCTCCGCAGCGCTGAGAGCTTTCTGTTTGTTGAAGCCAAAACCGAACGCCATAAGATTGCTGACTCCAGCTCCCGGTTTATTTCCCGCCAGAAAACATCTTCCGTGAGAAGGTTCACCGACGGGTTGGCCATCCGACCGGCCATGTCTGCCGATCATACGAGGGATGGTCTTTCGGACAAGGGTCATTGTAAGACGGGTTACCAAGAATCGTATGGTTACTAAGGGTTACCGAAAGGGAGTGTACGACCGAGTTACGTCCGGAACCACGCTGCTAACCGCATGGAGAGCGGGCATCCGCGCCCTTGGGCACGAATCGTAAGCTCACGGGCAGTGCTCGGCCGGTCTTCCTTCAAGGTTCCGGTTCACTACTGTCGGCGGCATGGTTCTTGTAAGATTGGTGCCAGCAACATTCAGCGTCCCGGGGGGGCACGCTGGGTTGGGGAAACCTCGCTTCGCTAACATTCGCTGCGCTTCCTAATCAGGAAGTAAAGAACGTGATTCGGGCCCAGGTACTTTTTTACCCCCTGCGGCAATGAGGGAGAACCATGGGCAGATGGCTGACGTGGGTATCGCACCACCGCCTGACGGGCTGGGCGTGTTCCCAGTGCGGCTGGACCTTTCCCGTGCCCGTCGATGCTGACCGATAAGGACGCCAAGAGCGCCTATGACCGGCTGGCTTCGAGCAAGTTTCAGGAGCACGATTGCGCCGTGCACGGCGAACCGGCAGTGCTTGCCGACTCCGAGAGTTTCGCGGCCCGCGCGCGAAAGCTGGTCACTCGAGGCTTCAAGCCGAAAGACGCGGCCCAGATTACCCTGCAGGAAATTACCTTCGAGAACCGCAACGATCCTAATGCTGCCCAAAGAGCCCAGGCCGACGCGGAAGATTTTCTTCGCCGGGTGAAAGACGGCCTCATCTGACCCCGGCGTCTATCTAGCTCAATCTCCTCCGGCCCGAAATAGCAGATTTCGAGTATTGGCGGGCACTCCTTTTTCGGTGTAGCCTTTTCTTTGCCGGCGGCATTAAGCGGCGGAAACGTCTTCGAAAGGCAAATGTATTTATGGCCTGGATCCGCACCATTCCTATTTCCCAGGGCGACGAGAAGCTGCGCCAGGCTGCGGAGGGCCAGAGGTCTCTTTATCCCATCGAGTACGCCACGCCGGTGCATCCCACGGAAGGCGGCGGGGCCCAGATTGTGGAATCGCATAGCCTGATTCCCGATGCTCTTTATCATGCTTTCGCCACCTTCGGCGTGCTCATGTCTCCCGACCTGCCACTCTCCCGGCGAGAGCACGAAATGATTACCACGCTGGTTTCGGTCACCAACCGGTGCGTCTATTGAATCGACTCCCACGCAGAGTTTCTGCGTCGCGTGACCCTGGATAAAGAACTGGTCGATGCACTGGAAAAGGACTACACCACCGCTCCCATCACTCCGAAAGAGCGGGTCATGCTCGATTACGTGGTGAAAATTACCAAGGACGCGACCAAAATCTGGAAAGACGATCACGAGCGCCTGCGTGCGGCCGGATTCGACGACAAGGCAATTCTGCAAATTACGTTAATCGCCTCCTGGTTCAACTACATCAACCGCGTGGCGGACTCCCTGGGCGTGGGACGGGAGTAGCGTCATCTGAGCGGAGTGGCCACTTCGCGTAGCGAGGCGGCCACGCAGTCGAAGGACCCCTATAAGCTCGACGCTGTCGCGGTAGCACAAACCGCACCCCAAACTTTTGTCGAGATGCTAGGGGTCCGTTCGACTCCACCAACCCATTCGCAAGCGAACGGGCTACTCTGCTCAGGATGACATTGCTGGTTCTGCTCGGCTGGGGTGGGAGCCGGTTGCTTCCCGCCGCTGGCACGAGTTCCGCGGCGCTCTCGCGCTCCGCAATCCATTCCCAGACACGGCGGCCATTTGCATCCAGCGAACATCGAGCCTCGGTGTAGTCGGTCAGGCGATTCAGCACCGTTGTCACCGAGGCGATCGGGTCTTTATGACGCTGCAGCAGTTCGGGAAATCTCTGCTGCAGCGCCAGGCAGACCAGCCGCGCGCCAAGAGGTTTTTTTGCTTCCATCAGGACCACCCGGCAAGCTCGTGTGAAACCCGGCTGCCGGTTGACCGATCTGCGGTCCAGAAAGTTCAGCATTTGATCGCTGAGCACGCCGTCGCCGAAAATATTTGCCAACCCTGACAGGGTCTGTTTGATCGTGCCAATTCGCTTCATCAAATCTGCTCGCCGCTGGAGCAGTTCATGAAGCTCTCTTTCCGCAGAGCGGATGACCTCCTGTACGTGAAGGTCACTCGCCTGCGATTGCCCGTTGCTTCCATTTCCGCCGATATTCATTGAGCCCTCACCTGTGATCGCGATGACGAAAGGATCTAGCGCGGCTTGGCAGCATCCGCAGTTTGGATATGCCTGGAGTGCTTTCGCACCGTAAGGCTGGCTGACTGGGAATGCAGGACCTGCCGGACCACGGAGTCACCTTCCTGCACCACCTGGGTCAGCACGTGGCGTCCGCCTTCGCTGTCAAACCGCAGTTTGGGCCCATCCAGCTGGCCCGACGGTTCTCCGGAGCAGGTCAATACGGTGGCCAAGGCCCGTCCGTTGGAATCGCGCAAACTCACCCATGCAGGCCCGTCTATCACTACCGAATAGCGTCCGGGAGGAAAAACCTCGTCTCCCACGACGAAATCGAAAGGAATATTCGCCTTGATGGCTCCGCTCGGCTTGTTGCGCCTGGACCGTGGAGCTTAGCGTCAGGGCGCCAAAAAGAATTAAAGCAAGTACACGTGCAATCCGGCTCTTCATAACAACCTCCCCTTGTTTGTCTACCGTGTTCGTTCGTTTGCGCATTTTCTGGATTCGCCGTCGCAACGGATAATTGCAGCGAACGCTCAACGCTCGCTATCCGCTTCTTGCCGTCAAATCCGATTCGTGCGCACTACCGGGTTGGACGTGTTGAATGACCTATGAGACTGATTGTTTGTTTTCATCGAATCAATGAACTACACTCATGCGAGTATGAATCCTAAATTGGAAGTTCGACACCTCCGGCTGCTGGTGACCGTGGCGGAAGAAGGAAGCGTAACCGAAGCCGGCAAGCGCCTTCACCTTACCCAGTCCGCGCTCAGTCATCAGTTGCGCGACGCGGAAGGAAAGCTGGGGACGGCGCTGTTCCTGCGGCTGGGAAGAAAAATGGTGCTGACTCCGGCGGGCGAGCGGCTGATCGCTTGCGCCCGCCGCGTCCTCGACGAATTGAGCCATACCGAAACCCAGATCGAAGGGCTGAACGGGGGAGCGCGGGGCGTGATCCGGCTGAGCACCGAGTGCTACACCTGTTATCACTGGCTGCCCCCGGTGCTGCATAAGTTTCACGGCAAGTTTGCCAAGGTGGAAGTAAATATCGATGCCGGCGCAACCTCGAATCCCGCCGTAGCTCTGCTCGAAGGCAAACTCGACGTTGCGATCATCAGCACTCCGCCGCGCAATAAAAGCCTGCGGGCGACTCCAATGTTCGAAGACGAACTGGTGCTGGTGATGTCGCCCAAGCACCGGCTGGCGGCCACCGCGCAGGTGCGCCCGGTCGACATGGAGGGGGAGACTGTCCTGATCTATCCGCCTCGGGAAGAAAGCACGCTCATCAACAAAGTGTTGAAACCGGCCGGCGTGGAAGCGGGCCGGATCATCGAAGTCCCGCTGACCGAGGCGATTGTTGAGATGGCGGGCGCCGGCACCGGCATAGGATTTCTGGCGCGCTGGGCGGTTGCGCCCTACGTCGAAACGGGGAAAGTAGCGATTCGGCCGCTGAGCGGTCGCGGCTTTCGGCGACAGTGGTACGCAGTGACGCTGCGCAATCAGCCCGCGCCGCCGTTTCTTACCGAGTTTCTGAATCTGTTGTCCAACTTCTGTCCGAAAAATGCGCGGCGCATGTCGGCGTAAGGCCCAATTGCTGCTCTTGAAGCGATAACATCCTAGGCATGGAGCGCCGCTCCGTTGTCGAATTCCTCGATAGCTTTCTGCGATGGGGGCCCGAGTGCGCTTACGTTCAGCGGCGCGGATACCGCACCGTGCGCTGGAGCTACCGGCAAGTGGCCGAGACTGCGTTCCGTTTTGCCCGCGAACTGGAAAAGCGCGGAATCGGTAAAGGCGAGCGTGTCTTGCTGTGGGGACCGAACTCAGCCGAGTGGGTGGCTGTGTTCTTCGGTTGTGCTCTGCGCGGCGTGATCGTGGTTCCTCTGGACGAGGCTGGAGCGGCCGACTTCGCCCTGCGCATCTAAGAACAAGTGGATGGGAAGCTGCTGGTTTGTTCGCGAGAACATGCCACAGCTTCACTTCCAGCACTGGTTCTCGATGACCTGACGGAGACATTGTCGGTCCACTCGTCTGCCCCCTACGATGCTTCGACAGTTGGTCCTGCGGATATCCTCGAGATCGTTTTTACTTCGGGCACTACAGCCGATCCAAAAGGCGTGGTCATCACGCACGGCAATGTGCTGGGCAATATCGCGCCGCTCGAAACCGAAATCCACAAATATTTGAAGTACGAACGCCTGGTCCACCCCGTTCGCTTCCTGAACCTGCTGCCGCTGAGCCATGTCTTTGGACAATTTTTGGGAATATTTCTGCCCCAACTGATGGGAGGCACCGTGATTTTCCAGGATGCGCTCAATCCGGGTGAAGTCATCCGCACCATCCGGCGCGAGCGAGTGTCGGTGCTGGTCGCGGTGCCGCGCATGCTGCAATCGCTGAAGGAGAAAATTGAACGCGATCTGGAGGCTGACGGAAAACTGGTGGATTTCCGGCGACGCTTTCAAGCGGCGGAAGGAAAGCATTTTCTCCACCGCTGGTGGATCTTCCGGCGCGTGCATCGCTGGTTCGGCTGGAAGTTCTGGGCGTTCATCTCCGGAGGCGCGAGCCTTGATCGCGCGACCGAAGAATTCTGGGGGCGGCTGGGATACGCCGCCATTCAGGGCTACGGCCTCTCCGAGACTACATCCATCGTCAGCGTGAATCATCCTTTTCGCCTGGGCAAAGGATCGATTGGGAAAGTGCTGGCGGGCCGCGAGATCAAATTGGCTGCGGATGGCGAAATTCTGGTCCGCGGCAGCGGCGTCGCTGCCGGATACTGGACCGACCACGAAATAAAGCCGATGCCCGGCGAAGAAGGCTGGTACGGTACCGGCGACATCGGCGCACTCGACGCCGAAGGCAATCTGTATTTCAAAGGCCGCAAGAAAGATGTAATCGTTACACCGGCCGGCATGAATGTGTACCCCGAAGATCTTGAGGCAGCGCTGCGGCGGCAACCTGAAGTGAAAGACTGTGTAGTGATCGCGTTGCCGCGAGATGGAAACGCTGAGCCTTGCGCGGTGATGATCCTGCGGGAGGGCTTTGCTGATCCGGAGCCGGTGGTCAGACGCGCGAATCAAACTTTGGCCGAGTACCAGCGCATGCGAAATTGGTTGGTGTGGCCGGAAGACGACTTCCCGCGTACCTCCACCCAGAAGCCGCGCACCAGTGCCGTTCTCGCAGTCGTGCAGGCGCACATGGGATCGAGGCAGGCGTGGTCCTGTCGAATCGAGTCCGTTGGCCGAGTTGATTGCGCGCGTGAAAGGGAAATCGGTCGGAGACGTGGGTAAAACGTCCGATCTCGAAGCAGATTTGAATCTGAGTTCACTCGATCGTGTGGAATTGCTCGGCGCGCTCGAAGACCGGTATCAGGTGGATCTGAGCGAGACCCAATTCTCCGCGATGAACACAGTAGGCGATCTGGGGCGGATGCTGCACGGCCAGCTTCCAGAGCGCACGCGCTATCACTATCCGGCGTGGGCGCAGCGCTGGCCTGCGACCTGGCTGCGGATTTTCATCCACTATCTGCTCTTGCGCCCGGCGATATTTGTGCTGGGATGGCCGCGCATTGTGGGCAGGGAAAATCTGCGCGGCCTTCGCGGGCCTGTGCTGGTGGTGTGCAATCACATTGACGACGTTGACGTCGGATTTGTACAGACCGCGCTTCCCGCCCGCTTCCGGCATCGGCTGGCAACGGCCACGGGAGGCGAGGCCCTGGAGTCGCTGCGCACTCCGCCGCCGGGACGAAGTTTTGTGGCCAAGATTTACGATCGCGCGAAGTGGACCCTGGGAGTGGCGCTGCTCAACCTGTTTCCCTTGCCGCGAGAAGCCGGCTTTCGCGAAAGTTTTGCTTTCGCCGGGGGATCCGTGGACCGCGGCTACAGCATTCTGGTCTTTCCCGAAGGTCACCATACGACCGACGGCAAGATGCGTCCGTTTCGCGCCGGCGTGGGATTGCTGGCAAACAACCTGGCAATACCGATTGTGCCCATGCGCATTGACGGACTCTTCGAATTGAAGAAAGCCAAGAAAAAGTTCGCGCCGCCCAGGAAGATAAGCGTGAAGATCGGCGCCCCGGTGCGATTCCCGCCGGACAGCGCACCGGAATGGATCGCTGCCGAACTGCAGAAGACTGTGGAAAGTCTGTAACGTCCAAGCTTCGTCCCGCCCGTGTTAATTGATCTTGTTACCTTAGCGACAAACCTGCAGAACAGTCTCCGCATCGGAGTAGGAGCGTGTAATATTTTTTCAAGGCAGCCGGGAGCATTCCGCTCGGCCCGGACGGGTTATCGGCCCGTTCCTCCACGATTCGTTCTGACGCGACACAAATCCATCGGAGGTTGCAGGATATGCATTTCGATATGAAGCAGGCATCGCGAGTGGCGGCGGCTTTCGTTCTGACCGCAGTTTTCGCTGTTCCTCAGAACCTGGCGGCCGAAGCAGCGTCCCATGTGGTCAGTCCCTCTGAGTTGCAGCAGGCTGTGGTAAAGGCTTCCACGGTGCGGCGGCAGAACATGGAACAGGTACAGCAGTTCTTTTCCTCGGAAAAGGCGGATCAAGCATTGCGGTCGGCGCACATCAATCCGCAGCAGGTAAAGAATGCGGTTGCTACCCTGGACGACGCGGAATTGACGCAACTGGCTTCGCGGGTGACCAAAGCGCAAGCCGACTTTGCCGCCGGTACGCTGAGTGATCGGGACCTGATCATTATTCTGGTGGCCATTGCAGCGCTCATTCTGATCATTGTTGCCGTGCGATAGGTCTTCTTCATGTTTCGTCGGATAGTCAGCCTCTCCGTGGTGTGGCTCGCGGTCTGCGGCATGCTGCTGGCTGCGGAGCCTCCTGGCGTCTGGCTCGATGTTCCGTTCGTAAAGCAGGAAAAAGACGGCTGCGGCGCCGCCAGCATTGCCATGGTGATCCAGTACTGGCGCATGCAGCAGGGCCAGGCGCCGGACGACGACCTCCGACGCTTCCCAGATTCAGCGCGCCCTGTACTCAGCCCGGGCCCATGGCGTCTATGCATCCGATATGGAGCGCTACTTTCGGGAGAATGAGTTCCGCACGTTTACAATTCGCGGAGAGTGGGAAGATCTCAAACAACAACTCAGCAAGGGCCGGCCGTTAATCGTCGCCTTAAAGCCCGCGTCGGGCAGCGCTTTCCACTATGTGGTCGTGACCGGCCTCGGAGCGGAGATGGTGATGATCAACGATCCGGCGCAACGCAAACTGCTGCAACAGGACCGTCAAAGCTTCGAACGCGAATGGAGCGCGGCCGGAAACTGGACTCTCCTGGCAGTGCCTCAAACCCAGCCTCGCTGATTCCCGCCATAGCTCTCGTTTTCCTCTTAAGCCTTGCGACCACGGCCGGGGCGCAAATCTCAGATGTCGAACGAGCTAAAGAACTTTCTGCCGAACAGCGCTGGCAGGAGGTTGTCGAACTCGTCGCGCCTTTACCTCACCCGTCTGCCGAACTCGATTTTTGCTACGGCACGGCGTTGGCCCAGTTGGGACGTTGGAGCGATGCCCAGAGCGCATTCGCGGCCGGGGCCCGCTTGCAGCCGGGCGACAAGCGGTTTCCGCTCGAACTGGCGGGAGTGGCGTTCAAGCAAAAGCGTTATGCAGCCGCAGCGCGCCACTTGCGGCGGGCGTTGCATCTCGATCCCGCCGATTCCTACGGCAACGATTTTCTCGGCACAATTTATTTCTTGCAGGGCAACATCGAAGCCGCGCTGAAGTATTGGAACCGCGCCGGCAAGCCGCAAATTGTCGAAGTGCGGAGCCAGCCCGCGCCGCAGGTCAACGCGGTGTTACTGGACCGTGCCATGGCCTTTGCGCCCGCTAGCCTGCTGCGGTTGCCCGATCTGCTCACCACCGAAGCCCGTGTCCGCGGGCTTGAGATTTTTCCTCGCTACCAGTTTGATTTGCAGGCCCGCGATGACGGTAAGTTTGACATGCTTTTCCGCAATCGCGAGCGTGATGGCTGGGGCCAGGGCAAGCTGGAGAAATTATTCCTGCTGTTTCGCGGCCTGCCCTTTCAGAGCATCACGCCCGAGGTTTATAACCTGCGCCATCAGGCTATCAATTTCGTCTCCATGTATCGCTGGGATGCGGAGAAGCGCCGTGTCCTGGCGCAACTTTCGAGCCCGTTCAAAGCGAACCCGAAATTTCGCTATGGACTGACCGCCGACCTGCGCAGTGAAAACTGGGACATCAGAAATTCGTTTGCAGGGACCGGCGCCAATTCTGGACAGCTTTAATATGAGGCGGGAGTCGATAGCGGCGGATTTCGCAGCTATCGAAAGCGGACGCTGGCGTTGGTCTGCCGGGGCTGAGGTTTCACATCGCGACTTCCGCAGCGTGGCCCCGGGATCGGCGCTGACTCCGGAGTTGCTTGCCAAAGGCTACCAGCTCAAACAACTCGCGCAGGTGGACGCCGCGCTCTGGCGTCTTCCAGAGAGACGCTTAACGCTCGACGGCGGGGCTTCCTCGCAGGCCGGGCGCATCTGGTCGCAGCCGTCGCATTCCTTCGAGAAGCTGCAGGCTTCGATGCGCCTGCACTGGCTTCCGCAAGCCCAGGGCGATGACTATGAAATCCAGCAGCGCATCCGCGCGGGCAAGACTTTTGGAGAGGTTCCATTCGACGAACTCTTCATGCTGGGCCTCGAACGCGATAACGATCTCGAGATGCGGGGACATATCGGAACCCGTGACGGAAGAAAGGGCAGCGCTCCCATGGGCCGAGATTATTTTCTATCTAACTGGGAGGCGGACAAGAACCTCTATCGCAACGGGATCTTTACCGTGAAGCTGGGGCCGTTTCTGGATACCGGCAAAATTACCGATAACACGGTAGGACTGGGTTCTCAGAAGTGGCTCTGGGACCTGGGAGCGCAGGCCACCGTGCGCGTGTTCGGAGTCGGAGTCGCCTTCTCTTACGGCAAAGATCTGCGGTCGGGAAACAATGCTTTCTACGTTTCCATGCGCTGACCGCCAGGCTGGGTGATTCGGACTGAAGAGAGTTGTCACGGTATAATGTGTTGCCATGAAAATTGCCAAGACAGCTTCATTTGCCATTGGACTGTGTTTCGCGCTGTCAATCGCTGCCCCAGCCAAAACCACGGTCGAACTGAAGGATGCCCAGGGCAGGAGCGTCGGGACCGCGGTGCTATGGAGCAAGGGAGCATCATCGGGTGTATCCATCAAGGCAACACTTCATGATTTACCGCCCGGGGTACACGCTTTTCATTTCCATCAGAAGGCGCTGTGCGAGCCGCCGGATTTCAAGTCGGCAGGCCCCCACTTTAATCCGGACGGAAAGAAACATGGGCTGGAAAACCCCGATGGCCATCACGCCGGAGACATGAACAACTTCACGGTAAGCGCCAAAGGCCGGGCGAGATTCACGGTGGTGAACAAGGACGTGAGCCTCGGCGACGACAGTCATTCGCTATTCAGTAATGGCGGCACGGCGCTGATGATCCACGCCAAACCGGACGACATGAAGACCGACCCGGCCGGGAACGCAGGGGACCGCATCGCCTGCGGGGTGATTACGAAGTAAGGGCCGCGTTTGCGGCCAGATAACACAGTTTGAACAGGTTATGCACAGTTTGCGGGCCTGAAGATACAGTAAAGACCCTATAGACCATATATTTTCCCGGATTTCAGTCGTAGTTTCCCTCCAGCAGCCACTGCCCGCTGAGCAGGTCCCTGACCAGGCGATAGAGTGCAATGCCGCTGGTTTCCTGCAAAGCGATGTCCCATTCGTCGCGCGCCCATCCTTCCTGCTCCCACCAGTCTCCGGAGGTGCGCCAGGGGCCGGCAGCCCATAGAATTTCTCCACAAATTTCCTTACGCCTGGAACAAGCCATGTGCGCCGGCCGGCCTTCCCGCAGGGTTACAGTGGCGCGCAAGGGCGGACGGAAGATGCGCATGGCAGTGACCGCGGTTTCATCACCTTTCTTTTGCTTTTGCACCTCTCCGAGATTGCCATTCCGGGATGTCTTCTGCCCGCGAGCAGGCTGATCCTGCGCCTGGTGTGGAGCGAAGCGGCGGACCTGGAATGCTTCTGGACGATAACTGTCCAGTAATTGCAGGGCTCCTACTCTATTTTCGCCGACAATTCCCGCAATCCGGGCCAGCGTGAGCTCAAGTTTCTCGGGCTCGGGAGAAGGAGGCAGAAACAATCCGCTTTGTGCCGAGCGCGGCCGCACCGGCTCCGCCGACAAATGGATTCCCACGATGGGGGCGCCGGGCGGGTGCGCATTCAAATCGAGTTGCAGCAATTTGAGAAAAACCTTGGCATCAAGCAACGGTACGGGAAGGCGCAAGGTACGGTGGAAATTTTGCCGGGCTTGCGCTCGACTGGAGTACTCAATAAGACGGTCGGGGGCGCCCGCGCCTACATGGTCTGTGCTCGTTCCTGCGTGGTCTGGAGTGCTGCATTCCAGGGTCAAAGCCAAACGCAACTCCTGGGTGGACAGGGCGCGCGCATTCAGGCGACCGCATAACTGGTCCAGCAACCGGGCCAGCAGAAACGCCAGCGGTTCGAGCAGCACCAGGGGATACTCCAGTTCAATGGCCTCTTCAAAAACCAGCGGCGGCTCGACCGGAACCAGCGTTCGCGAACTGCAACCCCGCGCCAGCTGCTGCAGGCGAATGCCCTGCTGCCCCAGGCGTTCGCTCAGAGCGATTTCGGGCAACACCGCCAGAGCGCGAAGATTTCGAATGCCCCAGCGCTCGAGAATTTCCATTGTCTGCAGATCGTGACTTCCGGCAAACAACACCTCCAAGGGGAGACTGCCCAACTGTTCGGCTTCCTTTCCCTGGGGCATCACAATCACCCCGGAAAAGCCGTGAGCGGCGAGTGCGGCCGTATCCGGATTGGAGGCCACGGCAACGTTGGCTTCAAGGCCAAGTTCGGAAGCGCGGCGCGCCACCTCCCGCGCGATTTTCGGCAGCGAACCGAAAAGCGGCTCCAGGCCGGCGAGATCCAGCAGGACGGTGTCGCAGCCCGCATCTTCGACTCGCGGCGAAAACGATTGCGCGCAGTCGAGCAGGGCAGCGTGGGCGGCAGCCTCCTGTAATAAGGAACGAGGACGCAGTACAAGATCGGAACAAGCCTCCACCTGCAACTTCGTCATTCCCGGCGAAACTCCGGCGCGGCGAGCCTTCTCGTTCAAAGCAAAAATCGTTTGCAGGGGCGCTTTGCCTTCGAGCACCGCCAGGGCATCCGAACGTAGGTCAGGTTCGGCGCGCAGCAGCGCCTCCACCGGAAAATCAGGAACGAAGATGCAGGCGAAGGCAGTCAGTGTGGTCAGTCGTCAGAGTAAAGCTCGGCAACTCGTAGCGCCGGCGTCCCGCCGGCTGTCGCGAGGGCGTCCCGCCCTCGCAAGCAAGAACAAATCGCAACCGCAAGGCATGTCAAACCCAATCTCAGAATTTTGAGGCTACGCAATCCGTACTGCTTGAGTCGCGAATGCCGTAACGGACTGCGCCGATTTCCGCTGCATGCGCGAACGCAACAACTCTCCTTCAATGCGCAGTCCATTCAGAAGTTGCGCATGCGCCGGACCAGGGCCGCCTTTCGCTGACAGCTGAGAGCCGACAGCTGACAGCTTTTCCCCCGCCCGCAGCCGGATCAGCACAGAAGCGCAAGTCTGGGCGCAAGGCGCCTGGGCCACAACCAGCAACACGGTGGATGTGGATTCGACAGCACGCTGAAAACGAAACCACGAAGCCAGTGGAATTCGCCGCGCCCCCGAATCCGGCACATCGCCGAGATCGATGGCCACCAGACCAAATCCTCCACTCTGCAAGAGCAGGTCCGTGACCCGCAGCGCCTGCTCAAGTTGAGCGTCAGATTTCGGAGCTCGAACCTCAGCCCTCGGCCACCGGGCATCCCGCTTAACCCGAGTCTGAGTTTCATAGTCTGAGGTTCGAGGTCCGCTGCCCGAAGTCCCGCCGTTCGAAGTCCTGCTGCACCGTATCCACAGCAATCTTTCCAACTCGACTCCCGCGGCTGCGGCCGATACGGCATCGAGCGCATCGGTTGTGTCCACCAGGGCGCAGACTTCCTGGCGGCGGGTAGCTTTCGCCAGGGCGGCCAGCAGCACGCTGGTGCGTCCGGAAGATGCGGGCCCGCAAATTTCGCTCAGGCATCCCCGCGGGAGCCCGCCGGTAAGTTCATCGATCTCGCGAATTCCGCTGGAAACCATTTCCGGCGCCGGCCGCACCTCAAGCCGCGACGCCGCCGTCACGCCCGCCAGCTTGGGCAATGCCGCCAGACGTTGCAAAACCTGCGCCGGCGCCTTCTTTGCAGCAAAGGCAACAGCGCCGGCCGCCGGGGCGGCAGAATAGAGCGGGGAAGACATTCAGGACCTCTGGATTTCAGGGAACGCCGAGGCGGCTGGCCGAGGCTGCGAATGCATATTCGCTTTTTATTCGCTATCAGGAATTTAACGCCGGAGAGAAATCTTGTCAAGAAAAACGTGGAAACACGGCGGCCGCCTGGGTGATGTAACTGATCGCTTTGTTATAATGACTGCTCTCCGGGGGCGCTATCGTCTAGGGGTTAGGACGGAAGATTCTCAATCTTCAAACACGGGTTCGATTCCCGTTAGCGCTACCATTCGTGCTTCGATAGTCTTGGATTTCGACACTTCAATCATGGTGCAGATCAATTGGAAGTTGGGGTTCGTCTCCTCCAGGTTGTGCAGAGTGTCCAAGAAAGGTCGCCGCGGTCCATGTTTCGGTACGCCCGAGGCAAAACCGGCGATCAAAACGATACCTGGATCGGGCTGCCATCGAAGACCACAGACCGTG
This sequence comes from Terriglobia bacterium, assembly GCA_963841075.1. GTDB lineage: Bacteria > Acidobacteriota > Terriglobia > Terriglobales > Acidobacteriaceae > JAIQFF01. The sequence goes on from CAWJBA010000035.1 coordinate 32,903, forward strand.
CGCTGTGTTCAAGGTTTACCGCCAGGTTTCTGCGCAAGGGCGGCAGCATGCGGGAGCCGGCCGCGAGCTCCAGAGTTAACGAACGGCGGGAGTCGTTCCAGGCCATCTGGATACCCATCCATTCGTTCTTGCGGTAATTGAAGGAAACGCCGTCATCTTCGTAAAGCAGGAACGAGCCATCGACTCCAGGGTAAATCGAAATGGAAAACGGCTCATCCACTTTCTCAGTTGTGTATTGCCTGATCGGACCGAGCGGCAAAATCGCCCCAGCGCGCACATAGAGGGGCATGATTTCGAGCGTAACCTCACGAGTGATTTCCCGGCCGCCGTCGATAAGTTCACCCGTCCAGAAATCGTACCAGCGGCCGCGGGGAAGATAGACCTGGCGGGTGGTCGCACCTTTTTCCGTGACCGGCGCAACCAATAAATTGTTCCCAAACAAATATTCATCTCCACATGCCACGGCCCTGGCATCGTCGGGATAGTGCAGCCACAATGCGCGCATGACCGGCACGCCGGTGGCGCAGCACTCCCTGACGGCGCTGTAGAGATACGGCAGGAGGCGGTAACGGAGTTCCAGGAATTTTCGGCAGATGGGCTCGACCAGCGGGTTGTGCAGCTGGCTGGGATCGGGAATCGCAGCTCCGCCGTAGTTGTTGATCTCGGCCGGGCCGGAGTCGCCAGTGTTCCAGCCCCAGGGCAAACGCAGCTTCCAGGCGCGGCCGTGGCTGCGGAAGAGTGTGCAGAATGCGCCGAACTGAAACCAGCGCAAGTACAGCTCTGCGGTGAATTCTTTAGTGGGCACGAAGCCTCCGATGTCCGTGCCCCAATACGGAATGCCGGTCAGCGATGTGTTGATCCCAATCGGAACCTGAGCCTTCAAAGTCTCCCACGTCGAATAGACATCTCCTGACCAGAGGAACGAGCCGTAGCGCTGCATGCCGGCATAGCCGTTGCGATGCAACGCGTAAGGACGCTCATTGGGACGATCAAGCTGCGGGCCTTCCCAATACATCCGGTTGCGAACCAGCCGCGACGCAATATCGAGCGGGTCGCCTTCGTCCGGCCACCAGCCGTCCACGCCCATGGCAAAGTCTTTGCGGTGGGCGTCCCAGTGGCAGCTCGCCTGCTCTTCGTCGAATTGAGTGACCTCACAGGGATCGTGCACGGTTCCCCGGAGCCGGTCGGACAGAATTACCGCATGCAACGCGACCCGGAAGTGGTCTTTATGCAACTCCTCGATCATTTCCTTAGGGTCGGGAAACACGCGGGAATTCCACACGAAAGAGCCGTTCTCGGTGTTCCAGCCCGACGGGCAAAAGCCCGTGCCCAGATAGATCAGGGCGTCGCAGGGCAATTTCTTTTCCCGGAACATCTTTGCTTCGGCCAGTATCTCCTCACGGCTGGCGAGAGTTCGGTGCGACTGCTGATAACCGAAACTCCAGAGCGGAGGCATTTCGGCGTGTCCGGTCAGACGTGCATATTCCGCCATGATTGTTCCCGGGTCGCGAGCCACGGTGAGGAAAATGTCGAGGGGAAGAGCAGCCTCGGAGCTCGAAGGCAGAAACCTGCTTTGGGATCCGGTGAAATCGAAGGCGCCGAACGGCTGGTTGAAAAACATCGCCCATCCGGAGGTTCCGATGATCCAGGGAACGGGTACTCGGGCTCCGTGGGTGGCGAGCTGGGGCCCTCCCTGGCCAGAAATCATCTTATCGCTGGAACCTCGGCGGTCGAATTGTGGCCCGCCTTCCCCGAGTCCCAGCAGCGGCGCGCTTCCGGTGGTGAAGCCGACCGCGCCGGAGTCTCGATCCCAGGTAAGGGTTTGGACGATTTCGCCGTTTGCCGATGAAACCGCGAAGGAGTGCGGGTCGGGAGAGTAGTGCAGCGCCAGGCTTCCGAGTTTGACGGTTTGAGCCGGTGAATCGGAGTGCAGCTTCACGATCGGAAATTCCCAGGCAGTTCTGACCAGGCAGCCATTAAGAGGAATGGACCCTGCCTTGCCATTTTTCACGGGGAGAATGCTGAGCCGGAAGGTATGCTCACTGACAGAAGCGATCTGGATCTCGATATCAGTATCAATATCAGTATCGTTCTGACCGGCGAGGCGTGGGGACGAACGAGCTGCGGTCTTCCCAGGCAGCATCAGCGCCGCCGAAGCAGCGGCTAATCGTTGCAACACTTGCCGACGATTCCAGTGGTCACTCATGGCTTGATCGGATTACCCCGAGGAACTGGGACTAAGCAAGCGCAGTGTACCGTAATATATCGGGTAAACGTGATCCTGGAGCCGCCCATGTCAACCTGTCTATTTCGGCGATGAACGACGTTGACAAGCCAAGTGGAGCGGAGTTAAATCTGCCGGGGAAAGTAAACGATTGCCAAGGGGAGGACATTGGCATGGCCAAAATATTGGATCGAAGAACATTCCTTAAAGCCGCCGCGGCCACCACTGCGGCAACCTATGCGGCCGGGTCTTTGCCCGCGGCGAGGGCCGCGGACCAGCCCCTGGTGTCGGTCACCACTCCTCTGACGACCTTCCCCTACGCCGATGTGCAATTGCTCGATGGTCCCATGAAGCGGCAGTTTGAGGAAAACCATGCCCGCTTCCTGAACCTCGACGACGATCGGCTGCTGAAAGTCTTCCGGCAGGTTGCCGGGCTGCCGGCTCCGGGAGAAGATATGGGAGGGTGGTACGACCTTACCGGCTTCAGCCTGACGCGAAATGATTTTCACGGGTTCATTGCCGGACATACTCTAGGACAATACGTTTCCGGGCTGGCTCGCGCCTACGCGGTTACAGGCTCGGAACCGACCCGAGCCAAGGTCAATCGACTGGTAAAGGGCTATGCGGAAACGCTTGATCCCAAGGCCAAGTTTTTCGTGGACTATCGCCTGCCGGCCTACACCTACGACAAGCTCTCGTGCGGGCTGATTGACGCCCATGAATTCGCTCGTAGTCCCATGGCCATGGATGTTCACGAGAAGCTGACTCGCGCGATGGTGGCATATCTGCCGGAAAAGGCGCTGTCGCGGGCCGAGCAACGCTCTCGCGCGCACAAAGACACGTCGTACACCTGGGACGAATCGTACACCCTCCCCGAAAATCTTTTTCTCGCCTACCAGCGCAGCGGCAAGGCCTTCTACCGCGATATGGCCAAGCGCTATCTGGAGGACGACACCTACTTCGGTCCGCTTTCGCAGGGCAACAACGTGCTTCCTTTTGAACACGCCTACAGCCATGTGAACGCGTTCAGTTCCGCCATGCAGGCTTACATCACGCTGGGCAGCGAAATGCATCTGCGCGCGGCCACGAACGGTTTCAACATGCTGGAGACCACGCAGAGTTTCGCCACCGGGGGATGGGGTCCGGATGAAGCCTTTGGAGAGCCCGGCCGAGGCCAGCTGGGAGACAGCCTGGCGTCCACTCATGCCAGCTTCGAGACGCCTTGTGGAGCCTATGGGCACTTCAAGATCACGCGCTATCTGTTGCGTCTTACCAAGGACGCGCATTACGGGGACAGCATGGAACGCGTGCTCTACAACACTATCCTCGGCGCCTGGCCCATCCAGGCCGATGGCACTTCGTTCTACTACTCGGACTACGCCAACACCGGAAAGAAAGGTTGGCATCGGGATAAGTGGCCGTGCTGTTCAGGAACTTTCCCCCAGCTTGCCGCCGACTACCACATCAGCACCTACCTGCGATCGAGTGATGGTGTCTATGTGAATCTGTTCGCTCCCTCCACCGTCAGCTGGACGGATGGCGGAGGCCGGTACGGATTGACCCAGCAAACGAAATATCCGTTGGACAATAAGGTGCAGATCAATGTCTCGGGCTCACGCCCGGCGGACTACTCGATCTATGTGCGTATTCCGAAGTGGGCAACTTCGGATGCAGTTCTTTCGGTGAACGGCAATCGCGTTTCGGATGCCGTAGCAGCAGGAACTTTTGCTTCCATCCGGCGCACATGGAAAGATGGAGATCGCGTAGAACTTGAACTGCCCATGCCGTTGCGGCTGGAGCCTGTGGATGCGAATCATCCCAACCTGGTGGCCCTGATGCGCGGACCGCTGGTCCTGTTTGCCGTGGCGGATTCCCAGCCGGCATTCGAGAGCGCCGAACTACTTCGGGCGCGGCCGGCGAACAATGCCGCGGGAGACTCGATCGCTATGTCAGTGGACGGGAAAGCAATTTCAATGCGCCCCTTCATGAGCATCAACGAAGAAAGCTACAGCACGTATGTTCAGCTCAAGAGTTAAGGGGCTTGACGCGCAACCCATACGCTGGTGAGTTGCAAGAATTTGTGCTGCGGGATAGCACTTGTGCCCCGCCTGCCTTGCCTGGGACCGTGATCCTCCGTCAGTGGTTCCGATTCGGAGATTACTTCAACTTGGCAGAATTGTGTGCTGAGTTCTGAAGTTTGTAGCGGAAGAACCGGGCTTGCCCCCGCTGTTTCCAGTACTGCGCGTCGTAGAGGTCGACTCCCGGACCGTTACGCAAGGCGCTGAAGAAGGCGCGTTTCGCCGGATTCACCACGATCCCGACATGCCCGGTCCAAACCACGAGATCTCCGGGCTGGGGATGCGGCACTCGCCGAAAATCATCGGTTCCCGCATACAGGTCGGAAGAACTTGCATACGGATAGGGGAACCCGGCTTTCTCATATATCGCGTGCACCAGATGTGAACAATCGGCTTCGCTGGTGGTGCGGATGTGCGAGTCGAGCGCGGCGGCGATCACGGACAAGCCGTCGTCTGGCGAGAAGGCGCGTCCGTGGCGGCCCGCGCGGACATGTGAAGTGGCTTTCGGATTTTCAACTTGAGCTGACCCCAGCCCAGGAGTGAAGGCGCACAGAATCAGCGCCAGGATCACCGAGCTTGGATGGAAGCGCATGCTCGATACTTGGATGCCGCCGCAGGGGGCAACTACGCCGGAAATACTTGATTTTATGTAAGCGAACAAAAAGCGAATATGTTACATTCGCTTCCTCATGGCCCGCCGCCCCCAACCTCAGGACGAAGTGCTGAGTAGAAAAGAGCTGACGGAATTGCAGCGTCGTCTCTCCATGATGAGCACCACCGCGGTCCAGGATTTCTATCAGGGCGCGTACACGGTTTGTCGAATCGGGCCAGGACATTTCCCCAGCGCCAGGGCGATCCAGGAGCTGGTCCAGGCGTGGAAGCAGATGAGGAAGTGGCGTTGACCGATTGTGGCTGTTGGTCCTTGGTCGTTGGCCGTTGGCAAAAGCGACAGCCCTGAGGTTCTTGGCCAACAGCCAACGACCAATGGCCAACGACGCTCTTGAAGAAATAGTGGCAAACATCTTCCACTGGGGCAAAAAGCTTCCACTCGATAGCTCGTAATTGACTGTTACGCCGGGACTTAGCGATGGCCTCTATCTTGCACTACAAGGTCCTGGAGGGAGCCCATGAGGAGTTTGGCTGGAGGCACCATTCTGACGCTGGCCGCCGCATTAGCGTGCAGCGCTTGTGGTGGAGGCAGTATGTCGTCCACTCCAGTACCGACGTCTTCTGCCAGCGCGACCGTATCGAACCCGTTGACGGCCACATTCTCGGCCCATGGCGGATATTCCTGCACCACCATCTCGAGCACTGACTTCTGCCCCGGCGAAGAGTTCGACAAACTGGCGGCCCTTCCGGTTAACCACGACGGCATCACCATCACCCGCATCACGTTCCTGTACACGGTTGGCCGTCCCATGTTGAATGCCGAAAATCTTCCTCCCGGCCCGCAGCCGCTGGTGGCGCAGGCTTGCACCACTTCGCCTTCCATCAGCCTCGGACAGCCTGGCAGTCCCGCGTATAGCCTGGATTTGAAGTCGGGGGGAAACGCGAACTATCCCGGGGACGCGAACCCTGCGCTCAACGACAGCGGACCGATCGCCCTGCACGTGTCGGCGCCGACGAATGTGTTCTACGGCTACGGAAACCCATTGGACACGGTCAATCCACCGAACTACGGTTGCTGGTACGGTGAGAAAGACGGTTCGGTCCAGGGCACGCTCACCATCCAGTACACGACCCCTTAAACTCTCATGACACCTGATTCGACTCCAGGCCAAAGCTCGCAAAGTGCTCTTTTCTGGGGCATTTATTCCTTGAAGCTGCAACTCTGTGACCACCGGGGATAAAAACTGGTCGTGCGAGTGTCCTTTTGTATCCCCGGAAGGCAAGGTCGTGCACTTGCCCGTCTCTTTTGTGCAAATCTCTTCACACCCGGGCTTCAGAGAGCACGTCGGCTGCGTGATTCTAAGGCATTCCGGCGTGTTCCGGTTTGGCAACCGGGGTGCACTATAGATGATCTCCAATGCTCTATCCCTCCCCTCGAGCTTGAATCACAGATTTCATTATTGAGGAGCACTTGAAAGATTCCAGTGTCATTGTGACTCGCCGCCGTCGTCGCCGGCGTACCCGAAAGAACGCCGGGGCCCAGTTCCTGGTCGTGTTTCTGTTTGCGGCGACGGCAGCCATAACCTGGCAGTACGCGCGGCAGAAGCCGGTTTCGAGCATGGCGTACTCGTCAGTCGAAGCGAACCAGATCAAGTCAAGCGAAACCGATCCGGCAAGCCCTACCTACGCTTCGTTCGTCCGTTCGCGTCCGGGGCGCCCGGCTTATTTGTACTCGGTGATTCCGGGCGGGATCGCGAGTCCCGAGGAGTTGCGGCAGGCCATGGACCATGATCCGGTGGTGGCGCAACAATTCGCGGGATTTGATTTTCAACGGGCGCACCTCATTCAGGTTTCCGATTCGCAGCCGATGCACGTCGCCTATCGCATGGGGGACAAGGTGTACTGGACGCGGAAGAAGATGGCGCTGCACAAAGGCGAAACCCTGATCAGCGATGGAAAGATCGCGGCACGCACCCGCTGCGGAAATCGCATCGCGCTGGTCCCGCTGGGTCCGCCGGCGTTCGCCGAACCTACGTTGGCCGATCTCGATCAGCCCCTTTTCTCCAACGACATGGTGACGCACGAAGTCGACCCGCAGCCCGAGACTTACGCCGACGCGATTCCGATGGCGCGCCGGCCGAGCTGCGGAGCCGAAATACCCTGTCAGCCCGATGGAAAGCGCAAGCCGGACTCGTTCCTGTTTTTTCACTGCTGCCTGGCTGTTTCGGCCTGGTGGCTGGCACGGCGGTGGTGGCTGGCGGCGGTGGTCTTGCTGTCTTCCCCACGCCTCCGATTGCGGTTACGCCCGAACCTGGCACCATGCTGCTGTTTTCCAGCGGACTGCTGGGAGTGTTGTGGAAGACTGCGTAAGTCGGGGCGTAAGCAATAGATGGGAATTCTCGCCGCGTTCAGGTCCCGCTTTCCCCGAGAGCACAGGCTCTGGTTTACGTTCAGGCCGGAATTCTTTTCCTATTCGCCGCGTGGTTGTACTTGCCCCTCGCTCTTCGCCTGGCCAGACAGTGGTGGCAGGACCCGAACTACACCCATGGCTTCTTTGTGCCGGTGTTTTCGCTGTTCTTGATCTGGGAGAGGCGCGCGAAACTGGCGGCGATTCGAATCAAGCCGGCCTGGTCGGGCCTGGTGATGCTTCTGCTGGCGCTGATGTCGGTAGCCATCAGTACGATCAAGTCGGGATTTTTCCTCTACCGTGTATCTGTCCTGCTTTTTATCGCGGGCGTCGTCGTTTTTCTCGCGGGATGGAAACACCTGGCAGCGATTTCGTTTCCTCTGGCGTTTCTGGTCCTGATGATTCCGTCTTCGACTTTGCTGGAGCAGATCACCTTCCCGCTCCAGATTGTCGCTTCCAGGACCGCGAGTTTCCTGCTCATGCTGGCCGGAATACCGGCGATCCGCGAAGGCAATATTATTCTCTTGCCCAGCGCGCGCCTCGAGGTGGCGGAAGCCTGCAGCGGAATCCGCTCGCTTTTCGCCCTGCTGACCCTGACCATCGTCTACGGTTATCTTGCCGAAACGAAAATCGGAGTACGGATACTGCTGGCATTGCTGGCGGTCCCGGTTTCGATTTTGGCGAATGCCCTGCGCATCGCGCTCACGGGACTGGTGGTAGAAAATTGGGGCGTGGAACGTGCCGAAGGGGTGATCCATCCGCTCTCGGGATGGCTTGTCTTCGTCGCCTCGCTGGCCCTGATTTTCTTGTTTCACCGGCTGGCCCAGGTTCTCTGGCGTAGTCCGAGTGAACTCGCGGTGCGGGAAGAATACGCGTAATCTCCAGAACGCGCGGTTCCCAATCAATTACTCCCCTTCAGATATTTATCAAACCATGCGATCGAACGCCTGATCGAGTCGATTTGATTTTCGCGCTTTTCGAAGCCGTGGCCTTCGTTGGCGTAATAGTGTGCATCCACGGTTTTCCCATCTTTCTTCAATAGTTCGACAACCTGCTCCGCTTCTTCTTTGGGAACGCGGGGATCGTTGTCGCCTGCAACACCAGCAGAGGCGCCTTCACGTTGTGGATGTAAGTAATGGGAGAAGCCGCGTCGTAGGTGGAACGATCTTTCACCGGATCTCCCAGCAGGCTCTTCTCATACTCCTGCAGCATCGCGTCTTCATGTTGCAGCATGGTCATCCAGTTGATAATGCCGTAGAGTTCCACGCCCGCCGCCCATACCTCAGGAGACCGGCCAATCGCCATCAGCGTCATAAACCCGCCGTAGGAGCCGCCGGTGATCCCAATCTTGATGTGATGAAGAGCGTCTTGCCATCCTTGGATAGAGAAGACGCCGTGTTGAGAGTCTTTCCCTGGTGTGGAGTCAAATTCGTGGCGTTCCCGCTCGCAATATCAATTGCGTAAACGTCGGCGTCAGTGAAGCTCACTTCCAAGCGGTTGGCATACAGGGTCTTCCCGTCAGGACTCCAGGCCACGGATTGCCACAGGTGGTTCGGACTGCTTTCGTGAGTGAGCAGCGTTACTTTGCGGGTGGCCCAATCCATCAGAGCGATGTTGTAGACGGTAGCTTCCTTAGGCTTGTGATTCAGCGCGATTGTCTTCCCATCGGGCGACCAGCGCGGATCCTTCTTCGCGAATCTCCGGAGTGTTGGTCAGATTGATCGACTTCGCCGCCTTCACTCGGAACGGCGAAAATGTCCCACAGTTCGTTGCCCGCCGTGTCCTGCTGAAAAAGGATCCACTTGCCGTCGGGCGACAAGGTCTCGCCATATTGTCTTTCGTCGGACTGCGCCAACTGAATCGGCCATCCGCCGTTTGCGTTCACCTTCCATAGATTCGACCGTCCAGAGATGTCGGTGGTGAACACAATCTCGTTGCCGTCGGGAGACCAGGATGCGCCGGAGATGGAGCGTGTGAAATAGAGATCGTCAATCGGAATGGGACGGGCATTTAGATTGGCGGCCGACACGATTGTTTTGGCATCGGTGATCTGACGCGTATCTGGGCCGGACGACTGCGCAAGCGCAGAAGCGCAAACAAGAAGGAAAAGAGCCAGGCGCGTGGTTCGGAGAGATTTCATTACGACCTCATTCGTAACACTGATATCGGCCAGGCAATTCGCGTGCAATCCGCGGCGAAATTGTACACCGAGGCCCGCTCAACGGCCGGAGTGCGCAACAGCGCCTGAAGTCTCTCTTGGCAACTATTTTGCTTTAACCGGCTGGACGATGCCGCTGCCCTCGCGGATGGTGATGATCTGATTGGCCTTCACCTGGGTGAAGCGTTCGATCTTCTGCGTGGTCGGCCACTTGACCTCGATCACATCCACGGTTTGTGCCTTCCCCAGGCCGAAGTGGAGGCGCAGGTCGCATTGCGACATCACGCTGGAGCCGCTGTGGACTTCATCCATCTGGGTATGATTGCCGGTCACTACGCGCACCCGCGCGCCGATCGCGGTGCGATTGCACTTGGTGCCGACCAGCTTGATCTTGATCCAGTTCTGCAGGTTGCCGCCGTCGTTGCGCAGCAGCGACGGCAAATCGTTCATGTTCAGAATGACTACGTCGATGTCGCCATCGTTGTCATAGTCGCCGAAGGCGGCGCCGCGGCTGGAGAAACGTTCGTTGATGCCTGGCGCCGGCCTCAGCTGAGACGTCCTTGAATTTTCCGTTGCCCAGGTTTTTGTAGAGGAGACGAGGATTCTTGAATGTTTGCCCAATGTCGTGACCTTCTATTTCCGGATAGACGTGCCCGTTGATCTGCATCAGGTCGGGCCAGCCGTCGTTGTCATAGTCGAGAAAGCCGCAGCCCCAGGCGACGTAGCGGTTGTTGATTCCGATGCCGGATGAGAAAGTGACGTCGGTAAAAGTGCCGTCGCCGTTGTTGTGATAGAGGTTGCAGGTGTCATCGGCGAAATTCGTTTTGAAAATATCGAACCAGCCGTCGCAGTCGTAATCGCCGACTGCGACTCCCATGCCGGCCTGCTCGTGGCCATTGTCGCTGTAGGCGCATCCGGCGAGGACGGCGATATCGGTGAAAGTGCCGTCGTGGTTGTTGCGGAAGAGAATGCTGGGCTGCGAGTCCACCGCGACGTAAATATCCGGCCAGCCGTCGTTATCGAAATCGTACGAGACCGCGGTGATGGAATAACGCGGCCCGGGCTTCAGGATGCCCGACTTTCTCCGATACGTCGGTAAAAGTCCCATCTCCGTTGTTGTGATAAAGAACGTTGGTGTCGCCCGGAAGGCCGCGCGGTCCGCACATTACCGGGATGCCCTTCCACTGGCACAAGAGGATCATTGGCGGAAGGCGCTTTCGCCGGATCGAGCCTTATGTAGTTGCAGACGAAGAGATCGAGGTGTCCGTCGCGGTCGTAATCCAGCCAGGTGCAGCCAGCCCCCCAACGGTATTGTTCGTCGTGTACCCCGGCCTTGCGGGTGACGTCGGTGAAAGTGCCGTCGCCGTTGTTGTGAAACAGGATGTTGTGTCCCCAGAAGCAGCAGAACAGATCGTCCCAGCCGTCGTTGTCGTAGTCGCCCACGCAGACGCCGGTCTGCCAGCCGGTGCGGCCCAGGCCGGATTTTTCTGTGACGTCGGTGAAGGTGCCGTCGCGATTATTTTTGTAGAGATGCGAAGTGGGAGCCTTGCCGGGCGGCCAGTTGGCATCGAGGCGCGTGCCGTTGGTTAGATAGATGTCCAGCCAGCCGTCCTGGTCGTAGTCGAAAAAGGCGAGGCCGCTGCCTTTGGCCTCGATGATGTATCGCTTGTGATCGACGGCGCCCCAGACGTTGGGAGCGTTCAGGCCGGCTTCGCGGGCCACGTCGACGAAGGTGACTGGCGAGGTGGCCGCCGGATTCGCGGCGGCGGTTTGGAGGACGGCTGAGTTCTCCATTTCCAGAGCGGCGTGGTGAGCGCGTCCATCAGCGTGCTGCCGAGGACGATGGCGGAGGAACCCAGAAATTGGCGTCGCGGGAGTCTCATAGGGGAACAGTCGTCAGTCTTCAGTCTGTCAGTCTTCAGAAAACCGGTCTCGATGACGACTGAAGACCGACGACCGACGACTTTCTTCATTTGCTCGGCACCTTGGGAAATTTATGAGGCACGATTCCCGTGCCTTCCTTGACGGCGATGATCTGATCGATGGGGACATTCGTCAGACGGTCGACTTGTCCGCTGGGCCAGGTGATTTCGAGCGAATCGATTTTGGTGCGCTTGCCCAGACCGAACTGGATTCGCGGGTCGCTGGCCGACATGTAACTCATGCCGCCCTTGGCCTGTTCGACATGGACGAAGCCCTCGGAAGTCAGCTTCAACGAAGCGCCGATGCCGTCGCGATTGGAGCGAGTTCCGATCAACAGAACTTCCAGCCAGTGATTGGCGTTTCCGCCGTCGTTGCGCAGCAGCGAGGGATAGTCGCCGCGATTGTTGGTGACAATGTCGATGTCGCCGTCATTGTCGAAGTCCGCGGTGGCCAGACCGCGGCCGGCGATGGGACGCATGAAGTCAGGGCCCAGCGACTCAGAAGTTTTTTCGAACTGACCCTTCCCCAGGTTACGGAACATCAGCAGCGGCTCTTTGTAAGTCACTTCGCTGTGGTAGAGATTGATGTTGTCGAGCATGGCGCCGTTCAATTGCAGGATGTCGGTCCAGCCGTCGTTGTCGTAATCCAGAAATTTCATGGCGACGCCGCTCAGCAGGACTGCCTTGTTTCCGATGCCGGAGCGAAACGTCTCGTCGTTGAAGGTGCCGTCGCCGTTGTTGTGGTAGAGGCGATTCAATTCGAAATCCAGGTGAGTGACGTAGACGTCCTGCCAGCCGTCGCCGTCGACGTCGGCGGCGTCGATGCCCATTCCGGCTTCGTAGCGTCCGTCCTCGCTGGCCGCCATGCCGGAAACAAACGATACGTCTTCGAAAGTTCCGTTGTGCTTGTTGATAAAAAGAAAATTTGGCCAGGTGTCGTTGGCAATTGCGATATCGGTCCAGCCGTCGTTGTTGAAGTCGGCCAGCACCACGCCCATGCCCTTCGATTCCGGCTTGCCCACGCCGGAGGCGTCGCTTACGTCGGTGAAGGTGCCGTCGTGATTGTTGTGGTAGAGCTTGGTCTTCTGCCCTTTGTAGTTGCCGGGATGGCAGTAGGAACGGTAGCCGGGCCGGCGTTCGCCGCACCAGATGTTGGTTTTCGGCGTCCACTCGATGTAGTTTGTGACCAGCAGATCGAGCCATCCGTCTTTGTCGTAGTCAAACCATCCCGCGCTGGTGGACCATCCTCCCTCGTCTGCCACTCCGGCTTTGGCGGTGACGTCGGTGAAAGTGCCGTCGCCATTGTTGTGATAAAGGATGGCGCTGCCGTAGCCGGTCACGTACAGATCGGGATAGCCATCGTTGTCGAAGTCTCCGACAGCAACCCCCTGGCCGTAGTGGCCCTTGCCTCCGACACCGGCTTTTTCGGTGACGTCGGTGAAAGTACCGTCGCCATTGTTGTGATAGAGCGCGCTGCGCAGAGGCTGCGGCGGTTTGTAAATATCGGTGGCGGCTGATTGGACGAAATAAAGGTCCATCAGCCCGTCCTGGTCATAGTCGAGCCAGGCGACGCCGGTGCCCATGGTTTCAAGATAATACTTTTCGTCGGTGGCGGTGGCGTCCTGAAGAAAGGTGATTCCGGCGGACTGTCGAATGTCGGTGTAACGGACAGAGATGCGATCGTCGCTCGCCTTCGGAGCTTGAGTATTCGGAGCCTGCGCGAAGGCCATCGCGGCGAGCGCCATTCCGATCACCGCGCACAGCGCCAAAACTACGCCGGCCCCATTTTTCGTCTTCGATTTCTTCCGCATTCTCGTTTTATTTTTGTCCAGGCCTTAGAGAGTCCGGTCGGCCAGCGATAGCGCCAGCTGAAGCAATTGCTGCCGGGCCGCCATCGACAAGGGCTCCTGGGCGGAAGAAGATTTTGCCGGGGCCCGGGACAGAACTTCTTCGATTCGATTCACATCCAGGCCCCCGGCGCTGCTGCCTTTGAAGCGATTCAGCACTTCGCGGGCCTTGGCGATTTGTCCAGTCTGAAAATAAAAAACGCCCAGCGTGGAGTAGCTTCCGGGCCACTCGGGCAGCAGGTCCACGGCGCGTTCCAGGCGCTCCCCGGCTTGCGCGGTGTTGCCTTCGAGCACCGAGACGATTCCCATACCCCATAGAATTTTGCCGGAGCCGGGAATTCGAGCCAGACCTTTCTGCAATGTCGCCTTCGCGCCGGCGATATCCCGCTCGCGAAGCTGGACCAGGGTGAGAGAGAGGTAGTACTGGTCGTTGTCGGGATTCCTGGCAATCGCATCGCGGAAGATTTCGGCGGCCCGTTCACTTTCGCCCAGGTGCGCGTGGATGTCTCCGAGCAGCGCCAGAAAAGCGGCGTCCTGCTGACCCGTTGTTGATACCTGCTGGGCCGCGTCGAGCGCCTGGGCGTAGAGACCTTTGCGAAAATAGGCATCGGCCAGATCGAACTTCACATCGTCGGAGTCGGGACTGGCGCGCAAGGCCGCGTCAAAGTGCTGAATGGCGTCGTCGTACAAGCGGAAACGGGCAAGCAGTACGCCCACCCCGGCCTGAGTGCGATAGTCGCCCGTGCTTAGCTGATCAAGCTGCGAAATTGTCTGCCGGGCTTCGTCCAGCTTTCCCAGCTTCAGATACGCCTCGGCGAGCAAATACAGGTCTTGAGGGCGGTCCGGATGTTTCTGAATCTGCGCGGTAAGTTCGGTCAGATCCAACTGCGTCCGTTCCCGCGGGGCAAGGTTGGAGCGATTATCCAGGTAGTCAAAAAGATGCTGGTAGGGGTACGGCCCCGGCGAGGAATCTTTGGAAAGAGTTTGAAACACACTCAGGTCTCGTTGCGCAGCCTCCATCTGGTGAAGGTTCCGCTCGACCATGGCGAGCTTGTAGTATCCCGAGGAGGGGTCGCGGCTCACCTTGACATATCTTCGGAGCAGAACTGCTGCCTCCTCAAATTTCTTGTCGGCGATCCGCAGATTTGCCAGCTCCAGCAGCGCGTCGGAGAAATCAGGGTTGGAGCGCAGGGCCGCCTGGAAAGATTTTTCCGCGGCTGCCTGATTTCCCTGCCGTCCTTCGATATAGCCCATGTTGAAAAGGCAGGAAGCGTTCTGAGGATCCAGTTTCAGACCCTGCTGAAAATATGTCTTGGCCTCGTCGAATCGCCCCAGATGCCGGTAGGAGAGGCCCATGAACACATACGATCGCGCTGACGGATCCAGTTCGATCAGCGTCTTGAATTCGTCGATCGCCTTTTCCGCTTTTCCCGACATGAAGTAGCTCTCGCCCAGGGCGGCATGGAGATCGGCCCGCTTCGGGGCGATTTTCAGACCGGATTCGAGCAGCGGGATCGCATCTTCGAAATAATTCTGCGACATGCTGACCCGGGCCAGCAGAAAGATGACGTCCGTGTTTTCCGGGGCAAGTTTGTGGGCGCGCGCCAGCAGATCGAGGGCATCCACCACCCGGCTCTGCTCGGAGTAGACCCGCGCCATCAGGTAAAGCGTTTCAGGCGAATCGGGCTTCAGTTTCAGCGCCCGGTTCAAAGTCACTTCGGCTTTCTTTAATTCGCCGCCCTGTAGATAGACCTGTCCCAGGTCGTAAAGAATCTCGAAGGTTTCGGGCTGCAGCGCGCTGGCCTTTTCCAATTCGAGTTGCGCCGCCGGATACTGCTTTTCCGCGGCCAGCAACCCGCCCAGGGTGAAATGGAGTTGAACGTTATCTTTATTCTGGAGCGAGATATCCCGCGCCAGCTTCAGGCCTTCCGCGGTGCGTCCCGCCTGGAGGTAGGCGCGAACCAGGTTGAATCGCGTTCCGACGTCCGCGGGGCGGACCCGCTGAAAGTGGGGAATGGCCTGGGCGGGCGATCGTCTGGCCATCAGCACCAGGCCGAGGTTGTAATTGGCCTCGCGATTGGCGGGATCGACGCGCAACACCTTCTCAAATTCCTTTTCCGCCAGATCGAGTTTCTCTTGTACGACATATAAGTTCCCGAGATTGTTATGCGTCCGGGGGAAGTTGGGATCGAGCGTCAGCGCATGCTGAAACGCCGCCAGCGCGTTGTCGTAGTCTTTTTCGCTGCTGTAGACGATGCCCAGCAGGTTATAACCCTCGACGCTGGAAGGATTCAGTTTGAGCTGTTCTTCTATTTTCTGTTTGGCTTGCTCAATCGAACCCTGGCGCAGCAGGGTTTCCGCCTCCAGAAAAGGGGATGGCGCCTTTGAATCGGGCTGAGGATTGCTCCGGGCTGGAGTCGATTGCTGCGCGGCGGATACGCCGGCAAAAATAAAAATGAAGAAGAAAATGACAACCAGGAGCAGGATCCGCGGCGGTTCAGGCCCGCGGCGCGCCTTATTCGACGGATGCGGAACTGGGGCGCCGATGACCATTTCCCGGTGTGTCTCCGCGGGCACTTTGATTACAGTTCTCAAAGGGTCAATGTAGCATTTCCAGCGCCTGCTGGGCCATCTGGTGCTGCGGTTGCTGGCGCAGCAACGCGCGCAAAACCTCTCTGGCCTTTTCCTTATCATTCAGAATGACATAAAGACGGGCGAGATTGAGGTAGGCCTGGTCGAAATTCGGGGCAACCTGGATGCACATCGTGAACTTTTGCTCCGCCTCAGGATATTGCTGTTCCTGCACCAAGAGCACGCCCAGATTGTTGAGTGCGTCGGGATAGTCCGGACGCACGCTCAAGGCGCGTTCAAGATATTGCCGGGCGTCCTGGAGCTGGCCTTGACGGGCATAAAGCATTCCCAGGTTGTAGTTGACCTCGGGATCATCGGGCTCAAATTCGCGAGCGCGATTGAGAAGTTTTTCCGCCTCCGTAAAGTTTCCCTGGCGGCGGTAAAGGTTCCCCAGATTAAGCAATGCAATGGTGTATGTCGGCCGTTGCTGCAGCGCCTGCTGAAAGTTACGAACAGCTTCGTCTGGTTGATTGTCGTGGGCTGCCACCATTCCCAGATTGTTCCAGGCCTCCGGATAGTCGGGCCGCAGCCTCACCGTGCGCTCGAGATATTCGCGGGCATTCCGGAAATCGTTTCTGCGCAAATACAGTGTTCCCAGGTTGTAATAAGCTTCGGGATTATCAGGCTTGGCCGCGATGACCTGCCTGAAAGACGCTTCCGCCGACTCCAGATAGCCGTGCTGGAAGAAGGACACCCCGTACGTAAAGTCATTGCGCTGGAACGCGTCCAAAAATAGTTTTCCGTCGAACGGCAAGGCTCTCCCTATGCGATCGCCGGGATTACCAGGAATCGCCTTCACATCTTCCGCCACTCTTTCGGGATTCACCGGTCCCTGGTACACCTTGACGATCATGCCGTCCTTATCAAGGAGGAACGATGTGGGCAGGGCGAGGTCGCGGCGGCGATCGTATAAATATCGATAAATAATGTTGTAGACACCGGCCACGTCCGGCGTGGCGAGTAGAGTGGGGAAAGCGAATCCCTCTTTGTTCACGAAAGCCTGCACCGCTTGCACGTCGCGGGGATCATCCACATTGATGCCGATGATGCGGAACCCGCTGGAAGAGAGAACCGGCCGAGGCTGCCGGAAGAGCCGCATCTGTTCTTTGCAGGCCGCCGCCGCGGTGGACCAGAAGTTCAGCAAGACGAAGCTGCCGCGAAGGGATTGCAATCCCCACGACTTGCCCGCCAGGTCAGGCAAGGAAAATTCCGGCGCTATCAAAGGATCGATGAGCCAGGTCTCGACCGACGAGGGCAGAGGTTCCAATTCTGGAGGATGGCCTGCGCTCGCGTAGGCAGGAGGCGAGGCCGCGAAGGGCTTGGCCTGATAATCATTTGAGCCTTCCTGAATTTCGATGCGACGGTCGACGGGTAAATTCTCCAGGGTCTGACTGAGGCCGCTGGGCCAGCGCACCGTCGCCCGGACCGGCCCCTCGATTTCTCCCACTCCAAAAAAAAGTTCCTTGCTGTGCTGAGAAAGAAATCCGGAGCCGGCCTGTAGATATTTGGTTTGACGAAGAGATCCTGCTTCGATGGTCACCGCGGCGCCGATCGCATCGCGATTGCTCTTTTGTCCGCGCAGGCGGAATGCGATTGAGTGGCCGATATCTTTCATCGCGTTGCGCAGGATGCGCAATTGCGGCGCGTTCCGGTTTTTCAGTATGACTTCGAGCCTCCCGTCGTGGTCCAGGTCGGAGAGGGCGAACGAGCGGCTGTCGTCCGGAAAATCCAACCCAATCGCCCCCGAAACTTCAGAGAATGTGCCGTCGCGGTTGTTGGCGTAGAAGACATTTCGCTCGGGACCCGCCCAGGATGAGTCCGAGCGGATCAGTTCATTGATGGCGTTCCATCCTTGCTCATAGTTCGACGACGGGTTGGAATTCTGCGGCGACTTTCCCACGACCTGGCGCCAGAAAAAGCTGGAGAGGTCGCGCGGGTCGGCGCCGGAAATATAGCCGTTGGCGATGTACAGGTCGGGATAGCCGTCGTGGTCGAAGTCCCAGGCATCGGAAGACCAGGCCCAGCGGCCCATTTCGACTCCCGCCTGTTGTCCGATGTTCTGGAACTTTCCGTTTCCCTGATTTCGATAGAGGGAATTGCCGCGGGCGTGTCCGCGGTAAAGGGCGCGGATGTTCTCGGGCTCGCCTGCGTGAAAGATTTTTTGCTCCGAAACCCGCTGACCGGCGGCGGACCACATGTTGGCCACATAGAGATCCTGATTCCCGTCGTTGTCGAAATCAAACCAGGTTGCGCTCATGCCCGCGCCCGCGTCGGCAACGCCCGCTTCCGCGGAGATGGCGGTGAAGGTTCCGTCTCCGTTGTTGCGATATAGATTGCTGCGCCCGAAGTCGTTGGCTACATAAAGGTCGGGTGAGCCGTCGGCGTTGAGGTCGCCCCAGGCGCAGGCGAAGCTGTAACGATCGTTTTCGACGTTCAGCCCGGCAGCCTCAGTCCGGTCGGTGAAAGTCGCGTTGCCTTCGTTATGCAGCAGGAAGTTTGGAGGGCCGTTGCGTGCGTCAAAGTAAGGAACGGGATAGTGATACTGGTCCAGTCCCACGTAATAACTGTAAAGACAAAAATAGATGTCCAGACGTCCGTCACGATCGTAGTCCGCGAGAGCGGCGTGAGTGAAAGTTCCCTGCGGAGGACGCGCAAACTTAAAGGCATCCGGTTTGCGCGAGAATTTTCCGTTGCCCTGGTTCAGAAACAGCAGTGGGCCGCCGCCGCAAACCACCAGAAGATCTTGCACTCCCTTATTTTCGAAATCGGCAAAGAGCGCGCAGGCGGTGTCATCGAGCACGCCGACTCCGGATTGCTCGGTAACATCCTCGAAGGATCCGTCGCCGCGATTGCGATAGAGGCGGTTAGGCAGTCCAGCGGGCTGGCAGACGTAGAGATCATCCCAGCCGTCGTTGTCGAAATCCCCAACGGCCAGGCCATTGTTGCCGTAGACATCGATCCCTGACGCTCCATCCAAAACCGTCCGCCAGTGATCAACACCGCGCAGCATCTGATTTTTGTACGAAGCCGTCTGGCCCAAAGCCTGGGCGGTTATGTCAATGAAAACAGGTTCGAGGGCGCGGACCAGAGTTTCTTCGGTGGCCTGCCATCGCAGGGCTTGCCAGCCGCGGGTTCCGCCGCGCGACCAGCGGGTCAGCCAATGCCCCACGCGCTGTTCGCGCGACTTATCTTTGCCACGGCCGACCAGGTTGTAACGAATGTCGATATCGAAGGCCGAGGACGAACTCTCGGCTTCTACAATTCCGACAATTTCGAATTCGGCGGTCTCGACTCGCAAGATTGGAGCCAGATAGTTCTCCATCTCGCGAAGAAATCGGTCGCGGCCCGAGCTCACATCGCGGGCGAATCTTCTATCAAGGATATTAATTCCGCTCCCTGAACGGCGCGGACTCTCGCGAGTCGGAAGCAGCGAAGTGGCGGCGATGGAAGCGTCGAGGGATTTCGCGAAGACGGCCAGTCCCGGGGGGGCGGTCTTGAGAGCCTGGCTCCATTCGCCGAGCACTTGCATAATTTCAAAGGCATATTTTTCGGTAAGGTATTCGTCTGCTCCGGGAATGACTTTGAGCAGAACGTTATCCAGGGGAGATTTCGCGGGATAGTGAGGGGTAAGTCGAAAATCAGTGAAGGGAAAAGAAGGCGTCCCATCCCTGGGAATTTCTGGGAACTGGAGGCCGGATGGCCATGCCTGCAGGGGCGCTGGAAGAAAAAGCACAGGCGCCCAGCGGATTCCTCTTAGAAAGGCTCGACGTGAAAGCAATGGGGTCTTCGTCTTTGGGGCGCGCCATCCTCAAGTGTCCCCGCTATGGGGACCACCGAAGCGCATGTTAGCACCCGGGAGGAAGTTCATCCAAGCCGTGGGTCTGCTTTCAGGCTGGAGGGTGTTTCACAACACGCCCGAGGGCTCATTCCGGCGAGTTTCTGGTAAGGCCGAGTTACCAGGCTGAGGCCACCCAATTCGGGCAAAAGTCGCCAGTTTTGGCGGGCCGGTACCTACCCCCCGGACTCTAATAGAAAGGCACTAGTTTTATTCTTGACAACTTCTAAAGACCTGTTCTAAGGTTGTCCCGGTTTCACTAATGTACACGTTTACATTAAAAATGCGCTGCTGGCTTGACCCGCGAGGATTTGCCGGTAAGCCATTGCTTGCAGAGACCATGACCTGCAAGTGCGTTGTACTCAGGCCAACCACCAATTCAATGAGAAGCACGAAGGAGAGGTAATTAGGCCATGACTGGAAATCAGAATCTCTCTATGCCGCGACGCTGCCTGGGATTAGTCCTGGTGGCCCTAATTTGCTTGGGCTTGGTTCAACTCACTAGCCAGCTGGCGTTCGGCCAGATTGACCAGGGTTCAATTACCGGCGCGGTTCAGGATAGCAGCGGCGCTGTGCTTCCCAACGCCACCGTTACGCTGACCAACACGGACAACGGACTGGTTCTGCAGAGCCACACTGACGCCGGCGGCGGCTACACCTTCTCCCCAGTCAGAATCGGAAATTACCAGGTTTCCGCGACCGCGAGTGGTTTCTCCACCACCACCCAGCAGAACATCAAGGTCGACGTGCAGCAGCACGTGGTGATCAATCTTCAGCTCAAACCTGGAGCCGCGACCGAAACCGTCGAGGTCACGTCGTCGGTGCCGCTGATGCAGACCGAAGACGCTTCGGTCGGGCAGGTCATCGGTAGTCACCAGATCGAAAATCAAGCCCTGAACGGCCGGAATTTCACCTTCCTGGCCCAGCTCGCCGCCGGCGTGAACACTCCGCAGGCGGACACTCGTGGTAACGCGGCCACCGGCGCGTTCGCCGCCAACGGCAACCGGCCGGCGCAGAACAACTACATGCTGGACGGCATTGACAACAATTCCGATACCGTAGACTTCCTGAACGGAACCAACTACGTGGTGCTTCCTCCACTGGAAGCCATCCAGGAATTCAAGGTGCAGACTTCCGGCTTCAGCGCCGAGTTCGGACGCTCCGGCGCTGCCGTGCTCAACGCTACCATCAAGTCGGGCACCAACAGCTTCCACGGCGCGGGCTGGGAGTATTTCCGGAACGACAAGCTCGATGCCGCAGACTGGTTTGAAAATTTTCACAACGTGCCTAAGGGCGAGCTTCGGCAGAATCAGTTCGGAGGGTCGCTCGGCGGACCGATAATCAAGAACAAGGTCTTCATCTTCGGCGACTACGAACGGCTCGACCGGGTTCAGGGCACTATTCTGAGCGGCTCCGTCCCCACCGTGCTGGAGCGAAACGGCATCAATGCCCTTGGCGCAACTCCCGGTATCGCCGACTTCTCGGATTTGATCACCGGTCAAAACGGCAGCCTCGAACATGATGCGTTAGGCCGCACCGTTCCCCTCGGAACCATCCTTGATCCTGCAACCACCCGGCCAGTCACGGCGGGTGTGGTCGACCCGGTTTCAGGACTGGTCGCGACTTCCACCGGTTTCGCCCGCGATCCCATTAACACCAACTGCGCGCCCAGCACTTTGGCCTACACCCTGGCCAACTGCACCCTGAATCAGCTGCCGCTGAACCGCCTGGATCCAAACGCAATCAAGTTGCTGAATCTGTATCCTCTGCCAACCAGCGGCTCTCTCTTTAACAATTTCGGGAACTCTCCCAAGCTGACCGAGTTCCGCAACTCGTTCGATGCCCGGATGGACCTCAACTTCAACCCGAAGAACCAGTTGTTCTACCGCTTCAGTTATGTCGACGACCCGCAGTTTATTCCCGGCATTTTCGGCGGCGTAGCTGACGGTGGCGGCTTCCAGCAGGGCACCCAGACTGCGCTCGCGCAGCAGAGCGCCCTGGCCTACACGCACGTATTCTCCCCGACCATGGTGAACGTGGCCCGCGCCGGTCTCAACTATCTCCACACCACGCGCGTTTCGCCACCCGCCAATGACCTCAGCAACATTCCCGCGCAATTCGGTATTGTGGGGATTCCCCAAGAGCACGAGAATGGCGGCCTTCCCGCCTTCGGAATCAATGGGCTGTCAACTCTCGGCAGCAACGCCTTTCTGCCCTCCGACGAAGTCACGTCGACTTTTCAGGCCACGGACGACTTCACCAAGATTTACGGCAAGCACACCTTCAAAATGGGTTTCGAGTGGCAACATGTGAAGTTCTCGACCCTGCAGCCACCGTGGTCCCGCGGCGAGTTTGACTACGGCAGCGTTTACACCGACGTCCCCAACGTGCGCAACGGCAATACCGGACGGGCGCAGTTCCTGCTGACGCCCACGGCAAGCACGGTAGCCGGCGGAATTGATGATGTAGGCGGCGCTTCTACGGGCGCTGGCAACAACAGCATGTTCGTCTCCAACATCTCACTCACCGACAACGGAAAAAACTACTACGGCAGCTACTTCAACGATGATTGGAAGGTCTCAAACAAGCTGACCGTAAACCTCGGCCTGCGCTGGGATTTCTTCGGTCTGGTATTTGAGCACCACGGGGCCCAGGCGAACTTCGTTCCGAGCGGCGCTCCCGACAATACCCCCTTGTACCTGCTGCCGGCTGGAACCAACCCCGCGAACCTCTCCGCCAGTTTCAACAGTTTGCTGGCAAAGGATGGTATTGGGCTGGTTATCGGCGATAAGTTTGGCAAGGGACTGGGGAATTCGCAGAAATATAATTTTGCGCCGCGGATTGGCTTCGCTTACCAGGCTACCCCCAAGTTGGTTGCCCGCGGCGGGTTCGGCCTCTTTTACAACGGGTTTGAAAACCGCGGATTTTCACCCAACCTGGGAGAAAACTATCCCTTCCAGTTCAATTTCCAATTCGCTGCACCGGACGACGGTCACTCAATTTCGTTCCCCGGGTGCGCGGCCGCAGCCACTTTTGAAGTCGGATTCAGTTGCACTCCGCTCGACCCAACTCTGGTCAATGCCAGCGGATTGGCTCTGCGCGGCATCCAGTTCGACTATAAAACTCCGTACACTATGAGCGGTAACTTCACGCTCCAATATCAAATAACGCCTTCGATGAGCTTTCAGGCTGGCTATGTGACCTCGCTGGCGCGCCACTTGGAGACGTTCCCCAACTCCAACCATCCGACCCAGGTCCTGCCCGTGGACGCTAACCTCGGCACTCTTCCCGCTGCCCAGGGCGGCCTTCCCTTCCCGGATTTCGGGCAAGGCTCAAGTTACGCGACCACCAACGGCAACAGCCACTACAATTCGCTCCAAACCAAGCTGGAGAAGCAATTCGCCGGCGGCTTAAGCTTCCTGGCAACCTACACCTGGTCGCAAGCTCGTACCGATGCCGGCGACCTGCTCAACGGCGGGAGTACGCAGGGCTTCCGCGCCCCGGATGTTCCCGGCGCCGGAATCGCGTATGACTACGGTCTGGCTTCGTTCGACATACGCAACGTCGTGCACCTGAGCGGCAGCTACGAGCTTCCCTTCGGTAAGAACAAGGCTTTCATGGCGAATGCGGGTGGACTTGCCAATGCCCTGCTCGGAGGCTGGACAGTGAGCTGGGGTGCGGTGCTGCAGGGCGGACAACCGATCACTCTCAGTTGTCCTTCTGGCACCGGCAACGGAACGGGATGCTATGACATCGTGGTCCCGGGTCAGAACTTTGACAGAGGGATGCACATCGACTCCAACGGGCAGCCGAGCTTCCTCGGCAATCCGAAGGCATTCACCCAGCCTTGCGTGTTCCGGTCCACTGGGCCCGACCCCACGTCGGTTCCGGGATGCATTCCGATCAATGGCGGTCTTGGCCTGTTGGGTGGCTCTCCCACGCAGCTTGCCGGACCCCCGTTCAAGCGCCTGGACTTCTCGACCTTCAAGGACTTCAGGCTCAGCGAACGGTTTGCCTTGCAGTTCCGGGCCGAGTTCTTCAATATCGTCAACCACCCGAACTTCAACGCTCCGAACTTCGGCGGTAACGGAGTTGTGGCGATCGGCGGATCGGGCAACTTCACCAGCTCGAACTTCGGCGAAGTGGGTTCCACTCGCGATGCTCCCTACGATCCGAGGCAGATCCAGTTTGCTGTGAAATTACGGTTCTAAAAGCGTTCGAGTAAAGAGCGGCAAATCACGGGCGGAAGGCGCTGGAGAGCAGAGCCTTCCGCCCGTTACACGATAGGTCAGACTATCCGGCCCATTCGGGGGCGGTGTAGCATGGAAGACCGTGATCATCCGGCATCGGTCGCTCTGGTTCATTCCTCTCGTTTCCCTGCTCTGGCTGGCGCTGGTCTCGTCGCCTGCAACCGGGGCGCAGAAACCGCCGCTGGAGCGGGAGTTCCAGGCCGCCGTGGCGCAATACGAGTCCGGTCATTTTGCCGAAGCGGCCCAACGGCTGGAGATCCTGGTGCATGAGGTTCCACAAAGCTTCGAAGTCCACGAGCTGCTGGGCCTGGTTTACTCCGCGCAAGCGCAGGACGCGAACGCCAGCCCGCACCTGCAAACTGCCGTCCGCTTGAAACCTGATTCCGCGTCCGCCAGAACCAATCTGGCGGCCAACCTGATGCGCCTGGGAAAGGTTGATCTCGCGGGAATGCAATTCCGGAAAGCGGCCGAACTCGATCCGAAAAACTTCGACACCAACCACAATCTCGGCGAGTTCTACGTCCGCTCCGGAAAAGTCGCTGCGGCTGTTCCCTTTCTCGGGCAAGCCCAGAAAGCCGATCCGTCCTCCTACGACAACGGCTACGATTTGGCCCTGGCGTATGTTTTGACCGGCAGACTCGCCGATGCCCGGCAATTGGTGCAAGATCTGTTGAAAACCAGGAACACCGCGGAGCTGCATAATCTGCTGGGAGAGATCGAAGAGAAAGACGGGAAATTTGTAGAAGCGGCCAATGAATACGAAACGGCTGCCCACATGGACCCGAGCGAGAGCAATCTGTTCGACTGGGGCAGCGAACTGCTCATTCATCGCACGCTCGCGCCCGCCATCGAAGTCTTCCAGCACGCCACCGAACGCTATCCCAAGTCACCGCGCCTGGCCATCGGCCTGGGTATGGCTCTGTACTCGCGCGGCAACTACGACGAGGCCGTGAAGGCCCTGCTGCAAGGCGCCGACCTTGACCCGTCCGATCCCAGCTGCTATCTCTTTCTGTCCAAGGCCTACGACAGTTCGCCGAGCCAGGCCAATGAGGTGATCGAGCGCTTCCGCCGCTTTGCTGAACTTCAGCCGCGCAACGCTCGAGCGTCGTACTACTATGCAATGAGTTTGTGGAAAGGGAAGAGGGCGCAGGACCCGGACCTGAATCTCCAGCAGATCGAGGCGCTGCTGAAGACGGCGATCGCGCTCGATCCGAAGTTGGCCGACGCGCACCTGCAGCTAGGAAATCTCTACTCGGATCAGAGCAAGTACGCCGAGTCTGTCCCGGAGTATGAAAAGGCGCTCCAACTCAGTCCAGATTTGGCGGACGCTCACTACCGTCTCGGCCAAGCGTATGTTCGTACAGGCGACAAGGAGCGTGCCCAGCAGCAGTTTCAGGTGTATCAGCAGCTCCGCGCACAGCACCTGGCGGAAGTCGACAAGCAGCGGGCGGACATCCGGCAGTTCGTGTACTCGGCCAAGGATGGCCCATCCGCGAAGTGAAGGATGGAGGACGGGCGTCTCGCCCGTCCAGCTGGGCGAGGACGCCCGGCCTCCGATTGCGCACGTGCTTTCGAATTGCAGATCATGAAGGCTCGAGCTTTTCACCGCAGCATCCTCACCCCGCGAACTGGCCCGGCAGCTTGCCTGCAACCGGCGCGACTTCCTGCGGACGGCGGCCGGCCTGGCGCTGGGCAGCGCGGTGCTAGCCCCGAGCGCCTTGGCGCGAGCCCTGGCGCCACGTAAGAAGAGAAAAGTGGTAGTCATTACGTTTGGAGGTGGAGCCCGGGACCAGGAGACGTTTGCGCCGGAGGGTCAGGAAAATATTCCCCACCTGATGCGCGAACTCATTCCGCAGTCAGCCTTTTTCACCCAGGTGGTCAATCGCGGGATACTGGGGCACTACGTGGCCACCGCCAGCCTGGTCACCGGAGTTTATGAGACCTTTAATAATTTTGCCGCAGTTCCTCCGCAAAACCCGACGGTCTTCGAATACTTCCGCAAGGATCTGAAGCGGCCGAGTTCGGACGCCTGGGTTGTGGCTCCCAGCAACGGTTTCAACCGGATCGGCGAGAGCAACCATCCCTCGTACGGCGGGGGATCGGGCGCGACCGTGATCCTGCCGAAGCATCTGCTGACCGCAGCCATGTCAGGCGCCACCGACGACTTCGACCATTTGCTGCGGGATAACTACGAGACTCCGTTCTATGCGCCCGAACTTGGAGGCCGCGAGTTCGAATTACAACAGCTGGAGATGTTGCTGAAGCTCTCGGTCGATGACTTCAGGTCGCACGCGCGGACGCTTTCGAGCCCGGACGAACTCTCGGTGTATATCGCGCGCCAGTTGATGCGCCAGGTAGCGCCCAGCCTGTTGTGGATCACCATGCACGATATCGATATCGCCCACGCCGGAGCTTATTCGCTCTACATCGACGGCATCCGGCGGACTGACCGGCTGTGCGCCGAAATATGGCAGGCGATTCAGACCGAGCCGGAATATGCCGGCAACACGACACTCTTTATCCTGCCGGATTTCGGTCGCGATTCAGACGACGATTCCGGAGGCAACGGATTTCAGCATCATCGCACCGGCGATACGCTCTCCCGCACCACCTGGATGATGGCTCTGGGCGCGGGTGTCCGCCCGGGTGTGGTGTTTGATCGCGCCATGGAGTCGACCGATCTGGTGCCGACCATTGGGTCGATGCTGGATTTTTCCGCCGCTCTGGCGCAAGGCAAGCCCATTCCGGAGTTGTTGTAGCGTTTATGCTTCCCAGCGATCTCAAGCCGCAGCAGTTCAATGGCTATCCGCCCGAGGCCAGAAAACTCGTCTCGGGTTTCGTGGAAGCCCTGCAACGGTTACCGCTGAGCTATGTTCCGAGCCTGCTGCGCGAGGTCATCGATTACGACTACAAGTTTCCTCCCGAACGCAGGGCCATCGAAAGAGAACTGGCGAACCTGAATACTCTCTCTTCTGACCAGGTCAAAGAATGGTTTCAGGGATTTGCCCAGATCAGATTCGCTCAGACCAGTCAATCGGGAAAGCTGGAAGACATCGATTGGGTGAACTCACCGGCCCTGTTTGTCGAACAGCTGTCAGCCCACCTTTGGGCTACCCATCAACTGGACGCCTTTCGCAAGGCGGCGATCGAATACGCCAGCCGCCTGCAGGCCGTGGCGCCGCCCGTGCTGCCTCCGGTGTCTCGGCTCGGAATCGCTGTAATCGGGCAAGGCGTGACCACGCACGATGAGCCTTTATTTCGCAAACTGCGCGCCCATGGCGGATATTTCAGCCGCGTCAGTCCGGAGAATGGCCTGCAGACCCTCCTAAGCGCAGCGGCTGCCCGGGCCAAAGAGCATCCGGCGCCATACGCTCATTGGTACATTGACGGAGGCCAGGAAGCGGACCACGATCCTGCTCTTACCTGCGTTTCGTACAAGGCTCTGGAACCCGCGCGGGCGGTGCTGCTGCGCAAGATGCACGGAGAAATCGAAAAGCCCGGCATGGGACCGGAGGCGTTGCGTACGCTGCTGGCGCGAATGCGACCCGCAGACCTTGGAATCAGCAAAGCGGGTAAGGCAGGTTCGGATAAACCAGAAAACGAAGTTCTCGATCGCTTCCAGGTCAAGCTTCTGACTGAAGGTTCGGGAACGCAGATTTTCAGCACAACCTTCGCACAGTGGGCAGCGCGCGAGACTCTGCGGCGGGCCCAGCCGCTCACTCTTTTGGTCCGCTTCGCTCCGCGGCAGCGGCAGAAGCCGATGAATGAGTTGCTGTCTGCAGCTCAAACCAACGCCGAGCTTGATCCAGCGGGCTCTCTGGTGGACGCCGATATGGGTTCCTACTACACGTATCTCAATCAGCAGCGGCTCCCCGGAGCGGAGAAATCTTCTTTTCTGGTGTGGTTCGAAGGACAGAATGAAGCGCTGGCGGTCGGGCCGTCCATGCCGGGTGGAACGCAATCCGCGAGTCCCACCGACCTCAAGCAGTTGCTTGCCTGGATTAGCTAATGTAGCGGCGTAGTGTGGGGCGGGCGCCCCGCCCGCCGCCTTTGATTTTGAGCTTGCTCTTCCAGCACTCGAACCAAAATCAACTTCAAAAGCGGCGGGCGAGGGCGCCCGCCCCAGAGAATCAAGTCTCACTTCGACAACACAGCCACGCCAAAGACTGGCAGCTTAACCGCTTGCTTCGTTCCGCCTTCGAGCACGTCGGTCATAGCGGACGGTAGCGAAACCGTCTGCTCCGCTTTCGACAAATTCACCAGAATGTATACGGCGCCCCGATCGCCGTAGCGCGGATAGACTTCGACGCCTTCCGGAACCTTGCCCAGAGCGGGTTTCACGCCGCTCACATCGGTCATCCATTTCGCCGCCGAGGCCATGGCGGAGCCATCGAGCCAGGCGCCGATGTACGTGATCCGGCCCTTGCCGACTCTTCGAGTGATGGCCGCCGGCTTGCCGTCCAGCCATCCGTTGCTCTTGCCGTAAGTCTCGAGGACTTCGGTGTCTTTGTCATTGGCGCTGAGCAATTCAGCCCACAGCTTGCTTTGTCCTGCGCCGAACTTACCTTCGATCGCAACCGGGTCGACCAGCGCGTAGTATTGCTCGACTCGTCCACCCAGCAGATCTGCCAGCGGGCCGGGCTGGCGTTCCGGTTGCAGGCCATTGTCTTCATCTTTCATGGCGGAGCGCTGGCCCAAGACCAGATGTCCGCCTTGTCGCACATATTCAATCAGGTTTTTGGCGGCTGCATCCGAGAGGACGTTGAGTCCGGGGGCCACCACCAGCTTGTATTGGTTCAGAGGCGCGACCGCTTCGACTACGTCGATTGACTGACTGATGGCCCGCAACGGCCCGTAGTAGCTCACCAGTTCCGCGTCGGGATCGAAGTTCTTGTTGTGTCGCTGCCAATTGATGGCCCAGCGGCTGTCATAGGAGTGCAGGATCGCGACCTCGGATTTCACCGACGTTCCCGCCAGCGCCGGACCGGCCTTCGCAAATTCCTGCCCAATCTGCTGGGCTTCCGTATACAAAGGCACAGGCGTGCCGTCGGCTCCTATCAGCGTTCCGTGGTACTCCTCCTGGCCGTTCAAGGCGCTGCGCCACTGCCAGTAGCTGACGACATCGGCGCCATGTCCGACGGCGTGCCAGGCCATCGCCCGCACTTCTCCTTTATCGAGAGAGTTGTTGGCCGGCGCCCAATTCACCGAGCCCGGCTGGGTTTCCATGACCCAGAAATTCTTGCCTTTAAATCCACGAGTCAGGTCGTGGGCGAAGCCGTTCTTGGCGGGATCAAGGTGTCCCTGTCCGACATAATCGTCCCATGCTGCCAGGTCGAGATCCTTCTCGACCACATAGTGATCGAAGCCGTCATACCAGCCCATCGTGTTTGTGGTGATGAACTGTTTAGGATCGGAATTAGCGCGAATGACTTCCAACTGGTTTTTCTGATAGCTGCGCCAGGTGTCGCTGACGAATCTTTTCCACGCCAGCAAGAGCCCGGGATTGCCGTATTTCGTCTGAATCGGAATCTGGCTCCAGTCAAAAATCGTTTCGCTCCAGTAGGCGGTCGTCCAACGGGTATTGAGATTGTCCAGCGTGCCGTAACGGCTCTTGAGCCATTGCTGGAATTGCGTCTTGGTGTCGGGATCGAACGAGATGTCGGAATATTCATTGTCAATCTGCCAGCCCAGTACGTAGGGATTGTGCCCGAAGCGTTTGGCGAGCTGTTCGGCGATCTTGCGCGCCAGTTCGCGATACTTGGGATTGGCGAAGTTGAACTGCTGCCGGTTTCCGTGTTCGGCTCTGTGGCCCTCTTCATCCACGCGCAAAGTCTCGGGATACTTCTGGGTAAGCCAAGCCGGCGGAGCGGCAGTAGGCGTGCCGACCACGGTGTAGATACCGTGTTTCGAGGCTGCGGTGATGGCCCGGTCCAGCCAGTCGAGATCATAGTTGCCTTCGCTCGGCTCCATTCGGCTCCAGGCAAATTCGCCAACCCGCACCATGTGGATTCCAGCTTGCTGCATCAGCGCAAGGTCGGCGTCCCATCGGGATTCTGGCCATTGTTCCGGATACCAGGCGGTCCCCATCATGAGAGGCGGTGCCGGCGGCGCCTGTGCGCTGAGAATAGTTGCGAACAGAGTCGTGGCGAACAAGGCCGCAAGCACAGATGCAAACTTCCAGTGCCGAGACGATCGAATCCTGTCCATGAGAGCTCCTGATTTATGGCGAGATGAAAATCCGTATGTCCAGCTCAGAGGATTTCCCGCAAACGGTGTAAACGATTGCAGCCTTGCCGCGCCTTTGTCAATGAGTTTTGCTGATCACTGCGGATCGCATAGTGACTTCAAATGCGCCGCCGCGCTTTCCGGCGTGATATCGCGTTGCGGCATTCCCAGCATTTCGAATCCCACCATGAATTTTCGGATCGTCGCTGAGCGCAGCAGTGGCGGATAGAAGTGCGCGTGGAAATGGGCTTCGTGATGCGGGTTTCCATCGGTAGGCGATTGATGAAAGCCCATGGAGTAAGGAAAAGGGACGTCAAAAACCTTGTCATAGGTGGACGTCACCTGTTGCAGCAGCTGGGCCAGCAGGATGATTTCCGCCGCGGTAAACTCAGGAAACGCTCCCAGGTGGCGGCGGCTGCAAACCAGGATTTCAAAGGGCCAGACCGCCCAGAAGGGCACCATAGCGACAAAACCCTTGTTCTGGCAGACCACTCGGAGCTTCTCCTGGTCTTCCAAGTGTACGTAATCGCACAGTAAACACTTGTTATGTGCTTCGGCGTAGTTGGCCTGGCCAAGCAATTCTTTGGCAGGGATGTCCGGGACCGTGTGTGTGGCCCATATCTGGCAGTGGGGATGTGGATTGCTGGCGCCCATCATCGAACCGCGATTTTCGAAGATCTGCACGTGATTGATCTGGGGTATCTGAGCCAGTTCCTGGAACTGGGCGGTCCAGGTATGAATCACATTCTCAATGTCCTTGGGAGCCATGGTCGCGAGGGTAAGGTCGTGGCGTGGCAGGAAGCAGATTACACGGCAAATTCCAGGTTCGCCTTCGGCGACCAGCAACCCGCGGTTTTCGATGTCGAGACGGTCGTCGCGAACCCCTGGTTTCAGAGCTGCGAAGTCGTTATCAAAGACGAAGGTGCCGGTGTAATGCGGATTAAGGACTCCGCCGACCCGAGGATTTCCCGGACAAAGGTAGCAGGTCGGGTCATATTCGGGCTCGTGTTTGGCCGCGGTCTTTTCAATCTGCCCCTGCCACGGCCGGCCGGCGCGATGCGGGGATACCAGCACCCACTCGTTGGTGAGGGGATTCAGCCTGCGGTGGGGATCTTCAGTCAGCTTCAATCATGTGCCTCCGCCCCTTGAGTTACAATGTACCCGAAAGCTTTACGAAGTTGAGACAAGCCAAAAAAATGTCAATTTGACGGATTGACGGACAATGGCCGCCCGCCTATATTGTGACAGTTTGTAAGCGATTACATACGCAGTATCATATACTCGGAACTCGGATTCTGTGTCCTGTTTTGCTTGGGCCCGCGTTCTCTCCTGGACTCTATGAAGTCGGAAGACTTGACTCAACATTTTGAGCACTTGTTCGGGTTGCGGCCCCGTATCTTTTGCGCCCCCGGACGAGTGAACCTGTTGGGTGAGCACACCGACTACAATGATGGCTTCGTCATGCCCTGCGCCATCGGTTTTTCCACCCGGGTTGCGGTTTCTCCGCGGTCCGACCGTAAACTCGTCATTCGATCCGAAGAATTTTCAGAACAGCCTGAGTTTGACCTGGAAAATCTTCCCAGCCATGGCAAGGGCGTGTGGTCGGACTACGTTCTGGGCATTGCGGTCATGCTGAAGGAGATGGGGCATCCGATTCCCGGCGCGAACCTGCTGGTCCGGGGCGAAGTGCCGATCGGAGCGGGACTCAGTTCCTCGGCCGCCATCGAAGTAGCCAGCGCGCTGGCGCTGATGAGCCTCAATGGTGCGCGCCTGCCGTTGCCTGAAGTGGCGCAACTGTGCCGAAGAGCCGAAAACGACTTCATCGGCGCCAAGGTCGGCATCATGGACCAGTTCGTCTCCTGCTTGGGCAAAGCCGGCCACGCCTTGATGCTCGACTGCCGCTCGCTCGAGTTCAAGTTGATCCCCATTCCAGAGGACGTCCGCCTGGTGATCTGCAACACCATGGTGAAGCACGATCACGCCAGCGGCGGCTACAATCGGCGGCGTGAAGAGTGCGATGAAGGAGTCAAAATCCTGACCCGGTGGTATCCCGGCGCGCGCGCCCTCAGAGACATTTCGTTGAAACAACTGGAGCAGCACCAGGCCGAGATGCCGGCAACAATCTACAAGCGATGCCTGCACGTGGTGACCGAGAATCAAAGAGTGTTGGAAGGCTCCAAGTACCTGGCCGAAGGTGACGTAGGCCGATTCGGTAGCCTGATGCGCGAGTCGCACCGCAGCCTGCGCGATCTCTTCGAAGTCAGTTGCCGCGAACTGGACATTATGGTCGAGATCGCGGAATCGCTGCCTGGCTACTGGGGCGGCCGTATGACCGGCGGAGGCTTTGGCGGATGCACCGTCAACCTGGTCAAGGCCGCGGACGCGCCCCGCTTTGCCGCTCAGATTGCGGAACGCTATCAGGCAGCAACCGGGATCAAGCCCGATGTCTACGTTTGCTCCGCCGCAAATGGCGCGGGCGCGGATTCGAACGGAGCAGCTTAGACGCTGAGGGCTCGGAAGCCGCGTAGCGGCGAGAGAATATAGCCCAGGGCGTTAGCCCCGGGGTTAGCCTCGGAATGATGCAGCCCTGAAAGGGCGGAAGAAACGCGGCGCGACCCGCAGAATCCCCGTCGAAATCCTCAGTCAAAATCCCCAGATGCGGCCGCTCCCGATTCGCTCATAGGGGGGTCCTTCGACTGCACATCTGCTTCGCGACGCGAAGCAGGCGCTCCGCTCAGGATGACAAATCCGAAGCCGCCACTCCGTTCAGGATGACAGGAGCTAGATGGCGCGGGTCGAACCTCGCATCACCAGGTGAGTCGGGATCGAGTAGTCGAGGTGGGGGCTGTCTTCTTTGCGAATCAGTGCCTCGAGCGCGGCGAAAGCGGTGACCGCGAGCTGGGTCCGCGACAGGATCACCGTGGTCAGAGGAGGCTGGGTGAGGTGGGCAAACGAAATATCATCAAAACCGATCAGCGATATGTCCTCAGGAACTTTCAACCCGGCGTGCAGAATCGCCCCCAGCGCTCCAATCGCGGTGAGATCATTCGAGGTGATGACGGCGGTTGGACGCTGCGGTAGTTTAAGCAAGCTGCGCATGGCCATGGCCCCGCCTTCAATTCGGTGGTCTCCCTTTTCGATCATGGACTTGTCATTCAGTCCCTTGGATTTAAGACCCGAGAGGTAAGCGTCGCGCCGCGTGCGAGCTGACTCCAGGTTCATGGGTCCGGTAATAAAAGCGATCCGGCGATGATTGAGTGAAAACAGATGCTGCACGGCTTCGTGAATGCCCTGAGCATAGTCGATACGAATGTTGGTGCTGTGGGGGCCGGTTTTGCCGGTATCCATGAAAACGGTGGGGATGTTGCGCCGGGTGAGTTCAGTAATCAGCGCCGGGTCGGCTTCCGAGGTCATGATGGCAACACCGTCCACCTTGCGCTCGACCATGCGACGAACGCATCCCGCCATTCGCTTGGGATTGTAGTCCGTGTTACCGATGATGACTTCCTGGCCGCGCTCCACCGCCTGGTCCTCGAAACTCTTCACCAGTTCCGGATAAAAAGGATTGGTGATATCCGAGATGATGAGTCCCAGCATGCGGCTTCTTCCCGAAACCAGCGTGCGTGCGTGGGTGTTGGGATAGAAGTTCAGCTCCTCGATCGCTTTGCGCACACGCGCTGCCGTCCCAGGCTTTACTTTTTCGGAATCGTTGATGGTTCGCGAGACTGTAGCGGTTGAGACTTTCGCTCGTTTCGCGACTTCTTTAATGTTCATGTGGATCCACGAGGAAGGCCCACCAGGAGACCCATATTCTAGCAAACGATTTGCTCGCGGCAGGAATTACAAGGCCCGCGGAGGCCCGGGATCCCGCTTTCGCAGCCGGCATATGTTTGCCTTGTAAGCGTTTACAGAAAACGGTCGATGTTAGATAATTCAGCCCGGCCGTCCACAACTCGCAGCACCCGGGGGAACCATGGATCGACGCAACTTTCTGAAGTCAACCGGCACGTTTATCGCAGGCGCGACCATCGCTCGCTCGGCACTCGCCAGCGGCTCGACCGAACCGAGTGCGGCCCCCGGACGGTTAGTTCTGCCGTTGAATCGAAATTGGCGGTATAGCCGCACTGTCGCGGAAGGAGCGCACGCGCGCGATTTTGACGACTCCGGATATGAGCGCGTCGTCATTCCTCACACCAACGTTCGGCTGCCCTGGCACAGCTTTGACGAGAAAGAGTACGAGTTCGTCTCCAGTTATCGCCGCCGGTTTAAGTTGCCGCCCGAGGCCCGGGGCAAGCGTGTCTTCGTGGATTTTGAAGGCGTCATGACTGCTTCGACGGTGTGGATCAATGGCGAGCGGCTGGGCGAGTACAAGGGCGGGTACACGCCTTTCTCCTTTGACCTTACCCCGCACATCGATTTTGGCGGGGAAAACGTGCTCGCGGTGGATGTCGACTCCACCGAGCGGCCCGACATTCCTCCTTTCGGCTATCAGATCGACTACCTGACCTTCGGCGGCATCTACCGCGAAGTGTCACTGCGAATTGTTCCATCGACATTCATCGAGAACGTCTTCGCCAAGCCCAAAGACGTGCTGACCGACCACCCCAGCCTGGATGTGGATTGCTACATTCAGTTCACGGAGGCGTCGCGAGAACCGTTGACCCTCGAAGTCAGCCTGCGCGAAGGGGATCGCGTAGTGGCCAAGGGCACGCAGCGGGTTCCGGCGGCTCCAGCCGCGCCCGATCCGGTTGCTTCCACGGTTCACGTCGCCAATCTCGGCGCTATAAAACTATGGGATCTCTCGCATCCCAATCTCTACACGGTGCAGGTTCGCCTGCTGCGCGGGGCGCAGGCGGTGGATGAAGTTTCCCGGACCATCGGTTTCCGGGAGGCGCAATTTACCGACCACGGCTTCGAGCTCAACGGAAAAGTGATCAAGCTGCGCGGGCTCGACCACCATCAGACTTTCCCCTTCGTGGGCCAGGCCATGCCCGGCCGCGTCCAGCGCCGCGATGCGACCATCCTGCGCAACCAGCTGAAATGCAACATTGTGCGGACCTCTCATTATCCGCAGTCACGCCACTTTCTCGATGCCTGCGATGAGATCGGATTGCTGGTGCTCGAAGAAATTCCGGGCTGGCAGCATATCGGCGACGAGCCGTGGAAGCTGATCTCGATTGACAACGTGGGCCGCATGATCCGGCGCGACTGGAACCATCCTTCCATCATTCTGTGGGGCGTGCGAATTAACGAATCGAAGGACGATCACGACTTCTACGTTCGCACCAATGCGCTGGCCCATAAGCTGGATCCGACTCGTCAGACCGGCGGCATCCGTTATTTTCAGGAATCGGAATTCCTCGAAGACGTTTTCACTATGAACGACTTCGGCTTTCCCCTGAAGCCGCCCAATCACCCGCGCTACCTGAACACCGAGTTTGTCGGGCACACCTATCCCACGAAAACGATCGACCAGGTGGAACGGCTTACCGAACATACGATGCGCCACGCCCTGATCCACGACCAGTTGGCGTCCAATCCGCAATATGCCGGAGGCATTGGCTGGTGCGCCTTCGACTACAACACGCATGGCGACTTCGGCTCCGGCGACCGCATCTGCTATCACGGTGTCACCGACATTTTCCGCGAGCCCAAGCCCGCGGCCGGTTTTTACAAGTCGCAATGCGATCCCGCTGAGGAGGTCGTCCTGGAGCCAGCCTTTCATTGGGCGCGAGGCGACGCATCGGTCGGATTTTCAAAAGCTGTCATCTGTTCCAACTGCGACCATGTGAAGCTGTACATTGCCGACGAACTGGCGGCCGACATAGAGCCCGACCGGAAGACTTTTCAGCATCTGCAATACGCTCCCTTCATCGTGGAACTGGGCGAGCTATTTCATAAGTGGGGCGATCTGCGTCTCGAGGGCTACATTCAGGGCAAGCAGGTCATCGTTAAAAAATACTCCGGCAAAGGCGTCGACCAGAAGTTCACGCTATTGCCGGACGACACCAGCCTGATCGCCGATGGGGCTGACACCACTCGCGTAGTGCTGCGCGTAACCGATGAGTTCGGCGCCATCCGGCCATTCGCCAACGACGCCATCAAGTTTGATCTGGAAGGCCCGGCGGAGATTATCGGGGACAATCCGTTTGCCGTGGTGGGCGGCACCGGGGCGATCTGGATTCGAGCCAAAGAGCAAGCCGGAACCGTCCGCCTGACAGCGACCCATCCGGTGCTAGGAAAGCAGCAGGTGGAGTTCGCAATTGCGTCGGCCGCTCCGGAAACGGTCTAGCAGGCGTTGTCGGTAGTCCGGCAGGTAGTGCGGCTCTGTCTTACGGCTGAGCCGCGGAGCGGCGTGAGAATGTAGCCCCGGGCGCAAGCCCGGGGTATGTTGCCGAAATAATGCAGAGCCCCAACGGGGCGAAAGAGGGGCGGCGCCACACCGTCCGGACGGGCGCCCGGCCTTCTACGCTTTCTGTCCGCAGCAGATCTTCCACGTCGCCGATTTTTTCTCCCAACAAATTCAACTTGCGGGCCAGACCCTGAATCTCTGACTCGGCACGGCGGTTGACGTCGTAGTCGAGTTCGCCGCGCAGGCGGTCCTTCGTGTCCTGCCGGTTCTGGCTCATCATGATGACCGGCGCCTGAATGGCCGCCAGCATGGAGAGAAACAGGTTGAGCAGGATAAACGGATACGGGTCCCAGGCCTGCCCGCGCAGGACGACGTTGATCGCAGTGTAGACGGTAATCGCCAGCGCAAATGTGATGATGAATGTCCACGATCCGCCAAAGCTGGCGACCCGGTCGGCGATGCGTTCGCCGAAGGTCATGTCTTCCTCGATGACGTCGTTGGGATTGCGGCTGGCGCGGATCCGCACCAGTTGCTGCGAGGCGTGAAACTGGCGGCCCAGAACGGTCAGCATGTCCATCCCGGCGTGAGGTTTGCGTTCCAGCAGAGTGGCGATGTCGTGGCGGTCCACTTCCAGGCAAACACTTTCTTCAACCGCGACGGCCTCGGTTTGATGCGGGGTCTGATCGAGCATGGAGGCGAATCCGAAGAACTCGCCCTGCGCCGGCTGGTCGACGATGACTTCCTGATGGTCTTCATCCACGGTCGAGACCCGCACCACGCCGGAGACCAGGACGTAAGCTCGTCCGCCCGGATCGCCGATCTTCCAGATGCGCTGGCGCTGAGTAAAGGTCTTGACTTCGACCTGCCCGGCCAATACCGCCGTCTCTTCGTCGTCGAGCAGAGCAAACAGGGGAACACGTCGCAATATTTCTGGGCTGCACGCCATCGATCACCTCGTCAGAAAAGTGGACCTGGGCCGATCCGTTCAGAAGGATGGCATAAAGATCGAACGGCAACAACTGGCGGGATGAATTCTGAAATTAGTGAACCACGGAGGGCAC
Source organism: Terriglobia bacterium (assembly GCA_963841075.1). GTDB lineage: Bacteria > Acidobacteriota > Terriglobia > Terriglobales > Acidobacteriaceae > JAIQFF01. Next base: position 70,502 of record CAWJBA010000035.1, read on the forward strand.
GAAGGGCTCAACGACAGGACCCTCGGCATTCCGAAGCCGGTTTATCGGCGAGAATCTGCCCGTAGCGCGTCGAAGCATTCCTCGCGCGAGAGTACGCGCTTCGGAATGACAAGTTCTTGGGGGGATGTCGAATGGTGTGCGGCTACTTTTGTTCGAACACGTGCGAGTGAAACTCCATGACTTCTCCCATGTGGGAAAGGAAATAGGTCAGGCTGTGGTCGCCGGGATACGAGTGATACTCGTGCCTGATGCCCTCCGACCGGAGTTGCTGGTCCAGGGCAGCGGCGCCATCTTCAAATCCGAAGTCATCCTGCTGGCCGCAGTTGAAGTAAATGGCCAGACTCTTAAGACCCGGCTGGTTTTTTCTGGCCAGAAAGAAGACGCTGTTCTCTTGCCAGTGCGCCACGTCGATCGGTTCGCCGAAGGCGGGTCCCATCAATCGCCCCAAGGGCGTGCCGGAGTGTCCGGCGGCAGTGAGTTCTTTTGGCGTCTGCGTAATCAAGGCGGCGCTTTGGGCGCTGACGGCGGAGAACAAATCTGGATGCGCGAAAGCGAAGCGCAGTGCGCCGTATCCTCCCATGGAGACGCCGGTGATGGCTCTACCTTTTCGTCCCGGGCGGACGCGATATCTGCTTTCAATCGGCCGGAATGAATTCCTGCAGAAAGAAATCGCTGTATCGAAATGTGTTGCCCGGCGAGTTGATGTAGAAAGTGCGCTTGCCTTCCGGCGCCACCACCAGAAAATCACTGATCTTATGCTGGCGGCGCAGGTCTTCGATCACGCTCCATCCCCCGGTGCTGAACAGTGTCTGCTCGTTTTGACCGAGACCATGCAGGAAGTACAGCACGGGATAGCGTCGCGGCGGAGAAGCTTTGGTGTCGTAGTCCGGCGGCAGTTGCACGCAATAGTGAACCGCCTGCTTAAGAATGCGGCTGTTGACAACGTTGCAGTCAGTCCGGCTTTGGGCTCGAGTGGCTATTGGAATGAAGATGATCAGGGCCGATAGCAGCCGGAACGATCGAAGCATGGATCTCAGTCTACTCGTAACGCAACGCCTGCACGGGATCGAGACGGGCGGCGCGCGCTGCCGGGTACAGGCCTGAAACCAGGCTGACGATGAAGGCAAAAACGATGGCCGCCCCGACCAGCCACCACGGCACTGCCCAGAAACTTTCGGGCGGAAGCGACTGGCGTTTCAGATAAATGTTTGTACCCAGGTTAATGATGTGGCCGATGGTCCAGCCCAGTGCTACTCCCACCACACCTCCCAGCAGTCCCATGGCTCCGGCTTCGGCGAAGAAGAGTTTTTTTACATCGCCGTCGCTGGCGCCGATCGCTTTCATGATCCCGATTTCGCGCCGCCGCTCCAGGATGGCCATGACCAGCGTGTTCACGATGCCGATCGAAGCCACCGCCAGCGCCAGGCTGCCGAAAATTCCGAGAAAGAGATCGAGCACGGCAAAGAATTGCCGTAGGCTGCGGGTGGCGTCAAGAATAGAAAAAGTGTTGAACCCCAATTTCTTGATCGCTTGCTCGACCGCTTCCACCTGCTTGGGGTTCTTCACCCGTACGCTGATCGTCGAATAGCTGGGCTCTTTGCTGAAACCGCGCATGCTGTCGCGCACGTCGGAAGGCTGCATGACGCGCAAATCCTGGGCCAGTTTCAAGGGCAGGAACACTCGCGCCCGGGCTGCGCCGCGCATGCTGTCCGGATCCAGATCGGAGATGCCGACAATCTTTAGTTTCTGCTCGCGCGAGATGACGGAGTAGGCGGCATCTGATTCCGGCGCAGTCGGATGTGGCGGATTCCGCCGCTGTGGCTCCTTTCGGGGGCGCGGGTGCCGAAACCCGCTGCGCGTAGCGCATGGTCAGCTCCTGCCCCAGAAGCGGCTTGGCTAAATCGTTCACAGGGACATCGTCTTCCTGGCCAGGCGGCGGAGTCTTGCCTAGCAATTCCAGGGCGAACGATTTTTGCAGTATGACTTCAGGCGCGGTTTCAGAAGAGAAAAAGCTGCCGGGAATTCCAGTGAAGGCGTCGTTCGACCGGGCCGAATCCGGAATGCCGGAGATCATCGTCAGATGCGGCTTGTCCTGATAGCTGAGTTCTGTAATGAAGCGGATGTCGGGATACGCCTCCAGCACCTCGGGCAGGTGTTCGATCTCCTGGCGGGCGGGTTCATCGAGGGCTCGGCTTTCGGCGGCGGAAGCAGAACTTCGTTGTTCATCGTCGCGGCTGAATCCACGCAACTCGCGGCGCGAGGTCACGACCACGGTGTCGAAAAGTCCTGATTTAGCCAGGTGTCGCGTGGCCAATTTTTGCAACCCGATGCCGAGCGAGAGCATGGCCACCAGCGAGGCCACTCCGACCGAGATGCCAACCGTAGTCAGGGAATTTCGCAATGACGATTCCCGCAGGTTACGCAGGGCGAGCTCAGAAAGATCGTAAGTTTTCATAGATGAACTCGGGTGCCCCGTCCAAGCTCTGCTTGGGCGGGGATTTTCACGCGCCAACATTTGGACACAATCGTTAAACCCCCGCCCAAGCAGAGCTTGGACGGGGCACCCTCGTGACCCTTCTCGGTTCTATCCATCATTCCCCCGATCGTCCACCAGTTTGCCGTCGGCCAGAAAGATCATTCGCCGAGCGTAGCGCTCGGCCAGGGCGCGTTCGTGAGTAACCATCACGATCGTCATTCCCAGAGTCTGGTTAAACTCGCGAATGAAATTCATGATCTCGGTGCCAGTGCGGCTGTCGAGATTGCCGGTGGGCTCGTCGGCCAGCAAAAGTTTTGGTTGATTGATCAGAGCACGGGCCAATGCTGCCCGCTGTTGTTCGCCGCCTGAAAGCTCACTCGGCCGGTGAGTCATGCGCGTGCCCAGGCCCACTCGTTCCAGCGCCTGTCGTGTAAGGGTCTGACGCTGCCCGCGGTCCACCTCCGCAAAACGCAGGGGCAGGTCTACGTTCTCGGCCAGGGTCATTCGCGAAACCAGGTTAAACGATTGAAAGACCATCCCTACGGTGCGCAAGCGATGCTTGGCTAATTCCTCGCGCGAGAGTTGAGCCAGGTCGCGGTCTTCGACGATCACCGCTCCCGAAGTCGGCCGATCAAGGCCCGCGATGAGATTCAGCAGGGATGATTTTCCGGACCCTGAACTGCCCAGCAGGGCGACAAATTCTCCGGGTTGAATTTGAAGCGAGACGCCGTCGACGGCGCGTATCAGCGCCTCTCCCATCTGGTAGTGGCGGGAGAGGTCGACGATTCGGATTGCGGGCGTGCCGTTCGAGCTATCTGGTTGATTGGGGTTGAGGGTCATGTATAGAAATGCTTATCTCGGTGTCCTCTGTGGTTCAAGCTTTGAAGTGCTTCAAACACAAGGTCCCTCCACTGCGCTCGCTGCGCTTCGCTCCGGTCGGGATGACAGAGTTAGTGATTAACGCACCTCTCCTCTTATTAGACGCATGGCATCGGCCGAGCTCACGTCGCGATCGCCATTTTTTGTGGGGACGCCCTCGTCGGTGGTCGTGACAGAATCCCCCTCGCCCGGTGCCAGAAAAAGATTGTTCTGCAGACCTTGTTGCTTGGTGTAGAGGTCGAAAGTAGCGCCCCTGAGCGGCGTACAGTTCTTCGTGGGTGCCGCGCTCGACGATCTGGCCTTGTTCGACCACCAGAATCTGGTCGGCGCGGCGGATGGTCGAAAGCCGGTGGGCGATCACGAAGGTGGTGCGACCCTGCATCAGGTAGGAGAGCCCGTGCTGGATCATCTCCTCGGATTCCGAATCGAGACTGGAAGTGGCTTCGTCCAGAATTAGGATGCGGGGCTCGGCCAGAATGGCTCGGGCGATCGAGATTCGCTGGCGTTGTCCTCCCGAGAGTTTTACGCCGCGTTCGCCGACGATGGTGTCGTATTTTTCCGGAAAACTCTCGGCAAACTCGTCCACGCGGGCGATGTGGCAGGCCCGCATGATCTCTTCTTCGCTCGATTGCGGGCGGGAAAAAGCCACGTTCTCGCGAATCGAGCCGTCAAACAGGAATGACTCCTGCAGCACCACTCCCAGGCGGGTGCGATACGAGTCCAGGCGCACCGTGCTGAGATCGACTCCATCGACCAGGACTCGTCCATCCGTAGGAACATAGAACGCGGAAATCAGGCCAATAATTGTCGACTTGCCTGAGCCTGATGAGCCCACCAGCGCCGTCACCGTTCCCGGCTCAGCCAGGAAGCTGATATCGTGCAACACAGTCCGGCTGCCATCGTAGCTGAAGTTGACGTGATCGAATTCCACCTTGCCGTAAATGTCCTTGAGCGTGACCGTCCGCTTGGGGTCCTGGTCCTCGGGCCGCTCGTGCAGAATTTCCTGGGTACGTTCCAGCCCGGCGAGAGCTTCGGTGATTTGTGTTCCGATGTTGACGATCTGCACGATGGGGGCGACCAGGAAGCCGAGAAAAAGCGTGTAGGTAAAGAAGCTGCCGATGGTGAGCGTCCCCGCCATGATCTGGTGCGCGCCCATGTACATGATGATCGCGCCCACCACTCCCATGAGCAGGCTGGCGGAAAGGCTCATGACGGATGTGGCGGTCAGGGTTTTCATCACGTTGTCCAGCAGGCGCCGGACGCCGCCGGCGAAGACTGCCTCTTCACGCTCTTCCGCGTGATATCCCTTGATCACTCGCACGCCGCCAAGCGATTCCGCCAGCCGGCCGGTCACCTCGGCGTTGATCTTTCCCCGCTGCCGGAAAATGGGACGAATAGTGGTGAATGCTTTGTTCAGCGCGATGGCGAAGCACAGCAAAAAGCTGAATGCCAGCAGCGTCATGATCGGGCTGATGCGAAAGAGCACGACCATTGCGATCCCGGAGGTAAGCAGTCCGCCGACCAGATCCACCAGGCCGGTTCCGAGCAGGTTCCGCACGCCTTCGACGTCGGTCATGATGCGTGAAACCAGCGTACCGGTCTTGTTGGAATCGTAAAACGCAACCGGCAGATGAGCGATGTGCGCTTGCACCTTCTGGCGAAGCTCCGCAATCAGGCGCTGGGCGGCTTTCGATAATAGCTGGGTCAACGCAAAGGAAGTGATTCCCTGAATGATGGTCGCCGTCAAGACGACCGTGACCAGGCGGCGCAACAATTCGACGTGATGTTTGGCAATGACGCTATCGATCAGGAATTTGGTGGAGTAGGGAAGCACCAGTCCCGACACGCGGTTGATCACCATCAACACGAACCCGAGAGCCAGCAGGCCTCGGCGGGGACGCATCAACTCCCAAACGGCCGGAAGTACGGTCCGCAGCCGCTGGGCAGTCATGGCTGGCTTCGGCGTGGCTGGAGAAGAGGGGCTCACTCCTGTATTTAGACTTCGACGGCCTCCGGAAGGGTTCATTTTCGCGGGTGCGCCGAGTGTTCCGGAAAATGAAAAAGCGCGGCTCAAAGCCGCGCTTCCCATGTCATTGAATTGAAGTTTGTCGGGCTACTCTTCCAGGTGCGAATCCCCCGGAAGGGCCATTTGTGCGGCCGCAGCTGCGAAATCTTCTTCTGAGAGTTCAAAGGAGTCGGATCCAGTTGCCGGTTTTTCCAGCTTTCGCTGGACCTTGCGCTCGGCCTTTTCTTTCTGCTTTTCCTGCCGTGAGCGCTCTTTCTGACGCTTGGTGAAGCTGGAACGGCCTCGACCAGACATAGACACCTCCAAGGGACATTTTTTTGGCAGATCGATGTTGGTAAAACTCTGCAATGCACTATCGAGTGTTGCTCCTTACCAGCGCGGCTCTCGAGGCTGACGCGCATGGCCCTGATAATCGTCACGCCCACCACCCCCACCACCGGAACGTCCACCACCGCCGGGGCGTCCACCGCCGCCACCCGGGCGTCCACCACCACCGCCGCGAGGCGGGCCGCCGCGATCGGTCTTGGGGCGGGCTTCGTTAATGTTCAACGCGCGTCCACCCAGTTCCTTGCCGTTGAGCGCGGCAATCGCTTTCTCCGCTTCGGCGGAATCGGTCATTTCGACGAACGCAAAGCCGCGCGACCGGCCGGTGTCGCGATCGGTCACGATGCTGACTTGCTCGATGGCCCCGTGGGGTTCGAACAGCGTCCGCAACTCTGCTTCGGTGGTGCTGTGGGGGATGTTGCCGACAAACAGCTTCTTCATGATGTTTCCTCGTGCTGCAAGCTAAAGTGTATCTCAAATTTCAAGATGCGGGTTTTTCAGCCGCGGCGCGCGGCTTCTTGCCGGGTTCCGGCGGGCTGACCTTTTGTCCAGCCGCCTGGAACAATTCGCGGGTGCGCAGCCGGCGGCGCTCATTCTGCTTACGTTCGCGGTTAAATCTGGCCTTGTCTCCATTGAATTGCGACATTGCTGCGCTCCGAACGCGGGGTACAGCCGAGGCTTCCCTCAAGGCTGCTCAATCAATTTCTGGTCTGCGAAGCGCTTCTGCCTGTAGTCAAGAACTGGACTTTGGTGCAGTGTATGGCGCGCCGACAGCGAAACACTTCTCTCAATCGCGAAGGCGCAGGGTGGTTTGGCGATGTGTCTTCGTGGTCAAGTAACTGCTTGGTTCTTAGGGATTATACCTGCCCGCTGTGGAACTGAAAGAAAATACTGAAAGCGCGGGATTCGCCACGGACAGGGTCGTTTCTAAGCCGCGAAGCGGCGCGAGAATAGAGCCCACGGCGCGAGCCGTGGGTCGAAGGCGGTTTTGAGGCGAGCCCCAAAAGGGGCGAAAGAGGTGTTTCGCGCGACGGCGCGGGGCGCATACGTCGTCCGGTTTCTTCCGCCCCTTCGGGGCTGGAATGTGGCTGAACACTTACCCACGGCTTACGCTGCGGGCTCCATTCTTTGCGCCGCTTCGCGGCTAGAAACGACGTTGTCCCCGCAAGGTTCGCGGCCCACCAACACAAAAGGCTGGACGGTTACAGTTACCGAGGAGTTGGCCGCGGGGTTGCAGATGAGCATTTTGTCCACCCAAAACCGGACATTTCTGCTAAACTAATGGTGCGTTTGATTAGAATCGGTTGTTGAGCAGCTTCTTGCATACCAGCTTGAACCGCCCTTAGTACCTCCGATCTCACAGCGTAAATCGATTGAAAAGGAAACAGTAACAAAATGGCAGAACAAGGAACAGTAAAGTGGTTTAACGACGCCAAAGGCTACGGCTTCATCAGCCGTCAGAGTGGCGAAGATGTATTTGTGCACTTCTCGGCGATCCAGGCAGGCGGCTTCCGCAGCCTGCAGGAGGGCCAGAGTGTGGAGTTCGATGTGACCAAGGGGCCAAAGGGCTGGCAAGCTGAGAACGTCCGTCCGCTGTAAGCAGAGCGGAAACTCTAGATAGAAGAGCGTGCCCGTAGCGGGAACCACCCTCCGGGCACGTTTTTCGACCAACCAAAATAAGTTTTCTACCAGCCAGAAGCGGGGTGTCTCTGACACGCGACGAAACCAAAGCTTCATACGCCATCATCCGCCATAACATTCGGACTTACGAGTCTGGTGGAGTGGTGCTGGTGGTCAAAGGCAAAGAAAACGCAGAACTTAAAGTAAAGCACTTCGAAACCGGGCAGAGTTCAGAAGATCGCCACGCCGGCTGGCGCTACTTTGTGGAGAAATCCGACCTGAAGGCCGGAATGGATCCCGCCGAAGCCACCAACCTCCGCCAGATGAAGCTGGAAATCAGAGAATCCCAGGCGCAACCGGATCCCCTGTCCGCCGCCAACCCCCCGCGCCAAAACTAGCACCGGCCGCCTAGGCCCGAGTGTCTCCACCCAGGCGGACAAGCATCTTGAATTTTGTCAGATTTGCAGCCACTGGACGAGGCGTCCGCCCCTGCGAAGGTCATGCTAATGGCGGCGTTCTGTTTCGTGCAGAACAATCGCGAAACTCCGGCCGCCAAAGCTGAATCCCTGCGAGACCGTCCCGCGAACCCCGACTTTGGCGCCGTTGCTGGGTACGCCATATCTTTGGCTGTAAACCCAGATCTCGCCAGTTCCGTCCTCAACCTGATAGACCCCGGAGCCGAAAGCTCCCATGGAATTGCTTACCCGTCCCGCGATGGCAACTTCCCGGCCGGCGTAGCGACCTGGATCGCGAGTGATCTTCCCGATGCTGGTACGTGTAGGACAAGCTGCCAGAAGCAAGGTTCCTAACAGGAGCAGCAGGGTAAGCCAGAGCCTGCTAAAAAGTTTGTTCAAGAGACCTCCGCAAATTTTAAGCTCTACCACCGCGGCCTGTAATGACGCGAGACTCCAAGTCTGTAACGGTCAATTCAACCGTCCATGGGGACAGGGCCGGAACTCCCAATTATGATGCACGATGAAATTTTAACGATGGCCGCCATTTTCTGGAGTATATTTTTGTAGCCGGTCGATAGGGAATTCGCCCGTCTAAGTTCAAGAGGAGCGCCATTCGTGGCGCTCTTTCGCTTTTTAAGGTTGGCTTAACATTTGTCTTTCTGTCTATGGGAGGAGAATCATGCCGGAAACGCCCCAGCAGTACACGGAACGCATGCTCGGTCACAGCCGCGGAAAAGATCCGTTACGTTTGCAGCAGGCCGCCCCGCGAAAGTTCGCCGCCCTCATCAAAGGGCTTACTAAGAAGCAGCTGTCCCGGCGCCCAGCACCGGGAAAATGGTCAATCGTCGAAATCCTCGCTCATCTGGCGGACGCGGAGCTGGTCATCGGCTATCGCCTCCGTCTGATCCTGGCTTCGAATGGCACAACGATTCAAGCCTTCGATCAGGATGCATGGGCGGACACTTTCAACTACAGCCGCCGCGATCCGAAGATTTCACTGGAAACATTCCGCTCGCTGCGCGAAAACAATTTGCGGCTTCTGAATTCAGTGCCTCGTGCCCTCTGGAAGAACTACGGCGAGCACCAGGAGCGCGGCAAGGAAACCGTTGACCACTTTGTAAAGTTGATCGCAGGCCACGACCTGAATCACCTGCACCAGGTGGAGAAAATCGCGAAATAGACAGTAGCGCCGGTGGGGACGCCGGCGCTACTCACGCTTTTAATGTCCTGAGGTCTGCAAGCTCTGCGCCTGGGTCAAACCAAGCTGCGCTTCCGCACTTTTCGGCTGCAGTAGCAGGGCGGCTTCAAACTGATCTTCCGCATTCTTGGGATCTTTCAGGCTGAGATAGACCTGGCCCAGCAGTAGACGGGCGGGAAACTGTCCAGGCGTCAGCTTCAAGCTGGCTTCGAGAGCGTCCCGGGCTGCAGCGAAGTCGCCGATTTTTTCCCGGGCCTGACCTTCGTAGAACGCAGCGGTTGAGTCCTCGGGACGGACCTCCCGCGCTTGCTTCAGGTGTTCGGCGGCTTTGGCGTAGGCTCCTGCATGAAGCTCCAGTTCTCCCAATTGCCGCAGCGCCGTCGGCGACTTGGGATCGAGCTGCAGGACCTTTTCCAGTGCCTGCATGGCCTCATCGTTGCGATTGTCGTCCGACGCCAGCATGGCGGCGTGCAACAGGTTTTGTTCTTCGATCTTGTCTTTGGGATCGGGAAGCGTGGGATTGGGTAGTCCGGAACCGGGTAGCCCGGTAGTCTCGGCGGAATAACCCAGCGCTTTTAGGGCGTCGCTCGAACGTTCGGAGTTTTGAGCTGCAGAAGAGCCAGAAGGCGAAGACGCATTGGTCTTGACCTGGGCCAGCATCACGCGGAATTTCTGCACCGCGATATCCGACGGCTGGTAGCGGTTTGTCGATTCTCCGGGATCCGCGCGCAGATCGTACAACTCCGGCCGGGGCGCCTCGATGAACTTGAATCCCTCGGCGCGAACCGAACGCAAAGGGGCCCAGCCGAAGCGCAGAGGATAGTCAGTCTCGCCGAAGGCAGTGCGATCCTGTTGTTCCGTTTGTTCCATGCCCTCAACGTATGGTCTGAGGGATGCGCCATCCAGGCGCTCTGGCGGCGGCATACGCAGCCAATCGACTACCGTGGGCAAAATATCCGTGGTCCGAACCTGGGCCTTCACCACCTGATTGGGATGACCCTGGGCAGGAAGCTTCAGGATCAGGGGCACGTGCGTGGTGGAATCGTAAAGAAAAATTCCGTGAGTGTCTTCGTGATGCTCGCCGAGTCCTTCGCCATGGTCGCCGACCACGACGATCATCGAATTGTTGTATCGGCCCGCCCTTTTCAGATAACCGATAAATCCGCTTAACGCGGAATCGGCGTAGGCAATCTCGCCGTCGTACAGGCGATCCTTATAGGTTTGGGAGTAGGGCGGGGGCGGTTCGTAAGGATCGTGCGGATCATAGAGATGGACCCATAGGAAATGCGGGCCTGCCGGATGCGCTGTCATCCACGCTTCAGCATGCTGCACCACATCCTGCCCGCGACGTTCCACTCGGCCCCAGCGCGATTTCGCGTGCGATTGGGCCGGAAAGTTGTCATAGAAATCGAATCCGCGGTCGAGGCCGGGGGCCAGGCTCTTGCTATCGAGGATCACGGCGCCAATGAATGCGGCGGTGTGATATCCGTTCTTCTTCAGCAACGCGGCCAGAGTGGGATGACTGGCCGCCAGCGGAACGCCAAAATCGGTGACGCCGTGAGTGCTGGGCAGCAGGCCGGTCAGAATGCTGGTGTGCGAAGTGTTCGTGATTGGGCTCGGAGTGAACGCCTGAGCGAAGCGGATACCGTCTTTCGCCAGTCCATCGAGCGTCGGCGTCTGGATGTTTTCGTCGCCGTAGCAGTGAACGTGGTCAGCGCGCAGGGTGTCAATCGTGATCAGGAAAACGTCGGGCTGAGCAGCCCTTTTCTGCGCCTGTCCGGTTCCCGGAGTAACGGAAACCAGCCAGCAGACAACCAATATCCAAGCGGCCCTCACGCATTTCAGACTAGCACAGGCTGGCTTTCCAATTATTCCCGAGAGTCATCCGCCGATGAGGCCGGCAGATTTTAAGCGCTATCTACGAACGCCCTACCCGTTCTAGAATCTCCTGCAATGAAAAAGTGCTGCGTATTCATTCTTCCGATCTTTCTGGGCGGCCTCTCCTTTGCCGCTGACCAACCAAGAATTGAACCATTGCCGGTTCCAATATCCAACAATGCCGTGGCCAGCGTGAAGACCCGGGGATCGTTGCTGCTGTATTCGTTGATGGGCATTGGGCCCAAGAAAACCTGGGACTCGATTTCGAATGCCGGATACATGGTCGATTCCGAATCCGATACCGGGAAATGGTCCGCGGTGCACTCAGTTCCGGGGACGGTTGGACGCCTTGCGGCCACCGCGGTCGGCGCCCGGGAGCATATTTTTCTTTTCGGCGGATACGTGGTCGACGGCAACGGCGAGGAAACCACGTTGCCTGACGTCAACGTGTACGAACCGCTCACCGACCGCTGGCTCCGCGCTGAAGACATGCCGGTACCGGTGGACGATGCGGTGTCCGGCGCTTATCACGACCGTTACATCTACATAGTCGGCGGGTGGTCGAAGACAGACGCAGTCCCCGACGTCCAGGTATATGACGCGGAGAAGAATAAATGGTCAAAGGCCACGCCGATTCCTGGCACGCCCGTGTTTGGCCACGCCGGCGCGCTGGTCGGAGACACCATTGTGTACATCGACGGCGCCTACAAGAACCCGGCGGCCGGCCAGCCGAAATACGTCCCTTCAGACCAATGCTGGATGGGAAAAATCGACCACCACGATCGCACTAAAATCCAGTGGACCAAATTGCCCAGCCATCCCGGGAGCGCGCGTTACCGCATCGCGGCGGGAGGCTCGGAAAAGGACCAGAAAATCTACTTCTCCGGCGGCACCGACAATCCCTACAACTTCAACGGCATCGGGTACAACGGCGCGCCGGCGGAGCCATCCCCCGTCACCTTTGCGTTTAACTTGCGCACCGGCAAATGGGAAACCATCAACGAAAATACACCCCAGCCCACCATGGACCATCACGGGTTGCTGGTGCTTCCGGAAGCACTGATGACGATTGGAGGCATGGAGAAGGCGCAACAAGTGACCACTCGGGTCGCTGTCCTGCCGAAGGTCGGGAAGGCAAAATGAGGCCTTGGCTGGCTGGCCCTGCGGTTCAATTATTTGCGATTGACAGCGGGCACCGCGAGGAGTAAGTCTGGTCCCGTACCCATGAAGCGCTGGCAGTTTTCATTCCTGATTTTCGAGTTGGCGTTGTTCGCCATCATCCTCGTGTTGCCCCAGGTGGCGCTCCCTGACTTTACCTTCCACAATGGGACGGCACCGGTGGCGGCGCACGCTCGGGTCTGCGACCACCCGGCTGGAGCTGCAATTACGGGCGCGCCGCAGAATCAATACTCTGAGCCGGCCTCCTATCTGGTCGGCGAGATCCCGGAGCTTCCTGCTCCACCGGCGGTTCACTCTCGCCTTTCACGGCTGTGCGTTCTGATCTGCTAGTCCATCCCGGTTCCTAGTTCCGACGCAAACCATTTTTATTTGAGTTCGCTCCGCGAGGGGCGTGCCTGTTTTGTTATACGGGTCCGCGGAGCTTCGGAGGGATGGCGGCGGCCGGCCTGTGCCGGGGGCCTGCAGCAGGGCGCTCTGACCAAGTCAGGCTGCCGCCCACCCCGAAAAACAAAGATTAAGTCCTAATCCGCCTCTTTCACCACGGAGTCACAGAGTCACGGAGAGAAACTTGACTCTGCAAGAACCCTAAGGGATTAAGAGAGAGGGTCTCGCCGGGCAGTTGGTGTTCTCAGTGTCTCCGTGCCTCCGTGGTAGAAAGCCAAACTAGGAGGTCCCGAAAATACCCGAGTCAGCACTCGAGATCGTTCCGCTTTGGTTATCGCCCCCGCGCCAGCACCAGGGTTATGTCGTCAGGCTGCTCGTGGTCGCCGATCCAGTCGTCCACCGCGGCGGTCACGATCTCGCTGATCCTCGCCAGGGGCTGGTCGCGATGCTCCCACACCAGGGCAATCAGGCGTTTTTCGCCGAACTCGCCGAAATCGTTCTCCGGTTCGGTCACCCCATCGCTGTAGGCCACGAAAAGCTCTCCCTGGCGCAGCGCGACCGAAGCATCCTGATAACTTCGGTGATCGAACAGACCTACGACCGTGCCTCCCTCCTCCAGCCGGCGCACCGATCCGTCTTCGCCCAGGATGATGGGCGGCAGGTGTCCGCCGTTGCTGTAGGTAAGTTTGCGCTCGCGGCCGTCGTAGATGCCTAGAAACAGCGTGGCATATTTTTCCGACGGCGTACTCTGAAAAAGCTGATGATTGAGCAGCGAAAGCATGGCGCCGGACGACATCGCGCTTCCGTTCGGGCCCGAGGCCAGCAATAAATTCGAACCGCCCGCCGCGCCCGCTCCCACCGTCTCCCGCATGCTCGGCTTTCCCTCCAGACTGTAGGCGCGGACGGCAGAGTGAATGGTGGCCATCAGCAGTGCCGCGGAAATGCCTTTTCCACTGACGTCACCCACCGCCAGAACAAGCTTGTCGGAATGCAGGTTCAGAAAATCGTAGTAGTCTCCGCTCACCGTGCGCGCCGGGCGGCAGAAGCCGAAGACTTCCAGCGAAGCCAGTTGCGAAACGTGCTGCGGGTACAGCTGGGACTGAACTTCCTGGGCGATAGTCAATTCGTTCTGCAGCCGCTCTTTCTCTTTTTGCTCCAGGATCAGGTTCTCGATGGATGCGGTCATGGAGTTGAAAGAGGTAGCCAGCGTAGCCAACTGGTCGTGCGACTTCACGGATATGCGATGGCTGAAATCTCGCCGATTGATGTGTTCGGTGGCGTTGTAGAGCTGGGCCACAGCGCCGGTCACGGTGCGGGTGAGGCGGGTCCCGACCACCAGGGCCAACAATTCGATGATGGCGAAAACCACGGCGGCAAAGAGCAGGGTATATTCCACGCCGGTGGCAAAGTCACCCAGGGCAGCGAACAGCCGGGCATAAAGCGTAGACGGCCGCGTCTGGACGCGGAGCAACGCTCCCGTTTTCTTCTCTTCGCCGGTCGCCCAATCCACCACCGGAAGCGGCGTCCCGAACGTGATCGCCTGATCGAACATGCTATTGGCGGACGACAAGGAGCCCGCAGTGAAGGCGAGACGAAGCTCTTCGCGTCCATTGTCCACAGTCGTGCCGTTCTTGCCGGGGCGGACCGCCAGGTTCTGTTCGTCGGGCCTGTCCAAGTTGAGAAGGGGAGGGGATTTCGGTGCAGGAATGGCCGTCCCCTTGGAGTCGACCCCGGACGCGTACAGCGTGATCTCGCCTAGATCTTTCGCCAGTTTCTCCAACAAATTTCGATCCAGCGCTTCGCTGGATACTACCGAAAGCTTTTGCGACCCGGCGCCGAGTTCGGTTCCCGCCCGCAAATACAGCTCGCCCTGGTCCCGGACAATCGCTGCATAACCCGGAGTGAGGAAAGACGGAAAGGCAAACGGTGTCTTCCCGGGGGCAGCGCCGGTGCAGACGGCGAGGGGAGAACCGTTCTTCCAGGCGCAAATCTGGCGCGAAGCCCAGGCCGGGTCGGTGCGCTTCAGGCCTTCCAGCGACTCGGCGACTGCCGTCTGCCCGTGCTCCAGCCGCGCCGCCAATTCATGCGAGATGGCCGCGTTTACCGATTGCAGGCTGCGCAGGCGGGAATCCAGCTCCGAAGTGACTACGAAGTTGGCGAACTGACCAGCGAACAGGTAGATGGTGATGAACGCCATGGCCACCAGCAGAGCCACCGGAATGACGCCGATGAAGACATAAGTCACGATCAGGCGGTTGCGCAGGCGCCAGAGCAGCTTGGCCTTCAGCCAACGGTAGGCCAGCAGGCCCATTAGAATGATCGCGAGAGCGCTGAGAATTCCTACCCATCCACTGAGCGCCTGGCCGTAGGAAACCTTGAATATCGCAAAAAGTCTTTGCAGCGCGAACAGAAGCAGGTCGAGCCCCAGCAGATAACAGGCGGCACGGGCCAGCCGGGTGCGGGGCAGCACACCTGCCGCCAGAAGTCGAAAACGCATCGTGCGGAGAGACAGGTCCATGCGCAAGAGAGATTATAGAGCGGATTCCGGACTCCAGACTTCGCACCTCAGACTCGAGCCGCGCAGGACCGGGATGCAGCCGAAGCCCAAGGTCAGATTTCCGGATAGAAATCGAAGAAGGCTTCCAGGCTGGTTTTCAGTTGCTTCTCGATTTCTTCCTTGCTGCCTTCGAGCACGTGCATGGTGACATGCGCTTCACGCCCATTCTTGAGCTTAAGAGTTGCGTCGCCAACTTCCGCAACCTCGTCCGAAGGCAGAAGCCGCATGCCATAAACTAGTGTGAGGTTTGCCATAAGCGTGATTCTAACCCTAATTCGACGGAGCTCCGCTCAGGATGACAACACAGTGAGGGCCGCCGCAAAATGCTACTCTTAAAGAGCCAATGTCTGCTCCCGAATCCCGCTTCGTTAAAGCTTGCAAGGCGCTTCCCGTGGATCGGGCGCCCGTCTGGTTCATGCGCCAGGCGGGCCGCTACATGCCGGAATACCGGGCCGTCCGCAAGCAATACTCCCTGATCGAGATATGCAAGCGTCCCGAGGTAGCGGCCGAGGTGACGATTACGGCCGCGGAAGCACTCGGCGTAGACGCCGCCATCATCTTTGCCGATCTCCTGCTTCCGCTTGAAGTCATGGGGTTGCCCTTTCATTTTTCTCCCGGCGAAGGCCCCGTGATCGAGAAACCGGTGCGCGCCCTGGCCGACATTTCCCGACTTCGCACCGACCGTGCCGCCGATCTGGGCTATGTCTCGGAGGCCGTCCGGCTGGTGTGCAAACACTTCGGCCCACGGCTGCCGGTGATCGGATTCTGCGGCGCGCCTTTCACCCTGGCCAGCTACATGATCGAGGGCGGCAGTTCGCGCAATTATGTTGAACACCAAGAAGATGATGTATTCCTCGCCCGCGGCCTGGGACGAGCTTCTTAGCAAGCTGGTCGCGGTCGTGGCTGAGTACGCGGCTGAACAGGTGCGGGCCGGGGCTGACGTCATCCAGGTATTCGACAGTTGGGTGGGATGCCTTAGCGTCGACGACTACCGGCGTTACGTGCTGCCTCGCACCACCGATTTGGTGAAGGCCTTGCAGAAATCCCGGGTGCCGATCATTTATTTTGGCACCGACAGCGCTACGCTGCTGTCCTCGATGAAAGAAACCGGCGCTGAGGTGATCGGACTGGACTGGCGAATCCCGCTGGATGTGGGCTGGAAGGCGGTTGGGTCCGGGGCGGTGCAGGGAAATCTCGATCCGGTGCTGCTGTTCGCGGACTGGAAAGAGATCAAGGAGAGCGCGGGGGAAATTCTGCGCCGCGCCGGCGGAAGGGCTGGGCACATTTTTAATCTGGGGCACGGTATTCTGCCGGAGACGCCGGTGGAGAACGTCAAGGCGTTGGCGAAATTTGTGCAGGAATATTCTGCGAAGATTTGATCGGAGTTTCAATTTGTCGACGAATGGAAGAAATGCAATTCTGCTTTTGGCCCATGGCAGTCCGGATTCGGTGGACGAAATACCAGAATTTTTGAGCCAGATCACGCGGGGCCGGCCTGTCCCGCCGGAAGTGATCGAAGAAGTGAAGCACCGCTATGGGCTTATCGGGCGATCTCCGCTGACTCAGCTTACGTTGCGCCAGGGTGAGTTGTTAGCGCGAAGAATTGAAGCTGCCGGTGTACGTTGGCATGCGCAACTGGAAGCCGTTTATCGCCGACACGATTGCCACCATGAAGTCGGATGGCGTCGGCCGCGCCGTAGTCATCTGCCTGGCCCCGCAGAACTCGCGTACCAGTGTCGGACTCTATCGCGCTGCGCTCAACGTGGAAGGCGGAGTGCCATTCGCGGTCGAATTCGTCGAGTCGTGGCATGATCATCCCCTTCTGATCAAGGCCTTTGCCGAAAAGTTTCTTGCGGGATGGACTCAAGCATCCCGCCATATGGGCGCTCGCCTTCCGGTTATCTTCACCGCCCATAGTGTCCCGCAGCGCACGGTCGCCGAAGGCGATCCGTACGAAATTCAGACCAAGGAAACTGCCCGGCTGGTGGCGCTGCAGGCGGGTCTCAAGCCCGAAGATTGGAAGTTTGCCTTTCAGAGTCAAGGAATGTCGGGCGGCGCATGGCTGGGACCGACGGTCGAAAGCACGATTCTGGAGTTGAAAGAAAAAGGGTGTGGCGGCATTTTCGTGCAGCCCATCGGATTTCTCTGCGATCACGTTGAAGTACTGTACGACATTGACATCGGGTTCAAGGAGTTTGCTGCAAAAGAAGGCTTGCGATTGTGGCGCGCGGAATCCTTGAATGATTCGCGGCTGTTGACGGCGGCGTTGGCCGATATAGCCCGCTCCCGCATCGGAGCTCACGTCGGAACTCGTATCGAATAATAATCGGACAAGGCGCCCATGAGAGTTGTGAAGCGAAAGCGAAGCGCCCGTGGTTGTCACCTCAAGAATGTATGAAACGCATCGCCATTGTCGGCGGCGGTATATCCGGGCTGGCGGCGGCGTTCGTGCTCGAAGAACGGCGCCTGGCCGGCAATTCGCTGGAGTTTGTGCTCTACGAATCCGGCCCGCGTTTCGGCGGCGTACTGGCCACTGAGCAGGTGGACGGCTGCATCGTCGAGGCCGGCCCCGATTCCTTTCTCACCGAAAAGCCCTGGGCCGCAGATCTATGTCGACGGGTCGGACTGGAGGACCAACTCATTGGTTCCAACGACGGCGATCGCAAAACCTACGTCCTGGTGAAGGGCAAACTGGTCCCCCTGCCCGACGGGCTGATGTTCATGGTGCCCACCAAACTTGCCCCAACGTTCTGGTCCACACTGTTTTCCCCGGGCACGAAGTTGCGCATGGCGCGGGAATGGCGTTTTGCTCCGCGCGGATCCAGGAGCGACGAAAGCGTGGCCGCGCTGGTGCAGCGCCACTATGGCGCCGAGATGGTCGAGCGCCTGGCGGATCCGCTGCTCGCCGGTGTCTACGGTGGTGATGCATCACAACTGAGTGTGCGCGCCGTGTTGCCCCGGTTTGTCGAGATGGAGTCGAAATATGGCAGCCTGGGGAGGGGCATGCTGGCGGCCCGCAAGAAGGCGATGCCTTCACAGCCCGCACCGCCGATTTTTACCTCTCTCAAAGGTGGAATGCAGCAACTGGCGGAGACATTGGTGGCCAGGATTTCTCCATCGGCTTTGCGGCCAAATACTCGGGTTGAGGCGCTCCAGAAGCAGGATCGCGGCTGGGTCGTGTCGGCAGGATACGCCTCGGATCTCTTCGACGCCGTGATTGTGGCAACCCCGGCCACGGTCAGCGCTCGGCTGCTCGAGACTACCTGCGGCGACCTTGCTTCCGAACTCAAAGCCATTCCTTATGGTTCCTCGATGACGGTGGCGCTGAGCTTCGGCAAAGACGTGCGCTCGGCGCTGCCCCCAGGCTTCGGTTTTCTGGTGCCGCGCAGTGAATGCAAGCGGATGCTGGCTGCGACTTTCGTCCATAATAAATTCCCGCACCGGGCTCCCGGGGACCGCGCGTTGATCCGTTGTTTTCTTGGAGGCAGCCGCGACGAGCAGGCCCTGCAGCTTTCCGACGAGGAAATTCTCGCCATCGTCCGCGAGGAACTACGGCAGATACTGGGACTGAAAGCAGAACCCCTCTTTACTCGCATCTATCGATGGAAAGGCGCGATGGCGCAATACAATGTGGGTCATCTGGAAAGATTGCAACGCATCGAGCGCCTGCTGCAGCAAATGCCGGGGCTGGCGTTGGCCGGCAATGCATATCGTGGGATCGGTGTGCCTGACTGCGTGCGTTCGGGCGAGGCGGCGGCGGAGCAGGTCCTCGCCAGAGAATAGTCTGGCGATGGGCGGCTTCCCAATCGCCTCGTGGTGGTTACGGGCGTAACAGCGCCAACTTGTCTGATGTTGCAGAAACATCCTGGCTGATTCAGGGTTAAGACAATTGGACAGCCTTATGAGCAGACGGATTCTGGCCCTGGTTTCGCTCACCATATTGGCGCTCCTGCCGCTATGGGCGCAGGAATCCCCAGACAGCGCTTCGAACGGGGAGAAAGCCGTTCCGGCTGTTCCCGCCGACACGTCGCACGAGACATCGCCCGAACCGTCCGATGTGCCCCACGACACAGCGCAAGACACACCCAAAGATCCTGCAAAAGTCCCAGCACACGATCCAGCGCCTGACAGACCAGCGCTCGATAGACCAAACATGAGCGGCATGAGCATGCCCGATATGGCGGGCATGAACAACGACGGCAGTGCCCACGCCATGCTCTCCATGTCCGATCGCCAGATGGATATGGGCCCGCACATGAAGATGACGACGCTGCGCGACCTGAAGCCGGGAGACCAGGAGAAGGCCGATGTGGTAGTGGCCGCGGCGCGCAGGGCGGCAGAAAAATACACTGACTACAAAATTGCCCTGGCCGACGGTTTCAAGATCTTCCTGCCCAACGTGCCCCAAAAGCAATATCACTTCACCAACTATCGCTATGCGTTCGAGGCCGCCATTCAGTTCAATCCTGAACATCCGACCTCGTTGCTCTACGAGAAAAATGGCGCCGAGTACAAGCTGATCGGCGTGATGTATACCGCGCCTAAAAATGCGAACTGGAATGAACTGGACGAACGAATTCCCTTGAGCATCGCCCAGTGGCACGCCCACATCAACCTGTGCATGCCGCCCTCCGACCGGAAGATCGAGGCCTGGGGGCCGAAAGCAAAATTCGGTCTCGCCGGCTCAATCACCACGAAAGACGCCTGTGAGGCTGCCGGCGGAAAATTCATGCCCCAGATATTTGGCTGGATGGTGCACGTGTATCCCTTCGAGCAGAAGCCAGAAGATATCTGGTCGGTCGAACGCCAGGGACACAATCACATGGACTGAGTTTCCGTCCCACCTGCGGCGAACACAAAACCATCGCTGACCAGGAAGTTGATGATGGAAAACGCCGCAATGGTAATCCCGTTGGCCAGCACATAATTCATATGTCCCAGGCCTGCCAGCAGCTTCATCAACAACAGGTTCCCGGCGATGGAGGATAAACCCGTGGTCAGGTTGAATTTGAGGAAGCGAGTGAAGCCCGCTCCGGCCCGGTCCGCCCAGGTGAAGCGTTCGTGCCATAGAAAATTGTGGACCACCGCGGTCTCGACTGCCAGCGCGGTTGCAATCAGATAGTCGAGATGCAAGACCGTTTTCAGGACAATCAGAACCAGCAACTGCACCACAATGCCGATTCCGCCTACCAGATTGAATTTAAGCCAGCGCTTCGCAGTGGACCGCCACCTGGTTGCCGTCATCGAATTCGCTCCGCGATGTAAAGCCGGCGGGTGTTGCGCACGGTGAAGAAAATCAGCATGGCGGACATGCCGGCCAGTCCGATCGCGCCGCCGACGTCGAACAGCCGGTAATGTCCGTGGAAGATCATCGGGTGATACAGGAGCGCCACATTGCCGATGGACAACAGAATGCGAAGTTCGGTGGGGCCGAAGTTCCAGAATGAAAGCTGAAATTCTCCCAGCGTGTAAGTCGCCAGATACGACTGGATCGAAAGCAGCAGGAATGCGATGAGAAGACCGATCGCGATATAGGGATGCATGTATCCCGAGAGTGCCAGCCCACCCATGAGCGCCAGTCCGCCGAAGCTGTCGACGATGTGGTCCACATAAAAGCCATACCGCGGGCGCTGCTGCTGGCGCACCCGGGCCAGCGTGCCATCCAGACTGTCTCCCAGCCAGTTGAGGGCGAGGAAAAAAATGACGGCCAGAAGCCAGTAACGGTTCCACGCGGCCAACGCATAGCTGACTCCAGCCATCACCTGGGCGCCGAAGCCCAATAGGGTGAGCTGGTCGGAACTGATCCAGCGAGGAGTGCGTTCAGCCATCCAGATCAGCACCCGTTTTTCGGGGTTGCTGGTCAGGCCGTTGTGGATCCGGGTCGCGTTTTCGAAACGCTTGATGCGGCGCACCTCGGTCAGCACGTTGGGGTCAGCTTGTTCGCAGAAATCAATCATCGGAGTCGCCATTTTGTCGCTCCCTTGCCTCGCAGTGTTGTCCATGAGATGAGCCGGCGCAATGCACGACAGGTAAACTGCGGATCAACTGCGGATCATTTGGCAAGCGATTGATAGATAAGGGGATGACGAGCCGGATCCGGTGGGGATTGGGAATTTTTCGGCGCTACCGGGTGGCGGCAACTGCCTCGTCGATCGATTCCTTCAGTTGCCCAACCGACCAATCGATCTGCTCGGCGGTGATCACCGCTGGAGGCGCGATCAATAGATGGTCGCCCGAGACTCCGTCCGCGCATCCCTGCATGGGATAAACCAGCAGGCCGCGTTTCAGTGCGGCCGCGGCAACTTGTCCTGCAAAATTCAATTCTGGAGCGAAAGGCTTCTTGCCTCGCTTGTCGGCAACGAACTCGACGCCGCGCAGCAAACCGATGCCGCGGACTTCCCCCACCACCTTGAGATCGATCAATGTTGAAAGCGAGCGGCCTAGATTTGCCGCGACACTTCCTTCGCGTCCGGAATCGGCCGCCTGGACCAGATTGCGCTGCCGCAAATGACGCAGGACGGCGCGGCCGGCGGCCAGCGAGACGGGATGAGCGTTGTAGGTAAAGCCGTGCAGGAATGCGCCGGAGGCGATGCCGTCAACTACTTTCCTGGTCGCGATGACCGCCCCCAGCGGAGCATACCCGCTGGAGAGTCCCTTGGCGGCGATCAGGATGTCGGGCGCAATCTCCCAGTGTTCGACGGCGAAATTCCTGCCGGTGCGGCCCATGCCGGTCATCACTTCATCGGCAATCAGCAGGACGCCATGGCGCCGGCAAACTTCGGCAATCTTCTGCAGATACCCCGGCGGCGGGACGACCGCGCCCAGAGTCGCTCCGCTGACCGGTTCGAAGATGAAGGCGGCAGCCTCGCCTTTTGCGGCTTCGATGGCTCTCTCCAACTCGGCCGCGTACGCCAGGCCACAGTTGCGGCATCCGTCGGTGCAGTCGTAATCGCAGCGGTAGCAATAGGGAACTCCTACGTGCGCGAACTCGCGCACCATGGGCAGATAAATTTCACGCCGCCGTTTGTTGCCGGAGACTGCGAGCGCTCCGAGGGTCGAGCCGTGATAGCTCTGCGACCGGCTGAGCACCTGGTAGCGGCTGGCTTGCCCCATCTCTACCTGATATTGCCGCGCCAACTTCAGGGCGGTCTCGACCGACTCCGATCCGCCGCAGGTAAAGTAAACCGCGCCGCCACGAAAATTGTCGCCGGCAAAGTCGAGCAGCTCCTGTGCGTATGCTTCCGCGACCGGAGTGGTGAACTGGCTGCTGTGGACGAACTCCAGTTGCCCGGCTTGCTCCGCCATCGCGGAGTTGATTTCGGCAACCCCGTGCCCGATGAGATTTACCGCCGCGGAACCGGAAAAATCGAGATAGCGCTTCCCTTCCGTATCCCAGATGGAAACGCCTTCGCCACGGGCCGCTAAAGGGAAGGTTTTTCGGAAGGAGCGCCGGAAAACGGAGGAACGAACGGAGTTCTGTGCAGCAGTCGAATCAGGCACAGTGGGATTATCCGGCGGGCCTCGGCGGAGTGTCAAAATACGCGTTGAGTTGTGTGGGACCGGGTCTTCGACCCGGTCGGGCCGGGCAACGCCCCGGCAACTTTCGCCCCTGCGGGGCTCTCTCGTTCCTCACGCACACCCACGGCTTGCGCCGTGGGCTCTACTCTTGCGCCGCTTCGCGGCTGTTCTTGCGCACGCTGCACTCGAGGTCTGCTCCCGCGACGCGCTTGACAGCGATCAAGTGGAACCTTGAGACTTCTCTGTCCAATTCCGATCTTTCCGAGTTCGATCTTTCCAAGTCCAAACCCAGGAGCGACCCTTGAACCACGCCATCTCGAGAAGCACAGTTTTCACGACCTTAATTTTGCTGACCCTTTCATCGATAAGTTTTGGCCAGGCCTCGGCCACTCCGGCAGCCGCCAAGCCCGCGGCCAAGACCAGTTACATCCTGGCGGGCCGCCTCTTTGATGCTACCAGCGACAACGTTCGTGAAAACGTAGTCATTGTTGTCGAAGATGAGCGCATCAAGAGCGTCGCCTCCGCCGCCGATCTCAAAATTCCGACGGGCGCCAAAGTGATCGACCTCTCGCAGGCGACGGTCCTGCCAGGCCTGATCGATTGCCACACTCACCTGGGCGCTCGCGCCGACCGCTACAACGAAATTTATAACTTCAAGGACACTCCGTTCAGCCACGCCTTCGCCGCCGTCATGAACGCGCGCAACACCCTGGAAGCCGGCTTCACTTCGGTGCGCGATGTGGGATCGGACCCATTTCTGGCGGTGGATTTGCGCAACTCGATCAATGAAGGACTGATTGTCGGCCCGCGCGTCGTAGCGAGCGGTCCTGCTATTTCCATTACCGGCGGCCACGGCGACTTGAACAACTTCTCGCCGCAGACCCGGGTCATGATGTTTCCCGAGGAACGCGACTTCTCTCTCGCTGACAGCGCCGATCAGATTCGCCACGTAATTCGCGCCCAGGAGAAGTACGGAGTGGATGTGATCAAGATTCTGGCCACCGGGGGCGTGCTCTCCAAAGGGGACAGTCCCGGCGCCTCGCAATTCACCTTCGAAGAACTCAAGGTCGCCGCGGAAACCGCGCACATGGGCGGCCGCAAGATCGCCGCTCATGCCCATGGTACGGAAGGCATCAAGAATTCGATTCTGGCGGGCATCGACTCGATCGAGCACGCCAGCCTGATTGATGACGAAGGCATCCGCCTGGCGAAAGAGCACGGAACTTATCTGGTAATGGACATCTACAACGACGATTACATCCTGAACGAAGCGCCCAAGTGGGGATTGCCGACTGAAAATCTCGACAAGGAGAGAATGGTGGGGCGCCTGCAGCGCGAAAATTTCCGCAAGGCGGTCCAGGCCGGCGTGAAGATGGCATTCGGCACGGACGCTGGTGTCTATCCTCACGGTGACAATGCCAAGCAGTTCTTCTACATGGTCAAGTTTGGTATGACGCCGGCGCAGGCTATCCGCGCGGCTACTTCAAGCGCCGCCGATCTGATCGGGCGGTCCCAGAATGTGGGTACGATCGAGGTAGGCAAGTACGCGGATATCATTGCGGTGAATGCCGATCCCCTGGCCGACGTGCGCGCGCTGGAACACGTCGATTTCGTGATGAAGGGCGGTGTGGTCTACAAAGACACGCGGGTTTCGCACCAATAGTTTCTAGTTTCTGGTTTCCGGTTTCAAAACCAGAAACTAGAAACCAGAAACGGGAAACTGCTTCTGAAACTGCTGCACGAACCATCTGGCGTATCAGGCGAGTCGAATGTTTGCGTGTAGAATCGCCCCTTGATGGCGAAGACGGCGAATTCTGCAGACTCTCCGGAAGCGCGCCCGGTTCGCGGCTTCGCTCGACTGGTTCGTCTTTTTCGCCCATCCCACCAGCACAGTGCTTTCTCGGCCACGCTGCTGCTGATGACCGCCGTCATGCTGTCGCGCGTGATCGGCTATGTGCGTGAGGCTTATATCGCCTACGCCTTCGGCGCCGGGCCCGCGACCGACGCTTACGTCGCCGGCTTCACGATTCCCGACTGGCTCAATTACCTGGTGGCGGGCGGGACGGCTTCCATCACTTTTGTTTCGATCTACACGCGGTTTGTCGCCGCGGATAAGGAAGACGAGGCGCAGAAGACGTTTTCGATCATCATCACCGTGATGACGGCGGTTCTGGGTGTGGGCGTGCTGCTTGCGGAATTCTTTACTCCGGCAATTTCACGGCACCTTTTCCCCAAATTCAACGCTGAACAACTTGAGCTTTGCGTCCACCTGACCCGCATTCTTTTGCCCGCCCAGATTTTCTTCTACGTCGGCGGCGTGGTCTCGGCGGTTCTGCTTTCGCGGCGGTTGTTTCTGTTTCCTGCCTTCTCACCGTTGGTTTACAACGCGGCCATCATCGTGGGCGGCGTGCTGCTTTCCCATCGCTTTGGGATCTCGTCGCTCGCCTACGGCGCGCTGGCGGGGAGTTTCCTGGGGCCTTTTTTGATCAACGCCATCGGCGCCGCCCGCATCGGCACCGGTTACAGCATTTCGTTCGATATCCGCAACCCGGCTTTTCGCGAGTGGGTCCGCCTTTCGATTCCGCTGATGTTAGGCGTGTCACTGGTGACCGCCGACGATTGGATCCTGCGCTACTTCGCTTCCGGCGCGGTCGGAGATATTACGCGGCTCAACTATGCCAAGCGCCTGTTCGCAGTGCCTATCGCGGTGTTGGGGCAGGCCACGAGCCAGGCTTCGCTGCCATTTTTTGCCAAGCTCTTTGGCGAAAAGCGGATGCGCGAGTTCGCCGACACCGTAAACGGCTCCATCTACCGGATTGTCGCGACGTCATTGCTGGCCACCAGTTTCATGATGGCGGCTGCCCTGCCGCTGATCGATCTGGTCTACCGTCGCGGACACTTCCAGTTTTCAGACTCCCGGGAAACCGCGCTCTATTTCTTCTGGTTTGCGCTTTCGCTTTGCTTCTGGTCGGCGCAGGGCCTCTACTCGCGCGCGTTTTACGCCGCCGGAAACACGCTCGTCCCCATGGTGGCGAGCAGCCTGATTACGGTGGCATCCATTCCCATGTATTCCGCTCTGTTCCGCCGGTTTTCTACCGTGGGGTTGGCTATGGCCTCGGACCTGGGGATCGTGGCTAACACGCTTGCCCTGGCGCTGCTGCTGCATCGGCGTCAACTGATTCGCATCAATGAACTGAACTGGATCGAGATTGGGAAGTCAGGATTGACGTCGGTGCTGGCGGGCTTGCTCAGCTATGAAGTCGCCCGCGTCTTGCTGGTCAACAACAGCCGGGTCGCGGACTTCAAGGCGCTTGGCCTCATTACCGTCACATGGTCGGGAGCAGTGGCCGCGGGTCTTTGGGTTACGCGATCTTCGCTGGTGGGCGACCTACGCCGTCGGAAGCCCACTTCTTATCCGCGCGTTGCCGAAACGCAGGCCGAAGACTTGAGTAAGGGAATAGAACCATAGACGACGATTGAGAAGCAGTTTCTGGTTTCGAAACCGGAAACTGAAACTAGAAACTGCTAAAAACAAAACGGCGGACGCTCCCGGATTCAACCCGGAGTGTCCGCCGTGATCTTTGCAAAAATTTAGACCCGAGCTGCGGTGGCAGTCTCCGCCTGTGCTTTGACTTCTTCGCCATTGGCCTTCTGGCCGGCTTTGCGGATGTCGATGCCGCCCTTGAAGAAGGCGCCGTCCTCGATGGAGATGCGGGCGGCCACAACGTCGCCGGTGAGGGAGCCGTCGCTGCGGATATCGACGCGGTCGCTGGCTGTGAGATTGCCGCGCACCTTGCCCAGAACGACAATTTCACGGGCGTTGATGTTGGCCGATACCACACCGTTGCGACCCACGGTCACCCGGTTGCCCGACAGGTTGATGGAACCTTCCACCCGGCCGTCGATATAAAGCGATTCGGAGCCCGTTACTTCGCCTTTGATCACCAGGGATTTGCCGATTGTGGCCTGGTCCGCCGTGGTGGTCGCAACCGGACGGGGAGCACGGAGCCGGTTCACTGACGGCAGAAGAAGTTGTGGCGGGAGCGGGCGCCGCCGGGCGCTCCGGCTCGCCTGGCCGGCCTGGAGTCGTGGGCTGATTCGTGGGTTTCCACATGGGGCAAAAGTCCTTTCCTCGTTGGGATTCAGCGTAAAGGCCGCACTTCGGTGACCAACTCGCATTTTACTCCAGCAAGCTGCAACCCCGGCCTGTGAAAAACCGCTTATTTTGATGAAACGGCGGGGCCTGCACCGCGCGAACTGAATGGCCGTCTGCGGCGAGCCGCTGACCTGCTGCCACCTGCCCCTCAAAACTATGCAAATTTCTCTCCGGGTCGGCATTTTCTCCCCGGTGCCGTTTTCTTCGCCCTCATCATCGCACTTGGCAAGAAATGAGGGTACAGGATGAATACGGGTGGAGGTTACTACCGTAATGCATGTTCCCTGAGACATAGGTTTTGAATTTCATTAGAGTGCTCTAATCTTGGGAAGGACGCCGCTCGCTGAAAAGCTAGGGTTCTGGTCCCGGGGGAAATATGAAACGGATTTACCGCGACGTCGTGTTGTGCCTGCCGCTTATGGCCGGCCTGATTTTGGCCGGGAAAGCCCAAGACCAGCCTGGACCTGAGCATGTTGGTCGCGTTCTGGACTGGAGCTATCGCCACGTAACTCTGAGCGGCGGATTGCCTGCCGCGGACCTGGATCGGGCGAAAGTGGAGCCTCGCATTCTTTTCCATCTCATCGAGCGCAACCTGCAGGTTTCCGCCGGGCGAGGTGGGAGGCGTTTCGGCCCGGGAGAAAACCCCGTGCATCCGCCCCGGCCAAGTACTCATGGCATGAAAATTGACTGGAGCGTTGCCCTAGGCGCGGGCGTGGTGGCGCCCAATATGTCCCCAGCCAAGTACGGCTTCGACATCAATGCCACGCCGAGCTGTACGAATGATTATGTGGTGTACGGGCTAAACGTTGCCGGCGTGACCGCCGGTCAGGCCAATCTGGTGGGGTTGACCAATCTATACAGCGGGTCGTCACCGAGGTTATGCAACGCTAACAACCCAACCGTGAACTGGGCCTACAACGGGAGCACGGCCGGCGGAGCGGTGTTGACTTCCCCGGTAATTTCACTGGACGGCAAACGGATCGCCTATGTTGAAAGCGCCGCTGGGTCTACTGTCTTTCACGTGCTGGCCTGGAAGGCAGGAGAAGGCACCTCCGCTACGGCCGCCGCAAAGCCCACCCTCAAAGGCGCTTGCACGGGCACGGTCGCGAATCCGACCAGTTCGTGCCTCCTGTCCGTTACCCTTTCAGCGTCGGCCACGGACACGTTCTCTTCTCCCTGGGTGGATTACCAGACCGATAAGGCTTTTATTGGCACCGACGACGGAAAAATCTACCGCGTAAGTTGTGTCTTCACCTGCGCCCTCAATACCAATCCTACTGTGGACTGGACCTATACCTTACCGGTTGCGGGCACCGGGGGCGCGGCGGTGAAACCCAATGGCCCAGTTTATGACTTCCCCAGCGGACGTCTTTTCTTAGGCGATCAACTCGGAGAACTGTGGGTGATCAATGCCGGGGGAGCCAGCGCAAGTCTTAACGCCGGCCCGGTGATGATTGGCGGCGGCGGGTGTACAGTCGCTAACCCGCCCGGCAGAACTGGTACGGGAGCTGATTGCACCGCCAGCGGCGGGTCGTTTGGCATTCCCGATTCCGTCATTATGGACAGCAGCAGCGGCAGCCAGCGAATTTTTGCTTTCTCCGGCAATGACGGTACCGCCGGGGCGAGCGCCGTAGTGGCACAGCTTACGATGGAGCTCACCGGACTGGTACGCGTCCACATCGGCCTGGGCAGCGTGGGAAACACCACCTCTAACGTGGACGTCCACAGCGGCGCCTTTGACAATAATTATTTCGGAGCAACCCCTACTGCCGGCCATCTGTTCATGTGCGGGACGACCACGACCGACACCGGCGCTGCCTTCTATTGGATTGGATTTACCTCCTATCCAACGATGAACTCCAGCACGACTGGTTCTATCGCTCGCGGCACTACAGCCGGCAACCCCTGTACCCCGATTACCGAGATTTACAATCCGAATGTTAATTTTGGAGGCGGCGATCACGACATCGTCATCAGCGGGGTAACCGGCGCGTCTACGAATGGGGTGCTGCGTACGGATGACATCAGCACCGGTGTCATTACGGGGACGCTGAGCGGGGTTAATTATCCCGGGGGCGTCAGCGGCATTATCTGGGATAACGTCAGCACCAGCAGCCAGGCCTCGAGCGTGTATTTCAGCACTCTGACAACTTCCAACACGGGCACCTGCGGTGGAAATCGCTGCGCCGTCAAGCTAACCCAGCTCGGGTTGAACTAGCAGCTTGCCCAACGAACCCGCGTGTTCGCGCCACCTGCGCGACTCAGGTATCCTGACCGCAGCGATTCCATTGCGGAGAGTTGGACATGAAATCAGCGATTGCACCAATTGCCAGGCCCGAGTCGAACGAGTACGCGCCCTATTACGGCAAATACGTTTCCCTGGTTCCGCAGGGAGACATCGTCACCACCCTGGAAAAGCAGGCGCCGGAGACCGCGGCGCTGCTGGCTCGCCCCGAGGCGGACGGAGATTTCCGCTATGCTCCCGGAAAATGGAGCGTGAAGGAGTCGTTGGGACACGTCATCGACGCCGAACGCGTTTTCGCCTATCGCGCGCTGCGCATTTCTCGCAACGACAAAACTCCACTGCCGGGCTTCGAGCAGGATGACTATGTGAAGTACGGACCCTTTGGCCAATGCAGCCTGGCCGCGCTGCTAGAGGAGTTCACGGCGGTTCGCAGGTCCACCGTGCTGATGTTTCGCGCCCTGGACGAAGCGGCCTGGACTCGTCGCGGCGTCGCCAGTAATAACGAAGTCACGGTCCGCGCCCTGGCCTACATGATTGCCGGCCACGAACTGCATCATCGGCAGATTTTTCGGGACAAATATTTTCCGGCGCAGGCTTCCTGACACCCGTCATTAGTCACCATGCTTTCCGACTCCGCCATCCTGAAGAAGATCGAGAATCAACCCAAGCGCGCGGCCGGCTTTAAGCAGATGGCTC
Organism: Terriglobia bacterium; assembly: GCA_963841075.1. Lineage (GTDB taxonomy): Bacteria > Acidobacteriota > Terriglobia > Terriglobales > Acidobacteriaceae > JAIQFF01. The sequence continues at coordinate 100,093 of CAWJBA010000035.1, forward strand.
GAGAGCTTGGCGTTCACGGCGATGCCCGCCGCGAGCTATTCGAACGCCTGAAACAGCTTGTGGCCAGCGGCCAGCTTCAGCAGGTTGGACCCGACCGCTACGCCATTCCGCAAGCCGCCGCCGGTAAAAACATGGCCGTGGGACGGCTGAGCATGCACCGTGATGGCTTCGGCTTTGTCATCCCAGAGCCCACTTCGCTCGACGAACGCCTGAAGACGCGGCTGTCCGGAGACATTTTCATTCCGCCGCCGGCCGTGGGGTCGGCCATGCACGGCGACCGCGTCCTGGTGGAAATCGGCAACATTCGCCCCGATGGACGCGCCGAGGGACGCATCGTTCGCCTGGTTGGGCGGGCGCATTCGACCGTGGTGGGAAAATTTCACTACGGAAGCCGGCGCAACTACGTCACGCCGATCGATCAGAAGATCACTCAGGAGATCGTGATACCGCCGGGCATGGAGTATCCCGAGAAGTCGGCGAGCGACGCCGAGGAAGGCGGCGCCCCGTCCGGCAGAAGCGGCAAAGCACGAAGGCAGAGCCCGCATCGCGTGCTGGGACAGGAAGCGGCGCGGCGCGCGGATTGGACGGACCTGGAAAACGTTGTGGTCGATGTTGAGATTACCGACTGGCCCACGGCAACGCAGAATCCTCGCGGGCGGGTCGTAGAAATCGTCGGCTACGAAGACGATTTCGGGGCGGATGTGGAGATCATGATCCGCAAGCATCACCTGCCGCATCGTTTTCCGCCGGCAGTGCTGGAGGAAGCGCAGGATGCCGAACCCGTCATTTCGACAATCGAAACCGGCCTGCGTAGCGACTTCCGCGCTCTGCCCATTGTCACAATCGACGGGGAGACAGCCCGCGACTTCGACGACGCCGTCTTGGTTCGCAATCTCGAAAACGGAAACTTCGAACTCCATGTGCACATCGCAGACGTGGCCCACTACGTCACACCGGACTCGGCGCTTGATCAGGAGGCCCGTCTGCGCGGCACCAGCGTTTACTTCCCCGATCGCGCCGTGCCCATGCTGCCGCTCGAGCTCTCGACCGACATCTGCAGCCTGCGTCCGCAGGTGGACCGGCTGGTGATGTCGTGTGTCATGGAGATCGACCATCAGGGCGAGATTGTCAATTTCGAATTGAGCGAAGGCGTCATCCGCTCGGTCGAACGCATGACCTATACCGACGTGAACCTGGTGCTCGAAGGCGACGCCGGCGCGCGCGAGCGCTACGGGAAGCTGGTGGCTGAGTTCGAACGGATGCGCGATCTGGCCCTGATTCTCAATCGCAAGCGTGAGCGCCGCGGCTCCATCGATTTCGATTTGCCCGAACCCGTGATCGAGTTCGACGATTTCGGATTGATGAAGAGCATCACCCGCTCCGAGCGCAACATGGCGCATCGCCTGATTGAGGAGTTCATGCTTTCAGCCAACGAATGCGTGGCCTCATATCTGGAGAACAGGCGGATCGCTTCGCTCTACCGCATCCACGAGAAGCCCGACGCCAAACGGGTGTACGACTTCGAAGTGATGGCCGCAACTTTTGGCTATTCCCTGGGCGTGGGTCCGCTGCCCATTCAACGGGTGCAATTGAAAGCCGATCGGCGCGCCGGACACAGTCGCGATGGGCGCAGTCACGGGGGACATGGCAAAGGCAGCCAGTCGCGCGCGATCGAGATTCCAAAAGAAGTCCACATCACGCCGCGCATGTATCAGAAGCTGACGGAAAAGATCGCGGGCAAACCGGAAGAGCGCATTCTTTCCTTCCTCATGCTGCGTTCGCTCAAGCAGGCGCGATACTCCGAAGAGAACATGGGCCACTTCGCGCTGGCTGCGACTGCCTACACCCATTTCACCTCGCCGATTCGCCGTTATCCCGACCTGATCATTCACCGCATCCTGAAATCGGTATTAGGTAGCGCCGGCGTCCCGCCGGCCCGAAGGCGGACGGAACGTCCGCAAGGCGAGACCGATTCGGCAGGGACAAAAGAAGAACGATCGGGGGTGTCATACGGAAAGCAGTCCAGCCCCGATTACAAGCGGGCTTCCAGCCCGCCATCGGGCCGGCGAGACGCCGGCGCTACAACTGCTACGCCCTGGTCCAAGCGGCGCGACCACGCGGACCATCGCGAGGCGATCCAGCCCGACGGCGGGCCCATATCGATCGAGGAGTTGCACAATATTGCGGAAGAATCCAGCCAGTCGGAACGCCGCGCCGACGAGGCCGAGCGCGAACTGATGGAGTGGAAGAAAGTGAAGTTCATGTCGGACCGGGTCGGAGAAGATTTCGACGGCCTGATTATCAGCGTCACCAAATACGGACGAGCAATACGCAACTGAGCCAGTGACGCGCAAAATTTTTTTTTTTTTGGGCCATTTCCCCGTTGCCGGCGTTGCCGCTGCTGTGGACGGAGTTCAATGCGACCTTCCGGACCCAGACGGAGGTGACCGACGCCCCCTTCATGGGGCCCTGGCTCGCAGAGACGGTACGCCAATGCGACGGGCTCGTGCAGGAGATGTCCTATTGGGCCTTCTCCGACGTGTTCGAGGAGCAGGGCGTGGTGAAGACCCCGTTCTACGGCGGGTATGGCCTGCTGGCGGTGGGCGGCATTCCCAAGCCCGCCTTCAATGCCTTCGCCTTGCTGCACCGGCTCGGCGAGCAGCGCCTCCTCAGCGATGCCACAGGCACGCTGTTCACCCGCCGCGAAGACGGGACACTGGTGCTCGCGATCTGGAACTATGCCGAGCTCGGGTCAAGGCCGGTTGCGCGCCGGGTGCTGCTGAAGCTGCGGCATGTCGACGCACGCACGGCGAGCGTGCAGGCACTGGATGCCGAACACGGCAATGTCCGCCCCGCGTACGAGCGGATGGGAGCGCCGCGCTATCCGACACCGCGGCAAGTTGCAGAATTGCGCGCGGCGGCCGCGCTGCCGCCACCGACCGAGCGCTCCCTGGATCAGGGCACTCTGAATCTTGAGATTGCCCCCGACGGGCTGATCCTCGTCACCATTGCCGTCAAGCCCGCAGCCGCGAAGCAGCCCGACCCGCGGTAACGGCGACTAAGTGATTTTTCGATCGCCCGAGGCGAGCAGGCCAAAGAACAGCGCGCCGAACAGCGCCACGCCGGCCGCCAGCAGGAAGGCGGTGGCGTAGTTACCGGTACGGTCAATGAGCCAGCCGGTAATGAGCACTCCGAAGATTCCCGGCAGCGTCGCAAAGGTGTTGCTGATGCCGAAGATCACGTCCGCGTAGCGGGGCGCAATGTCCAGCCCGTTGGGGGCGAAGCCGGGCATGCAGCAGGCGAGACACCCGGTCGCCCCGCACATCAGCACCGATGCCACCTTCACCGACGTGACATCGCCCAGCAGCAGCAGGAACACCGCGGTGCCGATCAGGCCACCGCACTGCATGAGCTTGCGAACCCGCGTGGCGCGCCAGCCCGAGCGCAGCAGCCGGTCAGCCACCGCCGCGGCGCTGTTGGCCGCAACAAAGGCCACCAGCCAGGGCGCGACCGAAAGCGCTCCGGCACTGGCGATGTCGACCCCGAAGGTGGTCTTGAAGTAGCTGGGCAGCCACGCCAGCAGCATGTACAGGGACCAGTTGGCGCAAAAATGCGCGACCGCTATGGCCCAGACGCACGGCAGGCTGAGGATGCGCCGCCAGGGGATGGCCAGCAGCGCAGCGTGCGTCGCGGGCGGTTCGACGGCCCAGCCGCTGCCGACTCTCTTGAACCACACTGCCGCCCACACGAGCCCCGCCGCGCCAAACAGGTAGAAGGGCAGCGGCCAGTCATACTGATGGATGAGCCAGCCGGTGACGGGCAGGGCGAATACGGTTCCCAGGTGGATCGAACTGGTGAGGAGCGTCACCGCGCGCGAGCGCGCACCAGTGGGCACCCAGCGTCCGATCATGTTGATCGAGGCCGGGAACACGGCCGCCTCGCCCAGCCCGAGTGCGATGCGGGCGAGGATCAGCGCCGGCAGCGACAGCAGGGCCGCAGGAGGGGTGAGCGCCGTAAACAGCGACCACCAGATGACCGCCGCTCCCAAGATGATCCTGCCGCCGAAACGATTGGCGAGCGCCCCGCTGGCCACCATCATCAGCAGATACCCGACAAAGAACGCGGACAGCACGAGGCCTTTTTGCGTCTCGCTCCAGCCGAGCTGGTGCTGCATCGCGATGGCGCCCACGGAAATGTTGGTGCGGTCCACGTAGGAGATGAATGCCGCCGCGCAGATGAGCAGCACCACGGTGTAGTGGACCGGCCAGCCCCTGGCACCCCCGCTCAACGGCGCTGCCGCACGCAGGGCTTTAATCCGAGGCTCCGTGGGCCGCGGGGCGCCGCTGCGCCCCTCGCAAGCCCCCTGGCGGTCGACCTGGAGTCACCCTTTGGCCGCAGCGGCGACCCAGCGGCCGAATTCGTCGACCAGCCAGGGCCAAAGATCGTCGGCGGGGAGCTTTTCGTATCGGTACGGTGCGGGTGTCTGCGCCCACGGCAGCCTCTCGCTGGTGAAGGTCTCCACGAACGGGACGTACCAGGAGGCATCATCAAGCTCGGTGCGCGTACGTTGACGAACCAGTCAAAACCCTCGGGTCGCGTGAACAGCCAGCTCATGCAGTGTTCACAGAAGAAGTGGCGTGTCGGGCCGTGCAGGCCGCCGATCACCGGCGTGCCTTGCACCACGCTGAAGCCCTCGGCGGGAATTGCCACACTGAGGGAATAAGCACTCGCACTCATCCGCTGGCACCCGCGGCAGTGGCAGCACAGGGTGATGAGCGGCGCGGCCGTGATCCTGAGGCGCACCCGATCACAGCGGCAGCCGGCATCCCACGGCAGTTTCCAGTCCGTCACGGCACTCCTCCCTCGCGAACGCTGCGAGCCGGTGGGCGCACCTCAGGGCGCCCGGTGAGATTAGCACGCCGTTCGCGCCGTCAATCCCGCGTCCCCCGGGGCGCACGCTGCATGGTTTTCGCTGACCAAAGCGTCCAACTCAAGGGCGGGCCCTCAGGTAGCCCGGTCCCCCTGGTGGAGTTCCCAGTGGGGGCGTTGGCCGCTGAGTCCGCACCGACCGCAGGGCGATGAGTTTGCGGGGGATGTAACATTGGCGGAGCGCACGGCGAACGCTGTGCCGGAGGAGGAGGGCGGCGGGGGTCGTTGCTCGCGGCGCGCCCGGTGCCGAAGGTTTAGGACAAGGAGAGACGATGGACACTGATGCGCGCAAGAAGCTCATAGCCGGACTGGCCGCCGAGCGGGACGAACTGGAGCGCAAGGCCGCCGAGTGCGAGAGGCAAGCGCAGCGCTTCAAGGCCGGCCAGAAAAGTCCTCCGCGCAACTGGAGGCCGCAGTCTGCGCCAGCGGGCCAACGAGGTGGGCCGGCGATGGGCGGACCTCACGGAAGACGAGCTCCACGACGACGAGCGTCGCTGAGTACCGGTGTGGGCGCTGGGGATCTCGTGAAGCAGGGCCGCGCGGCGGTGTGCCGTGACTCGCTGCGCGGCGCGCGGCGCGTGCGGCGCTGGTGGGTGGTCCCCTGCGCGGCGCTGTTGTGGAACGCCGCGGGTGCGGATTCGCAGTCTCGCCCGCTGGTGATCGAGCTCTTTACTTCCCAGGGTTGCAGCTCCTGTCCTCCCGCGGAGGCCTATGTGGGCAAGCTGACCGCGCGCGCGGACGTGCTCGCGCTGGCATTTCACGTGGACTATTGGGACAGCCTGGGGTGGCGTGACCGATTCGCGCTGCCGCAGGCGGTTGAACGCCAGAACCTCTATGCGCGCAACCTCCACCGAACATCCGTGTACACGCCGCAACTGGTCGTTGACGGGCAGGCTGATGCGCTGGGTTCGCGAAGTGCGGCCCTCGAGCAGGCCCTGGCCAAGCCCAGAGAGGGCACGCCGGTTGTGGTGTCCGTGAGCGGGGCCGACGTGGTGGTCGAGGTGGGCGGCACGGCCCCCGCGCCGCGCTGTGACGTGCTGCTGGTGGCCTTCCTGCGCCATGCGGTTTCCGCCATCGGCCGGGGCGAGAACGCGGGCCGCACGCTGGAGGAGTTCAATATCGTGCGCAGCATACGCACGCTCGGACAGTGGCAGGGCGCGGCGGCGCGCTTTCAGGTCCCCCTCTCGGCGCTGCCCTCCGACGCCACCGACGTGGCCGTGCTGGTGCAGTCATCCGGCCAGGCAGCGATCGCGGGCGCGGCGGCTCATCGGTTGCGCTGAACCGCCCGCGTGTCAGGGCTGTAAGCGCATGCCGTCGGCGGCGAACTTCACCGTGCCTGCGTAGTGGCTGGCGATCGAGGCGGTGACGGCGGTGCGATGCTGGTCAACCGCGGGTGACAGGTGACTGAGCAGCAACGCCCTGACGTGGCTGTTCTCGGCGAGCGCACCGATTGCCTGGGGCGGCGAGTGCAGGCCGTAGAGCACAGCGGGCGAAGCCGGCGGGTCGAGCACGACCGCGTCGAACACCAGCAGACTCGCCCCGGCCGCAATTTTCGCCAGCGCGGGCAGCCCGCTCGCATCGATGTCGCCACTGAAAACGAGGCTCTGTCCGTGGTAGTCGATCCGGTAGATGATCGCGGGTGCATCGCCGTGATGACCGGCGATCGCGCTGATCGCAAGATCATTGCGCGCGCGAATGACCGCGGGCTCCCCGCCGGACCCGGGGCGTGGCAGGTTCACGACTTTGAAGGTGACCGGTGCCGCGAAGTCCTTGAGGTAGGCGAAGGCGCCCTGTGGGCCAAAGAGCAGCGTCATGAAGCGTTCCGTGGAGGGAAACGCCGCAGCCTCGCCCTGTGGCGCACGGCCTGCAGGACCGTACACGTCAAATTGGATCGGCCCCGCGGCTGAGACCGCCCGCGCCTTGATGATCCCGGGCAACTCGGCGGCGTGATCAACGTGAAGATGGGTCAGAAGTACAGTGTCGAGGGACTCGAGGGAGACCTTCGCCTCGCCCATGCGGGCAAATGAACCCGGTCCCGCATCCACGAGAATTTGCGGCACACCCTTGACCAGTACCAGGTAGCTGGAGGCCGCGCGGCCGGTGGCGCCCGGACCGCCTGAGCCAAGCACGAGCAGCTCGAGGCCAGCGGCGGCTTGGGCGACCTCGGTGGAACCTGCGTGCCCGAGGCTGCACGCACTGTAGGCCACCGCCGCAAGCGCGAGGCAGGCGCACACGTGGGTCCGGCTGCTCTTCAGCATGAGGGAGGCGGCGCCGGGCGCATCAGGGGTGGCGCCCGCGCGCACCGGACTGCCACTCGGGCCAGTAGCCCAGCGTCTTCAGCTGCTGCTCCAGGCCGGTGGTCTTCATGAGTGCCTCGATCTCCTGACGCGACTGGCGCGCGCCGAGCAGGGCGCTGCGGTCGGCGATGCCCCAGTGGTGAGCGCGGCGATCGCCACGTGCAGCTGCACGTTGCGCAGATCCACCTTGTCCAGCGTGTCAGAGGCGGCGTGGTAGTTGGGCATGTAGTTGCTCTCGTCCTGGTTGGCAACGAGTGTCGGCACTCCCTCGAGCAGGAAGTCCAGGTTGTCCGTGCCGGTGCTCGCATCCAGCGTGTGCGTGTTGACGCCCCAGGCGCTGAGGGGCTCGAGCACCTGTGTCACGCCCGCCTGAATGTCCGCGCGGCCCCCGAGGGAGTACCCGGTCACGCGCCCCGCGCCCGAGTCGTAGACGATCACGGCGCTGGTGCGGTCGAGCTCCGCCTGATGCTGCTGCACGTACATCCGCGAGCCGACCAGACCCTGTTCTTCGCCGGAGAAGAGGATGAACCGCAGCGTGCGCTTGGGGTGCACGCCGGCGGCCTTGAGCGCCCGCGCCACCGCGATGACCATGGCGGCATTGCAGCCGTTATCGAGCGCGCCGGTGCCAAGCTCCCAGGAATCCAGGTGCGCCCCGAGGATCACGAACTCATCCGGCCGCTCGCGACCCTTGATCTCCCCGACGACGTTGTATTGGGGCACCGGTCCGCCGATGCGGTTTTCAATCGACAGCTGCGCACGTTCCTGTCCCGGATAGGCGGCGAGCACGCGCGCCAGCCGCAGGCCATCCTCGCGCGCCACGATCCCCATCGGCAGCTTCGCGAGCTCCGCCGCCACCGCGTCGGTGTGCCGGTACAGCAACCGATGCTCACGGCTGCTGATCCACAGAATCGCGCGCGCCTGATCGCGAGCGCGCGCTCGATGATCGCCGGCGCGCGGAAGTACTCCTCGGACAGATCCGCCCAGGTCACGAGAACGTTGCTGTGCACCAGCAGGATGGCGCCCTGCACCGCAGCGCCGGCGCGGGCGAAGTCAGCCTCGCTGCCGTCAGCGACATCCACCAGCGGCGCTGCGATACCCCCCACCGCGGTCGAGGGCGCCCACGCCACCGAGACGATGCTCACGGGGAACTGTACCGGTCCCGTCAGCAGCACCTGCGAGTGCTCCTCCTGCCAGGTTACCGGCAGAGAGTACGATTCCGTGTGGACCTCGACGCCGGCCGCGCGAAACGCCGCGGTCGCCCACTCGACCGCCCGCGCCATGGCCGGCGTCCCCGAGACGCGTCCGCCGGTCTCATCGGTGAGGCGTCGCAGATCCTCGGCGAGCGGGGAGGGTGCCAGCGCTTGACTGAGAATCGCGGCGACCGCGCTGGGTTCGGCTGGCGCCGCCTGGAGCAGGGAGCTGCCCAGTGCCAGAGCGCACGCCGCACACCGAAGCAGTGCCCGACGAGCGGGGCGCCCGACATCAAATGATGTGTCCCGAGAACGGTCAGGCGCCATGGCTTGATACCTTGTTGGGTTGGCGTTGCGTCGATTTAAGCCCGGCAAGCTTATCGCAGCGCCCAGGGGCGCGCGTGGGTCACGGCCGAGGCGATTCTGGAAGCTCTACGGGCCTGCTGCAGCTATCGTGGCCGCCTTCTGCTGGGGGCAGGAGTTTGTTGGAGGAGCGCGAGGGCCGAGGCGCTCGCTGAAGAAAAGCGCAGGGTGCCTGCCGGGTGGCGGCTAATATAGTCTTTAGAGTCAACTGACTGGATACACACCGGTGCTTGTGCCCCACGGGCTTTTTGAATAGGGGACGCCGCCTAGGTTCCCTTGCGTTACTGCGGTCGCGATGAGTTGAACACTCAGGGGAAGCGGGCCGCTAGAATCCGGCCAGACAGAAACAAAGACGACGGGGGAATACGTGAGAACTTTTCAGCACCTGCCGCCACCTGGGTTTGCCCTTGCCGTCAGCGCCGTCCTGGCGTGTAGCATTCCCGGGGGTGTCATCCGCGCCGACCCACCCGCCACCCCGGCGGAGGTACCGAGCGCCCCCAGCGGCAGTTTCATGTCGTCACTGAAGCAGGCCTTCAGCCAGGACTTTGATCACGAGTTGGTGCGGGGTCACTTCGACGTCGGCGCAGCGCCGGACACGCACCGTTACTACTGCCTGGTCGACCCGAAAACGGGCAAGAGCGAGGCGAACGGCGTGGCGGGCGAGTTGGTTCCGCGGCATGACAAGATGACCGGTATCAAGGGGGCGTCGGTTTCGTTCTTCAGCTGTGCCGATGCGGAGCGCAAAGGCCTTCTGGTCACAGCGCCGTACGTGTTGAGCGCCAGCGTCGCGAGCAAACTTGCGCCGCCGCCCGCGCCTGCTGCGGGGACCGCGGCCGCTCCTGTGGCGATCGCCGCAGCGCCTGCGGTCGCCGCGTCCGCTGCCGCGCCTGCGCCTGCCTCCGCGCCTGCCACTGCCGCCGCTGCCACGCCTGCTGTCGCGCCCGCGGTCGCGCCGCAAACGGAGGTCATGGCGCTCTACACGCGCTTCATCGCCGGCCAGAACGCACACGACCGCGCGATCGTTTCCGAGGTGCTGCTGGATTCAAACGATTTTGTGCTGGCCCAAAACGGCGCCGCCTCAATCTGGGGACGCAAGGAGGCGCTGGATGCATTTGAGGCGGAATGGAAGGGTACCTGGAAGGTGGATCCGCAAACCCAGGAGCTGCGCATCGCCAACATTGCTCCGGGGGTTGAGATGCTGATCACGCCGTTGCTGTTCACGCACGGCGCGCCGGGTAAAAGCGCCGCGAGTGCCCGCAACGCTGGGCCGGCGTTTTCGTGAAGACGAAGGCCGGCTGGCGCATCGCTTCGATCTTCATCACCCCCTACGAGAGCTGGCGCGCGCCGAAAGCGGACTGAGCCGCACGAGCGACAGCGCCGCTGCCGACGCGGTTCGCGGAACGCGGGAACAGCGCATGAAGGAACCGCGGAACCGACATCATGAGTGAGCCGCAACACGGGGAGCTGCAGACGGGCCCCGCCCCCGAGGTCCGCATCGGCCTTGACACCGGGGGACGTACACCGATGCCGTGGCGCTCGATGGCGGCCGGCACGTCGTGGCCAGCGCCAAGGCGCTCACCACGCACTGGGACCTCGCGATCGGACTCGGCAACGCGATGCGAGCCGTCCTGGCCGCCCTGCCTGCGGCGCTCACCCGTGAACACATCACACTCGTATCAGTGTCGACGACGCTCGCCACCAACGCCGTCGTGGAGAACCGCCACAGCGCCATCTGCACCATCCTGGTCGGCTTTGACGACAAGATGGTGGAGCGCTCGGGACTCAAGGGCATGGAGGGCTGCCTCATCGTGCGGGTGCGCGGCGGCCATGATCCGACCGGCGAGGAGCTCGAGCCCCTCGAGGAGGCGGCGGTGGACGCGGCGGTGCGCCAGTTCGGCTCGCAGGTGGAAGCCTTTGCGGTGGCCTCGGTGTTCTCGGTGCGCAATCCCGCGCACGAGCGCCGCGTGCGCTGAGCTGATCCGCGCCGCCGCCGCGAAACCGGTCACCTGCAGCCATGAACTCAGTTCGCGGCTCGATGCGCCGCAGCGCGCCCTCACCGCCGCCCTGAACGCGCGCCTCACCCCCCAGATCCGGCAGCTGCTGGAGGCGCTCGGCGAGGTGCTGCGCCTGGAGGCGATCGCCGCACCGTTGATGATCGTGAAGGGCGACGGCACCTTGATGAAGGCCGAGGTCGCCCTCGAGTATCCGGTGGAGACCGTGCTCTCGGGCCCCGCCGCCAGCGTGGTCGGTGCGGGCTTCCTCAGCGGCCTTGCGGATTTCGCGGTCGCCGACATGGGTGGCACGACGACGGACGTGGCAGTCGTGGTCGGTGCGCGTCCGGTCATTCGCGAGGAGGGAGCGATCATTGGCGGCTGGCGCACGATGGTGGAGGCGGTCGATGTGCGCACCTGCGGCCTCGGTACACATACGTAACCTAACTAGTAAGAAACAAACAAAAACACACACACAAAAAGTAAAAACAACAACAAAAAAAAAAAAAAATTTCTAATGCATCGCCGTTCCCCATGGAAGAGCACGTCGATGATCGGAAGATGCCCGCCTGAATATCGCTACGTGGATCTGCGCCGGCCGCAGATGCAGCGCAACATCATCCTGCGCTCCAAATCGCGTTCGCCGTACGTCAGCGGCTCACCAACCTGGGCTTCCTCGAAATCGAAACCCCGTTCATGACGCGCTCCACGCCGGAAGGCGCGCGCGATTACCTGGTGCCCAGCCGCGTACAGCCCGGCACGTTCTACGCGCTGCCGCAATCGCCGCAGATCTTCAAGCAACTCCTGATGATCAGCGGGCTTCGATCGGTACTTTCAGATCGTCCGCTGCTTCCGCGACGAAGACCTGCGCGCCGACCGCCAGCCCGAGTTCACGCAGATCGACATCGAGATGAGCTTTCCGCAGCAGGAGGAGCATCTTCGCGATGATCGAGCCGCATGGTTGAGGAGGTCTGCAAAGTGGCCGGCTACGAGTCCCGCGCCGTTCCCGCGCATGACCTACGCGGAGGCGATGGAGCAGCTACGGCATCGACAAGCCCGACACGCGCATTCCGCCGATGCATCCGGTGGACGACCTGCTGCCGGAACTGGCCAACGCGGGCCTGCCGCTGGTGGCGATCCACATTCCCGACATGCGGCACGCCCAGCCGCAAGGAACGCGACGAGTTCAAGGCCTTCGGCCAGGAGCGCGGACTGCGCGTCTACGACGACGCCAAGCGCCTGGATCGCGACTATCCCGAGCAGATGGCCAAGGTCCGCGAGCGCTGCGGCGCGAGCGAAGACGGCCTGCTGGTGCTGGCCACCTGGGCCGGCGAGCCGCAAGGGCCATCGTCCCGAAGAGACCGTCTACCAGGCCTGCGGACAATTGCGGCTGCAGCGCCGCCAGAAGTTCAACGACCGTCACAAGCTGCTCGACCCCAAGAATTTCCAGTTCCTCTGGGTGGTCGATTTCCCGATGTTCGAGTGGGACGAGGAAGACAACCGCTGGATCGCCGCGCATCATCCGTTCACCTCGGTGCACGACGAGGACCTCGACCAGCTGACCGCCGACCCGGCGCGCTGCCGCGCCAAGTCGCTACGACCTGGTGCTGAACGGCGTCGGAAATGGGCTCCGGCTCGATTCGTATTCACCGCCGCGACGTGCAGGCCAAGGTGTTCGCCGCGCTCGGCTTCAGCGACGAAGAAGCCCGCCGCCGCTTCGGCTACCTGCTGGACGCGCTGGAATACGGCGCTCCGCCGCACGGCGGAATCGCCCTCGGCCTCGATCGCCTGGTGATGATCCTGGCCGGCGAAACGTCGATCCGCGAAGTGATCCCGTTCCCGAAGACCGCGCGCGGCACCGACCTGATGTCCGACGCCCCGGCCGCCGTCCCCGATAAAGCGCTCAAGGAACTGGGCATCGCCCTGCGCAAGTAGGACAGAGCGACAACCATCGCTTGTCGTCAGCACTGCGAACCGCGTCAGCCACACAGTGCCACAATAGACTAAATGAAGCACCTTCTCGTGCTGTTGGCCGCCGCTGCCGTTATGCCCGATCTGAATCAACTCAAACAGATGAGCGCGCGTTTCGCGCCCGTGACCCCGAAGTACGATACCGCCGCGCTCTCCGCCGGCGATCGCAAGGCGCTCCCCAAACTCGTCGAAGCCGCGCGCGTGCTGAATCACCTGTTCATGGACCAGCTCTGGAGCGGCAATCGCGACCTGTACGCCAAACTGCAAAAGGACACCACGCCGCTGGGCAAGGAGCGCCTGCATTATTTCTGGCTCAACAAAGGCCCGTGGAGCGATCTCGACGGTCACGCCGCCTTCGTCCCCGGCGTGCCCGAGCGCAAGCCGCTGGGCGCCAATTTCTATCCGCACGACATGACCCGCGAGGAGTTCGAAGCCTGGGTCAAAACCCTTTCCGCCGCGGAGCGCGAACAGGCCATCGGATTCTTCACCGTCATCCGCCGCGATGCCAACAAGAAGCTCACCCTGGTCCCGTACAACAAGGCGTACGCCGCCGATCTGCAGAAGGCGGCGGGCCTCTTGCGCGAAGCCGCCGCGCTCACCGACAACGCCTCGCTCAAGAAATTCCTGACCCTGCGCGCCGACGCCTTCCTCTCCAACGACTACTACGCCAGCGACGTCGCCTGGATGGATCTCGACGCGCCGCTCGACATCACCATCGGCCCCTACGAGACCTACAACGACGAGCTGTTCGGCTACAAGGCCGGCTTCGAAGCCTACATCACCATTCGCGACGATGCCGAGACCAACAAGCTCAAGACCGTCGCGGCGCACTTGCAGGAAGTGGAGAACAACCTGCCGATGGACCCGCGCTACCGCAATCCGAAGCTGGGCGCGTCGGCGCCCATCCGCGTGGTGAACGAGGTCTACGCTGCCGGCGATGGCGCGCACGGCGTGCGCACCGCGGCCTTCAATCTGCCCAACGACGAGCGCGTGATTTCCGAGAAGGGCAGCAAGCGCGTCATGCTGAAGAACATTCAGGAAGCCAAGTTCGCCGCCACCCTGATCCCGATCGCCGGCGCGCGTGCTCACGCCGGGCGCGAAGGAAGATCTCAGCTTCGATTACTTCTTCACGCACATTCTGGCGCATGAACTCAGCCACGGCATCGGCCCGCACCAGATCCAGGTCGCGGGACGCGCCACCACGCCGCGCCAGGAATTGAAGGAACTCTACAGCGCCATCGAAGAGGCCAAGGCCGATGTCACCGGCCTCTTCATGCTGCAGTACCTCTACGACCACAAGCTGATGGCGATGGATGGCCCCGCCTACGAGCGCCAGCTCTACACCACGTATCTCGCGTCCGCATTCCGCTCCGTGCGCTTCGGCGTCACCGAAGCGCACGGCAAGGGCATGGCGCTGCAGTTCAATTATTTCCTGGACAAGGGCGCTTTCACCGTCAACGCCGACGGCACGTTCGCCGTCGATGTGCCGAAGATGAAGTCCGCCGTGCGCGACCTCACGCACGACCTGCTCACCATCGAGGCCGAAGGCAATTACGCCGCCGCGAAAAAGATGCTGGACACCCTCGGCGGTGATCCGCCCCGCGATGCAGCACGCGCTCGATGGCCTGAAGGACCTGCCCACCGACGTCGACCCGGTCAACGAGAGCAAGGAGTAAGCGATGCGCCGCGTCTACCGCTCCCTTACGGTCGCGGCTCTGATGCTGCTCGCCGCGAGCGCATTCGCGCAAGGCCAGCATCCGATATCCGGGCGCAAATACGCCGGCGTCATGGGCGCGGCGGGCGCGGACTGGCTGGTGCGGCCCGGAGCGCGCGCGAAGAGGAGCAGCCCGACAAGGCGCATCGCGCTGCTCGGCATCGCCAAGGGCGCGACCGTGGCCGATATCGGCGCGGGCAACGGGTACATGACCTGGCGCCTCGCGGAGCGCGTCGGACCCACGGGCAAGGTCTTCGCCAACGATATCCAGCCCGAGATGCTCGAGATGCTGCGCAAGAACATGCAGCAGCGCAAGCTCAAGAACGTCGAGACCGTGCTGGGCACGTACGACGATCCCAAGCTGCCGCCGAACACGCTCGACCTGGTCATCCTGGTGGACGTCTATCACGAGTTCTCCGAGCCGCAGAAGATGCTGCGCCAGCATTCGCGAATCGTTAAAGCCCGACGGACGCCTGGTGCTGCTGGAATATCGCGCCGAGGATCCCGCCGTGCCCATCCGGCCGGAGCACAAGATGACCGTGGCGCAGGTGAAAACCGAACTCGAGCCCGAAGGCTACCACGTCGGACCGTGTGCTGGAAGACCTGCCCCGGCAGCACATTCTGATCTTCCAAAAAAATCCTTGACCTGTCTACAACTTCAGGGTTGAGACTGAAGGAAGAGCGATGTCACTTACCGTCACAAGCCTGGCGCGGAGCTGCAATCTGGCGCGCAGCACGGTGCTGTACTACGAATCCATCGGCCTGCGTAAAGCGGCCGAAACGGAGCGCCGGGAATTACCGCGTCTACTCCGAAAAGGATCTCGAGCGCCTGCGCCAGATCTGTACCTACCGCGACGCAGGCCTGACGCTGGCGGACATTCGTTCCATCCTCGATGCGCCCGGAAGCGATGCAGCCTCCGTGCTGCGCCGGCGGCTGACGGAACTCAGCGCCGGCATCGAGCGCCTGCGAGAACACCAGCGGACGATCGCGCGCCTGCTGAAAACAACCGATCAATTCAGGAGACTACCCGTGGTAACAAAAGAGAAATTCACCGCCGTTTTACGCGCCTCCGGCTTCACCGAAGACGACATGCGCCGCCTGCACACCGAATTCGAAAACAACGCCCCCAACGAGCACCAGGAGTTCCTGGAGTTCCTGCACATCCCGGCGGAAGAGATCCGTTCGATCCGCGAATGGAGCCGCGCGAAAAGCTATAGCCGTCCGCCGCAATCTGCCAAAGCCAAACCGCAACCCCGTCCTCCATCTCCTCGCACACAAACCTCATGCCGATCTTTTCCAGAATGCGTGTGGAGGCGTTGTGTTCGGCCAGCGGTGTGGGCGATTACCCGTCTCACGTCCTGCAGCACGATGGCGCGATCCAAAGTAAATCGCGCCATCGCCGTTCCGATGCCCCGCCCTTCAAAGCCCGGAAACGTGAAGTAGGCCATTTCCACCGTGCCTTCCACCACCGGCCCCTTGAGGCTGCAAATGCCGACCATTTGCTGCGACTCGCCCTCGATCACCAGATGCCCGAACCAATCCGGCGATGTCTCGAGCGGAAAGGTTTTCATGAACGCCAGGCTATCTTGCGCCACAGTCTGGGAGACCTCGTGTAGCCGAACGCCGTGCTGCGCAGCGAAGTCCGCCGGCTCCGACGCCAGTAGCCGCAGAACCTTGCGGGTCGCCGGCATGAATTCCAATACACCCATCCATTACTACTGTAGCCGTGGGACAATCTGAGAAACCACAGATCATGGGAACCGTTCTTATCAAAAAGCCGGCGATCGACCCACGGTACGCCCAGTTTAAGCTCTCCATCCGCGAGTCCAGGATCCACCAGCGCGGCGTCTACGCCGAGGAACCCATTCCCGCGCGCCGCAAAGTCATCGAGTACACCGGCGAGAGAATCAGCCGGCGCGAGACCAAGCGGCGCGGCGACGGCGCAATCCTTCAATCAGCTCATTCTTATTCTTCGTAAAGTCCGTGAGGATTTCCGGCCGGATATCAAACGCGATCAGGGCTCCCCAATCGTCCGGCCGCAAACTATTGATGAAGCCATAGGCAGGAACGATGACGTTGTCGTTATACGCCGCGAATGTGTTGCTGAATTCCGCCAGAATGACAGTTGTCAAAGGCGCATCCGTCGGGCTGAAGTTCGTGACGGTCTGTTCGACATCGTCGTCAAACACCCGGAAATGCTGCTTTTCCAGGCCGGCGATCGGATTGCCGCTCTGATCCGTCACCACGACGTCGAACGAGACGACGTCGACATCGATTGAAAGTGAATTCTGGGGCAGGTCATCAGGCTTAGTACCCTTCGACGAGGGCGGCGCCGGAGGAAGTGGCACATTTTTGCCAATATCCTTCTTCGGCCCCTGAGCCATAGTGATCCCGGCGATCAAAAAGACCGCGATCAGGATTAACAGCAAATGCCTGATTGTCATATATTTCTCCGTATTTCAGACTAACTGAGCATACCTCGGCGGCGCAAGACTTTGATCTCCCTCTTCCATGCCTGGTTTAATCCGATTTCCAACAGCGGTATCGCCGGCGCCAATAGCGTGGTCAGCATGTGCGAAGTCTTGTGATACGCAAGCAACGGGGCAACCAGAACCAGCAACGCCGGTTCGTTGAGCAGATTACACCCTGGAAAGTATCCTTTTCTGGCGAAATCGCCTGCTTTGCGATGATGCTCCACTGCGATCCAATAATCCAAGGCTTGAAAAGGCAGGTCCGGATCGGCCAGGAGTCG